>CAWFHJ010000031.1:0-574432 GCA_963815585.1 uncultured Actinomycetota bacterium | reverse complement strand
CTCGCCGTTGAGGAAGCCGACCACGGAGTCGGGGATGTCGAACTTCGCCGGGTCGTCCTCGAACTCGGCCGGGTCGGCGCCGACCGCGACCAGGTGCAGCGCGAGGTCACCGACCACCTTCGAGCTCGGGGTCACCTTCACCACGTTGCCGAGGATGTCGTTGGCGGCGGCGTACATGTCCTCGATCTGCTCGAACTTCTCACCGAGGCCGAGCGCGATCGCCTGCTGCCGCAGGTTGGAGAGCTGACCTCCCGGGATCTCGTGCGTGTACACACGTCCGGTGGGCGAGGGCAGGCCGCTCTCGAACGGCGCGTAGACCCGGCGGGTGGCCTCCCAGTACGGCTCCAGCGAGCAGACGGCGTCGAGGTCGAGCCCGGTCTCGCGCTCGGAGTGGTCGGTGGTCGCGACCAGGGCGGACAGCGCCGGCTGGCTCGTCGTGCCGGCCATCGAGGCGGCGCACGCGTCGACCGCGTCGACGCCGGCGTCGATCGCGGCGAGCAGCGTGGCGAGCTGCCCGCCGGGGGTGTCGTGCGTGTGCAGGTGCACGGGGAGGTCGAAGCGCTCGCGGAGGGCGGCGACCAGCGTGCGCGCGGCCGGGGCGCGCAGCAGCCCGGCCATGTCCTTGATCGCGAGAACGTGCGCGCCGGCGTCGACGATGCGGTCCGCGAGATCGAGGTAGTAGTCGAGCGTGTAGAGCGTCTCGTCGGGGCTGGAGAGGTCGCCGGTGTAGCAGAGTGCCACCTCGGCGACCGAGGTGCCGGTCGCACGCACCGCCTCGATCGCCGGCCGCATCTGCTCGACGTCGTTGAGCGCGTCGAAGATCCGGAACACGTCGATGCCGGTCTCGGCCGCCTCCTCGACGAACGCGTTCGTCACCGCCGTCGGGTACGGCGTGTAGCCGACCGTGTTGCGCCCGCGCAGCAGCATCTGCAGGCAGATGTTGGGCACCGCCTGGCGCAGCCGGGCCAACCGCTCCCACGGGTCCTCGGTCAGGAAGCGCAGCGCCACGTCGTACGTCGCTCCGCCCCACGCCTCGAGGCTCCACAGCTCCGGCGTCAGCCTGGCCACGTGCCCGGACACCGTGAGCAGGTCGCGCGTGCGCACCCGGGTGGCGAGCAGCGACTGGTGCGCGTCGCGGAACGTGGTGTCCGTGACCGCGACCCGGGTCTGCTCGCGCAGCTGCCGGGCGAACCCCTCGGGCCCGAGCGCCAGCAGCTGCTGTCGGGTGCCGTCCGGCGCCGGCACCGCGAGGTCGAGCGGCGGCAGCTTGCTGACCGGGTCGAGCGAGACCGGCGCCGCGCCGTGAGGCTGGTTGACCGTGACCTCGGCCAGCCAGTTCAGCAGCCGGGTGCCGCGGTCCGCGCTGGCGCGGGCGTTGAGCAGCTGCGGGTGCTGCTCGATGAAGCTGGTGGTCAGCCGGCCGGCCACGAAGTCCGGCTCGCTGAGCAGCGCCTCGAGAAACGCGATGTTGGTGGAGACGCCCCGGATGCGGAACTCCGCCAGCGCCCGCCGTGCGCGCTGCACCGCCTTGTCGAACGACGACCCGCGGCAGGTCAGCTTGGCCAGCATCGAGTCGAAGTGCGCCGAGATCTCGGCACCGGTGTACGTCGTACCGCCGTCGAGGCGGACGCCCGCACCGCCGGGAGAGCGGTAGGTGGTGATCTTGCCGGTGTCGGGCCGGAACCCGTTGGCGGGATCCTCGGTCGTGATCCGGCACTGGAGTGCGGCACCGCGCAGGGAGACCGTGTCCTGGGAGAGACCGAGGTCGGCAAGGGTCTCGCCGGACGCGATCCGCATCTGCGACTGCACCAGGTCGACGTCGGTCACCTCCTCGGTGACCGTGTGCTCGACCTGGATCCGCGGGTTCATCTCGATGAAGACATAGGTGCCGTCGGGGTCGAGGAGGAACTCGACGGTGCCCGCGTTGCGGTAGCCGATCTCCTGCGCGAACCGCACCGCGTCGGCGCACATCCGGTCACGCAGCTCGGCGGGCAGGTTGGGTGCCGGCGCGATCTCGACCACCTTCTGGTGCCGGCGCTGCACCGAGCAGTCGCGCTCGAAGAGGTGGATCACGTTGCCCTCGGCGTCGGCCAGGATCTGGACCTCGATGTGCCGCGGGTCGGTGACCGCCTCCTCGACGAAGACCGTCGAGTCGCCGAACGCACCCTCGCCCTCGCGCATGCAGATCTCGATCGCCTCGCGCAGGTCGGACTCTGCGTCGACCCGGCGCATGCCGCGTCCGCCGCCGCCGGCGACCGCCTTCACGAACAGCGGGTAGCGCAGCTCGGTCGTGGCCTCGATCAGGGCGTCGACGTCGTCGTTCGGCTCCACGGACCGCAGGGTCGGCACGCCCGCGGCCTTGGCCGCAGCGATGGCACGCGCCTTGTTGCCGGTCAGCTCGAGCACCTCGGAGGTGGGTCCGACGAAGGTGATCCCGGCCGCGGCGCACGCCTCGGCCAGCTGCGGGTTCTCCGACAGGAAGCCGTAGCCCGGGTAGACGGCGTCTGCGCCGACGCGCACCGCCGTCCGCACGATCAGCTCCGGGTCGAGATAGGCCCGCACCGGGTGGCCGCGCTCGCCGATCTCGTAGGCCTCGTCCGCCTTGAGCCGGTGCTCGGAACCGCGGTCCTCGTAGGGGAAGACGGCAACGGTCGTGGCGCCCATCTCCGTGGCGGCCCGGAACGCGCGCACGGCGATCTCACCCCGGTTGGCCACCAGCACCTTCGCGAACATGCGGCAAACGCTAGTGCCCGCCGTCCCGGCGGCCGGGCGACGTCCAGCAGGAGGACCGTCGGCCCGGCGGTTGCCAAAGTCAACCTTCACCCCATCGGGGGTCTTCTCACAGGCGACCAACAGGATTACCTTGATCAACGGCTCACATTCGTGCGCCACACGTTCCATGCCAGTCGACCGGGGGCGCGGCCGACGACGTGGCAGTTTCTAGGAGTACCCGTGTCCCTCGGAAAGCGTGGACGGATCGTTACCGCCATCGTGGCAGTCGTTGCCGTGGTGGGCGTCAGTGCCGGGACGTACGCCGTCACCAGGTCTGACAGCAAGAGCGAAGCAGCGCGCGAGCGCGAGGGCGCCGGCTCACGCGAGATGCGGGAGGCGCTGGAGAAGCACCCGGGCCTGCGCAACAAGGCTCGGTTGCCGCTGGCGTTCGTCTCGGAGAAGCTCGCCAAGGGGGGCGAGGCCAGCGGCGAGATCAAGAACGGTCCGTCGCAGGAGGCCTACGACCAGCGCGCTCTCCCGCGCAAGACGATCTCGTCCGCGCAGCAGAAGGGTGCGGCCAACGCGTTCGGCAAGGCACGTCAGCGTGGCGCCACCAGCCAGGGACGCAGCGTCCAGCGGGCCGCGGCCGGCACGGCGGCCACGCCGACCTGGACGTCGGCAGGTCCTGACGGCGGCCTCCAGCTCGAGGAGACGAGCTACACCGGCACCCCGGCCTACGTCTCCGGCCGCACGACCTCGCTGGTCCCGGGTCGCACCTGCCGACCCAGCAGCTGCATCCTCTACGCCGGCACCGCGGGCGGCGGCCTCTGGAAGACCCCCAACGCACTGGTCGACCACCCCACGTGGGCCCACATCGGCTCCGACATCCCGTCGACCGCGATCGGCAGCATGTACCGCGCTCCGAACAACGGCGGCTTCTACGTCGGCACCGGGGAGCCCAACGGCTCAAGCGACTCCGAGGCCGGGCTCGGTCTCTACAAGTCCACCGACGGCGCGAAGAGCTTCCGCAAGGTGCAGACGTTCGCCAACGGCAAGGACTTCACCCTCGACCGGTCCGTCGCGGCGGTGGCCGTCGACCCCCACAACGCCAAGCACATCCTGGTCGGCACCGCCGTGGCCCGCCACGGGTCCTCCTCGGTCAACGGCGGTCGCTTCACGCCGCCGGGAGCGGCGAAGGTCGGCATGTACGAGACCCGTGACGGGGCCAGGACCTGGCAGCTCACGCTGAGCCAGGACTCCGACTCCGTCGACCCGAGCTCGCCGACCGGGGCCGACTTCTTCCGCGGCGGTATCTCGAAGATCCTGTTCGACCCCACCCACAGCGGGACGGCCTACATCTCGATGTTCGACTACGGCCTGTTCCGCGAAGGGGTGCGCGGCAACTTCCGGCAGATCTACACCATCAAGACCCCGGGTGACCCTGCCACGGGCCTGGACAGCCGGATCGAGTTCGACACCGCACGGCTGCCCAACGGCAAGACCCGGATCTACCTCGGCGACGCGACGTACTTCGACGACAGCGTCGCTGCGCTGCTGCGCACCGACGACAGCACCACGACGATCCCCTCGTTCAAGCTGCTCTCCAACCCGGCGCGGGGCACCGACGGTTACGGCTCGTACAACTTCTGCCAGGGCCAGTGCTCCTACGACATGGCCGTCGAGAGCCCGCCGGACCGTCCGGACGAGGTGTTCCTGTCCGGGTCCATGAACTACGACGAGCTGACCGCTTTCGGTGGGCCGGGCAACTCCAACGGCCGTTCGATCGTGCGGTCGGCGAACGCCGGAGTCAGCGTCACCGACATGACCAACGACGCCAAGTCCCACCCGAACGGACTGCACCCCGACGAGCACGCGCTCGTGTTCGTCCAGACCGGCCTGCACAAGCAGATCTTCTTCAGCGCATCCGACGGCGGCATCTGGCGCCAGGAGGGTCCCTACGCCGATCGCAGCAGCGACTGCGGTGCGCGTGGGCTGGTCGGCCCGGACCGGGTGAACTGCGAGCAGTGGCTGTCGGCCATTCCCTCGCTGAACCAGAGCCTGAACAAGGGCCTGCAGACACTGCAGTTCCAGTCCGCGAGCGTCACGGCCGGCGACAACGGCGTCATCCAGGCGGGCACCCAGGACAACGGCACGTGGGAGAGCGACGACCCGAGCGGGTTCTCCGAGACGGTCGGTGGTGACGGTGGTCAGTCCGGTTTCAACGCCGGCGACAGCAAGATCCGTTACCACTCCTACTTCGCGCCGCAGCACGACGTGAGCTTCGACAACGGCAGCCCGCCGAGCTGGGACTGGATCTCAGACCCGCTGCTCAACTCGGGTGAGGGGGCGTCGTTCTACACGCCCTTCACGGCCGACCCGAAGGTCGCAGGCACGGTGTTCGACGGACTCCAGCACATCTGGCGCACGACGGACAACGGTGGCGACCAGGCCTACCTCGACGAGCACTGCAACGAGATCAGCGGTGACTTCGCCAAGACGTGCGGCGACTGGCGGAAGATGGGTGGCAACGCAGGGGACCTGTCCGGAGGGGACCCGGCCAACTACGTGGTCGCCGTCGAGCGGGCGGCCAGCAACAACGGCACCCTGTGGGCCGGCACCCGGCGCGGCCGGATCTACGTGTCGCAGAATGCCGACGCCACCAACCCGGCGACGGTCAAGTACAAGCGGTACGACGTCAAGCTCGGGCTGCCGACGCGCTTCCCGTCCGGCATCTGGGTGGACCCGGCCAACCCGAACCACGCGTACATCTCCTACTCCGGCTACTCGGCGTACGCGCCCGGCGGCCACGTGTACGAGGTGACGGTGAACCCGACCGCGGGCACCGGGACGGCCAAGGACCTCAGCGGCAACCTGGGAGACCAGCCGATCACCGACATCGTCAAGGTGCCCTCCACGGGCTCGCTCTACGCCTCGACCGACTTCGGTGTGGTCACCCGCACCGCGGGGTCGGACAACTGGGTGGCGACCACGGGCCTGCCGCCCGTGGCGGTCTACGGGCTGACGCTCGACCCGACGAACCAGACGCTGTACGCCGCCACCCACGGACGCAGCATCTGGAAGATGCACGCCGGCTGACATCCGCACGGTCCGTCACGCACGCCCCGATCCGTCGGGGCGTGCGTGATGTGGCACGTGGCTGACGTCGATGACGCTGGTGGCGGGGACGACGTGCTCTGCGGCGGCGGGGGTGCCGACGTGCTGCAGGGCGACGCGGGGGACGACCGGGTGTTCGCGCGCAGATGTACGGCGGCGACGACCGGGTCTACGGCTCGGTCACCGGCGGCGACACCATCGACGGAGGAGCCGGCTCGGACACCGTGTACGCCGACGGCACCTGCACGCACGTGGAGGCGGGCAGCTGCCGGTAGGGGTGACCGGGGGTCAGGAGTCCTTGATCTCGCAGATCACGGCGCCGTTGGTGACGGTGGCTCCGACCTCGGCCTCGAGCCCGGACACGGTGCCGGCCTTGTGCGCCTTGAGCGGCTGCTCCATCTTCATCGCCTCGAGCACGACGATCACGTCACCCTCCGCGACCTCGGCGCCCTCCTCGACGGCGACCTTGACGATGGTGCCCTGCATCGGTGAGGTGACCGAGTCGCCGGAGGCGGCGGCGCCGGACTTCTTCCCCGCGCTGCGCTTCGGCTTCTTCGGCCCACCGCCGGTGGCGAGTCCGCCGAGGCCGGCCGGGAGCACGACCTCGAGCCGTCGACCGCCGACCTCGACCGTGACCTTCTGCCGCTCCCCGGGCTCCTCACCCTCGGCGCCGCCGCCGGAGTAGGGCTCGATCTGGTTGTCGAACTCGGTCTCGATCCACTGCGTGTAGACCCCGAAGGAGTCCCCGTCGCCGATGAAGGCGGGGTCGTTGACGACCGCCGCGTGGAACGGGATCACCGTAGGCATCCCGTCGACGACGAACTCGGCAAGCGCCCGGCGTGAGCGTTCCAGGGCCTGGGTGCGGTCGCGGCCGGTGACCACCAGCTTGGCGATCAGGGAGTCGAACGAGCCGGGGATGGTCTCTCCTGCCTCGTAACCACCGTCGACCCGCACGCCGGGTCCGCTCGGCGGCGACCAGGCGGCCAGGGTGCCGGGGGCGGGCATGAAGTTCGCACCGCCGTCCTCGGCGTTGATCCGGTACTCGATGGAGTGACCCCGCACCTCGGGGTCGTCGTAGCCGAGCTCCTCGCCTGCCGCGATCCGGAACATCTCGCGCACCAGGTCGATGCCGGTGACCTCCTCGGAGACCGGGTGCTCGACCTGGAGCCGGGTGTTGACCTCGAGGAAGGAGATGGTGCCGTCGTCGGCGACGAGGAACTCGCAGGTGCCCGCGCCGACGTAGCCGGCCTCGAGCAGGATCGCCTTGGAGCTCTCGTAGAGCCGGGTCATCTGGTCGTCGGTGAGGAACGGCGCAGGGGCCTCCTCGACGAGCTTCTGGTTGCGACGCTGGAGCGAGCAGTCGCGGGTCGAGATCACCACCACGTTGCCGTGCTGGTCGGCCAGGCACTGGGTCTCCACGTGGCGCGGCTTGTCGAGGAACTTCTCCACGAAGCACTCGCCGCGGCCGAAGGCGCTGACGGCCTCGCGCACGGCCGACTCGAAGGCGTCGGCGACCTCCGACATCTCGCGCGCGATCTTCAGTCCGCGGCCGCCACCACCGAAGGCGGCCTTGATCGCGATCGGCAGGCCGTTCTCCTCCGCGAAGGCGACGGCCTCGTCGGCGCTCTCGAGCGGGTCCTTGGTGCCGGGGGCGAGCGGGGCGCCGACCTTCTCGGCGATGTGGCGGGCCTTGATCTTGTCGCCGAGGCTCTCGATCGCCTCCGGCGGCGGGCCGATCCACACCAGCCCGGCGTCGATCACGGCCTGCGCGAAGTCACGGTTCTCGGCCAGGAAGCCGTAGCCCGGGTGCACCGAGTCGGCGCCCGACTTCTCCGCGACCGCGACGATCTTGCCGATGTCGAGGTAGGAGTCGCCGGGCGTCGAGCCGTCGAGCGAGTGCGCCTCGTCGGCGAGCCGCACGAACAGCGCGTCACGGTCGGGCTCCGCGTAGACGGCGACACTGCCGATACCGGCGTCGCGACAGGCGCGAACCACCCGGACGGCGATCTCGCCGCGGTTGGCGATCAGGACCTTCTTCAGCGGTGTGGTCTCCGGCACCGCGACAGGGTATCGCCCCCGGTCAGCCTGCCAGACTGGCCTCCAGGGTGATCTCGACACCGGTCAGTGCCTTGCTCACCGGGCACCCGGTCTTGGCCTGATCCGCAGCCTTCTGGAAGCCGGCCTCGTCCAGGCCGTCGACCTCGCCCTCGACGGTCAGCTTGATCCCGGTGATCTTGAACCCGCCGGCCGGGTCCGCCCCGAGAGTCACGTCAGCGGTGACCTCGAGCGACTGGGGCGTGCCGCCCGCCTCGGCGACGACGTTGGAGAGCTGCATCGCGAAGCACGACGAGTGGGCTGCGGCGATCAGCTCCTCGGGGCTGGTGGCGCCGTCGGCGTCGTCCGCCGCGCGCTTGGGGAACGACACCTCGAACGTGTCGAGTCCGGAGCTCGTCAGCTCGACCTGTCCGGACCCGTCCTGCAGGCCGCCGTTCCAGGCGGTGCGTGCGGTGCGTGTGGGCATGGTGTCTCCTCGGGTTCGTGGTCACGGCAGCAGGACACCGCCGTCCGTGTCGAACCTACCCACACCAGCCCCATCGGTCCCCGCCCGATCGGAGGGGTTAGCGATCGTTAACCGACCGGTCTACGATACCCCCCATGAGCTTCGAACTTGCCCCCGAGCACGAGCAGTTCCGTCGTACCGTCCGGGACTTCGCGCAGAAGGAGATCGCTCCGCACGCCGCGCAGTGGGACCGGGACCACCACTTCCCGACCGACGTCGTGCACAAGATGGGTGAGCTCGGACTGTTCGGCCTCACCACGCCGGAGGAGTACGGCGGGGCCGGGCTCGCCGGCGAGGACGGCGGCTTCACCAGCCTGTGCCTGGCGATCGAGGAGATCGGCCGCGTCGACCAGTCGATGGGGATCACGCTCGAGGCGGCGGTCGGGCTGGGGATCAACCCGATCCTGACCTACGGGACCGACGAGCAGAAGCAGACCTGGCTGCCCGACCTGGTCTCCGGCGCCAAGCTGGCCGGTTTCGGGCTCACCGAGCCCGGCGCCGGCTCCGACGCGGGTGCCACGAAGACCAAGGCCGACCTGGTGGACGGCGAGTGGGTGGTCAACGGCGCCAAGCAGTTCATCACCAACTCGGGCTCCGAGATCACCTCCGTGGTGACGGTGACCGCGCGGACCGGGGTCACGACGAGCGCGTCCACGGGCAAGGAGAAGGCGGAGATCAGCACGATCCTGATCCCGTCCGGCACCGACGGGTTCACGGCTGAGAAGGCCTACGACAAGCTCGGCTGGCACGCCTCCGACACGCACCCTCTCAGCTTCGCCGACGTGCACGTGCCCGAGGCCAACCTGCTCGGCGCCCAGGGACGTGGCTACGCGCAGTTCCTGGCCACGCTCGACGACGGCCGGGTCGCGATCTCGGCGCTCGCCGTCGGCTGCATCCAGGCCTGCCTCGACCTGTCCCTCGCATACGCCGGCGAGCGCAGCACCTTCGGCGTCCCGATCGGGCGCAAGCAGGGAGTCGCGTTCCAGATCGCTGACCTCGAGACGATGCTGCACGCCTCCCGCCTGCTCACCTATCGGGCCGCGGCGATGAAGGACGCGATGGAGGCCGGCGGCTCGGACGCCCCGTCGACCAAGGACTTCAAGCAGGCGGCGGCCGTGGCCAAGCTCTACACGACCGAGTCCGCGGTCACCGCGACCCGGATCGCGACCCAGGTGTTCGGCGGGTACGGCTTCATGGAGGAGTACCCGGTGGCCCGCTTCTACCGCGACGCCAAGGTGCTCGAGATCGGCGAAGGCACCTCCGAGGTGCAGCGGATGCTGATCGCGCGGGGGCTCGGCCTGCCGGTCGAGTGAGCACCCTCGGCTGATCCCGGGCCCCGGAGCCGCGATGGCGAGTATCCGACATTTCACGGCAGAGGGGCGACAGGGCGGGCTCGCATCGCGCATCCTCGTGGGTGCCGGGGGCGGCTCGTCACGGGGGCGCGTTTCGACGGGGGGACGCGTGCGACGCGCCGCCACCGGCAAACCTTGCTCCTCCGGCCTCACCATTGACAGGATTCGCACGTGGTGACCGGCGGAACGACCTCGGGACTCGACGAACCCGTCGAGGTGACCCGGCTGCGCGAGCAGGCCGACGCGGTGCGGGGCCTGCTGACGCACGAGGCACGTGAGCACGCGGGCGACGACCTCCGGCGGCTGGTCGGCCTCCACGAGCTCGTCACCGAGCTTCGCCGGGTGGCGCCGCTCGCGCAGGACCAGGTCTGGGTGATGCAGCCGCGGTACTTCTACGACCCGGAGGACCCCGGAGTGGCGCTGGCCCGTAGGGCGCGCCTGCGAGGTGTCGAGATCTCGCTGCTCACGCGGCCGGTCACGCTGCGCACCCATCCCTTGCTGTCCTCGATCTACCCGACGACGCGTCTCGGCCCGGTCTTCCTCCGGGCGATGATCGTCGACGAGGCGCAGCTGCTGGTCGAGGGGCCTGACACCGCGGACGGTGAGCGCTCCTCCTGGAGCACCTCGCGACCGGCGGTCGTCCAGGCGGTCGTCGACCACTGGCACGCCACGCGGGCGCTCGCCGAGCCGATCCTCGCTCCGGGCGCCGAGCCGCCGCTGAGCGAGCGCCAGCTCGAGGTGTGCCGGCTGCTGGCCGTGGGAGAGAAGGACCAGGTGATCGCGCGCACCCTGGGCACCTCGGCTCGCACCGTCGAGCGCGACGTTCGCTCGATCCTCAGCGAGCTCGGCGCCAGCAGCCGCACGGAGGCGGTGCTGCTCATGGGCGGCCGGGGGGTCAACGGTGGCTGGCCGGAGGCCAACCCGATCTGAGCGGGTGCGGCTCAGTCGTTCGCCGTGGCCCAGAAGTCGGTCCAGCGGAACCCCAGCTCGTCGAACATCAGCCGCAGCAGCGGCACGCTGATCCCGACCACGTTGTGGGGGTCGCCGGTCACGCCGCTGACGAAGGCCGAGCCGAGGCCGTCGATGGTGAACGCACCGGCCACCTCCAGCGGCTCGCCGGTGCGGACGTAGGCCTCGATCTCCTCGTCGGAGACCTGGGCGAAGCGCACCCGGGTCGCCGCCGACCGGGCGATCCAGACCTCGCGGTGGGTGTCGATCACGCAGTGCCCGGTGTGCAGCGCACCCGCGCGGCCCCGCATGTCCTGCCAGCGCCGGGTCGCCTCGGCGGCGGTCTTCGGCTTGCCCAGGATCTGCCCGTCGAGCTCGAGCACGGAGTCGCAGCCGATCACCAGGGCGCGGGGTTGCTGGGCGGCCACGGCCACCGCCTTCAGCTGCGCCAGCTTGAGGGCGTACGGCGCCGCCTCGGTCTCCTCGACCCCGTCCTCGTCGACCCCCGAGACGACCACCTCCGGGCGCAACCCGGCCCGGCGCAGGGTCTCCAGCCGGGCGGGTGAGGCGGAGGCCAGGACCAGCCGGGGGAGTGCTCCCGTCACGGGAGTCCGCTCGCGCGCCAGCCGCCGCGACCGTGGCGGTGCGCGGGGCGCACCTTGCGGGCGAGGGCCGACCAGACCGGGGCCGGCCCCTGCGTGCGCTGCTCGGAGCCGGCAGCAGCCATCGCCGAGACGACGGCGACCAGCGCCGCCACCTCCTCGTCGGTGGCGCCGGGGGTGAGCACCCGCAGCAGTGGGGTCTCGACAGGCTCGACCACCAAACGATCGTCGGTCACAGGGGGATGTTCCCGTGCTTCTTCGGCGGCAGCGTCTCGCGCTTGGAGCGCAGGAGGCGCAGCGCCTTGACCACCTCGGCTCGGGTCTCGTGGGGCGTGATCACGGCGTCGACGTAGCCGCGCTCGGCCGCGATGTAGGGGTTGGCGAGCGTGTCGTCGTACTCCTGCACGAGCTGCGCGCGCTTCTCCTCCGGGTTGTCGGCCGCCTTGAGCTCCTTGCGGTACAGGATGTTCACCGCGCCCTGGGCGCCCATCACCGCGATCTGGGCGGTCGGCCAGGCCAGGTTGATGTCGGCGCCGAGGTGCTTGGAGCCCATCACGTCGTACGCGCCGCCGTAGGCCTTGCGGGTGATGATCGTGACCAGCGGGACGGTGGCCTCGGCGTAGGCGTAGATCAGCTTCGCGCCGCGGCGGATGATGCCGTTCCACTCCTGGTCGGTGCCGGGCAGGAAGCCGGGCACGTCGACGAATGTGAGCACCGGGATGTTGAACGCGTCGCAGGTGCGCACGAAGCGAGCGGCCTTCTCGGACGCGTCGATGTCGAGGGTGCCGGCGAACTGCATCGGCTGGTTGGCGACGACGCCGACGGAGCGGCCCTCGACCCGGCCGTAGCCGATCAGGATGTTCGGCGCGAACAGCGGCATCACCTCGAGGAACTCCCCAGGCTGGTCGAGCTCCGGGTCGAGGACCGCGGTGATCACGTCGTGCATGTCGTAGGGCTGGTTGGCGCCGTCGGGGATCAGCGCGTCGAGCGACCGGTCGAGGTCGCTGACCTCGAGGTCCGCCGGCTCGTCGTACGACGGGGCCTCGTCGAGGTTGTTCTGCGGCAGGTAGGACAGCAGCGACTTCACGTACTCGATCGCGTCGTCCTCGTCGGAGCCCATGTAGTGCGCGTTGCCGGACCTGGTGTTGTGCGCCCGCGCGCCGCCGAGGTCCTCCATCGTGACGTCCTCGCCGGTGACGGTCTTGATCACGTCGGGACCGGTGATGAACATGTTCGAGGTGCCGTCGACCATGATCGTGAAGTCGGTGACGGCGGGCGAGTAGACGTGCCCGCCCGCGCAGGAGCCCATGATCAGGGAGATCTGCGGGATCACGCCGCTGGCGTGGACGTTGCGGCGGAAGATCTCGCCGTACAGGCCGAGGCTGACCACGCCCTCCTGGATCCGGGCGCCGGCACCCTCGTTGATCCCGACGATCGGGCAGCCGGTCTTCATCGCGAGGTCCATCACCTTGGTGATCTTCTCGCCGTAGACCTCGCCGAGGGAGCCGCCGAAGATCGTGAAGTCCTGGCTGAACACGCAGACCTGGCGGCCGTCGACCTCGCCGTAGCCGGTGATCACACCGTCGCCGTAGGGTCGGTTCTCCTCCAGCCCGAAGGCCACCGACCGGTGCCGGGCGAGCTCGTCGAGCTCGACGAACGTGCCCTCGTCGAAGAGCAGCTCGATCCGCTCACGGGCCGTCTTCTTGCCCTTCGCGTGCTGCTTCTCCACGGCCTTCGCCGAGCCGGCGTGGACCGCCTCGTCGATGCGACGGTCGAGGTCCGCGTGCTTGCCGGAGGTGGTGTGGATGTCGATGTCCGACGGGACGTCGGTGCCTTCGCCTGGGTGTGCGCTCACGCGCGCCACACTAGTCAGGTGGACTCCAGAGCGCTCTCCTCGGTCTCGTTGCCCTCGTGGGACGTCAGGTACGTCGCCGCGACCGGCTCCACCAACGCTGCCGCTGCGGCTGACCCGGTGCCGGGTCGGGTGGTGGTCACCGACCACCAGACGGCCGGGCGTGGCCGGCTCGACCGCGGCTGGGAGACCCCGGCCGGGATGGCGCTCACGTTCTCGGCGGTGGTCGACCCCGAGCTGCCCGACAGGCACTGGCCGTGGCTGCCGCTGCTGGCGGGGGTCGCGGTCGCCGATGCGGTACGCCGCGCGAGCGGGCTGGTCACGTCCCTGAAGTGGCCCAACGACGTGCTGGTGGACGACCGCAAGCTGGCCGGCATCCTGGTCGAGCGGGTCGCCGGAGCGTCCGGACCGGTCGCGATCGTGGGCGTGGGCGTCAACGTGCACCAGACCGAGCTGCCCGTGCCCCACGCCACCTCCCTGGCGTTGGAGGGCGCGGTCCTGGACCGCGCCGACCTGCTCCGGGCGGTGCTGGCCGGGATCTGCGGGGAGCTGGCCGGCTGGCGGTCGTCCGGGGGTGACCCGGCCGGTCTGCGCGCGTCGTACACGGCGCAGTGCGGGACGCTGGGGCGCGACGTGCGGGTGGAGCTGCCCGGCGGCCTGACGGTCGAGGGGCGGGCCGAGGACGTCGACCCGCTCGGCCGGCTCGTGGTCCGGGAGGCGGACGGCGGGACGCAGGCGCTGAGTGCCGGGGACGTCGTCCACCTGCGCGTGCCGAAGCCACCCGGCGCGGTGTCCCGAATGACATGATGTGCCGGTGGCGATCTCCGGCAGGCTCCTGAACGAGGGCGAGAGCATTGTCTTCACCACCCGCACGCACGCCAAGGCGCTGCTGCTGCCCGTGCTGATCCTCCTGGTTGCACTGGGTCTGGCGGCCTGGGTGACGAACCTCACCGACGGCGTCTTCGTCGACGGCGGCTGGGTCCTGTCCGGGCTGGTGATCCTGGTGTTCGCAGTGTGGCCGTTCCTGAACTGGCTGGCCTCGACGTACACCGTCACCAACCGACGCCTGATCACCCGCCACGGCGTGTTCACGCGCACCGGCCACGACATCCCGCTCAACCGGATCAGCGACGTCTCCTACGAGCGCGACCTGATCGACCGGGTGCTCGGCTGCGGCACCCTGATCATCTCCGACGCGAGCGAGCTGGGCCGGGTCGCGCTGCCCGACGTCCCGCGCGTGGAGCAGCTGCAGCTGAAGATCAGCGAGCTCCTCTACAACCTGCACGACACGCGGAGCGATGACGGCACCTGAGCCGGACGACCCGCGCGAGCGGCTCGAGGAGGTGATCCTCGGCGCGGCTCCTGACCTGACCAGCGAGGACGTCGCCCGCGCCTCGGGCTTCTCCGTCGAGGAGACCCGGCGGTTCTGGCGCGCGCTCGGCTTCGCCGACGCAGGGTCGCAGGCCGCCTTCACCGACGCCGACGTGCAGGCGCTGAGCCTGATCGCCGGGACCATGGAGAGCGGCGCGCTCGACGAGGAGACCGTGATCCGGATGACCCGCGCCGTCGGGCAGACGATCGCCCGGCTCGCCGACTGGGAGGTCGCGACGCTGGTCCGACGGGTGGAGCAGCTCGAGGCCGGCGACCAGGCCTCCGGCAGCCGGATCGGGACCGCGCTGCGGATCGCCGACCAGGTCGGACCGACGTTCGAGAAGCTGCTGGTCTACGCCTGGCGCCGGCACCTGGCCGCCGCGGCGTCCCGGGTCGAGGCGATGGGCGCCAACCACGAGGACCTGCACACCGCCGAGCTCACGATCGGGTTCGCCGACCTGGTCGGGTTCTCGGCGTACAGCAACGAGCACAGCCAGGACGAGATCGGCGAGCTGGTGGAGCAGTTCGAGAGCCGGGCCTTCGACGCGGTCGCCCGCCACGGCGGCCGGGTCATCAAGACCCTCGGCGACTCGGTGCTGTACATCTGCGATCGCCCCGACCAGGCCTACGACGTGGCCGCCGACATCGTCCGCGAGATCGGCAACGACGGACAGCTGCCCGACGTGCGTGTCGGCCTCGCCACCGGGCCGGTCGTGCTGCGTCTGGGAGACGTGTTCGGCCCCGCCGTCAACCTCTCCGCCCGGATGACCGCCGTCGCCCGTCGCAACCGCGTGATCGCCGACCGACGTACCGCCGACCTCCTGCCCGCCGGCGAGTTCGTCACCCGGGTGCTCCCCGCCCGCCCGGTGCGGGGGTTCGGCGAGCTGGAGCCGGTGGCTGTGCGACGGGTGTAGGTGACTGGCCCGGAGTCGTCAAGAAGACCTCGATACCGGCTCAGAGGAAGTCGGCCGGGTCGAACTCCTCGATCGGGATCACCCGGATCCGAGGCAGCCGCTCGTTGAACGCGGCCACGTCGTACTCCAGGTCGAAGAACTCCAGGCCGCGCTGGACGAGCGCCAGGAAGCCCATGTTCTTGAACTCCTGGAACGCCACGAGGCCGGTACGGCGACTGCCCACCAGCGGCTCGAGCTGGGGCAGGAAGTCGCCGTCGTTGCTGGCCAGCATCACGTCGGCGTCGCGGTTGGCGAGCTCGACCAGCGTGCGCTGGATCGCGATGTCGACGACCTTCTGGTCGGCACCGGCCAGCGGCACGGGCCGGTAGCCCATCGCCATCAGCGCCTGCACGAAGCCCATCGGCAGCTCGCCGTTGACCGCCAGGAAGAACAGCCCGACCGCCGGCTGGCCCCACTGGGCCTCCGCGAACTCCAGCAGCCGGTCCCAGCGCGGCCGCTCCTGCGGGTTCGGACGGCGGCCGAACACCTGCCCGAGGGTGGCGTCGATGTTCTCACCGTCGATCAGGACGTACGTCGTACGATCCGCAGCCGTCATGCATCGACACTAATGCTGCTGGATAGGGTCGTGCCGTGAACCAGCCACTCGCCCCCACGGTCGCCGTGATCGGGGGCGGCCAGCTGGCCCGGATGCTGGCGGAGCCGGCCGCGGCGATGGGCATCCCGCTCCGGCTGCTCGCGGAGGCCGAGGGGGTGAGCGCGGCCCAGGTGATCCCCGACCACACGGTCGGCGACTACCGCGACCTCGACACCCTGCGCGCGGTGACGAAGGGCTGCGCCGTGGTCACCTTCGACCACGAGCACGTGCCGACCGACCACCTGCACGCGCTCGAGGCAGCGCTCGCGGTGCGCCCCGGACCGGACGCGCTGGTGCACGCCCAGGACAAGGCCGTGATGCGCGAACGCCTTGCTGCACTGGGGGTTCCGTGTCCGCGCAACGCGGTTGTGACGAGTGCCGACGACGTCGCCTCCTTCGCTCGTTCCACAGGGGGCTTCCCCTGCGTGCTGAAGACCACCCGCGGCGGGTACGACGGCAAGGGGGTCTGGCGCGTCGACGCGGTCGCCGAGTCTGCGGAGGCGTTCGCCGCCGCCGAGGCAGCCGGTGTCCAGGTGCTGGCCGAGGAGCTGGTCGACTTCCGGCGCGAGCTCTCGGCGCTGGTCGCCCGGTCGCCGTCGGGGCAGGTGGCCGCCTGGCCGGTGGTCGAGTCCCTGCAGCGCGACGGCGTCTGCGCCGAGGTGATCGCGCCCGCCCCCGACCTCGACGCCGACCTCGCGGTCCAGGCCCAGCGGATCGCGATGGACGTGGCGGCCGAGCTCGGCGTGACCGGCGTGCTGGCGGTCGAGCTGTTCGAGACCACCGACGGCAGGATCCTGGTCAACGAGCTGGCGATGCGGCCGCACAACACCGGGCACTGGACCCAGGACGGCTCGGTCACCAGTCAGTTCGAGAACCACCTGCGCGCCGTGCTCGACCTGCCGCTCGGCGCGCCCGACACCCGGGCCCGCTGGACGGTGATGGTCAACATCCTCGGCGGCCCGGACGAGACCGGGCGGCTGTACGACGGCTACCCGCACGCGATGGCCCGTGACCCGCGGCTGCGCGTGCACCTGTACGGCAAGGGCCAGCGCCCCGGGCGCAAGGTCGGCCACGTGAACGCGTACGGCGACGACCTCGAGGACTGTCTCGAGCGGGCCCGGCATGCGGCAGCATGGTTCCGCGGCGACCTGGGCAGACGAAAGCGAATAGGCATGAGTCAAGACTAGCTCGACAACCGGCCCGGCGCACGCGTCGGCATCGTGATGGGCTCCGACTCGGACTGGCCGGTGATGAAGGCTGCCGGCGAGGCGCTCGAGGAGTTCGACGTGCCGTTCGAGGCCGATGTGGTCTCCGCGCACCGGATGCCCGACGAGATGCTCGCCTACGGCCGGGACGCAGCCTCCCGGGGTCTGTCCGTGATCATCGCCGGTGCCGGCGGCGCCGCCCATCTGCCCGGGATGCTGGCCGCGGTCACGCCGCTGCCGGTGATCGGGGTGCCGGTGGCGTTGAAGTACCTCGACGGCATGGACTCCCTGCTCTCCATCGTGCAGATGCCCGCGGGCGTGCCGGTGGCCACGGTCGCCGTGGGCAACTCCCGCAACGCCGGCCTCCTCGCCGTACGCATCCTGGCCGCGACCGACGCCGACCTGCAGCAGCGGATGCTGGACTTCCAGGCCGAGCTCCGCTCCAGCGCCCAGGCCAAGGGCAAGGCCGTGCGCGGCGAGGCCGGGCACAAGCTCGGGTTCTAGCCCGGCCGCTGGTCCCGCACCCGCCCCCGCAGCGCCTTGGTGCGGCCGCGGCGGGTCTTGGCGTCCAGACGACGGCGCTGTGAGCCTCGTGAGGGCTTCGTCGGCACGCGTGGCAGCGGTGGCGGTGCCAGCCCGGCACGCAGCAGGTCGCCGAGGCGTTCGCGCGCGGCGAGCCGGTTGCGGTGCTGTGACCGGTGCTCCGACGCGGCGACGGTGAGCGGCGTGACGCCGAGTGCGGCACGTTGTCGCTCGTCGAGCACGCGGGAGGCGGACGGGTCGAAGGAGAGCTCCACCCGGCTGTCCGTGGTGTTCACCGACTGGCCGCCCGGGCCGGACGACTTCGAGAACCGTTCCACCAGCTCGGCCTCGGGGACCACCAGCCCGCCGGGCACACCGGGGCCCGGCCGCACCACCAGGTCCATCAGCGGGCGCTCCACTCGATCGCGGGGCAGGTGTCCATGACCATCCGCACCCCCGCCTCCCGGGTGCGGTCGTACGCCGCCGCGTCGATCACGCCGAGCTGGAACCACACCCCCTTCGCGTCCACCGCGACCGCCTGGTCGGCGAACTCACCGGCCGCGTCCGAGCGCCGGAAGACGTCCACCACGTCGATCGGGAACGGCACGTCGGCCAGCGTCGGGTAGCCCTGCTCGCCGAGCACCGTGGGTGCGTCGGGGTGCACCGGCACGATCCGCTTGCCTCGTCGCTGCAAGAGCTGCGCGATCCGGTAGGCCGTTCGCGAGGGCTTCCCGGAGAGCCCCACGACCGCCCACGTCTCGCAGTCGTCGAGCATGAACGCCACGTCGTCCGGGTCCTGCCAGGTCATGGCTCCACCGTAGCCGCGCTGCTACGGCGTGCTCGCCGCCGTCGCCGCCGTCGCGGACGGAGCGGTCGTCGCCGTCGCCGTCGGGGAGCCGCTCGCCGTCGGGCTCGCGGACGGGTCGCTGCTGGTGCCGTCGGAGGGGGTCGCGCTCGGGTCGGTGCCGTCGACCCCGTCGGTGCCGTCCGAGCTGTCCGCGCTGGGACTGGTGGCGTCGGACGGGGTCGCGCTCGGCGAGGTGCTGGCGTCGGCGCTCGGGTCGAGCGGACCCTGCTCGGCCTCGATCACCGCGATGATCTGGGCCTCGTAGTCGGAGAGTGTGCCCTGGATCTCCGAGAGCGGCACCTCGGTGATGTGCTGGCCGTAGTCCGCGATCTTCTGCCAGAGCTCGGCGATCTTCTGCATGCCGGCCTCGCTCAGCGGGCCGTCCAGGGTCAGGAAGAGCTGGGTGGCTAGCGCATAGCTGAGGCAGTTGACGCAGTCGTAGTTGACCGCCGCCGAGATGTTCTGGGGCGCCGCCACGTGGTTGTCCCCGGTCACCAGGACGATCTGGAAACCTACCGAGACGGCAGCGCAGTTGTTGCAGCTCGCGAAGGCGTAGGACTCGTTGGTGTTCAGCGCCGGGGAGTCGTCGTCGACCCACACCAGCGCGAATGCGACGTCGTACTGGATGGTGCCGTCCTGGGTGTTCACCGCCATCGCCTGGTTGTCGCCACTGCCGGGCGCCAGCGGCTTGTTGAACGGGAACACCCACGGCTTGGCGCCGGCCGGCGAGCCGGCCTTGGGCACCAGGACGACGGCGAGCTCGGGCTTCGCCTGCGTGGGTCGCGCGTCCTTGTCGCTCCAGCCGGTGGTCAGCCGGCCGCGCTCACCGGCTGCGAACCGTGCCGTCGCGGGACGCAGCGCCGGCACCGCCTGGGTCAGGGTGCCGCCCTCGTAGGCCTGGATCGGGCGGTAGGCGCCCGGCTGCGGCCACCACAGGAACGCCAGGCCGGCGACCAGGGCAGCGGCCACCACCCCCGCGAGTCCGCGCTGCGCAGGCTTGCCCCGGGTGCGCTGGAGGGTCGTGACGACCAGGGAGCGACCGAGCCGGACGAGGATCACCCCGATCGCCAGGATCGGGAAGACCACGGCCACCAGTGCGACGCAGCGGGCCGCGACCTCGAGGAAGTCGGCGTCGCCCCACGCGCGGCCGAGGAGCGTGGACTGCTTGTCCATGCTCGCCAGCGCGGTGCCGACGATGCGGGGGAGCGTGGCCACCATCGTGAACAGCGAGAACGCCAGCACCGGTACGACGACGATCACCCAGAGGGACACGACGGCTCGGGCCCAAGGCTTGAGCACCGTCGCCTCCGGGTCACGCCAGCGCCACGGCAGCAGGCCCAGCAGGGTCGGCTTGATCCGGTGGAAGAGGTCGGGTACACCGGTCACGTCGGCCAGCACGTGGTAGCCGTCGAAGCGGACCAGAGGCGTGAGCTGATGCAGCATCTGGAGGATCTGGGTGGCCACGACCAGCAGCAGCGCGTCGTACCGGGTCACCCACCAGACGCCCGTGATCCCCACCGCGATGATCGCGTTGAAGTAGAGCCCGCCGAGGTCGGTGCGCACCCGTCCGGCGCGACCGAGCCGGTAGGAGTCGGTGACGTCGGTGTAGAACGCCGGCCAGACGAGATAGATGCCGGCGCCCATCACGCCGGGCACGGCTCCGCCGCGGCGTGCAGCCGCCGCGTGGCCGAACTCGTGGAAGCCGGCCGAGAGCACGGTGACCGCCACCACGAGCAGCAGCAGTCCCGGCTTGTCGAACGCCTCGTGCGCGGCGGCTGCGAGGCCGCGCTTGAACAACACCCACCAGGAGGCCGCGAGGAACGCCAGCAGCACCACCACGACGATCGCCGGGTTGAACAGCTTGGCGAACGGCGAGGTGATCCGCCGCGTGCGCTCGGGATCGCTGACGGCGTACTTGAACCGCAGCGAGAGGAGGGGGTTGGACTTCTTGACCTCGGGCTGGCCGCCGTCGGCCTTGACCAGCAGGCCCAGCGGCCGGAGCTGCTCGTCGACCAGGGTGCGGATGTTGTCCGCGCTGACCGTCTTGCCGAAGGCGGACGTCACCCGCGCGGCGACCTCGTCGTAGGTGCTTCGACCGTCGATCGCCTCCAGCACCTGGTAGAGCAGCGAGGTCAGCTGGAACGTCTGGCCGTCACCGCGCCGCGCCAGCGAGGGCGGCTGCCGGTAGCCGGATCCCTCCATCTCACCGATCAGCTCGACGCCGTCCGCGCGTGCGGGCACGTCGGAACGCGACGACGCAGCTGCGTCGTCGCGTTCCGTGGACGAACCGTCGATGACCGACATCGGGGCGTGCTGGCCCCTACTGCTTGATGTCGGAGGTCTGGTCGGACGTGGCGTTCGCCTCGCCGGTGATGTCCTGGTTGATCACGGCGTCCTGCTGGGACACGGCGACCGCGTCCGAGTCGACGGAACCGATGTTGGCGCCCACGGCCGCGTCGATCGGGGCGGCCACGTTGGCGTTGGCGGCCACCGCGCCGTTGATCGGAGCAGCCACGTCGGCGTTGGCGTCGACGTTGACGTCCACGTTGAGCAGGTCGCCGTCGAGTGCGCCGGCGGCGTCTCCGACACCCACGCCGCCGAGGCCACCGGCCGCATCTCCGACCGCGCCGCCGAGCCCACCGGTCGTGTCGCCGACGGTGCCGCCTGCGTCTCCGACGGTGCCACCAGCGGTGCCGGCCGCATCGCCGACGGTGCCGCCGGCCACGTCACCGGCAGTGCCGACGGCGTCACCCGCACCACCGAGCACCGGGTCGGTGCCCGTGTCGAGGCCGGTGTCCGCGGCACCCGCGGTCGCGTCGGCCGGGTCGGTCGTCGCGGTGTCGGCACCGACCACGTCGCTGGTCTGGTCGATCCCGCTGTCCTGAAGTGCGGTCGCGTTGGCGTCGGCGTCCAGTCCCTGGTTGATGATCACGCCCTGGTCGCTCAGCGCCTGGGCGCTGGATCCCACGGAGAGGATGTTGGCGCCCACGGCCGCGTCGATCGGGGCGGCCACGTTGGCATTGGCCGCGACCGCGAGGTCGATCGGCGCCGCGGAGTCGATCGCCAGGTTGACGTCGGCGTTGAGGTCGAGGATCGACACGACCTCCTTGTCGGGGAGCGCGGTGGCCCCTTCACTGCCGAGCTCCTCGGGGGACAGGCCCTGCTGGTCGTCGCTCATCGGTTCCTCCATCGTGTGTGCGTCTGCGCAGTCTCGGTTGCGGAGTAGACATGCCCGGTCCTCCTGTCGAAAAACCACCCTTCAAGGTGTTGTTCGGGCCGCGAGCTACCGGCGAGTAATGGAGTCGTAGACTCGGGACATGACCGATGGCACGCCCCCGTTCGCCCAGAGCCTGTTCGCACTGCCCGAGGAGCACCTGGCGATCCGTGCGGCGGTTCGCGCCGTCTGTGACGCGAAGGTCGCCCCGGCCGCGGCGGAGGTGGACGAGAAGGGCGAGTTCCCCCAGGCGTCGTACGACGCGCTGGCCGCCTCCGACTTCGCGGCACCCCACATCGCCGAGGAGTTCGGCGGCGCCGGCGCGGACGCGCTCGCCACCTGCATCGTGATCGAGGAGGTGGCTCGGGCCTGCGTGTCCTCCAGCCTGATCCCGAGCGTCAACAAGCTCGGCACGATGCCGCTGATCCTCGACGGGTCGGACGACCTGAAGAAGAAGTACCTGTCCGCGGTGGCCGCCGGAGAGGCGATGTTCTCCTACTGCCTCTCCGAGCCCGACGCGGGCTCCGACGCCGCGGCGATGTCGACCAGGGCCGTGCGCGACGGCGACGACTGGGTGCTCGACGGGGTGAAGCGCTGGATCACCAACGCCGGGATCTCCGACTACTACACGGTCTTCGCGGTGACCGATCCCGAGAAGCGGTCCAAGGGGATCAGCGCGTTCGTGGTGGAGAAGGACGACGAGGGACTCTCGTTCGGGGCGCCGGAGAAGAAGCTCGGGATCAAGGGCAGCCCGACGCGCGAGGTCTACTTCGACAAGGTTCGCATCCCGGGAGACCGGCTGATCGGCACCGAGGGTGGCGGCTTCGGGCTGGCGATGCGCGTCCTCGACCACACCCGGGTCACGATCGCCGCCCAGGCGGTCGGCGTCGCGCAGGGCGCGCTCGACTACGCGTTGGGCTATGCCAAGGAGCGCAAGCAGTTCGGCACCCCCGTCGCGGAGTTCCAAGGACTGCAGTTCCTGCTCGCCGACATGGGCATGAAGGTGGAGGCCGCGCGTCAGCTGACCTACGCGGCCGCCGGCCGATCGGAGCGCAACGACAAGGACCTGACGTTCTTCGGCGCGGCCGCGAAGTGCTTCGCCTCCGACGTAGCGATGGAGGTCACCACCAACGCGGTCCAGGTGCTCGGTGGCTACGGCTACACGCGCGACTACCCGGTCGAGCGGATGATGCGCGACGCCAAGATCACCCAGATCTACGAGGGCACCAACCAGGTCCAGCGGATCGTCATGGCCCGTCAGCTGCTCAACGGGATCCAGTCCCAGCTCTGACGCGTCCGCGATCACGGACCCACGGCCATTGCCAACGGGACGTTGGGCCCTGACGCCTGCACCCCGACTCCGATTGGCTGAGTGAATGGAAAACGGTTGGGACCATCACCCCGGAGGTCAGCGGGGTATCTCCGAGCACATGATGGGCCAGGGCGCCGGCATCTGGATCCTGGTGCTCGTCCTCGTCATCGCGGGCGTGATCGCGCTCCTGCTCGTCCTCGGACTGCGCACCGCGAGAAGGGCGACGTCCGAGGACGAGGGCCCTCAGCGCGCGGTGCGCGACCCGGCCCAGCAGATCCTCCGCGAGCGCTTCGCTCGCGGAGACATCGACGAGGCGGACTACGAGGCCCGACGACGGGCGCTCGGCGCAGGCTGACCGAACGAGCGCGCCCACGGACCGGAGGAAGAAGGTTCCGTGATCCTCGGGCATCGAGCCCTGCCCGGCAGCTCCTGATCCTCTGAGAGCGACATCCGAGTAGCGTGCACTCCATCCAACCTCCAGACCCCGGGTGCGGGCGACGAGACGCTGACCAGCCGAGGAGGTCCTGATGGTGGATCGGGACCGTACGACGGTCGCGGGGGCGGACTTCGAGGCCCTCCTGCGCGAGGTGCTGGCACGTGTCCACGGCGCCCTGGACGAGCGGGCACGGCTGCAGCTGCTGCTGGACGCCGTCGTGTCGATGGCTGCGGACCTGAGCCCGGACGGGGTCCTCGGCCGTATCGTCGAGATCTCGCGCCACCTCACCCAGGCGCGTTTCGGGGCGCTGGGGGTCCTGCACCCGAGCACGCAGCGTGGGCTGCGCACCTTCGTCCACGACGGGATGTCGCCGGTGCAGGTCCTGGAGATCGGAGCCCTGCCCACGGGACACGGGGTGCTGGGCCTCCTGATCGACCTCCCGGAACCGCTGCGGCTGCACGACATCGCGGCACATCCCGACTCCTACGGCTTCCCCGAGCACCACCCTCCGATGGGCTCGTTCCTCGGGGTGCCGATCCGGATCCGTGACCAGGTCTTCGGCAACCTCTACCTGACCGAGAAGGAAGGCGGCGGCGACTTCACCCAGGAGGACGAGGACATCGTCATCGCCCTGGCGGCGGCGGCCGGTGTCGCGATCGAGAACGCCAGGCTCTACGAGGAGGCAGGACGTCGCGAGGAGTGGCTGGCGGCGACGGCCGAGATCATCGGCGTCCTCTCCGGCGAGGGGGACGTCGAGCACGCGCTTCAGCTCATCGCCGACCGGGCTCGACAGCTCGCCGGCGCAGACGCCTCGTGGCTCGCGGTGGGCAGCGACGGGGGGCTGGAGCTGCGGGCGTTCTCCGGACCGGACGTGGGTCTGGCGGCGATGCGCGACGTGTCCATGGAACGCTCGCTCGCGAGCGAGGTGCTGAGGACCGGCGAACCCATCGCCACCGTCGACATGGCGCAAGACCCTCGGGCTGTCACGATGGACCACATTGCAGGCTGGCCGACGATCGGGCCCGCCATCGTCGTTCCGCTCCGCGCCGGCGACCAGGCTGTCGGCGCCCTGGCCCTGGGGTGGTCTCCCGAACGGGCCGACGAGTTCCACGCCGTGGATCCCGGGCTGCCGGCAAGCTTCGCGGAGCAGGCGGCGCTGGCACTGCAGGTGATGCGCGCGCGCGAAGCCGAGCAGCGACTGGCGCTCTTCGAGGACCGGGACCGCATCGGGCGCGACCTCCATGACCTGGTGATCCAGCGACTGTTCGCGGTCGGGCTCAGCCTCCAGAGCGTGAGCCAGATGAGCGAGCTCCCGCAGGTGACCGAGCGGATCGAGGAGGCTGTCGACGACCTGGACGCCACGATCAAGGACATCCGGCGCTCGATCTTCGCGCTCGGGACGGGAGACGGCGCCGCCGACATCCAGACCGAGCTCACCCGCCTGGTCGACCGGGCCGCCGGCGTCCTGAAGTTCCGTCCCCGGCTCGAGCTCTCCGGACCGGTGCGGTCGCTCGTCACCGACGAGGTGGCGCCTCATCTCCTGGCCGTGCTCGGGGAGAGTCTCTCCAACGCGAGCCGCCACTCGGGAGCAACCAGCATCGACGTCCGGGTCAGTGCCGGGGACGTCCTGGAGCTGCTCGTCGCGGACAACGGTCGTGGTCTCCCGCCCGACGTCCGCGAGAGCGGCCTCGGCAACGTCCGCGAACGCGCAGCCCGCCTCGGCGGCACGTGCGTCGTCGAGTCCTCCGAGCAGGGCACCGCGATCACCTGGACCGTGCCGCTGCGACCAGCCGGGTAGGCCGGCGGCGGTCAACCCTCTCGACGTACGACGCGGACCCGTGCCTGGGGTCAGCGGACCAAGGTCCCGTCCGGTCCGGACCTCGGGCACTGACCCGGCCCGTCAAACCTCGCAAGCATGGCTGTATCGGAACAGCAACTACGAGGAGAAGACGATGACCACCATCCACCGCGACAGTGTCGCCACCCGCGAGAGCGTCGTCCACACCACCGACGCGACGGGCACACGCAAGGTCATCGACTACTCCGCAGCCGCGATCCGGCTCAGCATGGGGTTCGTGTTCCTCTGGGCGTTCTTCGACAAGGCCTTCGGGCTCGGACACGAGACCGTGGGCAAGGACTCGTGGATCAACGGTGGCAGCCCGAGCAAGGGGTTCCTGGGGTTTGCCGCAACCGGTCCGTTCAAGGGCTTCTACAACTCGCTCGCCGGCCAGCCCTGGGTCGACGTGCTGTTCATGGTCGGCCTGCTCGCCATCGGCAGCGCGCTGGTGCTGGGGGTCGCGATGAGGATCGCCGCCGCCTCGGGTGCCCTGCTCCTCGTGATGATGTGGAGCGTCACGCTGCCGCCCGCCAACAACCTGTTCATGGACGACCACCTGATCTACGCGATGGTCCTGGTCCTGATCACGGCGCTCGGCGCCGGTGCCACCGCCGGTCTCGGCACCCGGTGGTCCCAGCTGCCGATCGTGCAGCGGGCGCCCTGGCTTCGCTGAACCCGTCCGGTCGAGCCGGTCTCCTGCGGGGGCCCGGCTCGACGACTGCCGCCACCACCAGGGAGCGTCCTGTGACCGTCACCGCCAGCACCACCGCCAGCACTACCTCGAGCACCGCCCTCGACCCGGGCGCCGATCCGGCCCTGCTCCGGATCGACCGGCTCGCGCGCAGCGTGGAACAGATCGACCCCGCCGACCTCGAGACCGTGGACGCCTGGTGGCGCGCCTGCAACTACCTGACCGTCGGTCAGATCTACCTCCGCGCCAACCCGCTGCTGCGCACCCCGCTCACGGCGGACCAGATCAAGCCCCGGCTGCTCGGTCACTGGGGCACCAGCCCCGGCCTGGCGTTCGTCTACGCGCACGCCAGCCGGCTGATCCGCACCACGGGCCAGCGGATGATCTACCTCGCCGGACCCGGGCACGGCGGACCGGCCCTGGTCGCCGCCGGCTACCTCGAGGGCACCTGGAGCGAGGTCTACCCCGACCTCCACCAGGACGTCGACGGGATGCAGCGGCTGTTCCGGCAGTTCTCGACACCCGGAGGGATCCCGAGCCACGTCTCGGTGACCACACCCGGCTCCGTGCACGAGGGCGGCGAGCTCGGCTACGTCCTGGTGCACGCGTTCGGCGCCGTGATGGACAACCCCGACCTGATCGCGCTCGCCGTCGTCGGCGACGGCGAGGCCGAGACGGCACCACTCGAAGGCTCCTGGAAGGGGATCTCGTTCCTCGACCCCGCCCACGACGGCGCCGTCCTCCCGGTCCTGCACCTCAACGACGGCAAGATCTCGGGGCCGACGGTGCTCTCCCGCAAGGACCCGGCCGAGGTCCGTGATCTGTTCCACGGGCACGGGTACGACGTGCTCGAGGTGACGGGCTCCGACCCGCACGAGATGCACGTTGCCTTCGCGCAGGCGCTGTCCCGGGCCTGGTCGGCGATCCGCACGCTGCAGCACGCCGCGCGCACCGGTGCTGCGGGCGCAGATCAGCCGCGCTGGCCGATGATCGTGCTGCGGAGCCCGAAGGGCTGGACCGGGCCCGACGTGGTCGACGGCGTCCAGGTGCAGGGCACCTGGCGGGCCCACCAGGTGCCGCTGTCCGGCGTACGGGAGAACCCGGAGCACCTGCGCGAGCTCGAGCGCTGGCTGCGGTCCTACCGGCCTGAAGACCTCTTCGACGAGCACGGCCGCCCACGGGCGGTGGTCACTCGCGCGAACCCGGTCGGCGACCTGCGGATGAGCGCCTCACCGCACGCCAACGGGGGAGTCCTCACCACGGACCTGACGATCAGCCCGCTCGAGGAGCACGGCCTGGTCGTGGAACGGCCCGGTGTGGTGAAGGCCGAGTCCACGCGCGCCCTGGGCACACTGCTGCGCGACATCTACCGCGACAACCCCTCGACGTTCCGACTGTTCTGCCCCGACGAGACGAACAGCAACCGCCTCGGCGCGGTCTTCGAGCAGAGCGACCGGGCCTGGGCCGAGCGCGTGGTCCCGGGCGACGTCTCCCTCTCACGTGGAGGCCGGGTGATGGAGGTGCTCAGCGAGCACAGCTGCCACGGCTGGCTCGAGGGCTACACCCTGACCGGGCGGCACGGTGTGTTCGCCAGCTACGAGGCCTTCGCCATGGTCAGCGCCTCCCAGACAGTGCAGCACGGCAAGTGGCTCGAGGAGGCGGCCCAGCTGACCTGGCGCGCCCCCGTGCCCAGCCTCAACATCCTGCTCACCTCGACCGCGTGGCGCAACGACCACAACGGCTTCTCGCACCAGGGTCCGGGTCTGATCCAGAACGTGATCACCCAGCGGCCCACGGTGGCGCGCGTCTACCTGCCCCCGGACGCGAACTGCCTGCTCTCCGTCGCCGACCACGCGTTGCGTTCCCGCTCCTACGTGAACCTGATCGTGATCGACAAGCAGCCGCAGCTCCAGTGGTTGGGCCTCGAGGACGCCAAGGAGCACTGCCGGCGCGGTGCCGGGGTCTGGTCGTGGGCCGGCAACGACGACGGCAGTGCCGAGCCGGACGTGGTGCTCGCCTGTGCCGGCGACGTGGTCACCATGGAGACGGTGGCGGCCGCGCAGATCCTGCGTGAGCGGCTTCCCGACCTGCGGGTCCGGGTCGTCAACGTGGTCGACCTGTTCGCCCTGTCGCGGCCCGTCGACCACCCGCACGGCCTGGACACCACGTATTTCCGGGAGCTGTTCACGGACACCACCGACGTGGTGTTCGCGTTCCACGGCTTCCCCGGTGCCGTGCACCAGCTGATCCACGGACGACCGCACACCGACCGGTTCCACGCCCGCGGCTTCATCGAGCAGGGGTCGACGACGACGCCCTTCGACATGGTGGTTCGCAACCGGACGTCGCGGTTCGACCTGGTGATCGACGCGATCAACAACGCCCGTCGTACCCCGGCAGGCGCGAGCGACCTGAAGGCCTGGTGCCGGGAGCGGCTCGCGGCACATCGCGTGTACGTGAGGGAGAACTTCGAGGACCTGCCGGAGATCCAGGAATGGAGCCTGGACCCGACAGCGTGAGCGGCACCCTGGTCGTGCTGAACACCGGCTCGACGACGGTCAAGTACGGCGTCTTCGGGTGCGCCGCAGGCGCGGACCCGGTGCGACGCGAGGCCGGCTCGTTCCCACGATCCGGTGACGACCCGGTCGGTCGGGTGGTGGCCGAGGTGGAACGGCTGCCGGGCCCGCTCCTGGGGATGGCGCACCGGGTGGTGCACGGCGGTGCGGAGCTCACCCGGCCGGTCGTCGTGGATGACCGGGTGGAGGCGCTGATCGACTCCCTGTCCTCCCTCGCGCCGCTGCACAACCCCGCGAACCTCGACGGGGTCAGGCGGATGCGCACCGCCTTCCCCACCACGCCGCAGGTGGCCGTGTTCGACACCGCCTTCCACGCCTCGATGCCCGAGTCGGCCTGGCGCTACGCCATCCCACCCGACGTCGCCGACCCCCTGCTGGTGCGCCGGTACGGTTTCCACGGCACCAGCTGCGCGTCCGCGCTGCACGCCACCGCTGCCCACCTCGGTCGCCCCGTCGACCAGCTCGACCTGGTCGTCGCCCACATCGGTGGCGGGGTGTCCGTCACGGCCGTGCGGCAGGGGCGCAGCGTGGACACCACGATGGGGATGACGCCGGTCGAGGGGGCGGTGATGGGAAGCAGGAGCGGTGATCTCGATCCCGCAGCCGTGCTCTCCCTGGTCGAGCACGGTCGGAGCCCGGCCCAGGTCAGGGACCTGCTCTTCCTGGGCTCCGGGCTGCAGGGGTTGGCCGGCGCCGCGGACCTCCGCGACGTGCGGCGGCGCGCCGACGCCGGGGACCAGAGGTCCCAGGTGGCGGTCGACGTGTACACGCACCGGCTCCGGCGCTGCCTCGGTGCGATGCTGGCCCAGCTGCCCAGACTCGACGCCGTGGTCTTCACCGGCGGGGTCGGTGAGCACGATGCCCGGCTCCGCGGCGAGGTGCTGGCGCCCCTCGCGCACCTCGGCTTCCGGATCGACGCCGTCCGCAACCACGCAGCCCGGGGAGCGGCCACGCCGCTCAGCATCAGCCCCGAGGGCTCGGCGTTGCCCGTGCTCGTGGTCCCGGCCGACGAGGAGCAGGAGATCGCCCGACAGGCCTGGGCGCTGCTGGACGTGTGAGTCTCAGCTGTAGGTGGGCACGATCGCGACCACGCATCCTGCGTGCTCGATCACGGAGCCCGCGAGCGTCGCCAGACCCCGGGTGTGTCGACGACCGCCGCCCGACCGCCCGACGACCACGAGGTCGCGGGCAACAGCCTCCTGCATGACGCCGTCGTCGATGATCGAGCGCAGCAGCCGACGCGTCACGTGCACGTCCGGGAACTTCTCGGTCATCCCGGCGGTCAGCTCCGCAAGCTCCCTGCGGTGCTCGTCCAGGTCGCCGCCGACGACGCAGTGCACGATGGTGAGCGGCAGGCCGTGCAGCGATGCCTGCCGATAGCCGAGCTCGAGCACGGCACTGGAATCCGCCGTGGTGTCGACAGCCACCATCACCCCGTGTCGCACGACACCGGGGTGGTGCGGGCGGACCACGATCACGGGGCAGGTGGCACGCATCGCGACCGCCACGCCGACCGAGCCGAGCAGAGTGCTGGAGAGCGGTCCCCGCCCTCGTGAGCCGAGGACCACCAGGGAGGCATTTTCGCTGAGGTCGGTCAGCACGTCTTGAGCGAGGCCCCTGGTCAGGTGGGTGCCCACCTCGACGCCCGGTGTCCGGGCCCGGACCTGGTCGACGGCTTCGTCGATCAGCGCCCGGGTCCACCTGGCCGGGGGCTGCCAGAGCGTCTCCGGATAGCTGCCGTCGAGAATGGGGTGGACGTCCTCCACGTGAACGAGCAGGAGCGCCCGCCCTTCCAGGGCCGCCTGGTCCGCCGCCCAGTCGATGGCCTGCCGGGAGACATCGGAGCCGTCGACGCCGACGACGATCGTGCCGGGCGAGCTGGTGGGCGTGTCCATGCCTCGATGGTCCCCCGGGAGAGCTGGTCAGGGTCACGGCCGAACGGTAGGTCCGGACGGGACCAAAGCCCCGCAACGCGCGCCGTGGCGTGAGCTCACCGGTCGTCGGCCGGGTCGCGGCTGGGGTCCGCTCGTCGAGCTGCCGGTGCGACGCGTCGTCCGCCACCCCGGCAGCTGATCCCGCCCGGCCCCGCGCCGAGATCGACCACGAGGTCGACCAGGCGATCATCGACGGGGTCGTGGCCGATCCAGACCACGGTGCGGCCGGGCAGCCCGCGGAGCACCTGGTCCACGATCTCCGTGGCGGTGGTGTGGTCGAGATGCGCCGCCGGCTCGTCGAGCACCAGCACCTGCTGGTCGGCCAGCAACGCCCGGGCCAGCCCGATCCGGGCGCGTTCACCGCCGGAGACCAGGGCGTGTCCGTCGCCGAGCCAGGTGTGGAGGCCGTTCGGCAGCGTGGCCAGCCAGTCGTTGAGCCGGGCCTGGCCCAGTGCCGCCGCGACGTCCGCGTCGTCCGCGTCCGGCCGGGCGAAACGGACGTTCTCCGCGACGGTGGTCGCGAACACGTGCGGGTCGTCGTCCACCAGCCCCACGGTGCGGCGCACCGCGTCGAGCGGCATCCGGTGCAGCGAGGTCCCGCCCAGGGTCAGGTCGCCCGTGACCGGGTCGATGAACCGGAGCAGCAGCGCTGCGAGCGTCGACTTGCCGCTCCCGGAGGTGCCGGAGACGGCGACGCGCCCACCGGGCGGTACCACCAGGGACAGGCCCCGGACGGCGCGTCGAGCCTGGTCCCAGCCACCGCCGAGATCGGCCAGCTCAAGCGTGGTCCCGACTGGGACGGGTGCGGTGCCGGTGTCGGCGACCGCGGGCTCGGTGCGTGCGAGCGCAGCCAGTCGTCCGGCCGCCGCCCGGGTCCGTGCGGCCAACGCGCCGGCGTCGGCCAGAGGGGCGCTGAGGTCGGAGATCGCGAGGGGCAGCAGCACGAGGAGGGCCGCCATGGGCCCGTTGAGCGTGCCGTCGTCGACCGCCCTCCCGGCGAGGAGGGCCACGCCGGCCAGGCCGAGCGCACCGGCCAGGAGCGCCCAGCAGCGGGCGACAGCGAGCCAGCGCCCGGAGGTGAGCGTCGCCACGCCGAGCGCGGCGCTGGTCTGGCCCACGCGGTCCACGTTGGCTCGCTCGGCCTGCCACATCACCAGCTCGGGCGCGGTCTGCACGACCTGCACGACCTGCTCGGAGAGCTCCGCACGACGGCGTACGGCGAGCGACTCGGTGCGGGCGCCGCCCAGCCGCGCCACGGCGTACGCGCCGGCACCGGCAGCCGTCGCGGCCACCAGCGTCGCGAGCCCGGCCAGGGGGAGTCGGGTCGCGGCGAGGCCCGCGGCAGCGAGCACCACCAGGGCGTAGGAACGAACCGGCATCCGGACCCGCAGCTCGCGGTCGACCACGCTCTCGACGTCGTCGACCACGGAGCTGAGCAGGTCGCCGCGGCGGCGCCCCAACCGGCCCGGGGTCAGTGGTACCAGGGACTCGAACACCTCGACCCGACGCTCGGCGAGAAGCCGCAGCGCCGCGTCGTGCGACCGCAGCCGCTCGACGTAGCGCAGCACCGGGCGGGCCAGTCCGAACGCGCGGACCGCGACGATCGCCACCAGCAGGGTGAGCACCGGCGGCCGGCTCGAGGCCTGCACGATCAGCCAGCCGGCCGTCGCGGTGAGCGCGACACCCGATCCCGACGCGAGCGCCCCGACCAGGGTGCCGGTGACCAGGCCACGCCGGGTCGCAGAGGCCGTGGCGTCCACGTCGGGTTCGACGGGCTGGGCGACCCTCGCCCGTCCAGGGGGTACGACGGGCGTCGCGGTCGGACGCGGACGCGGGGACGGCAGCGGGACCACCCGGTCGGCGAGCTCGACCAGAGCCGGCCGGTGCGCCACCACGACGACGCCGCTGACCTGGCCGAGCTCCACGATGGTGTCCGCGATCACCTGCTCGGTCAGCGGGTCGAGGTGAGCGGTCGGCTCGTCCAGCAGCACCCAGGGGCGGTCGGCCAGCACGATGCGGGCCAGCGCGAGCCGTGCCCGCTCGCCGGCCGACAGGTTGACGCCGTCCTCGTCGAGCGCGGTGCCGAGGCCCTGCGGCAGGTCCCGGACACGCTCCGCGAGCGCGACCCGGACCAGCGCCGACCAGAGGTCCTCGTCGGACGCGGCAGGCGCGCCCAGCCGCAGGTTGTCCGCCACCGAGCCGGGCACGAAGACGGGCCGCTGAGGCAGCCACGCCACCTGGGACTGCCACGCCACGCCGCCGACTGCGACGCCACCGACCAGCACGGTGCCGGTCGTCGGGGCCAGGAGCCCGGCGAGCGTGCCGAGGAGCGTGGACTTGCCGCAGCCGGAGGGGCCGGTCACGACGGTCACGCCCCGAGCCGGGACCGTGGCCGTCAGGTGGTCCAGAGCGGGCACGGTGCGGCCCGGGTGCACCACGGTCAGGTCGGAGACCTGCAGGGCTGCGTCGGGAGGTGCCGCCGTCCCGCGCGTCGCGGCCGGTGCCGACGTCACCAGTGCGTCGACCGCCTCGAACGTGGCCACGCCCTCGGCGGCTGCGTGGAACTCCGCACCCACCTTGCGCAGCGGCCAGTACGCCTCGGGCGCCAGGAGCAGCACCACCAGGGCTGTGTGCAGGTCCAGGTGCCCTGCGGCGAGCCGGACGCCGACGGAGACCGCGACCAGAGCGACGGACAGGGTCGCGACCAGCTCCAGCACCATGGACGAGGCGAAGGCGAGCCGCAGGGTCCGCATCGATGCACGGCGGTACCGGTGGGTGATGCTGCGGATGGTCTCCGACTGGGCATCGGCGCGTCGGTGCACCACCAGCGTCGGCAGACCGCGGACCACGTCCACGAAGTGACCCGAGAGCGACGCCATGGCACGCCACTGCTCCTCTGCCCGGTCCCGGGTGGCGAGCCCGACGAGGGCGCCGAACACGGGGACCAGGGGCAGCGTGGCGAGCACGATCACCGCGCTGAGCAGGTCCTGGCTGGCCATCGCCGCGACCGTGAGCACCGGCAGGACCGAGGCGAGCACCAGCGCAGGAACGTAACGCGTCAGGTACGGCTCCACGGCCGCGACGCCGCGCGTGGTCAGCACCGCCAGCTCACCGCTCGCCGGGGTCGGCGTCCCCGAACCGGTGGTCCGCAGCACCGCCGCAACCAGCCTGCGGCGGAGGTCCGAGCCGACCACGGCGGCCGCCTGGGCGGCGCACACGTCCGAGAGCCCCGACACCACGGCCCGGGCAGCGACCACGGCGACCGCGAACAGCAACCAGGGTGCGAGTGCCTCGTGTCGGACGACGGTGACGACGACCCCGGTGACCGCCCAGGCCTGGGCGATCACCAGCAGGCTGGACACCGCCCCGAAGCCGACCACGCCGGCCAGTGGTCTGCGGGCCGACCGGAGCAGGCTCCGCAGCCGGGGGTCGGAGGGCCTCACCGGTCGGGTGTCGCGAGCGGCTGCGGGGCCGGGATGTGGTGAACGGCGATCCGCTGGCGGAACACCCAGTAGGTCCAGCTCTGGTAGAGCAGCACCACGGGTGTGAACACCACCGCGACGACGGTCATGATCCCGAGCGTGTAGTGGGTGGCCGCGGCGTTGGTGGTGGTCAGATCGATGCCGCCGGCCAGGCTGGTCGGCATCACGTCCGGGAAGAGCGCGAGGAACAGCCCTGCGACGGCCAGGCCGATCGCCACGAACGTCCCGACGAACGCCCAGCCCTCGCGTCCGACGTACGCCGCACCGATCCCGGCCACGAGGGCAGCGGCAGCGAGCGCGAAGGCGCCGGCCGAGGCGAACGTTCCGGTTTGCACCTGGGTCCAGGTCAGGAACAGCACAGCGGCAACCGCCGCGCCGGCTCCGAGGCGGACCGCGAGATCACGGGCCGCGCCCCGGATCCGGCCGTCGGTCTTCAGCGCCAGGAACACGGCCCCATGGGTGAGGAAGAGAAGGAGGGTCGTCACCCCACCGAGCAGGGCGTAGGGGTTGAGCAGGTTGAAGAACCCGCCGACGTACTCCCCGTGCCGGTCGATCGGCACTCCGCGCAGGATGTTCGCGAACGCGACTCCCCAGAGCAGGGCGGGCACGAACGACCCGATCACGAGGGCGGCGTCCCAGCGAGCGCGCCACCTGACGTCGTCGCGCTTGGCGCGGTACTCGAAGGCCAGGCCACGCACGATCAGCGCGACGAGGATCAACAGCAGCGGCAGGTAGAAGCCGCTGAAGAGCGTCGCGTACCACTCGGGGAAGGCCGCGAACGTGGCGCCGCCGGCGACGAGCAGCCACACCTCGTTGCCGTCCCAGAAGGGACCGACGGTGTTGATCATCACCCGGCGCTCGGTGTCGTCCTTCGCCAGCACCGGCAGCAGCATCCCGACCCCGAAGTCGAAGCCCTCGAGCGTGAAGTAGCCGATCCACAGCACGGCGATCAGCGCGAACCAGACGGTGGTCAGTTCCATGGGAGTTCTCCTCGTTCAGTACGCGAAGGCGAGCGGGCGGTCGGCGTCGTCGTCGTGCTCGTCGGGCGGTGGCGGGAGCGTCTCGGCACCGCGGCGCACGTAGGTGAGCATCAGTCGCACCTCGACCACCGCCAGCGCGGCGTACAGGAGCGTCAGCACCGACAGGGAGATGAAGGCGTCGGTGGCCGAGACGCTGGGGGAGACCGCCTTGGCCGTGGTCATCAGTCCGAAGACCGCCCAGGGCTGACGGCCCATCTCCGTGAAGATCCAGCCGAACGAGTTCGCGAACAGCGGCAGGAACGGCACCGTCATCGCGGCCCAGAAGAGCGGGCGCGAGATCCTCGTGCGATCGCGCCGGGTGGCCCACAGGACCCAGCCTCCGAAGGCAGCTGCGAGGAGGCCGAGTCCGATCATCAGCCGGAACGTCCAGTAGGTCAGCGGGATCACGGGCGCGTAGCCGCTCCCCGAGTAGTACGCCGCACCCGGGTCGGTGCCGTAGGTGCGCTGGTACTGCGCGCGGAGCTGGTTGATCCCGACCACCTTGCCGTTCGTGCTGCCGGTGGCGAGGAAGGACAACAGGCCCGGGATCTTGACCGCGAGCTTCTCCTTGCTGCCGTCGAGGGTGCCGACGGTGAAGACCGAGAACGCGGCCGGCTGCTCGGTGTCGTAGAGCGCCTCGGCCGCCGCCATCTTCATCGGCTGCACCTCGGTCATGACCTTCCCCTGCAGGTCTCCGGACACGGCGACGCCGAGGCCGGCGACCAGCATCACGATCGCGCCGACGCGTGTGGCGCTGCGGTACATCGACCGGTCCTCACCTTCGGGGCCCTGGCGCCGCAGCTGCCAGAAGCCGACGCCGACCACGAACGCCGCACCGGTCATGTACGCCGCCAGCACGGTGTGCGGGAACGTCACCAGCTGCACCTTGTTCAGCAGCACGGCAGCGAAGTCGTGCAGCTCGGCCCGGCCGGTGGTGGGGTTGAAGCGGTAGCCGACCGGGTGCTGCATCCAGGAGTTCGCCGCGAGGATGAAGTACGCCGAGAGCAGCGTGCCGATGTGCACCAGCCAGATGCACGCGGCGTGCAGCCGCGGGGAGAGCCGGTCCCAGCCGAAGATCCAGAGGCCGAGGAACGTCGACTCCAGGAAGAACGCGAGCAGTCCCTCGATCGCCAGCGGCGCTCCGAAGATGTCGCCGACGAAGCGCGAGTAGTCGCTCCAGTTCATCCCGAACTGGAACTCCTGCACGATCCCGGTGACCACGCCGATCGCGAAGTTGATCAGGAACAGCTTCCCGAAGAACCTGGTCAGCCGCAGCCAGCGTTCGTCGAGGGTCCGGACCCAGGCGGTCTCGTAGCCGGCCACGATCGCCGAGAGACCGATCGTGATCGGGACGAAGAGGAAGTGGTACACGGTGATGATGGCGAACTGCCACCGGGCGATGTCGAGGGTGTCCACGGGATCTCCTGAGTCGCGGCCGTCAGTCGGTCCTCGCCAACGCTAGGAAGCCGCGAGCCGCGGCGGCACCGTCAGGAGACCCGGGTGTCGGGGGACCTAGGTCCCGAGCAGGTTCTCGACCGGGCGGCGTGGTGAGCGTTCCAGGCCGCTGCGACCGATCTGCTGCCAGCCGATGCGCACCACGATCTGTCCTTCGAGCCGGCCGTCCAGCACCTCGTGACGGAGCGCCACGCGGGTCTCCTCGACCTCCACGACCTGGCTCAGCGGGACGACGGAGAGTCCGTGGATGGTGGCCTCGAGCCAGAGCACGCTCAGCGCCTCACCGGCGTTCAGCCACGACATCGGCCCGTCGCAGGTGGTGCCGATGACGAGCACGCCGTCGGTGCGCTCCACCGGGTGTCGGGCCCGCACCGGCGGAGGCTGCGCATCATGGTCGAACCGGGTCCGGTAGCGACGCCCGTGCCCGTCCCCCCACGGCAGGTCGCTCGGATCTGTCAGCCCGTCCTCGCCACGACGCCGTACCCAGATCTCCTCCTCCCGGCGGATCCCGATGTCGTGCTCCTGGGCCAGCATCGCCCGGCTGATCAACAGGTCGAGACGGTTCCGGACCTGTTCCTCGGTGATCACCAGCACCTCCGCGCCGTGGTGCTGTGCCGGCGCGGTCAGCTGCTCGAGCCTCGACACCGGCACCGGCCACGACGTGAACCGTCGCCGGTCCGTGCACCGCTCGTCGATGGCGCGCAGCCAGGCCGACGACTCGGCCGGCACCCCGGGGGCAGGGTTCAGGGAGACCCGCGCCAGCAGGTGCTCGCGGGTGGCGTCCGGGAAGTGGTCCACCACCGGGGTCCAGCCGAGCGCGCGGGCGGCCACCAACGTGTGGTGCAGGGCGGCACCGCAGCTGATCACGAGGTTGCGTCCGTCCGGATCGGAGGCAGCCAGGTGCCGCGACCAGTCCGCCCACAGCTCGAGCCCGTGCTCGGTCGCCTGCCAGCGCCAGGGCTGCGTGTTGTGCACGCTCGGCGCGCGGCGCGCAAGGTCGACGATGCTGTCTACGGGCGCGCGGCCCGGTTCAGCGATCGGCGAGGAAGTCATGGCGGCACTCCTTGTGCGGGAAGTCCCTTCCACGATGAACGAGAGCGTGCAGGCTTCGTCAGGGCAAGAGGTCCCGAACTCCTCCGGGACCCCCCAACTCGGGACGAAGGTCCCGGTCGGAGGAGGACCGAGCGCCCGGTCTGCCGACCGCCGGCCGGAGTAGCGTCGAACCATGCCCCACTCCGCCGCCGATCCCGATGCGGCCACCCCGATCCGTGTCTTCCTCCTCGACGACCACGAGATCGTCCGGCGCGGGATCAAGGAGCTGCTGGAGAGCCAGGGAGACATCGTCGTGGTGGGCGAGTCGGGCCTGGCCGACGAGGCGACCCGAAGGATCCCTGCCCTGCGTCCCGATGTCGCCATCCTCGACGGCCGGCTGCCAGACGGCTCCGGCATCGACGTCTGTCGTGAGATCCGCTCGCGCGACCCCAGCATCGCGGCCCTGATCCTCACGTCCTACGACGACGACGAGGCGCTCTTCTCGGCGATCATGGCCGGCGCCTCGGGTTACATCCTCAAGCAGGTCAGGGGAAACGACCTGGTGGACACGGTGCGCAGGGTGGCGGCCGGGCAGTCGATGCTCGACCCCCAGGTCACCGCTCAGGTGCTGGAACGGCTTCGCTCCGGTCCTCAGGTCGACCCGGTGATGGCCAGCCTCACGGCGCAGGAGCAACGCATCCTCGAGCTGATCAGTGAAGGGATGACGAACCGGCAGATCGCCGAGGCGATGTTCCTGGCCGAGAAGACGATCAAGAACTATGTCTCGTCGCTGCTCGCGAAGCTCGGCCTCGAGAGCCGCACCCAGGCCGCGATCTTCGCCACCAAGAACCAGCACGGCTGACCGCGGTCCCGAGGCTCACGTGGCCAGCAGCCGCTTGCCGGTGAGCTCGCGTGCCTCGATGGACACCACGAACGGCCGCGGACCCTCAGGCCAGCTGGCGAGTGCCGGCAGCTCAGGGGGAATCTCGCTCGGGAGTCGGCGGTGCCCTTTGCCGTGCACCAGCACGCTCCACCCGGACTCAGTGAGACCGTCGATCTCGTCGACCTGGAACGCCAGGGCACCGGCGCTGTCCCACTCCCGCGCCAGCGAGGAGTACGGGGTGCTCCGGATCCACACGGCGCCGTCGTGGAACACGAAGTTCACCGGGATCACGACCGGGCCGGCGGGGGTGCACCAGGCGACCCTGCCCACCCGGGTCCGGCTCAGGAGCTCGATGCACTCCCGGGGTGTCAGGTCCACGAGGTGCCCACCGCCCCACTGCTCGACAGTCCCTGCGTCAGTGTCCATGCGTCCACGATCCTGTTCCGCCAGCTCGGGAGAAACGGCCAAAGGCCCACGGGGAGCGGGACCAATGACCCCTGCCGCACGGGCCCGGTCACGGGAGTCTGGAAGGACGCCGTCGAAGGGATGACATGGACCGCCCCCGAACAGACCAGCCGATCAGTGCCGACGTGCTCCTCCGGGACGGTGGGCTCGCGGTGATCCGGCCGATGACGGCCGGCGACGCCGCGTCCGTGGCCGACCTCCACGACCGGGTCTCCGACGACGCGGTCCGGCTCCGGTTCTTCTCGACCAGCAGGCGCGCGGCCCACGAGTACGTCGACCACCTGGCCCACGACGACTCGGTGCTGGCGCTGGTCGCCCTCGTCGGAGGACGCCTGGTGGGCGTTGCCACCGCCGAACAGGAGGACCACCTCAGCGCGGAGGTCTCCTTCCTGATCGACGACGACCAGCACGGGCGAGGCCTCGGCAGCCTCCTCCTCGAGCACCTGGCGGCCGCGGGGGCGGATCGGGGGATCCGCCGGTTCACCGCTGAGGTGCTGGGCGAGAACCAACCCATGCTGGGCGTCTTCTGGGAGGCCGGGTTCGGCCTGACCCGGACCGCGACCGACGGCATCGTGGACATCGCGATGGACACCGACACCACCCCGCGCGCACTTGCCGCCGCTGATGAGCGGGAGTGCCTTGCCGAGGCGAGCTCGCTGCGCCGCGTGCTGCGGCCGAAGGGAATTGCCGTCGTCGGCGTGAAGCGGGACGGCTCGGGCATCGGCGCGGCGGTCCTCCGGTCGATCCGCGACGGGGGGTTCCGCGGACGGCTGCACGTGGTGCACCCAGCCGGCGAGCCGATCCTGGGCGTTCCGGCGTACCCGACCTTCGCGGACCTTCCCGAGTCGGTGGACGTCGCCGTCGTGGCGGTGCCGGCGGCCGCGGCTGTCCTGGCCGTCCGGGAGGCGGGCAGGTCCGGCGTCGCCGGCGCGGTCGTGCTCTCCTCCGGCTTCCGTGAGGTCGGCGAGGACGGCGCCAGCCTGGAGGCCGGGCTGCTGGCTGCGGCACGCGAGGCCGGCGTCCGGGTGATCGGTCCCAACTGCCTGGGCCTGCTCGCCAACCACCCCGACCTGAGCCTGAACGCGACGTTCACGGACGCCGTACCCCCGCCCGGAGGCTTCGCCATCGGTTCTCAGTCGGGAGGAGTCGGGATCGTGGTGCTGGACGCTGCCCGTGCCCGGGGCCTCGGTGTGCACTCCTTGATCTCGCTCGGGAACAAGGTGGACGTGTCCGGCAACGACCTCCTGGCCGCCTGGGTGGATGATCCCTCGGTCACGTCCATCGGCCTCTACCTCGAGTCCTTCGGCAACGCGCCGAAGTTCGCGCGGCTGGCCCGGAGGGTGGCGGAGCGCAAGCCGCTGCTGGCCGTCGTCGGTGGGCTCTCGGCCAGCGGCGGCCGCGCGGGCGCCTCGCACACCGCGGGCGCCGCCACCAGCGCCGTGGGGGTCGACACCCTGTTCCGGCACTGCGGGGTGATCCGCTGCGACGGAGCTGACGAGATGGTGGCCACGGCTCTGCTCCTGCAACGGCAACCGCTGCCTCGAGGTCCTCGGCTCGGGATCGTCAGCAACGCCGGCGGGATGGGCGTGCTGGGGGCGGACCTGGCCGAAGCACATGGCCTCACGGTCCCGCGCCTGACACCGGAGCTCGGCTCGGACGTCGCCCGGCACGTGCGTGGCACCTCCGGCACCGGCAACCCTGTCGATGCCGGTGCCGGCGCGGGACCGGAGGACCTCGCGGGCGCGACCTCGTTGCTGCTGGCGTCGGGAGAGGTCGACGCCGTGCTCGCGGTCCTGGTCGCCACCACGGTCACCGACGTGCCCGGCTGCCTCCGTGCGCTGGGGGCGCTCCAGGAGCAGCAGCCGGAGCGGCCGCTGCTGGTGGTGACGCTCGCCGGGGAGGTGCCGCAGCCGGCTCGGGACACCCTGACCGTCTTCGGTTCCTGCCACGAGGCGATCGCCGCGCTGAGCAAGGTCGTCCGGTACGCCGAGTGGCTGTCGGTGGCACCCGATCCGCAGCAGCCCCGCGACGTCGGGCGTTCCCTCGCTGCCCAGGCCGAGGCGCTGCTGGCGCTCGAGAACACCCACGACGGATGGATCGCACCCGACGCGGCAGATCGGCTGCTGGCTCCCTATGGCGTGTCGCTCACCGGTCGGGTGGTGGTCGGACCCGCCGCGGCGGCCGTTGCCGCTGAGCAGGTCGGCTTCCCGGTCGCGGTGAAGGTGGCTGACCCTGCTGTCGTGCATCGCAGCGACCGCGGACTGGTCCGGGTCGGGCTGCGCAACGTCACCGACGTTGCCGACGCGACGCTCGCCTTCGCTGCTGAGCTCGGCCGCGAGGGCGTGCCCGTGCTGGTGCAGCCGATGGAGACCGGTGTCGAGCTGGCGGTCGGCCTGGTGCGCGACCCGGTCTTCGGTCCGCTGGTGATGGTGGCCACGGGTGGCGTGGCGATCGACGTCTGGGACGACCGTGCGTTCCTGCTCACCCCGGTCTCGGCTGCCGACGCTGCGCGTGCGGTGCGCAGTCTCCGGACCTGGCCGCTCCTGGCCGGGCACCGGGGTTCGGCACCCTGCGACGTGACAGCGATCGAGGATCTGGTCGTGGCGATCGGTCACGTGGCGGAGGAGGTCCCGCAGGTGGTCGAGCTGGACCTGAATCCGGTGCTGGTCGGGACCGCAGGGCTGCACGTGGTGGACCTCAAGCTGCGGCTGGCGTCCGCGTCGGACAATCCCGACGACGACCCTCCGGAAGCTCCGCGACAGGACCACAGCCCGGGAGTCGTGACCGGCGGATCACGACGTGATCCTTGCTGCCCTCACTCCTGGGGGAATTCCACGGGAGGGCACGGGGATGAGCGAGCCGTCGGTGCCGGGGACCCTGGTCCCCGCGCGGCAACGGGGGCCGATGGTCCCGACGGCGGGGGACTGTTCACCCTCCCGCTCGGAGATCGCTGTGACCGAGGGTGGGGGCAGGACCCCACGCCTGGAGGTGGCGACATGCTGGTGAGCGAAGCGATGACCCGGACCGTGGTCACGATCACGCCCGAGGAGAGCCTCAGGGATGCGGCTCGACGACTGACCGAGCACGCGATCACGGCGATGCCGGTGATCGGCCACGACGGCCGGGTGGTCGGCGTCGTCAGCTCGGCCGACCTCGTCCGCGACTCCCTGGTGCCGGATCAGCGCAGCCACCTTGTCGTCGTCCCGGTCGCCGAACGGCCCACCGCGTCGTACGTCGTGGACGTGATGACCACGCTCCCGGTCGTCGTGGCGCCCGAGACGGACCTGGCCGAGGCAGCACAGCTGATGACGGAGAGGTCGGTCAAGAGCCTCCCGGTCGTCCAGGACGGCCGACTGGTCGGGATCGTCAGCCGGACCGATGTCGTCGCCCGCCTCGCGCGACGAGACGAGCGGGTGGAGGCCGAGATCGACGACCTCGTCCGGTCATCGGGCATGGGCTGGGTGGTCACCGTTGTCGACGGCGTCGTGACCCTCGACGGGCCTGTCGGCACCGCTGAGTGCTCCCTGGCCCGGGCCGTGGTCAGCACCGTCGCCGGCGTGGTCGGGGTCCACATCCGGTAGGGACAGGCGTGCTGTGCCCGCGAGACCAACATGCGACAAAGACTTGGCAATATCGCCTAGTCGGTGTAGAACTTAAGCATGGATGTCGCGGCCTCTGGCTCTCGGCACAGTCGACCTCTCAGGAGCAGCAGATGACGACCACCGACGACCGCACCGGCGCCGCCCCGAAGCCCACCGGGCCGCTGAGCAAGATCGACTACTCGGAGAAGATCCCGAACAACGTCAACCTCAACGAGGACCGGCGGCTCCAGCGCGCGCTCGAGGGCTGGCAGCCGAAGTTCCTCGACTGGTGGAAGACGCTCGGGCCGCAGCTGCCGACCAAGGACGTCTACCTGCGCACGGCGATCGCGGTCGGCCGCGACGGCTGGGCGCACTTCGACCACGTGCCGATGGAGGACTACCGCTGGGGCATCTTCCTGGCCGAGGCCGACCCGGACAAGAAGATCTCCTTCGGCAAGCACAAGGGCGAGCCTGCCTGGCAGGAGGTGCCGGGCGAGCACCGCGCCGACCTGATGCGGCTGATCGTGATCCAGGGCGACACCGAGCCTGCCTCCGTCGAGCAGCAGCGCGTCCTGGGCGAGACCGCGCCGAGCATCTATGACATGCGCAACCTGTTCCAGGTCAACGTGGAGGAGGGGCGCCACCTGTGGGCGATGGTCTACCTGCTGCACGCCTACTTCGGTCGCGAGGGCCGCGAGGAGGCCGAGCAGCTGCTCAAGCGCAACTCCGGAGACATCGACGCGCCGCGGATCCTCGGAGCCTTCAACGAGGCGACCACCGACTGGCTCCAGTTCTTCATGTTCACCTACTTCACCGACCGCGACGGCAAGTACCAGCTCGGCACCCTCAAGGAGTCGGCGTTCGACCCGCTGGGCCGCACCTGCGAGTTCATGCTCAAGGAGGAGGCCCACCACATGTTCGTCGGCACGACGGGCGTGCAGCGGGTCGTCGAGCGCACCGCGCAGGTGATGAAGGAGAACGGGGGGACGGCCGGCTTCGAGCAGGGCGTGATCCCGCTCGAGGTGATCCAGCAGTACCTCAACTTCCAGTACTCCGTCTCGATGGACCTGTTCGGCTCCGAGCAGTCCACCAACGCGGGCAACTACTACTCCTCCGGGCTCAAGGGCCGCTGGCAGGAGACCCGTCGCAAGGACGACCACGTGCTGCTCGAGGACAAGCGGCAGATGAACGTGGTCGAGGACGGGGAGATCGTGGAGAAGGAGGTGCCGATGCTGTCGGCACTGAACCTCGACCTGCGTGACGAGTACGTCGCCGACTGCGCCAACGGCGTGCGCCGGTGGAACCAGGCGCTCGAGGACGCCGGCCTCGAGGAGCGGCTGTTCCTGCCGCACGAGGGCTTCAACCGCCGGGTCGGCACCTACTCGACGCACCACCTCAGCCCCACCGGCGAGGTGCTCGACGACGCGGCGTGGGAGTCGCAGGTCGACGGCTGGCTGCCCTCCGAGGAGAGCCGCCAGGCCGTGGCCGACCTGATGGTGCCGGAGTACGAGTACGGCAAGTTCGCCGGCTGGATCGCGCCGCCGAGCACCGGCATCAACGACCAGCCCGTGGAGTTCGACTACGTCCACCTCGCTGAAGAGGGCCTGGCGTGACGCTGAGCTGGATCCGCGAGGACAACCCGACCTGGGACGCCGACAAGGAGCGCGTGATCGGCGGCGCACCCGAGGGCGCCTTCGTCCTCGGCTTCGCCGACGGCGAGCAGCTCCCGGGCGAGTGGTGGTCGGCCCGCGACGGCGATTCCGTCGTCGGCTACGGCCGGCTCGACGTGACCTGGGGCGGCGACGCCGAGATCCTGCTGGCCGTCGACCCCGCACACCAGCAGCACGGCGTGGGCAGCTTCGTGCTCGCCCAGCTCGAGCAGGAGGCGGCGGGTCACGGCCTCAACTACGTGCACAACCGGATCCGCGAGCACGCCGAGCGCGACCTCGTGCACGACTGGCTGGTGGTGCGCGGGTTCCGTGGTTCCACCGACGCCGACCTCCGCAAGCGCGTGGGCACGTCCACGGGCACGACTCGCGACGAGCCGGCCTCGTCACCTGCCACAGCCCCGGGCACGCCGTACGACGCGGAGAGCTCCGGCGACCTGGCACCCGGCCACGAGGACCAGGGCGGCTACGTCAGCGTCGAGGACCACCGGTACTAGCTGGGTCTCGGCCCGCCCGCGTCCTCGAAGCTCGTCCACGCCGCGCTCGCCCGACGGTGCCACCGGGCATGCCGGTCGTGGAACGCGTTGGCAGCCCGCTGCCCCGGCCAGTCGTGGTCGAGGAGCTCGCTGGGGAGGTCGGGGTCCAGGAACGGGAAGCGCCGCCACTCCTGCACCATCTCGACCTGCGCCACGAACGACGCGACGTCGCCGTCGCTCTCCCGAGCCTCGAACGCCTCGAGGAAGGCCAGGTAGCGGTCCTCGACCGTCTCCAGGTCCCACGCCTCCGCGAGCAGCCGGTTCTCCGAGCCGATCCCGCTGGCCGCGCCGGTCCACGCGAAGGCCAGGTCCTCGAGTCCGAGCTCGCGGATCACCGCGTGCAACGCGTTGCCGTGGCTGGTGTCCGGGGTCACCCACAGGCCGGGGGTGGGGGAGCCGAGCCCGAGCCAGGTCAGCCGGGTGCGCAGCCGGTGCCGCAGCGCGCGCTGGGTCTCCGGGATCGGCACGCTCAGCACCAGCCAGCGTCCGTCCCAGGGTCGGCGGCTGCGCATGAAGCCGTAGATCCGCTCGGTGCCCTCGGTCAGCAGCGTCCGTCCGTGGTCGGTCAGCTCCCAGAGCACGCGCCGTCCGTGGCGGGACGGGGCCAGCACCCCTTCGGCGGCAGTCCGGGTCAGCGACTGACGCGCGGACTTCTCCTCGATGCCCATCGCACCCATCGCCTCGAGCAGCGTCGCGGTCCACACGGGTTGGCCGGACGGGTGGACGAACTCACCGAGGATCGTGAGCAGCGTGGACCGGGCGCTGGCCGAGCCGATCTGGCGGCGACGCTCCGCGGACAGACTCCCCGCCGTCGACTCGCTCACTGCCTGTTCCTCTCGACGTGCATCGGGCCACCAACGATCCGCAGGTGATCCTTCCACCTTCGCCGACGCGGCGGGCCCGGCGGGACCGCGTGGAACTAAAATGCTACAGACTCTTGACGTTTCTGTCGTCATTCGTAGTAGATTGATGAACGACGGCGGGGTCGCCCGCCGTCCGACCACGGAGGTACCGAGCGCCATGACAGTCCTGGAAGCACCCGAAGACCAGCAGCACGACGTCACCCCGGACGTGCCGGTCGTCGACTTCGACACCCACCCCGACCGCTACCGGCACTGGTCCCTGGCGATCGACGGTGACGTCGCGACGGTGACCCTGACCGTCGACGAGGACGGTGGCCTGGTGGAGGGCTACGCGCTGAAGATGAACTCCTACGACCTCGGCGTCGACGTCGAGCTGTACGACGCCGTCCAGCGGCTGCGGTTCGAGCACCCCGAGGTCAAGGCGGTCGTGATGACCGGGGGACTGGAGAAGATGTTCTGCGCCGGCGCCAACATCCGGATGCTGGCCCAGTCCTCGCACGCCTGGAAGGTGAACTTCTGCAAGTTCACCAACGAGACCCGCAACGGCATCGAGGACGCCACGGCCCACTCCGGCCAGACCTGGGTCGCGGCTCTCAACGGCACCGCGGCGGGCGGCGGCTACGAGCTGGCCCTCGCCTGCGACGAGATCATCCTGATCGACGACAACTCCTCGACCGTCTCGCTGCCCGAGGTGCCCCTGCTCGGCGTGCTGCCCGGCACCGGCGGCCTGACCCGCGTCGTCGACAAGCGCCACGTCCGCAAGGACCGGGCCGACATGTTCGCGACCAAGTCCGAGGGCTACCGCGGCGACACCGCGGTCGAGTGGGGCCTGGTCGACGCGACCGTCCCGCGCAACAAGTTCACCGAGACCGTCACGGCACGAGCCCACGAGCTGGCCGGCGGGTCGAGCCGCTCCGGCACGACCGGGGTCGAGCTGACGCCCCTCGACCGCACCGAGAGCGACACCGAGATCCGCTACCCGCACGTCACCGCGACCCTCGACCGAGCCGGTCGCCGGGTCGCGATCGAGGTCAGCGGCCCGACCGAGGACCCGCCGGTCGATGCCGCGGCGGTCATCGAGCAGGGTGTCGACTACTGGCCGATGGCGCTGGCCCGCGAGCTCGACGACCTGATCCTCCGGCTGCGCACCAACGAGAACGAGCTCGGCACCTGGGTGTTCCGTACGACGGGCGATGCCGCGAAGGTCGTCGCCTACGACGCCCAGCTCGCCGACCTGGCCGACGACTGGTTCGTCAACGAGGTGCGCCACTACCTCAAGCGCACCCTCAAGCGGCTCGACGTCACCAGCCGCAGCCTGATCGCCGTGATCGAGCCGGGCTCCTGCTTCGCGGGTGTGCTGGCCGAGCTCGCGCTGGCCTGCGACCGTCAGTACATGCTCGACGGTGTCTACGAGGACGTCGATCCCGACGCGGACCCGGCGGCGATCCAGCTCACCCCGGGCAACGACGGCAGCTACCCGATGGGCAACGACATCTCGCGCCTGGAGTCCCGCTTCTGGGGCCGTCCCGAGGATCTGGAGAAGGCGCGCGACACGATCGGCTCTCCCCTCGACGCCGCCGCGGCCGACGAAGCCGGGCTGGTCACCATGGCCCTCGACGACATCGACTTCGAGGACGAGATCCGGATCGTGCTGGAGGAGCGGGCCTCGCTCTCGCCCGACGCCCTGACGGGCATGGAGGCCAACCACCGCTTCGTCGGCCCCGAGACCACGGAGACGAAGATCTTCGGCCGGCTCACTGCCTGGCAGAACTGGATCTTCATCCGGCCCAACGCCTCCGGGCCCGACGGCGCGCTCCGACGCTACGGCTCCGGACAGCGGGGTCACTACGACTACAAGCGGGTCTGAGCCATGGCCGAGCGGTTCAACGCCGCCAGCTACCTGGTCACCCGCAACCTCGACGAGGGGCGGGGCACGCACACCGCCGCGGTCGGCAGCGAGAGACTGAGCTACGCCGAGCTCGACGCCCTGTGCGGTGACGTCGCGGCGGCCTACCGCACCGCCGGGCTCCGTCGTGACGACCGCGTGATGATCGTGATGTCCGACGACATCGCGATGCTCGCAGCGATCCTCGGCGCCTTCAGGGCCGGCGTCGTCGCCGTGCCGGTCTCGACGATGCAGACCGGCGCCGAGCTGGCCAAGGTGCTCGCCGACTCGGGCGCCCGGATGCTCGTCGGCACCCCCGAGTTCACCGCCGCGATCGACGAGGCGCTCACCGCTGCGCCCGAGGTCGAGCACGTCGTGATGTCCGGCGACGGGGAGATCGCCGCACCCAACGGTGTCGCGCTGTCGGCCTGGCCGGACTTCGTCGGCACGGGCCGCGACGCCGACCCGTCCCGCCGCGAGGTCGCGGACACCGACGAGGACTCGTGGGCCCTGTGGCTCTACACCTCCGGCACCACGGGCCAGCCGAAGGCGGCCATGCACCGGCACGCCAACATCCGGCACGTCTGCGAGACCTACGGCGCGCAGGTGCTGGGGATCGTGCCCGACGACTCCACGCTGTCGGTGGCGAAGATGTTCTTCGCCTACGGCATCGGCAACTCCGTCTTCTTCCCGTTCTCGGTCGGCGCGACCACGATCCTCGAGTCCCGGCGCCCGACGCCGCAGGTCGTCCAGGAGCGGCTCGAGCGGGAACGCCCGACGCTGTTCTTCGGCGTCCCCACGTTCTACGCCGCGCTGCTGGCCAGCGACATCCCCGACGACTCGTTCTCCTCGGTGCGGCTCGCCGCCTCGGCCGGCGAGGCGCTGCCGGCGCCCCTGCTCCGCCGGTTCAAGGAACGGTTCGGCGTCGACATCATCGACGGGATCGGGTCCACGGAGGCACTGCACATCTTCCTGTCCAACCGGCCCGGGGAGATCCGGCCGGGCACCACCGGCGTCGCCGTCCCGGGGTACGACGTGGTGGTCCGCGACGAGCAGGGCGCCCCGGCGGCTGCCGGTCAGCCCGGAGCGCTGCACGTGCGCGGAGCCTCGATCGCGCTGGGCTACTGGCGTCGTACGGATGCCTCGCGCCAGGTCTTCCGCGGCGAGTGGCTGGTCACCGGTGACACCTACGTGTGCGACGACGAGGGCTACTTCACCTGCCTGGGCCGCAACAGCGACATGCTCAAGGCGGGCGGCATCTGGGTCTCGCCCGCTGAGGTGGAGTCGCGGCTGCTGGAGCACCCCGCCGTCGGTGAGGTCGCCGTGGTCGGGCTCGCCGACGCCGACGGCCTCGACAAGCCGGTCGCCGTGGTCGTCCTCGGTCCGGCACAGCTCGCCGACGAGGCGAGCCTGATCGCCTGGTGCCGCGAGGGCCTCGCGCACTTCAAGGCCCCGCGACACATCGTGTTCGTCGACGACCTGCCGAAGACCGCCACCGGCAAGCTCCAGCGGTTCAAGGTCCGCGCCCTGCTCGCTGACACGGGTGCCCTCTCGACGACGGGAGTCGCACCGTGACCGCGCTGCCCACGACCGTCGACGTCGACATCCTGATCATCGGGGCCGGGCCGGTCGGCCTGTACGGCGCCTACTACGCCGGCGCCCGCGGCCTGTCCGTGGCCCTCATCGACTCGCTGAGCCAGCTCGGCGGCCAGGTCACCGCGATGTACCCGGAGAAGCAGATCTACGACATCGCCGGACTCCCGGCGGTCTCGGGACGCGACCTGGTGCGCGGGCTGGTCGACCAGGCCGCGCAGTACGACCCGACGTACCTGCTCGGCCAGGAGGCCCAGCAGCACGACGTGTCCGCCGCAGCCGCGGGCACCCGCCAGCACCGGGTGGTCACCAGCACCGGCACCACGATCGCCTGCGGCGCGGTCATCGTGACCGGCGGCATCGGGACCTTCACGCCGCGGGTGCTCCCGGCCGGGGAGGAGTTCCTGGGCCGCGGGCTGGAGTACTTCGTGCCCGACTCGGCGTCCTACGCAGATGCAGACGTGGTGGTCGTCGGCGGGGGAGACTCGGCCATCGACTGGTGCCTGATGCTCGAGCCGATCGCGGCCAGCGTCACCCTGGTGCACCGTCGTGAGGCGTTCCGCGCCCACGCGGCCAGCGTTGCCGCGGTGCGCGAGTCGAGCGTGCAGATCGTCACGAACGCCGAGGTCGCCGCCCTCGAGGGAGGCGACGCGATCGAGAAGGCCGTGATCCAGGTGAAGGGCGGCGACGCCACCACGATGGCCTGCCAGAAGGTGGTGGCCGCACTCGGCTTCACCGCGAACCTCGGTCCGCTGCGCGAGTGGGGGCTCGACCTGCACGACAACCGGCACCTGGTGGTCGACTCCGCCATGCGCACCAACCTGCCCGGCGTCTTCGCGGCCGGGGACATCACCGACTACGAGGGCAAGGTGCGGCTGATCGCCGTCGGGTTCGGCGAGGTGGCGACAGCCGTGAACAACGCCGCCGTGCACCTCGACCCCGACGCCCAGCTGTTCCCCGGCCACTCGACCGACACCCCGCACGCCGTACCCGTGCCCGCCTGAGAGGACGAAACACTCATGCCCTACGTGATCGCCAGCCCCTGCATCGACGTGATGGACCGCTCGTGCGTCGAGGAGTGTCCTGTCGACTGCATCTACGAGGGGGACCGCAAGGCCTACATCAACCCCAAGGAGTGCATCGACTGCGGCGCCTGCGAGCCGGTCTGCCCGGTCGAGGCGATCAGCCAGGACCGGCGGGTCGCCGAGGAGGACGAGGAGTTCGTCGAGGACAACCGGCGGTTCTTCGTGGAGATCCTCACCGGCCGCGACGAGCCGCTCGGGGCGCCGGGTGGCGCGCACAAGGTCGGCCCGCTCGAGGTCGACACCCCGCTGGTGGCAGGGCGCTGAGGGGCGACGATGCTCGACGGACAGATCCTGGTCGACGCCCACGTGCACGTGCCGGTGCTCGGCTCGCTGCGCCCGGCGTGGCTGCAGTGGGCACGCGAGTTCGGGCCCGAGGGCATCCTCGACCGGCTCTGGGACACCGACGGCCGCCCGCGTCCGGCAGAGCTCGACGCGCTCTTCGAGGAGCAGGGCGTGGACGCGGCGCTGTTGTTCTGCGAGTACAGCCCGAAGGCCACCGGCATGCAGCTCTTCGACGACCTGCTCCCGATCGTGGAGCAGAACCCGTCCCGCTTCCGGCCGGTCGCCAACGTCAACCCGCACCTGCACTTCCCGATCGCGGACGAGGTCGGCCGCCAGCTCGACCTCGGTGCCGCGGCGCTGAAGCTGCATCCGGTGCACGGCGGCTTCCGCTGCGACGACCGGGCGCTCTACCCGGCCTACCAGGTGCTCGCGGAGCGGGGCGTCCCGCTGGTCGTGCACTGCGGCACCTCGTCGTTCCCCGGCTCGATGAACGAGCTCGCCGACCCGGCGTACCTGCTCCCCGTCGTCCGTGACTTCCCCGGCCTGCACGTGGTGCTCGCGCACGGCGGTCGCGGCTGGTGGTACGACGCCGCGGCCTTCATGGCGCTGGCGAACCCCACCGTCTGGATCGAGCTGTCGGGGCTGCCACCGAAGCGGCTCCCGGAGTACTACGCCCGCTACGACCTGGGCCGGCTGGCCCGTCGCTGGATCTTCGGCACCGACTGGCCCGGCGTCCCCGGCGCGGCCGCCAACGCCCGGGCCGTGGTCGACCTCGGGCTCGACGAGGAGACGGCCGCACGGGTCCTGGGCGGCAACGCCCTGGACGTCTACGCCGGCCTCGACCACCTGCGCGACGACAGCCGGCTCCGGGAGCCGGCCCAACCGAAGGAGCAGCAGCATGGCACCCACACCTCCGAGTGACCCGGTCGTCGCTCGCCACGGTCGTCCGGTCAGGGACCTCAGTGACGAGGAGCTCGAGCAGCAGGGCAAGAACGCGCACGACACCCGCAACTGGGTCTTCCTCAACGGCACCGCGGAGCAGTTCGCCACGCACACGACCCGGATGTTCGAGCTCGAGCAGGAGTACCTCCGGCGTCACCCGAAACGCACGTGGCAGGGCTCCGGCGGTGCGCCGGACGAGACGTCCGACGTGGACGTCCTCAAGCAGGCGCTGCGCGGCATCCTGGCGCAGATCGAGACCCTCCTCGAGCACCAGCCGCAGGTGGGGGAGCCGGCCGGGACGGTGACCGGCGACCCGGTCGCGGCGCTGCTCGGCCGGGTCGCGGCGCAGCCCGGCGGCCGGATGCACAAGCTGGAGGTGCACCAGGCCGCGCGCGAGGTCGGGCTCGAGCGCACCCAGCTCGCGAAGCTCTACACCGCCGACGTCCCGCTCCTGGCCACCGAGCAGCAGGACCGCGTGATCACGGAGGCCGGCCGGGACCGGTTGGGCGCCACCGGCTGAGGTCCGACGCCGCCACCGAGCCGCCGCAACCAGCGATTCGGTTCGTCCGGCACGCCGCGAAGCGGTAGCCTGTCTTCCAGCACCAACCCCCGCACCGCCGCTCATCGAGTGACGGCATGCAGTCTGCAGGGTGGTCGGAGCCGCGTCTTCTGGCCTTCGGTCAGGCAGGCGGTTGCTACGTGGAGTGGGCACCAGCAGCACTCCACACGGCGTCGTACGACGTCCCTCCGGGGACTGGCTACGAGGTCGCCTGGCGGTGCGGAGGTCGCGCCGGTCAGACCTGAGGAGGAGCCCCCTTTGGCTCGACGAGTTCGTCGCCGCAGCACCGGCAGTGCCGGCACCGCAACGCGCACCCAGCAACCGGCGCGCGGTCGTTCCCGTGCCCGCAACGCCGACAACGAGGGCATCATCCCGGTGCTGGCGCGTGCGGTGCGCGAGGTGGAGGCCAGCGCCCAGCGCGGGCCGGTGAAGCCGTCCGGCCGGACCAAGTTCCAGGTCGTCGCGCAGCTCGCCCGCGAGGAGCGGGCCCGGGTGCGGGCCGACACCGAGCACACCGAGGCGCACCGCGCCGAGCAGCTGAAGCGGCTCGACGGGATCGGCACCATCCTGGCCAAGACGGCCGCGCGCGACACCTCCCTGCTCCAGCTGCTGGCTGAGGACGCACACGTCTCGGACAGCGCCCGTGACCTCAAGCAGGACCTGCTGACCGCCGCCGGTCTCGAGGCTCCGGTGGAGGAGAAGAAGCCGGCCGCCGAGGCGATGGAGTTCGCGCCGCCCACCGAGCGCCGCGTCGTACCCCAGTCGGTCGTGCAGCGTCAGCTCGCCAACCCGTTCCTCACCCCCGACTTCACCAACGCCCCGAAGCGTGCCGCGCAGCCGCGGCTGCTGGCCACGTGGGAGCTGCTCGGCCCGCTGTTCCGGTCCTTCGAGGAGGCCACCGACGGCGCGCCGTCGTGCATGCCGCTCCCGGAGCCGTCGTCGCTGCAGGCGCCGGGCGGCAGGGTGCTGATGCGGCACCAGGCACAGCTGGTCGCCTCTGCCGCCGCCGGCCACCGCACGTTCCTGCTGGCCGACGAGCCGGGTCTGGGCAAGACCGCCCAGGCGCTGCTGGCCGCCCAGGCCGCGAACGCCTTCCCGCTGCTGGTCGTGGTCCCCAACGTGGTCAAGACCAACTGGGCCCACGAGGCGGGCCTGTGGACGCCCCACCGCAGCGCCACGGTGATCCACGGCGACGGCCACGAGGTCGACGGCTTCGCCGACATCGTGGTGGTCAACTACGAGGTGCTCGACCGGCACGTCGGCTGGCTCGGTGACCACGGCTTCCGCGGGATGGTGGTCGACGAGGCGCACTTCATCAAGAACCGCGGCTCGCAGCGGTCCCAGCACGTCCGCCAGCTCGCCGACCGGATCCGCACCCGGATCGGGCGGCCGCTGATGATGGCGCTGACCGGCACGCCGCTGATCAACGACATCGAGGACTTCCGCGCGATCTGGCAGTTCCTCGGCTGGATCGACGAGAAGAAGCCGCGCGCGGAGCTGATGGAGGCGCTGGAGGAGACCGGGCTGACCCCGGTCGACCGTGGCTTCTACTCCTCCGCGCGCCGGGTCGTGATCGACCAGGGCATCGTGCGCCGCCGCAAGGTCGACGTCGCGGCCGACATCCCGGCCCGCCGGATCGCCGACCTCCCCGTGGAGCTCGACGACGAGGCCGGCCGTTCGATCCGGCAGGCCGAGCAGGAGCTCGCCCGCCGGCTGGTGGCCCGCTACCGCAGCGCGCTCGAGACGCGCACGGCCGGCGTCATCGTCGACGGCATCGACCACGACCTCGTCCGCCGCGTGGCGACGTGGGAGCGCGAGGACACCACGACCACGAAGTCCGAGGAGAACGTCTTCGGCATGATGCGCCGGATCGGCCAGGCCAAGGCCGGGCTGGCCGCCGACTACGCCGCGCAGCTCGCGCGCAACGTCGGCAAGGTGGTCTTCTTCGCCAAGCACATCGACGTGATGGACCAGGCCGAGGAGACCTTCGCGAAGCGGGGGCTGCGCTACTCCTCGATCCGTGGCGACCAGACCCCGAAGGCGCGTGCCAAGGCGATCGACGACTTCGTCAACGACCCCGACGTCGCCGTCGTGGTCTGCTCGCTCACCGCGGCGGGTGTCGGCCTGAACCTCCAGGTCGCCTCCAACGTGGTGCTCGCCGAGCTCTCGTGGACCGACGCCGAGCAGACCCAGGCGATCGACCGGATCCACCGGATCGGCCAGGACCAGCCGGTCACCGCGTGGCGGATCATCGCCGCGCAGACGCTGGACACCCGGATCGCGGAGCTGATCGACGGCAAGGCCAGCCTCGCGGCCCGCGCCCTCGACGGCTCCGACGAGGAGATCTCGTCGTCCGCCGACGTCCAGACCGAGGCACTCGTCGCGCTGCTCACCGACGCCCTGGAGTCCGAGCTGGAGTCCGAGCAGTAGCCGTGCCTCAGGGCACGTCGATCCGGGCCAGCACCCGGCTGGTGATCCGGTCGAGCGCGCGCAGGTCGGACTCGTCGAGCGCGTCGAAGACCAGGAGCCGCACGGTGCGCACGTGGTCGGGGGCGGCGGCGGTGATCGCCGCGCGTCCGGTCTCGGTCAGCACGACGTAGGCGCCGCGCCCGTCGTCGGCGCACTCCTCCCGCTCGACGAGCCCGCGCGTCTCCATCCGCTTCACGTGGTGCGAGAGCCGGCTGCGCTCCCACTGGAGGGCGGTCGCGAGCTCGAGCACCCGGAGCCGTCCGTCGGCGACGTCGGTCAGCTGGACCAGCACGTCGAAGTCCGGCAGCGACAGTCCGGAGTCGCGTCAGCAGCCGACGGTGCAGGGCGGCGGGCAGGCGAGCCTGCACGGCCAGCCACTGGCGCCACACGGCCTGCTGGGCGTCGTCGAGCCAGGGGTCGGGTGCGTTCACCTCACGATGGTAGCGGAATAGTTGACACGTCACCTAAGTTGAACGATCATCTAACCTGACCTCTTGGAGGAGCCGAGATGACCACGATCGAGCTGACACCCGGGATCGACGTACGACGCGCCGCGACGCGCGACGCCACGAAGATCGACTGGCTGGACTCGAAGCACTCCTTCTCCTTCGGCCAGCACTACGACCCGGCCAACACCCACCACGGGCTGCTGCTGGTCAACAACGACGACATCGTCGCGCCGGGCACCGGGTTCGACACCCACCCGCACCGCGACATGGAGATCGTCACCTGGGTGCTCCAGGGCTCGCTGGTGCACCAGGACTCGACCGGCCACAACGGCCTGATCTACCCGGGCCTGGCGCAGCGGATGAGCGCGGGCACCGGCATCCTGCACTCGGAGAAGAACGACGCCTGGCGGCTCGCTCGGCAGCACGAGGTGCACGAGGACCCGGTGCACTTCGTGCAGATGTGGGTGGTGCCCGACGAGTCCGGTGTCACGCCCGGCTACGAGCAGCTCGAGATCGACGACTCGCTGCTCAGCGGCGGACTGGTGCCGGTCGCGTCCGGCATGGACAAGCACGACGGCGAGGCCGCGATCCGGATCCGCAACAGGTACGCCGCGCTCCACGCCGCCCGGTTGCAGCCCGGTCAGCAGGTCGCGCTGCCGGAGGCGCCGTACCTGCACCTGTTCGTGGCTCGCGGAGACGTGACGCTCGAGGGCGCCGGGTCGCTGGCGGCCGGGGACGCCGTCCGGTTCACGGCCACCGGCGGTCAGCGCGTGACCGCGACCGAGCCGTCCGAGATCCTGGTGTGGGAGATGCACGCCGGGCTGGCTGCGTGAGAGAGGCATGAGATGAGCGAGTCACCCGACCTGGCACCGATCCAGGCACGTCGCGCCGAGATCCGCGCGGCGCACCTGAAGCCGAGCGGCGAGCGGCCGGCGTCGACCGCGCGGGGGCTGCACCACACGGCACTGATCAGCAGCGACGTCGAGACCACGGTGCGCTTCTACCAGGACCTGCTGGGCTTCCCGCTGACCGAGCTGATCGACAACCGCGACTACCCGGGGTCCTCGCACTTCTTCTTCGACATCGGCAACGGCAACCTGCTGGCGTTCTTCGACTTCCCGGGGCTCGACGTCGGGCCCTACGCGGAGGTGCTCGGCGGCCTGCACCACTGCGCGATCTCGGTCGACCCGGACCACTGGGCCGAGCTGGTCGCGCGGCTGGAGCAGGCGGGGGTCGAGCACGAGGTGCACAGCGGGGTGTCGGTCTACTTCCGTGACCCCGACGGCGCCCGGATCGAGCTGATCGCCGACCCGCTCGGGGAGATGTACGGCGAGCACGTGCTCTGACGCGAGAGCCCCTGCTGCTCCTATGCTGCGGCGGTGTCCCTCTTCGCGATGACGCACGACGACCTCGGGGACCTGTTCGACCAGATCCCGGTGCTGTCCCGGCGGCTCGCCGTCGAGGACCTGACCGGTGGCCTGACCAACCGCAACGTCAAGGTCACCACGCCCGACGGGCTCTATGTCGCGCGCTGCAGCGACCTGGCGCACAACCCGCTCGGCATCGACCGTGACGCCGAGCACGTGAACTCCGAGCGCGCTGAGCGGGCCGGGGTCGGTGCGCCGGTCGTCGACTACCGGCCGGACCTGGGGGTGCTGGTGATCGGCTGGCTCGAGGGCACCACGCTCGACAACGAGGCGTTCACCGACCCCGGCGTCGTACGACGTGCGGCGGGCGCGACCCGTCAGCTCCACCAGGGCGAGCGGTTCGACGGCGACTTCGACATGTTCCAGCGGCAGCGGGGCTTCCTGGCCACGGTGCGCGAGCAGGGGCACCGGATGCCCGCGGACTACCTCGACCACGCCGACGACTTCGACCGGCTCCGGCGGGCGCTCGCGGTAGACGCCCCGGCCACGGTCCCGTGCAACAACGACCTGCTCGCCGCCAACTTCGTCGACGACGGCGAGAAGCTGTGGCTGATCGACTACGAGTACGCCGGCAACAACGACGCGTGCTTCGAGCTCGGCAACACCGCGCAGGAGTGCGGGCTCGACCCGGACCGGACCGAGGCGCTGGTGGCCGGCTACTTCGGTGAGGTCACCCGGGCCCGGCTGGCCCGGGTGCGGCTGCAGGCGATCGTCGCGCAGTACGGCTGGACGCTCTGGGGCTGCGTCCAGCAGGGCTCGAGCACATTGGAGTTCGACTTCTGGGAGTGGGCGACCGAGCGGTACGACGGCGCCGTGGCCGGGATGCGGGCACCCGACTTCGGCACCCTGCTCGACGACGTGGCGGGCCGAGCGTGAACGGGGACCTGCCCGACCGGGCCGAGATCGTGATCGTCGGCGGTGGCGTGATCGGCGCCAGCGTGGCCTACCACCTGACGCTGATGGGCCGCACCGACGTGCTGCTGCTGGAGCAGGGCCGGCTGTCCTCCGGCACCACCTGGCACGCGGCGGGGCTGGTCGGTCAGCTCCGCGCGTCGGAGAGCGGCACCCGGCTGGTGCAGTACTCCACCGAGCTCTACGCGCGGCTGGAGAGGAGACCGGGCTGTCGGCCGGCTACAAGCGCTGCGGCGGAGTCACGGTCGCCCGCACACCGGAGCGGATGACCCAGCTGCGGCGGACGCTCGCGACCGCGGCGGCCTACGACCTGGAGTGCGAGCTGCTGACGGCGGAGCAGGCGCTCGAGCGCTATCCGGTGATGGCGGTCGACGACCTGGTCGGCGCGATCTGGCTGCCCGGCGACGGCAAGGCCAACCCGACGGACCTGACCCAGGCGCTGGCGAAGGGCGCCCGGATGCGCGGAGCGCGGATCGTGGAGCAGACCAGGGTCACGGGCGTCCGCGTCGAGCACGGGCGCGCGACCGGCGTACTCCACGAGGGAGGGGTGGTCGAGGCCGACGTGGTGGTGAACTGCGCCGGCCAGTGGGCGCGACAGGTCGGGGACCTGGCCGGGGTCAACGTGCCGCTGCACTCCGCGGAGCACTTCTACGTGGTGACCGAGCCGTTCGACGGAGTCCACTCCGAGCTGCCGGTGCTGCGCGACCCGGACGGCTACACCTACTTCAAGGAAGAGGTCGGCGGCCTGGTGGTCGGCGGCTTCGAGCCGGAGGCCAAGCCGTGGGTGTCGCCGCAGGAGGTCCCGTACCCGTTCGAGTTCCAGCTCCTCGAGGAGGACTGGGAGCACTTCTCGGTGCTGATGGACAGCGCGCTGCTCCGGATCCCGGCGCTCAACGAGACCGGGATCCGCAAGTTCTACAACGGGCCCGAGAGCTTCACGCCGGACAACCAGTTCCTGCTCGGCGAGGCGCCCGAGGTGCGCGGCTTCTTCGTCGGTGCCGGCTTCAACTCGGTCGGGATCGCGTCCGCCGGTGGCGCCGGCCGGGCGTTGGCGGAGTGGATCGTCGACGGGGAACCGACCTCGGACCTGACCGCTGTCGACATCCGCAGGTTCGCGCCGTTCCAGGGCAACGTGCCGTGGCTGCGGGCGCGGGTCGGTGAGGTGCTCGGGCTGCACTACGCGGTGCCGTGGCCCAACCGGGAGCTCACGACCGGACGCCCGTTCCGCCGGTCGCCCGTGCACCACCTGCACGAGCAGGCCAACGCGGGGTTCGGCAGCCGGATGGGCTGGGAGCGGCCCAACTTCTTCGCGCCGGCGGGCGAGAGTCCCGAGATCGCGTACGGCTGGGGCAAGCAGAACTGGCTGCCGTGGTCGGCCGCCGAGCAGGTCAGCACGCGCACCGGGGTCACGGTGTTCGACCAGACCTCGTTCTCCAAGTACGTCGTGGCGGGGCCGGGTGCGCTCGCCGGGCTGCAGTGGGTGTGCACCGCCGACGTCGACGTGCCGGTCGGGCGTGCCGTCTACACCGGGCTGCTCAACGCGCGCGGCACCTACGAGTCCGACCTGACGGTCACCCGCACCGGCTCGGACTCCTTCCTGCTGGTCTCGAGCGCCGCCACCACGGTGCGCGACCAGGACCACCTGAGCCGGCACCTGCCGTCGAGCACGACCGTCACCGACGTCTCCACGACGCTGGCGGTGTTCGGGGTGATGGGTCCGCGCTCGCGCGACCTGCTGTCGCGGCTCACGGATGCGGACCTGGGTGACTCGTTCGGGTTCGGCGACAGCCGGATGCTCGACCTCGGGCCGGCCACCGTGCGCGCCACCCGGATCACCTACGTCGGCGAGCTGGGCTGGGAGCTCTACGTGCCGGTCGAGCTCGCCGCCGGCGTCTACGCCGACCTGCTGGCCGCGGGGGATGACCTGGGCGTGCGCCGGGGCGGGTACTACGCGATCGAGTCGCTGCGACTGGAGAAGGGCTACCGGGCGTTCGGACGCGAGCTCACCCCGGACTACTCGCCGGTCGAGGCCGGGCTGCTGTTCGCCTGCAAGCTCCGCACCGACGTGCCGTTCCTGGGCCGGGAGGCGGTGGAGACGCTCCGGGCCGAAGGTGCTCGTCGGCGGCTGGTCTCGTTCGTGGTCGGGGACGCAGCGCCGATGCTCTGGGGCGGCGAGCTGGTGCTGCGTGACGGTGAACCGGTCGGGCAGGTCACCTCCGCCGCCTGGGGCGAGACACTGGGCGCCTGTGTCGGCCTGGCCTACGTGCGCACACCGGTCGAGGGCGGCCACGTGGTCGACGTCGGTGGCGATCGTCACCCGGTCACGGTGTCGCTGCGCGCGCCGTACGACCCCGGGAACGAGCGGGTCCGGTCCTGAACCTAGCGTGACCGGCATGGACCTCATCGACCTCTCTGTCCCCGACGGCACGGCCGAGGCGTACGTCGCGAGGCCGCCCTCGGGCGAGCGGGCCGGGCGTGCTGTTCTTCATGGACGCGATCGGCGTACGCCAGCGGATCGCGGACATGTGCGACCGGATCGCGAGCTGGGGCTACGTCGTGCTCGCGCCGAACGTGTTCTACCGCGAGGGCACGGCCGACGAGGTCGGGCCGCACGCCGACCTGACTGCGCCGGGGGAGCGCGAGGCGTTCTTCGGCCAGGCGATGCCGCGGGTCGGCGCGCTGACGCGGGACAAGGCGGTGCCGGACATCGCGGCGTACGTCCACTCGCTGCGCGGGCTCGACGGCGTCGCGGACGGGCCGATCGGCACCGTCGGCTACTGCATGGGCGCCCGGCTCGCGATGCGCGCCGGCACCGGTCATCCCGACGACGTGGCCGCGGTCGGTGGCTTCCACGGTGGCGGCCTGTGGGCCGACGCACCCGACAGCCCGCACCTCGGGCTCCGCGACGCCCGCGCCGAGTTCGTCTTCGGCCACGCCGACCAGGACCGCTCGATGCCGGCCGAGGCCGTCGCCGCGTTGGGGGAGGCGCTGGAGTCGGCCGGACTGACCGCCCGCAACGAGATCTACCCCGGTGCCGCCCACGGGTACACGATGGCCGACACGTCGATGTACGACGAGCCCGCCACCGAGAGGCACTTCACCGAGCTGAAGGCGTTGTTCGAGCGGGCGCTCTAGAGGCCGATCCGGCCGCACCCGCTCGGGTCGATCATCGAGCGCACGCGGTGGCGCACGTTGGCGGGGTCGAACGGCAGGGTGACCCGGGTGGGGACCCGCTCGCCGGTGGCGGAGGGGTTGTTGCGCTTGTTCATCTGGTTGCCTCTCATGCTCGGTGGATGCGGAGGTTGCCGCTGACGGTGTGGGCGGTGATCTCGACCCGGTTCTGGTCGTCGGTGGGGGCGGGGGACTCGCCGAGCTCCTGGCTCACCCGCCCGCTGACGGTGGAGACGTCCAGCCAGGCGGCGGTGCCTTCCTCGACGCCGATGCTGATGTTGCCGCTGGCACCGGCGGCGTGGACCTTGCCGCTGTCGGCCCGTCGTACGGTCAGGCTGCCGGAGCCGGTCTTGGTGATCAGCGACCCGCCCAGCCGACCGACCTCGACGTCGCCGGATCCGGTCTTGGTGACCAGGTCGCCGGCCAGCTCGCCGACGCTGATGTCGCCGGAGCCGACCTTGACCGTGCTGGAGCCCAGCGTGCGCTCGACGTTGACGTCGCCGGAGCCGGTGCTGACCGTCAGTGCCTGCGTGACCTCACCGGCGGTGACGGTCCCCGAGCCGCTCTTCAGCCGCGCGGAACCGGTGACGGCCTCGATGTCGATGTTGCCGGAGCCGGTCGAGCACGAGGCCTCCTGGAACTGGCCCGTCGCGCGGAGGTCGGCGGAGTCGGCCTTCAGGTCCAGCGAGACGCCGTGCGGGCAGGTGATGTCGACCTGGACCGACGGTCCCTCCCGCAGCAGACCGGAACGGTGCTTCGGGAGGTGCACCACCACTGTGTGCCGGGACTGCTCGACGGTGGCCTGCGCGACCGCCTCCTCGCCCGCCGCGTTGAGCGGGGTGAGCTCGACGGTGGTGCGGTCGGTGTCGCCGGCGGTCACGGTGACCTGGCCGGCGCTGGTGCGGACCACGATCGTGGTGGGTCCGGGTGTCTCGAAGGTGTGCATGACGGAACTCCTCTTCTGGTACGACGTGCGAATGAGCGGTGGGGGGTGAGGGAGGGGGCGGGTCAGCTGACCCAGCCGCGGACCTGCTTGCGCCTGCCCGGGTCGCCCGTGACGCTGATCCGGCTGTGGCCGACGTGGACGTCGAGCCGGGTGCCCGACGCGGTCGCGTCGAGCACGTCACGGACGGCGTCGACGAGCCAGGCGTTGAGCGACTGCCCGATCTGGTTGGCGGCCTCCTCGGCGCGGACCTTGACCGACTCGGGGAGCCGCAGCGTGATCCGGGACTGGCTGTCGTCCTCCGGCGGCTCCGGCGCTGTGGGAGGAGCCGGTGGGGGAGGCGGCGTCGGCGCCTCGTCGGACGCGAGGTGCGTGACCACGAACTCCGGGTCGCGGCCGGCCAGCCGGACGTCGACGGTGTCGTGGTCGAGGGAGCCGGAGATCTCCGACGCGGCCTGCGAGAGCGCCTCGAGCAGCACCATCCGGGTGGCCGGGTCGAGGGCCAGGGTCAGCCGCTCGGCGGAGGCCTGGGCCTCGGCACCACCGGCAGCGGCGGCGTCGGACAGGTCGCTGCGGAGGCGGTCGACGTACGGCGAGAGGTCCATGACGCCACAGTGACATCAAGTTGACGTCACTGTCAAGAGTCATGACGTCACCAGGGCGTCAGGATGACCGCCGGATGACCGCCCTCTGACCGGACTGTCATAAGACAAGGTTCCCCGAACGTCACCGGTGTGATCTGGCTCCCGAGGGCGGCGAAGCTCGCCGCCGGAGGGGAAGACCATGCGGAAGAGTCTGCTGGGAGCCGCGTTGCTCGGGTTGCTGCTCTCCGGATGTGGGATCGTCCAGACGACCTCCCACGCACACCTGAAGATGGGCACCGCGGCGGCGGAGGTCACAACGGCCGGACGACTGCGCACCTACTACATCGCCGCCGACGCGGTGCTGTGGAACTACGCGCCCGACGACCGCAACGACATCGCCGGCCGGGGCTGGAACGACGACGAGAAGGTCTTCGTCGAGAACGGTCCGACCCGGGTCGGGCACGTCTACCGCAAGTCGCTCTACCGGGGCTACACCGACGGCACGTTCACGCACCGGATCGCGCCGCCGACCAGCTGCCCGGCCGGTACGAAGCCGTGCGACGACACCCTCGGCATGATGGGGCCGGTGATCCGGGCCGTCGTCGGGGACACGATCAAGGTGGTGTTCCGCAACAACACGCGGTTCCCTGCGTCGATCCACCCGCACGGCGTCCTGTACCCGAAGAGCTCCGAGGGGGCGCCGTACGCCGACGGCACCGGCGGTTCCGACAAGGCCGACGACGCGGTGGCGCCCGGCGACACCTACACCTACAACTGGAAGGTGCCCGAGCGGGCCGGTCCCGGACCGATGGACGGCTCCTCGGTGATGTGGATGTACCACTCGCACACGGACGAGATCGCCGACACCAACGCCGGGCTGGTCGGCCCGATGGTGATCACGGCCCGGGGCAAGGCAGACCCGGTCACGGCGACCCCGCTGGACGTCGACCGCGAGGTCTTCTCCTACTTCACCGTGGAGAACGAGAACGCAAGCCTGTATCGCGACGACAACCTCGAGCACGAGGCCCAGGCGCCGCACGAGGTGGGGGCGGACGACGAGGAGGGGTTCGAGGAGAGCAACCTGATGCACTCGGTCAACGGGTTCGTCTACGGCAACGGACCGGTCCCGGTGATGAAGGTCGGGCAACGCGTGCGGTGGTACACCTACACGCTGGGCACCGAGGTCGACCTGCACACGCCGCACTGGCACGGCAACACCGTGACCACCAACGGGATGCGCTCGGACATGATCCAGCTGCTCCCCGGGATGATGATGGTCTCCGACATGGTGCCGGACGACCCGGGCACCTGGCTGTTCCACTGCCACGTCAACGACCACATCGCCGCGGGCATGCTGAGTCGCTACCGCGTCGTGAGCTGAGCCGGGGGGCGAGGGGGGAGGAGCGGGCTCGGGCCCGTGACCACCTCGCCCGTGGTGCCTTCTGCGGACGGCTGCCGTGGGCCTAGCCTGAGGTGGTGAGTGGAGAGATCCCCGACCTGTCCCGCGCCGAGCTCGAGGTGCTCCAGCTCGACCGGTTGCGGGAGTCCCTGCGAAGGGCGCAGCAGGTGCCGCACTACCGCGACGCCTTTGCCGGTGCAGGGGTCAGCGCCGACGACCTGACCCAGCTCTCGGACCTGAGCCGCTTCCCGTTCACGACCAAGGCCGACCTGCGCGACAACTACCCGTTCGGGATGTTCGCGGTACCGCGCGAGGAGGTGGTGCGGGTCCACGCCTCCAGCGGCACGACGGGCCGGCCCACCGTCGTCGGCTACACCCGCGAGGACATCGACACCTGGGCCGAGGTGATGGCCCGCTCGATCCGCGCCGCCGGCGGCCGGCCGGGCGACCTGCTGCACGTGGCCTACGGTTACGGACTCTTCACCGGCGGGCTCGGCGCACACTACGGAGCCGAGCGGCTCGGTTGCACGGTGGTCCCGATCAGCGGCGGGATGACCGAGCGCCAGGTGCAGCTGATCGGCGACTTCGAGCCGCGGATCATCATGGTCACCCCGTCGTACTTCCTCGCGATCCTCGACGAGATGGACCGCCAGGGCGTCGACCCGCGCGCCAGCAGCCTGGAGATCGGGATCTTCGGCGCCGAGCCGTGGACCGAGGAGATGCGGCGTGCGGTCCAGGAGCGCAGCGGGATCACCGCCGTCGACATCTACGGACTTTCGGAGGTGATGGGGCCGGGCGTCTCGCAGGAGTCCGGCGAGACCCAGGACGGCCTGCACATCTGGGAGGACCACTTCCTGCCCGAGATCATCGACCCGGTCACCCACGAGGTGCTGCCGGACGGCGAGGAGGGTGAGCTGGTCTTCACCTCGCTGACCAAGCAGGCGATGCCCGTCGTGCGCTACCGCACGCGCGACCTCACCCGGCTGCTGCCCGGCTCCGCCTACCCCGCCTTCCGCCGGATGCAGAAGGTCACCGGACGCACCGACGACATGATGATCGTGCGCGGTGTGAACGTCTTCCCGAGCCAGGTCGAGGAGCAGATCCTCACCATCGAGGGACTGACCCCGCACTACCTGTGCGTGCTCTCGCGCCCCGGCAACCTCGACGAGCTCACCGTCCAGGTCGAGGCGCACGACGCCGTCGCCGATCGCGAGTCCCTCGGGCGCACCCTGGCGGACCGGGTCAAGCAGCGCATCGGCGTCACGATCGGGGTGGACGTGCTGGCGCCCCACGCCCTCGAGCGCTCGCTCGGAAAGGCGAAGCGGATCAGCGACCAGCGGGGCTAGCCTGCGCCATGCCCTCCTACGTGAAGTCCCTGACCGTCGACTGCGCCAGCGGCACCGCCGCGACCCTCGCCGGCTTCTGGGCGGCGGCCCTCGGCGGCGAGGTCGACGCGGACGCGACCGGCGACAAGGCGTTCCTCGAGGCGCCCGGCTGGGGTGGTCCGAACCTCTGGTTCACCGCCGTGCCGGAGCCGAAGACGGCGAAGAACCGGGTCCACCTCGACCTGCGCGCGCCGGACGACGACGTCGCCTCGGAGGTGGTGCGCCTGCAGGCACTCGGGGCCACCGTGCTCACGGACGGCACCGACCTGGTGGTGATGCTGGATCCCGCCGGCAACGAGTTCTGCGTGGAGACCTGACTCAGGCGCCCGAGAACCCGCTCAGCAGCAGGAAGAACACCACCACGCCGAGCACGAGCATGCCCACGCCCGTCACGGCGCCGATCCCGGCGCCCCGTCGGCGGGTCGCGCCGGCACCGGCGAGGCCCGGGAGCGCCGAGCCGACGGCGGCGCCTGCCAGCAGAGCCAGCACGACGGCGGTCGGCAGGATCCAGTTCTCGCTGCCCTCCCCGTCGAAGAGGAGAGCACTCAGCGGCAGGATCGCGATGCCGAGGACGAGCAGGGCCAGCAGCGCCAGCACACGCTGCCACCTCGGGTGCATGGTCACCGACCCGGCAGCCCGGTCGGCGTGCAGAGGTCCTTGCCGATGTCGGCGGTGCGGTCCTCCTTGACCAGCTTGAGCAGGGCGCGCGCGCGCTCGCGGTCCCAGTGCACGGCGAGGTCGGCGATCGGCATCGAGCAGGTGAGGCCGTTGGTGCCGTTGACCCGGGTCATCGCCCAGGCGAACTGGCCGAGCGCGAACGGGCCCGTGCCCTTGCTGATCCGCAGCGACCCGGCGCCGGCGTCGGCGACCCGGAAGTAGCGCACCGGGTTGACCACGGTCCACGGCGACTTCACCTTGTCGCCGACCTGGCTGACCACCTTGCGCTGGTTCTTCGCACGGTCGATGTCGCCGTTGGTCTGCGTGTGCCGGGAGCGCGAGTAGGCGAGCGCGGTGATCCCGTCGACGTGGTGGCAGCCCTTCGACATCCGCAGCCTGGCCAGCGGGTCGACCAGCTTCTGCCGGGTGCACACCCGGATCCCGCCGACCGCGTCGACCGAGTTCACGAAGCCGCCGAAGCCGATCTCGACGTAGTCGTCGACCCGGACCCCGGTGTTCTGCTCGATCGTCTTCACCAGCAGCCTCGGTCCGCCGAACGCGAACGCGGCGTTGATCTTGGTGCTGCCGTGACCGGGGATCGGCACGATCGAGTCGCGCGGGATCGACAGCAGCAGGTTGGGCCCGCTGCCCGTGTGCAGCAGCATGATCGTGTCGGTACGACGCCCCGCGGCGTCCCCGGTGCCGAGCCGCTTGCGCTGCTCCTTGCTCAGGTTCTCGCGACTGTCGGAGCCCACCAGCAGGTAGGTCGTGCCCGGCTGTTTGGAGGGCCGGTCGCCGCTCGGGAACGCCTCGACCTTGTCGATCCTGGTCCACGCCCACACCGGCACCGCGATGAGGAAGACAAGCCAGATCAGCAGCACGACCCGCACGATCCGCCACGGCGAGCGCTTCTTCCTCTCCGGCGAGCGGGGCGGCCGCGGCGGCGGGGCTGCGGTCGTGGACGACGGACGCCGGGGACCACCCGGGCCGTCGCCCGACGCCTCCGGGCGCGGGATCGTCCGCATCATCCGGGTCGGCTCCGGGTCGTCGGACTGCGGCGGCGGGGGAGCACCTGCGCCCCCGGGTCCACGGGCACCGTAGAGCCAGTCGTACTCCGGCTCGTCGTCGTTGCCCCGAGGGCGGTCAGGGCCGTCAGCCATGGTGCCCCGACCGGCGAGAATCGCCCTGCTGCGCGCTGCCCATCACGCACGCTGGCTGCGTTGTCGTCGGTCGCAGTGGCGCTGCCACAGCTTCCCTCCTCCGCCTTGCCATCGCACGCGCTGGACAACGCTCGCGACGGGCATCCTCACCGGTCCGGGCACAGACGCTACCGTGCGGCCATGCTCCAACCCCTGACCCCCGCCCACAGCCGGGTCAGCCTGTCGCTGCTCGCCGGCCCCACCCACGTCAACCTGCTCGGCAACGTGCACGGCGGTGAGGTGATGCGCCTGGTCGACTCCACCGCCGGCGCGGTGGCGGGACGGCACAGCAACGGTCCTGCGGTCACCGCGGCGATGGACGAGATGGCGTTCCTGGCGCCGGTGCACGTGGGCGACATCGTGCGCACCGTGGCGCAGGTCAACTGGGCGGGCCGCACCTCGATGGAGGTCGGGGTCCGGGTCGAGTCCGAGCCGTGGAACCAGGCCGGTCACGAGCCCGTGCACGTGGCGTCGGCGTACCTCGTGTTCGTGGCGGTCGACCACGACGGCACGCCGCGCGACATCCCGCCGCTGTCCCCGGAGACCGACGCCGAGGTCCGGCGGATGCGCGAGGCCGAGATCCGGCGCGCCCACCGGCTCGCCCAGAAGGCCGAGATCCTGGCCGCCCGCGAGGCGTGAAGCCCCGGCGCGTCGGAACCACGTGTGACGCCTGTGACTGGTGATACTTGCCGGACGGGTTTCGAGACGGTTGCGGCGCAACCTCCTCAACCACCTGAACAAGAGAGGTCAACCGATGCTGCCCGCTCCTTCCCCCGGGTCGCACGAAGGGACCGGCAGTGGTCGTCCGCGAGGCGTCCAGCTGAGCCGGATCCGCTTCCGGCGAGCGGTCACGTTGATGCTGATGACGCTTGTCGTCCCCGGATCTGCGCAGATCGCCGTGGGCAACAAGCGCACCGGCCGGATCGCCATGCGCGTCCTGGTCTCCCTGATCGTCACCGTACTCATGCTGGCGCTGATCGGCCTGCTCTGGAACAACTTCGTCTTCTGGCTGCTCAGCAACACGCTCATGCTCGGCATCGTGCGGTTCGGGCTGATGATCCTCGCGGTCGGCTGGGCGTTCCTCTTCGTCGACGCCTGGCGGCTCGGCGAACCGCTGGCGCTACGGCAGAAGCAGCGGCTGGCGATGGTCGGCATCAACGGCGTGCTCTGCTTCTCCGTCGCCGGGTCGCTGCTGTTCGCCGCCCACGTGGTGACGGTGCAGCGTGACTTCATCGCCGCCATGTTCACCTCGGGCAAGGTGACCCAGGCGCACGGGGGCCGCTACAACGTGCTGCTCCTCGGTGGCGACTCCGGCAAGACCCGCTGGGGCCTGCGCCCCGACAGCATCACCGTGGCCAGCATCGACGCCGAGACCGGCAAGAGCGTGCTCTTCGGCCTGCCCCGCAACCTGCAGAACTTCCCGTTCGCCAAGGGCTCGGTGATGGCCGAGCAGTTCCCGCACGGCTACCGCTGCGACGGCTGCGAGATCAACTCACTGGTCACCTGGGCCAACGACCACCGCGGCCTGTTCAAGGGCTACGCCAACCCCGGGGTCGAGGCCACCAAGGAGGCGGTCGAGGGCGTGACCGGGCTCAAGGTGAACTACTACGTGATGATCAACCTCAAGGGCTTCCGCAACCTCGTCGACGCCGTCGGCGGTGTCACGCTGACCGTGCGCGACCCGATCCCCAAGGGCGCGATCGGCGACTTCGACGGCAAGTCCTACATCAAGCCGGGCCGGCGCAAGCTGAACGGCGCGGACACGCTCTGGTTCGCACGGTCGCGGATGGCGGCCGACGACTACTCGCGCATGGCGCGGCAGAAGTGTGTGATGAACGCGATGCTGACCCAGCTGAGCCCGAAGCAGGTGGTGCTCAAGTTCGGCGACATCGCCAAGGCCAGCACGGCGATGGTCAAGACCGACATCCCCGCGTCCGAGCTCGACCGGTTCATGGAGCTCGCGCTCCAGGCACGCAGCGAGCCGATCCGCACCGTGTCGTTCGTGCCGCCGATGATCGAGACCTACCGGCCCGACATCTCCAAGATCAAGACGACCGTCGAACGGGCGATCTCACCGGTGAAGAAGCCGCGTGCCAAGGCTGGTGCGAAGGCGGCACCCAAGCCGGGCACCACGGGTGGCTCCTACGGCAACATCCACGACGGCTACTCCGCCAACCAGGCCAACGACCTCGGGGACGCCTGCTAGCGGTCGTCGTCCGCGGTCAGCACCCGGCCGGTACGTCGTCGAGCGAGTCGCCGGCACACCGGTCGCCGCCGCCCTGGCCGTCCAGGTGGTCGGCGCCGGCACCGCCGCTCAGCCGGTCGGCGCCGGGGCCTGCCGCGACCACGTCGTCGCCGTCGCCGCCGTCGAGCCGGTCGGCGCCCTCGTCGCCGTACAGGTAGTCGTCCCCCGCACCACCGGCCAGCCGGTCGGCGCCCGGACCGCCGTAGATGACGTCGGAGCCGCCGCCACCGCTCACCCGGTCGTTGCCGGCGCCGGCGCAGATCACGTCGTCGCCCGCGGTGCCGACGAGGGTGTCGGCCCGGGAAGTGCCCTCGACGGTGCACCCGCGCGGCGAGGTCGCGAACTCCTCGACCCCGAGCACCGGCCGGACCGCACGTTGCAGGGACGGGGTCACGAACGCCTGCCGCATCACGTCGTCGCCCAGCGCGTTGCCGAGCGCGGCCATCACCATGCCCTGGTCCAGGGAGAGGTAGGACCCGGACGGCTGGCGCGTGGTCACGTTGACGGAGTCGCGGAACCCCCAGTGGCCGTACATCCCCGGGATCGCCTCCAGCCGGCTGAGGTTGGCCAGTGCCTCGGTCGGCCGGTAGCGCAGCGCCAGGAACGCGGCGTGCGGTGTGACCACACCGTTGGTGTAGGCGCTCTGCGGCGGGTCGGGCACCGGGTCGCGCCCGGGGCAGCCCGCGAAGCCGTGGTCCACGAGCGTGGCGTCCTCGTTGGACGGCATCCCGTTGGGGTCCATGCCGGCTTCGTCGACGCCGTAGGCGCCGTAGCCGCCCTCCGGGGTGTTCGAGGGGGAGAAGCCCCACAGGCCGTAGCCGGCCACGCGCAGCCCGTGGTCGACCTGCGCGTCGACCGTGAGCGGGTGGTTCGGGCGCCACGAGGCGGCGCCCCACTGCTCCTCGGGCACGAACAGGGACGGCATCAGCGCCTCGAACATCGACCCGCCCCAGCTCGGGGTGATCCTGGTGTCGAGGTACCGGTACGCCCCGTCGTAGACGCCCACCCCGTCGTACGTCCGCTGGAAGCCGGTGGGCCGCTGCTCCTGGAAGGAGAAGTCGCAGGTGTCGGGGAAGGTCCGCCACCGGCCGTAGTACTCCTTGCGCGGCAGGTCGCCCTTGGCGATGCCGATGTAGTCGGCGATCCGGCTCTCGGACACCACGGTGTCGTAGCAGCACGGCCCGGTGCCCAGGGCGGGTGAGTAGTGGAACAGGATCCGGTTCTTGTCCGGGACGTAGTAGAACCCGAAGTCCATGCCGTCGTAGATCGCGCGCACCCGGCCGCTCAGCTCCGGCACCGCACCGGCGACGACCCGGAGCCCGGTGGCCAGCCAGGCGTTGTCGACCGAGGAGAGGATCGGGTCCAGCGGCTCTCCGCTCGGCGGCCAGACGGTGAGCTTCGCGCCGTCGCGGTGGTCGTACCAGTTGTAGAACTGCCCGTCCGGCGCGTGCCGCTCCATGCCCTCGAGGGTCGAGACGGTCCGGGACAGCCGGCGCACCAGCTCGCGATGGCCGATGATCTGGAGCCGCTCGGCGGCAACGGCGCTCCACAGGTAGGCGCCGATGTTGGTGGTGGAGGTCTGGACGTCGGTGGTGCCGTCGGCGTGCAGCTGGTCGGTCGGCAGCCCGCTGTCGGTGTCGACCATCGCGGTGAAGGACTGCCAGGTGGCCGCGGCGTAGCGGTGCAGCCGGGCGGCGTCGGCCTCGTGCGCCACGGCCGGACTCTGCAGGCCGACACCGGCCAGACAGGTCACCAGGACCACGGAGAGGACGAGCGGGACGAGACCGAACCTGCGCATGACGTGCTCCCGTCGATCAGGACCCGATTCCCCGCGCTTCGACTCTGGCATTCCGGACACGCCACGGCAAGGTGCAAACAGCGGCGTTCTCCGGCCGATCACCACCAGTAGGGTCGAGGCCGTGTCGCACCCACCCCGCCCCCGGATCGTCGCGGTCGCGGTCACCTTCAACCGGCTCGAGCTGGTCTCCCGGCTGGTCACGGAGACCGGGCACGGGACCGTCCTGCCCGACGAGATCGTGGTGGTCGACAACGCCTCGACCGACGGCACGGTCGAGGCGCTCCGGGCGATGACCTCCCCGGTGCCGGTCACCGTCGTCGAGCTCGGGCGCAACACCGGGGGAGCGGGCGGCTTCCACGCCGGCCTCGCCGAGGCGCTCGAGCGGGGTGCCGACCTGGTCTGGATGATGGACGACGACGGCTACCCCGAGCGCGACTGCCTTCGGCTCCTGCTCCCGCACATCGAGAGCCACGACTTCGTCGGGCCCGCCGTCGTGGCCGAGCAGGACGTGGCCCGGCTCTGCTTCCCGATCCGGCTGCCGGGCCGTTCCCGCGTCGTGCACCGGATGTCGGACGTGGAGGCGGCGGCCCGCGACGGCCTGGTCGAGGACGTGGTGATCCCGTTCAACGGCGTGCTTCTGACCCGTGACCTGGTGGACCGGATCGGGCTGGTCCGCGAGGAGTTCTTCATCTGGGGCGACGACGTCGAGTACCTGTGGCGCGCCCGACGGGCCGGCGCCCGGATCGCCACCGTCGTCGCGGCGCGCTTCCGGCACCCGGCGACCGACGACCTCGGCACGCCGCTGATGTTCGGGCGGACGACGTACAACCACTCGCCCTCGGACCTCAAGCACTACTGCATGTGCCGCAACAACGTCGCCAACCTCAAGGAGTACGTCGGCCCGCACGGCGTGCTGGCGTTCCTGGTGAAGACGGTCTGGTTCTACACGTTCACCCGGCCGAACCCCGGGCGGCTCCGGATGAGCCTGGGCGCGATGCTGGCCGGCTGGCGGGGGGACTTCACCGGCCACGGGAGGTATCTCCATGGCTGAGTCCGTGGCCGTGGTGGTGGTGACCTTCAACCGGGCCGACCTGCTGCGCCGGATGCTGGAAGGCCTGGCCGCGCTGCACCGCCAGCCCGACGCGGTGATCGTGGTCGACAACGCCAGCACCGACCACACCCGCGAGGTGCTCGACGAGGCCGGCAACGCCGGGCTGCTGGCGATCCACGAGGACACCAACCTCGGCGGTGCCGGCGGCTTCCACCTCGGCGTGCGGGAGGCCGCCGACCGCGGCTACGACCGGATCTGGCTGATGGACGACGACGTGGTGCCGGCGCCCGCCTGCCTCGACGTGCTGCTGGCGCAGGACGAGGCGTGCCTGATGGCGGTGCGCGAGGACCTGCACGGCCGGCTCGTGGAGAAGGCGGCCACCGAGTTCGACCTGGCCAGTCCGCTGGCGATCAAGCCGAAGACGGCGATGGTGGAGACCACCTACGGCACCCGCGACGCGATGCCGGAGAAGGTGGAGATCCAGAACGTCGCGTTCGAGGGGTTCATGGTGCGCCGCGAGGTGGTGGAGCGGATCGGGCTGCCCGACCCGTCGTACTTCATCTTCTACGACGACGTGGACTTCGCGATCCGCGCCCGCCGTGCGGGATACCGGATCTGGGCGGTGCGCGACGCGGTGCTGGTGCGCCAGCTCGACTTCGACCAGCAGCACGACCTGGCCGGGTGGAAGGGGTTCTTCATGTACCGGAACCTCTTCGTCGTGCACTTCCGGTACGGCGAGAACGTGCTGGTGCGGCTCAAGCCGTACCTGATCGTGCTGGCCGTCCTGCTCCTCTCCCCGGTGCGCGGCGGGCGGGCGGAGGCGGGGAACGTGACCCGCGCGATCCGCTCTGCGCGTGCGATGCGCCACGTTCCCGCCGTGGCGGAGCCGTCCGGGCACCGTCGGTAGTTAGACTCGCCGGGGCCCACAGTGCGTGTCAGTGGGGCCCGAAGCCCCGACCCAGGAGTGTGTGTTGAAGCCCGATCTCGTCGTCGTCGGATCTGGTCTGTTCGGACTGACGATCGCCGAACGCTGTGCCAGTGAGCTCGATCTGAAGGTCCTGGTCATCGAGCGGCGGCACCACATCGGCGGCAACGCCTACAGCGAGGCCGACCCGGAGACCGGGATCGAGATGCACGTCTACGGCGCGCACCTCTTCCACACCTCCAACCAGAAGGTCTGGGACTACGTCAGCCGGTTCACCTCGTTCACGAACTACCAGCACCGCGTGTTCGGCCAGTACGACGGGCAGGTCTACTCGCTGCCGATGAACCTCGGGCTGATCAACCAGTTCTTCGGCACCATGCACACGCCCGACGAGGCCCGCGCCCTGATCGCCGAGCAGTCCAGCGAGATCGACACCGCCGAGGCCTCGAACCTCGAGGAGAAGGCGATCAGCCTGGTCGGCCGCCCGCTCTACGAGGCGTTCATCAAGGGCTACACCGCCAAGCAGTGGCAGACCGACCCGACCAAGCTGAGCGCGGACATCATCACGCGGCTCCCGGTGCGCTACAACTTCGACAACCGCTGGTTCAACGACACCTACGAGGGCTTGCCGGTCGACGGCTACACGGCGTGGCTGCGCAAGATGGCCGACCACCCCAACATCGAGGTGCGGCTCGAGACCGACTGGTTCGACCCTGAGCAGATCCGGGCCGACGAGTACAAGGGCAAGGTCCCGATCGTCTACACGGGCCCGGTCGACGAGTACTTCGGCAACTCCGAGGGCCGGCTGTCGTGGCGGACCGTCGACCTCGAGGCCGAGGTCAAGCACGTCGACGACTTCCAGGGCTGCGCGGTGATGAACTACAACGACCAGGACGTGCCCTGGACCCGGATCCACGAGTTCAAGCACTTCCACCCGGAGCGCACCTACATCTCCGGCAAGACCGTGATCGTCCACGAGTACTCTCGATTCGCGGAGGAGGGTGACGAGCCCTACTACCCGATCAACACCGCCGAGGACCGGGACAAGCTGCTGCGCTACCGCGAGAAGGCGAAGGCGGAGCCGATGGTGCTCTTCGGTGGGCGGCTCGGCACCTACAAGTACCTCGACATGCACATGGCGATCGGGTCCGCGCTGTCGATGTTCGAGAACAAGCTCCGGCCGCACTTCGCGGACGGAGCGGAGCTCAAGTCCGGAGGGGTCGACGAATGACCAGACGTGTCCTGCAGCGGCTGGTGCTGCCCGGTGACAAGGACGTCGACGTCCTGCCCCTGTACGTCGACCCGGACGCGGCGGTCCTCGACGCCGACAAGTACGTCGTCGGCGGCAACCAGGGCGCCAAGGACATCAACGCGGCGCAGCTCCGGCAGTCGATCTCCTCGGGTCACACCATCCATCCCGACCAGATCACCGGCCGCCACACCGTGCGGCTCGAGCCGGGCGAGGACCTGTCGTTCGGCACCTACTTCAACGCCTTCCCGGCCGGCTACTGGCGCCGCTGGACCATCGTCGACAACGTCCGGCTGACCGTGGCGCTGACCGGCTCCGGCGCAGCCGTCACGGTCTACCGCTCGATGGCCAACGGTCGCTCGCAGCGCGTCGAGTCGGCGAGCACGGGCGCTGACGCCAAGGGCGAGTTCTCCTTCGACCTGTCGCTCAAGCCGTTCGTCGACGGCGGCTGGTACTGGTACGACGTGGTGGCCGGCGAGGAGCCCGTCGGTGTCGAGGCGGTCTGGGACGCGGAGGTGCCCGACGACCGGCTCGCCCCGGGCAGCCTGACCATCGCGATCACCACGATGAACCGCCCCGACTACTGCGGCAAGCTGCTCGCCCAGCTCGGCAACGACCGCGGCCTGCACGAGATCCTCGACGAGGTGCTCGTGATGGAGCAGGGCACCCAGAAGGTGGTCGACTCCCCGGAGTTCCCGGGCGCGCAGCAGGCCCTCGGCGACACGCTGCGCGTGATCGAGCAGGGCAACATCGGTGGCTCGGGCGGCTACGCCCGCGGCCAGTACGAGGCGGTCCGCAAGGGCACCGCGACCTACGCGATGATGATGGACGACGACGTCATCTGCGAGCCGGAGAGCATCATCCGCGCGGTGACGTTCGCCGACCTCGCCAGGCGGCCGACGATCGTCGGCGGCCACATGTTCAGCATCTACGACCGCTCGGTGCTGCACTCGTTCGGCGAGATCGTGCAGCGGCACAAGTTCTGGTGGCGCTCTCCCGCGACGGTCCTCAACGACTGGGACTTCGCGGCGCGCAACCTGCGCTCCGCGCGCTGGCTGCACCGCCGGATCGATGTGGACTTCAACGGCTGGTTCATGTGCGTGATCCCGCTGCAGACGCTCAAGGACGTCGGGCTCTCCCTCCCCCTCTTCATCAAGTGGGACGACAGCGAGTTCGGCCTGCGCGCCTCCGAGGCGGGCTACTCGACGGTGACCTTCCCGGGTGCCGCGGTCTGGCACATCCCGTGGACCGACAAGAACGACGCTCTCGACTGGCAGGCCTACTTCCACCACCGCAACCGGCTGATCGCGGCGCTGCTGCACTCGCCCTACCCCGGTGGTGGGTCGCTGGTGCGTGAGTCGTTCTCGCACACGATCAAGCACCTGGTCGCGATGCAGTACTCGACCGCCGAGCTGCGGCACAAGGCGATCGAGGACGTGTTCGCCGGGCCGGAGCGACTGCACGAGGAGCTCCCCACCAAGCTCGCGGAGATCAACGCCTTCCGCAAGCAGTGGCCGGACGCGGTGGTCGAGACCGACCGCGACGCGTTCCCGGTGATCCGCCGGACCAAGCCACCGCGTCGCGGCAAGGACGACACGGACGTGCCACGGAGGCTCTCCCTGCTGCTCACCGCCGCCATGTCGCCGGTGCGCCAGCTGACCGCGATCCGGCCGATGGCCGAGAAGTTCCCGGAGGGCGAGGTCGCCGGGATGGACGCGAAGTGGTACCGCCTCGCCGGGTACGACTCGGCCGTGGTGTCGATGCCTGACGGCACCGGGGCCGCCCTCTACCGGCGCGACCCGCAGCACTTCCGCGACCTGCTCAAGCGCACGATCGAGATCCACCGGCGGCTGAACAAGGAGTGGCCGGAGCTGTCCGCGCGCTACCGCGAGGCGCTGGGCTCGATCACGTCCCCCGAGGCGTGGGAGAAGACGTTCGCCGCCTCCACCGAGGAGCCGAGGAGATGAGCGGCGACCAGGGCCAGCACCCGCTCAACAAGGAGCGGATCCAGACCCGCGGTGACCGCAAGCGCTCGGCGCAGCGGGCGCGGGCGCAGGCCAAGCGCAAGGCAGACTCGATGCCCGCGGTCGAGGCGCTCGACGCACCGGTGAAGACCCGGGTCGTCGACGCCGAGCTGGTCTCTCCGGCGCCCAACGGCGGCCTGATCGGGGTGCTCCGCGAGGGCTACCTGCTCCGGCTCATCGTGCGCCGCCAGCTGGCCCGGATGTACTCAGCGTCGCTGCTCGGTCTGATGTGGTCCTACATCCAGCCGGCGATCCGGTTCAGCGTCTACTACCTGGTGTTCGGCGTGCTGCTGAACTTCCACAAGAACGTGCCGAACTTCGCGATCCACCTGTTCTGCGGCATCGTCTTCGTGCACTACTTCTCGGAGACCTTCGGCGGCGGCACCCGGTCGATCTGGATGAACCGCGCCCTGGTCAAGAAGATGGCGCTGCCACGCGAGATCTTCCCGGTCGCGCAGGCGATCGTGGCGATGTTCCACACGTTCCCGCAGATCGTGCTGCTGGTCTTCTTCTGCCTGGTGTCCGGCTGGACGACGGACCTGACCGGCGTCGCCTCGGGCGTGCTGGGGATGCTGATCGTGGTCACCTTCGCGGTGGCGCTGGCGCTGCTGTTCAGCGCGATCAACGTCTACTACCGCGACTTCCAGAACATCGTCGGCACGGTCACCCAGTTCATGCACTTCCTGGTGCCGATGATGTACCCGTTCACGCGGGTCGCGGGCTACGCCGACAACCACCAGGTGCTCTACCAGATCTACATGGCCAATCCCGTGGCCGACGCCGTGATCCTGCTCCAGCGCTTCTTCTGGCAGGGCGTCAACGTCGCCAACGGGGAGGGCGACAGCAAGGCCGCCGTGTTCCCAGCGCACATGCTGCAGCGCGGCCTGATCACACTCGGCGTGTGCCTGCTGCTCCTGGTGCTGGCCCAGCGGATCTTCACCCGTCTCGAGAACAAGCTCCCGGAGCGCCTGTGACCACCCTGACCCCGTCTGCCACCACCTCGATCGTGGTCGAGGACGTCAGCAAGACGTTCACGCTGCAGTACCACCGCACGCTCAAGCAGATGGCCGTCGCGACCGTGCGCCGGCTGCCGCTGAGCGAGACCTTCCAGGCCCTCAGCGACGTGAACTTCACCGTCGAGCAGGGTGAGTCGGTCGGGCTGATGGGCCTCAACGGGTCCGGCAAGAGCACGCTGCTCAAGCTGATCAACGGCGTGATGCGGCCGGAGGTCGGCTCGGTGCGCACCCGTGGCCGCGTGGCCGGCCTGATCGCCACCGGCGCGGGCTTCCACCCGCAGCTGACCGGACGGGAGAACCTCTTCCTCAACGCCGCGATCCTCGGGATGGGGGAGGCCGAGACCAAGCGCAAGTTCGACGAGATCGTCGACTTCGCCAACATCGGCCGCTTTCTCGACACCCCGGTCTCGCACTACTCCTCGGGCATGTACTCCCGGCTCGGTTTCTCGATCGCGGTCCACGTCGACGCCGACATCTTCCTGGCCGACGAGGTGCTTGCGGTGGGCGACCGGCCGTTCAAGCAGAAGTGCCTGCGCAAGATGCAGGAGATCCGCGCCGACGGCACCACGATCTTCTACGTCAGCCACGCCACCGCGTCGGTCCGCTCGATGTGCGAGCGGGTGCTGGTGCTCGAGGCGGGGCACCTGATGTACGACTCGAAGACCACGCCCGACGGCAGCGTCGACGGCGCGATCCGGTTCCTGCACTACGACGACGCGACGGACGACGAGGAGCACGCGGACGAGGAGCTCGGCTCCGAGGTCTGACCGGTCATTTTCCGACCGCCTTTGTCGGGCGCGGTTTGAAATGCATTGAATGACACGGTTGTTATTCGTTAATTACACGTTTGTAATTGACCCAAACCGCTTGTCAGTGCCCCTGTTAATGATGTGACACTTGTGACTCGTGTGATTCTTCCCCCCACACTTGGAGCGCTGTCAGATGCATTTCAGCAAGTCCCGGTATGTCACATTCTGCCAGCAGCTGCTGGTCACCGCGTGCGTGCTCGCGACCGCGGTCGCGGCTGCCGGCGTGGTGAACCTGGACATCGTGGCGCCGACTCCCGACGCCGGCTCGGTGCAGCCCGCCGTCGCTCTCGGTGACGCCTACGTGAACACGGCCCCGGTGACGCCGAAGGTGCGTCAGGTGGCGTTCCACGGGGTCGCCAGGCAGAAGCAGGCACCGAAGGCTCCCGTGCGGCCGACCCGCGACGGCCTGCGCCTCGCGGTCGTCTCGCCCGCCGAGCGGGCCACCGGCCTGGCGACCGTGGGGGTTACCTGGGACCAGGCCGACCGCTTCGCCGAGGACCAGCTCCAGATGGACGTGCGCTCCCGCAAGGCCGGCCGCTGGTCGGCCTGGACCGCGTTGGAGTACCACGACGACCACGGCCCGGACGCCTCGGCGGCCGAGGGTCGGCGCGAGCGGGCCGGCACCGAGCCGAGCGTCGTCGGCTACGTGCAGGCCGTGCAGGTGCGTGCCTGGACCGCGTCCGGCCGGGTCCCGCGCGGGATCAAGCTGGCCGTGATCGACCCGGGGACCGGGCAGATGAGGACCGAGGCGCCCGCGATCGACACCGCGACCTTGGGCAAGCACCCGACACAGCGGCCGAGCGGTCGGTCGACCGCCGCCGCGGAGAACAGCTCCGGCGACCTGGCGCTCTCTGCGATGACCGTCTCACCGAAGCCGGAGATCTTCTCCCGCGCACAGTGGGGTGCCAACGAGAAGCTCCGTGACCAGAGCGCACCGAGCTACGGCACCATCAAGACCGGCTTCGTGCACCACACCGTGAACGCCAACTACTACTCCAAGGACGACGTCCCCAAGCTGCTGCGCAGCATCTACGCCTACCACGTGGAGGCGAAGGGCTGGCGCGACATCGGCTACAACTTCCTGGTCGACCGCTTCGGCCGGATCTGGGAAGGCCGCTGGGGCGGCGTCGACAAGGCTGTCGTCGGTGCCCACACGCTCGGCTACAACGAGGTCGCGTTCGCGATGTCGGCGATCGGCAACTTCGAGGAGGTCCAGCCTCCGGAGGCCGTGCTCGAGGCCTACGCGAAGCTGTTCGCCTGGAAGCTCTCCAAGTACGACATCAAGGCCGACGCCACCAAGCTCTGGGTCAAGGACCGCTACCTGCAGGCGATCAACGGTCACCGCGACACCGGCCAGACCGCGTGCCCGGGCAAGTACCTCTACGCACAGCTCGGCAAGATCCGGCAGCTGGCGACGGCGATCCAGAAGGGCGCCACCGGCACGCCCACCCCGACGCCGACTCCGACCCCCACTCCGACCGTGCCCCCCGTGGGTCCGGCGATCACCCCGCAGGCCGCGAACGCACTGCCCGCACGGTCCGACGTGCTCGGCTCCCCGTGGCCGGACCTGTTCGTCCGCGACAAGGCGACCGACAAGATCCTGGTGGTGCCGACCGGCGGTCAGGTCGGGTTCAGCCCGAAGACGGTGGTCGCGGGAACGTGGTCGTCGTACGACACGATCGTCGCGCCGGGCGACATCAACGGCGACGGCAAGGGCGACCTGTTCGTCCGCAACCGGCAGACCCACCGAGCCGGGGTGCGCTACGGCGACGGCAAGGGCGGCCTGGCGAGCACCGTGAACGTGTCCGACGCCTACGCGTCGTACTCGTGGATCACCGCAGTCGGCGACTTCGACAAGGACGGCAAGAGCGACCTGGTCGCCCGCGACGCACGCCAGCGGCTGGTGCTGCTGCGCGGCACGGGCAGGGGCACCTTCGGCGCGCCGGTCGTGGTCGCGGCGACCTGGGGCTACCACCGCCCCTACGGTGTCGGTGACCTCGACGGGGACGGCAAGGCTGACCTGGTCGCGGCCTCGGACGACGGCAAGCTCCGGTTCTTCCCCGGACAGCGCACCGCCCTGGGGACGCCCTCCGTGCTGCCGGTCTCGATGAAGGGCGTGGACGCGATCCTCGGTGGCGGCGACTACACCTCCGACGATCTCCCGGACCTGGTGCTGCGGCACGGCGACACCCGCACCATCGAGGTGCTGCCGGGCACCGGCACCGGCTCGGTCTCCCACGCGCTGGGCCCGTTCCCGTACCTCCGTGGCTGGAGCGCCGTCACCGGCGGCCAGCTGATCGGCAACGGGAGGGCCGACGCGATCGGGGTCGTCGGCGACAAGCTGGCGATCATCACCGGCAACGACCGGACGAACGTGTCCGCGCCTGTCACCAGCAACCTCGCCCTGCCCGACACCGGCAAGCTGATGAACGTCGGTGACTGGAACGGGGACGGCAACGCCGACCTCGCCACCCGTGGCGGCGGCGGCGACAACGTCTGGATGTGGCGCGGCGACGGCAAGGGCGGCTTCGGCAGCAAGGTGCTGCTGGGCACCGGATTCGCGAAGTTCGGCCGGATCGCCCCGGTCGGTGACGTGACCACCGACGGTCACCCCGACCTGGTCGGCAAGGAGCCCGGCGGGATGATGACGATCTTCCCGGGAGACGGCGCGACGGGCCTGAAGTCACGGTTCCGCGCACCGGCGAAGCTGCGGTCGTTCAACCAGATCGGCTCCGGCCTCTGGGACGCGACCAGGGCGCCCGACTCGTTGCTGGTCTCCACCGACGGCACCTACGTCCCGTACGCCGGGGCCGACGCGGCCGCGGCGCTGGCGAGGACCACGGACTCCAGCTACGACTGGGTGGTCGGGGCCGGCGACGTCGACGGGGACCGGCTGCCCGACCTGCTGGCACGGGAGAAGGCGACCGGCGTCCTGTGGCTGATCCCCGGCACCACGTCCGGCACCGGGCTCGGTGCCCGCCGCTTCGTGGCTTCCGGGTTCGAGAAGTACGACCTCGGCGGCTAGGCCCGCACCTCGCGGGTGGCGCGTTCGGAACCGACCCGCCCCACCCAGCGTTCCGGGTCGGGGCGGGTCGTCCACACGACGGACCCGCCCTGCACCAGGGTGCCGACGAAGAGGTCGGTGCCCGCGCCGACCACCGGGTTGAGGTCGGTGGCCACGCGCTCGCCGCCCCCGTCGTACGACGCCGCGCGGGCGATCAGTCCGGCCTGGTCGGCGCCGTCGAGCGCGGCATCGTCCGCGCCGCCCGGGAGCCCGAGGAACGCGTCGGGCTGTCCCGGCCAGAGCGTGCCGTAGTCCTGCACCCCGTCCGGCAACGGCTCGCGGGCGGCGACCGCGAACGGCAGCAGCGCACAACCGAGCCGCTGGTCGCCCGTGCGCGACGAGCCGCCGGGTCCCAGCACCAGCACGTCGGCAGCCTCGCCGGTGACCACCTCGAGCCCGGCCAGCCAGGCACCGCCGAGGAAGACCGGTCCCAGCCAGTGGCACGGCAGGTCGATCGCCACCCGGTCGCCGACGTCGAGCCCGAGGTCGTCGGTGAGCACGCCGGCGGTCTTGGAGACCCAGTTGGCGTAGGTCGTCACGGACAGCTCGGTGCGCTCGCCGGTGGCGTCGTCGTAGAACGTCACCAGCGGCTGTCCCGGGTCGTTGCGCAGCCGGGACACCAGCACCTGCTCGAAAGTCGTCAGCACGTGCTCACCCTAGGATCACCGCATGGTTGATGCGGTCGAGCGGTTGTGGGCTGTCGTCCCGGCGGGCGGGGCCGGCACCCGGCTCTGGCCGCTGTCCCGGGCGGCGTCGCCGAAGTTCCTGCACGACCTCACCGGCAGCGGCCGCACGTTGCTGCAGGCGACCGTCGACCGGCTGGTGCCGATCGTCGGCGACCGGGTGCTGGTGGTCACCGGAGCCGCGCACCAGGAGGCCGTCCGCAGCCAGCTGCCGGACCTCGCGCCGGCCCAGGTCGTCGCCGAGCCGGCGCCGCGCGACTCGATGGCGGCGATCGGACTGGCCGCGGCCACCATCGAGCGCGACGACCCGACCGGGCTGATCGGCTCGTTCGCGGCCGACCACGTGATCCGCGACGAGGACGCGTTCCGGGCCGCGGTCCGGGAGGCGGCCGCGGTTGCCGAGACGGGCCTGCTGGTCACCATCGGGATCGAGCCGACCGAGCCCTCGACCGGGTTCGGCTACGTCCGGGCCGGTGACGCGCTGGCCGGCTTCCCGAGCGCCCGCTCGGTGCTCGAGTTCGTGGAGAAGCCGGACGCTGAGCGGGCCCGTGCCTACGTCGCGTCGGGGGACTACCGCTGGAACGCCGGCATGTTCGTGTCCGGCGCGACGGTGCTCCTCGACCTGCTCGCCGAGCACCACCCCGAGCTCGCGGCCGGGCTGCGCGCGATCGCGGCCGATCCGACCTCGATCGCGGAGCGCTGGCCGACGCTGGAGAAGATCGCGATCGACCACGCCGTCGCCGAGCCGGCCGCGGCCGCGGGGCGGGTGGCGACCGTGCCGGGCGGGTTCGGCTGGGACGACGTCGGCGACTTCCGCTCGCTCGCCGACCTGCTGCCCGCCGCCTCCGACGGGATGCGGGTGCTGGGCGACCCGGCGTCCGTCGTGGTGCGCGACAGCACCGGGCTCGTCGTACCCTCCGGCGACCGCGTGGTTGTCGTGCTCGGGCTCGACGACGTGGTCGTCGTCGACACCGGGGACGCGCTGCTGGTGACCTCCGTCGAGCGTGCGCAGGACGTCAAGGCCGTGGTCGACCTGCTCCGTGAGCGTGGCCGCGGAGAGGTCTGAGGCGCTACGCGGCGCCCGGCTCCGGCGCGTTGCCCTTCGGGTAGTCCTTCACGAACGTCTGGACGACCGAGCCGCTGGGCTTGGCGCAGTACTGCCAGATGCCCTGCTGCTTGTCCGGGCCGGTCCAGTGCGTGATCGCGATGTGCTTGCCGGCCGGGAACGAGGCGCCGTCCTTCGTGGTCCACGGGGCGGCCATCACGTAGGAGTCGGCGCCGAGCTTGTCGGTCATCGCCCGGATCGCCTTGTAGTCCGCCGACCCCGCCTTGACGCTTTCGTCGTACCAGATGATCGTGTGGCCGTGCTCGAGGCTGTGCACCAGGCGCTCGATCTCGGGCCGGTCGGAGACCGTGTAGAACGGCCGGATCTCGGAGCCTGTGAGGAAGTTGCCCCAGTGCTTGCCGAACGCCGGGGGAGCGGCGTCGTACTTGATCGGCGTGGGCGGCGTGATGTGCTGCCCGCTGCCGTCGGCAGTCTCCTTCTTGACCGGCGAGCAGCCTGCGGAAGGCTCTGAGACCCCGATCGCCGACAGCGCCTTGCCCTCCAGCTTCTTCTTCTCACGGAGGTTGCTCACGTAGGGGATGATCGCGGCGGCGAGCAGGGCAACCACCACGAGACCGCAGGCGCCGAGGATCAGGAGGCTGCGACGACGCTCCTTGCGCTGCTGCTCGCGGCGCAGCTGCTCGATCTTTGCCTTGCGCTCGACATTCTTGGACTTGGCCACGAGGCGGGAGTCTACGGAAGGTGTGGTTGGAGCACGGCGGGGACATCCCGATCGGGTGCCCAACCGTGGGCGTGGGCGACAGCGCGGGCGGCCAGACCTGGCTCGTCGGCGAGTCGGACCCCCTCGTCGTCGCGCGTGGCGGTGACGCCGACCCGGGCCAGGGCCGCGACCAGCTCGTCTGCCGGTGCGGGCGCCCCGAACGCCGCGGGCGTCTCCCCGGCGAGCGCGGCCACCACGGCCTCGCGGGTGCCGAGCGCGAACATGTCCTGCGCCAGCGGACGGTTCAGGCTGCGCGCCGGCGGCCCGTCGTCGCCGGCGGGGAGCACGTGCGCCGCCAGGCCGCGGACCAGTGCCACCGGACGGCCGGCGAGCTTGCCCTGGGCGAGGTCGGCCGCGCCGGCCACCTCGTCGGCGAGGGCGGGAGCGGTCACGGCGAGCGGGTTGCCGTAGCCGTCGACCCGTCCCGCGTGGTCGTCGAGCACCACGAAACCGGCCGCGCCGATCGCCAGGTCGGTCTGGCCCTGCCGCCAGGCCCGGCCGGCGGTGTCGGTGACGATGACGGCGACGTTGCGCCCGGTGGCCGCGTGCAGGCCGCGGCGCAGGGCACGCGCGCTGCCGTCGGGGTCGCGGGGGAGCAGGACGAGGTGGCCGGCGGGGACGTTGGAGCCGTCGATGCCGGCCGCCGCCATCACCAGGCCGAGGTGGTTCTCGACGATGGTGGTCGGGCCGCGTCGGGCGACCACCCGAACGGTCTCGCCCGGCGATCAGGTCCTCGCGCTCGCCTCGCGTCGTACGCCCCTCGGCCTTGCTGACGATCTTGCTGGTGACCACCACGACGTCGCCGTCGGCCAGGTCGGGGAGCGCCGCGGTGAGCAGCGCGACCAGGTCGTCGCCCTCGACCACTTCGCCGATGCCGTCGGGTGCGACCACCTCCACCCGGCCACCCGTCATCGGCGGACCAGGTCGACGGCGGCCGCGGCCATGTCGGCGGTGGCGTCGTGGTCGGTCATCATCAGCGGCACCGCGCGGCAGGCGATGCCCGCAGCCTCGATCCGGTCGACCAGCCCGGCGTCGACGGTGTCGACCAGCCAGCCGTCGATCACCCCGCCCGCCGAGCGGGCGCCGTAGTGCTCGGCGACACCGGCGGCGCTGACCTCGATGCCCCGGATGCCGAGCACCTGGCGGGCCATGCCGCGCACGTGGTCGCCGCCCACGATGCCGGACAGTCCGACCACGGGGGCGGACGTCGCGCGCAGCACCTCGCGGATGCCGGGCACCCCGAGGATCGGGCCGACGGACACGATCGGGTTGGAGGGCGGCACGATCACCAGGTCGGTGTCCGTGATCGCCTCCAGCACCCCGGGAGCCGGGCTGCTCGCGTCGAGACCGATCACGACCACCTCGGAGGCGGGCACCTCGGCGTGGAAGCGGATCCAGTACTCCTGGAAGTGCACCGCCCGCCGGTCGCCGTCCGGCTCCTCGATCACGATGTGGGTCTCGGTGCGGTCGTCGGTCATCGGCAGCAGCCGCACGCCTCCCCCGAACACGGGAGAGAGCCAGCGTCGGCACAGCGCCTCGGTCACCTGGGAGAGCGGGAAGCCGGCGTCCAGCATCTGCGTGCGCACCAGGTGCGTCGCGATGTCGCGGTCGCCGAGGCCGAACCAGGTCGGCTCCACGCCGTACGCCGCGAGCTCGTCCTTGGCGTGCCAGGTCTCGTCGGTGCGACCCCAGCCACGCTCGGTGTCGATGCCGTCGCCGAGGGTGTACATCACGGTGTCGAGGTCGGGGCAGACCTTGAGCCCGTGCACCCAGATGTCGTCGCCGGTGTTGGCCACGACCGTGACCTCGGTGTCGCTCTCGGTGCGATCGACCAGGCGCAGCAGGCCCTGCAAGAAACGTGCGCCGCCCACGCCGCCGGAAAGAACGGTGATCCGTCGCGGGAGGACTTCGGGGGGCAACGGGGCTCCTTCGCAGGGTTGGATCGGGTTTCCCCGTTCCGCTTGACTTACCGGAGCGACAGGCATGTAATCACACCAGTGTGTTTCTCCGTCGCAGGGCGGGCGGGTGTGAGGGACATCATCCAACAGAGTTGGTGGCCACTTCTCGGGGGTCATCTTTGGGTCGAAGGGGCGAAACCGTGCGAGAGCTCTATTTGCTCGACAGCGACGACGCCGAGGAGAACGGGTGGCAGGAGCGGGCCTTGTGCGCGCAGACCGACCCGGAAGCGTTCTTCCCGGAGAAGGGTGGCTCCACGCGCGAGGCGAAGCGGGTCTGTCTGACCTGCGACGTGCGCGGGGAGTGCCTCGAGTACGCACTGCAGAACGACGAGCGCTTCGGCATCTGGGGCGGCTTGTCCGAGCGTGAGCGGCGCAAGCTCAAGAAGCGCGCCGTCTAGCACGACAACTGGCACCACAGCCTGAGTGAGACCGGCGTCACTGGCACGACCAGACGCCGGTCTGCTCGGTTTTGGAGGCCGCGCGCGCACCCCTAGGGTTGCGCCGTGCCCGTCTCCGTCCTCCTCGTCAGCCACAACGGCGCCCGCTGGTTGCCCGCGGTCCTGGCCGGCGTCGAGCAGCAGACGTTCCGCCCCGACCGGATGGTTGCGCTGGACACCGGGTCCCGCGACGAGTCGGTCGGGATCCTGCGCCGCGCGGGCGCCTGGGACGTCCACCGGGTGGCCAACTTCGCGTCGTACGGCGAGGCGGTGCGAGCCGGTCTCGACCTGATCCCCGCCGGCGGCGGCGAGGAGCCGGACTGGGTCTGGCTCCTGCACGACGACTCCTCGCCCGATCCCCACGCCCTCGAGCAGCTGCTGACCGCCGCCGCCGACCACCCGGAGATCGCGATCTTCGGCCCCAAGCTCCGCGAGTGGCCGTCGCTGCGCCGGCTGATCGAGCTCGGCGTCACGATCTCGGGCACCGGTCGCCGCGAGACCGGGCTGGAGCGTGGCGAGTACGACCAGGGCCAGCACGACGAGCGCCGCATCGTGCTCGCGGTGAACACCGCCGGGATGCTGGTCCGCCGCGAGGTGCTCGACGAGCTCGGCTTCGACCCGGCACTGCGCTTCTTCGGCAACGACATCGACTTCGGCTGGCGTGCCGCACGGGCCGGGCACTCGGCGATGGTGATCCCCGAGGCGCTGGTCTTCCACGCCGAGGCGGCCCACCGGGGCCAGCGGCACTCCCGGCTCGCGGCGTACCACCACCGGCAGGAGCGGCAGGCCGCGATCTTCACCCTGCTGGCCAACGGGTCCGGCCGCGGACTCCCGTTCCGGATCGTGCGGCTGATGGCCGGCACGTTGCTGCGGGTGCTCGGGTTCCTGCTCGTGCGAGCGCCTGCCGAGGCCTGGGACGAGGTCGTGGCGATCACCTCCGTGATCGGCCGGCCCAGCCGGCTGGCCGGAGCGCGGCGGCAGCGCAGGGGCACGAACCAGCGCACCGCGAAGGAGGTCGAGCACCTGCTCGCGCCACCGTGGCTGCCCTACCGGCACGGCCTCGACTTCATCGGCGAGGTCGGCTCCGCCGCGATCGACGTGGCCCGGGAGTCCGTCGGCGGACGCACTGTCCGCAGTGCCGACCTGGTCGACACCGACGACACCGCCGCCAGCCAGGAGCGGGGTCTGGTCGGGCTGCTGCTGCGCAACCCGCGGTTCTGGCTCGTGGTCGGCAGCATGGTGCTGGCGCTCGTCGCGGCCCGTGACCTCCTCTCCGGCGGCCCGCTGCACGGCGGCGCGCTGCTGCCCGCTCCCGTGCACCTCTCGCACTGGTGGGACACCTACTTCCAGGGCAACCACCTGCTCGGCACCGGCTCGTCCGCCCCGGCTCCGGCGTACCTCCTCCCGATGGCGGTCGGCGGCACCCTGCTGCTCGGCCACCCGGGCTGGCTGGTCTCGGCGCTGTTCCTGCTGAGCGTGCCGCTGACCGCGCTGTCCGCTCTCCGCTTCTTCCACCGGCTGGTGCCCGGACGCGTGGCGCCGCTCTGGGGCGCCGTCGGCTACGGGCTGCTGCCGGTGATCACCGGCGCCGTCGCCCAGGGCCGGCTGGGCACCGTGGCCGGCGCCCTGGTGCTGCCGTGGGTCGCGACAAGCGCGCTCGGGATCTGGACGGTGGACAGTGACCGGCGCTGGCGCTCGGTCTGGCGTACGGCGCTCGGCGCCGCGGTGCTGGCCGCGTTCGTGCCCGCCGCCTGGATGCTCGGGCTGCTGATCGCCCTCGGTGCGATCGTGGTCGGCGCCATCCGCGACCCCGGGCACTGGCGCCAGCTGAGCTGGTGGACCGCGCCGTTCGCGGTCGTCGTGGCGGTGCCGTTCCTGCTGCTTCCGTGGGCCATCGGCGTCGCTCCCCACCTGGACTCCTGGCTGATCGAGGCGGGTCGCGTCGGCGTGCTGCCGACCCTTCCCAGCTGGCTCGACCTCGCGACCGCGCGGGGCGGAGGACCCGGCAACGCGCCGATGTGGATCGGTGCCGGCCTGCTGGTGGCGGGTCTGCTGTCCGGGTTCCGTTCGGACACCCGCCGCCGGGTGCTGACCGCGTGGGCGGTGGCCGCGCTCGCCGCCCTGATGATCGGTTTCGTCTCGCGCGCGCAGATCGACCTGCCCGGGATCGACGGCCAGATCCGCGTGTGGGCAGGCTTCCTGCTCGTCGTCCTCCACGGCGCTCTGGTCAGCGCTGGCGTGATCGCCGGCGACGGGCTCTGGCAGCGGATCACCAGCGCCGGCTTCAGCTGGCGGCAGCCGGTCGCTGCCGTGGGGCTGATCGGCGCGGCCGTGGCCGTCGTCGGTGGCGCCGCCTGGTGGGTCGTCGGTGGCACCCAGGGTCCGCTGGAGCGTTCGGGTGTCGCGAGCGTGCCCAGCTACATGTCCGACCTCTCCGCCAGCGACCCGACGAACGGGGTGCTCGTGGTGCGCGGCGGCCGCCAGTCCGGCATCGAGTACACGGCGCTCCGCAACGGGCCGTTGCGTGTCGGCGACGACGCGATCACGGCACTGACCCCGCCGGACGACCAGCTGACGCTCCTCGTGGGCCAGGTGCTCGGTGACCCGCAGGGTGACGACGCCCAGGCGCTGGCGGCCTACGGCGTCGCCTACGTCTACGCGCCCGGCCCGGTCAGCGTCACCGTGACCGGCAGCCTCGACGCGGCGACCGGGTTCTCCCGGGCCAGTGCGCCGGCGGGCGATGCGGCCTGGCGGCTGCAGAACCTGGCGACGACCGACTCGATGGACAAGAAGCAGCAGCCCTCCCACGGGTTGCTGCTCGCGGGTCAGCTGATCGCGATCGTGGCCGGCATCGTGCTGGCGCTCCCGAGCCGGAGGGCCCGCTCGTGAACGCCTCCGGGTCGCGCCGCGCGCTCGTGGACCCCGGTGCCGTGAAGGCGAGCCGGATCCCGGGGGTGCTGCTGGTGCTGCTGGTGGGCGTCACCGGCGCCGGGCTCGCCGTCGCCGGCTCGGCGACCACGCCCACCGCCGTACGCCATGAGTCGGAGCTGACCGCGAAGCCCGACCAGCGCCAGGTGGTCTGTCCCGCCAGCGACGTCGACTCGACCAGCGTCGTCGGGCTGCTGCCCGGGGCCGACCGGGGCACGGTCAGCGCTGCCGGCAACCCGCTGGACATCCCGGTTGCCGGCACCACGACCGTCACTGGCGCGGGCCGCGACCCGCTCGTCGTCACTGCGACGGGCGAGGCCACCCGGGGCGTGTTCGCGACCCGCGCGAAGAACGTCGGCGGCGGCATGACGGCCTGCACGTCGCCCCGTGCGTCGTGGTGGTTCGTCGGCGCCGGTGCCAGCCCCGGCCACTTCTCCCGGCTCGAGCTGGTCAACCCGCGCAGCGGGCCGGCGATCGTCGACGTGACCGTTCTCGGTTCGGACGGCGCCGTCGAGAGCCCCGGCCTGCGTGGCATCACGATCAAGAGTGGTGCCAGCCGGGCGCTGAAGCTCTCCGAGTTCGCGCCGGCTGCCGGCCACCTCACGGTCCACGTGAAGGCCTCGCGCGGCCTGGTGCTCGCCTCCGTCGACGACCACGTGCGCGACGTCCTCGACCCCAGTGCGAAGCCGGTCGCGGAGTGGATCCCCGACCAGGGCGGACCCACGCGGCACCTGGTGCTCAGCGGGCTGCCCAAGCCCGGCGCGCTCGTGCCCGGCAGTGGCCCCAGCGGCAAGGCGGCGCAGGACATGCTGGTGCTGTCCAACCCGGGCAACCGGGAGGCGGTCGCCAAGGTTCGGCTCAGCACCAAGGATGGCGGCTTCACGCCGCGTGGCCTGCAGCCGGTGACCGTGCCGCCGGAGTCGGTGGTCGCGGTCCCGCTCGGCGACGTCGTGACCAACCCGAACACCGCGGTGCTGGTCGACTCCGACCAGCCGTTGTTGGGCGGCTACCTGCTGCCCGGCAAGGACGACCTGGTGCACGCCGTACCTGCCGTGCCGTGGAACGGTCCCGCCGCCACGGCGCTGCCCGACGGCGGTGGCCTGCGCACCCTGATGCTGACCGCGGCCGACACGGGAACGACGGTGACCGTCGCCCAGTACGGCAGCAAGGGCAAGCAGCGTCAGCTGGCCCAGACGGTGGTGCCCGACCAGAGCACGATCGCAGTTCGACTGGACCCGAAGGCGTCCTCGGTCGTGGTCACCTCGAGCGACGGCAAGGTCTCCGGCTCGGTGCTGGTCAACCGTCGTGACCTGCGCTCGGCACTGCCGCTGACGCCGGTGCTCGCGGCGCTGCGGGTGCCCGCAGTCCGTCCCGCGGGCTAGTTGCTCCTGCTCCGGCGTTCAGTCCTCCGCCGGGTAGTCCGGGTGCACCTCGGCCGGTGGCACCCCGATCAGGTCGGCGACCTGGTCGACCAGCACGGCCAGGATCACCGCGGCCAGCTCGGCCGGCCCCTCCGCCCGGTGCTCGATCGGGCGCCGGAACAGCACGATCCGGGCGCGCGACGTTGCTGTCGCCGGAACCAGCGAGCCGAGTGGCACCCGCGGCGACTGCCAGTCCGGCGGGATCACCGGGATCTCCTCGACCGCCAGGTCCAGCGGCGGCAGCCGGTCCTCCCAGCGCTGCTCGATGTCGTCGAGCACGGCGACCGCGAGCGCGTCGAACCGTTCGCCCGGCGTCCGGTGCGCGGGCACGCCCCGCGGCGCCAGCGGGCTCGGCATCAGGTCGGGACCGCGCCGTCCGCGCCCGCGACGGTCGCGCAGGTCGGCGCGGCTCCGTGGCCTGGCGGGGTCCGGCTCAGGGGTCGTCGTACTCACGCCCGCGAGCCTAATCGGCCGCACCGGGCGGCGGAGGTAACGTCACGCCGTGACCACTGCCCGCCGTTGCTCGCGTGCCGCCTGCGGGCGCCCCGCGGTGACGACGCTGACCTACGTGTACGCCGACATGACCGCCGTCGTCGGCCCGCTCGCGACGTACGCCGAACCGCACGCCTACGACCTCTGCGCAGTGCACAGCGAACGCCTCAGCGCCCCCCGCGGCTGGGAGGTGCTCCGGCTCGCCCAGGATCAGGACGCCCACGGCCCCTCGAACGACGACCTGCTCGCGCTGGCCAACCTGGTACGTGAGGCCGCCCGTCCCGCTCCCGCCCCTGAGGCCGAGGACGGCATGCGCGAGACCGGCCGGCGCGGACACCTGCGGGTGCTGCGCGACAACGGCGTCTGAGCCACCAGGGCATGCCTGTGCCCCCGCTCGCACGTGGCTGAGCGGGGTGTGGGGCGGGACGTTCAGGTGTCGGGTGGCCTGTTCGGCGGCCTGTCGCGGGAGACGTCGGTGGTGCCGCGGTCGTCGCGGAGGTACTGGTAGCCGTGGGGTGAGGACCAGAGGTAGGACCCGGGTTCGAGGACGGTGTAGCTCCAGGGCGAGTGGGTCTTGAGTCGGTGGTGCCGTCGGCACAGCGGTGCGAGGTTGTCCGAGGCGGTGGGGCCGCCTTCGGAGTAGGGGATGACGTGGTCGTCGTCGCAGTGGATCGCGGGTCGGGTGCACCAGGGGAAGACGCAGGTGAGGTCGCGTTCGGCGGTCTGGTCCGCGAGCCGGTCGGGGACTTCGTACTGGGCCACGTGGACGTGGTCGGCCAGGTCGATCACCGGTTTGATGATCACTTCGGTGAGCGGGGTGTGCAGCCATTCGCGGACCTGGTCGACGCTCACGATCCGGCGTCCGGAGGCTTCGACGCGGGCGAACGGGCCGTCGGGTGAGAGGTGGACGTGGACGATGGTCTGCCGGGCCGGCACCGGCGCTGGCACCGGTGCCGGGTCTTCGTCGTTCGTGCTGTGGGTGAGGTCGAGGCTGGTCTGCTGGCGGGCGATCTGGCCGATCGCCTGGGACCGGCGCACGTCCAACGGCTCCTGGGACCCGCAGGCGGCCAGGACGGCGGCTTCGTGGGCGATCCGGGTCTCCAGGTCCAGGGCGTCGGCGAGGTCGAGCTCTCCGTGGACCCGGGAGGTGCCGGTGAAGGAGACCTGGGTGTGCTCGATCGCGAAGTACCGGCTGTCGGAGGCTCGACGGCGCTGTTCTTCGGCTTCGGCGGGCATGAACCGGCCGACGGCGTCGGCGACGAGCCGGTCGACCTCGGCGGGACCGATCCGGTGCGCGAAGGGTGCGACCTGGGAGTCCACGAACCCAGCGGCCTGCACGGACAGTCCAAGGGTCTCGCGGGCGATCCGCCGGGCCCGCCACGCGGCCAGGTCACCGGCCAGGACCCGGGCCCAGGTGCGCGGGAGGCGGTGGGCCAGCTCGACGGCTTCGCCGAGGTAGGCCTTGCCGGTCTCGGTGGGCAGCCCGACCGCGAGCGCGAACTCGGCCACGCAGAACTCCGAGACCAGGGGTGCGCCGGGTCCGGCGACCGCGAACGGCTGGTCGCCGTAGCGGGAGAGCAGGGCGGCGTCGTGGATCGACTCCGCCGGGTGCAGGTCGGCCCAGGTGACCGCTGCCTGCAGGATCCGGGACTCTGCGGAGTCGGCAGCGGCCCGGTCGGCACGAACCTGTGAGAGCACCGCTGGGTGGCGGTGTCGAGGTCGGGTGCCGCCGTGGTCATGGTCCCATTCTACTCGAACATACGTTCGAGTCAAGGCTTGATTCCGTCGACTTTCCCTTGTGTGAGAAGGGATTCCGTAGGGGTCTCGACAGGCTCGACCGCCAAGAAGGTGCGGAGGTTTCGAGACGGCGCTGGCGCGCCTCCTCAACCACCGAGAGCGCATGCCGGCAGCCCACCCGGACCCGCGCCGTACCTCTCCCCGGTTGCTGCGCTTTTCGACCACCCGCGTGCCGCCAGGTCTCGACAAGCTCGACCACCAGTACCGCCGGCGCGCCTCCTCAACCACCGCAAGCCGGGAGTCCACCCGGACCCGCGCCGTACCCCTCCCCTCTTGCTGCGCTTTCGACCACCCGCATGCCGCGCAAGTCTCGACAAGCTCGACCACCAGAACCCCGGAGGTTTCGAGACGGCGCTGGGGCGCCTCCTCAACCACCGAGGAGCGCCAGGTCGTGGTCTCGACAAGCTCGACCGCCGGGAAGGTCTCGACAAGCTCGACCACCGGGAAGGTCTCGACAAGCTCGACCACCAGTACCGCTGGCGCGCCTCCTCAACCACCGAGGAGCGCGAGGTCGTGGTCTCGACAAGTACGACCACCGGGAGGGTCTCGACGAGCTCCAGCACCAACAAGCGACCACCCACCCCTGACCCCTAGGCTTCCGCACATGGCCACCACCGACGGGGAGAACCTGCGCGCCGTCTTCAAGGCGTACGACGTGCGGGGGACGGTGCCGGACCAGATCGACGAGGCGCTCGCCGAGCGCGTGGGGGCGGCGTTCGTCGCGGTCACGCAAGCAGAGACCGTCGCCATCGGGCACGACATGCGGCCCTCCAGCCCGGGGATGTCACGCGCGTTCGCGCGCGGCGCCAACCGGGCCGGCGCCGACGCGGTGCTGATCGGGCTCTGCTCGACGGACGGGCTGTACTTCGCGTCCGGCCACCTCGGGCTGCCGGGCGTGATGTTCACGGCCAGCCACAATCCCGCGCAGTACAACGGGATCAAGATGTGCCGCGTCAACGCCGTCCCGATCGGGCTCGACACCGGACTCGCCGACATCCGCGACCGCGTCGAGGCCGACGACGTCCCGAGCGCCGATGAGGAAGGCGCCACCACCGAGCAGGACCTCCTCGACGCGTACGCCGCCCACCTGCTCGCCCTCGCGCCCGTCACCGGCCGGCGGCTGAAGGTGGTCGTCGACGCCGGGAACGGCATGGCCGGCCTGACCGCGCCGTCGGTGCTGGGCGACCTCGACCTCGAGGTCGTGGAGATGTACTACGACCTCGACGGCACCTTCCCCCACCACGAGGCCAACCCGATCGACCCGGAGACGCTCAGGGACCTCCAGGCGCGCGTCCGCGAAGAAGGCGCCGACATCGGGCTCGCGTTCGACGGCGACGCCGACCGGTGCTTCCTGGTCGACGAGCGCGGCGACCTGGTCGACCCGTCCACGCTGACCGGCCTGATCGCGACCCGCGAGCTGGCCAAGAGCCCCGGTGCAGCGGTGATCCACAACCTGATCACGTCCCGCGCGGTGCCCGAGATCGTCGTCGAGCAGGGCGGCACTCCGGTCCGCACACGCGTCGGCCACTCCTTCATCAAGGCGCGGATGGCCGAGACCGACGCGGTGTTCGGCGGCGAGCACTCCGGCCACTTCTACTTCCGCGACTTCTGGCGCGCCGACTCCGGCATGCTCGCGGCGCTCCACGCCCTCGCCGCGCTCGCGGAGTCAGACCGTCCGTTGAGCGAGGTGCTGGCGCCGTACTCCCGCTACGTCGCCTCCGGTGAGATCAACTCCACCGTCGCCGACCAGCAGGCGGTGCTCGACGTCCTGGAGGGGGAGTGGGCCGCCCCGGACACCGAGGTCGACCACCTCGACGGCATGACGATCAGCTTCCCCGGCGGCTGGTTCAACGTGCGCGCCTCCAACACCGAACCTCTCCTCCGGCTCAACGTCGAGGGCAAGGATGAAACGATGATGACCGACGTCCGCGACCGTGTGCTCGCGGTGATCAGGAGAGAGCCATGAACCTCGACCCGATGCTGCTCGACATCGTCGTCTGTCCCCACTGCCGCAAGTCGCTGTCGGTCGACGAGGCCGCCGGCGAGCTGCTCTGCAGCACGTCGGGAGGCTGCGGCTACGCCTACCCGGTGAGAGACGACATCCCGATCCTGCTGATCGACGAGGCCCGAAAGCCGGACTGAGGCGACGACGTGTTCGACGACAGCCTGCTCGACGGCGAGTCCGCGCTCAGCCGCGCGGGCGCGACGCTTCGGCACCTCGCCGAGGCCGGTGCACGGGTACGACGGGAGGCCGGCGAGTCCCAGGACGGCGTACGACGGGCCGTGGAGCAGATCCGCGGCAGCAGACCGCGGGCCGTCGTCGCTGCGGGGCCGGACTCCCGGCTGCTGCGCGCGGTGCTCGAACCGTGGTGCCCGGTGCCGTTCGTGGCCTGGCCCGGCCCCAAGCTCCCCGGCTGGGCCGGCAGCCTCGACCTGGTCGTCGTGCTGGCACCCGAGGGCAGCGACCGCGACACCGCCTCGGGCGTCGCCGAGGCGGTCCGCCGCGGTTGTCAGCTGGTGGTGGCCTGTCCCGAACGATCGCTGGTCGCCGAGCACGCCGCGGGCCGCGACTCGATCCTGCTGCCGACCGTCACCGGTGACCAGCTCGCCACCGCGGTCGTGGTCCTCGAGCTGCTCTGCCTGCTCGACCTGGCGCCGGTCTCCAGACCGGGTGTCGTCGCCGACGCGCTCGACGAGGTCGCGGTGAACTGCTCGCCGTTCCGCGACATCTCGGTCAACCCGGCCAAGAACGTCGCCAGCGCGATCGCCGACACCAACCCGATGCTCTGGGGCGGCACCGTGCTCGCGGCGCGCGCCGCCCGCCGGGTCGCGGAGTCGATCCGGCACGCCACCGGTCGCGCCGCCCTCGCCGCCGACGTCGAGCACCTGCTGCCCGTGATCGAGCTGGCCATCGAGTCCGACGTGTTCGCGGACCCGTTCGCCGACGCCGACGACGTCGCGGAGATGCGGCCCAGCCTGGTGGTGCTGGACGACGCCTCCGAGGAGCCGACGGTGCGCCAGTCGCGCTCCCGGCTGCTCGCCGCCGCCGAACGCCGCGGGGTCCGCACCGAGACCGTCACCAGCGAGGCCGACGGCGACCTGGCGCGCTACGCCGCGCTGCTGGCGACCGGCCAGTTCGCTGCGACGTACCTCGAGGTCGGACTGGGCTGAGGGCCGCCCGCGCGGGGCCGATATCCTCCGCGCATGTCTGCTGAGGGTGGGAACAAGGCCGTCGTGGCTGCGCTGCTGGCCAACACCGGCATCGCGATCACCAAGTTCGCCGCGTTCCTGCTCACGGGTGCGTCCTCGATGCTGGCCGAGTCGATCCACTCGGTCGCCGACTCCGGCAACCAGGGACTGCTCCTGCTCGGCGGACGCAAGGCGAAGAAGGGCGCGACGCCGGAGCACCCGTTCGGCTACGGCCGCGAGCGCTACATCTACTCGTTCCTGGTCGCCATCGTGCTGTTCAGCGTCGGCGGCCTGTTCGCCCTCTACGAGGCGTACCACAAGTTCCACGAGGTCCACGCTGCCCACGGCCACCCCGAGGACTCGATGCTCGACTCCCGCTGGTGGTGGGTGCCGATCGTGGTGCTGCTGGCTGCGATGGCGATGGAGGGCTACTCCTTCCGCACCGCGATCCTGGAGACCTCGAAGGTCAAGGGCGACGCGACGTACGTCGAGTTCATCCGTCGCGCGAAGGAGCCCGAGCTGCCGGTGATCCTGCTGGAGGACTTCGCCGCCCTGGTCGGACTCGCGTTCGCACTGCTCGGCGTCGGGCTGAGTCTGGCCACCGGGTCGCTGTACTGGGACGTCGCGGGCACCGGCCTGATCGGCCTGCTGCTGGTGGCCGTGGCGGTGGTGCTCGGCATCGAGACCAAGAGCCTCCTGCTGGGCGAGGCTGCGTCCCGCCCCGCCCAGGCACGGATCCGGGCCGCCCTCGAGCGGGCGGACGGCATCGACAGCGTCGTGCACATGCGCACGATGCACCTCGGGCCCGACGAGCTGCTGGTGGCGGTCAAGGTGCGGGTGCCGGCCGCGGCGTCCGGCGCCGATGTCGCCGACGCCATCGACCGGGCCGAGGCCGCCGTGCGCGAGGCCGAACCCATCGCCCGGGTGATCTACGTCGAGCCTGCCGTGCGACCGGCCGAGCCGCGCTCTGATTAGAGAGTCGGGCGCCGCTCCACTAGAATCGGTGCTGCGCCTCGCGCACGAGATCGTGGCCAGACGCTCGCACGCCCCAGGGAACTGTCCCTGCTCGCTGTGCGCTGCCAACCAACCTCTCACTTCGCAAGGACAACTCTGATGGACTTCAAGGTCGCAGACCTCTCCCTGGCCGACTACGGACGCACCGAGATCACGCTCGCCGAGAACGAGATGCCGGGCCTGATGGCGATGCGCGAGCGCTACGGCGCCGACAAGCCGCTGGCCGGCGCCCGGATCGCGGGCTCGCTGCACATGACGATCCAGACCGCCGTGCTGATCGAGACCCTCGTCGCCCTCGGCGCCGAGGTCCGCTGGGTCTCCTGCAACATCTTCTCCACCCAGGACCACGCCGCCGCGGCGGTCGTCGTCGGGCCCGAGGGCACCGCCGACGACCCGCAGGGTGTGCCGGTCTACGCCTGGAAGGGCGAGACCCTCGAGGAGTACTGGTGGTGCACCCAGCAGATCCTCAACTGGGGCGACACGATGCCGAACATGATCCTCGACGACGGTGGTGACGCCACGATGCTGGTGCACCTCGGCGTCCAGGCCGAGAAGACCGGCACCGCGCCGGACCCGGCCACCGCGCACAGCGTCGAGCAGAAGATCGTCTTCCAGGTGCTCAACGAGCAGCTGGCCGCGAACGACGCCTACTGGACCCCGATCGCGAACTCGATCAAGGGCGTCACCGAGGAGACCACCACCGGTGTGCTCCGCCTCTACGACATGATGCGCGAGGGCTCGCTGCTCTTCCCCGCGATCAACGTCAACGACTCGGTCACCAAGTCCAAGTTCGACAACAAGTACGGCTGCCGCCACTCCCTGATCGACGGCATCAACCGCGCCACCGACGTCCTGATCGGCGGCAAGGTCGCCGTGGTCTGCGGCTACGGCGACGTCGGCAAGGGCTGCGCGGAGTCGCTGCGCGGCCAGGGCGCCCGCGTCATCGTCACCGAGATCGACCCGATCTGCGCGCTCCAGGCGGCGATGGACGGCTACCAGGTCTCCACGCTCGACGAGGTGCTCCCGGTCGCCGACATGATCATCACCGCGACCGGCAACAAGGACGTCGTGTCCGTCGCCCAGATGCAGCGGATGAAGTTCCAGGCGATCGTCGCCAACATCGGTCACTTCGACAACGAGATCGACATGGCCGGCCTGGAGAACTTCGAGGGCGTGCACCGCAAGAACGTGAAGCCGCAGGTCGACGTGTGGACCTTCCCCGAGGGTGGTACGACGATCATCGTGCTGTCCGAGGGTCGCCTGATGAACCTCGGCAACGCGACCGGCCACCCGTCGTTCGTGATGTCGAACTCGTTCACCAACCAGGTGCTCGCGCAGATCGAGATCTTCACCAAGACCGAGGAGTACCCGGTCGGCGTCTACGTGCTCCCCAAGCACCTCGACGAGGAGGTCGCCCGCCTGCACCTCGGTGCGCTGGGTGTCTCGCTCACCGAGCTCAGCGCCGACCAGGCGTCGTACCTCGGCGTCGACGTGGCAGGCCCGTACAAGTCGGACCACTACCGCTACTGAGATCCGAACGAGACGAAGCAGGTCCACCCTTGGGTGCACACTCTGAGGCAGACTCGGGGAGAGGTTCCCAAGGGGGGAGACTGCCGTGACCAGCTCCGAAGCGCTGCGCACCCGTGTGCTCGTGGTCGACGACGACGCGTCGTTGGCCGAGATGCTCTCACTGGTGCTGCGCAACGAAGGTTTCGGCAGTCGCATCTGCTCGACCGGGGAGACGGCGATGGCCGCCTTCCGGGAGTACCAGCCCGACCTGGTGCTGCTCGACGTGATGCTGCCCGGCAAGGGTGGCATCGAGGTGTGCCGCGAGATCCGGGCCGAGTCCGGTGTCCCGATCGTCATGCTGACCGCGAAGAGCGACACGATCGACGTGGTCGCCGGCCTCGAGTCCGGGGCCGACGACTACGTGGTCAAGCCGTTCAAGCCAAAGGAGCTGCTCGCCCGCATCCGGGCCCGCGTCCGGCGGCTGTCCGAGGCGCCGCCGGAGTCGCTCACGATCGGCGACCTCGTCATCGACGTGGCGGGCCACTCGGTGACCCGTGACGACCAGGCGCTGGCGCTGACGCCGCTGGAGTTCGACCTGCTCGTGTGCCTCGCGCGCAAGCCGTGGCAGGTGTTCACCCGCGAGGTGCTGCTCGAGCAGGTGTGGGGCTACCGGCACGCCGCCGACACGCGGCTGGTCAACGTGCACGTGCAGCGGCTGCGGGCCAAGGTCGAGCACGACCCGGAGAACCCCGAGATCGTCCTGACCGTGCGCGGGGTCGGCTACAAGGCCGGTGGGGGCGGTGCCGCCCACCACGCCTGACCTCGAGCAGGGCCGACCACGCCCCGGAGGATCCGCGGCTACGCAGCCGGAGCGGGGAGCGCGCGCCCTCCCGAGCCGCACGCCCACGCTTCCCCCGGGAGCCGGGCCGGCGCCGGTGACGCCCCGGCCGCGCGAGTCCGTCCGCGCCCTGATCGGCCGTGGCCTCACGGTCTGGCGACGCTCGGTGCAGGCCCGTGTGGTCGTCTCCGTGCTGCTGACCTCGGCCATCGTGGTCGGTGTCGTCGGCTGGTTGCTGCTGCGCCAGATCACCGGTGGCCTGGTCGACCACCGGGTCGACGCGTCGCTGGCCGAGGCCAAGAGCGAGACCGCGCTCGCGACCGCCCGGCTCAAGGAGGCGGGCAGTCGCGACTCCGACGCCGGCACCCAGCTCAGCGGGCTCTCCGACAACCTGGTCGAGCGCGGCAAGGTCCGCGGCTTCAAGGTGGTCCTGGTCGGCCCGGTCGCCGGCACCTCCCGCGCGCTCGACACCGGCCCGGGCACCTCGTCCAGCCAGGGGATCGAGACCAGCAGCGTCCCCGCCTCGCTCCGCAAGAGCACCGAGGCGCGGTCGGGCACTGCCTGGGCCTACACGGAGATCCGCTACCTGCCCGGCGAGCCCGACGAGGACGTGCCGGGCGTGGTGGTCGGCAAGCAGATCGTGCTGCCCGCCGACGGAGGCACCTACGCGCTCTACCTGCTCTTCCCGATGAGCGAGGAGAAGGACACCCTCGGCCTGCTCCAGAACTCCCTGATCACGGCCGGAGTGCTGCTGCTGATGCTGCTCGCCGGGCTCAGCTGGCTGGTCGTGCGGCAGGTGGTGACCCCGATCCGGCTGGCTCGCCGCGTCGCCGAGCGGATCGCGTCCGGCCGGCTCGAGGAACGCATGCACGTCGTCGGCCAGGACGACATCGCCCGGCTGGGCACGTCGTTCAACCAGATGACCGACGCGCTCCAGCGCCAGATCCGCCAGCTCGAGGAGCTCTCGCGGGTGCAGCGCCAGTTCGTCTCCGACGTGTCCCACGAGCTCCGCACGCCGCTCACCACGGTGCGCATGGCCGGTGACGTGCTGCACGACGAGCGCGCCCGGTTCGACCCCGTGGCCGCACGGGCGGCCGAGCTCCTCCAGGCCGAGCTCGACAGGTTCGAGACGCTGCTCGCCGACCTGCTGGAGATCAGCCGCTTCGACGCGGGCGCCGCCGTGCTCGACCTCGAGGACGTCAACCTGGTCGACGTCGCACACCGCGTGGTCAGGGCGACGGCGCCGCTGGCCGACCAGCGCGGGGTCGAGGTGCGGGTGGTCGCCGACGGACCTTGCATCGCCGAGGCCGACGTACGACGGATCGAGCGCATCGTGCGCAACCTGGTCACCAACGCGATCGACCATGCACCGGTCGGCCCCAGCGGCCGCAACGACGTCGAGCTGCGGGTCTCCGCCGACGAGCACGCCGCCGCCCTGACGGTGCGCGACCACGGCGTCGGCCTGAAGCCGGGGGAGACCGCGATGGTGTTCAACCGGTTCTGGCGGGCCGACCCGGCCCGTGCGCGCACCACCGGCGGCACCGGACTGGGACTCGCGATCTCGCTCGAGGACGCCCGGTTGCACGGCGGCCAGCTCCAGGCCTGGGGCCGTCCCGGCGACGGTGCCCAGTTCCGGCTGACGCTGCCGCGCCGCGTGGGCGACGCGATCCCGCACAGCCCGCTGCCGCTGGTGCCCGACGACGCGCAGGCGGGAGAGCCCCGGTGAGGCGGCTCCTGGTGCCTGCGTTGGCCGTGCTCCTGCTCCTGACCGGGTGCTCGCTGCTTCCCACCTCCGGTGCCGTGCACCGGCAGAGCGACGCGGGCCAGGTGACGGCCGGTGAGGCCACGCAGTTCGCGCCGCCGGGGCCCGGGAAGGGCGACTCGCCGACCCAGGTGGTCAAGGGGTTCCTGCTCGCGATGACCGCGGTGCCGCTGACCACGTCGGTGGCGCGCAGCTTCCTCACCGAGGACGCCCAGCCGGCCTGGAACCCGAACCGCTCGACCGTGGTCTACCAGGACAGCGCGATCGACCTGGTGCCCGACGGGGTGCGCGTGACGCTCGGCGACGCCCAGCACCTCGACTCGCGGGGCGGCTGGCTCGGCAGCGTGGGCGCGGGCAACGGCCGGCTCGACCTGCGCCTGGTGCGCGACGGGGGCGAGTGGCGGATCGCGAACCCGCCGGACGCCGTGGTGGTGCCGGAGTGGTACCTCGACAGCCGGTTCACCCCCGTCAACCTCTACTTCTTCGACCAGACCAACCGGGTGCTGGTGCCCGACCGGATCTACCTACCGCGCGGCGAACGCCGGCCCTCCACGCTGGTGCGGGCGCTCCTGGCCGGTCCCGGCGCCGACATCGCCGACGTCACCCGCTCCGCGTTCCCTCCCGCCACCCAGCTCGACCTCTCGGTGCTGGTCGGACCCGACGGCACCGCGGAGGTGCCGCTCAGCAAGGACGTGCAGAAGCTCTCGGGCGCCCGGCTGAGCCGGGTAGCCGCCCAGCTGGCGTGGACGATGCGCCAGGTTCCCGGGCTGTCCCGGATCCGGATCACCTCCGGCGACGACCCGGTGACGCTGCCCGACGGCCGTCGCGACTTCAGCGTGCAGGAGGGCGACGCGTTCTCGCCGACGGTGCGAGACGCGTCCGACCGGCTCTTCGGTGTCGACAGGGGACGCATCGTCGCCGAGCGGCGGGGCAAGACGGAGCCGGCGCCGGGACCGTTCGGGCGCCCCGGCTACTCGCTGCGCTCGATCGCGGTCTCCGTCGACGAGTCGCGGATCGCCGAGGTGGGCGGTGACGGGGGCACGGTGTTCGGGTGGACCTCGCGCGAGGGCGTGAGCCGGCTCTACCGGGGTCGCAACGTGCTGCGCCCGTCGTACGACATGTTCGGGGGGCTGTGGCTGGTCGACCGCACGTCGGCGGGCGCCCGCGTGCTGCACCGTTCCGGTGGCCAGATCTCGCCGGTGACGATGCCGGGCGTGAGCGGTCGCGACGTGCGGGCGTTCGTGGTCAGCCGTGACGGCACCCGGCTCGCAGCGGTGGTCGCCACCTCGGCCGGCAACCGGGTGGTCTCGGCGAACCTGCTCCGCACCGACGCCGGCGACCTGATCCGGCCGACGCCAGCGCGTCGGATCTCCTCGCTCCCCGACGACCTCGGTCGGGTCGTGGACCTGACCTGGCGCTCGCCCAACGACCTGGCGGTGCTCGGCCGGTCGCAGGACGTCTCGCAGGTCGCGTTCGTGCCGCTCGACGGCTCGCCGGGTGATCCCGACCAGGTGCAGGCCGACCTCTGGCGCGGTCGCGCGACGTCGGTGGCAGGGTCTCCCGACTCCTCGCTGCCGCTCTACCTGGTGGTCGGCCCGGGTCGCGTGGTGCGACTCGACGCGCAGGGTCACTGGGTCTCTGCGGGCGTCGTCAACGGACTGCGCGCACCGGCGTACTCCGGCTGACTCCACAGGCCGACGCTGCCCTGCTCGCCTCGTGCTGCCCGGAGCAGCACGCTGGTCGGGTGATCGACGCCTGGCTGGACCTGGTCACCGGCTCCGCGTGCGTGCACTGCCGCCGGCCGGGCCGGTTGCTGTGCCCCGCCTGCCGGCGGCTGCTGCCCGAGCGCGGCACCGGCACCAGCCCGGACCCGTGCCCGCCCGGGTTGGCACCGGCCGTCGTCGGCGGGGACTACGCCGACCCGCTGCGGGCGATGGTGCTCGCTCACAAGGAGCACCGTGCGTTCGCGCTGGCGAGGCCGCTGGGCGAGGTGCTCGCGGTCGCCGCCCGGGAGCTGGTGGGCACCGCCTGCCGGACCCTCCTGGTGCCGGTGCCCTCGCGTCCCGCGGTGGTGACCGCCCGTGGACACGACCCGATGCTCCGCGTCACCCGGCACGCTGCCGGTCTCCTCCGGAGCCAGGGGTACGACGCGCGAGCCGTGCGTCTGCTGCGCCAGGCGGACACGGTCGACGACCAGGCCGGGCTCGACGCCGTGAGCCGGCAGCGCAACCTGGCCGGCTCGATGGCCGCCCGCCCCACAGCCCTGCACGCGCTTGCGCGCACCGGCGACGTCGTCGCGGCGATCGTGTGCGACGACGTGCTCACCACCGGCGCCACCGCCCGCGAGGCGCAGCGTGCGCTGGCCGCTGTCGGGGTGCCGGTGCTGGGCATCGCCTGCGTGGCCGCCACCCGGCGTCGGCGTCGTACGTCTGGCATGTGACCCGGTCTAGCCGCCGTCACCCCCGACCCTCTAACGTCGGCACATGGACGCACACTCCATCCACGACCCGGACGCCGACGGCTCCGGGTCGTGCCTTTTTACCTAGGAGGTCGGTTGCGTGGACATCGTGGTCAGCGGACGTCACTGTGAGGTTTCGGATCGGTTCCGGGAGCACGTGGAGGAGAAGCTCGCCAGGCTGGAGAAGCACGACCATCGGTTGATCCGGGTCGAGGTGCAGGTCGAGAAGGAGCAGGCCACACCGGACAAGGCGTTCCGCGTCGAGCTCACCGCCAAGTCCCGCGGTCCGATCGTCCGGGCGGAGGCCGCGGCCGAGGACAAGATGGCTGCGCTCGACCTCGCCCTTGACAAGATGACCGCGCAGATGCGGCGTGCGGCTGACCGGCGCAAGGTCCATCGCGGCCAGCGCACACCCCTGTCCGTCCAGCAGGCGCTTGCCGACGTGCCGCTCGACGACGTCGACGAGTCCGTCGACGGTGTCATCCAGCGCAAGGTCGGTCCGGTCACGGTGACCGGCGACGGGCCGCTCGTCGTGCGCGAGAAGGAGCACGAGGCCACGCCGATCACCTTGGAGCAGGCGCTCTACGAGATGGAGCTCGTCGGCCACGACTTCTACCTGTTCGTGGACAAGGACAACGAGAAGCCCTCGGTCGTCTACCGGCGGCGCGGCTACGACTACGGGGTGATCTCTCTCGGCATGCGATGACGGGAAGGGCGGAGACTCCGAGAATCTGCCATGATCATCGCGTGTCCGATGCCGAGCACGTCCCGGGAAATGCTCCGGGCTCCGAACCGATCCGGGTCGTCGTGGTCGATGACCAGGAGCTGTTCCGGCGTGGACTGACCATGCTGCTCGGTGTCGAGCCCGACATCGAGGTGGTCGGCGAGGCCGGTGACGGCATCTCCGCCGCGGTCCTGGTCGCCAACGTCGTACCCGACATCGTGCTGCTCGACGTCCGGATGCCCAAGCGCACCGGACTCGAAGCCTGCATCGAGATCAAGCAGCTGGTGCCGGCCGCGCGGATCATCATGCTCACCGTCAGCGACGAGGAGGCCGACCTCTACGAAGCGGTCAAGAACGGCGCTTCCGGCTACCTGCTCAAGGACTCCTCGATCGACGAGGTCGCGCAGGCTGTGCGCGTCGTCGCGGAGGGCCAGTCGCTGATCAGCCCGTCGATGGCGGTCAAGCTGCTCGACGAGTTCAAGGAGATGTCGCGCACCGACCGCGAGCAGGTGCCGACCCCGCGGCTCACCGACCGCGAGCTGGAGGTGCTGCGGCTGGTGGCGACCGGCCTGAACAACCGCGAGGTCGCCAAGCGGCTGTTCATCAGCGAGAACACCGTGAAGAACCACGTCCGCAACATCCTGGAGAAGCTGCAGCTGCACTCCCGCATGGAGGCCGTGATGTACGCCGTCCGCGAGAAGCTGCTCGACCTGCCCTGATCGGCCCGTCCTGATTGCCCTGTCCCCGCCTGCCCCTAGGGTCGGGGCCGTGGAGTCGCTGAGCACGCAGCAGGCCCGTCGCATCGCGCTCGTGGCCCAGGGCTTCCGCGACCCGCGGCACACCGTGCCGACGATGCGCACCTTCTCACGCACGCTCGCGCGCACGGGCGTGCTCCAGGTCGACTCGGTCAACGTGCTCCAGCGGGCGCACTACATGCCGCTGTTCTCCCGGATGGGTCCCTACGACACCGAGCTGCTGCGCCGTGCCTCGGGGCGCGGACCGCGCCGGATGGTCGAGTACTGGGCGCACGTGCAGGCGTTCATGCCGGTCGAGCTGTGGCCGGTGATGCAGCACCGGATGGAGCGCTACCGCAGCAACCCGCGCTGGGGCGACTGGCAGAAGTCCAACCCCGAGCTCGTCGGCCGGATCCGCGACCAGGTCGCAGCGCGCGGCGCTTCGACGGCGCGCGAGCTCGACGACGGTGCGCCGCGGCAGAAGGACAACTGGGGCTGGAACTGGTCCGAGGCCCGCAAGGCGCTCGACTACCTGTTCCTGGTCGGCGACCTGTCGATCGCGTCCCGCAACTCCGCGTTCGAGTGCGTCTACGACGTGCCGGAGCGGGTGCTGCCGCCCCACGTGCTGGCGACGCCGACGCCCGAGCCCGCCGAGGCGCACCGTGAGCTGGTCCGGCGAGCCGCGACGTCGCACGGGGTCGGCACCGAGCAGTGCCTGCGCGACTACTTCCGCATGGAGGTGGCCGAGGTGAAGCCGGCGATCCGGTCGCTGGTCGACGACGGCGAGCTGCTCCCGGTGACGATCGAGGGCTGGAAGCGGCCGGCGTACCTCCACCGCGACGCGCAGCTCCCGCGGCGGGTGCGCGCCCGCGCGCTGCTCAGCCCGTTCGACCCGGTCGTGTGGGAACGCGAGCGCACCGAGCGGCTGTTCGGTTTCCGCTACCGGATCGAGATCTACGTGCCGGCGCCCAAGCGGGAGTACGGCTACTACGTGCTGCCGTTCCTGCTCGGCGACCGGATCGTGGGTCGCGTCGACCTCAAGGCCGACCGCAAGTCGGGTCGGCTGCTGGTGCAGGCGTCGTACGCCGAGCAGCACGCGCCGCCGGAGACAGCCTTCGAGCTGGCCGAGGAGCTCCGCGACCTCGCGTCCTGGCTGTCGCTCGACGAGATCGTGGTGTTCCCGCGCGGCGACCTCGCCGAGCCGCTCGCCGAGGAGCTTGCGTCATGAGCGAGGTCAGGCACCCGATCTTCGCGCGGGTCTACCGACGACTGGCGGCGTCCGCCGAGGGCCAGGGTCTCGGCGATCTCCGCGACGAGCTCCTGCGCGGGCTGTCCGGCACCGTGGTCGAGGTCGGACCGGGTGACGGCGCGAACTTCCGGCACTACCCGGCCACCGTCAGCGAGGTGGTCGCGGTGGAGCCCGAGCCCTACCTGCGCGAGCGGGCCACGGAGGCCGCCGGCCGGTCGACCGTGCCGGTGAGGGTCATCGACGGGCTCGCCGACTCGCTGGCGGTGCCTGACGCGTCCGCCGACGCCGTGGTCCTCTGCCTCGTGCTCTGCTCCGTGCCGGCCCAGGAGACGGCGCTGGCGGAGGCGTGGCGGGTGCTCCGGCCCGGGGGAGAGGTGCGGTTCCTGGAGCACGTCCTCGACCACGCGCCGGGTCGGCTGCAGCGGCTGCAGCGGGGCGTCGACCGGTGCGGCTGGCCGCGGCTGTTCGGCGGCTGCCACACGGCCCGCGACACCGTGGGTGCGCTCGCGGCGGCCGGGTTCTCCGTCGAGGACGTCGACCGGTCGTACTTCCCGGACGGGATCCACACGCCGGTCTCGCCCCACGTCCTGGGTCGCGCTCGACGTCCCTGACCTGGGAACGTCCATGGGGGCGTGGGACGTTGGAACGGTGTGGGTCTGCCCTCTCGGGGCATCCGAAGTAGGATTTGGCCCGCATTGTGCGGAGCACGAGCGCTGCACCACCACGAACCGATTTTGGGAGCACTACGTGTCGTTGTTCGACAAGGTCCTGCGGATGGGCGAGGGCAAGATCCTCCGACAGCTGGAGACGATCTCGCGGTCCGTCAACGCGATCGAGGACGACTTCCTCACCATGAGCGACGCCGAGCTCCGGGCGCTCACCGACGAGTACCGCGCCCGGCTGGCGAACGGCGAGACGCTCGACGACCTGATGCCGGAGGCGTTCGCCACGGTGCGCGAGGCCGCCAAGCGGGTGCTCGGCCAGCGCCACTTCGACGTCCAGATCGAGGGAGGCGCCGCCCTGCACCTCGGCAACATCGCCGAGATGAAGACCGGTGAGGGCAAGACCCTGGTCTCCACCCTGCCGGCCTACCTCAACGCGCTGTCCGGCAAGGGCGTGCACGTGGTCACCGTCAACGACTACCTGGCGCAGTACCACGCCGACTGGATGGGCCGCATCCACCACTTCCTCGGCCTCACGGTCGGCGTGATCCAGCCCGACATGAGCAAGGAGGAGCGCCGCGAGGCCTACGCCTGTGACATCACCTACGGCACCAACAACGAGTTCGGGTTCGACTACCTGCGCGACAACATGGCCAACTCGATCGAGGAGTGCGTGCAGCGCGGCCAGAACTTCGCGATCGTCGACGAGGTCGACTCGATCCTGATCGACGAGGCCCGCACGCCGCTGATCATCTCCGGTCCCACGCAGGACGAGGTCAAGTGGTACGCCGAGTTCGCCCAGGTCGCGGCTCGGCTGGTCAAGGACGTCGACTACGAGACCGACGAGAAGAAGCGCACCATCTCGATCCTCGAGCCGGGCATCACCAAGGTCGAGGACCACCTCGGCATCGACAACCTCTACGACTCGGTCAACACCCCGCTCATCTCGTTCCTCAACAACTCCATCAAGGCCAAGGAGCTGTTCCGCAACGACAAGGAGTACGTCGTCATCAACGACGAGGTGATGATCGTCGACGAGCACACCGGGCGGATGCTCTCCGGTCGTCGCTACAACGACGGGCTGCACCAGGCGATCGAGGCGAAGGAAGGCGTGACCGTCCGCGAGGAGTACCAGACCCTCGCCACGATCACGCTCCAGAACTACTTCCGGCTCTACGACAAGCTCTCCGGGATGACCGGCACGGCGATGACCGAGGCCTCCGAGTTCGACAAGATCTACCGGCTCGGCGTGGTGCCGATCCGCACCAACGAGCCGCTGGCCCGGGTCGACTCCTCCGACCTCGTCTACCGCACCGAGGGTGCCAAGTACGACGCGGTCGTCGACGACATCGCCGAGCGCGCCCAGAAGGGCCAGCCGGTGCTGGTCGGCACCGTCTCGGTGGAGAAGTCCGAGCTGCTCTCGCAGCTGATGACCAAGCGTGGCGTCCCGCACACCGTGCTCAACGCCAAGCACCACGCCGACGAGGCGAAGGTGGTCGCGCTGGCAGGGCACAAGGGCGCCGTCACGGTCGCCACCAACATGGCGGGCCGCGGCACCGACATCATGCTCGGCGGCTCGGTGGAGTTCCTCGCCGACCAGGAGCTGCGCAGCCGCGGGCTCGACCCGTCCGACGACGCCGAGGAGTACGAGGCAGCCTGGCCCGAGACCGTCAAGAGGGTCGAGGAGACGGTCAAGGCCGAGCACGACGAGGTGCGCGAGCTCGGCGGCCTCTACGTGGTGGGCACCGAGCGGCACGAGTCGCGGCGCATCGACAACCAGCTCCGCGGCCGGTCCGGCCGTCAGGGCGACCCGGGGGAGTCCCGCTTCTACCTGTCCCTCGAGGACGAGCTGATGCGGATCTTCAAGTCCGACTGGGTCGACCGGGTGCTGGTCGCGCTCAAGGTGCCCGACGACGTGCCGATCGAGAACAAGTCGGTGACCAAGTCGATCGCCTCCGCGCAGTCGCAGGTCGAGTCGCAGAACTTCGAGAGCCGCAAGAACGTCCTCAAGTACGACGACGTGATGAGCCGGCAGCGCGAGGTCATCTACAGCGAGCGTCGCGAGGTGCTCGAGGGCGCCGACCTGCGCGAGCAGATCCGGCTGATGATCGGCGAGGCCGTGGCGTCGTACGTCAACGCTGCGACCGAGGGCTTCCCTGAGGAGTGGGACCTCGAGGCGCTGTGGACCGCGTTGCGCACGATGTACCCGCTCTCGCTGCGCCACCAGGACCTCGAGGCGGAGGCCGGCGGCCGCGACGGCATGGAGCGTGACGACCTGCTCGAGCGGCTCCAGGCCGACGCCCTGGCGCAGTACGAGGCGCGTGAGGGCGAGCTCGGCGAGGAAGTGATGCGCGAGCTCGAGCGGCGCGTGCTGCTCTCCGTGCTCGACCGCAAGTGGCGCGAGCACCTCTACGAGATGGACTACCTGCGCGAGGGCATCGGACTGCGCGCCTACTCCCAGCGCGACCCGCTCGTCGAGTACCAGCGCGAGGGCTTCGACATGTTCCACTCGATGAAGGAGGGCATCCGCGAGGAGACCGTCGGGTACCTGTTCCACATCGAGGTGGAGGTCGAGGAGGAGCCCGAGGAGTTCGAGCTCACGCCGGCCGGCGCCGCCGTGACGTCGACGGAGAGCCCGCTGGCCGCGCTCTCCGCGTCCGCTCCGCAGCCGCCGCACATCTCCGCGAAGGGCCTCGACCGGCCGAAGACGCCGACCAACCTCACCTACTCGGCGCCCAGCGAGGACGGCGAGGCCGAGGTGCACGGCGAGACCGTGACCAACGCCAACGACCCCTACTCCGGGATCAGCCGCAACGCGCTCTGCCCCTGCGGGTCGGGCAACAAGTACAAGCGGTGCCACGGCGCTCCCGGCGGGCCGACCGGCCAGACCACGCGCGCCGGCGGCTGACGACGGACGGTGGTCGAGGAGGCGCGCCAGCGCCGACTCGAAACCCGCTCACCCGAACTCGAGGGCCGTGCACACCCAACGGCCGTCGAGCTGCTCGATCCGGGCTGCGATCGCCCGCGAGCGCTGACCGTGGCGCACGTGGACGCTGACCTCGGCGCTGGTCGGTGCCGGTAGGAACACGTGCACGCTGTGCACCTGCGCGCGCAGCCGCCGGGACCGTTGCTCGGGTGCGCCCGCCCGGCTCAGCACCGCAGACCGGTTGACCAGGTCGGCCTGCACCATCGGCGACGTGCACCGGATCAGCTGGTGCGGGCTGCGGTCACCCCCGACCACCTCGACCACGGCCTGGGCGAACCGCGCTGCCCAGGCCTCGACGTCGCCGCGGCTGCCCGTCACCACGTGCAGCTCGGGCGCCGGAGGCAGCCCGGCCCGGGTGTCGAGGTCGAGCGCCAGCGTGCCCTGCGTCAGCGCCATCGGGACCACCCGCGACGGGCGTGGTGGCAGCAGCCGGGTCACCCCGGCGATGCCCGAGTGGGCGCGGGGTCTCGGGATGCGTGGATTCATCGGTTCTCCTCCTCGGGAACGTGCGACAGAGCGGGTGGCAGCCGGAGCTCGGTGCCGATCTGGATCAGGTCGGGGTCGGGGCCGATCGCGGCCCGGTTGGCGTCGTACAGCGACCGCCAGGCGCGGTCGACGGCCACCGCCGGGGCGCCCGGGGGCAGCCGGCGGGTGGCGATCGACCACAACGTGTCGCCGGCGCGTACGACGAGCCGGTGCTCGTGACGGGGGGTGTGCGGTCGCGGTGACGGAGGACCGGCGGTGCGGTCGGGGAGCGGGAGTCCGTCGATGCTGCTCGACGGGGCCGGGCCGTCGCCGTGGGCGTGGGCCGGCCCGACCACCGCGACGCCGGAGAGCGCGATGCCGCACATGGTCACGAGCGCCCGTCGTACCCCACGCGGGCAGCCGGCGAACCCGGTGAGCTCGCGCCCTGCTCGCGGCTCCAGGGCGAGCAGCACGCTCACCAGCAGCAGCCACCCGAGCGCCGCCTGCAGGGTGACCGCCGCCGCGCCGGTCAGCAGGTCCGCGAGCGAGGCGTGCGGCGCCAGCGCCGCGGCCCGGTCGCCGGCCAGCTCGAGCCAGCAGCCGACCCCGGCCGCGGCCAGGACCGCGACCGGGAGCAGCACGGTGGCGGCGGTGCGGGGACCGCGTCCGAGAAGATCCATGGCAGTAACCTTGCGTTTGCGTCTGTTTGCCTGTTCTAACCCGCGTTCGCGCATGGAGTCAACCATGGATCCACAGGCGTTTCGCCGACGCCGAGCAGGGGGAGGAGGGAGCCATGCGGTGGGAACGGTCGGTGCTGGCGCTGATCGACGACCTCGAGCAGCAGGCCGAGGGCCTGCACCTGCAGGAGCGGGATCTCGAGGTCGCGGACCGCACCCGGGCGGAGTACGCCCAGGTCGGCCTCGCCTCGCGGCTGCACGCGCTCGCCGACCGCCCGGTGCGGCTGCGCCTGCTCGGAGGGATCACCCTGGCCGGCACGGTGACCCGCACCGGCACCGACTGGCTGCTGCTCGAGGACGACGTCGCCCGCGCCTGGATCGTGCGGCACGCCGCGGTCGCCGTGCTCCAGGGTGCGCCCGCGCGGGCGGTCTCCGCCGATGCGCTCGGGGTGCTCCGCCGGCTGCCGTTGCGGGCGGTGCTGCGGCGGCTGGCGGACGACGACGCCGACTGCCTGCTCCACCTGGTCGACGGCAGCCGGGTCGAGGGCCGGTTGCTGCGGCTCGGCGAGGACTTCGCGGAGCTCCGGCTGTCCGGCGACGTCCCCGCCGAGGGGTACGACGTGGTGCCGCTGGCGGCCGTCGCCGCGGTCCAGGAGCGGGCCGGCTAGCCCCGCTCGCCGGTCTCGGGCTCGGTCTCCGGCTCGGTCTCCGGGAACGGGTGGTCGTCGACGAACTGGCTCGCCTCGTCGTACATCCGCGCGATGTAGGCCTCCAGCTCACTGACCTCCACACGCCACTGGCCACGGCCGCCGATCTTGATGCCGCGCAGCTCGCCCCGGCGCACCAGCGCGTAGACCTGCGCGCTCGAGGTGTTCAGGACCTCGGCGACGTCCGCCAGCAGCAGGAACCTCGGGGTGGGAGCCATGTTGATCACTGTGCCAGTTGTGAACACGATCGGTGAAGTCGTCGTGGGTCCGCCTGTGGACGACCGGGTTTCGCGGTCGATTCGGGGGTAGGTAGGAGGGGGAGGGCAGGACAGGAGCGACCATGAGCGGCGACGTACCCCCGGCCACGCGGCACCACCGCCCTGGCTGGCGCGACCCACGGATCCTGGTCGGGCTGGTGATCGTCGCGGCGTCGGTGCTGGTCGGCGTGAAGGTGCTCGCCGCGGCCGACGACTCGGTCGGGGTGTGGGCGGTGCGCAGCGACCTGCCCGCCGGCACCCGGGTCGACGACGCCGAGGTGGAGCGCGTGCAGATCCGCTTCGACAGCAGCGTGGACGCCGACCGCTACCTGTCCGCGGACGCGGCACTGCCCGACGACGCGGTGCTCGCGCGGGCCGTCGGGTCCGGTGAGCTGCTGCCACGCGAAGCCCTCGCCGGCGCCGACCAGGCGCTGGTCGAAGTGCCGGTCTCGGTCGAGCTCGACGAGGTCCCGGCCACGGTGCGCGAGGGCTCCGTGATCGACGTCTGGGTCACGCCCCAGACCGCGACCACGGCCGACAAGCTGGCCGACGCCGACCTGGTGCTCGACGACGTGGTGGTGGTCAAGGCGCCGTCCCCGGAAGACAGCCTGGCGCCGACCGGCACCCGTCAGATCATCGTCGGCGTCACCCGCGACCAGGCCGCCGAGCTCGGTCCGGCGCTGGGCCGCACCTCGGCGGGGCGTGTCGTGATCACGCGGCAGGGCTGACCGTGCCGACCGGTGACCGCATCGCCGTGCTGGTGGCCGCCGCCGGTGCGCCGTGGGAGACCGCGGCGCTGAAGGCGATGACCGGCGCCGGACTGGTCGTGCTCAAGCGATGCGTCGATCTCGCCGACCTGCTGGCCTCCGCCGGGTCGGGCCAGGCCGACGTCGCCGTGGTCGGCTCCGAGCTGCCCGGTCTCGACGCCGCTGCGGTCACCCACCTGCTGCGCCACGACGTGCGAGCGGTGGCCGTCGGCGCCGACGGGGTGCGCGGGCTGGTCCGGATCGGGGTGGTGGAGGTGCTGCCGGACGACGCGGTCGACACCCTCCCCGATGCCGTACGACGGGCCGCCACCGAGGACCTGGTGCCTGATCCCGAGCCCACACCCGACGTGCCCGTCCCCGAGTCGGGTGACGCCGGCGAGCCCGGCCGGGTCGTCGTCGTCTGGGGACCGGCGGGTGCTCCGGGGCGCACCACCGTGGCGGTCTCCGTCGCTGCGGAGGTCGCCCGGCGCCGGCGCCGCGTGGTGCTCGCCGACCTCGACCCCTGGGGTGGCACCGTCGCGCAGCACCTCGGTGTCCTCGACGAGGTCTCGGGACTGCTGGCCGCCGCCCGGCTGGTCAACGCCGGCGAGCTGGACCGGCGCCGGTTCGCGACCACGCGGCGGCTGGTCGGTGAGCGGCTCGAGGTGCTGACCGGGCTCCCCCGCGCCGACCGCTGGGTGGAGGTGCGTGACGGTGTCGCCCGCGAGATCCTGGAGCACGCCGGCGTGGGTGCCGACGTCGTGGTCGACACCGGGTTCGCGCTCGAGGACAGCCAGGCCGCCTTCGGTCGGCCGGGTGCCGGCCGCAACCGGATGACCCTGGAGGCGCTGCAGTCCGCCGACGAGGTGCTGGTCGTCGGCGCCGCCGACCCGGTGGGACTGACCCGGCTCGCGCGCGGCCTGGTCGAGCTCGGTGAGGCCAGGCCCTCGGGGGTGCTGCGGGTCGTGGTCAACCGGATGCGTGACAGCCTCGGCTGGGCCGAGCGCGACATCCGCGGCATGGTCGAGGGCTTCGCCAGGCCGGTCGGCGTCCACTTCCTGCCCGACGACCGCGCGGCCTGTGACCGAGCCCTGGTGGCCGGCCAGGCGCTCCCGGAGACCGGCGACTCTCCGCTGCGCCGGGCGCTCTCCGAGATGGTCGACGCGATGCTGCCCGAGACCGTGGTCCCGGCGACGCGCGGCCGCCGCCGGGCCTCCGCCCGCTCCTGAGCCCTAGGCGCCGAACAGCAGGTAGAGCCCCGTGCCCGTGTAGAGCACCATCACCAGCAGCATCCCGAGCTGACCCGTCACCTGGTGCTGCTTCGGCAGCAGCCGCAGCGCACGGTCGTGTGCCGCGACGGCACCGGTGATGTGACCCAGCACGATCGCCAGCACCTTGGTGTCCGCGAGGAACGACGGATGCGCGGAGAGCCAGTAGTTCACGCTCCAATTGGCGGTGCCCAGGAGGTTGGCGCCGTTGACCATCGGGTCGCTCAGCTGGATCACCGTCGACTGCCCCTGCTCCACGAAGTAGGACAGGTAGTGCGCCGTCATGTAGCCGACCACGATCGGCACCAGGCTGTGCACGAGCAGCCGGGGCAGGTTCTTCCGCCGCGTCTCGCTGTGCACCCCGGTGGCCATCGCCGCCAGCGAGAAGGTGCCCGCGACCAGCAGGCAGAAGCCGACCAGGCCGAGCGCGTTCACGACCTCCGGGGGCAGTGACTGCTTGCCGACGAAGTCCACCCAGGCGAGCTTGTCCTTGTAGCTGTCGAAGGCGGTGCTGCCGAACAGCACCGCCAGCACCGCGACGAGCCCGGGCGCCGCCTCGACGCCGGCCAGGTTCGACAGGGGGCTGCGCAGCACCAGCCGTCCGTCCTCCCCGCGCCGGCCGATCGGGCAGAGCCGTCCGACCAGCGTGGAGTAGACCTCGAACGGGTCGGCCCGCTTGAACCAGGTGTCGCCGAAGAGCGCGGAGCCGACCAGCATCGCCCCGATGTAGAGCGCCAGCCAGACGCGCACCGAGCCGAGGAACGTCGAGCTCTCGTTGACCAGCTCCTGCCAGACGAACGCGAACAGCCCCACGGCCGCCGGCCAGTAGCCGAGCCACGCCGGGTACGACGTGACCCCGCTGGCCGGGTCGCCCCCGGTCACCCGGGCCAGCAGCAGGTTCAGCGTGCGCATCGGACTGATCGCCCGGTAGATGGGTCCGAGCAGCAGCGAGAACGGCACGATCCCGACCCACAGCAGCACGTAGAACGACCCGAAGACCGGGTTCGTCACCACGTCCGGCCCGGCGACCAGCGCCCAGCCCAGGTAGCCGAACCCGGCCAGCCCCAGCACCCGCAGCGTCCAGCGCAGCGCAGCGCCGTCGACGAACCCCTGGAACCCCTCCGGCAGCGGACGGCCCTGGGTGCGCGCGTCGTACCGCGGCGTCCGCCAGGCCACGATCAGCACGGTGAACGAGATCACCAGCGCGGCCACCGCCGCGCTGATCGCGAGGGACGCCGGGATCGGCAGGTCCCGGGCGCCGCCGAGACCGTGCATCGGGACGACGATCACGTCATCGCACCTCGAGCTGCGCGACCAGCGTGTCGCTGACGTGCTCCTCGACCTCGATCACGCCGGGGGTCTCGAAGGTGAGCTTCTTGGTGGTGGTGCCCTTGTCGAACGCGATCTCGTGCTCGGGCGAGGAGTGCACGTGGAGCTCGCCCGAGCGGTCGGAGGTGATCGTGATCGTGAGCGGCTTGCCCTCGGTGACATTGATCCGCCTGTTGGTCGGCGTGATCGTGTCGCCCTTGATCGAGACGTCGAGCTTCTGGGTGCTGGACGCCGGGCCCTTCCCGGCGTCCTTGCCGGGGTCGGTGCTGCTGGAGTCGCTGCCGCAGCCGGCCACGCCGAGCGACGTGACGGCGGTGAGGGCGAACGCCGCGAGGGCGGAGGTGGATCGGGACATGGTGGTGCTCCTTCGAGGAATGAACGGGTGCCCGGGGCGCAGAGGCGCACGGGTGTGGGACGTCAGGCGGCCGGGAGCAGCGGCGGCCCGCGCCGGACGACGATCCGGTCGAGGACGTCACGCGCCTTCGGAGGTGGCCCGAGGTCGCGGAGGGGGAGCGGTGGCAGCGCGATGCGCACGGCCAGCCGCACCAGGGCGTACGACGCGCAGGTGGCCGCCACGACCCCTCGGGCGCCGTCGGTGGCGAGCGCCACCAGGTGCCACAACGCGCGTTCGCCGACGGCCAGCCAGAGCCCGACCAGCACCGCAGCCGCGATGTGGGCCAGCGCCATCACGGCGTGCGGTCCGGTCAGGTCGGCCATCAGGTGCTGGACGGGTGCCGGCAGGGCCAGCTGGGTGCCGGCGGCCTGGTCGGTCGGGGCGTAGGCGAGGTCGAAGTAGGTGCCGCTGCGGCCCTGGCCCGGCGTCGGGACAGACGGCTGGACCGGCACCGGGGTGGCCGCGATCCGGTGGAGCGGCGGGTCCCCACGGTGGCCGGACAGCGCGGTCAGGAAGCCGTGGACGAAGGTCTGGCCCGCGACGGTCAGGACGACCACGCGCAGCGTCGACGCGGGTCGCCCGAGGAAGCCGGCCGCGGCGACGACGCAGACCAGGAACAGGACCCCGAGCACCTCGGGTCCGGGCAGCCGGCCGTCCGCAGAGATGTGCGCCACCATGCCGGAACCCATGGCCACCACGGCGAGCAGCAGGGCGCGCGTCCACCGCAGCGTGCCGCCAGCGGTCCGGTCCATGTCTGTCAGAATCTCATGGCGGACAACCGACCGGACCTGAATCCCTGACGAGAGGCTGTGCATGACGGAGCGTTTGCGGGCCAAGGACCTGGCGGTCCTGGCCCGGGAGACGGCGCGCACGCCGATGCACAACGCCACGGTCGAGATCTTCGAGCCGGGTGCCTCGGGCTTCGACTACGACACCCTGGTCGCCCACATCGACGACCGGATCGCATTCGTCCCGCGCTACCGGCAGGTGCCGCGCCAGGTGCCCGGACGGCTGGCCAACCCGGTCTGGGTGGACGACCCGGACTTCGAGCTCGGCTACCACGTGCGCAGGTCCGCGCTGCCCCGTCCCGGCTCGATCGACCAGCTCCGCGAGCTCGTGGCCAGGATCATGTCCAGGCGCCTCGACCGCACCCGCCCGCTGTGGGAGATGTACTTCGTCGAAGGCCTCGAAGGTGGCCGCGTCGCGCTGCTCTCCAAGTCGCACCAGATCCTGGTCGACGGCAGCGCGACCGTGGACATCGGCCAGGTCCTGCTCGACGTCGACCCCGGCCCGCGCCAGCTCGTGCAGGAGGGCTGGGTGCCGAGCCACGAGCAGAGCCCGGCCGGGCTGGTGCTCGGCGCGGTGACCGAGGTGCTCACCGAGCCCTCGGTCGCGATCGAGACCGCCCGCAGCACGGCTGCGTCGCTGCGCCGTACGGCGGGGGAGACGGCCGGACGGATCGGTGCCGTCGCCGCCGCACTCTCGAACCGGCGACCGACAGCCGAATTCGCCTTCAACCTCGAGCCCTCCGAGCAGCGGCGCGTGGTGTTCGTGCGCACCGCGTTGAAGGACTACCGCAAGGTTCGCCGCGTTCACGGCGGCACCGTCAACGACGTCATCCTTGCCACGATCACCGGCGCGATCCGGGCCTGGCTGATGACCCGCGCCGAGGCTGTCACCGCCGGCCGCCGGCTGCGGGCCCTGGTGCCGATGAGCGTGATCGACGAGGAGAGCGAACCCACGTCGCTGGGCAGCAGCGTGGTCGGCCACCTGCTCAACCTGCCGATCGGGGAGACGTCGCCAGTCGTCCGGCTGCACCAGGTGTCCTACGCGCTGCACGCCCACAGCGAGACCGGCAAGGCTGTCGCCGCCGACCGGATCGCGGGCGTCGCGGGGTTCGCGCCGACCACCTTCCACGCGCTCGGCACGCGCGTCGCGCTGACCAACGACCACGACGTCAACCTGGTGATCACCAACGTGCCCGGGCCGCAGTTCCCCATGTTCGCGGCCGGCGCGGAGATGGTGGAGACCTACCCGGTGCCACCGTTGCTGCCCGGGTTCTCGCTCGCGATCGGCGTGACGTCGTACGACGGGTCCGTCTACTACGGCCTCAACGCCGACCGCGACGCGCTGCCTGACGTCGACGTGCTCGGCCAGTGCATCAGCGAGGCTCTCGACGAGCTGGTCGACTCCGCCAGCGACACCCGCCCCCGGGCACCGCGTGGACGGAAGCGACCGCACCCGTGATCCGCGTCTACGTCCCGGCGACGCTGGACGACCTCCGCAGGTTCGCCGACGCCGGCGTCGTACCCGTCGAGGCGGAGCGCTTCGTCCCCGCCGACGACGACGAGGAGTCGGAGTACGACGCGCTGCTGGTCGCCGCCGATGCCGCTGCCGGGCTCCTCGACGGACCGGGCCGCCGCGTGGTGGTCGTGGGCGACGTCTCCGACCCGGACGCGGCGATCGAGTGGAGTCGCGTGCAGGCCGTGCACGCCGATCCGGTCGACGTCGACCCGCGGTCGTCCGACCTGCCCGATCCGGGCTGGTACGCCACCCAAGAGGTCACCAGGCTGCTGGCTGACTAACATCGCGGGCATGGACGCGATCACCTTCCCGCCGGCCCCGGTCAACGAGCCCAACCTCACCTACGCCCCCGGCAGCGCCGAGCGCGCCGCTCTCGTCGCCGAGCTGGACACGCTCGAGCGGCGGCAGCACACCTTCCGCGCGCACATCAACGGCCGGAAGCGCAACGGTGGCGGCGCGGAGATCAAGGTGGTCCAGCCCCACGACCACCGGCACGTGCTGGGGACGCTCAAGAACGCCACGCAGAAGGACGCCCAGTCAGCGGTCAAGGCCTCGCTCGACGCCGCACCGGACTGGCGCCGGATGCCGTTCGACGAGCGCTGCGCGATCATCCTCAAGGCCGCCGACCTGCTGGCCGGGCCGTGGCGTCAGCGGATCAATGCGGCCACCATGCTCGGCCAGTCGAAGACCGCGTTCCAGGCGGAGATCGACGCGGCGTGCGAGCTGATCGACTTCTGGCGCTTCAACGTGCACTTCGCCAAGCAGATCCTCACCGAGCAGCCGATCGCGAACAGCCGCGGGATCTGGAACCGCACCGACCACCGCCCGCTCGAGGGCTTCGTCTACGCGATCACGCCGTTCAACTTCACCGCGATCGCGGGCAACCTGCCGACGGCGCCGGCACTGATGGGCAACACGGTGGTCTGGAAGCCGTCGCCCACGCAGCAGCTCGCCGCCTCACTGACCATGGAGCTCCTCGAGGAGGCGGGGATGCCGCCGGGCGTGATCAACATGCTCCCCGGTGACGGTCTCGACGTCTCCCGGGTGACCTTGAGCCACCCCGACCTGGCCGGCATCCACTTCACCGGCTCGACGCCGACCTTCCAGCACCTGTGGCGCACGGTCGGCGAGAACATCACGTCCTACCGCTCCTACCCGCGGATCGTCGGCGAGACCGGCGGCAAGGACTTCGTCGTCGCGCACCCGTCCGCCGACCCCGACGTGCTGCGGGTCGCCCTGATCCGTGGCGCGTTCGAGTTCCAGGGCCAGAAGTGCTCGGCGGCCTCGCGCGCCTACGTCGCCCGCTCGGTGTGGAACAAGATGAAGGACGAGTTCCTGGCGGAGGTCGAGGGCATCACGATGGGTGACGTCACCGACTTCACGAACTTCATGGGCGCCGTGATCGACGACCGCGCGTTCGCCAAGCACAAGGCCGCCATCGCGCGGGTGCGGCGCAACAAGCACCTGACGATCCTGGCCGGTGGCCAGGTCGACGACTCGGTCGGCTACTTCGTGCGGCCCACCGTCGTGCTGTCGACCGACGCGACCGACGAGATGTTCAACACCGAGTACTTCGGACCGATCCTGGTCGTGCACGTCTACGACGATGACCGGTTCGAGAAGGTCGTCGCGCAGATGGAGTCGTTCGCGCCGTACGCCCTGACCGGCGCGATCATCGCCCAGGACCGGCGCGCGATCTCGTGGGCGCGCGAGGCCCTGCGCTACGCGGCCGGCAACTTCTACGTCAACGACAAGCCGACCGGCGCCGTCGTCGGGCAGCAGCCGTTCGGTGGCGCGCGGGCGTCGGGCACCAACGACAAGGCCGGCTCCCCGGCGAACCTGATGCGCTGGACCACGCCACGCTCGATCAAGGAGACGTTCGACCCGCCGAAGGCGTACCGCTACCCGTTCATGGGTCCGGACGCGGACTGATGCTGCCGGTCCTGCACCTCGGTGCCCTGCACCCGGTGGAGCAGGCGCTGGTGCTGCTGCTCGCGTTCGGGCCGTTCCTGGTGCTCGCGATCGTGGTGGTGCGCGTACGCCGCCGGGACGCGCGAGACGAGGACTGAGCTAGCGCACCGCCGACGGCTCGCCGGCACGCACGCGGGTGTGCTCCATCATCAGCGCGGCAGCGTCGGCATAGGTCGCACCGCAGAGTCGCTCGACGAGGTGCAGGGCGAGGTCGATGCCGCTGGTCACGCCGCCTGCGGTGACCACACTGCCCTCGTCGACGACCCGCTCCAGGACCAGCGTGGCGCCGTACGACGGGAGCTGGTCGATCGAGGTGTGGTGCGTCGTCGCGCGCCGGCCGTCGAGCAGGCCCGCGGTCGCCAGCAGCATGCCACCGGTGCAGACCCCCGCGACCAGGCTGCCGGCCGCGTGCCGATCCGCGAGCGCGCGCGGCAGGTCGCCGCGCAGCGCCTCGGCCCGCGAGCCCGGGGTGTTGCCGTCGTTGAGCCAGCCGCCGCCCGGCACCACGACAACGTCGGCCGCGCCGAGGGTGCGCTGCACGCTCAGCGTCGTGCCCAGCGAGGCCGTGACCTCGGCACCCGGCTCACGGCCGAGTGCGGCGTAGGCCACGTCCAGGTCGGCGCCGGCCCGGGTGGCGTGGCCGAACACCTCGTAGGGGCCGATGGCGTCCAGCTCGTCGAACCCGTCGTACACGATCACGTCGATTCTCATGAGCACGATGCTGCCGACGCGGGAGCAGGTCCGCGAGTGGCATGATTGCCATGTGCCGCATGGATCTCGCCACCGCGTTGCCATCCTCGCGTTGGACAGCGTGGTGGTCTTCGACCTCGCCATCCCGGCCCAGGTGATGGGGCGGCGCGACCTCGACCTGTACGACGTGGTGGTCTGCTCCGAGCGCGCCGGCCCGGTGCCCACCACGACCGGTTTCGACGTCGTGGCGACCGCCGGGCTGGAGGCGCTGGCTGCCGCGGACACCGTCGTGGTGCCTGGCTTCGAGAGCGAGTCGCGGGTGCTCGACCAGAAGGTCCTCGACGCCTTGCGCAGCGCCCACACGCGCGGCGCCCGGCTGGTCTCGATCTGCACCGGCGCCTTCGCGCTGGCGGCGGCGGGGCTGCTCGACGGGCGCCGGGCGACCACGCACTGGCAGTGGGCCGGGCTGCTGGCCGAGATGTTCCCGCTGGTGGAGGTCGACGCCGACGTGCTGTACGTCGACGAGGGTGACGTGCTCACCAGCGCCGGGGTGGCGGCGGGCATCGACCTCTGCCTTCACCTGGTGCGCGGCGACCACGGCGCCGAGGTGGCGAACACGATCGCGCGCCGGATGGTGGTGGCAGCGCAGCGCGACGGCGGGCAGGCCCAGTACGTCGAGCGCCCGCTCCCGAGCAGCGGCAGCGGGCTGGCACCGACCCGGGCGTGGATGCTGGGCCGGCTCGGCGAACGGCTGAGCATCGCGGACATGGCCCGGCACGCGGGGTGGAGCGAGCGCACGTTCATCCGCAGGTTCCGCGACGAGACCGGCGAGGCGCCGCTGCGCTGGCTGACCCGGGCGCGGGTGGCCGAGTCACGCCGGCTGCTGGAGGCGACCGACCTCGGGGTCGAGCAGGTCGCCGCCCGCGTCGGGTTCGGCACGGCGGCCACGCTCCGCACGCACTTCGCGCGCGAGCTCAGGTCGAGCCCGGCGGCGTACCGCCGGAGCTGGAACGCCCGCTGAGGCTGGTGCAGCAGGCCGTCAGCCTCGGTCGGCCAGCCACTGCCGACCGACGTGGTTCTCGGCACGCAGCGCCTTGGTGAGCAGCTCCGCGATCAGGCCCTCGATCCGGCCGCCGACCAGCGGGATGCCGACCTTGACGTCCATCGTGACGTTCTCGGTGGTGCCGGTGTCGTCCTCGGTGACCGAGATCGTGCCGCGGATCTCGCCCGGCTTGCCGGGGATCTCCACCGAGACGGCACCGGCGCTGGGGGAGGACCACGCCTCCTCCTGGACGATGTTGATCTCCTCGCCGACGAACTTCTTGGCGAACGACGGGATGCCGTGTGCCGCCTGCACCTGGTCGATCGTGACGCCCATCCCGGCGCCGGACGGGGTGATCGAGACGGTCTTGCGGAGCACGCCCTGGAAGTCGCACACCTGCTCGCGGAAGGACTGCTCGCCGAGCATCGCGTAGACCTGTTCGGCCGTCGCCCCGTCGTACCGCAGGTCGTAGTTGATCGACTTCACCATGGGCGTCATCATGCTGCATCGGCCGCCGATAGCGTGCGTGTCATGGAGGAGCCGGGAAACACCGGGTCGCCCGGAGTGCTGCCGGTGGCCCAGCTGGCGTGTTGCGTGCTCGCGGTGGGACTGGGTCTGGTGCTGGTCGGCGACGCGCTCTCGCACTCGGTGACGCCGTGGCCCGGTGTCGGGCTTGCCCTGGTCGGACTGGCGGCCAGCGTGATCGTGTGGCGCTCCCCGGCCGGACACGGCGCCCGACCGACGTACCTCGGGGGAGTGCTGGTCCCGGTGGTGCTGCTCGTGGTCATGGGCCTCAACATCCTCACGGTGTTCGCCCTCCTCGTGCTGGTCGCGACCGTGGTCGACGTCGTACGGGACCGCCTCGCTGAGCGCGAGCGACGGCGCTAGCGTGGCGCCCGTGGACGAGCAACGGCAGGACGACAGTGACGTCAGGTTCGGCGAGCAGGGAGCCCTGCTCACGTACGGCAGCTACCTGCGGCTCCCGCAGCTGCTGGACAGCCAGCACCTCGAGTCGGACCCGCCGGCGCACGACGAGCTGCTGTTCATCACGATCCACCAGGTCTACGAGCTGTGGTTCCAGCAGCTGCTGCACGAGGCGGTGTCGGCGCGCGACGCGATGCTCGGCACCGACGACCACCAGACCGACCGGCTGTGGTGGGCGCGACACCTGCTGACCCGGATGCACGTGATCGAGCGGGTGCTCGTGCAGCAGATCGACGTGCTGGAGACGATGACCCCGCAGGACTTCCTGGAGTTCCGGCAGCGGCTGGCGCCGGCCAGCGGCTTCCAGTCCGTGCAGTTCCGCGAGCTCGAGTTCCTCTCCGGCGCCAAGGACGAGGGCTACCTCAAGCGGTTCCGCGGGCTCAGCGACGACGAGTCCGCCCGGCTCCGCAACCGGCTCGCCGAGCCGACCCTGTGGGACGGCTTCGTCGCCGTGCTCGAGCGCGCCGGACTCGCTGCCACCTCCGACGAGGAGATCACCGCCTCGTTGCGGACCGTCGCCCACGACCGCGCGTCGCACGGCGAGGTGTGGGCGCTCGCCGAGGCGCTCCTCCAGCACGACGAGCTGGCCGCCGCCTGGCGCGCCCGGCACGTGGTGATGGTGGAACGGATGATCGGCGGCAAGACCGGCACGGGCGGGTCGACGGGCGCCGACTACCTGCGCAGCCGGCTGGACCTGCGCTACTACCCGCTGCTGTGGAGCCTCCGCTCCGCCCTCTGACGGTCGGTCGGCCGGGCTCAGGAGTAGCGGTGGCTCTTCGCCGCGTGCCCCTGCTCGCGGGTGCAGGTGCGCCCACCCATGTTGCGGTGCCCGCAGAGCGACTCCGCTGACGGCGTCTCCGGCTCGGGAGCCGGGCTCTCGGCGGCCGCTCTCGTGGGTGCCGGGCGCACGGCGGGACGTGGTGTGGCAGTCGCCGCCTTCGTCGCCCGCTCGGCGTAACGTGCCTCGCGCATCGCCCGGAGACCGTCCATCTTGCTCATCGTCGCTTCACGGTGTCGATCCTAGGTGGGGCGTCCGACAGTTCCGGGAGGCGCTCTGCGCGAGGCGGGTCGGGGGCGCACCAGCACCTTGAGTGCCTCGCGGTCCTCCATGGCCCGGTATCCCTGAGAGATGCGCGCCAGGTCGACGGTGCGGTCGAAGACCAGTCCGGGGTGCACGTGGAGCTCCTGACCAGGCAGCCGACGACCACGGGCGCCGCCGGGCTGTTCCCGGGTGCCGTCTACTTTGACGTCATCGCCCGCGGGGAGGGCGACTCCCGGCTCCGCGCGACCATCGTGCGGTTCACGCCCTGTGCCCGCACCGCCTGGCACGGTCACAGCGTCGGCCAGACCCTCCACGTCACCAGGGGCATCGGAGTGGTGGTGACCCGCGACAGGGTGATCGTGATGCGCGCCGGCGACACCGTGCACACGCCCCCGGGCGAGGAGCACGGGCACGACGCCCCGCCCGACCACCCGGGGAGAGCAGGTCACCGACGCCGAGTACAGCAGGCGACCGCGGACCTCTGACGCTGACTGGTCGCGAGAGCGCATGCCTGTGGCCCGCCGGTGGAGGTCCTGGCGGGCGGCGGGGCGGTTGGTTCAGGTGTCGGGTGGCCCGTTGGGTGGTCGGTCGTGGCTGACGTCGGTGGTGCCGCGGTGGTCGCGGAGGTACTGGTAGCCGTGGGGTGAGGACCAGAGGTAGACGCCGGGTTCGAGGACGGTGTAGCTCCAGCCGGAGTGGTGGGTCTTGAGCCGGTGGTGTCGGCGGCAGAGTGGCCCGATGTTGTCGCTGGCGGTGGGTCCGCCTTCGTCGTAGGGGATGACGTGGTCGTCGTCGCAGTGGATGGCCGGGCGGGTGCACCACGGGAAGACACAAGTCAGGTCTCGTTCGGCGGTCTGGTCCGCGAGCCGGTCGGGGACCTCGTACTGGGCCACGTGCAGGTGCTCGGCCAGGTCGATCACCGGCTTGATGACCACCTGGGTCAGCGGGGTGTGCAGCCACTCGCGGACCTGCTCGACGGTGACGATCCGGCGACCACGCGCCTCGACCCGGGCGAACGGGCCCTCGGGTGAGAGATGGACGTGGAGGACCGTCTGCCGGGCCGACACCGGCGGCTCGTCGTCACGCTGGTCCTGAGCCTGGGTGAGGTCCAGGGACGTCTGCTGGCGGGCGATCTGACCCATCGCCTGCGACCGGCGGACATCGAGGGACTCCTCTGATCCGCAGGCGGCCAGGACGGCGGCTTCGTGGCTGATCCGGGTCTCGAGGTCCAGGGCGTCGGCGAGGTCGAGCTCGCCGTGGACGTAGGAGGTGCCGGCGAAGGAGACCTGGGTGTGGTCGATGGAGAAGTACCGGGAGTCGGCTGCGCGCTGGCGTTGGGCTTCGGCTTCGGCGGGCATGAACCGGCCGACCGCGTCCGCGACCAGCCGGTCGACCTCCGTGGGCCCGATCCGGTGCGCGAAGGGTGCCACCTGGGAGTCCACGAACCCCGCAGCTGCCGGAGAGAGCCCGATGGTGGCCCGGGCGATCCGCCGTGCCCGCCACGCCACCAGGTCACCGGCCACCACCCGAGCCCACGTCCGCGGGAGGCGGTGGCGGAGCTCGACGGCCTCGCCGAGGTACTCCTTGCCGAGGTCGGTGGGCATCCCGATCGCGAGCGCGAACTCGGCGACGCAGAGCTCCGAGACCAATGGGGCACCGGGTCCGGCGATAGCCAGCGGCTGGTCGCCGTGCCGGGCCAGCAGGGCGGCGTCATAGATCGACTCCGCCGGGTGCAGGTCCGCCCAGGCGACCGCGGCCTGGAGCTGGTCGGCCTCGGCTGCCTCGGCTGCGGCACGGCGGGCACGGGCGAATTCGAGGACCGCTGCTGCGGTGTCGAGGTCGGGTGCCGTCGTGGTCATGGTTCTATTCTAGTCGAACAGGTGTTCGACTCAAGAGCGGGATCCGTCGACATTTGCCTAGGGAACATAGGCATTCCGTAGGTGCGGTGTGACACACATCTTCGGTGGTTTCGAGACGGGCGCAGGACGCCCTCCTCAGCCACCGCCAAAGCGATCGCGGCAGCCCACCCGGGCCGGCGCCGTACCTCTTCCCATAGCTGCGCCTTTCAACCCACGACCCCCCGCCCCGCGACGCCCTCGGTCTCGACGCGCTCGCTGGCGCTCGCTGCTCGACCAGCGAACCCGGTGGTCGAGCAGGCTAGGAACGAGCCGCGTCAAGACCACCCCACCCACTGCCTCGGTCTCGACGCGCTCGCTGGCGCTCGCTGCTCGACCAGCGGAAGGTCCTCGACGCGCCCGCTGGCGCTCGCTGCTCGAGCACCGGACAGGGGTCTCTCGCGATCACCCGCCGACCGGACCGTCGAGCGACCTGACCAGGGCAGTCAGCTCAGGGTTGTCGATGTCGGCCCCGAGCATGGTGGCCACGGCGGCGTCGCCCGGCCGGCCGAGGGCCGCGCCGTGGACCATCGCCCGCACCGTCAGCTCACGCATGCCGGTGCGCGAGGCGCGGTCGTGCATCTGCTCGACCCAGTCGGCGGTCTGCGGGTGGCCCTGGCGGCGGCCCAGCTCGCACAGGGCGTCGAGAATGTGGACGTCGAGCCACACGTACGGATCGGTCAGCCGGGTGGTTCGTGCGCGGGCGTCGAGCAGGACCGTGATCGCGTGGTCCGCGTCACCCGTCGCCTCGGCCACCATCGCCAGGCCGCGGGCGGAGATACCCTCCCAGCACGGGTCTCCGATCCGGCAGGCGCGGGCGAACGACTGCTCGAGGCAGTCGGAGGCCGCTCGCACGTCGCCCTGCGAGAGCAGCACCTGACCGAGGAGAGCCTGCGGCCACGGCAGGTACGAGAGCCAGTGGTCGAGCTCGGCCAGCTCGATGGACACGGAGAGCAGGGAGGCGGCGTCGGCGAGATCGCCACGCAGCAGGCTGATGCGTCCCAGCATCGACAGCCCGAACGCTTCGCGTCGACGGTCGCCGATCTCTCGCGAGAGAGCGGTGGCCTCCCGCAGCAGCTGGGTGGCGCGTGGGTAGTCGGCCAGGTCGCTGGCGACGCAGCCCAGGTAGGTGATCGCCTGCGCCCGCGTGGCCGACGAGTCCGACTGCTCGAGGACCTGTCCCAGCGACCGTTCCGCCCGGTCGTAGCGCGCACGCAGGAAGTCGACGTACCCCAGCTCGGCCCTGGCCCTCGACGCCGCCTCGACGTCACCCTCGGCGACGGCGATGCGCTCCGCCGTGGTGAGGGTCGCCACGCCTTCCTCGTCCAACCCGCGCGCCGTGTGGATCAGCGCCTCGGCCAGCACCAGCCGGGTCTCGACCTGCAGGTGCTCGGCACCCGCCTCGTCCGCGAGCCGGACCGCGGTCTCGAACGAGGAGACCGCGGTGCTCACTGCTCCGGCGGACACGGCCGCAGTGCCCGCCTCGACGAGGGCGTGGATGGAGGCGGCGTCCGGCACCGCCGATCGCGGGCGCTCGCGAAGGGCCAGTCGGATCGCTGCCCCGGGCGTCGTACCCAGCTCCCTCATCGCCGTCCTGGTCCAGGCGGCGAACTGGCGGTCGGCCGCTGCGTTCTCCCCGGCGAGGCGGTACAGCCGGATGAGCAGCGCCTGGTGGTTCTCGTCCAGGGGACTGATCACGGCCACCCGGAGCGCCAGGTCGCGGGCCTGGTCCAGCTCGCCTCGGGAGAGGTGCCCGAGCGCCGCCTCGTGCAGGATCGACTCCGCGGCCGCCGACAGCCGGCGCCGCTGCAGGAGCAGCCACGACTCGAAAGCCGCCGCGTTGTCAATGGTCAGCCCGTCGAGCAGGTCCGCGCCCAACCCGGGCAGCCCGACGGCCTCGCGCCAGTGCCCGTGGACCAGGACGTCGACGTCGACCGTGGCGCCCTCGGGCAGCGTGAGCTGCACTGGGTCACCGTCGAGCAGGCAGCCCGGCCCGAGGCCTCTGCGGATCTCGGCGAGGCTCCAGCGCAGCGCGCCCATCGGGTCGTCGGCCTCCGCGAAGAGCATCCCGGCGAGCTGGCTGCGCGTCGGAGGCCGTTCGCCGAGCAGCAGCAGCGCGAGGAGCGCCCAGCTCTTGCGGCTGCGGTAGCGGTAGCCGCTGCAACCGTCGACCTCCAGGTGCGGGCGGCCGAGCAGGTGGACGAGGAGCCCAGCGGTCACCGGAGTCGCCCCGGCCGGACCTGCTGTCCTCGTTCACGCTGCATGCTCACTCCGATGTCGTACGACGGCGTGGCGAGCGCCCAGCGTCGCACATCCGGCTCACCCGACCAGCGGCAGATCGTCGGAGCCGGTGAGCCGGTCGAGCAGGGACGACTGCTGCCGGAGGTCGAGCTCGTGAAGCCACCACACCCTGCACGATGCCGAACGCGCGGAGCCGGGCGACCTCCGCACCGTCCCAGTCGACGAGCGCCGCCGCGGCCCCGGCGCGGGCCAGCGGCGCGACCGTGGCCGCGCCGCTGCCGCGGGATGGGGTGGGTGAGCGGGGCTACGCGCCCTCGTCGACGGCGTAGATCTCGTCGGCGACGAGTCCGTGCGCCTTCTGGTGCACGGCGGCCGCGGCCTCCGCGTCCGGCGCCTCGACGAGGCAGAAGATCTTCCCGGCCGACTCGTCCACCCAGTAGCGCAGGTAGCTGACGTCGAAGGGGCCCTGCGTCGCGAGGTCGGCCTCGTGGGCAGCCTCCACGTCGCGGAGGGACACCCCGCCCTCGATGGTGTGTGCGTCCATGAACAGAGGCATGGTGACTCCTGGTGATGTGCGCCCGGCGCTGTTCGCCCGGCTGGTGAGAGCCACGACACCGTGGCACCGTGTGACGGGAAGTGTGACGTCCGGGTGATCTCGCCAGCGAGACGGAGGCACCCCGAGGGTCACCTGCGACAGGTGGTCGAGGAGGACTAACCTCGGAGGCGTGTCAGCGGCCTTGGACGAACGCAAGTCAGCCATCCTCGACGAGCTCTTGGCGCACGCCCAGGAGCTCCCGTCGATGCCCGGTGTCGACCTCGAGTCGCTGATCCGTGGCTACTACCGACACGTCTCACCGGAGGACCTGGTCGACCGCACCCAGCGCGACCTCGGGGCGACGGTCCTCCACCAGCTCGACCTGGCGCGCAACCGGCCGCAGGGCACCGCCAACGTCCGGCTGTTCACGCCGAGCCAGGACCGCGACGGCTGGACCTGCCTCGGGCGCACCGTGGTCGAGGTGGTCACCGACGACATGCCGTTCCTGGTCGACTCCGTCGGCATGGCGCTCGACGCCGCGGGGCACACCGTCCACCAGGTGATGCACCCGCAGTTCGTCGTACGACGCAGCCTCGACGGCAACCTCCGCGAGGTGCTCGACGACGCCGCGTCCACCGACGACCACGACGTCGATCGCGAGTCGTGGATGCACGTCGAGATCGACCGGGTGCCTGACAGCGAGACCGAGGCGATCCAGCAGACCCTGCTCAAGGTGCTCCAGGACGTCCGCGAGGCGGTCGAGGACTGGCAGCGCATGCACGCAGCCGTCGACGCGATCGTGGCCGACCTCGAGAGCGACCCGCCGCCGCTGCCGGACCTCGAGCTCGCGCAGGGCCGGGAGTTCCTGAGCTGGCTGACGCACGACCACTTCACGTTCCTCGGTTTCCGCGAGTACGACCTCGTCCAGGACGGCGACGACGAGCTGCTGCGCGCCGTCCCCGGCACCGGGCTCGGCATCCTGCGCGCCGACCAGATGCAGTCGCCGTCGTTCGGCAAGCTGCCACCACCGGCCAAGGCCCGCGCTCGCGAGAAGCACCTGCTGGTGCTGGCGAAGGCCAACTCGCGGGCCACCGTCCACCGGCCCGTCCACCTCGACTACATCGGCGTGAAGAAGTTCGACGCCAGCGGTGAGGTGGTGGGGGAACGGCGCATCCTCGGCCTGTTCTCGTCGGCGGCGTACGCCGAGTCGGTCAACCGCATCCCGGTGCTGCGCGAGAAGGCCAAGCAGGTCATCGAGCGGGCCGGCTACGAGCAGCACAGCCACGCCGGCAAGGCACTGATGGACGTCCTGGAGACCTACCCGCGCGATGAGTTCTTCCAGACTCCGGTCGAGGACCTGGTGCCGATCGCCGACGCCGTCATGCACACCCGGGAGCGCCGCCAGCTGCGGCTGTTCCTGCGCCGGGACAGCTACGGCCGCTTCCTGTCCTGCCTGGTCTACCTTCCGCGCGACCGCTACAACACGACCGTCCGCGAGAAGATCTCGCACATCCTCCAGGAGCGCCTGGGCGGCGAGAGCGTGGAGTTCACCGCCCGCGTCTCCGAGTCGTTCGCGGCGCGGCTGCACTTCGTGGTCCGTCCCCCCGAGGACGGCGAGCTGGCCGACGTCGACACCGCCGACCTCGAGCGCGAGCTGGCCGAGGCCGCCCGCTCGTGGGACGACGACCTGTCCGCTGCCGTGCTCGAGGCGAACGACGCCGACGAGGGCGCGCGTCTGATCAAGGCGCACGGCGACGCCTTTCCCGAGGCCTACAAGGAGGACTACAGCGCGGCCGTCGGCGCGGTCGACCTGTGCCGGCTGGCGAGAATGGGGGAAGGTGACCTGTCTCTGTCGCTGGTGCCCCAGGGGCGCACAGGCGACGCGCGGCTGAAGATCTTCCGCACCGGGGGACCACTGTCGCTGTCCGAGGTGCTGCCGACGCTCTCCGCGATGGGCGTCGAGGTCGTCGACGAGCGGCCCTACGAGCTCGAGGGGATGCCGCTCCCGACCCACATCTACGACTTCGGCCTCCGCTGGGGCCGGCCCTGGCCGAAGTCGGCGATCGAGCCGTTCCAGGACGCCGTCCAGTCGGTCTGGGGGGACCGCAACGAGAGTGACGGCTTCAACTCGCTGGTGCTCGCCGCCGGGATCAGCTGGCGGCAGGCGGTCGTGCTGCGTGCCTATGCGCGCTACCTGCGCCAGGGCGGCACGCCGTACTCGCAGGAGTACATCGAGGACACGCTGCGCACCAACGTCGACATCACCGGCTACCTGGTGAAGCTGTTCGAGGCCCGCTTCGACCCCGGACGCAACGGCGACATCGCGGCCGACGCCGAGGCGCGCACGGCGAAGTGTGATGACCTCGAGTCCCGGATCACCCGCTCGCTCGACGAGGTCGCCGGACTCGACCAGGACCGGATCCTGCGGGCCTACCTGACCCTGATCCAGGCGACGCTGCGCACCAACTACTTCCAGCACGAGGTCGGCGAGGACGGCGAGTCCCAGCCGCACCCGTACCTCGCGCTCAAGCTCGACCCGTCCGGCGTGCCCGACCTGCCGGAGCCGCGGCCCAAGTTCGAGATCTTCGTGTACTCGCCGCGCGTCGAGGGCGTCCACCTACGCTTCGGCTCCGTCGCCCGCGGGGGCCTCCGCTGGTCGGATCGCCGCGACGACTTCCGGACCGAGGTGCTCGGCCTGGTCAAGGCGCAGATGGTCAAGAACACCGTGATCGTGCCGGTCGGCGCCAAGGGCGGGTTCGTCTGCAAGCAGCTGCCCGACCCGGGTGACCGTGACGCGTGGATGACCGAGGGGATCGCCTGCTACCGCACGTTCATCTCCGCCCTGCTCGACGTGACGGACAACCTGGTCAACGGTGACGTCGTGCCCCCGGTCGACGTCGTCCGGCACGACGCCGACGACTCCTACCTCGTGGTCGCGGCAGACAAGGGCACGGCTACGTTCTCCGACATCGCCAACGAGGTGGCCAAGGACTACGACTTCTGGCTGGGCGACGCGTTCGCCTCCGGCGGTTCGGTCGGCTACGACCACAAGGCGATGGGGATCACCGCGAAGGGTGCCTGGGTCTCGGTCCAGCGGCACTTCCGCGAGATGGGCGTCGACTGCCAGTCCGAGGACTTCACGGCCGTCGGCGTCGGCGACATGTCCGGCGACGTGTTCGGCAACGGCATGCTCTGCTCCGAGCACACCCGGCTGGTCGCGGCGTTCGACCACCGCGACATCTTCATCGACCCGACGCCCGACGCAGGCCCGTCGTACGCCGAGCGTCAGCGGCTGTTCGACCTGCCGCGCAGCTCGTGGCAGGACTACGACCAGAGCCTGATCTCCGAGGGCGGTGGGGTCTTCTCGCGCTCGACGAAGTCGATCCCGCTGACCCAGGAGATCCGCACCGCGCTCGGCATCGAGGGCAAGGTGCCTGCGCTCTCCCCGCCGGAGCTGATGCGGGCGGTGCTCAAGGCGCCGGTCGACCTGCTCTGGAACGGCGGCATCGGCACCTACGTGAAGTCCGAGTCGGAGTCGCACGCCGACGCCGGCGACAAAGCCAACGACGCGATCCGGGTGGACGGCGGCGAGCTCCGGTGCGCGGTCGTCGGTGAGGGCGGCAACCTCGGCCTGACCCAGCGTGGCCGGATCGAGTTCGCCCAGGCGGGCGGCCGGCTCAACACCGACTTCATCGACAACTCCGCCGGCGTCGACACCTCCGACCACGAGGTCAACATCAAGATCCTGCTCAACCGCGTCGTCGACGCGGGCAACCTCACCGCCGAGGGGCGTGCCGAGCTGCTGGCGTCGATGACCGAAGAGGTCGGGATGCTGGTGCTCAACGACAACTACGACCAGAACCTCGCGCTCGCCAACTCGCAGGCGCAGGCGCCGGCGCTGCTCCACGTCCACGAGGACTGGATGCGCCACCTCGAGCGCAGCGGCAGGCTCAACCGCGACCTCGAGGCGTTGCCGAGCCGCCGCGAGGTGGTGGCCCGCAAGGAGCGCGGGGCGGGCCTGACCGCACCCGAGCTGTCGATCCTGCTCGCCTACGCGAAGATCGGGCTGGCCGACGAGCTGCTCGCCACCGACCTCGCCGACGACCCGTTCCTGCGCAGCGACCTGTACTCGTACTTCCCGCGGGCGATGCGCCAGGACTACCGCGGCGCGATGGTGGAGCACCCGCTTCGCAGGGAGATCGTCGTGACCCAGATCGTCAACGACCTGGTCAACGGCGCCGGCATCACCTACCTGCACCGGCTGGCGGGGGAGACCAGCGCGAGCGCTGCCGAGCTGACCCGGGCGAACTTCATCGCCCGCGAGATCTTCGGCACCGAGGGCCTGCTCCGCGAGATCAACCACTGGGACAACCGGATCGACGCCGCGGTGCAGACCCGGATGCGGATCGAGGTGCGCACGCTCATCGAGCGGGTCTCGCGCTGGCTGGTCAGCAACCGCCGGCCGCCGCTGGACAGCGAGGCGACCGTCGACCACTTCGAGGTGGTCACCGAGCGCGTCCTGCAGGCGCTGCCCGACCTGCTGTCGGGTCGGGAGAAGGCGGCCTTCGAGGAGCGCCGCGACGCGCTGGTCAAGCAGGGCGTGCCGGACAGCTTGGCCACGCACGTCGCGGTGATGCCGCCGGCGTACATGATCATCGGCATCGTCGAGACTGCCTCCCGCGACGGGATCGACCCGCTCGAGGTGGCGCGGGTGCACTTCGCGCTCGCGGAGCGGCTCGGGCTGCCGACCCTGGTGGCCCGGATCCTTGCGCTGCCCCGCACCGACCGCTGGGAGACGATGGCCCGCGCCGCGCTGCGCGACGACCTGCACGGGGTCCACGCCCAGCTCGCCGCGCAGGTGCTGGCCGCCACTCCGTCAGCGGACTCCGCGGCGGCCCGGGTGTCCGACTGGGAGGACAACGACGAGGTGCGGGTCAACCGGGCGGTCGAGACGCTGCAGGAGATCTGTGCCGACGAGCAGGCCGACCTGGCCCGGCTCTCGGTGGGTCTGCGGGTCGTCCGATCGCTGCTCGGGACGTCCTGACGCCCGCTAGCCTCGGGAGCATGAGCGAGACCGGGCTGACCCCGACCGAGCGGCGCGTCCTCGAGCACCTCGACGAGGAGGGTCTGGTCGACCGGCTGGCGACGCTGGTGCGCGTGCCGTCGGTCTCCGGTACGGCGGCCGAGGTGGAGGTGGTCGAGGTGGCGGCGGAGATGCTCGCCGACGCCGGGATGGAGGTGGACCACTGGGAGGTCGACCTCGACGAGCTCACCTCCGACCCGTGGTTCCCGGGTGCCGAGGTGCCGCGGGAGTGTGCGTTCGGACTGGCCGCGGTCACGGCGGGTGACGACACGCCCGCGCTGGTGCTGCAGGGCCACCTCGACGTCGTACCCACGGGCGATCCGGAGACCTGGGGAGGCAGCGACCCGTTCTCGGCCGAGGTGCACCAGGGACGGCTGTACGGACGCGGCGCGTGCGACATGAAGGCCGGGTTCGCGGCCAACATCGCGGTGGTGGAGACGCTTCGCGCCGCCGGCGTACGACTGGAGCGGCCGCTCGCCGTGCACGGCGTGATCGGCGAGGAGGACGGCGGGCTGGGCGCGTTCGCGACCCTGCGTCGCGGGCACCGCGCCGACGCCGCCGTGATCACCGAGCCCACCGGCGGCAAGCTGGTCGTGGCCAACGCGGGGGCGCTGACCTTCCGGATCGAGGTGCCCGGCCGCTCGGCGCACGGCAGCATGCGGCTGAGCGGACGCAGCGCCTTCGAGGCCTTCCTGCCGGTGCACCATGCGCTGCTCGCGCTGGAGGCCGACCGCAACGCGGTGGTCGACCCGCTCTTCGGCGACGAGTCGCTGCCCTACGCGCTCTCCATCGGCATGCTCAACACCGGCGACTGGGCGAGCAGCGTGCCCGACCGGCTGGTCGCCGAAGGGAGGTACGGCGTGCTGCTGGGCGAGGAGCCGCAGGCCGCCCGGTCGGCGTTCGAGGACGCCGTCGGCGAGGCCAGCCTCAAGGACGAGTGGCTGCGTGACCACCGGCCCGTGGTGACCTGGCCGGGTGGACAGTTCGGGAGCGGCCGGCTCGACCCCGAGCACCCGCTCGTCGGCGAGGTCGGCGCCGCCGCGGTCGACACCGGAGCCGCGCCACCGCGGGTGTCGGCGATGGTCTACGGCAGCGACCTGCGGCTCTACTCCGGCATCGGCGGCATCCCGACGTTGCACTACGGACCGGGCGACCCGCTCCAGGCTCACGCCCCGCTCGAGCATGTCGAGATCTCCGACGTGGTGGCGGTGACACGCGCTCTGGTGGTGCTGGCGATGCGGCGGTGCGGTGTCCTCGACGGCACCTCGCGAGGTGCGACGGGTTAGGTCGCGGCCAGCCGGCCCTCGGCGGTCCGCACCACGTGTCCGTGGGTGATCGCGAAGGCGAGCGCCTGCTCGTAGCGACCGTCCTCCCAGTACGCCGAGCCGACCAGCCGGGCGAGTTCCTCAGGGGACTGCGAGCCCTCCGCGTGGAGGGCTCGCGTGATCTGGCCGACCTCGGACTGCACCCGGCGGTCGCCCTTGCCCTCCGTGGACGGCTTGGGTGGTGGCATCGGCATGTCGACGCTCCTTCTGGTCGGGACTTCGTCAGGCGCTCGCCGGCACGTTGCCGGACGCGCCCGTGTCGGTGTCCTCGGCGGTCAGCGGCTTGGCGATGTTCTCGAGCGACTGTCCCTCGGCCTTCACCCCGAGGAAGATCTCGATGACCCCGCCCGCGACCATCAGTACGGCACCGATGAAGTAGCCGACCGCGATCTGGGTGATGTCCTTGTCCGCCGAGGCTGCGTCGATCAGCTTGCCGAACAGCAGCGGGCCCGAGATACCGCCGACGGCGGTGCCGATCGCGTAGAAGAACGCGATGCACAGCGCCCGTGTCTCCATCGGGAAGACTTCGCTCGCCGTCAGGTACGCCGCACTAGCGCCGGCCGAGGCGAAGAAGAAGATCACCGCACCGAAGAGGGTCAGCGTGACCGCGCTGAGGCCGCCGAGCATGGTGCCGGCGATCGCGAGCAGCACGCCCGAGAGGATGTAGGTGCCGGCGATCATCTTCACCCGGCCGATCGAGTCGAACAACGGACTCAGCAGGATCGCGCCCAGGAAGTTGCTGACCGCGAACACCGCGATGTAGTAGCCGGTCTGCTTGACGTCCATGAACGTCGACAGGGTGTCGCCGTAGGTGAAGAAGAACGCGTTGTAGAGGAACGCCTGTCCGACGAACAGCGAGATGCAGAGGACCGTGCGCTTCGGGTACAGCGTGAACACGGTCTTCGCGATCAACGGGAACGAGATCGTCTTGCGCTGCCGGATCGTCAGCGTCTCGGAGACGCTCGGGAGCGTCTTGCCGGTCTCGTCCTCGATGGTGTGCTCGATGCCGCGGACGATCTCCTCGCTCTCGTCCTCGCGGCCGTGGATGAACAACCAGCGCGGGCTCTCCGGCACCTGACGGCGCACGAACAGGATGCCGACGGCGAGGATCGCGCCGAGGCCGAACGCCAGCCGCCAGCCGATCGAGGGGTCGAGCACCTTCGGGTCCAGCAGCGGGATCGTCAGCAGTGCGCCTCCGGCGGCACCGATCCAGAACGAGCCGTTGATCGCGATGTCGACCCGGCCGCGGTACTTGGCCGGGATCAGCTCGTCGATCGCGGAGTTGATGGCGGCGTACTCACCGCCGATGCCCGTACCGGTGAGGAACCGGCAGGCGAAGTACCACATCGGATTCATCGAGAACGCGGTGAGCACGGTGCCCACGGTGTAGACGCCGAGGGTGATCAGGAAGAGCTTCTTGCGACCGAACCGGTCCGTCAGCTGGCCGAAGAACAGGGCTCCGACGCAGGCGCCCGCGACGTAGATGGCGCCGGCCAGACCGATGTCGGAGCTGGACATGCCCAGACCCGTGCCGGAGGGCTTCAGGGCATCGGACATAGAGCCCACGATGGTGACCTCGAGCCCGTCCAGGATCCAGACGGTGCCGAGCCCGATCACCACCAACCAGTGCCACCTCGCCCAGGGCAGGCGGTCCAACCGTGCAGGTACGTCTGTCTTGATCGTGCCCGTCTCGACACCCGACATGAGGCCTCCTCGAAAAATGTCCTCTCCTTGGTTACTCCGGTCCGGTGGGCGGAGTAACACCCTCCGGGGTACTTCTGTAGCGTCGCCCGGGTGCCTCCCGAAACCACCAGCCCCGGTGTCGCCGACGTCGCGTCACGTACGACGAGCGGCACCATCTCAGCGGTGGAGGCGGTCGACGACGCCCTGCACCGGATCGTCGAGCGGGACCCCGGCATTCGCGCCTTCACGGTGGTGCTGGCCGACCAGGCCCGCGCCGAGGCGGCTGAGCGCGACGCCGCGCTGACCCGCGGCGAGACCCCCGGGCCGTTGCACGGCGTGCCGATGGCGATCAAGGAGGAGATCGCCGTCGCCGGGTGCGTCACCTCGTTCGGCGGCATCGGCAACACCACCCCGGCCACGGCCGACAGCGAGGTCGTCCGACGGCTCCGTGCCGCCGGTGCGGTGATCGTCGGCAAGACCGCGATGCCGGAGTTCGGCGCGTGGCCCTACACCGAGTCGGTCGCCCACGGGATCACCCACAACCCGTGGTCGCCGGGGCACACACCGGGCGGGTCCAGCGGCGGCACCGCAGCGGCGGTCGCGGCAGGCATGGTGCCGGTCGGCCTGGGCGGCGACGGCGGTGGCTCGATCCGGATCCCGTCGGCCTGCTGCGGGCTGTTCGGACTCAAGCCGCAGCGCGGCCGGGTCACCACGTCCCCGGCCCCGCACCTGTGGTGGTCGCTGGGCACGTGCGGGCCGCTGACCAGGAGCGTGCTCGACTCCGCGCTCGTGTACGACGCGATCCGCGGCAACCTGGACACCGACCTCTACCGAGCCGGCGAGACCGGCTCGTTCGTCGATGCCGCGCGCACGGATCCGGGGCGGCTCCGGATCGGCTGGTCGACCCGCCCGGTCACGGTCGGGGTCAAGCCCGACCGCTCGCACGTGAAGGCGGTCGAGGACACGGCGGCGCTGCTCGAGGGCCTCGGCCACGAGGTGTTCGAGATCGACCCGCGCTACCCCGACCCGACCCGCGCGTTCGTCCCGCAGTTCTTCGCCGGCATCCGCACCGAGGCCGACGAGGTCGAGCACTACGACCGGCTGGAGCGCCGAACCCGTGAGGTCTACCGGCTCGGCTCCTGGGTCACGCCGAAGGTGGTCCGGTTCGCACTGAAGGAGACCGAACGCCTGTCCCGCAAAGCGAACCGCGTCTTCGAGCGCTGCGACGTGCTGCTCACGCCGGCCACCGCCCACCGTCCTCCCGAGGTGGGGATCCTCGACGGCGTCGGTGCCGTCCGGGCCAGCCTGCGGGCGATGCCGGCGATCGCCTACGCCGCGATCTGGAATCTCGCCGGCAACCCGGCCGCCTCCGTGCCGGCGGGCATCGGTGGCGACGGCATGCCGCTCGCGGTGCAGCTGGTCGGCCGCACCGACGGCGAGCCGACGCTGCTCAGCCTGTCCGCGCAGATCGAGGCCGCCCGGCCGTGGCCGCTGACGGCACCGGTGCCCAGCGCGACCTAGCCGGCCTTCGCTAGCTGGCCTTCTTGGCAGCGGCCTTCTTGGTGGTCTTCGCCGACTTCTTGGCGGCCGACTTCTTGGCGGCGGACTTCTTGCTGGCGGACTTCTTCGCGGCCGGCTTCTCGTCCTCGTCGTCGGCGGCCTCACCGCGCGCGGACTTGGCGGCGTTGACGCTCTTCTGGAGAGCGGCGAGCAGGTCGACCACCTCCCCGGACGTCTTGGTCGACTTCGGGGTGCGCTTGACCTCGCCCCCCTCGATCTTGGTCTTGACCATCTCCTCGATGGCGGCGCGGTAGTCGTCCTCGAACTCGTCGGGCTCGAAGTCGCCGGCCAGTGTCTCGACCAGCATGTTGGCCATCTTCACCTCGGCCGGCTTGGCGTCGGAGGTGTCGACCGACCCGAAGTCGGGCTGCCGGATCTCGTCGGGCCACATCATCGTCTGGAGCACGATCACCTCGTCGCGCACGCGGAGCACGGCGAGCGAGGTGCGGTTGCGCAGCGCCACGGTGACCAGGGCCATCCGGTCGGAGTCGAGCAGCGCCTGACGCAGCAGAGAGTAGGGCTTGGCGCCGGTCTTCTCGGGCTCGAGGTAGTAGCTCTTCTCGAAAAGCATCGGGTCGATCTGCTCCGACGGCACGAACTTCTCGACCGCGATCTCGCGGCTGCTGGAGACCGGCAGCTCCTCCATGTCGGAGTCGTCGATGATCACCATCTCGCCGTCCTCGGTCTCGTAGCCCTTGGCGATGTCGGAGAACGGGACCTCCTCGCCGTCGATCGAGCAGACGCGCTGGTACTTGATCCGCCCGCCGTCCTGGGCATGCACCTGACGGAACGAGATGTCCTTGCTCTCGGTGGCGGAGTAGAGCTTGACCGGCACGCTGACCAGCCCGAACGACACCGCACCCTTCCAGATGGCTCGCATGGGACCAGCATGCCGGGCACCACCGACCGACGCCAGCGCAACGGGCCGCGCAGATGGCGGGAACGAGACACGGGCGCCGGGTGCGGTATCGGAACTCGGTGACCTACGATGACCGGACGAACTCGCCGCTCGGGGCGGGACGCGCTCCTCGTGTTCTCGGTCCAGCGGCTCAACGGGGAAACCCTTGCGAGGTGAATCAGGCATGCGCCTGGGTGCTCGACGCCGACTGGCCACCGTCTCTGCGACAGGCTTCGCCGTGCTGCTCGTCGCCACGGCCCTGGCGGCCGGTGCACAGGCGAGCGCGGCTGCCGCCGCCCCACCGACCTGCTTCGGGGTGAAGGCCACGATCGTCGGTGGCTCCGGCAGCAACACGATCAAGGGCACGTCCGGCGACGACGTGATCGTCGCCGGCTACGGCAACGACGTGGTGCTCGGTGGGTCCGGCAACGACCTGATCTGCGGCGGTTGGGGTGCCGATCGGCTCCACGGCGGACCGGGACGCGACTGGATCGCCGGCGAGGGTGGCGCCCAGGTCAGGACCGACCACGGCATGCGGATCTCCAACGACGTGCTCTACGGCGACACCGGCAACGACCTGCTGTCCCCGGGCTTCGACGGGCGCTACCCCAGCGACACCCCCGACCGGATCTCCTTCTCCGACTTCCCCTACCCGGTGACGGTCAGCACCGTGAAGCACACCGTCGAGTCCAGCCACGGCGTCGACAGCTTCCTGGGAGACCGGGCGGAGATCGTCGGCAGCTCGTACGACGACACCTTCACCGGCGGCCCGCGGCGCGACATCTTCCAGGGCGGCCCGGGATCCGACACGATGACCGGTGCCGGTGGCGAGGACACGCTCCGTGACGACTACCAGAGCGCTCCGCACCACACCGTGGACAGGATGAACGGCGGCGCGGGCGACGACCAGCTCTTCACCTACGGCGGCAACGACGTGCTCGAGGGGGAGGACGGCAACGACCTGCTCAGCGACTACGGACGCGACGCCGGCGTGATGGAGGGCGGCGCCGGCAACGACGTGATCAACGACGGCATCAACAAGAACCCCGACCAGGTCGTCGACGGCGGACCGGGCACCGACACGGTCACGCTCTACGTCGACATGCTCAAGGAGGGCTGGCCCCGGCTCACCGCCGACCTGGCGTCGGGCTTCGGCCGGTTCGAGTCCAGCCCCAAGGTGCGCTTCGACATGAGCAGCACCGACATCCTGTCCGTGATCGGGCTGCCGCTGACCTTCATCGGGGACGGTGCCGACAACACGGTGAAGACCGACGGTTCCGGACCCCTCGACGCCTCGGGCAACGGCGGCAACGACACGTTCTGGGGCCGCGCCGGCTTCGACACGTACGACGGCGGGCCGGGCACCGACAAGGTCAACACGCTCGGTGGCCCGGACACCTGCGTCTCGATCGAGATCGTCACGGGCGGGAAGTGCCCTGCACCCTGACCGGCGGCCGATGCTCGCCACCCGGGGTGACCACGTCCCGACCGGTTCCGAGTGGGTCCACGAGGTCAAGTGGGACGGCATCCGTGCCCTGGTCGAGGTCGCGGACGGCGTCGTACGTGTCTGGTCGCGCAGCGGCCGCGACCTGAGCGTCGCGTTCCCGGAGCTCGCCGAGCTCGCCGAGGTGGTCGACGACCTGCTGCTGGACGGCGAGATCGTCGCGCTCGGCGACGGCGACGTGCCGTCCCTCGGCGGTCTGGCCGAGCGGATCCATGTCACCGACGCGCGCAAGGCGCGGCGGCTGGCCGACGTCCGGCCGGTGACCCTGCTGGCCTTCGACGTCCTGAGGTACGACGGGCGGGCTCTCGACCGGCTCCCGTGGAGCGAGCGTCGCGCTGTCCTCGACGGGATCGGGCTGGACGACGTCTCGTGGCAGGTGCCGGCGACGTACGACGACGGACCGTCTCTGCTCTCCGCCGCCGAGGCGCAGGGCCTCGAGGGCATCGTGTCCAAGAAGGTGACCGGCCGCTACCAGTGGGGAGCACGCAGCCGCGACTGGCTGAAGTTCCCGATCCGGCCGACCGGGTCGTTCGTGGTCGGCGGCTACCGGCACGAGACCGACAGCGACCACCGGCTCGGTGCGGTGCTGGTCGGACAGCCGATGGCGCACGGGCTGGAGTACCGCGGCCGGGTCGGCAGCGGGATCGCCGGCAAGGCCGGACGAGCGCTGTCCGAGCTGCTCGTGCCGCTGGTGCGGTCCGACAGCCCGTTCCTCGAGGTGCCCCGGCTCGACGCGGCCGGCACGGTCTGGGTGGAGCCGGTGCTGGTGGTCGACGTGCAGTTCCTCCGGATCACCACCGACGGCCGGCTCCGGCAGCCGTCGTACCGCGGCGTCCGCACCGACCAGACCCCAGCCGACCTGTGAGGATGGGTGCATGCCTGACGAGGTCCACGTCGAGGTCGACGGCCGCACCCTGAAGCTGTCGAACCTCGGCAAGGTGCTCTACCCGCAGACCGGCACCACCAAGGGCGAGGTGCTCAACTACTACGCGCAGGTGGCACCGGTGCTGCTGCCGCACCTGGCCGACCGCGCGGTGACCCGGATCCGCTGGCCCAACGGCACGGCGAAGCCGTCGTTCTTCGAGAAGAACGCCCCCGCAGGCGCGCCGTCCTGGCTGCGGATCGCGAAGGTGCCGACGACGGGATCGCGCGGCTCGTCGCGCAGGTCGCAGAACGGTGGCGACGAGCTGCACTTCCCGGTGATCGACGGACTCGCCTCGCTCACCTACCTGGTCAACCTCGCGTCGCTGGAGCTCCACGTGCACCAGTGGAAGGTGGGGAAGAACGGCCGGCCGAAGAACCCCGACCGGATGGTGATCGACCTCGACCCAGGCGACGGCGCCGGGCTGGGGGAGTGCGCCCAGGTGGCGCTGCTGGTGCGCGACCGGCTGGCGCAGGAGAACCTCGGCTGCCTGCCGGTGACCAGTGGCAGCAAGGGCCTCCACCTCTACGCCGACCTGCCCGGACGCAAGAACGCCGGCGAGGTGCGCGACTGGGTGCACGGGATCGCCGAGGAGCTGGAGAAGGAGCACCCGAAGCTGATGCTCTCGCAGATGACGAAGGCCAGGCGCTCCGGCAAGGTCTTCCTCGACTGGTCGCAGAACACCGGCGCCAAGACGACCATCTCGCCGTACTCCCTGCGCGGTCGCGACCGGCCGACGGCCGCGGCACCGCGCACCTGGTCCGAGGTGGAGGCGGGCGCGGACGACCCGCTCGAGCTGGAGCACCTGCGCTTCGAAGAGGTGCTGGAGCGCGTGCAGGAGCACGGCGACCTGTTCCGGCCCTGACCGCCGCTAGGGGGCTGGCGTGCTGTCCGGGGGAGTGCCGTCCCCGGGCTGCGGGCCGTAGCGCGCCTCGATCTCCTCCGGCGTGATCACGCCCAGGTCGCTCGGGAACTTCGCCACTCCGTGGGCGGTGCCGACGGAGACGGTGATCCCGGCACCAGCCCGGCCCTGGCGCAGGATCGCCAGCACCTGGTCGAGGCGACGCAGTTCGTCGACACCGTCGCGCACCCGGACCCGGCCGACGTAGCTCCTGCCCCGGGTGGCGTCGTCGACCCACCGGATGTCGACGTTCGTGACACCGGGCAGGTCACCGATCTGCTGGTAGAGCGTGGCGTCCGCCATCGGGTGGTACGACGGGCGCTTCGGCGTGGGGTGCGCGCCGCACGCGCTCAGCACCGGCACCAGCGCGATGACCAGCACCAGCAGGGGAAGCAGGCGGAGCCTCACGGGTCCACCGGGCTGATCCTGTAGCGCGTCGCCACGGCGGAGGTCGGACCGTCGGTGAAGAACTCCGCGTTCTGCGCGCGCCACCGCTCGATCGTCTCAGACGTGGAGGCGTCGATCGCACGGCCGGTCGCCGCGTAGCGCGCGGTCAGGTGCGCCGCACCGAGGGTGTTGTAGCCGGTGTCGGGGTCCACCCCCTCGCTGTCGTCGAGGTCACGGGTCACCGTGATCCAGTTCGGCCGGTCGGGGTTGCTGGCGCCCTCGAGCCGCGGCACCAGGTCCTGTGCGTTCTCGACGCTCAGCACGGAGACGTCGTCGGGCACGTCGATCCGGGCGATCGGCGATCCGCCGGTGACCACGCTGCGCACGTCGTACCGGTCCATGAAGGCCTGGTCGGTGGTCATCGCCGCGGCCGTGATCCCGCCCTGGCTGTGGCCGGTCAACATCACCGACGCTCCGTCCGGCACCTGGGCCCGGACCATCGCCTGCTCGACCGCGTCCTCCATCTGCGTGTCGCGCGCCGCCTCCAGCCAGACGTTGGTGGTCAGGTCCACGGGGTTGTCGCCGCGCACCGGGCTCCAGTCCTGGGTGCCGGGGATCTGCACGACGTAGGAGTCGGCGAGCCCGGGGTGGTGGATCGCGATCACCTGCACCTCGGCCTCGTTGCCGGCAGAGCCGAGCACGCCCTGCTGGTCGAAGATCGAGCGCACGAAGCCGGTCGAGTCGAGGTCGATCGCGGTGTCGGAACCCTGCACCGTGTCGACCTGGAACTTCCCGGAGTCCTGGAAGGCGCCGAAGAGGTTGCCGGCGTTGATCAGCCCGGCCACGGCGCTCTCGTAGTCCGTGGTGGGCCAGGCGCCGCCGGACACGAGGGGCGCCAGCGGTCCCAGCAGCGAGAACGCCCCGCCCTGCACCAGGCCGGGAGCGAGCCGGGTCAGGGACTCCTGCAGCCACGGGTTGTCCCAGAGGGTCTGCTGCGCCTCGCCGAGCAGGTCGTCACGGTGGGCGTAGCCGGTGCCGGCGAGCGCAGCGAACAGCAGCGGGTTGGTGAGCGCGAGTGCCCCGGCTCCACCGATCACGAGTGGCACGCCGACGTAGCCGAGGGTGAAGCCGGCGGCGCTCCAGCCCATCTCGGCCAGTGCGGCGAGCTGGTCGTCGGTGAACTGGTAGGCCGCGACCGAGCCGCGCACCAGCCGGGCGGTGACCTCCATCTCGGTGCTCGTCGCGAGTCCGCCGGAGGGACCGGCGCCGGCCAGGAGCAGGGCCGCCTCGACCTCGGCGACCTCGACGGGGCAGAGGATCGCGGCCTGGGCGAGGTCGGCGCTGGCGGTGACGGCGCTGCTCGCCAGTCCCGCGTCGCGCACGGTGTCGGCCGAGGTGTCGACCAGCCCGGCGAAGGTGCGCATGTCGTCGAACTTCGCGGTCAGTCCACCGGCGCCACCGCTGACGTCCAGTCCGTCACCCACCGTCGACCACCCCGTAGAGCGCGTCGAGCGCGCCGGTCAGCGCGTGGGCCAGGTCCTGGTGGATGCCCGACCGGTCGACCACCCGCGTGGTGCAGGTGCCGCCGTGGACACGCAGGTCGAGCCAGCCGGCACGGCACTGCAGCCAGGTGTGCACCTCCACCCGCGTCGAGCCGGCGACCGCCAGCGTGACGGTCGCGCTGGCGCGCACCTGTTCGCTGGCAGCGCGGAGCAGGTCGGGCACCTCGTCGTAGCCGCACTCCCGCGCGGCCGTGGCTGCGAGGGCCTCGTCGCCGGACCGCAGTGCCCGGGACACCGCGATCGCCAGGTGCTCGGGCACGGAGACCTCGGTCGGCTCGCCGTCGGCGAGCGGCACCGTGACGCCGTCGGGCGGGACCAGTCGCAGCACCTCGTCGGCCAGGTGCTCAGCCGCGAACCCGCTGACCTCCACCCCCGGCACGGGTACGGCGCTCGCGCCCGCTGGTGTGGCCACGACCCGGACCGCGCTCGCCGCCGACCGGCCGTCGGAGCCGATCACGCCGAGCAGGCCACGGTCACCGCGGGCGGTCACCACGTCGAGGTGCAGTCCGGCCGGCCCGAGTGCGAGGGCGGCGGACTCGCGGAGCGCCCCGTCGTACCCGGGGGAGGAGGGGGTGGTGCCCGGCAGCGGCCGGAGCATCGTGTCGGGGGACGCCTCGGTGGTGCCGACCAGGCCGGCCCAGGCCGCTTCGTCGAGTCGCACCCTCAGGGCGCCCTCGAGCGGTGCCAGGGCCAGGCTCACAGCAGGCCGCCCAGCTTGTGGGCGACGTCGCCGGCACCGTCCCAGACCTGCTTCGCGCCGCTCTCGACCAGGTGCTCGGCGGTGTCGATCCCGGCCTCGACCTTGGCGCGCACGTCCTCCAGCCACTGCTGGCGGTCGGTGAGCGTGGCGGCGAGGTCGTCCAGCCGGTCGGCGGCGTCGCGGAGGTGGCCGGCAACGGCAGTGACCCGCGAGACGTCACCGTCGATCAGGCGCCGGAACGCGTCGCCGGCGGTGCTCTCCCACTCGACGCTCTCACCGGTGCGGAGCCGCTCGGCCTCGTCGTCCACGGAGTCTGCCCAGCCGCGCAGGGAGGTCGCATGCTGTCGCAGGTCGTCGGGATCACCACCGATGGCCATGACACCCCCTGCCAAGTCTGAATCCGCCGCTCCCGAGACACGGCGGATCAACGGGAATTTGCCCGGGTTGCGACCCGCGCAAACATCGCGCGGCGCCTCGCCGGTCAGCTGGACGTGAGGCCCAGTGCCGCGTCGCGGACCAGGATCCCGAGCGCGTCGAACCGGGTCTCGTTGATCCGGTCCTGGGGGCCCCAGACGCTCACCACCGCGACCGGGCGGCGTGCAGCGTCCAGGACCGGCGCGGACACGCCGTACGCCGACTCCTCGTACTCGCCGCGGCACACGGCGTAGCCGCGGCGGCGGGTCTCCTCGAGGTCCTCGAGGAGCGCGGTCCGGTCGGTGATCGTGGTCGCCGTCCAGCGCCGGAGCCGGGGTCCGGTCATCCGATCGACGGTGTCGGGGTCGCTGTAGGCCAGCAGCACCTTGCCGGTCGAGGTGGCGTGCAACGGCACCACCCGGCCCCGCCAGCCGCCCGCCGAGACGATCGCGCTGGGAGCCACCTCGTCCACGTAGGTCAGGCCGCCGCCACGCACGGCGGCGAGCGCGGCCGTCTCGCCGGTCTGCAGGCTGAGCCGCTCCAGGGCAGCGTGCGCGGAGGCGGCCAGCGCATCGACGCCGGCGGAGCGGGCGAGCTCGACCAGGCCCAGGCCGATCGCGTACTGCCCGGTCTCGCGGTCGCCGTTGACCATGCCGGCGCGCTCGAGCGTCATCAGGATCCGCCAGGCGGTGGCGCGGTTGAGACCGCAGGTCTCGGCGAGCGAGGTCACGGTGGCGCGGGTGCCGGTCGCTGCGGCCACGGCGTGGAGCAGCCGGACGGCGCGGTCCACCGACTGCACGCGAGAAGCGCGCGGTGGGGCGTTCGCGTCGAGCGGGCTCTCGGCGAAATCTCTCACGAGACACCTCCAGACAATGCTTGACCTGCCCCGAGCAAGGTTTTAGCGTTCGCATCCTACGCGGAGGTGTTCGTATGGCGAACCAGACCGGATCCCTGTGGGATCAGCAGCCCTTCTCTCGACGTCAGGTGCTCCGGTACTCCGGGGTCGCGGCCGCAGGCGTGGCCGGATCGAGCGCCCTCGCCGCCTGTGGCGGCGGTGACTCGGGCGGGACACCGAAGTCGGGGGGCGTCCTGATCCACGGCGCCACCGGCGGCAGCAGCAAGGACACCCTCGACGCGCACCGGCCCGCGACCGGGCCCGACATCGCACGCTGCTTCCAGCTCTACGAGCCGCTGCTCTACTGGGACAACGACTACCAGATCCAGTCGGCTGTCGCCGAGTCGGTGGAGCCCTCGAAGGACGCTAAGACCTGGACGATCAAGCTCCGCCAGGGCATCACCTTCCACAACGGCAAGGACGTCACGCCGGAGGACGTGCTCTTCACCCTCAACCGCGTGGCCGGCAAGGACCCGACGTCGGCGGGTGGCGCGTTGTCGGCGATCATCGACTTCGACGGCACCAAGAAGGTCGATGCCAGCACCGTCGTGATCGCGCTCAAGTCGCCGTACGCCGTGCTGCAGTACCTGTTGGCGGAGTACACCTTCGGTGTCGTGCCCGCCGACTACGACCCGGCCAAGCCGGTCGGCACCGGCCCGTTCAAGTTCAAGTCGTTCACGCCGGGCAAGAACAGCGTCTTCACCACGTACGCCGACTACTGGGGCGACAAGGCCCACATCGACGAGCTGCAGATCCAGGACTTCCCGGACCCGAGCGCCCAGGTCAACGCCCTGCTCGCCGGTCAGGTGCAGACCGTGGACAGCCTGCCCTACAACCTGATCGAGACGGTGAAGAAGCAGGGTGCCAAGACCGTCGTGGGCGGCGGCGGCGCGTGGGGGCCCTTCACCATGCGGGTCGACGTCAACCCGTTCTCCGACAACCGGGTGCGCCAGGCGATGCGGCTGATCTGCGATCGTCAGCAGATCATCGACCAGGCCCTCAGCGGCCACGGCACCCTCGGCAACGACCTCTACGCGCCCTTCGATCCTGCCTACGCCAAGGACCTGCCCCAGCGCGAGCAGGACATCGACCAGGCCAAGTCGCTGCTCAAGTCGGCCGGCCAGGACGGCTTGCAGGTCCAGCTGTTCACCGGTGACGACATCCTGGGCAACGCGCCCGCCGCCGCGTCCTTGTTCGCCGAGCAGGCGAAGAAGGCCGGGGTGGACGTGAAGGTGATCAAGAAGAACCCCTTCTACGGCGACGACTACCTGTCCTACCCGTTCGGCCAGGACTTCTGGAACACCCGGAACTACCTGCCGCAGGCGGCCGTCGGCTCCATGCCCGGCAAGGGAAACTACGACGAGACGCACTTCGAGAAGGCCGAGAACTACCCGAAGTTCGCCGGCCTCGTCGCCGCGGCCCAGGCCGAGGTCGACGAGACCAAGCGCAACCAGCTGCTCCACGACGCCCAGCAGATCGAGTACGACGAGGGTGGCTACATCATCTGGGGGTTCCGTCAGCTGATCGACGGCGTCTCGACCAAGGTGTCCGGGTTGGAAGGAAGCAAGTTCCAGCCGCTGGGCAACTACTCCTTCAAGTCGGCCTCCCTCTCGGCGTGACGCAATGGCCATCGACGCCCTGATCGTCCCGGATGCGCTGGAAGAGGTCCCGCCGCCGAAGGGTCGCCACGGCGCCGCAGCCTGGGCCTCCTGGATGGCCAGGCGGCTCGGGCTCGCCGTGCTCACGCTGTGGCTGGTCTCGATCCTGGTCTTCGTCGCCACGACCGCGCTGGGCGATCCGGTCCGCGCGATCCTGGGCCGGGACTTCGCCTCCGACCCGGCTCGTGTCGCCCAGCTGAGGGACCAGCTCAACCTCGACCAGTCGTTGGTCAGCCGCTACCTCGACTGGCTGGGCAACCTGCTCACCGGCAACCTCGGCACCTCGATCGCCAACCAGCGCCCGGTCTCCGAGCTGATCTCCGACAACGTGGTGAACACCCTGGTGCTGGTGCTGCTCGCGGCGGTCGTGATGATCCCGGTGGCGTTCGGCATCGCGATGATCTCGACCAACTACCGCCGTCGCCGGCCGGACACGATCATCCAGACCGTGCTGCTGATGCTCGCGGCCCTCCCCGAGTTCGTGATCGGCATCCTGCTGGTGGCCGTGTTCTCCACCTCGGTCTTCCACATGCTGCCGGCGGTGACGATCTCCTCCCCGGGCGTCCACCCCTGGAACGAGCCGAGGACCATGATCCTGCCGGTCGCCACGCTGGTGCTCGCCGTGGCGCCGTACGTCTCCCGCATCGTGCGCTCCACCCTGCTCGAGGTGCTCGACAGCGACTACGTCGAGCTCGCCCGGCTCAAGGGCATCCCCGAGCGGGTGGTGATGCGCAAGCACGCGTTGCTCAACGCGATCGTCCCCGGCATCCAGGTGATCGCGCTCCAGCTGGCCTGGCTGGCCGGTGGCGTGGTTCTGGTCGAGAAGGTGTTCAACTACCCCGGGGTAGGCAACCAGCTGGTCGACTCGGTGAACAACCACGACGTGCCGATGGTCCAGGCCCTGAGCATGATCATCGCCGCGGTGTACGTCGTGGTGAACCTGGTCGCCGACCTGCTCTCGATCCTGCTCACCCCCCGCGCGAGGACGGCGATCACCTCATGAGCGCACCAGCGGACCACGCCAGCGCCGCCGCCCCGAGCACGCCCTCCGCGTGGCAGAAGGCACTGAAGCAGAAACGGTTCGTGGTCGGCGGGATCCTGACGCTCCTGGTGGCTCTCTTCGCGGTGCTGGGCCCGTTGTTCGCCCCGCACGGCGAGAACGAGGTCGTCGGCGCTCCGTACACGTCCAAGGGCCCGTTCGGCACCGACTACCTCGGCCAGGACGTCCTGTCCCGACTGATGTACGGCGGCACCGAGGTGCTGCTGATCGCCCTGCTCGCCACGCTTCTCAGCACCGTCGTCGGGACGCTGATCGGCGTGGTGGCGGCGTACGGCGGCGGCTGGTGGGACGAGGTGATCATGCGTCTCAACGACGTGATGCTCGCCTTCCCGCAGATCCTGCTGTCGCTGGTGGTGCTCACGGCGGTGAGCCAGCCCAAGGCATGGATGCTCGTGGTCCTGGTCGGGCTCTCCAACGCCCCGCGCACCGCCCGGATCGCTCGCGGCGTCGCGCTCGGCCTCGTCTCCCGCGACTTCGTGCACGCCGCCGAGGCTCTCGGCGAGAAGCGGTCGCGGGTCATCGTGGCCGAGGTGCTGCCCAACATGAACGCCCCGCTGCTCGCCGAGGCCGGTCTGCGCCTGACGTTCTCCATCGCACTGGTGGCCGCCCTCGGGTTCCTCGGTTTCAGCACCGACCCGAGTGGAGCCAACTGGGGCCAGATGATCCAGGAGAACCGGCTCGGACTGGCTACCCAGGCGTGGTCGGTGTTGGCGCCCGTGCTGATCATCGGACTCTTCACGATCGGCACCAACCTGACGGCGGACGGCATCGCCCAGCTCTCGCAGCGAGGAGGTGACGACTCGTGAGTGCTCCCGCCCAGGAACCCACGGCGACCCGCACCGGCACCGGCATCACCGTCGAGGACCTCCGCATCGTGCTCACCGGGCGCCAGGGCGTCGACGTCGTCGACGACATCGACCTGGTGCTCCGTCCCGGTGAGGTGGTCGGCCTGGTCGGCGAGTCCGGCAGCGGCAAGACCACCGTCGGCACCGCGCTGCTCGGCTACACCCGACCCGGCGCGGCCATCGAGAGAGGCAAGATCCTCTTCGAGGACAAGGACGTCCTCGGTCTGCCCTGGCAGCAGGTGCGCCAGCTGCGCGGCGAGGAGATCGCCTACGTCCCGCAGGACCCGGCCTCGGCCCTGAACCCGAGCATCCGGATCGGCCGGCAGATCGTCGAGCTGATGGAGCTGCGCGGCCTCGGCACCACCGAGAGCCGGTTGCAAGGCGCACGCGACGGGCTTGCCGAGGTGGGCCTTCCCAGCGACGACGAGTTCCTGCGGCGCTACTCCCACCAGCTCTCAGGTGGCCAGGTGCAGCGCGTCGCCCTGGCGATGGCGTTCCTGCCCAAGCCCAAGGTCCTGGTGCTCGACGAGCCCACGACCGGACTCGACGTCACCACCCAGGGCATGGTGCTGCGGACGATGGCCGAGCTGTGCCGCGCGCACGGCGTCGCCGCGCTCTACGTCACCCACGACCTGGCCGTGATCGCCAACATCGCCGACCGGGTCGCGGTGATGTACGCCGGCCAGATCGCCGAGCTCGGTGATCGCGACGCGATCTTCGCCGATCCCACGCACCCCTACACCCGGGCGCTGCTGGACTCCATCCCGCACCTGAGCCAGGCCCGCGCGCTGAGCGGCATCCCCGGTCGCACCCCCGCTCCGGGGACGAGGCCGCACGGCTGCCGGTTCCACGACCGCTGCGAGTTCGTGGTCGAGGCCTGCAAGAAGGACGTGCCCGAGCTCCGCGAGGTCGCCCCCGGCCACCAGGTGCGCTGCATCCGGGCCGGTGACATCGGCACCTGGGACATCTCTCGCGGCACGGTGCCCGACACCGACCCCCACAAGGCACGCGACATCATCCTCAACCTTCAGGACCTCGGCGTCTTCTACGGCCACAAGCAGGTGGTCTTCGACGTCACCTTCGACGTCGGCAAGGCCGAGGTGGTGGCGCTGGTCGGCGAGTCCGGCTCCGGCAAGACCACGATCTCGCGCTGTGTCGGCGGCCTGCACAAGGAGTGGACCGGGCAGATCGAGTTCGAGGGCACCCAGCTGGGCCACGGCTCCCGCAAGCGGAGCGCCGTCGACCGCAAGCGGATCCAGTACATCTTCCAGAACCCGTACCTCTCCCTGAACCCGCGGCTGACCATCGAGCAGATCGTGAAGCGCCCGATGGAGCTGTTCGGCATCGCCAGCGGCAAGGCCGCGACCGACCGGGTCGTCGAGCTCCTCGAGCAGGTGGCGCTCGGCCCGGCGGTCCTGAAGTACCAGGCCAGCCGGCTCTCCGGTGGCGAGCGCCAGCGCGTCGCGATCGCCCGGGCCCTGGCCGCGGAGCCCGACCTGCTGGTGTGCGACGAGATCACCTCGGCGCTCGACGTGTCCGTGCAGGGGTCGATCGTGGCGCTGCTGGAGTCGCTGCGGGTCTCGCGCGGGATCAGCATGCTCTTCGTGACCCACAACCTCGCCCTGGTGCGCTCCATCGCCGACCGGGTCCAGATCCTCAACGCCGGCAAGGTCGTCGAGGCAGGCTCCGTCGTGGAGGTCATGGACTCGCCGAAGGAGGAGTACACCAAGCGGCTGCTCGCGAACAGTCCGCGCATCGACTGATGTCGACCGAGACCACGTCCCGGTTGTCGGGACTTCGGTTCGTCAACCCCCAGCAAGCCGGCGGAGAGCCCCTCGCGCGGTCGTTCCGCACCGTCCCGGTCGGTGGCTCGACCTCGTTGCCGGGGGAGTCGCTGCAGCTCGACGTGACGATCGCCGGTGCCGGGCGGATGTTCGACCTCGACGCCTGGCACGCCTCCACCCACGGCACCTCGCTGGTGGTGCTGCGGCACGGACGTGTCGTCCACGAGTGGTACGCCGCCGGGCTCGGGCAGGATGACTGCTTCCTCGGTGCCTCGATGACCAAGTCCGCACTGGCGCACCTGGTCGCCGTCGCGGTGCGCGCGGGCGCGCTGACCCTCGACGACCGGGTCGTCGACCACGTGCCGGAGCTGGCCGGCAGCGGCTACGCGCCGTGCACTGTCCGCGACGTGCTGACCATGACCAGCGGTGTCGACTGGGTGGAGGACCACCGCGACCCGGCCAGCCCGGCAAGCCGGCTCACGGCATGCTTCGGGCCCGACGGCGGCGAGTCCCGGGCGCTGCTGGCCCAGGTCGGACCGCGGTCCGCGCCCGGCACCCGCTGGGAGTACTGCACCGCCGACTCGCAGGTGCTCGACTGGGTGCGCGAGCGCGCGACCGGGGCGTCGTACGACGTGGCGCTGGGTGAGCTGTGGCGGACCCTCGGCTGCACCTCGGATGCCTACGTCGGCACCGATGTCGCCGGGGTGCCGATGGCCGGTGGCAGCCTTGCGGCGACCGCCCGCGACTGGGCCCGGATCGGGCTGCTCCAGGTCGACGGCAGCGTCGCCGGCGGCCAGGTGCTCGGCGACGACTGGGTGGAGCAGAGCACCCGGGCGCCGTACCCGTTCATGGAGACCGGCCGGCTGCCCAGCAGCATCACCACCCATGCCGGCTTCGGCTGGCACTGGTGGCCGCTCGACGGCACCGGACGGCGCGCGACCGCTGACGGCAGCCGCGGCCAGTTCGCGTACGTCGACCGCGACCTCGACGTGGTCGTCGTGAAGACCTCGCAGTGGCCCTACGAGGACTTCGTGACGGACCGGCAGCACCGCGACCTCAGCTATCTCGGCCTGCCGGCGATCGCGCGCGCCGCGAGCACCCTTCCCGACTCCGCATGAGCCCAGCACCAACCAGCAGGAGGCAGCACCCGTGAAGCACACGATGAACCGCAAGGTCATGATCACCTGCGCGCTGACCGGGGCCGGCGACACCGTCGGTCGCAGTGAGCACGTGCCGGTCACCCCGGAGCAGATCGCCGAGTCGGGGATCGCGGCGGCGCGCGCGGGAGCCACCATCGTGCACGTCCATGTGCGCGATCCCGAGACAGGCAAGGGCTCCCGCGAGGTCGAGTTCTACCGCGAGGCCGTGGAACGGATCCGCGCGGCCGACGTCGACGTCATCGTGAACACCACCGCCGGCATGGGTGGTGACCTGGTGCTCGACCCGCAGAACCCGACGGACTTCGTCGAGGGCACCGACCTGGTCAGCGGCGCCGAGCGGCTCAAGCACGTGGAGGCGATCCTCCCGGAGATCTGCACGCTCGACTGCGGCAGCCTCAACTTCGGCGAGGGCAGCCTGGTCTACGTCAGCACCCCGGACATGCTCCGCGAAGGGGCGAAGAAGATCCAGGAGCTCGGCGTACGGGTGGAGATGGAGATCTTCGACACCGGCCACCTGTGGTTCGCGCGCCAGCTCGTCGAGGAGGGGCTGATCGACGCGCCACCGATGTTCCAGCTCTGCATGGACATCCCGTACGGCGCGCCGGCCGACCCGGTGCTGCTGGCGACGATGGTCGAGCAGCTGCCGGACAACGCCGTGTGGGCGTCGTTCGCGCTCGGCCGGATGCAGATGCCGTGGGTGGCGCAGTCGGTGCTGCTCGGGGGTCACGTGCGCGTGGGCCTCGAGGACAACCTGTACCTCTCCCGTGGCGTCAAGGCCACCAACGCCCAGCTCGTCGAGCGGGCGAGGACGATCATCGAGGCGATGGGTTGCGAGGTCGCCACCCCGGCCGAGGGTCGCGAGATCCTCAGCCTGAAGCCGAGGCCCTGAGATGGCCAGCCGCCCGGACCCCGCAGACGTTCGCACCGTCACCTGCGCCGGCACCGGCGTGATCGGTGGTGGGTGGGTCGCCTACTTCCTGGCCAAGGGCTACGACGTGGTCGCCTGGGACCCCGCCCCTGCTGCCGAGGAACGGCTCGAGCACCTCGTCGACGCGGCCTGGCCGGCGCTGACCGAGCTCGGCCTGCGCGAAGGGGCGTCCCGCGACAGGCTGCGCTTCGAACCCGAGCTCCGGGCCGCCGTGGCGGAGACCGACTTCGTGCAGGAGAGCGCGCCGGAGGATCTCGAGCTCAAGCGCCGGCTGCTCGCCGACATCGACGAGGTGACGCCGGAGCACGTCGTGATCTCGTCGTCGACCTCCGGCTACCCGATGACCGACATGCAGGTGAAGTGCGCCCGCCCGGAGCGCACGGTGGTGGGTCATCCGTTCAACCCGCCGTACCTGATCCCGCTGGTGGAGGTGGTCGGCGGCGAGCAGACCTCGCCCGAAGCGGTCGCCTGGGCATCGGAGTTCTTCACCGTCGCCGGCAAGTCGGTGATCACGATGGACAGCGAGGTGCCGGGCTTCATCGCCAACCGCCTGCAGGAGGCGCTGTGGCGCGAGGCGCTGCACATGGTGGCCGCGGGGGAGGCGACCGTCGAGCAGATCGACCTGTCGATCACCGACGGTCCCGGCCTGCGGTGGCCTGTGCAGGGACCGATGCTGACGTTCCACCTGGCCGGCGGCCAGGGCGGGATGGCGCACATGCTGGACCACTTCGGCCCGTCCCTGAAGTCGCCGTGGACCCGGCTCGAGGCTGCCGAGCTGACCACCGAGCTCCGCGACGAGGTGGTCGCGGGGTGTGAGCGCGAGGCCGCCGGGCGCACGATCGACGACCTGGTCGCCGAGCGCGACGCCGGCGTGATCGCGGTGCTGCGGGCGCTCGGTCGGGCATGACGTCACCGCACGGCGAGCCCGTCGTCTGGCGCGAGCCGGTGCTGGAGGAGTGGATCGACTACAACGGCCACCTCTCCGAGCCGTACTACGTGCTGGTGCTCGGTCACGCCACCGACGCGGTGATGGACGCCGTCGGGCTCGGTCCGGACTACCGGTCGTCGTACGGTGCCTCGCTGTTCACCGTCGAGGCACACGTGCGCTACCTCGACCAGGTGCCGCACGGCGTCGAGCTCGAGTCGCGCTCGTGGGTGATCGGCGCGACCGGCAAGCTGCTCTGGATCTGGCACGAGCTCTACGCCGAAGGCCGGTTGCGTGCGACCGAGGAGATCCTCGGCGTCCACGTCGACACCACCGAAGGCTGCACGACGCCGTTTCCTGACGACGTCGCCGCGCTGATCGCGGAGCGCCGCGTCGCACCGCCGGAGGAGGCGTCCCGGCAGATCCTGGTGCGTTGAGCACGTGCCTGTGGCCCGCCGGGTTGGACCTGGCGGGCGGCGGGGCGGTGGGTTCAGGTGTCGGGTGGCCGGTTCGGCGGCCTGTCGCGGGTGATGTCGGTGGTGCCGCGGTGATCGCGGAGGTACTGGTAGCCGTGGGGTGATGACCAGAGGTAGGACCCGGGTTCGAGGACGGTGTAGCTCCAGGGCGAGTGGGTCTTGAGTCGGTGGTGCCGTCGGCAGAGCGGTGCGAGGTTGTCGGAGGCGGTGGGTCCGCCTTCGGAGTAGGGGATGACGTGGTCGTCGTCGCAGTGGATCGCGGGTCGGGTGCACCAGGGGAAGACGCAGGTGAGGTCGCGTTCGGCGGTCTGGTCTGCGAGCCGGTCGGGGACTTCGTACTGGGTGACGTGGAGGTGGTCGTTGAGGTCGATCACGGGCTTGATGACGACTTGGGTGAGTGGGGTGTGCAGCCATTCGCGGACCTGGTCGACGGTCACGATCCGGCGTCCGGAGGCTTCGACGCGGGCGAACGGGCCTTCGGGTGAGAGGTGGACGTGCACGACGGTCTGGCGTGCGGCGGGGCGATCTTCGACATCGTCAGGAGGTTGGAGGTCGAGGCTGGTCTGCTGGCGGGCGATCTGGCCGATCGCCTGGGACCGCCGCACGTCGAACGGCTCCTGGGACCCGCAGGCGGCCAGGACGGCGGCTTCGTGGGCGATCCGGGTCTCCAGGTCCAGGGCGTCGGCGAGGTCGAGCTCCCCGTGGACCCGGGAGGTGCCGGTGAAGGAGACCTGGGTGTGCTCGATCGCGAAGTACCGGCCATCGGCTGCTCGACGGCGCTGTTCTTCGGCTTCGGCGGGCATGAACCGGCCGACGGCGTCGGCGACGAGCCGGTCGACCTCGGCGGGACCGATCCGGTGCGCGAAGGGTGCGACCTGGGAGTCCACGAACCCAGCGGCCTGGACGGACAGTCCAAGGGTCTCGCGGGCGATCCGCCGGGCCCGCCACGCGGGCAGGTCACCGGCCAGGACCCGCTTCCAGGTGCGCGGGAGGCGGTGGGCGAGCTCGACCGCTTCGCCGAGGTAGGCCTTGCCGGTCTCGGTGGGCAGCCCCACCGCGAGCGCGAACTCGGCCACGCAGAACTCCGAGACCAGGGGTGCGCCGGGTCCGGCGACCGCGAACGGCTGGTCGCCGTAGCGGGAGAGGAGGGCGGCGTCGTGGATCGACTCGGCGGGGTGCAGGTCCGCCCAGGTGACGGCGGCCTGGAGGAGATCGGCTTCGGCGGTGTTGGCTGCGGCTCGACGCTCACGCGCGAAGTCGAGCACCGCTGCTGCGGTGTCGAGGTCGGCTGTCGTCGTGGTCATGGTCCCATTCTACTCGAACACACGTTCGATTCAAGGCTTGATTCCGTCGACTTTCCCTTATGGACAAGGGATTCCGTAGGGTCTCGACAGGCTCGACCGCCAAGAAGGGCGGAGGTTTCGAGACGGCGCTGGCGCGCCTCCTCAACCACCGCAAGCCGGCGTACCTCTCCTCGTCGCTGCGCCTTTCGACCACCCGCGTGCCGCCAGGTCTCGACAAGCTCGACCACCAGTAGCGCCGGCGCGCCTCCTCAACCACCGCAAGCCGGGAGTCCACCCGGACCCGCGCCGTACCTCTCCCCGTCGCTGCGCCTTTCGACCACCCGCATGCCGCCAGGTCTCGACAAGCTCGACCACCAGTACCGCCGGCGCGCCTCCTCGACCACCGCGAGCCGGCAGCCCACCCGGACCCGCGCCGTACCTCTCCCGGTTGCTGCGCTTTTCGACCACCACGTGCCGCCAGGTCTCGACAAGCTCGACCACCAGTACCGCCGGCGCGCCTCTTCGACCACCGCAAGCCGGCAGCCCACCCGGACCCGCGCCGTACCTCTCCCCGGTCGCTGCGCTTTTCGACCATCCACGTGCCGCCAGGTCTCGACAAGCTCGACCACCAGTACCGCCGGCGCGCCTCCTCAACCACCGCGAGCCGGCAGCCCGACCCGGACCCGCGCCGTACCCGTCCCCGGTCGCTGCGCTTTTCGACCATCCACGTGCCGCCAGGTCTCGACAAGCTCGACCACCAGTACCGCCGGCGCGCCTCCTCAACCACCGCCAAACCGGTTGCCGGACGCGAGCCGCCACGCCGCGCCGCACTTCGCACGTTGCTGCGCTTTCCACCACCCGGCGAGCCGACACCGCGATGTCATGGTCTCGACGCGCTCGCTAGCGCTCGCTGCTCGACCGCCGGGTGAGCAGCAGCGCACCGAGCTCACGGGCGCTGACCAAGAGCGGCCCGATACGGGTGACCTGGCGGACGCTGCGGATCGCGGGGCCTTGGAGGACCAGGAGGTAGGCCATGACGGAGAACAACGTCCCTGAGCTCATCCGGCCTGTCTGCACGGCGTGCACGCCGACCAGCAGTGCCGCGGCGGCGGTGGCGAGGAGCACCACGTGGGCCGCAGAGGTGGTGAGGTTCTCCCAGCGGGTGAGCGCGATGTCGGCCTCGCCGCTGTCGGCGTCGAGGTCGCGCATCGCGGCGAACGCTGCCGGGTCGTGCGTTCCCTCGTCCTGGTCCACGAGTCGGTGCACCGTCCGGGCCATGGAGACCTCGCCCTGACGGTGGTGTCTCGCGACGGCGCCGACCCGGGCCAGGCCCAGGACCGCGACCAGGCAGAGGACCGACGTGCCGACGAGCGCGACCAGTCCCACCGTCAGGTCCGTGAGCGTGAGCGCCACGACGACACCGAGCACGAGCATCCCGCTCACCGTGATGTGGTTGAGCACGCCCTTGAGTCCCTGCTTGACCCGGAGGCAGTCGCCGAGCACCTGCGCCGTGAGCTCGGCCGAGGACTCGGACTCGGGCAGACCGGCGAGCGCGGCACCGCGGGCGTCGCTGATCGTGCGCCCGGCGAAGTGGGCGAAGGCCAACCGCTCGAGGTGCTCGGCCACACCGGCGGCCAGGGCGAGGCCGACGAACCAGGCCGATAGCACTGAGACGGGTACGCCGCCCGTGCCGGGAGCCGCCGTCGAGCTGTCGACCATGTGCTTGAGCGGGATCGGCAGCGCCAGCCTGTGCCCCGACCAGCACGGCCGCAAAGGCCAGGCCACGCAGCAGCGCCGGCCGATGCGGTGCGGCTGTAGGGCAGCAGGCCGTCGCGCACCGGGTGCTCGCCGGGACTCGGCGGACGCCGCGCGTGCGTCGCCCGGGGCGGAGCGTCGGGCCGGCTCATCGCAGCACCGCGCGGGCGAGGGACACGAGCTCGGCAGTGGCCGAGGGCCAGTGCTCGTCCTGGAAGCGGAACGGGACGGCCGCCCTGCGGAGCAGGCAGGTGGCGAGGTACCAGTCCAGGTCCGCCGGCCGTGCGCCGTACCCGGTCAGCAGGCTGTCCACGGTCGCGCCGAGGACGTCGAGATCACCCGGCCGCCCGAAGGCCACGTGGGCGGCGTACGACGCGAGGTCGTACGACGGGGAGGCGAGGCACAGCCGGTCGACGTCGACCACCGCAAGTCCACCGGGAGTCGCCAGCAGCTGGCCGGCGTGGAAGTTGCCGTGGCTCGTCACCGGCACGCTGCCCTCGGGAGTCCTCCGCTCGAGCTCGGCGAGCAGGTCGGTGATCTCCGGACCCAGCTCGGGCAGCAGGTAGGACACGAAGTGCCCGCGCGAGGCCGCCTTGCGGACAAGGTCGCGGGACCTGGTGCTGCGCACGTCGAGAGCGGGTCCGGCGTGCAGGTCGGCGAGGAGCCGCCCAGCGGGTTCTGACGAACCCGGGCGCAACGAGGGAGAGCATCCCGGCAGCCACTCCTGGACGGTGACCTGAGCCGCCGGCAGCCGACCCTCGAAGCGCGCGGTGCGCACGCCGTCGAGGTGACCTGCGAAGCGCAGGGCCTGGAGCGACTGCCGGTAGTCAGCGTGGTCGCGGTAGAGCTTGAGGACGTGCGGACCGAACCGGAGCACGGCTCGCCGACGCGCCCAGTAGCGCAGCAGCTCCGGCTCGACCCCGTCGACCTGGATGTCCTTCTTGGCCAGCCGACGCGAGAGCCGTGCGCGGTCGTCCGCCAGCACCGGGAGGCGCACGTCGAGCGGGAGCCAGGTGACCAACGCCTGCAAGTCGCGCAGGTAGCCGATCGGCCGGGTCGGCGCCCGGTCGGCGGCGCGACGGGCGTGCGTGCGGTTGCGGTCGTTGCGGCGCTTGCGATTCAGCTTGCCCTTGCTCCGCGAGTAGGCGACCGCCCCGGACCAGGTGGAGCCGGTGAGCACGTCGTACTGGACCACCAGGTTGTCGCCGGGTTTGTAGCGGACCGAGGTCACCCGGACGTCGGTCGACGCATCGCCCGGCAGCAGCTCGCCGAGCCGGGCCGACATCGCGCCCGGGTCGAGCAGCTCGGACACCCACCGCAGCGCAGGGTCCAGGGGTGGCGCCGGAGCGACAGGTGCGCTGGCTGGAGCGCTCGCGGCGCGAGCGCGGGAGACGGCTGCACGGACGGCCGGAGAGCCGGCGACCACGCTGACCTCCCGACCGCGGAAGAGCGCCTCGAGCCCGGGGAGCACGGCGGCCTCGCCGGCGTCGTCCAGCCCGGCGGTAGGTGCGTCGACGACGACGGACCGGGGGTCTGCGGTGATCAGCCCGGCGACGGAGAGGCGCAGGCATTGCGAAGCGGTGAGGCCGACGCCTCCGTCGCCGATCGGCGTGCGGTAGCCCTCGGGCAGCTCCGCCACGAACGCGTGCGCGCCCGCGGCCTGTGCTGCCGATACGCAGCCGTCGTGGTCGGTCGCACCGATCACCTCTGCGGGCGTGGCGCCGAGCACCGACGACGCCGGGGAGAGCGAGACAGCGGTCCCGTGCCGGCTCATGAAGACTCCTGCACGGCCGCCGCCGGGGGAGCGAGGCGGGCCAGGCGCTCGGCGCTGGTCAGCTGCGGGCCGAGCCGGGTGATCTGCCGGCCCATCCGCATCATCGGGTAGTGCAGCATCAGCAGGTACGACGCCACGAGGGCGACGTCGCCGGGGCCGAGCCGCCCGCTGTCCGCGAACCGCACCGAGAGGGTCAGCACCAAGCAGGCGGTCAGGGCCAGCAGCACCTGCACCAGCACGGCGGTCCGTCCCTTGACCTGGCTCAGGATCGCGACCTGACGTTGCCGGTCGACCGGCCTGGTCTCCGCGCTTTGACCCGGCGTCGCCGCGACCCGCAACGCCTGGTCGGCCACGCGGCTCTCCCGTCCGCGCCGTCTGCGGGACAGGGTGGCGGTCAGGTCGGCGCCGATCGCCGCTACTCCGAGGGAGACGACGATGCCGGCGAGGTAGGCCAGCCCGAGCCACACGTCGAGTGCCAGCAGGACAACTGACACCCCGACCAGGAACAGGCCGTGCTGGAGCAGGTGGACGAGGGCGCCCTTCATCCCGACCCGGAGTCGCGCCGTGTCGCCGACGACGCGGGTCACGACGTCACCGGGGTCGCGACGCTTCCGGCCCGGCCTCACCGGGCGCTCGAGCGACCTGGTCAGGATCCCCACGCGGGCGTCGTTGACGGTGCGGACCACGAACGTCGCCAGAGAGACACGCTGCAGGTACTCGCTGGCGCCGAGCACGACGCCGAGCAGCACCAGCAGGGTCACGGCCGCGAGCTCGGGGTCACCGCCGACGGTGAGCCAGTCCGGTGCTCCGCCGCCGCGCGGGGAGGGCGCGGCGAGGTCGACGAGCCAGCTCAGCGGGAACGGGAGCGCCAGCTGGGCGAGGGTGACGACCACGGACGCCACGAGCGCGGTGCGGAGGCGGCCCCGGTGCGGGCGTGCGTAGGGGCCGAGCCGGGACCCGATCACCGCCAGTCGCTCGCGCCGGGTGCGAGGTCGCTCCTGGGCTGCCGGGGCAGCGTGGGTCACGTCAGGTCCAGGCCGTCGTCCAGCCACCGCATCGCCGCCGCGGTGGCCGAACCCGGGTTGAAGAACAGGTCCGCCACGATGGCCTTCCGCACCTCCGACCGCTCGCCCGGGTCCGCCAGACCCGACTCGACCGCCTCGAGCGCCGTGGAGACGTCGGGCACCACCTGCCCGCCCTTGCGACCCCACGTGTCGAGGTCGAGCATCGCGCCCTTCTTGAGGGTGAGCGCCAGCAGCTCGGGTACGTCGATGAACACGATCGGCCGGTCGAGGAGCGTGTACTCGTTCGCCACCGACGACGCATCGGTGATCAGCAGGTCGGCGATCGACAGGGTGTGGATGACGTCGGGCTCACGCACCAGCCGGACGTGCTCGCTCTCGATCGACGCGAGCCGCTCCCACCAGTCCACCGTCGTGTGCGGGTGGTCGTGCGGCTTGACCAGCACGTCGTAGCGGTCGACCGCCGCAAGCTTGGCGATCAGCTCCTCGCCCATCAGCTCCATCGAGTTGTGCTTCTCGCCGGTCGGGGCGTAGAGCACCACCGGACGTTCCCCGGTGATCCCGTGCATCGCCAGCATGCGCTCGCGGTCGAGGGAGCCGTCGAGGAGCCGGTCGGTCTTCGGGAACCCGATGTCGACACCTCGCGGGTCCTCGGCGCCGATGATGCCGGCGGACTCGAACCCGCGCTTCATGTACGGGCCGAAGAGGAAGTAGTGGTCGGCGCCGTCGGTCTCGGGACGGATCGCGCGGTTGCGGAACGACATCCCGTGGAAGATCTGGACGCGTTGGCGCACCCGGCGCGGCTCGATCCGTCGGGTGTTCGCCGCGAACATCACGTCGTAGTCGAGCTTCGCCAGGCTCCCCACCGGATGGACGACGTCCTCTGGCAGGTCGAAGCGGTCGTACATGGCCTCGTGGTCGTAGAGGTAGCCACCCGGTGCGTGAGGCGACTTGCTGCGCATGCCCCCGGACAGGTTGACCTCGACGCCCGGGTGCGTCCGGAGCGCGTCGTACATCGGCTTGAAGCACAGGAAGTGCACGGGCGCATAGCCGGAGAAGAGGACTTTCACGAGACGCTCCTCAGCAGGGGGGAGTCGCCCAGCACGCGGTCGTCGGTCTCGATCGCGCGCGCGACGGCCGGGTAGACCTCCATCCTCGCGCGATCCAGGTCCTCCGGGAAGTCGATCTCCACCCAGGGCGCGCCCTCGACGTCCACGCAGCGGATGTCTCGCTCACGCGCCGCCTCGTTGACGGCCGTCGCGAGCCAAGCACCGAGCTCGCCCTGCGCGGTGAGGGTCTCGGCTGCGTCGTACGTTGCGTCGGCGGTCTGCTCGGACAGGTACAGCATGCCGAGGTTCTCGCCCGAGACGTGGTGGTCGGGCAGCGTCTTGGACATCTCGACCAGTCGTTCGCCGTCGAGGCGGACCTTCATCTGCTCGTCCTCGTCGCCGGAGCGCGCGTCGTAGAGCAGGGAGTCCGCGCCGGCCTCGAGCAGCAGGTCGAGCAGCTCGGGGGCGAAGAACAGGTCGGAGTTGAGCACGACCACGTCGTCGTCGCACCGCCTGCCGGGTGAGCAGGAACGAGTACATGCTGTTGGTGGTGGCGTAGTCCTCGTTGGTCACGTAGCGGGCGTGGGGTCCGACGGACCGGCGTACCTGGTCCTGCTGGTAGCCGACCACGATCGTCAGGTCCCTGATGCCGGCCCGGGCGAGGGCCTCCACCTGGTGGTGCACCAGCGGTCTGCCACCGATCGTGCGCAGACACTTCGGGCGAGCCTGCTGGTCGCAGAGTCGAAGCCCTGCACCGGCGGCGAGGATGATTGCCTGCACGAGTTCTCGCTCACTGCCGTGACAGGAGGCGCATCGCGTCAGCTGAGTGGCCGGGCGGCACCCTCTGTCTTGATGGGGGAGGCGGCCCGCCCCGGCTCGCGGTCCACACCCTGCCGGATATGCCGGGTGTTTGGCCAGCAGTCGCCCGTCGTTCGCTCGGGTTGTGGACTACTACTTTGGTACTAGTACCTCCGCGCTCATTTCGGGGTCGCCGAGTCTCGATAGAGTCCCGCACCGTGACCACTGCCCGCCTCGTCCCCGTGACCGTCGAGATGGACGGCGACGAGCTCGACGCGGAGGACGCGTGGCACCTGGCCCGGCACCACGGGCTGTGGGCGATCCTGAAGGGGGCGTTCCTGCGCTTCCGGTTCGGCGACGGGTTCACCAACAGCCGGGCGCTGGCGCTGCAGGGGAGCCTCGCGGTGATCCCGTTCCTGCTGGCGCTCACCGGCCTCGCCGCCGATCTCGACGAGCAGCGGCCGGCCGAGGTGGTCGCGCAGACGATCGAGCGGGTCTCGCCTGGGCGCGGCAGCGGTGACGCGCTTGCCGGTGCGGTGACCGGGCCGGAGAGCAGTGAGCGGGCCGGCAAGGTGGCACTGGTACTCGGGCTGCTGCTGTCGCTGATGTCGATGACCACCGCGATGGGGCAGGTCGAACGCGGCTCGAACCGGATCTACGGGATCCGTCGCGACCGGCGGGCGCCGGCCAAGTACGGACGTGCCGGTGCGCTCACCGCGGTCCTCGCGGTCCCGCTGGGCCTCGGCTTCCTGCTCCTGGTGGCCGGCGGTTCGTTCGCCGACGCGATGACCGAGACCTACGGCTGGTCCGACGGCACGCGACGGCGTTCGAGGTGGCGCGCTGGCCGGTGGGCCTGGTGCTGCTGGTGTTCGCGATCGCGGTGCTGCTCGACCACTCACCTCGGCGGCGGCAGCCGGCGCTGTCCTGGCTGTCGCTGGGCGCCGTGGTCTCCGTCACGCTGAGCATGGCCGCGACGGCGGGGCTGGCGGCGTACGTGCACGTGAGTGGTTCGTTCGGCAGCACCTACGGACCACTGGCCGGCATCGTTGCGCTGCTTCTCTGGTCGCTGATGACCGCTGTCGCGTTCTTCTACGGCGTCGCGATCTGCGCGCAGCTCGAGGCGTTGCGGGCCGGACAGGCCGAGGCGGTCGAGGACGACCCCGGCCGCCCGCACGCCGAGGTCGTCGGCAACGGCTGACTAGAAGTCGCTGTCCAGGTCGGTCTCGACGTACGCCGTCGTGGCGGACGCGTTGCCGGCCAGGTCGGCCGCGATCTTCGAGGGCGTCCAGGACATGTTGGCGGCGGCCGCGGCCGTGGTCATCGCGACGCTCGGCGTGCCCAGGGTGATCGTGACGCTGTTGCCGCTCATCGTCATCGTGGACGGAGTGCCTGTCGCGCCGAACGTCGCCGTGGCGATGTAGTAGTCGCCGCGACTCAGGCTCAGGGTGCCCAGTGGCAGCAGCGCCGTGTTCGTCGAGTTGTAGATCTTGAGACTGTCGTTGCTGGTGCTGTTCGTCCCACGCACGACGACGCTCTGCGTGGTGGTCCCGTTCCAGCCGGCAAGGATCGAGGCCGGGTCGATCGCCTCGTTCCAGGTGAGCGTGAAGGTGTCACCGACCTCGAGCCTGCGCACGATTCCGGCGTTGGTGGTCGAGAGTCCCGACGCGACCGGCTTGGTGCGGTCGATCACGAAGGGCCGGCTCGAGGTGCTCACGTTGCCGACCGAGTCCGTCGCGCGGACCACCATCGTGTAGGTGTCCTCCGCCGGGAACGTGGTCGGGGCGAGTGCGTAGCTCCAGGAGGTGGTGCCGGTCGTGGTGATCCAGGTCTGGCTGGCGGCGCTGAAGGTGGTGCCGGTCAGGTACAGCCCGGTGCTCGAGCGCTGCAGGCTGATCTCGACCTTCGCCACACCGCTCGGGGAATCGGACGTCGTGCCGCAGACCTCGCTGGTGCCGACCACGCAGCCAGCGGTGTACGTCGTGTTGTTCAGACGCGATCCGGCTGCCGGGAACGACGTCCCGATCACCGGCCCCGTGGCGTCGACGGTCCAGGTGCGCGTGACGGCGTGCGCCCGCGTTGCCGGCGCGGTCGACGGCCCGGATGTCGTAGGTGTGCGAGCCGTCGGTCAGGGCGCCGAGGGTGCGCGGGCTGGTGCAGGTGGCGTAGCTGCCCCCGTCGAGGCGGCACTGGGAGGTGGCCAGGGACTCACCAGTCCACGTGAACGTGTCGTTGCCGGCCGTGGTGCCGCTCGGCCCGGACGTGATCGTGGGCGCGACCGGCGCCGTGCGGTCGAGGGTGAAGGTCACGGTGTCCGTGGCGGTGAGCCCGACGTTGTCGGTCGCCTTCGCGCGCACGGTGTAGCCGTCGTCGGAGGGGAAGCCGGTCGTCGCCATTGCCAGGGCCCACGTGCTGGTGCCGATGGCCGGCAGGAACACCTCGGTGGCGCTGGAGAAGCTGGCGCCGTTCCAGTACTGCATCGTGCTGGTCCGCTGGATGCTGACGGTCACGCTGGCGACCCCGCCGCCCGGATCGGCCGAGGTGCCGCAGATGTCGTCGGCCGGTGTGCCACAGCCTGCGGTGTACGACGCGTTGTTGAGGTAGCTGTTCGCAACGGGCGACGTGATGCTGACGGCAGGCAGGCCCGTGTCGACGGTCCAGGTGTACGACGTCGCGGTGCTGAGGTTGCCTGTCAGGGTCGGTGACGCGCACCGAGAAGGTGTGGCTGCCGGCGACGAGCCCGGTGTAGGCTGGCCGGCGAGGTGCAGGTGGCGTAGGACCCGGAGTCCAGCTTGCAGGAGAAGGTGACGCCGGTCTCGGTGTCGGAGAAGTCGAACTCGGCGCTGCCACCACTGGGGTTGCTCGGCGACCGGTCGATCTGGGGCGTGGGCGGCGGCGTGGTGTCCACGGCGAGGGTCACACTGCCGAAGGTGGTGTTGCCGACCGCATCGGTGGCGCGGTAGCGGACGACGTAGCTGCCGTCGCCGGGGAAGCTGCTGCCGTTGAACCCGTAGGACCACGAGGTGGTGCCGGTCGCCGTCCGCCAGGACTCGCTGGACGAGCCGAACGAGGTGCCGTCCCAGTAGCTGTTGGTGCTGACCCGCCGCAGGCTCACGGAGACGTCCGAGACACCGCTGCCGACGTCGGAGGCGGTGCCGCAGAGGTCACCGACGGCGGGGGTGCTGCAACCGGTGGTCCAGCCGGCCAGGTTGTACGTCGTGGCGGTCGGGAAGGTCATCGCCACCGTCGGCGGCGACGCGTCCACGGTCCAGGTGGTCGAGGTGGCGGCGCTCGTGTTGCCGGACGGGTCCACCGCGCGGATGTTGACGGTGTGCGACCCGGTGGTCAGGGCGCTGTAGGTCTTCGGGCTCGAGCAGGAGACGTACGCCGCGCCGTCCAGCCGGCACTCGAAGGTCGCCGTCGCTCGGTGTCCGTGAACACGAAGGTGGCCGACGGCCCGGACGTGGCAGGAGGCCCGGTGGTCAGGGAGGGCGTCGCCGGTGCGGTGCGGTCGACCGTGAACGTGCGCGCGTCGTACCCCAGGTTGACGCCGTCGGTGGCGCGGGCCCGCAGCGTGTAGTCGCCCTCGGCGAGACGCGGTCGGGTTGATCGCGTAGCTCCAGTTCGTGGTGCCGGTCGCGGTCAGGAACGTCTCGCTGCTCGCCGTGAACGACGTGCCGGTCCACCACAGTCCGGTGCCCAGCCGACGGAGGCTGACCGCGACGCCCGTGACGGCGATGTCGTCGTCCGCGGAGCCGCAGACGTCGCCGGTCGAGGGAGTGCCGCAGCCCGCGCTGAACGAGGCGTCGCTGTACGTGCCGGCCACTCTCGGGAACGTGATCGCGATCGTCGGCACGGTGAGGTTGACGGTCCAGGTGTACGACGCAGCGGCGCTCACGTTGCCGACCGCATCGGTGGCGCGCACCTGGAACGTGTGCGAGCCGGCGGTCAGGCCTGCGTAGTCCTCGGGACTGTCGCACGCCGCGAACGCCGCGGCGTCCATCCGGCACTCGAGCGTTGCCGTGGCCTCCGACTCGGTGAACGCGAAGGTGACGGTGTCCCCACTGACGGCGGTCGGGGTCAGGGTGAAGACCGGCACCGGCGGGGCGGTTGCGTCGACGGTGATCGCGGCCGTCGCCGTGTCACCGCTGGGCGAGGTCACGGCGTAGATCGTGTGGGTGCCCTCGGTGGTGCCGGCGGGCACCGTGAACGCGACCGAGCCGCCGCCGCTGGCCGGCACGGTCGTCGGCGTGGCTGTGCCGGACAGGCTGCCGGTGAGCTGGGTGCCGCTGCTGCTGTCGATCCGGTAGGTGAGTGTGTCCGACGGCAGGAAGCCGTCCGCCTGACCGGAGATCGAGCTGCCAGGCTTCACGACCGAGGACGACAGGGCCAACGTGGGAGCGGCCACGGTGACGGTGCCGCTGCGGGCACTTTCGGAGCCGCGCCAGCTGGTCCCGAACCGCGGCGTGACGGCGTAGACCCAGTTGCCGGCCGGCACCCGGTTCTCCGTGCAGGTGAGGGTGGCCAGGGTGCCGGAACAGCCCGACCCGATCGTCTGCGCGCTCAGGGTCGCGGCGTCGTACCTCGCGACGGTGTAGCCGCTGACGGCGTCGCCGTTGGACATCGTGGTGGCGGCCCAGGTCACGGTCACCGACCGGCCGTTGGCGACGGCCGTGGGGGTCGAACCCTGGTTGACCGAGGTGGCCGCGGCGAGCCCGTTGCCGCCCGGCACCGAGCCGGTGGTCCAGTAGCCCCACGCAGCACCGCTGACCAGGGTGAGCACGATCGGCAGCACCACCAAAGCACGTCGCAGCAGGCGCGGCAGCATGCTCACGAGGCGGCCAGGTAGACGGTGAAGCTGGCGCCCTGGCAGGCGTTGCCGGCGGAGGCGCCCATGGCGAGCGAGGTGGGCAGCGTGATCGCGAGCGAGCCCGACGCCGGAACGTTCCAGCCGACGCTGCCGTTGGTCTGGGAGGCGAACGAGAGCACCGAGGTGGCGCACGTCGCGTGCCCGGTGTCGACGGCGAAGCCGCTGGTGCCCAGGGTGGTGTCGAGGGCGAGCGTGGTCAGGTGCAGGGTCGCCGCGTTCGGGTTGACGACGGTCAGCGAGACGCCCGCCGTACCCCCGGGGTAGAGCTGGGCGGTGGGCGTCGCGGGACTGAGGGTCACTGCCACGGGCGTGGTCGACCGGGCGGTGCCGGCGCCACTGCCGCGCCCGGAGAAGTACGCCGAGGCGGCGGTGACGGTGCCGGCCGTGACGAGAAGGAGCACCACGCCGACGACGAACGCCCGGGCACTGGTGCGCCGGCGTCCGTCGTGCGGGGTGGTGCCCATCTCAGCCTCTCCCGGACTGGTGGAGTGACGGCCCGGCTCCTGGTGCGGACCGCCCCTCACGTCAGTGTGATCAGCCGATCAGGTAGGCGAGGTTGACCGTCGCGCCCTTGCAGGCGTCCTGGTTCGTGGCCGCCTTGTTGTTGAACTTGATGGTCGCGCCGGACCAGCTGCCCTGGGCCAGACCGGCCGGCACCTCGGCGTTGACGGTCATCGTGGCGCCGGCGAGCGTGTAGTCGCTGGCGGCACAGGTGCCGGCGGGCGCGCCCACGGCCTTGTCGACCGACGAGATGCTCGCGGTGACGGTGGCCACGTAGACCGGGCCGGAGTTCGAGTTGTTGAAGTTGCCGCTCAGCGCCTGGGCGGAGTCGCCGGGGGCCATCGCGGAGACGGTGCTGGTCTGCACGACCGTGATCGGCACGTTGGTGCCGGTCGCGGCGGTGCCGGTGCCGGTGCCGCCGGCGGTCCAGTAGGCGTAGGCGGCCCCGCCGAACAACACCACCAGCGCGGTGACCAACAGGGTGATCTTCTTCTTCTTGGTGATCTTGGCCATGGCCGATGTGTCCTTCGGTGGTCTGGATGTCGGTGCCGTTGAGTCTTCAACCCGACACCCCCTATTTGGGGGAATTGGTCGGATTCGGCACGATTTCTAGACACTCGGGACCCGAATTGGCCGTTCGGTGGCCTGGACCCCCTCTGAAATGACTAGGCGGAGCGGTTGGCCGGGCCATGCGCCGGGGCGTCCCGGAACTCGTCACTCCCGTCCCGTTGTCCACAGATTCGGCGGAGACGGTTTCCCTCGGCCTCCAGGGCGGGTAAGAGTGACCTGAACGATCTCGGGATGTGATCCGCGTGAGCCAACAGCTCGCTCACCCGTTGCTTGGCGGGGACTTGGCCGGTTCGCTGGTCGACGACCTCGACGCGCAGGTGCGTGACGCCGTACGTCGAGAAGGCGTCGACCCTCAGCGTGACGTCGCGCTGGTGCGCCATCTGGCTGAGGGCGTGGTGCGGGCGCACGACGAGCGCAGCCTGACCGGGGTCGTCGCCCCGGTCGCCGATGCCAGTGGCGTGGTCGGTGAGCTCGTCGCGCGGGTGGCGGGGTTCGGGCCGCTGCAGTCGTACCTCGACGACCCCGAGGTCGAGGAGATCTGGATCAACGACCCGTCGCGGGTGTTCGTCGCGCGCGCCGGTCGGCACGAGCTGACCAACACGATCCTGACCACCGCCCAGGTGCAGGAGCTGGTCGAGCGGATGCTCAAGTCGAGCGGCCGCCGGATCGACCTGAGCCAGCCGTTCGTGGACGCGATGCTGCCCGAAGGCCATCGTCTCCACGTGGTGCTGGAAGGCATCTCGCGTGGGTTCGCGGCGGTCAACATCCGCAAGTTCGTGCTGCGTGCGGCTCGGTTGTCCGACCTGGTCGAGCTCGGCAGTCTGACCGCGCAGTCGGCCCGCTTCCTGGAAGCCGCCGTGCTCGCCGGGCTCAACATCGTGGTCGCGGGCGGCACCCAGGCGGGGAAGACGACGTTCTTGAACTGCCTGGCTGCGGCGATCCCGGGCGGTGACCGGATCGTCAGTGCCGAAGAGGTCTTTGAGCTCCGCTTCGCGCACCCCGACTGGGTGCCGATGCAGACCCGGCAGCAGGGTCTCGAGGGCACCGGCGAGGTCACCTTGCGTGACCTGGTCCGCGAAGCGCTGCGGATGCGGCCGACCCGGGTGATCGTCGGCGAGGTGCGATCCGCTGAGTGCCTCGACCTGCTGCTCGCGCTCAACGCCGGGCTTCCCGGACTCGCGACGATCCACGCCAACAGCGCCCGCGAGGCGTTGGTCAAGCTGTGCACGTTGCCGCTGCTGGCCGGGGAGAACATCTCCTCGCGCTTCGTGGTCCCGACCGTCGCCGCATCGACCGACCTCGTGGTGCACCTTGGCATCGACGCCCATGGCGTACGACGGGTCAACGAGATCGTGGCGGTGCCCGGACGCGTTGAGAACGACATCATCGAGACCGAGCCGCTCTTCCACCGGGCCGGCGACCGGCTGGTCCGGTCGGCGGGCATGCCGAGTCGGCTCGAGAACTTCGAGCGGGCTGGCATCGACATCCACGCCCTGCTGCGCGAGGCCGACTGATGGGCGTCCTCGTGGGCCTCGGCCTGGGCGCCGGTCTGCTGCTGATCTGGTCCGCGTTCGCGGTGCCGCGCACGTCGCACGGTCGCCGGCCCGGCAGGCTCGACGACCTTCTCGCGCGGGCCGGCATCGGTGGCGTCTCGGTCACCGGGTTCGTGCTGCTCTGCCTGGTGTGCGGCGTGGTCGCGACGCTCGCGATCCAGGTGGCCTCCGACACTCTTCCGGTGGCGCTCGCGTTCGGAGCAATGGGCGCCTACCTGCCGGTCGCGATCACGCGGGGCCGTGCGAGGCGAAGGCAGCGGGAGTTCGCCGAGGTCTGGCCGGAGGCGGTGGACAACCTGTCGTCGGCGGTGCGTGCCGGCATGTCCTTGCCGGAAGCCCTTTCTGCATTGGCGATTCGTGGCCCGGAGCCACTGCGTCCCGCCTTTGCCGGGTTCGCGCTGGACTACCAGGTGACCGGTCGGTTCGGCGAGAGCCTCGACCGGTTGAAGGAGCGACTCGCGGATCCCGTGGGTGACCGCGTGGTCGAGGGGCTGCGCGTCGCGCGCGAGGTCGGCGGTGGCGACCTCGGCCGTCTGCTGCGCAGCCTCTCCGGCTTCCTGCGGGACGACGCGCGCACCCGCTCCGAGCTCGAGTCCCGCCAGAGCTGGACCGTGAACGGTGCGCGGCTGGCCGTCGCCGCTCCCTGGCTGGTGCTGCTGCTCCTCTGCTTCCAGCGTGACGTCATCGGGCGCTACGCCTCGACGGCCGGGGTCGTCGTTCTCGCAGGCGGCGCGTTCCTCTGCGCGGTCGCGTACCGGTTGATGGTGCGGATCGGTCGGCTGCCGGTCGAGCGTCGGATCCTTTCGTGAGCCCGACGGCGTGGGGCGTCCTGCTCGGGGCGGGCTTCGGCACCGGCGTCCTGCTGGTGCTCGACCGGATCGTGGCTGCCCGTCGTACGCCCTTCGAGGTGCGGGTGCTGCCCTACCTGCGCGACCTCCCGCAGCTCGAGTCTGCCCGTCCCGCGACCCTGCCGACCTCGGCCGCGGCAGGTGTGTTCGGACCGCCGCTGCGGGCGGCGGCGGATGGTGTCGAGCGCGTGCTCGGCGGCTCCGCCTCGATCCGGCGCCGGCTCGAGCGCGCCGACCTCGACCTCACGGTGCACGACTTCCGCGTGCAGCAGGTGGTGTGGGGACTGGTCGCCTTTCTGGCCGGCGCTGTGCCCTCGCTGCTGATCTCGCTGCGGGCGCCGGATCGCGCGGTTCCCTTGCTGGTCTTCTGCCTGGCCGCGTTCGCCAGCGGAGTGCTGCTCCGTGAGAACCGGCTCACGTCGCAGGTCACGCAGCGTGAACGACGGGTGCTCGAGGAGTTCCCCACGGTCGCCGAGCTGCTGGCGCTCGCGGTGGCGGCAGGGGAGAGCCCGGTCGGTGCCCTCGACCGCGTCGTGCGACGCACCCACGGTGCGCTGTCCTCCGACCTGCGGCGGGTGCTCGCCGAGGTGCGCACCGGCACCCCTGTCGCGCGTGCCTTCGACGACCTCGCAGCCCGGACTGGGCTGCCGGTCGTGGCTCGCTTCGCCGAAGGCCTGGCGATCGCCGTCGAGCGCGGCACCCCGCTGGCCGACGTGCTGCACGCCCAGGCCGCCGACGTGCGCGAAGCCGGCCGCCGGGCGCTGATCGAGGCCGGCGCCCGCAAGGAGGTCCTGATGATGGTTCCCGTCGTCTTTCTGGTCCTCCCGGTGACCGTGGTGTTCGCGTTCTGGCCCGGCCTGGTCGGGCTGCGGCTGGTCACCCCTTGAACGACGAGATGGATCGGAGACGGAGATGACGAAGGTGTGGAGCCGGCTGCTGGCCGCGGCCGAACGACGGAGCGAGCGCGGTGACGTGCCCGGCTGGGTGCTGATCACGGTGATGACGGCAGGACTGGTGGGCGTGCTGTGGGCGATCGCGGGCAACCAACTCGGGTCGATGCTGCGCGAGGCGCTGCGCTCGGTCTCCGGCTGAGCCGTGTCACGCGTCCGTGACGAGCGCGGGTCGGCGGTCGTCGACTTCGTGCTGGTCAGCCTGGTCCTGGTGCCGCTGGTGCTCGGGATCATGCAGGTCGCCCTGGTGATGTTCGTGCACAACACCCTTGCCTCTGCCGCGACCGAGGGGGCGCGGCGGGGCGCGACGATCGACCGCGGACCTGCCGACGCGGAGGCACTCACGCGCCAGCAGATACGAGGAGCGGTCGCTGACCGGTTCGCCCGGCAGGTGAGCGCGCGCAGCACGACGGTGGACGGGGTCCCGGGCGTCGTTGTGCACGTGCACGCCGTCGTACCGGCCCTCGGTCTGTGGGGTCCCGGGGTGACGGTCGACGTCGACGGCCATGCGGTGAAGGAACAGGCCCCGTGAAGAGACGCGACGAGTCCGGGACGGCGATCATCGAGTTCGTCTGGCTCGCGATCCTGCTGCTGATTCCCCTGGTGTACGTCGTTCTGGCGGTGTTCGACACCCAGCGCACGTCGTACGCCACCTCCGCGGCGGCGCGCTCGGCGGGTCGTGCGTTCGTCACCTCCCCCGACGAGAGGAGCGCCTACGCCCGGGCACGGGCGGCGGCCCGTCTGGCGTTCGCCGACCAGGGCATCGAAGCTGCACCGATGCGGCTGGTGATCCGCTGCGACCCGCACCCCGACAACTGCCTGTCGCCGGGATCGGTGATCGTCGCGGAGGTGCACTCGTCGGTCGACCTGCCGCTGATGCCCGACGCGCTCGGCAGCGACACGCCACGGATCTCGGTGCAGGCCGTGCACCAGGCGCCCTACGGCACCTTCCGCGAGGACCGGCCATGACCCGCGGTGACCGGGGCAGTGTGACGCCGCTGATCATCGGCTTCGCGCTGATCCTGGCCACGTTGGTCGCGGTCGTCGTCGACGCGTCGGCGGCGTACCTCCGCAGGCAGGGCATGAACTCCCTTGCCGACGCGGCTGCCCTCTCGGCCACCGACGGGCTGCAGGGCGACCAGGTCTACGAGCACGGGCTCGGGGAGCGGGCCCGGATCGACCCACGTGCGGCCGAGCGATACGTGCAGGACTACCTGGCCCGGTCCGGAGCCCGCGCGAAGTACCCGGGCATGCGGGTCCGGGTGAGCACCCGCAACAACGTGGTCGTGGTCCGCATCGCCGCCCCGCTGGAGCTGCCCCTGCACGTGCCGGGCGTGGGCCCGGCACCGGTCGTCACCGGTGACGCCGCGTCCGAGGTGCTCGTCACCGACTGATGCTCGGAGGTAGCGTCGCCGTCGGGTACGACGAGACGACGGGGGACGTCGATGGAGACTCGCGAGCAGCGGTTGTCGATCGGGTGGCGCATCGTGATCGCGTTCCTGATCGTCCTGGTGATGGTCTTCGCCGTGCGCAGGATGGTCGTCGACGTGCCGAACGTCCTCGACGGCCGGGCACCCGACGGGCCGGACCACCAGTACGCGCTGCACCCGGCGCTCGGCTATGCGCACATCCTGCTGGTGGTCCCCTACCTGCTGCTGGCTCCGCTGCAGCTGTGGCGACCCTTTCGCACCCGCCACTACGACGTGCACCGGCGGGTCGGGCGCGTGATCGCGCCGCTGGCGCTGGTCGGCACCGTAGCGGCGGTGGTGTTCGGGGTGATGTTCCCGGTCGGAGGTCCGGCGGAGAGCGTCGCCAGCGTCGTGTTCGGAGCCTGGCTCCTGGCCTGCCTGAGCCGCGGCTGGCTGGCGATCCGCGCCGGGGACCCGGCGCTGCACCGGCGCTGGATGGTGCGTGCGTTCGCGGTCGGTCTCGGCGTCGGCACCATCCGGGTCTGGGTCGGCATCTTCACCGCTACCGGTGTCTTCGACTGGTACGGCCGGTTCGCCTGGGGCTTCCCGCTGGCGTTCACGATCCACGTGGTCGTGGGTGAGCTGTGGCTCCGGGCGCACCCGCAGCCAGTCGCCGCCGACAGCCCATGAACGGTCGTCAGGAGCTCAGGTAGCGAAGTACGCCGTGAGCCCGTCGAGCAGCCGGTCGACGTCGCCGTCGTCGGTGTACGGCGCGAGTCCCACGCGGAGGCCGCCGGCGGATCCCAGGCCGAGCCGGCGTGACGCCTCGTAGGCGTAGAAGGAGCCGGCGGGAGCGTTGACGCCGCGCGCGGCGAGGAAGTGCCGGATGTCCTGCGGGTCGTGGCCCTCGAACGTGGCCAGCAGGGTCGGCGTACGACGGGCCGCGCGGGAGTGGAGTGTGGCTCCCGGGAGTGCTGCGAGCCCTTCCTCGAGGCGGCTGCGCAGCCGGTCCTCGTGGCGCTCCAGGGCGGCCATCGAGGCGATGATCCGCTCGCGGCGCGAGCCGCGGTGGCCGGGAGCCAGGTCGGCCAGGAAGTCGACGGCGGCGGTGGTGCCGGCCATCAGCTCGTAGGGGAGGGTGCCGAGCTCGAACTTCTCCGGCACCACGTCGGGCGACGGCAGCAGCTTGTCCGGGCGCAGCCGCTCCAGGACCTCCGGCCGCCCGGCGAGGGCGCCGCAGTGCGGCCCGAGGAACTTGTACGGCGAGCAGGCGACGAAGTCGGCGCCCGACGCAGCCATGTCGACCGGCGCGTGCGCGGTCAGGTGCACGGCGTCGACGAAGAGCAGGGCGCCCGCGGCGTGCACGAGGTCGGCGATCGCTGACAGGTCGGGCATGGTGCCGATCAGGTTCGACGCACCCGTCACCGCCACCAGCTTCGTCGCTGGTGAGAGGACCTGCTCGATCTGGGACGGCGCGAGCTCGCCGGTCTCCGGCTCGAAGTCGGCGAACCGCGCGGTCGCGCCCACCGCCTCGGCGGCCAGCACCCAGGTGCGCACGTTGGCGTCGTGGTCGAGCCGGGTCACCACCACCTCGTCGCCCGGACCCCAGTCCTTGGCCATGGTGCGCGCGAGATCCATCGTGAGCTGGGTCATGCTGCGCCCGAACACGATGCCGCTCGGGTCGGCACCGAGCAGGTCGGCGAGCGCGGACCGGGCACCGACCACAGCGGCCTCGGCGTTGCGCTCCGCAGGGGTCGCGGACCCGCGGTTCGCGAGCGGCGAGACCAGGGTGTCGTGCACCGCACGGGCGACCAGGTCGGGCGTCTGGCTGCCGCCGGGACCGTCGAAGTGGGCGGCGGCGCCGTCGCCCAGCTGCGGGAAGTGCGCGCGCACGGCGGCCACGTCGTACGACGTGGTGCCGGCGTTGGTGCTGGTCGTGTCGGTCATGCGGTGCCTCCTTCGTCGACCCCGTTCTACAGGACGCGTCACCAGTCGACGTCGGCCAGCGTCTCCAGCAGCCGGCCGCCCGGGCGTCGTCGTTCGGCGCTCGGCAGCCGCTCCAGGGCCGGGTGGGTGAGCTGGGTGCGGTCCTCGAGGTCGAGCAGGTCCACCTGGTACGGCGCGAACTCGGAGAGGTCGATCGTGGGACCCGGATCCACCTTCTGCTGCAGCACGAACGCGCTCGCCCGGAGCTCGCCGGCCATGACGTAGACCAGCACCTTCCAGAAGGCCTTCGGCACCAGCGTGCCGCGGTAGGGCACGTCGTCGGCGGTCAGGATCGGGCCGGCGAACACCGAGAGCCGGCGCTTCTCCAGGCCGGCCTGCTCGAGGATGGCGTTCTCCAGCAGGCCCCACAGGCCGTGGCGCATCGACTGGTTGAACGTGTTCATCTGCGGGGTGATGTTGGTGAAGAAGAACGAGTCGGCGTTGGCCTGCCGGGCGTCGTCGAGCGCACCCCAGAGCAGGTCGGCGCGGCGGGCGAGGTGGCCGCGGTCGAGGTCGTTGCCGGTGTAGACGTCCTCGCCGGTCTGCTCCTCGGGCTTCAGTCGCGGGTCGAGCTTGAAGGCCTGGTCGTCGCGCGGGATCGAGTCGCCGGGGAAGAGCGCGAGCCCGTCGATGTTCCACGCCACCCAGCGCGCCAGCCGGCGCGACGCGCTCATCGCCAGCGAGTAGTGGGTGTAGTCGATCCGGGTGCTGCCCTCGACCACGACCAGGTCGTCGGCGACGGCCGGCTGCGGCTCCGGCACGACGACCTCCTGGCCCAGGAAGCCCTCGTCGTACGACGCCGTCACCGCTGCTGCTCCCGCAGCCGCTCCCGCAGCCCGGCCGCGAGCCCCCAGATCGTGAGCAGGTCGAAGGTGCCGCCGCCGTACTCCGCGAGCCACTCGCGCCGCACCGGCCCGAGCCGCACCCGGGAGTGCACGCGGGTGCGGGAGCCGACCGGCGTCAGCACCAGCGCCCAGGAGAACGAGACCCGGCCGCGCTGCGAGCGGTAGACCAGCCAGCGCCCCGGCTCGACCTCGGTGACCGTCAGCGTCGCGTCGCGACCGCCCCAGTCGGAGATCACCTGCCCGACCTCGTGGTCCTGGAGCTCCGGGCGGATCCGCCGGGCGCCGCGCCGCCCGGGCGGGATGAACCGCTCGACCGATCGGGGGAAGTACCAGCCCGCCCGGTCCTTGCCGACCTGCACCAGCCACGGCCACACCTGCTCCGGCGGCGCCTCCAGCCAGAAGGCCCGGTCCATGGCCACGTCAGCGGCGACCAGGCCGTCGCCGGGCAGCGCTGCTGCGGTCTCTGCGGAGGTGGCGCGCACTCCGTGGGCGAACGACGTCATGAGGTCTACCTTGGGCCACATGCCGCGGCTGAGCCACTTCGCAGTCAACGCCGACTCGACGCGATCGCGGCCGCGGTGGTGGCGGCGGGTGGCAGCGTGCTGCACGCCAGGGCGACGATCCCGACGGTCGGTCACCTGGTCTGGCTGGCGGACCCGTCGGGCAACGCCTTCGGCGCCATGCAGTACGACGTGAGCGCCGGCTGACCACCGGCTGACCACCGGGACCCGACACAATGTCCGCATGACCGAACCTCGCCCGATCGCGACCTGGCTCACCGACATGGACGGCGTGCTGGTGCACGAGGAAGACCCGATCCCCGGGGCGGCCGAGTTCATGGAGGCGCTCAAGGGCACCGGTCTGCCGTTCCTGGTGCTCACGAACAACTCGATCTTCACCCCGCGCGACCTGCGCGCCCGGCTGCTGATGAGCGGCATCGACGTGCCCGAGCACGCGATCTGGACCTCGGCACTCGCCACGGCACAGTTCCTCGCCGACCAGCGGCCAGACGGATCGGCGTACGTCGTCGGGGAGGCCGGCCTGACCACGGCACTGCACGACATCGGCTACGTGATGACCGACCGCGACCCCGACTACGTGGTGCTGGGGGAGACCCGCACGTACTCGTTCGAGGCGATCACGCGGGCCATCCGGCTGATCGAGGCAGGCGCCAGGTTCATCGCCACCAACCCCGACGTCAGCGGCCCGAGCGCGGCCGGCCTGCTGCCCGCGACCGGCTCGGTGGCCGCGCTGATCAGCACCGCGACGGGGCAGAAGCCGTACTTCATCGGCAAGCCCAACCCGCTGATGATGCGCAGTGCGCTCAACCGGCTGGAGGCCCACTCCGAGTCGACGGTGATGATCGGCGACCGGATGGACACCGACATCATCTCGGGGCTCGAGGCCGGCATCCGCACGATCCTGGTGACCACCGGGTCCACCCGCCCCGAGCACGTGGAGCGCTTCCCCTACAAGCCGACCCGGGTGGTCGACTCGATCGCCGACCTGGTCGACCTGGTCAAGGAGCGCGCGCCGAAGGCCTGACCGACCTCGCGACCGGCTAGCGACCGACCGCCTTCTCGAGCTCGGCCTTGGTCATCGTCGATCGGCCCTTGATCCCCTTGCTCTTCGCCTCGGCGTAGAGCTGGTCGCGGGTGCGTCCACCGGGTCCCCGGTGCGAGCGGAGACCACCCCGGCGACCTGACGAGATGTCCTCGGTGGAGGTCTTGCTGGCCTGCTGCGCCTCGCCGGCGCGCGCCCGCTCCTTGTTGACCGTCCGGGACGCGATCTCCGACGCGGTGTCCTCGCTGCGGCCCTGGTCCTCGAGGCCCTCCTTGATGTGCTCGTACTGGCGCTCTCGCTTCTTGCTCCACGCCCGCTGCGGCATGCCGGTGCTCCCTTCGTCCGACTTCCACGATGGCGCGCCCCCGGGACATTGCCAATCGCCTGTGGGGGTGTGACCGTGGAACATGCAACGGCGCACGCTCCTCAAGACGGCCGCAGTCACTCCTCTCGCCGCAGTCGCCGGCTTGGCCGCGGCTGCCCCCGCCCAAGCGGTGCCACGCGTCGCCCGGTCGCTGGCCACCGGACTCAACATCCCGTGGGGGCTGGACTTCCTGCCCGACGGCAGCGCGCTGTGCTGCATGCGCAACGACGGACGACTGATCCGGATCGCGAAAGAAGGCGGGTTCACCGAGGTCGCCACCCTGCCGTCCACCCGCAGCGGGAGCGAGGACGGCGCGCTCGGCCTCGCGGTGTCGCCACAGTTCGCCACCGACCGCCGCGTCTACGCCTACTACAGCACCCCGAGCGACAACCGGGTGGCGTGGTTCAGCTACGTCGGCGGCGTCCTGGGCAGTCCCAACGTGATCCTCTCCGGCATCCCTCACGGACGGGTGCACAACGGTGGCCGGCTGTTCTTCGCCAGGAACGGGAGCCTGTTCGTGACCTGCGGCGAGTCCGGCGACAAGCCGCTGGCGCAGAGCAAGAACTCGCTCGGCGGCAAGATCCTGCGGCTCGACCGCGAGGGCAACCCGTGGTCGAGCAACCCGTTCATCGGCAAGTCCGGCGACGACCGGATCTTCTCCTACGGCCACCGCAACCCCCAGGGCATCGACCAGGCCTCCGACGGCCGGATGTGGGCGTGCGAGCTCGGGCAGGACACCTGGGACGAGCTCAACCAGGTGTCGGCCGGCCACAACTACGGCTGGGCCAACCAGGAGGGCGCCGACGGTCCCGGCGGCTACTACGACCCGCTGGTCCAGTGGCACCCCGCCGACTGCTCGCCGAGCGGGATGGCGATCCGGGGTGGCTACGCCTACATCGGTGGCCTGCGCGGCCAGTCGCTGTGGCGCGTGGACATCAGCGGCTCCGGCCTGCGCACCAAGGTCCGCTACCTCCGCGGCACCTACGGCAGGCTCCGCACGGTCAGGCTCGCCCCCGACGACACGCTCTGGATCACCACCGCCAACGGCGGCGACAGCGACCGCGTGCTCCAGGTCCGCTTCGTCGCGGCGTAACCATCACCCCTGCACCGGTAGGGTTGCCGGTTGTGGCAGGCCCCGACTTCGAGACCCAGATCAAGCAGCTCCAGGCGACGATGGGCACCATCGGCAAGGTGCTCGACATCGACGCGATGGAGCGCGAGATCGCCGACCTCGGCGACCAGGTCGCCGACCCCAACCTGTGGGACGACCAGCCCAACGCCCAGCGCGTCACCGGCCGGCTCTCGACGCTGCAGAACGAGCTCGACCGGTTCAGGTCGCTGACCTCCCGCCTCGAGGACCTCGGCCTGATGATCGAGATGGCGAAGGAAGAGGGCGACGCCGACGCGCAGGCCGACGCGGAGGCCGAGCTGGCCCGGCTGCACAAGTCCGTGGAGACGCTCGAGGTCCGCACCCTCCTCTCCGGTGAGTACGACGCCCGCGAGGCGATCGTCAGCATCCGCTCCGGCGCCGGCGGCGTCGACGCGGCCGACTTCGCCGAGATGCTGATGCGCATGTACACCCGCTGGGCCGAGCGCAACGGCTACGGCGTCGAGGTCTTCGACACCTCCTACGCCGAGGAGGCCGGGCTCAAGTCCGCGACCTTCGCGATCCACGCGCCCTACGCCTACGGCACGCTGAGCGTCGAGGCCGGCACCCACCGGCTGGTGCGGATCAGCCCGTTCGACAACCAGGGCCGCCGGCAGACCTCTTTCGCGGCGGTCGAGGTGGTGCCCGTGCTGGAGCAGACCGACGAGATCGACCTGCCCGACGAGGACGTCCGGGTCGACGTCTACCGCTCGTCAGGTCCGGGTGGTCAGTCGGTCAACACCACCGACTCCGCCGTACGTCTCACGCACATCCCGACCGGCACCGTGGTCTCCTGCCAGAACGAGAAGTCCCAGCTGCAGAACAAGGCCTCGGCGATGGTGATCCTCAAGGCCAAGCTGCTGGTGATGAAGAAGGCCGAGGAGAAGGCCCACCTCGACGAGCTGCGCGGCGACGTGCAGGCGTCCTGGGGCGACCAGATGCGCAACTACGTGCTGAACCCGTACCAGATGGTCAAGGACCTGCGCACCGAGTTCGAGTCCGGCAACCCGCAGTCCGTGCTCGACGGCGACATCGACGGGTTCCTCGAGGCCGGCATCCGCTGGCGGCGCGGGGCCGAGCAGCCCGCCTGAGACTTCCGCCCGCAGCGCTTCAGGTCAGGTCGACCTGCGCCATCACGGTCTGGTGCCGACGGGCGGGGTCGAGGAGCACCCGCCAGTCACCGGGCTCCTGGGTGCCGCAGGCCAGCGGGACGGCGGCGGTCGATGTGGTGGCCGTGCAAGCCAGGGAGCGCACGTCGCCACCGACGACCAGCACCTCCTTGGGTCTCTCGTCCGCGGCGTAGAACAGGTCCAGTGCCGTCACCCTGGCCAGCGCCCTCCCGGACACGGAACCGCTGATCGCGGTCACTCCGGAGAGCAGATAGCTGACGTGCACCCGCCTGACGTGCCCCGGGAAGCGGAAGCTGGTGGCTCGCGACCCGATCTCACCGGGTCCGGACACGCGCACACCGTCGGCGTCGAGCCGCACTGCGCGTGCCACCGGCCCGGTCTCGGCAAGCCCGGCCACCCGCGGGACGGTCGCGGTCAGGGTCGTGATCGGGGTCCGGCTCCGGATCCAGTGATCGACCCGGAGGTCGCCCGAGGGAAGCACCCGGGTGCGGACCAGCTCGCCGGGAGCGGGCACGGGCACCGGGGGAGAGAACGCGACCCGGGCGACGACGGCCTGCGGTGGAGGTCCGGCCGGGTCCGGCACGCCCTGCATCGAGTAGGCGCGTGCGGCGACCACGAGCAGTGCGACGCACACCAGCGCGTCCACGGCCACCCGTCGCCGGCGCCGCCCGGTCCGGGCACGAGCCGAGGAGGTCGGCGGCGGCACCGGTGGCGCAACGGGTGCCGCGACCTGGGCCGGCGTGGGCTGGGTGGGCTGGGTGGGCTGGGGTGGGGCGGCAGGCCGGGATGCCGACGCTGGCGTGGCCCGGGGCGCCACTACGTCGACGGGCGTCCTGGTCGGGGCCATCCTGGTCGGCGAGGTCTGGGGCGTGACCATCCTGATCGGGGACGTCTGGGGCGTGGCCATCCTGATCGGGGAGGTCCGGGGCGTGGCCATCCTGATCGGCGAGGTCCGAGGCTGGGTGATCGCGCCGGACGTCTTCTTGGCGGTGGCCTTCTTCGCGGGACTCTTCTTGGCAGCAGTCTTCTTGGCGGGGGTCTTCTTGGCAGCAGTCTTCTTGGCAGCAGTCTTCTTCGCGGCAGTCTTCTTCGCGGGAGTCTTCTTGGCGGTGGCCTTCTTCGCGGGAGTCTTCTTCGCGGGAGTCTTCTTGGCGGTGGCCTTCTTCGCCGGAGACTTCTTCGCCGGAGTCTTCTTGGCGGTGGCCTTCTTCGCCGTCATCGGTTGCTCCGCAGGGTCGGGGGGCCGAGAGGACGAGCAGTCACCACGGCCAGCCGCTGGTAACCACCCCGGGACCGGTCGTACGGCGGGGCGCAGGTCACCAGCGTCAACCGGCGCGGGCCCGAAGGCGCCGAGATCCAGGCTCGACCCCGGAGGCTGCCCTGCGGGATCAGTCGCAGTGCGGTGATCCGGAACCTCTGCCGAAGCGTGGCGGAGGAGACGACGACACGTTGCCCCGGGCGCGCCCGCAGCAACCCGGCGTACGGGCCCAGCCCTTGGCTGGTCGAGTCCACGTGGGCGGCGACCAGGGTCGAGCCCAGGGGGTCACCGAGCCGCGACCCGCCGCGCCACCAGCCCGCGGTGCGGATGTCGTCGGGAACCGCCAGCACGCCGCGGCGGGTGCCCACCGCGCGGACCCGGACATCGGTCCCGTCCGGGAGGCGCATCGAGGTCGGCCGCTCGGGGGTCACCGTGCCCACCCGTCGCGCCGGGCTGGCGTCGGTGTTGCGCACGGGCGCGGACGTCGCCCGTCCATCGGTGGCCGGCTGGGCTTCCGTGGCCGCGCAACCGACGGTCATCATCGCTCCCACGACTCCTCCCGCAAGCAGGCGGAGCATGTCAGCGCGCCAGTGCCCGGCCGACCCGGCAAGCCCGAGCGGCTGTCCGGGCTGCCAGGGCGACGCGAGGATCGAGACGGTGCGCGCTCGTCGCGGAGAACGGCACGACCCGCACGTTGCTGACGTCGCCCGCGCTTCCGGTGGCGATCCGGTCGGGCGCGAGAGACCCGTCCGGCTCGAGCGCGACCGTGTGCACGATCGCCTTCATCGAGCCGGTGGTCGGGCTGCCGACGGCGTACACCATCGTGGCCGTGAGCGGCGCGAGCTGGATCTCGAGCGGGCCGAGGATGGGGGCGGTGTCGAGTCCGGTCGGGACGAGCGCGACCCGGTGCCTGCCGGCGGGTACGTCGGCCTTCGCGAACTCCCCGTTCGCGATGTTGGTGAACACGGTGCTGCCGTCGAAGCGCACGTCCGCCGGAGGCACCGTCGCGGTGTGCGCGAGCAGCAGGCGCGACTTCCCCGGCCCGATCGGTGCGGAGGGGGTGGGGTAGGTGTTCACGACGGGGGCGCCGCCCACGGAGGCGGGTCGGTGCAGCACGACATCGACGCTCGACCCGGCGCGGACCTGCACCTGGGTCTTCACCTGGCCGAGCTCCGCGTCGCCGGTGAAGAGCAGCTCGTGGGTGCCGGGGCCGAGCTCGATCGGGCGGAGGACCTCGGACGGGCTCGCACTGCGCCGCTGGGGTGTGCCGTCAACGCTCAGGTCGACCCGCACGCCTGGCACGGCCTGGACGACGACGACGCGGCCGCTGCCCGCAGCCAGCGTGCTCCGGACCGCGGCGCGCGGGCTGCCCTGCACGGGGCCGGCCATCGCACCGGTGACGACCAACGCCGCCACGGCCGACAGCAGTGTCCCCCGCCGCATCGCATCCATCAGGCCTCCCCGCCCCACCCTGTGAGGGAAAGCCAGAGTCGACACCTCTGTCAATCAATGATGCAGAGATGCCCCATGGTGCGGAGTTTGTCCCGGGCTCAGCGCGCGATGTTGGTCGCGTTCGCGACCTGCACGCACCAGTCGTAGGCGCGGTCGGCGAGCGCCTTGGCGTCGTCCTCGCGGGGCCCCTGCACCTGGCAGGTCAGGTAGGTGTCCTTGAACAACCCGGCCAGGCGCACCCGCGTGGCGCCGTCGGGCAGCTGACAGCTCTGCTGCTGGTGCGGCTTCCCGAACTCGGGGCCCGGCTCGGCGGTGCAGTCCCTGCGGTTCGAGGTCTTGTCCAGCACCGCCTGGGCGAACTCGGTCTTGATCGGGCGGGCGTAGATCCAGGCGGAAGCGGCGTACTTCTCGCGGGTCCAGGCGCAGCCGTACTCGTGCGCCACGTCGAGGGTGTCGGTGTCGATCAGCGCGCGGTCGCCGTTGCGCCACGACACCTGGTCGCCGAGACCTCCACCGAGCGCCTTGCGCACCGCGTCGTCGGGCAGCAGCGCGCAGAAGTCGACCCGGGCCAGGGTCATCGCCGAGGTGTTGAGCTGGCTGATCGGGGTCGGCTTCACCGACGGGGTGGCCTTCGGGGTCTCGCTCTTGCCGCAGCCGGAGAGCGCGAGCAGGAGAAGAACGGTCAGCACGGCGAACGCCCGGGGCAGGCGGGCATGCGGACGACGGGGAAGCGGGGGCATGGGGCACAAGATATGCGAAACACCGAGAGGGATGCCTTGCGGTGCCGCTCTTGGCGGGTCACCTAGACTCGACCATCGGCCGGACGTGCCCTGATGGGCATGACCCCGCACGACCTCTCCCTGCCCCCGAGCGCCGGCCCAAGAAGACTGTGATCCGATTCGAGAACGTCACCTCGACGTACGCCACGCAGCAGAAGGCGGCGCTCGAGGGAGTCAACGTCGACATGGAGAAGGGCGAGTTCTGCTTCCTGGTCGGCGCCTCCGGCTCCGGCAAGTCGACCTTCCTGCGCCTGATCCTGCGTGAGGCGCGCCCCTCCAGCGGTCGGGTGTACGTCGCCGGCAAGGAGATCAACCGCCTCGCCAGCTGGAAGGTGCCGTCGCTGCGTCGCCAGATCGGCACGGTCTTCCAGGACTTCCGGCTGCTCCCCAACAAGACCGTCGCCGAGAACGTCGCGTTCGCGCTGCAGGTGATCGGCAAGCCGAGGGCGCAGATCAACAAGGTCGTGCCCGAGACCCTCGAGATGGTCGGTCTCGACGGCAAGGGCCAGCGGATGCCCGACGAGCTCTCCGGCGGTGAGCAGCAGCGGGTCGCGATCGCGCGCGCGTTCGTCAACCGGCCGATGATCCTGATCGCCGACGAGCCGACCGGCAACCTCGACCCGAACACCTCAGTCGGGATCATGAAGCTGCTCGACCGGATCAACCGCACCGGCACCACGGTGGTGATGGCCACCCACGACTCCGGCATCGTCGACCAGATGCGCAAGCGCGTGATCGAGCTCGATGACGGCCACGTGATCCGCGACCAGGCGCGCGGCGTCTACGGCTACCAGCACTGACCCCGTGACCCGTGCACCGCATCACCACCTGACTGAACTCCAGACAAGGGAGCCCATTCACCCATGCAGCTGAGGTACGTCTTCTCGGAGACCGGCACCGGCCTGCGCCGCAACGTGTCCATGACCGTGGCCCTGGTGGTGACGATCTTCGTGTCGCTGACCCTGGTCGGCGTCGGGCTGCTGCTCAACGCGCAGGCCCAGCGGGCCGAGGACTACTGGGGCAGCAAGCTCCAGATCACGGTCTTCCTGTGCAACGCCAACTCGCGCACCCCGCACTGCGCGGGCGGTGACGTCACCGACCCGCAGCGGTCGGCGATCGAGCAGGTGCTCAAGACCAGCCCGCAGGTGAAGGGCTACGAGTTCCGCGGCAAGCAAGCGGCGTACGACGCGCTGAAGAAGGTCTACCAGTCGCAGAACGCCACCGACCGCGAGATCTTCTCCTCGGTCCAGGTCAAGGACATGAACGAGTCCTACCGGGTGACCCTGAAGGATCCCCAGAAGTTCGAAGGGGTGAAGTCTGCCGTCGGCGGGCTCGACGGGGTCAACACCGTGCAGGACCTGCACACGCTGCTGGAACCGATCTACTTCTGGCTGGGCTGGATGCAGAAGGGCGCGATCGGGATCGCGGCCGTGCTGCTCCTGGCCGCCGTGCTCGAGGTGGCGAACACGATCCGGCTGGCGGCGTTCGCGCGCCGCCGGGAGATCGGGATCATGCGGCTGGTCGGTGCCGGCAGCCTCTACATCCAGCTGCCGTTCCTGATGGAGACCCTGGTCGCCACGATGATCGGGATCACCCTGTCCGCGGGCACGTTGTTCGTCTTCATGTACGTCGTGATCTACGGCAAGCTGCGACCGAACTCCACGATCGTGGACTGGATCGACTGGTGGGACGCCGTGCAGGCCGTCGGCTGGATCGCCTTGCTCGGCGTGATCCTGACGATGATCCCGACACTCGTGCTGACCCGCAAATACCTCAAAGTCTGATCCGTCCGGGTTACGGTCGCTTCGTTCAACTTCCCCCTCTGAACGAAGGCAGACCCTCGTGGTTCGCAACTTCCCCGCCACCACGCGGCAGCGAGTCCTGGTGGCCGCTATCGCTTTCGCCGTGGCCGCGGCACCTGCCGCAGCGCCCCTTGCCCACGCCGACGACCTCAAGCACAAGAAGCACAAGGTCGAGCAACGTGTGAAGGCCGCCAAGGCCGACCTCGAGGACTCCTCGCAGGCCGCCCACAAGGCCCGCCGCGCCCTGCTCGCCGCCCGCACCCAGCTGCACCAGGCGCGCACCACGCTGGCCAGCACGACGGGCAAGCTGGTCGCTGCGCAGGCGCTGGACAAGCAGATGCAGCAGGAGCTGGTGCAGGCCGAGGTGGCGCTGAGCCAGGCCCGTGACGACCTCCGGGCCGGCCGCCAGAAGGTCAAGGAGCAGCAGCTGCTGCTCGGACAGATGGCCTCGGAGAGCATGCAGCAGGCCGACCCGCAGCTGATCGGGCTGTGGGCGATGCTCAAGGCGCAGAACCCTTCCGACCTGACCACCCAGCTCAAGACCGTCGGCAACCTGATGGACCGCGAGCACACCGCGCTCGACGGGCTGAAGACCGCGCGCACGCTGCTGGCGGTCAAGGAGAGCAACGTCCAGGACGCCAAGCAGCGGGTCGAGGCCAAGCGCAAGGCCGCCGCCGAGAACCTGGTGCTCCGCCAGCGGCTGGAGAAGAAGGCCGCTGCGGCCGAGGACGCCGTGACCACGCTGGTGCGCTCCCGTCGTACGGCCCAGGACGCGGCGCTCCGCGCCAAGGAGTCCGACGAGGCGACCCTGCGCAAGAGCAAGCGCGAGGCTGCGCGGATCTCGCGGATGCTGGCCGCCCGCGCGCACAAGAGCGTCAACCAGGGCAACGGCGGAGGTCCGCTGCTGCGGCCGGTGACCGGCTACGTCACCTCGTCGTTCGGCTGGCGGAAACACCCGATCTACGGCTACTGGGGCCTCCACGACGGCACCGACTTCCACGCGCCCTGCGGCACGCCGCTGCGGGCCGCCGGCAACGGCCGCGTGATCTCGGAGTACTACAACTCCGCGTGGGGCAACCGGCTGATCCTCGACCTCGGTCGGGTCCGCGGGCACGGCGTGGCCGTCATCTACAACCACATCAGCGGCTACCGCGCCCACACCGGCTCGGTCGTGCGTCGTGGTGACACCGTCGCGTACGCCGGCACGACCGGCTGGTCGACCGCCTGCCACCTGCACTTCACGGTGATGGTCGACGGGAAACCGCAGAACCCGCTCGGCTGGTTCTGAGGGCTCGGCAGATCTACCACGTTCACGTGGTAAGTCGCCGCTTAGCCATCGAGATCTCGGTGGCTAAGCAGCCAGTTACCACGTGAACGTGGTAATTCCCCGTTGCCCAGCCCTGCGAGAATGGACCCATGGCCAAGGAAGTCGGGCGCAAGCTGATCGCGCAGAACCGCAAGGCCCGCCACGACTACCACATCGACGACGTGTTCGAGGCGGGCCTGGTGCTGGTCGGCACCGAGGTGAAGTCGCTGCGGGCCGGTCGGGCGACCCTGAGTGACGGGTTCGGTGAGATCACCGGCGGCGAGGCGTTCCTGCACGGGGTGCACATCCCGGAGTACACCGAGGGCACCTGGACCAACCACGCCCCGCGGCGCGTCCGCAAGATGCTGCTCAACCGGCACGAGATCGACAAGATCGAGGGCAAGGTCAACGAGCGCGGGTTCACGCTGATCCCGCTCTCGATGTACTTCAAGGACGGCCGGGCCAAGGTCGAGATCGGGCTGGCCCGCGGCAAGAAGACCTACGACAAGCGTCACGCGCTCGCGGAGCGGCAGGCAAACCGCGAGAAGGAGCAGGCACTGGGGCGCCGGTTCAAGGGCATGGAGTAGCCCTCGGTGGTCGAGCCTGTCGAGACCGACGTCACCGCCTGGTGGCGGGCGCTCGGCCTGCCCGGGCTGTACGACGTGCACACGCACTTCCTGCCGCCCAACATCCAGAGCAAGGTCTGGGCGCAGTTCGACCAGGCCGGCCCGAAGATCGGCCGCGAGTGGCCGATCCGCTACCGGGGCACCGAGGACGAGCGGGTCGCCACCCTGCGCGACTTCGGGGTACGCCGGTTCAGCTCCCTGCCCTACGCCCACAAGCCCGGGATCGCGGGCTACCTGAACGACTGGGCGCGCGGCTTCTCCGAGCGGGTGCCGGAGTGCCTGTGGTCGGCGACGTTCTATCCCGAGCCGGAGGCGGCGTCGTACGTCGCAGACCTGGTGGCGGCCGGGGTCGAGGTGTTCAAGGTGCACGTGCAGGTGGGGGAGTTCCACCTCGACGACCCGCTGCTCGACGACGTCTGGGGCACGCTCGCCGACGCCGGCACGCCGGTCGTGGTCCACGCGGGCTCCGGGCCGGTCGGCAACGCGTTCACCGGACCCGACCCGCTGCGACAGGTGCTCGCGCGGCACCCTCGGCTGACGGTCGTGGTCGCGCACCTGGGCGCGCCTGAGTACGACGAGTTCCTCGGGCTGGCCGAGCGCTACGAGCGCACCTACCTCGACACCACGATGATGTTCACCGACTTCTTCGACGCCGCGGCGCCGTACCCCGATGCGCTGCTGGCACGCCTCGTGGACCTCGACGAGAAGGTGCTGTTCGGCAGCGACTTCCCGACGATCCCCTACCCCTACCGGCACGCGCTCGACGGGCTGTCGCGACTGCGCGACCGGGAGCCACGGCTCGACGACGACTGGCTGCGCGACGTGTGCTGGCACAACGGAGTGCGGCTCCTCGGGGAGCCGGTGGAACACTGAGCAGCATGGACACCTGGGTGGCGACCGCCGAGGAACGGCACGCGCTCGCGGACGTGCTCGAAGGGCTCACCGCGAAGCAGTGGGAGACCCCGAGCCTGTGCGGCGCCTGGACCGTGCACGCGCTGGCCGTCCACCTGGTGCTACCGCTCACCGGTGGTCTCGGGGAGTTCGCCGTCGACCTGGTGCGAGCCCGGGGGAACTTCCACCGGGCCAGCGAGCTGGGTGTCGCGCGCGGCGTCGAGCGGCTGCGCCCGGCCGAGGTGGTCGCCCGGCTGCGCGGCGAGGCGCACAACCGGTTCCGGCCGCCGACGATGCCGCCCGAGGCCCCGCTGGCCGAGCTGCTGGTGCACGGCCAGGACCTGACGATCCCGCTCGGCATCGACCTGCGCCGGCCGGTCGAGCACTGGCGGGCCGCCCTCGGTTTCCTCACCGGCTCGGCCGCGCGGCGCGGGTTCGTGCACGCCCGGCTCCCCGCCGTACGCCTGGTGTCGGAGGACGTCGACTGGTCCCACGGCTCCGGACCCGAGGTCGACGGCACCGCCCGCGAGATCGGCGTCACGCTGGCCGGCCGCGACGCCACCCTCGACCGGCTCAGCGGTCCCGGCGTCCCCCTGCTGGAGGAGTGGGTACGCCGGTGAGCGGGAATGCAGGCGGCTCCTGTCGGTGATCCTCTGTACAGTGGGAGTCACAACTCAAGAGGGGCTGATTGGTTTCGACTGAGGACGTTAGTCCCAGGAGAAGCGGGTCGAGAAGCCAGCGTCATCTCGTAAACGTCCGCTGGAACCTATAAGTGCCAACTCTAAGCGCACTGACTTCGCTCTCGCTGCCTGAGCAGTGATCGAAGGGTCAGACCGGGCATCCGCCTCCGTCCCGGACCCTGGCCTCATCTAGGAGGCTTGCTGATCGACTCCTGTCAGGAGGGTTGATCGGGACTTTTTCCTGACTGAGCCCGTCGGCGACCTGTTCGTGGGAGTGCCGGGGCAGAGAAAACGTGATCACGAACTGCACCCGGAGAAGACCTGGTACGGCGCTTTAGGACGCGGGTTCGATTCCCGCCAGCTCCACCAACCAAGGGGTGGTCGCGACGTCGCGACTACCTGGTCCCGCTGACGGGGGACGTATGCCCCTGTCCCCTCGGGGGACCAGCAGACATCGTGGGAGTCCATCCAGCACCGTCACGGACGGGCTACCGAGAGGACCCCCATGGCACAGGGCGCCCAGACGTCGTGCAAGCACGAGCTGGACGAGCTCGCGGAGCTCCGCGAGTCCAGTGACCCTGCGTCTCTGGCCCCTGAGCCGGACGCTGCGACGTGGCGCGAGGGACACCCGTACGAGAAGAAGCTGGGCAGGGCCACGTACGAGCGGTCCAAACGGGCCCTCCAGATCGAGCTCCTCAAGCTGCAGGTGTGGGTCAAGGACACGGACCAGAAGGTGGCGATCCTCTTCGAGGGGCGTGACGCGGCGGGCAAGGGTGGATCGATCAAGCGGTTCACCGAGCACCTCAACCCGCGCGGTGCTCGGGTGGTGGCGTTGCCGGTGCCCACCGAGGTGGAGAAGAGCCAGTGGTACTTCCAGCGCTACGTCGCCCACCTGCCGAGCGCCGGCGAGATCGTGCTGTTCGACCGGTCCTGGTACAACCGGGCCGGTGTCGAGCGGGTCCTGAACTTCTGCACACCGGCGCAGTACCTGGAGTTCATGCGTTCCTGCCCCGAGTTCGAGCGCATGCTCGTCGACTCGGGCACACACCTGATCAAGCTGTGGTTCTCGGTGAGCCAGGCAGAACAGGCCGCACGGTTCGCGGCTCGATCGAAGGATCCGGTCAAGCAGTGGAAGCTCTCGCCCACTGACCGGGCAAGCGTGGGCAGGTGGGACGCCTACACCGAGGCGAAGGAGGCGATGTTCTTCTACACCGACACCCGCCACGCCCCGTGGACGGTGATCAAGAGCAACGACAAGAAGCGCGCGCGGCTCGAGGCCATCCGGCTCGTGCTCGACCACTTCGACTACCCCGAGAAGGACGCTCACGTCGTGAAGCACCCCGACAAGCTGATCGTGGGGAGTGGCAGGACGATTCACGAGGTCGACGAGTCGCCCGACAGGCTCTTCCCCACGCTCTGATGGCAACCACCTCGCCAACCTCACCCTCCACACCGACGTCGCACGGTGTCGCGGCGGTGAACCTGTACTGGCTCCCCCTCGGTGCAGGCCCGGGCAACCAGCTGGTGCGGCTCAGCGGGCGCCTCTACGAACGGCTTGCCGCACGCCGGGCGGGACGAGAGGCGCGGCCGCTGTTCCACTCGGCGCTCGAGGTCACGCTCGACGGGGAGTGCTTCGTCATCGAGATGGCGCCGGTGTGGAGCAGCAACCTCCGTCGCCGGGGCACGGTTGGTGAGGGCGCGGTCGGCCATCGCTGGCTGGGGAGGTCCCGACTCTTTCGCTACGAGGTCAGATGCTGGCGTGGCGGCGTCATCGACGACCTCGCGTTCGCGGTGGCGAGCCCCGTCGGACTCAGCACTGACCCTGGACACGTCGTGAGGCTCCTCGAGCAGGTCGCCGCGTTCCCGACCGCGACCTGGGGTCGTGACGAGCTCGGGACAGGGGAGATGTGGAACTCGAACTCCCTCACCTCCTGGGTGCTCGCCAGCAGCGGCCACGACACCGAAGGACTCGACCCGCCGAGACGGGGCCGTGCCCCGGGGTGGCACGCAGGACTGGTCGTCTGCGCCCGGCAGGGACTCGACCGCGCTCCCCAGCGGTGACCCCGTCAGGTCTGACGGAGCTCAGTCGGCGACGAAACCGCCATCCGGGGTCCACGTCGTGTCACCGACGCGCACCCGATCACGGTCGACCTGCGGCTCGCGGCGTACGCCGGTGACGAACCGCGACGTCCAGTGCTGGAGATCTGTGCTGACCGCGACCGCGTAGGCGTCCCCGCGGAACTGGTTCTTCGACGGACCGGAGTGGCAGACCATCAGCACCGCAAGGCCGTGCGGGCCGACCTCGTAGCCGTCCATCCAGGTGCAGCGGAAGCCCGCAGTCGCGCCGTCGAGCAGCCGCGGCTCACTCCAGGTCTCCTCGCCGAGCAGGTGGTGCTGGACCAGGATCCGGCGACCGTCCGGGGAGCCGAACGCGACGTCGTTCCAGTGCACGAAGCCGAGCACGGCGGTGTTGCAGCAGCCCTTGGCCACGTCGACCTGCCGGAGCCGGCTCTGGGCCTCGTGCGTCGTGGTCCAGGTGTCGCCGTCACGGACGAACCAGAAGTCCCGCGCGCCGTGGTCGTCGGGGTGCGTCTCGACCCAGTCGGCGCTCCAGGTGAGCAGGTACGACCGGCAGTCGGAGCGGTCGCGCCCCCGAAGCCGCTCGGTGGTCCTGGCGACCGAGGTCAGGTCGGCAGTGCCTGGCGTGCTCGCCAGCAGGTCGAACGTGCAGTGTCCTCGGGAGGGTTTCGAGCCGACCACGCGCAGCGACCCGTCGGGCGCGAGCACCGGCTCGGAGGGCGAGCTCACGCGGTAGCGGAAGCCCGGGTGGCCCGACCAGGACGCGCGATGGATGCCCTTGGCGGCGCTCCACAGGTAGGTGCCCTTCTCGTCCTGCCCGAGGTAGGCGGCGTGGCCGTCGGGGGTCACCTGTGGCTCGCCGCCGATGCCGGACGCCTGCTTCGCCGTGCACCGGAGCTCGCGGCAGACGATCCCGACCTCGATCGCGTCGGCGTCGCTGTCGCTGTGGACGTCGGTCGTGTACGTCTCGGCGATCGCCACCGTGCCGCCGCCGTAGCGGACGGTGCTGTCGACCGCGATCGCCTTCCGGTCCTCCCAGACCGTCTCCGGCTCGGTCCAGCCGTGGCCGTCCCGATCGCGCCACTGCACCACGATCCGGTGGCCGTCGGGAGAGCCGATCGACAGCTGCGCCTCGCCGTCGTCGAGGTCCACGTAGCGGTTCGGCTCGCCGCTCTCGCCGTACTTCACGAGCGTGTCGCCGTAGTCGCCCGGCGAGCCCCCCACCGCGCAGGCGACCCCGGTCACGCCGACCAGCGCGCAGGCCAGCACGACAGCGATCCACCCCCGTCGCGACATGGCGCGACGCTACTCGACGGGAGCGCCGGCGAGTCCGACCTCGTTGCCGTCGGGGTCGCGGTACGTCGTCTTGCGCACGCCGTTGTCGTAGGTCTCCTCGGTCACGGGTACGACGCCGCGACCGGCAGCGTTCCGGACGAACCCGTCGAGGTCGTCGACGAAGAGCGTCACCATCCCGTGGCCGGCATCCGCGGGCCGGAGCACGACGTAGACGTGTCCGTGCTCGTTGAGCGTCCACACGCTCTCGGTCGCGTGCGCCTCGAACGTCGCCGGGCCGCCGAGGAGCGCCTCGAACCAGGTGACGGCGCGTGGGTAGTCGCTCACCGGCACACCGGCGAACACGTCGAGCTCCATGTCGTGGTCCTTTCCTCGTCGGGCAGACCATCCTCACCACTGATCCTCATCGCCGCGGCACGTCGTCGGTGTCCGCCTCTACGCTCGCGCCATGGCACAGGTCCACGAGCTCAGTCGCACCGACGCCCGCAGGATCGCCGTCCGCGCCCAGCTGCTGGCCCAGGACCGGCCCACCGACCTGCTCGACACGGTCCGTCACCTCACGGTGGTGCAGCTCGACCCGACCAGCGCGGTCGCGCCCAGCGCCGACCTGGTGCTGTGGAGCCGGCTGGGCGCGTCGTACGACCCCCAGGAGCTGCGGGACGCGATCGACGAGCAGGTCCTGGTCGACTTCCGCGGGATGCTGGTGCCCGCCGCCGACATGGCGTTGCACCGGGCCCAGATGGACGACTTCCGCGAGGGCGTCGACCTGGGGGAGTGGCAGCTCGGGCGCCACGACTGGGTGCTCGCGAACAACGACTTCCGGCGCGACATCCTCGATCGGCTGCGCGCTGACGGCCCGCTGCCGCGCACCGAGATCCCCGACTCCTGCCTGGTGCCGTGGTCGTCGTCCGGGTGGAACGCCAACCGCAACGTCACGATGATGCTCGACGCGCTGGTGCAGCGGGGCGAGGTCGCGGCGGCGGGAGGCGAGGGCAAGCACAAGCTCTACGACCTCGCGACTCGGATCTACCCGGACGACCCGGTGGTGCCGCTCGCGGACGCGAAGCGGGTCAAGGACGAACGGCGGCTGACCGCGCTCGGCATCGCGCGGGCGACCGGCCAGGAGAGTCCGGTCGAGCCGCGCAACGTGGGCGACGCCGGTGAGCCGGCCGTGGTCGAGGGCGTTCGCGGCCGGTGGCGGGTCGACCCGGCGCAGCTGGGCCAGCCGTTCGCCGGGCGGGCCGCACTGCTCTCGCCGTTCGACCGGCTCCACCACGACCGCAAGCGAATGATCGAGCTCTTCGAGTTCGACTACAACCTGGAGATGTTCAAGCCCGAGGCCAAGCGGCAGTGGGGCTACTACGCGCTCCCGATCCTGTACGGCGACCGGCTGGTCGGGAAGCTCGACGCCAAGGCCGAGCGCGACCGCGGGGTGCTCCGGGTGTCCGCTGTGCACCGCGACGTCGGGTTCACCCAGAGGATGGCCGGCGCGGTCGACCGCGAGATCACCGCACTTGCCCGCTGGCTCGACCTCGAACTCGAGCGGATCGGTTAGCCGGAGGCGTACTCTCTGCCCACCGACATCAGGGGGACCCATGTTCTGGACGATCGTGATCATCGTTCTCGTCGTCGTGCTCGCCGCCGGCTGGTGGGTCGGACGCGGCCGCAAGGCGGGCAGCTTCGGCAACACCCCGGACGACGGGGCCGCGGCCGACGCGAAGCGCCAGGCCACCAACAACAAGCTGTCAGGACCGGGCGCCGGCTGGAGCTGACCAGGACCCCGGCCGGAGGGGGGTCCCGGTCTCGACAGGCTCGACCGCCGCTATGCCATCTCGCGTGCCTTGCGGGGCAGCAGCCAGCCGATCGCCCACGCGAACGCGATCACGCCGATCACCATCAGCAGCGTGTTCTCCGCGGCGACCAGGTGCCGGCCCGCGGCCGTCGCGGCCCGCGGGCCGCCGTCCTCGAGCGTGATCTTGTCGAAGAACAGGGTGCCGAGCACCGCGACCCCGAGCGACGCGCCGAGCTGCTGGAGCGACTCCAGCAGGCCGGCGGCGGAGCCGACCTCGTGGTCGTCGATCTCGCCCATGATGATGCTGAACAGCGGGACGAAGATCATGCCCATGCCCAGCCCGAAGCCGAACAGGCCGGGTGCCAGGGTGCCGAAGCCGACGCTGCCGTCGGTGGCGCGCAACGAGACGTAGAGCACGGCCGAGCCGGCGGCCATGATCGAGAGGCCGACGTGCAGGATCGGTCGACCGACGGCGGTCGAGGCCCAGGCGCCCACACCGGCGCCGAAGAACGCGCCGACCGCCATTGCGGCTAGGTACATGCTGGCGTGCATCGCGCTGAAGCCGAGCCCGATCTGCAGGAACAGGCCCAGGGTCAGCGAGAAGCCGACGATGCTGCCGAAGAACACCAGCGTGAACACGATGCCGCAGACGTAGGAGCGCTTGCGCAGCACGCTGAACTCGACCAGCGGTGCGCGGCCGGCCCGCAGCCGGGCTCGCTGCTGCACCACGAAGAGCGCCAGCATCGGGACCGAGGCGGCGAGCAGTGCGAGCATCCAGGTCGGCCAGCCCTGGGCGCGGCCGTCGACCAGCGGGAACACGAGCAGGAACGACGCGGTCGCCAGAAGCGCCGTACCGAGGCCGTCGAGCCGGAGTCCGCGGTGCGACGGCGCACCCGAGGGAAGCACCCGGAAGCCGAGGACCAGCGCGGCGATGCCGATGGGCAGGTTGATCAGGAAGAGCGCGCGCCATTCGGAGCCGAACAGGTCGGCCTTCATCAGCAGCCCCGCGATCACCGGGCCGAGCACCGTAGAGAGACCGATGGCCGGCCCCATCGCGGCGAACGCCTTGCCGATCTGGTGCGGCGGGAAGACGTCCCGGATCATGCCGAAGCACTGCGGCACCAACACCGCTGCGGCGAGACCCTGCAGCGCACGGGAGGCGACGAGCGCGTCCGCCGACCACGCGAACGAGCAGAGCGCCGAGGAGACGACGAACCCGCCGAGCCCGATCAGCAGCATCCGCCTGCGCCCGAACATGTCGCCGAGCCGGGCGCCGGAGATCAGGCCCACGGCCAGCGCCAGCGTGTACGCCGCCGCGACCCACTCGAGCGACGACGTCGTCATCGACAGGTCGGTCTGGATCGCCGGTGCCGCGACGTTGACGATGGTGGAGTCGAGGATGTTGAGGACCATCGCCGAGAGGATCACGGCGAAGCCGGCCCACATGTGCGGTGGTGCGTCCGGCGGCTCGGACGCGACGATCTCGGTGTCGGGAGGGGCGAGCAGGGCGGTCATCGGGTGCTCCTTCGTCGGGTGGGCGATGACCTCACTCCACTCGTGCAACAGGAACGTGTCTTTCCTGATCAGGAACTAATCTCGGTGGCATGTCAGAAACCTCCGGCCGCCTCCTCAAGCTGCTGTCGCTGCTCCAGACGCCGCGTGAGTGGCCGGGTCCCGAGCTGGCCCGACGGCTCGACGTCACCCAGCGCACGGTCCGCAACGACGTGGGCCGGCTGCGCGACCTCGGCTACCCGGTGCAGGCCACCCGCGGCTCGGTCGGCGGCTACCGGCTGTCCGCGGGGACGGCGATGCCGCCGCTGCTGCTCGACGACGACGAGGCGGTCGCGATCGCCGTCGCGCTCGGCACCGCCAGCGGGGGAGCAGTCGACGGGATGGAGGAGACCGCCCTCCGCGCACTGACCAAGCTGCTCCAGGTGCTGCCCAAGCGGCTGCGGGGCCGGGTCGACGCGCTCCAGGCGCACACCGTGCGGGTGTCCGTGAAGCGCAGGGGATCCGACGTCGACGGCAAGGTGCTCGCACTGCTGGCGGGTGCGGCTCGCGACCGCGAGATCACCAGGTTCGCCTACTCCGACCATTCCGGCGCGGCGACCGAGCGCCGGGTCGAGCCCTACCGGCTGGTGAACTGGGGGCGCCGCTGGTACCTCGTCGCGTACGACGTGGAGCGCGACGACTGGCGCACGTTCCGGGTCGACCGGATGGCGGGGACCCGCTCCGTCGGCCACCGGTTCCCGCTGCGCGACCTGCCGGCCGAGGACATCGCCGCGTACGTCGCCTCGAAGACCCGGCAGGTGCAGATGAAGGTCAGCGGCCGGGTGGTCGTGCACGCGCCCGCGTCGCTGGTCGAGCAGCGGATCGGCTCGTGGACCCAGGGCAGCATCGAGGCGCTCGGCGACGACCGCTGCCGGGTGCAGATCGGCGCCCGCAGCCCGGAGGACATCGCGTTCTGGCTGGGGGTCCTCGACACCGACTTCGAGGTCGAGGACTCACCGGCGCTCGAGGACGCCGTACGCCGGATCGCCGAGCGCTACGCCCGCGCCACCGGCTGACCCCCACGTCGATATCCTCGCGCCATGCCCTGCCTGTTCTGCGCCGTCGCGGCGGGGGAGGCGGAGGCGTCGACGGTGTGGTCCGACGACGACTTCGTGGCCTTCCTCGACATCCGCCCGCTCTTCAAGGGCCATGTCCTGCTGGTGCCGCGGGCGCACGTGGTGACGCTTCCCGACCTGCCCGCCGACCTGCGCGACGCCTTCATGGCGGCGCAGCAGCGGCTGGCGCAGGCGATGGTCGACGGACTGGGCGCGCAGGGCTCGTTCGTCGCGATCAACAACACGGTGTCGCAGTCGGTGCCCCATCTGCACTGCCACGTCGTGCCCCGCACCAAGGGCGACGGGCTGCGAGGGTTCTTCTGGCCGCGTACGACGTACGACGACGTGGCCGAGCGGGACGCCTGGGCCGCGCGGGTCAGCGCCGCGCTGACGCATCCTGCCTGAGCGAGGAGGGCTGGTCCACGGGTTCACGCACCAGCCGGGGCCGCCAGCCGACGTGGTTGCCGGTGGCGAGCGCAGCCACCCAGACCGCAGCGGCGCCGACCACGGCACCGCCGAGGGTGTCGACGAAGAAGTGCCAGCCGAGGTAGACCGTCGCGACCGCGGTCAGCGCCAGGAACGCCCAGGCCACGATCCGCAGGGACCGGCGGGCGCCGGCCAGCTCGACCAGCAGGCACATGGTGACCATCAGCCCGACGTGCAACGACGCGAACGCGGCGATGGACTGGAGTGCGTGGTGTCCGGTCGGGTCGTTGAGCACGAGCGCGCGGTCGTCGATCATCGAGCCCTGGAGCATCGTCACGGTCGTGTCGCGCAGGCCGTCGAAGGTGGCCGCGTCGGAGTAGATCGGCCCGAGGGTGGGGAACGCGAAGTAGGTCGCCGCGCCGAGCGCCCAGTCGACCGCGAACGCGGTCACGAACCAGGAGCCGAGCGCGTGGTTGCGGGACCAGACCAGCGCCCACATCAAGGTGAGCGGGATCAGTCCGATCCAGGCGACGTAGATCAGTGAGAACGCCGAGGCCGCGATGCCCTCACCGAAGACCGAGTGCAGCACCTGCGCCGGGTCGTGGCCGAGCCACAGCGTGTGGTCGAGCCGCGCCATCGTGTCGTCCCACAGGGACCCGTTGACGAACGGCACGGCGTTCTTCAGGTTGCGGAACGTCGCGTAGGTGACGTACCAGCCGGCCAGGCCGATGAACATGAACCGCACCTGGGAGGGCCGCCAGCGCTCGTGCAGCACGGCGCGGAACGCGACGGCGTAGCCCTCCTTCTCGCGGCGGTGCCGAAGCACCACGCGGGGGAGGACGTCGCAGAGGAAGGCCGCGAGCAGGAACAGCGGGAAACGGACGTAGGCCGGACCCAGCGCGTCGTCGTCGGGGTCGTGGATCCCCAGACCCTGGACAGAGCAGATCAGGATGGTCGCGACCGTCATCACGGCAGCGAGCACCACCATGAATCGAAATCGGGGCTCCCCCACCCCGCGACGATATCGCGGCCCACCCCCAGACCCGGAATCCGTTCCCCCCGCCCCTAGGGTGTTGACCGACCAGGCGGACATCCGGACAGGCGAGCAGAGGAGCAGGACGATGGGTCGGTACGACGGACGGGTGGCACTCGTCACCGGTGCAGCGCGCGGGATCGGAGCCGGCACCGCCAAGCGGTTCGCCGACGAGGGCGCCAGCGTCGCCATTCTCGACCTCGACGAGTCCCAGGCCCAGGCCACCGCCGAGGGTCTCGGCGCCACCAAGGCGGTCGGGATCGGCTGCAACGTCAGCGACGGCGCGTCCGTCGAAGCGGCCGTCGGCCGCGTGCTCGAGGAGCTCGGCGGGCTGCACGTGCTGGTCAACAACGCCGGGATCACCCGCGACAACCTGTTGTTCAAGATGACCGAGGACGACTGGGACTCGGTGATGAACGTGCACCTCAAGGGCGCGTTCCTGATGAGCAAGGCGGCGCAGAAGACCTTCGTCGACCAGCAGTACGGCAAGATCCTGAACCTCTCCAGCGTCTCGGCCAACGGCAACCGTGGCCAGGCGAACTACTCGGCCGCCAAGGCCGGCGTCCAGGGGTTCACCCGGACGCTCGCGCTCGAGCTCGGGCGCTACAACGTCAACGTCAACGCGATCGCCCCCGGGTTCATCGCCACCGACATGACCGATGCCACCGCCAAGCGGCTCGGGGTCGACGTCGACGACTTCCGCAAGGCCGCTGCCGAGTCCAACCCGATCAAGCGGGTCGGGGCTCCCGAGGACATCGCGGCCGCCGCGGCGTTCCTGTGCAGCGACGAGGCGTCGTACATCACCGGGCAGACGCTGTACGTCGACGGTGGCGCCAAGATCTGAGCCGATGTTCCGGATGGGGTGACCTCGGGGCCAGATCGGCGTACGGTCTTGGCCCATGTCGTTCGTCCATCGCGTCACATCCGTCACGCTGGTCACCCTGCTGGCGGTGGCCGGGCCGTCGCTGACGGTGCACGCCGACGCGGCCGGCAGCACGCACAAGAAGCACCACAGCCACCACCTGACCACGAAGGAGCGCTACGCGAAGGCCCACCCGCGCCTGATCCGGGCGGTGACCTACGGGCTGCGCCAGCGCGGGGACAAGTACCGCTTCGGCGCCGAGGGCCCGAACCGCTGGGACTGCTCGGGGCTGGTCTGGTTCAGCTACCGCAAGGCCGGGTTCACGCAGATCCCGCGGACCTCGCGCCAGCAGTACCACGCGGTGCGCCACATCAAGCCGATGCGGCTCCAGCGCGGGGACCTGATGTTCTTCCACACGAAGAAGGGCCGGGTCTACCACGTCGCGATCTTCCTGGGCTGGCGCCACGGCCACCGGCTGATGCTGCACGCACCGAACCCGGGCAAGCGGGTGCAGCGCGCACGCCCGTGGACGCACCACTTCTGGGGCGGCACCCTGCGCACGAAGCACCACCGGCACTAGGTGCGGAAGGGGCCCTCTACCCCACCCGGAAGGGCGACCCGCCCGGCCCCCCGCTTCCCGATCCGCGGGGCTTGCTCCGTCATCATGGGCGCCATGCAGATGCTGGTACGTCGCCCTGCCCGCACCGCGCTGGCCGCGCTCGCCATGGTGACCGCCCTGGTCGCCGCCGGTTGCGGCAGCGACGTGAAAGCGGCCAGGACCGACGACTCGCCTGACGCGCAGAAGACCCGCGACGGCTCGGTCCTCCGGGCCACCTGGCCGCTCACCGGGCTCGACGCGAACGGCGCCGCCCCCGGCTACCCGCCGCTGGTGGTCAAGCTCGACAACACCTTCTCCTCGCGCCCCCAGATCGGGCTCCGCAAGGCCGACCTGGTGACCGAGGAGCTGGTCGAGGGCGGCCTCACCCGGTTGGCGGCGTTCTACGAGACCCACCTGCCCGGTGTGGTCGGTCCGGTCCGGTCGATGCGGGCCTCCGACATCGGCGTGGTCAAGCCCGTCGACGCCACGATCGTGACCAGTGGCGCGGCGTCCCCGACGATCGCTCGGCTGCGCGCCGCGGGGGTCGCCTTCAAGGAGGACGGCGCCACCGGCTTCTACCGCGACATCGGGCGCGCGGCGCCGTACAACCTCTTCGTGAGGCTGAAGACGCTCGCCACCACGCTGAAGGCGCCCCGGGCGGTGCCCCAGCCGTACCTGTCGTGGGGCAAGGAGAAGGACTTTGCCGGCGGGGCCGGCGCGAAGTCGATCCAGGCGCGGTTCTCGCCGGGGCACACCACCGAGTGGAGCTACCGCAACGGCCACTACGTCAACACCAACACCAACGCCGCGGCGGGCAAGGACTTCCAGCCCGACACCGTGGTCGTCGTGCGCGTGAAGCAGGGCAACGCCGGCTACCTCGACCCCGCTGGCAACCCGGTGCCCGAGACGATCTACCAGGGCGGCGGCAAGGCGGTGGTCTTCCACCACGGCAAGGTCGTGCGCGGCTCCTGGACGAAGTCCGGCCCGACCGGGGCGCTGGTGCTCAGAACCAAGGCGGGGAAGATGAAGATCCCGGCCGGGCACACCTGGATCGAGCTGCTGCCGCGCAACGGCGCGGGCGGCCGGCTCAGCTTCCAGCGCTGACCTGAGTCGGCTCAGGCGTCGGGGGCCGACGCCGGGTCGGGCACGGTGATGCCCTGCTCCGCGAGCGTCCGGATGCCGCTGAGCAGGAAGCCGATCGCGGCCTCCACCCTGGCCGACGCGAGCCGGGGGTCCTCGGCCGTGGACACACTCTCCCCGGCCGCGGACATGGCGCCGAAGAAGATCCGGCTGAAGGTCTCGATCATGGCGTCGTCGAGCTGGTAGGTAGACGACTCGAGCACCGAGCGCACGATGTCCTGCACGATGCCGAACGTCGAGCGCTCCTCCTGCTCGCGGAACCGCTCGTAGCCGAGGATCGCGGGTCCCTCCTGGATCACGATCCGCTGGTACGTCGGCTCCTGCACCACCTCGAGGAAGGCCTGGAGGCCGGCCATCGCCTTCGCCCACGGATCGCGCGTGCCCTTGAGTGCGGCGGTGATCTGCCGGCTGGCGTCGGCCTCGACGTTCTCGAAGACCGCCTCGAAGAGCGCCTGCTTGCCGCTGAAGTGGTGGTAGAGCGCTCCCTTGGTGACCCGGGCACCGGCCACGATCGTGTCGAGGCTGGTGCCTGCGTAGCCCTCGGTCGCGAAGTGCTGACGGGCGATGTCGACCAGCGCGCGCTTGGTGGAGGCGGAGTACTGCTGGCGACGGCTGCCGTGCTTGGCCACCTGCAGGAGCTTCTCGGTGGGGCGGGCGGAGCGGGGCATCCGGCCAGCATATGACCGATGTGTGGCAGGTCACGCGAAGCAGGTTTGGCCTACCGGCCGTCATCCAACATACTGAGAGTACGTACCAACGGTATGTTCAACGAGAGGAACGAACCATGACCTGGCTCGCCTTCCACCACCGCGCGGACGTCCTCCGTGCCGTGACCGACGAGGCCGACCGACGCCTCGACGGCATCCTGCCCGCGCACCTGGCCGGGGTCTCCGAGACCTTCCACGACGACCTCGACCTGCTCGGCGCCCTCCAGACGCGCTGGTACACCCGGCTCTCCGGCGCCCTCGAGCGCTCGCTGTCGACCCAGCCGATGGACCCCGACGCCGCCGTCCGCGACGCGTGGGTCCGCACCGCGCAGGACCTGCCCGGCATCCGGGCGATCATCGACGCGCACGTCGCGGCCCCCTCCACCGACGAGATGGGTCACGCCCTCGACCGGGCGATGGCCAAGGAGCAGGCGCTCCTCGCGACCATGGCCGGCCGCTCGGCTCCGGCGGCACCGACCCGCGCACCGTCGAGGCCGGTCGCGTGCTCCAGCACCGGGCGCGGGCGGCGTACGACGCCGGTCGGACCGCCGCCGCCGGCACGACCGCGACGCACGCGGGTCCCACCCGACGGGCGACCCCCACCGGCTCGGCCGCGTTCGTCGAGCGGATCAAGGCGGCGCTGGCTGCGGCGTGACTCCAACCTGCGCCCCACGGACGGGCGAGACCCTCCTCCCTGCCACCCCCTCCCTCTGGTGGTCGGGGCGGGGGTCTCGTCACCTACCCGGCCTTTCCCCGTACGCGAGCCCGGCGTGCCGTGTCACGATGGATCCGTGGAGCCCGTCAACCTGCAAGGTGAGCGACTCGAGCTTCGCGCCGGGCGGCTGCTCGTCTCCGCGCCCACACTCGTCGACCCGAACTTCGCACGCACGATCGTGCTGCTGCTCGACACCGACGCGGACGGCACACTCGGCGTGATCCTGAACCGTCCCAGCGAGATCGCGGTGGGCGAGGTGCTGGAGCCGTGGGCCGAGGTCGTCGGCGCGCCGGAGGTGCTGTTCCGCGGCGGACCGGTCGGCACCGACTCAGCGCTCGCCGTCGCCCGGCTCACCGACGGCTGCGAGCCGGTCGGCTGGAGACCCCTGTTCGACGGCACCGGACTGATCGACCTCGACGCGCCGTGCGAGGTGATCGTTCCTGCCCTGCACGGGATGCGGATCTACGCCGGCTACGCGGGCTGGGGCGCCGGCCAGCTCGAGGACGAGATCGAGGAGGGCGCCTGGTACGTCGTCCACGGCGGCCCCGACGATCTCTTCGACACCGCACCCGATGCCCTGTGGCCCCGCGTCCTCCGCCGGCAGCCGGAGCCGCTCCGCTGGCTGGCGACCTACCCCGCGGACCCCTCCCACAACTAGCGCCACGTGCAGGTTCTGGGCCCACGAACAGTTACGATGCCGCAGTGACGAAGCAGGCACCGGGATTCGGGACGGACGTGCTGGAGGACACCCAGCAGGACACGCGCCCGGTCACCACCGACGACGGCGACCACGAGCGGTTCTCGCACTACGTGCCGAAGGACAAGCTCATGGACGCGATGGTCAACGGCACCCCCGTCGTCGCCCTCTGCGGCAAGGTCTGGGTGCCCAGCCGCGACCCCGAGCGGTTCCCGACGTGCCCCGAGTGCCAGCAGATCTGGGAGAGCATGAAGGCAGCCGACAAATGAGCCGGGATCCGATGCGCGCGACCCCCAGGGCCACGTGACGGGCGAGGACCAGCCCGCCCCGCTCGACCTCTCACCCGCCTGGCCCGATCGTGCCGCCTGGGGCACGGCGCCCAGCCTGCGCGCCTGGCAGACGGCGGCGCTGGGCAGCTACTTCGCCGAGTCGCCGCGGGACTTCCTGGCGGTGGCGACACCGGGGGCGGGCAAGACCACGTTCGCGCTGACCGTCGCCTCGGAGCTGCTGTCGCGCCGCGTCATCGACCGAGTCACCGTGGTGGCACCGACCGAGCACCTGAAGACCCAGTGGGCGGAGGCCGCCGCACGCGTGGGCATCCCGCTCGACCCGACGTACGCAGGGAGGGCGGGGAAGACCTCCAGCGACTACGTCGGTGTGGCCGTGACGTACGCCGGCGTGGCGGTGAACCCGCTCGCGCACCGGATCCGGACCGAGAGGTTCAAGACCCTGGTGATCCTGGACGAGGTGCACCACGCGGGTGACGCGCTCTCGTGGGGCGACGCGGTGCGCGAGGCGTTCGAGCCGGCCCGACGCCGGCTGGCGCTGACCGGCACGCCGTTCCGCTCCGACATCAACCCGATCCCGTTCGTGCGCTACCAGCCCGACGCCGACGGGGTGCCGCGCAGCGTCGCGGACTACACCTACGGCTACGGTCACGCGCTCGCCGACCACGTCGTACGACCGGTGCTGTTCCTGGCCTACAGCGGCAGCATGCAGTGGCGCACCCGTGCCGGCGACGAGGTGGCCGCGCGGCTGGGCGAGCCGCTGACCAAGGACCTCACCGCGCAGGCGCTGCGCACCGCGCTGGACCCGTCCGGGTCGTGGATCCCGTCGGTGCTGGAGGCGGCCGACAGGCGGCTCTCGGAGGTACGCCGGCACATGCCCGACGCGGGCGGCCTGGTGATCGCCACTGACCAGGACTCGGCACGCGCCTACGCGAAGGCGCTCGGCGCGATAGCGGGGGAGAAGCCCGTGGTGGTGCTCTCCGACGAGAAGGCGGCCTCGAAGAAGATCAGCGAGTTCGCGTCGTCCGAGGCCCGCTGGATGGTCGCGGTGCGGATGGTCTCCGAGGGGGTCGACGTGCCCCGGCTCGCGGTCGGCGTCTACGCCACCACCACCTCCACGAACCTGTTCTTCTCGCAGGCGATCGGCCGCTTCGTGCGGGCCCGCGCCCGCGGCGAGATGGCCTCGATCTTCCTGCCGTCGGTGCCGCTGCTGCTCGGCCACGCCTCCGAGATGGAGCTCGAGCGGGACCACGCGCTCGGCCGCGCGATCAGCACCGAGGACGACATCTTCGCCGCCGAGGCCGACCTGCTCCGGCAGGCCGAGGTGGCCGGCACCGAGGTGACCGACGAGGGACTGCTGCCGTTCGAGGCGCTCGGGTCGCAGGCGACCTTCGACCGGGTGCTGTACGACGGGGGCGAGTTCGGGCACGCGGGGGAGGTGCACGTGGGCTCCGAGGAGGAGATGGACTTCCTCGGCATCCCGGGGCTCCTCGAGCCCGACCAGGTGCGACACCTGCTCCAGAAGCGGCAGACCGACCGCGCCAACCTGCGTCGTCGTACCCAGACCGAGGCGGAGCCGGAGGTGACCACCCACGAGCGGCTGGCCGTGCTCCGGCGGGAGCTGAACTCCCTCGTCGCCGCCTGGCACCACCGCACCGGCGCCGCCCACGGGGCCACGCACAACGCGCTGCGCAAGGAGCTCGGCGGCCCGCCCGCCGCCGTCGCGTCCGCGGACCAGCTCTCGCGTCGGATCGACAAGATCCGGGACTGGGCGACGGGGGCCTGAGCGGCGCGGCGCCGTTTCACCGGCGCCCGGGGTGGGTACCACTGGTGGCATGGGGGATCTCGAAGTGGCGATCACCGAGGTCCGTGACCTCGGCAACCAGCTGAAGACGATGCACGACGACCTGAAGGACCGCGACGGTCACGCGAGCTACGGCACCGACGAGCTCGTCCACCACAAGGTGATCGACGCGATGGACAACTTCAAGGGCAACTGGGACGACCACCGCGACCACCTCGCCGACAAGCTCGACAAGCTGGGTGACCTCGCGATCCAGACCGCGGACAGCTTCACCAAGACCGACGAGGACCTGGCCAGCAAGGTCCGCGACGCGATGGAGACGTCATGACCGCACGCACCGCCCGGTGGGACCTCGTCGGTCGCGGCAGCGATCCGGTCCCGGCCAGCGAGGCGGACGTGCGGGTGGTCGCGGACGACATGAGCGACCGAGCCACGGCAGCCTCCGACATGCACGACAAGCTCAGCCGGCTGGCCGATCTGGACGGCTGGCGTGGCAAGGCCGCGGAGGCCTTCGCGGACAAGGCCGGCGACGTGCTCGGAGACCTCGGCAAGGTCGAGGAGCGCTACTCCAAGGTGGCCAAGGCGCTGTCCACCTGGAGCACCGCCGTCGGAACGGCCCAGATCGCCACCTGGAACGCCGTCCAGGACGCCGAGACCGCCGACGAGTCGATGCGCAAGCACCCCGAGCACCACGGTGCCACCCCTCCTACCCCGGAGGAGAAGAACGACGACGACGCGCACCAGGCGGCGAAGGGCGACCTTGACGCGGCGCGGACCGCGGTGGACAACGCGATGGACGCGCTGGACGACGCGGCCGGCACCGCGGAGGGCGACATCGACGACGCCGCCGACGTCTGGGACGACGGGTTCTGGGGCAACGTCGGCGGCTGGGTCCGCAGCCACGCGGACTTCATCGACATCGTCTGCAAGGTGCTCGAGGTGATCGCCGCGGTCGTGGCGGTCGTGATCCTGGTCTGCGCCATCGTGGCCACGGCGCCGTTCGCGCTGCTGGTGGCCGCGGCGCTCATCGGCGGCGCGCTGCTGCTCGGCCACTCGGCCCTCGTGCTCTCCGACTCGGGCAAGGCGACCTGGACCGACGTCGGCTTCGACATCCTCAACCTGGCCACGCTCGGCTTCGGTGGCGGTCTCGCCTCGGCCGCGACCAAGGGCATGACCCGACTGGTCGCGACCGTGGCTCCTCGCGTCGGGTCCGCGACCCGTGCCGCGGCGCTGAGCCGGCTGGCGGGAGGCAGCATGACCCAGCTCCGCAACGCCGTGCGCATTCGCAACCCCGCCAACAACCTGGCCAGGTGGGCCAACGGACTCGTCCACACGGCGACGACCGAGGGGGACAGCGCTGCCGCCGCGGTGCGGGCGCTGGAGCACCTGAACCCCACCAGGCTGAGCACCCTGATCCACCAGGACGAAGGGCTGGCGCGCCTCACCCAGCAGATCTCGTCGATGCGCGGGCTGGTGTCGGGTGGCGACGAGCTTGCCGCCCTGGCCCGGATCCGCAACCAGGCGATCGCCGCCATCACCGCCAACACGACGGGCAACATCGTCAGCCTCGGCAAGGACGTCCCCGGCGTGCCGGAGGGCATCCAGGACATCATCGACTTCGCGCAACACCCGCAGTGGACGACGCGTCCCGGCTGATCCTTGCCCGCGACAGGGCATCATGACCTCGATGACTGCTGCGGAGATGCGCGTGCCCGTGGGGCGGGGACTGGGGATCCCGGATGCGCGGGAGCTGCGGCTACGGGTCGAGGACGACCAGCTGGTGCTGCACCGCCCGGGCCGTCCGGCGCACGTGGTGACCACCGTGCCGAGCGCGACGGGCATGGTCTGGCTGGACGCCGAGGAGACGCTGCGCCTGCTGGGCTCTCCCGCCCGCCGTACGTGGGCGAGGGTGTCCGGGCCCCGCGGCGGCAGCTACCTGCGCCGGCACCTCGGCCGGGTGGGCGCCGCCGAGATCGCCGAGTCCATGCCCGCCGACCCCGACGCGGCGTTCGGCGCGATGGTGGTGCTCGAGCACGACACCCCGGTCCTGGCGCTGGAGCTGAACAGGTTTGCCAGCGGCGGACACGACGAGGTCAGCGTCCGCGAGCTGAGCGGAGCGACCCGGCTCGCACGGGGCATGGGCCTCGTCCTCGAGCGCGGAGACGCGTCCCGGTTCGACCGGGAGGTGCTGGGAGCCGTCGCGGTCACCCCCTGGCGCCCGGATCGGCGTCGGGTCGCCGGGTCCGTCGTGCTCTGCCTGCTCAGCGCGGTGGCCGGCTTCGCCGGCTGGCCCTTCCCGGACACCCTGACTGACCGCGTCCACGCGTTGTTGACGCTCGTCGGCTGCCTTCTGCTGGTCCCGCCCCTGGTCGGCATGGTCAGCGGTCGGCTCCGCTTCCTGCGGCTGGTCTCCACGCCACCGGATCCGGCGGGGCGCTCGGTGGTGCCGTTGGGCACCTCCGAGCTCCAGCTCGGGCCGCGCGACGTGGTGCTGGTCGATCCGGCCGGCGTCGAGTACTGGCTGCCGGGACCGGAGGCGGGAGGCATCCGGGAGTGCGAGCTGGCCGACGACCTGCTGGCCTGGCTGGACGCCAGAGGCGCCACGTTGGGGCCGTCGCTGAGGGCCACCGACGTCGCCCCCGACCACGCCTCTCGCGAGCGGCTGCGTTCGGCCTGCGACCGTGCCGGGATCACCTTCTCGGACGCGACCGGCCTGCCGAGCCTGCGCGGTGGCGGCCTGCCCTACGCGTTGGCGTACGACGACAACTGGCAGCACCCGCTCTACCAGCACGGCTGGGAGGTGGGCGTGGTGAGTCTCCCCACCGAGTACCTCAGCCTGGTCGCGGTGCTGGTGCTCCTGCCCGCCGCGGTCGGTGCCACCGTCTCCAGCCCGCTGCTCGGTTGGCTCGCGCTGCTGCTGTGGCTCGGGTGCGCCGGCACGCGCACCTGGGTGGGCCTGGTGTTCCGCCGCCGACGGCGAGCACTCATCCGTGCAGAGCGCCGACCGAGAGAGGAACCGAGGACATGATCGAGCAACCCGACGACATCCTGGCCGCCGGTCACGTCAACTGGCTGCCGCTGCCGCTGGACGGAAACCAGCCCGACCTGGCCGCCGAGCTGCGCGAGCGCTATGCCGAGGGCACGCCGTCGTTCGCGCTGGACGCGGCGATCACCGCGCTGACCGCCACCGTGGAGGAGCTCTCCAGACCGCCCGCTCCGGACGTCCCCGCGCTGAACCTCGCCGCCTGGGTGCTGCTCCGGGAGCCGGGACACGCTGAGCCCGGACGGGTTCGCGCTGCTGCGCGGGATCCACGTCGCCGAGTCGACCACGCAGGACGAGGCGACCGCCTCGATCGTGGGCGAGGGCCCGACGTATCAGGACCCGGTCGTCGAGCCGCTGGACACCCGGTCTGGCCCGGCCACCAGCATCCGGGTGCGGCCGATGGTCGACCAGGGCGCCGGTCACGCCGTCCACGAGCGGAGCGCGGTCCTGTGGCTCCGGCCCGACCAGCAGGTGCTCTACGTGCTCTCCACCTACACCGCCGACCTGGTCCTGGCCGCCGAGGTCTTCGACCGTCTCGAGGAGCTCGCTGCGGGGATCGAGGGACTGTGAGCACGGCATCGTCGTCGGAGTCCCGCCCGCATCAGGCGTACGGCGACTGGCGGATCCTGCTGCCCCCGGGTTGGGCGACGCTCCCGACCGAGCGCGAAGCCGGCGCGGCGGCCGTGCGCAAGCTGCTCGACCAGGTGATGGAGGGCAAGCCGCGCGACGAGCTGGTCGGTCTGCGGATCGACCTCGACCGGCGGCTGCGTCGGCAGCTGGGCGACGCGCGTCGAGCAGGCGCGTCGTACCTCCACGCGCTGATGAAGCCGATCCGCGACCGTCCGGTCTCGGCGAGCCTGATCGTGGTGCCGATCGAGAGTCCCGACACGGATGCTGTGGCGCAGACCCTGCACCACGTGCTCGGGGACGCCGTCGGCATCGTCGACAACGGCTACTCGCACGCCGGTGGGCGGCCGGCCCTGCGCCGGGTGCGTCGCTACCCGACCACGCTCGGCGACGCCCCGGACGAGCCGGAGGTGATCACGACCAGCGTCGAGTACGTCGTCCAGCTCTCCGAGCGGTCACTGTTGCTGATGGTGTTCAGCACCATGACCGACCAGGTGCACGAGCAGCTGGTGGTGCTCTTCGACGCGATCGCGGACAGCCTGCACGAGGCCCGCCGACCCGTCGCAGATGGCGGCTGAACACGTGGTGACCCGGCGCAGATGGCGACGGGGTCATCACCATCTGCGCCGGGTGGGCAGGAGGACCGCGACCATCTGCGCCGGGTCAGCTGTCCATGCCCAGGCGGGGGAGCACCCGGAACGGCACCTGGGTGGCGAGCGCGATCACGGTGGAGGAGCGCACGATCGCCGGGATCGCCAGCACCGCGTCGATCACGCGCTGGAGGTCGGTGTTGGAGCGGGCGACGACACGGCACCACATGTCGCCGGGACCGGTGATCGTGCACGCCTCCAGCACCTCGGGGATCCGGGCCAGCGACCCGCCGATCGCGTCGTGCACGCTCGCGGTGCCCTCGACCTGCTGCTGCTGGCGGATCTCCAGGGTCAGGAACGCGGTCACCGGGTGGTCCAGCGCGGCGGGGTCGAGCGTCGGTGCCCAGTCCACGATCACGCCCGAGTCGGCGAGCTTGTCCAGCCGCGCCTGCACGGTGCCGCGGGCCACGCGCAGCCGACGGGAGGCCTCGAGCACGCCGATCCTCGGCTCGTGGGTGAACAGTTCGAGCAGAGTGCGGTCAAGATCGTCCACGATGACCCCTGTCAATGAGCAATGTGTGCAGCGCTTCGTCGTACTGTTGCACAGTTTGTCCTCAGTCGGCAGACTCGCCCCATGACTGCACAGACTTCTGGCACCGCGATCCCGGCCCTGACGGACGAAGAGATCCAGGCAGGCCTGAGCCTCGAGGAGCTCCAGCAGCTCGTCGGCCTGGTCCAGTACGACGAGGGCGCCGACGTCTTCCCGGTCACCGGCTGGGACGCGATCGTCTTCGTGGTCGGCAACGCCACGCAGACCGCGCACTACTACCAGTCGGCCTGGGGCATGGAGCTGGTCGCCTACTCCGGCCCGGAGAACGGCAACCGCGACCACAAGTCGTTCGTGCTCAAGTCCGGCTCGATCCGGTTCGTCGTCAACGGCGCGGTCGACCCCGACAGCCCGCTGGCCGACCACCACCGCCGCCACGGCGACGGCGTGGTCGACATCGCGCTCGAGGTGCCCGACGTCGACAAGTGCATCGCCCAGGCCCTCTCGGCCGGCGCCACCGTGGTCCGCGAGGCCGAGGACGTCACCGACGAGCACGGCACGATCCGGATCGCCGCGATCGCGACGTACGGCGAGACCCGGCACACGCTCGTCGACCGCAGCCGGTACGACGGCCCCTACCTGCCCGGCTACGTCGCCAGGCAGAGCACCCACGTCAAGCGCGAGGGCGAGCCGAAGCGGCTGTTCCAGGCGCTCGACCACATCGTCGGCAACGTAGAGCTCGGCCACATGGACGAGTGGGTGGAGTTCTACAACAAGGTCATGGGGTTCACGAACATGGCCGAGTTCATCGGTGACGACATCGCCACCGACTACTCCGCGCTGATGAGCAAGGTGGTCGCCAACGGCAACCACCGCGTGAAGTTCCCGCTCAACGAGCCGGCGATCGCGAAGAAGAAGTCGCAGATCGACGAGTACCTCGAGTTCTACCGCGGCGCCGGCGCCCAGCACCTCGCGGTGGCGACCAACGACATCCTGTCCAGCGTCGACGCGCTCCGCGCCAACGGCGTGGAGTTCCTGGACACGCCCGACTCCTACTACGAGGACCCCGAGCTCCGCGCGCGCATCGGCAACGTGCGCGTCGCGATCGACGAGCTCCAGTCGCGCAAGATCCTGGTCGACCGCGACGAGGACGGCTACCTGCTGCAGATCTTCACCAAGCCGCTGGGTGACCGGCCGACGGTGTTCTTCGAGCTGATCGAGCGGCACGGGTCGCTGGGCTTCGGCAAGGGCAACTTCAAGGCGCTCTTCGAGGCGATCGAGCGCGAGCAGGACGCACGGGGGAACCTCTGAGCCGTGCGCGGCGAGCGCGGCGAGTCGGGCACGAAAGCGAAGAGATCGAGGACCCCGGCGCGTCTCGAGCTCTGCTGACCCGGCCGCCGCGGCTTTGGTGGTCGCGGGTAGCGTCCGATGCCATGCCCCCTGTGAAAATCCGGCTGGTGGCAGCCTGTGCCCTGATCACCCTGGCCGCCACCGGCTGCGGATCCTCGGCCTCCGGTGGCTCCGCGAAGGACGGTTCGTCGTCCTCGCCGAGCGCCGGCAGCCCGTCCACGAGCGCCTCGAGCAGCGCGACCGGCACCTCGGCGTCCGACCCGCTGGTCAAGACCCTCCAGGCGCTGCAGGTCCGGGCCGCGAAGCCCGGCGGCGGACTGTTCACCGAGGTCACCCGCAAGCCCTCGGGTGAGGAGATCAGCTCGATCCGGGGTCGCTACTCCCTCGACGACGAGCAGGTCGCCGCGACGTTCCGGGTGCCGGACACCTCGACCGGCCAGAAGGCCACCGCCAAGCTGGCGATCGTCGGTCAGGACGCGTTCCTGCAGGTCGACCAGTGGCAGAAGCCGTCCCGCGGCTGCTGGCTGAAGACCACGTCGAAGGGCCTCTCGGAGCGCTACGGCCTCGACGTCGCCGACTCCGACGAGACGCCCCTGCCGCTCACGCTGCTCGGCGCGTTCACGCCGGAGGGCTCTGAGGGCAAGGGCCTGATCCGCGGCAAGCTCGACCTCATCGCGGCGATCCCGCTGCTGAGCGGCTCGATCAAGGCGCAGCTGTTGCAGGCCCGGCCGTCCGGCTCCGTCGCCGCGTTCGTCACGTACGACGCCACGCACGTGCTGATCACGGTGCCCGGTTACGCGCTCAGCACCGCGCTGAGCACCTCGCTCAAGGTCGACGAGAGCAAGTTCTCCAGCATCACGGCCGCCCGCTACGAGGCCGGCCTGACCACGCTCGAGGGCGGGTTCGCGAAGGTCGCCGCACCCGCGGCGTCCCGGCAGATGAGCGCCGCCGACCTGAAGGCCAACCGCTGCGGCTGACCCCCGTGAGGCGCACGCAGGGACGGGGCCGCTGCAGGTGCAGCGACCCCGTCCTGGCGCTCACTCGGGCGGAGCCTCGCCCAGCGTGACGCGCGACCCGGCAGGCAGTGCCTGCACCAGTCGCAGCCGGGCCAGCGCCGGGTGCTCGTCGAGCAGCTTGGCGCCGTTCGCCAGGGACCGCAGCGCCGCCGTCTCCGCGCGCGCCGCTTCCAGCTGGGCCAGCGCGCGCTGCCGGCCGGTGACCACCTCGGCGTAGGCCGAGCGCAGCTCGAGCGGCAGCACGACGTCCTTGACGACGACCTCGCGGACCTCGACGCCGACCTCCTCGGCGACGACCCGTGCCGCCGCGGTCACCAGTCCGGTCACCTCGCGACGACCGGACCGGACCACGGCGTCGGCTTCGTACGACGCCAGCGCTTCGCGCAGCGCGACCTGGACGGCCAGGTAGACCGCGTCGTACGGGTCAGCGGCCGACTCGGTGAAGCGCACGGCGTCGACCACCTGGGTGCGCGCCACGGCGGTCACCTTGACGGTCACGCCGTCGGCGGTGAGCACCTCCTGCGGCGCAACCGGCAGCAGCCGCGGGCGCACGTCGACCCAGAGGTAGGTCGCACGCAGGCGCCGCCAGTGACGTCCCGGCCCGAGCTCACGGGTCGGACGGCCGGCGCGGCTCTCGAGGACGCGCTGGGTCGGGTGGACGGTGAGGGTGAACAGGGACATGGCGCTTCCTCCTTCGGACGTGCCGGACTGGTGGGACTGGTCGGGTGGTGCCGGCCGACGACCGCACCGGGGCGCGGGACGTCGCCCGTCGTACTGACCGGGACGCGCCGCAAGGCGCGCCGGTGCTGCTGGTCGTCGACCGGCACCGGAGGGGAGTCGAACCCCGCGGCGTCATGGGCCGTGTACCTGAGGAGCCGCTGGCTGCGGCGGGCCGAGGTTACGACGCGTGGAACCGGGCCTGCGGTACACCGCCCCTGCCACTGATCTCGGCCTCGAGAAGGGTAGGCGCGGCGCCACGGCGATCGCCAGCGGTTTTCCGCTGGCTCAGTTGGCGTCGGTGACCGCGATCAGCTCGGCCTGCTCCTGCGTCGGTTCCGCCTCGATCTTCTCGCCCTCGAGGAAGCGGCGACCGGCGGCGAGCACGACGACCGCGATCACGACCGCGCCCGCGCCCATCCAGAACGGCGCGTGCACGGAGACGTTCTCGCCGAGCTTGCCCGCGGCGTACGGCGCGATCGCGCCACCGCCGAAGCGCACGAAGGAGTACGCCGCCGACGCCACCGGGCGCTCCACCGGGGCGGCACCCATCACGGCCTCTGTGATCACGGTGTTGTTGATGCCGAGGAACGCGCCGGCCACGATGATCCCGACCACCAGTGCGGTCTTGGAGTCGGTGAACACGGCCATCAGCGCGAGGTCGAGCGCGAAGCACGACAGGGACCCGAGCACCACCGGCACCGAGCCGAAGCGGCGCTGGAGGATCGGCGCCACCCAGACCGACGTGATCGCCAGCAGCAGGCCCCAGCCGAAGAAGATGAAGCCGACCTGCGAGGCGGTCATGTCCAGCGGGAACGGCGCGAACGCGAGCAGCGTGAAGAAGCCCATGTTGTAGAACAGCGCGGTGAGCGCGATCGTCAGCAGGCCCGGGTGGCGGAGCGCCTTGAACGGGTCCACCAGGGAGGTACGACGGGCCGCCGGGGGAGTGGCGGGCAGGAACAACGCGGTCGCCAGCAGGGCGATCGCCATCAGCACCGCGACCCCGTAGAACGGCGCCCGCCAGGTCAGCTCACCGAGCTGGCCGCCGACGATCGGGCCGGCCGCGATGCCGAGCCCGAGAGCCGCCTCGAACAGGATCACCGCCTGCGCGGTCGAGCCGCGCGAGGACATCACGATCGTGGCCAGCGCGGTGGCGATGAACAGCGCGTTGCCGAGACCCCAGCCGGCCCGGAAGCCGACGATCGCGCCGATGCTGTCGGAGGAGCCGGCCAGCGCCGAGAACACGATGATCAGGACCAGGCCGCTGAGCAGCGTCCGCTTCGCGCCGATCCGGCTGGAGACGACGCCGGTGATCAGCATCGCGACGCCCATCACCGCCATGTAGCTGGTGAACAGCAGCGAGACCTGGCTCGGCGTCGCGTCGAGCTGGTCGGCGATCGGCTTCAGGATCGGGTCGACCAGGCCGATGCCCATGAACGCGATCACGCAGGCGAACGCGACCGCCCACACGGCGCGCGGCTGCTGGAGGATCGACTGCTTCGGCGGCGCGAGCGGGTCGCTGGTGTGGCCGCTGGGCTGGTGGCTGGACGGGTGGACGGTGGACGTCACGGGTTTCCTTCCTGGGTGGTGGGCACGAGATCACGCAGCAGCGCGACGGCGTTCTGGAGATCGTCGACGGAGCGGCCGGAGGCGGCGATCCGGTCGGCGACCAGGTCGGCGTTGTGCTGGCGCAGGGTGGCCAGCGTCTTGCGGCCGAGCGGGGTCAGGGAGACCAGGTGGGCGCGCGAGTCGTCGGGGTGCGGATGGCGCTCGGCCCAGCCGCGCTCGACCAGGCCCTTGACCAGGCCGGTCATGGTCGGCTGGCTGCACCGGTCGTGCTCGGCGAGCCGGCCGACGGTGCTCGGACCGAGCTCGTCGATCAGGCTCATCAGCCGGGTGCTGGCGGCGGGGAGGTCGACGTTGTGCCGTCGTACGTCGCGAACCAGGCGGGCCGCGAGCACGACGAGCTCGTTGCTCAGCCGGTGCATGGCGTCGTCCATGCACCTGACTTTACATAGGAAGCCTATGCAAAGTCACCTCAGGTCGCGGCCGGCTCGATCCGGCCGACGACCTCGCCGAGCGCGATCCGGCCACCCAGGGCACCCGGCGCGGTGGCCCGGAGCACGACCTCGTCACCGTCCTCGAGGAACGAGCGCTCGCGGCCACCGGCGGTGAACGGCTCCGCGCCGCCCCAGGACAGCTCGAGGAACGAGCCGCGCTGGCCGGGATCGTCGCCGCTCACCGTGCCGGAGCCGAACAGGTCTCCGGTGCGCACCGAAGCGCCGTTGACGGTCAGGTGCGCAAGCATCTGTGCGGGGGACCAGTACATCGAGGCGTACGGCGGGCGGCTGACCACCTCGCCGTTGAGCACGATCTCGATGTCGATCTCGAAGCCAGCCTTGCCGTCGACGCTCAGGTAGTCCAGCGGGACCGGGTCCTGGCCGGGCAGGTCGACACGCGCCGCGTCGAGCGCCTCGTAGGGCGTGACCCAGCCGGAGATCGAGGTCGCGAAGGACTTGCCGAGGAACGGACCGAGCGGGACGTACTCCCAGGCCTGGATGTCGCGGGCGGACCAATCGTTCAGCAGCACCACTCCGAACAGGTACTCGGGGGCGTCGTCGGCGGCCAGCTTCCCCAACCCGGCTGGCGCGCCGACGACGAACCCGAGCTCGGCCTCGACGTCGAGGCGTTCGCTGGGCCCGAAGACCGGCACGTCCGAGTCGGCCGGCTTGCGCTGGCCGTGGGGCCGGACCACCGGGGTGCCGCTGACCACGACCGTGCCGGACCGCCCGTGGTAGCCGACCGGGAGGTGCCGCCAGTTCGGCAGCAGCGGCTCGCTGTCGGGCCGGAAGATCTTGCCGACGTTGGTTGCGTGCTGGAGCGAGGCGTAGAAGTCGACGTAGTCGGCCACGTCGAACGGCTGGTGCAGTGTCACCTGGTCGATCGGGATCAGGTTCGGCTCGACCAGGTCACGCTCGTTGTCGTCGGTCAGCAGCTGGGTGAGCCAGGTGCGCAGCGAGGTCCACGTGGGACGGCCCGCGGCCATGATCGGGTTCAGTGTCGGGGACTCGAACGCGTGCGCGATCTCGAGCATCTCTGCGGCCGCGACGGGCGCCACGTCGAGCACGAAGTCGCCGATCCGGACGCCCACCCGTGGTTCGTCGCCCTCCACTGTCGAGAACACGCCGTACGGCAGGTTGTCCACGTCGTACGGCGAGCCCGCCGCTCCGTCGACCCAGCTGTTCATGATGCATCCCTCCAGAGATCGAGATCCGCGAGATCCTCGCGGACGTCCAGCACGCTGCACGAGCCGAACGAGGTGAACCAGCGCCGAGCCGACGTCAGCGAGTCCTCGCTGATCGAGCCTGTCGAGATCCCGGCGGCCGGTGTCGCCGACGACAGTGCCGCCTCGACGTCGCCCCCGTCCAGCGCGACCCGGGTCGCGAGCAGCACGTTGAGGAACCCGTGGTGCTCGAAACCGGTCTCGGGATCGGTGTGCCGGACGGCGTCGTGCAGCCCGGCGGTGCACTTGAACGGCATCTCCCGGTCGAGCGCCGCGTCGATGCTCGATGCCAGCTCGGCGACGGACGGGAACGCGTCGGCGGTCACCCCGCCGGTGCGGAACTTGAGCCGCAGACCGGCCAGCGAGATCTCGTCCAGCGCGGCCAGCCAGGCGTGCTCGGAAACCAGCGTGCGGCGAGGTGGCTCGACGTACACCTCGACGTCGTCACCCAGCTCCTCACGCAGGTTGCCGACCATCGCCACCACCCGGGCCGCGTTGCGGGACAGGTCGTCCTCGTCGCGCAGCGCGATCTCCAGCGCCCGCAGCCGGATCCCCGGCGCCCGGGACCAGCGCACGGCGGGGTCGATCGCCCCGGCGCCACCGGTGACGACGACGTTGAGGTCCAGCGGCCGATCGGGATCGGCCAGCGTGGCGAGGTCGGCGAGCCGGGTGTCGCTGACCACGAAGCCACCGACCAGGGCTGCGTACGGCGCGGCGCGGTGCTCGTGGTGCTCCTTCACGGCCTGGTCGAGCGGGACGTTGCCCGGCGGGAAGATCGCGGCGTCGTCGACGAGGCCTTCCAGGTAGGTCATGTTTGCCACGCTAGGGCACGCGCGGCAGGGTGAGCACGTGGCGTACTACAGATCTGTCGGCGACATCCCGCGCACCCGGCACACCGCTCACCGCGACCAGGCCGGCAGCCTGCGGTTCGAGGAGCTGATGGGGGAGGAGGGCTTCTCCTCCGACTCCTCGCTGCTCTACCACGCAGGCGTGCCTTCGGCGATCGTCGACAGCCAGGTGTGGGACCTGCCCGACCAGAGCACGACGGCGAACCACCCGCTGAAGCCGCGGCACCTGAAGCTGCACGACCTCTTCGTCGGTCCGGCGGCGAGCGCCACCGAGGTGGACCCGGTCACCGGCCGTCGGCTGGTGCTGGGCAACGGCGACGTCCGGATCTCCTACGTCGTCGCGTCGGCCACCTCGCCGTACTACCGCAACGCGATCGGCGACGAGTGCGTCTACGTCGAGTCCGGCTCGGGCACCGTTGAGACGTCGTTCGGGGTGCTGCCCTACCGCACCGGCGACTACGTGCTGGTCCCGCGCGCCACCACGCACCGCTGGCTGCCGGCCGAGGAGTCGCGGCTGTACCCGATCGAGGCCAACTCCCACATCGCGCCGCCGAAGCGCTACCTGTCGCGGTTCGGGCAGTTCCTCGAGCACGCGCCGTACTGCGAGCGCGACCTGGTCGGGCCGACCGAGCCGTTCGTGCAGGAAGGCACCGACGTCGAGGTGCTCGTCAAGCACCGCGGCAGGCCACCGGCGGGGTCCCGGCGGAGTCGTCGGCTCGACGCTGACCTACGCGACGCATCCGCTCGACGTGGTCGGCTGGGACGGCTGCCTGTACCCCTACACGTTCAACGTCGAGGACTTCATGCCGATCACCGGCAAGGTGCACCAGCCACCGCCGGTGCACCAGGTCTTCGAGGGATGGAACTTCGTGATCTGCAACTTCCTGCCCCGCAAGGTCGACTACCACCCGCAGTCGATCCCGGTGCCGTACTACCACTCCAACGTCGACTCCGACGAGGTGATGTTCTACGTCGGTGGCGACTACGAGGCGCGCAAGGGATCCGGCATCGACATCGGCTCGATCTCGCTGCACCCCGGCGGCTACGCGCACGGCCCGCAGCCGTCGGCGGTAGAGGCGTCGATCGGGGTGGAGTACTTCGACGAGTCCGCGGTGATGGTCGACACCTTCCGCCCGCTCGAGCTCGGCGAGGCAGGCCTCGCGGTCGAGGACCCGGCGTACGCCTGGACCTGGGCCGGCCGCGGCCCCGACGCGGGCGACGACGGCGACGGGGGTCCGGCGGTCTTCAGCAACAGCTGAGGTCGTAACAGGACGGACCCAACGCCCGTCGCGACGCCAGGCGCACGCTCGCCTGCGGGCCGACGAAGCTCGTTGGGTCCGTCCGGTTACGAGCCCCGCGCTCAGGTCACGGGTGCGACCTCTCGCGTCTCTGCGACCTGCGGGGCGCGGTCCGTCCGCCACACCTTGGCTCGCGCCAGGAACACCAGGCCGACGAGGCCGACCGCGAGCAAGGTCCCGATCCCGCTCTCGCCGGCGACGTAGGCCAGGTCGTCCTCATTGCCGGCGACGACCATGCCGGCGCCGATCCCGAAGGCGATGTTGACGGCCCCGTGGGCCATGGCCACCGGCCAGACGCTGCCGGTGCGGTCCCACAGGTAGGCGTAGAAGATGCCGCCCATGGTGATCGTCGCCACCACGACCGGAGCCACGAACCAGCGGCTGCCGAACTCGTCGTACGTCGTCGCGATCAGGATCAGCGGCAGGTGGAAGCAGCCGTGGACGAACCCGGTGACGAGCGCGGCGCGGCGCCGGCTGGTGAGCTGCTGCACCCGCGGCAGCAGGTAGCCCCGCCAGCCGATCTCCTCACCGAGGAAGAGGACGGTCATGAAGGCCAGTGAGGCGACCAGGTTCAGCATCCAGTCGGCGACCCCCGCGGGGCTGAGGTCGAGGGGGCGGAGGTCGGCGACGTCGAGGACGAGGGCGGCGCCGTAAGCCAGGCCGGCCAGGATCATCGGGACCACCAGCGCGAACAGCCAGGCGCTCTTGCCGGATCGCCGGAGCCCGAACGCTCTCCAGAGCCGACGACGGCCGCTGCTCGGTGGCGCGAAGGCGGTGATCAGCAGCACCGCGGTCACCGGTGCCATCGCACTGAGGACGACGTTGATGTGTGCGTGCGGCATGGCCACGGCGAGACCGATGGCCAGCGAGAAGGCGAGCACGAGGTAGGTCGTGATCTCGCGGAGTGGGCGTGACATGGGCGGAACCTCCGTCGGACTGGGCGGCCGTTCTGACCGCTCCACCAATCTCGCGTCCGAGGGGGTGCCGCCACATCCGGCGCAGGTCTTCGCGTGGCACGACCCGAGGTAGAGGTCAGCCCTGTCCCGGGACGGTGAGGCCGCTCTCGTAGGCGTGCATGACGAGCTGTGCCCGGTCGCGGCAGTCGAGCTTGGTGAGGAGGTGGCTGACGTGGGTCTTCACGGTGCCGTAGCCCATGTGCAGCCGGTCCGCGATCTCCTGGTTGGACAGGCCGTTGGCCACGGCGCTCAGGACCTCACGCTCGCGGTCGGTGAGGCCGTCGTCGTCCGGCGGTACGACGCGCCGCGACTGGGCCGCGAAGTGCTCGATCAGGCGACGGGTGATGCGAGGCGCGATCAGGGCGTCCCCGCCCGCGACGACCTCGATCGCCTCGAGCAGCTGGGCGGGCCGGGTGTCCTTGAGCAGGAACCCGCTGGCGCCGGCGCGCAGCGCCTCGTGGACGAGCTCGTCGTCGTCGAAGGTCGTCAGCACCAGGACCCGCGTCTCCGCGCCCTGAGGGTCGGCCAGGATCAGCCGGGTCGCCTCGATGCCGTCCATCCGCGGCATCCGGACGTCCATCAGCACGACGTCCGGGGAGGTGCGGCGGCACAGTTCCAGTGCCTCGAACCCGTCCCCGGCCTCGCCGACGACCTCGATGTCGGCGCTCGACCGGAGCAGCACGACGAACCCGGACCGCACCAGCTCCTGGTCGTCGACCACGACGACCCGGATCACGCGCCCTCCCCGGCGGCCGACGGCAGGTGTGCACTGACCCGGAAGCCGGCACCCGGTGCGGCGCCGTACTCGAGCGAGCCGCCGAGGATCCGCGCCCGCTCGCGCAGGCCGATCAGGCCGTGGCCGCCCGAGACGGAGGGGGCCGGCGTCCGGCCGCCGCCCGCGCCGGAGTCGGTGACCTCGACGTCCAGGGCGTCGCGCGTGTAGGTGAGCGCCACCTGCGCCTCGCCGGCGCCGGCGTGCTTGAGCACGTTGGTCAGCGCCTCCTGCACCATCCGGTAGGCGGCGAGGTCGACCGCAGGGTCCAGCGGACGGGCCTGGCCCGTCGTGGTGAGGGAGACCTGCACGCCGGCGCGGGTGACGTCCGCGAGCAGGTCGTCGAGATCGGCCAGGCTCTCGACGGGCGGCGCGTTGCCCGGCTGGTCCTCGTCGCGCAGGAGGCCGAGCGTCGAGCGGGTCTGGGTGAGCGCCTTGCGGCTGGTCTCCGCGATCACCTCAAGCGACCGCTCGGCGGCATCCACGTCGGTGCGAATCACGTGGGCGCCGACGCCGGCCTGCACCGCGATCAGGGACATGTGGTGCGCCAGCACGTCATGGAGCTCGCGGGCGATGCGCAGCCGCTCCTCCGCCACGGCGCGCGCAGCATGCTCCCGTGCGCTCGCCACCTCCTGCTGGGCGACCTGCAACCGCTCGTCGGCCTGACCTCGTCGGGACCGGATCGCGTCACCCACCGCCCAGGCGGCGAGGAGCAGCGCGCACGCCTGCAGCAGGTCCGACGTGCCCAGGTCGGGGATGTCGAGGAGCGCGAGCCCCACGAAGACGAGCAGTGCCACGACCAGCCCCAGCACCCCGTCTCGCCGCCGGTGGCCGTGCGCGGTGAGCGAGTAGAGGCTGAGCAGCAGGAGCACCGACAGCAACCCGACGTAGTGGCCGGGCAGCACGACGGCGAGGCAGCACACGACGAAGACCGCGTACGCCGGCACCGGACGACGACGTCGCCACGCGAGCGACAGGCCGGCCACGACGGTCGCGGCGACGGCCAGCACGTCGGGGTCGTGCAGCCGCGGGTCGATCGAGTCTGCCGGGGTGGTCAGCAACGAGAGCGCCGCGAACCCGGCAGCCACGACGCCCAGCGCGGGGTCGAGGTACGGCGCCGACCGGCGTGACAGCACGGCCCAGGCGCCGGCGTCGTACGCGGGCTCTGCCGCCCGGCTGGTCATGGCCGGAAGGCTACTCGGGGCGGCGCTCGCCGTGCCTCTCTCCGAGGGCCCGGTCGGCCTCTGCCCCGGGACAGAGCAGCCAGGCGGTTCCCCGCCACGGCGCGCGCGCCTCCTCACCACCGTCCGACCTCAGCAGGCGAGGACCAGGCCGTACTCCACGATCTGCACCGTCGCGCCACCGATCTCGTGGGTCCCCGCCGGGCCGCGCAGGTGCCAGCCGTGGCGGCGGTAGAAGTCCTGCGCGCTCAGGTTGCCCTCGATCACGTGCAGCCGGGCGTCGGAGACGCCCCACTCCCGGAACGCGTTGACCACGGCCTCCATCAGGGCGCCGCCGGCGCCGATGCCGCGGTGCTCCGGGAGCACGTGGATGGCGACCAGCTCGGCGCCGACCTCGGGTGTGAGCTGACCGAGCGCGAAGCCGATCACCTCGCCGGCCACCTCGACCACGACCGGCACGTTCGGGGAGGGCAGTGTCGCCATCCGCACGCCCCAGGTGACGACCTGCTGCTCCGGGGTCACCTTGGCCAGAGCTTCGTCGGGGACCAGGCCGACGTACGCCGCCTGCCGGCTGTGCGAGTGGATCAGTCCGACGCGCGGCAGGTCGCGCTCGTCGTACGGGCGCACCATCATGGGTTCCATGCCGACCTTCATCGCGTTCCTCCGGGCCGTCAACGTGGGCAAGCGTCAGTATCCGATGGCGGAGGTGCGTGACGCACTCACCGCGGCCGGGTTCGAGGACGTGGAGACCCACATCCAGACCGGCAACGTCCGCTTCCGCACCAGTCTGCGATCGAAGGAGAAGGTCCGGAAGGCGCTGGAGAAGGCGATGGAGGACGACCGCGGCTTCGCGGTCCCGGTCTGCCTGTTCACGCCCGCTGAGCTGGCCGAGGTGGCAGACGACGCGAAGCGGTTCGCGGCTGAGAGCAAGGGCGGCGGCACCGGTCACTACGTCTCGCTGTTCCAGGGCACGGCGAAGGCGTCGGACGTCTCGGAGTTCGAGAGACGCGACGTCGCGGGGGAGCAGGTCCGGGTGGGCAAACGGGCCGGCCACCTGTTCCTCTCGAAGTCGTACCACGAGGCGAAGACGGGCAACGACGTGTTCGAGAAGACATTCGGTGTGGCGACGAACCGCAACATGACAGTCATCACCAAACTCGTGGAGAAGTGGGGCCCCTGACCCGTGTTATGTTCAGCGACGGTCCTGCTGTTCACGCAGTCGGACCACCACCGTGAGCACCAGGGGAAGCCGGTCCGAGTCCGGCACTGACCCGCAGCCGTAGGCCACCTTCGAGGTGGTGAGTCGGAATGCCTGGTGCCCGCAGCGGCTCCATTTACCGTCGAGGTCAACGGACGGGGCCTGGATGGTCCCGTTGCCGGTCTCGCCGTCACCGTCCTCATCCGGGTTCGCGTCACGAACCGCAATGAGGAAGGCACCACCCGTGCACAACACACCCACCACTCGCGCCGCCGTCCGCCGTCGTCGCTCCCTCCTGACCGCCGTGGTCGCGGTCGTCGTCGCCGCCCTGGCCATGGTGCCCAGCGCCGCGCAGGCCGAGCAGTCCGTCCCGGCCCAGAACGCCGGCGGCGCCCTGCAGCGCTACCTGACCGCCCACGCCAACCACTTCACCAACTCCGGGTTCACCGACTACGGCCTGACGCTCGACGCGATCATCGCGATGGACGCGTCCGGCGTCGGCGACACCCAGTCGGCCCGTTCCACGTCGTACGTCGCCAACCGCATCGGCGAGTACATCGGCACCGGCACCGAGTCCTACGCCGGCGCGATCGCCAAGGCGCTGCTGGTCTCGCTGTCCCAGGGACGCACGCCCAAGGGCTACCTCGGCGGAGTGAACCTGGTCTCGCGGCTCAAGGCACGCCAGACCTCCGCCGGTCAGTTCAAGGACAAGTCCCAGTACGGGGACTTCTCCAACACGATCGGCCAGTCGTTCGCGCTGATCGCGCTGCGCAAGGCCGGCCAGTCGCTCGGCACCAAGGCCGTGCCCTTCCTGGCCAACAGCCAGTGCCCCAACGGCGGCTTCCGGCTCGACCTTTCGGTCAACGACTGCCTGAACGACGCCAAGGCCGACCCCGACGCCACCTCGTTCGCGGTGCAGGGCCTGCTCGCCGCTCCGCAGACCTCGCCGGTCAAGTCCCGGATCAGCCGGGCGATCGGGTACCTGAAGACCCAGCAGGGCTCCGACGGAGGCGTGAAGGGTGGCGCGGCGACCGAGACCGAGAACGCGAACTCCACGGGCCTGGCGGTCCTGGCCTTCGACACCACCGGCAACCGGGACCAGGCCACGAAGGGCCGGCTCTACCTGCGGTCGCTGAGCTACACGTGCGACTTCCCGGCCGACATGCGCGGTGCCATCGCCTACGACAAGCCGCGCTTCGCCACGGCCGACGGCCAGGGCAACAGCGCCGAGCTGACCGACCAGGACCTGCGCTCCACGGCGCAGGCCACGCTGGGCTTCGCCCCGGTGCCGCTGTACAAGGTCACGAACGTCGGTGCGCAGCCGGTCGCGCCCGCCTTCACATGCTGAGAAGAGCCCTCCTCGCACTGCTGCTCGCCGTACCCCTCGTCGCGACGGGGGGTACGGCGCAGGCCGCCGGCGTGCTCCGAGGACCGAGGCGTCACGGTGGTGGTCCAGTACCTGAACGGCGCGCAGGACACCCAGTGCGCCACGGCGACCCGAGCACCGGCCTGGACGCACTCGACCAAGGCCGGGTTCTCCTGGGCGTTCCACCCGCGGCAGAACGGCTTCGTGTGCCGGATCAAGAACCTGCCCGCCGCAGGTCAGGACTGCATGAAGCCGAGGTACTGGGCCTACTGGCATGCCACCAAGCCCGGCGGTGCCTGGAGCTACAGCAGCCAGGGTGCGGGCTCCTACAACCCGGCGCCCGGCTCCGTCGAGGGCTGGCGCTTCGACTGCGGCGCCGCCCCTGGCGCCGGCACGAAGTGCGCCGCCTCCTCCCCGAAGCCGAGCCCGAAGCCGGCGCCGGCGCCGACCTCCCAGCCGAGCGCAGGCTCCAGCGCCCAGGCCGGCTCGGGTGCGTCACCCAGCGCGACAGCGAAGGCAAAGGCCAGCAAGCAGGCCAAGGCGAAGGCGAAGGCGAAGGCGAAGGTGAAGGCGAAGGCGAAGGCGAAGAAGACCGCCGCCGCAGCCGCCGCGAGCGCGAGCGCGCCTCGCCGAGCAGCGACATCGCCAACGCGGCAGCGTCGAGACCGCGTCGCCATCCCCGGAGCCGGCCGGCAACGGCAGCCTGCCCTGGTGGTGGGGAGCCGTCGCGCTGGTCCTGATCGGGGGCACTGCGGGGGCCGTGACGGTGGTCCGCCGGAGATGACCCGGAGATGACGCGGGACCTGCACCCCGTCGCATGGTGGGGCTGGGCGATCGGGGTGGCCCTCGCGGCCGGTCTGACCACCAACCCGCTGCTGCTCGGGCTGCTGTTCTGCTCGACCTGGCTGGTCGTGGCCAACCGGCGCGGCTCCTCGCCCTGGGCGCGGGCCTTCCGGCTGTACGTCGTGCTCGGGGTGGTCGTCGTGCTGTCCCGGCTGGTGTTCCACCTGCTGGTCGGGTTCAAGTTCGGCACGCACCTGCTGTTCGGGCTGCCGTCGGTGCCGCTGCCCGACTGGGCGGCCGGGATCCAGATCGGCGGCGACGTCTACCTCGAGGGGATCCTCGCGGCGGCGTGCCTGGGCCTGCGGCTGGCGGTGCTGATCATCGCGATCGGCGCCGCCAACGCGCTCGCCAACCCCAAGCGGCTGCTGCGGTCGCTTCCTCGTGCCCTGCACGAGCTCGGCACTGCGGTCGTGGTGTCGGTCAGTGTCGCGCCGCAGCTCGCCGAGAGCGTGCAGCGCGTGATGAGAGCCCGCCACCTGCGGGGCGAGTCCGGCAGGGGGATCCGGGCCGTCCCGCGGGTGGCGCTACCCGTCCTGCAGGACACCCTCGACCGGTCCCTGCTGCTGGCGTCCGCGATGGAGTCACGTGGCTACGGGAGCCACACCGACCGCGAGCGCCCCGCGTGGCTTCCCGCGGTCACGCTCGGCGGACTGGTCGCGGTCAGCCTCGGCATGTACGGCGTGCTCGACCCCACCCGGAGCCCGCTCTGGATGGGGGTCCCCGTGCTGGTGCTCGGGGTCGCCCTGTGCGCGGCCGGCATCTGGCTGTCCGGTCGCGCCGTGCTGGTCACGACGTACCGGCCCGACCCGTGGCGCCCGGCCGAGACCCTCACCGTCCTGTGCGGCATCGGCTGCGCCGCGGGCATGGTCTGGGCGCGCAGCCTCGACCCGCTCGGCATGGACCTCCAGACCCAGCCGCTCGCGGCGCCGCTGCTGCCGGTGACGGCGCTCCTCGGCATCGTGCTCGCTGCCCTCCCGGCGGTGCTGACACCGCCGCCGGTCCGTCCGCGGCGGGACCAGGAGCGGGACCAGCGATGAGCGACGCGATCCGCTTCGAGAACGTCTCCGTCACCTTCGACGGCCACGACACCCCTGTGCTGCAAGGCGTCGACCTCGCGATCGACCAGGGCGAGCTGGTGCTCGTCGTGGGTCGCACCGGCAGTGGCAAGAGCACCTTGCTCGGCGCGATCAACGGGTTGGTGCCGCACTTCACCGGCGGTCGCCTCGACGGCCGCGTGCTGGTGCAGGGCCTCGACACCCGCGACCACCGGCCGCGCGACCTCGCCGCCCACGTCGGCATGGTCGGGCAGGACCCGCTCGCCGGTTTCGTCACCGACACGGTGGAGGAGGAGCTCGCCTACGGCATGGAGCAGCTCGGGCTCCCGACCGGCACCATGCGCAAGCGCGTGGAGGAGACCCTCGACCTGCTCGGCATCAGCGACCTTCGCGACGCGCCCCTGCGCGACCTGTCCGGTGGCCAGCAGCAGCGGGTGGCGATCGGCTCCGTGCTGACCACCCACCCGCGCGTGCTGGTGCTCGATGAGCCGACCTCGGCCCTCGACCCCACCGGCGCCGAGGAGGTGCTGGCCGCGGTCACCCGGCTCGTGCACGACCTCGCGGTCACGGTCGTGATGGCCGAGCACCGCGTCGAACGCGTGCTCCAGTACGCCGACAGCGTGGTCCACGTCGCCGACGGCCGGGTTGGCGTCGGCCTCCCCGCCGACGTGATGACGCACTCGACGATCGCGCCCCCGGTCGTCGAGCTCGGTCGGTGGGCCGGCTGGAGCCCGCTCCCGATGTCGGTCCGCGACGCCTACCGGCGGGCCGGCGACCTGCGCGACACCCTCGCCGAGGCCCCCGCCCAGCGCCTCGCCACGGGCGAGGACGCGCTGCGCGCCACCGGCGTGACCGTCCGCTACGGCACCTCCAACGCTGTCGACGACGTCACCCTCGCCCCGCTCCGTGCCGGCGAGATCACCGCGCTGATGGGCCGCAACGGCGCCGGCAAGTCCTCCCTGCTCTGGGCGCTCCAGGGCACCGGACCGCGTACGGCGGGTCGGGTCGAGGTGTCCGGTCGTGACCCCCGCGACCTCGGACCGGACGCCCGGCGCCGCGCAGTGGGGCTGGTGCCGCAGACCCCGGCCGACCTGCTGTACCTGCCGACCGTCGGCGAGGAGTGCGCGCAGGCCGACCGCGAGACCGGCGCCGTCGCGGGCAGCTGTCGTGGCCTGCTCGACCGGGTCGTGCCCGGCGTGCCCGACGAGACCCACCCGCGCGACCTCTCCGAGGGGCAGCGGCTGGCTCTGGTGCTCGCGATCCAGCTCACCGCGCGCCCGACCGTGCTGCTCCTCGACGAGCCGACCCGTGGCCTGGACTACCCGGCCAAGGCCGCGCTGGCCCTCGTGCTCCGCGACCTTGCCGGCGACGGGATGGCGGTCCTGCTCTCCACCCACGACGTCGAGTTCGTCGCCGAGTCAGCCGACCGGGTCGTGATGATGGCCGACGGCGAGGTCGTGGTCGACGGACCCGCAGCCCCGGTGCTCGTGTCGTCTCCGGCGTACGCACCGCAGGTCTCCAAGATCCTCGGCGGCGGCTGGCTCACCGTCGACCAGGTGCGGAGTGCGGCAACGTGAACACCCCGCAAAGCCTGAGCGTCCTGTCCAGCCCCCGTGTGATCGCGATGCGGCCGCGCTCCTCGCTGGCCGTGCTGCTGGCGACCGCCGGCGGCATCCTCGCGTTCACCTGGCCGCTGGTCGTGGCGCCCGGCTCCGTCCTCACCGGCGACAGCCGCGCTCCGATGGTCTTCGCAGCGCTGCTGCCGGTGCTGATGACCGTGGTTCTGCTGGAGATCACCGAGGGCGGGCTCGACCCGAAGGCGGTGGCGATGCTCGGTGTGCTCGCCGCGGTCGGCGCCGCCCTCCGCCCGCTCGGCGCCGGCACTGCCGGGCTGGAGACCGTGTTCTTCCTGCTGGTGCTGGCCGGACGGGTGTTCGGGGCCGGGTTCGGCTTCGTGCTCGGCGCGACCACGCTGTTCGCCTCCGCACTGATCACCGGCGGCGTCGGCCCGTGGCTGCCGTTCCAGATGTTCGGGGCCGCGTGGGTCGGGATGGGCGCGGGCCTGCTGCCGCCGTTCCCGCGTCGCTGGGAGGTGCTGTTCCTGGCGTCGTACGGCGCCGTGGCGGGTCTGCTCTACGGCATCGCGATGAACCTCTACGGCTGGCCGCAGGGGATCGGCGTCAACACCGGCCTCAGCCTGGTGCCGGGTGACCCGGTGCTCGCCAACCTGCACCGGTTCCTCGTGTACTCGTTCAGCACCTCCCTCGGCTGGGACCTCGGCCGCGCGCTGACCAACTTCGTGCTGATCCTGGTCACCGGCAAGGCGGTGCTCGCTACCCTCCGCCGGGCAGCACGGAAGGCCGCCTTCGCGCCGCCTGCCTGACAGGATGCGCGCATGGCAGACCTTGAGACGCGGCTCGTTGACGGAGCCCTCTGGCTCACCCTGAACAAGCCGGAGACGTACAACGCACTGACCGGCGAGATGATCGTCGGCGCCGCCGAGCAGCTCCGCACCGCGACCGCGCGCGACGAGGTGCGGGTGGTCGTGGTCACGGGCACCGGTGACGCCTTCAGCGCCGGCGCCGACCTGACCGGGGACAGCCCCGAGCGGAAGTACGACGCCGGCTCGGTCGACGCCGCCAACCAGGTGGTCCGCTCGATCACCGAGCTGGACAAGCCGGTCGTCTGCGGTCTGAACGGGATCGCCGCCGGCGTCGGCATGTCCGTCGCCCTCGCCTGCGACCTGGTCGTGGCCACCGAGTCGGCCGCGCTGACGCTGGCTTTCACGAAGATCGGCCTGATGCCCGACGGTGGCGCCACCGCCACCGTCGCCGCGTCGGTCGGCCGCGCGCGAGCGATGCGGCTGGCGCTGCTCTCGGACCTGATCGGCGCGCAGGAGGCATACGACGCGGGCCTGGTGTCGCACGTCTTCCCGGACGCCGACTACGAGGCCGGCCTGGCCAAGATCGTGGCCCGGCTCGCGGCCGGCGCCCCGCTGGCGTTCTCCGCCACGAAGAAGGCGATCAACGCGGCCACCCTCGACGCGCTGCCCGCCGCCTTCCAGCGCGAACGCGCGGGCCAGTCCCTGCTGCTGCGCACCCACGACGTCGTCGAGGGGATGAAGGCCTTCACCGAGAAGCGTCGGCCTCGGTTCGAGGGACGCTGAAGGCGTCGGCGTCGCCGGAGAGTACGCCCGTTTCGTGACGTAGGTCCAGATCCTCTCGGGTGTACCGCCGTCTGCACGCGCGACCTACCGTCGAAGGGCGTCGGGGAAACGCGGAAGGACAACTTCACATGTACCGCAAGTTCTACCCACGCATCGGCCTGCTCGCAGGCCTTCTCGCGATCGTCATGATGACGACCATCTCCACCTCTGCAGAGGCCAAGGGAGACGTCTCCAAGCGCCAGGCGAGCGCCGCCCGCACCGGCGTAGCCGCCGACACTGCGAAGGGCAAGCTCGCCTCGCCCGTGAACTTCACGTCGGCCGCCGGCAGCTTCGCCGGCGTCTTCGCCCCCACCCGGTTCGTCTCCACCACCAGCGGCAAGGTCCTCGCCCGGGGCGTCCTGGTCGGCACGGTCACCAAGCCCGGTCAGGCCGCTGAAGGAGTCAGCAGGTCGGTCACGATGCAGGTGCAGAGCGCCAGGACGCCGACGACCACGACCAGCGCGGTCAGCCCGACGGCGGTACCGGTCATCTCGTGCCGCGTGCTGAACCTGGTGCTCGGCCCGCTGGACCTCGACCTGCTGGGTCTCGTCGTGCACCTCGACAAGGTCGTGCTCGACATCACCGCCGTGCCCGCCGGTGGTCTGCTCGGCCAGCTGCTGTGTGCCGTGGCGAACCTGCTCAGCGGTGGCCTCGCGGGCCTGCTGGGTCAGCTCGCGGCCCTGCTGAACCAGATCCTCGGGCAGCTGGGTCTCTGACCGGCAAGTCGGGGAAGCACGTGAGGGCCGGGGTCAGCCGATGCTGATCCCGGCCCCTCGCATCTCCGCCATCGCGGCCTGGGTGGTCTCCGGCGCGACTCCGGCGCAGAGCTGGGTGAGCAGGACGGTCGCGAACCCGTTGCCGATCGCGTCCAGTGCGGTGGCGCGCACGCAGTAGTCGGTGGCGATCCCGCAGACGTCGACCCGGTCCACGTCGTGCTTCCGCAGCCAGTCGGTCAGGCCCACGCCCTCCGTCGTACGACCCTCGAAGCCGGAGTACGCCGCCGCGTGCTCGCCCTTGAGGAAGACCGCGTCGAACGGCTGCGGATCGAGGTTCGGGTGGAACGCCTCGCCGTCGGTGCCGACCCGGCAGTGCACGGGCCAGGTCTCGGCGAAGTCCGGCTCGCTGGACCAGTGCCCGCCCGGGTCGACGTGGTGGTCCTTGGTCGCCACCACCACGTCGTACGACGGGGCGCGGTCGTCGCCCCTGCTCCAGTGGTGCAGCAGCTCGCCGATGTCACTGGCGACCCGGGCGCCGCCGGGGACGGCCAGCGACCCGCCTTCGCAGAAGTCGTTCTGGACGTCGACCACGATCAGAGCGCGCGCCATGACCGCATAACCTACCTACATGCCGAGCCGGGACCAGATCAGCGACCTCGTCGAGCGCTACGTGGCGGCCCTCGACGCGCAGGACCTCGACACGATCGTGGGCCTCTTCGCCGACGACGCGGTGCAGGACGACCCGGTCGGCGAGGGGTCCAACGTCGGCCACGGAGCGATCCGGGCGTTCTTCGAGGAGCGCTTCCAGGTCGGCTTCGACGCGCAGCTCGACGGGCCGGCGACGGTCCACGGTCGGTTCGCGGCCTTCCGGATCCGGATCGAGATCCCGGCCGGCCGGACGCCTTTCCGGATCCTGGTCACCGACCTGGTCGAGGTCAGCGCCGACAACCGGATCAAGACGCTGAAGGCCGTGCCCGACGCGAAGCTGCTGAACCCCTAGGTCGGTGTGCCGCCCTCGTGGATCGTCGGGATCACCTGATCGCCCGGCTGGAGCTGCTGCGCGGCCTGTGGCAGCTCGGCGCGCGACGCTGCGTGCCGCGCCCGTGCCGCGGTCAGGGGTTCGCGGCCGACGATCTCGCCGCCGGTGACCAGCGGCACCAGGATCGAGCGGTCGTCGCCGTCGTTCTCGGCGGGCTCGCCGATCCCGATCACCTCGGCCTCGGCGACGCCGCGCGGATCGAGCCGTCGCAGGGCGTACTTGCGGCCACCGATCGAGATCTTGTCCTTGCTCTTCTTCGCGACACCGACCATGGTGCCGTCGGCGCCCTCGCGGGAGACCAGCTTGTAGACGAAGCCGCAGGTCGGCTGCCCGCTGCCGGTGACCAGCCGGGTGCCGACGCCGTAGCCGTCGACCGGTGCCGACGCCAGCGACGCGATCGCCCACTCGTCGAGGTCGGAGGTGACGATGACGCGCGTCCTCGTGGCGCCGAGGTCGTCGAGCTGGCGGCGCACCTCGTGGGCGAGCACGCCGAGGTCGCCGGAGTCGAGCCGCACGGCGCCCAGCTCCGGGCCGGCGAGCTCGACGCCGACGCGCACCGCCTCGGCGATGTCGTAGGTGTCGACCAGCAGCGTCGTGCCGGTGCCGAGCGAGGTGACCTGGGAGCGGAAGGCGTCGGTCTCGGTGTCGTGCAGGAGCGTGAACGAGTGCGCGCTGGTGCCGGCACTGGGCACGCCGTAGCGCTGCCGAGCCGCGAGGTTGGAGGTGGTGGCGAAGCCGGCGACGTACGCCGCCCTCGCGCAGGCCACCGCCGCCTCCTCGTGCGTGCGCCGGGAGCCCATCTCGATGCAGGGCCGGTCACCGGCCGCCCCGGTCATCCGCGACGCGGCGGAGGCGATCGCGGCGTCGTGGTTGTAGATGCTCAGCAGCACCGTCTCCAGCACCACCGCCTCGGCGAAGCTGGCCTCGACCACCACCAGCGGCGAGTAGCCGAAATAGGTCTCGCCCTCCGGGTAGCCCCAGATGTCACCGGTGAACCGGTAGCCGGCCAGCCAGTCCGCGGTCGCGTCGTCGACGATCGCCTGCGTGCGCAGGAAGGACACCTCGGCCTCGGCGAAACGGAACGACTCGATCGCGTCCAGTGCGCGGCCCACGCCCGCCACCACGCCGTACCTCCTGCCCGACGGGAGGCGGCGCGGGAACAGCTCGAAGACCGAGCGCCGGTGCCCGGTGCCGTCGGCCAGCGCGGCCTGCAGCATGGTGAGCTCGTAGTGGTCCGTGAGGAGGGCCGTTGACGACGCGGTGGGTGTCACTGCCGCAGGCTAGTCCCGGGTTGGGCACAATGACGGCTGTGTCCACCAGTCCGGTCGAGCTCGACGATCCCGAGGTTGACGAGGTCACCCTCCTCGCGCGGCCTTGGGTGACGATCGTGTGGAACGACCCGATCAACCTGATGTCCTACGTGACGTACGTCTTCCAGAGCTACTTCGGGTACTCGAAGTCGAAGGCGAACAAGCTGATGATGGAGGTCCACGAGGACGGCCGATCGGTGGTCTCCACGGGCAGCCGCGAGGAGATGGAGCGCGACGTCCAGGCGATGCACGAGTTCGGCCTCTGGGCCACCATGCAGAAGGCGGACGCCTGACCCATGTCCCGCAACCACGGCTTCAGCCGGCACCGGCGCAGCAAGACCTGCGCGGCGACGTTCAGCGCGTTCGAGGCCGACCTGCTGCGCTCGCTCGCCGGGCAGCTGATCGAGCTCCTCCGCAACGAGGAGGCGGCACCGCAGACCACCGACGAGCTCGAGGCGCTGCTCGACTTCTCCGGCCCGACCACCGAGCCGGAGGACCCGGTGCTGGCCCGGCTGTTCCCGACGGCCTACCCGGAGGACGAGGAGGCCGCCTCGGACTTCCGCCGCTTCACCGAGAGCGGCCTGCGCAACGGCAAGGCCGACGCGGCCGCGCTGGTCATCGACACCCTGGAGGAGGCCGGCCTCCCCGACGCGCCCGAGGACGGTCTGTTCGTCGACGTCGAGCTCGACCGGGAGGCAGCACAGGTCTGGCTCCGCGCCTTCACCGACATGCGGCTCGCCATCGGCACCCGGCTGGAGGTCGAGGAGGGCGACGAGGACTACTGGGAGACCCTCCCCGAGGGCGACCCGCGTGGCCCCGTCCACGACATCTACAACTGGCTGGCGTTCCTGCAGGAGACGCTGGTCGAGAGCCTGCTCGGCTGAGAGTGGTCGAGATTTACCACGTTCACGTGGTAGTTCCCCGCTTCACCAGGGAGATCTCGCTGGTGAAGCGGCGAGTTACCACGTGAACGTGGTAAATCGGCTCGGCACCATCACCCCTCAGCCAGACGCGAGACGCTCCTCGAGGTGTGCACGTTCGGCGTCGTTGCCGCAGAGCTCGAGGGCGCGTTCGAAGGCGGCACGGGCCTCGGCGTGGCGGCCGGCGCGGAGCAGGAGCTCGGCGCGGGCGGCGGGCAGCCGGTGGCCCGGCAGGTCGAGGTCCTCGAGCAGGGCGAGGCCGGCGAGCGGGCCGTCGGCCTCGGCGACGGCGACCGCCCGGTTGAGGCGTACGACGGGGGAGCCGGTCAGCTCCTCGAGCTCGAGGTAGCGGGTCGCGATCCGCGCCCAGTCGGTCGCTGCCGGGGTGGGTGCGACCGCGTGCTCGGCGGCGATCAGCGCCTCGAGGAGGTACGGCGAGGCGGGTGCGAGCACGTGCGGGCGAAGCAGGTCGAGCGCCTCGCCGATCTCGTCGACGCGCCAACGGGAGCGGTCCTGGTCGGGCAGCAGCACCAGCCGCGGGCGGCCGGCGTCGTCCCGCACCCGGGCGTCGCGGCGCGCGTGCTGGAGCAGCATCAGGGCCAGGAGCGCATCGAGCTCCCGGCCGAGCTCGTCGGGGAGGTCGGCCTCGGCCGCGGCGAGCGTGGTGCGCAGCACGCGGACCAGCCGGATCGCCTCGCCGGCCACCTCGGCGCGGAGCACGTCGGCGCCGGAGCCGGGTGCGTAGCCCGACGTGAACGCCAGTCGGGCGATCGTCGCCACGGCCTCGACCCGGTCGACCAGAGCGGTGCCGGACGGCACCTCGAAGGCCGCGCCGGCCAGCCGCTTGCGCGCCCGGGTCAGGCGGGCCGCCATGGTCGGCGTGCTGACCAGGAACAGCCGGGCGATGTCCTCGGTGGACACGCCGAGCACCAGCCGCAGGGTGAGCGCGGCGGCGGCCTCGGGCGCCAGCGAGGGGTGCGCGCAGAGGAGGACGAGCCGCAGCCGCTCGTCGACCAGCACCTCCCCGGCGTCCGCCATGGTCTTTTCCGCCCTCTCCTGCAGGTGCGCCTCCACGGCGAGCGCCGGGAGGGTGCGTGCGGCCACCGCCTCGGTGCGGAGCCGGTCGATCACCCGCCTCCGGGCAGCCGTCAGCAGCCAGGCGGCCGGGTTGGCCGGGACACCGTCCCGGGGCCACACCCGGGCGGCGGACTCGAACGCGTCGCCGAGCCCGTCCTCGGCGACGTCGAGACGTCGGTACTGCGCGACGAGCAGGGCCAGCAACCGGCCCCACTCGTCGCGCCAGACCGTGCCCAGCACGGCGTCGTACGACGTCAGCGGTGCCTCACGGTGTGCATGGGCGAACCTCGACCGGCTCGCCGTCGCGCGCCAGGATCGCGGCAGCTGCCAGCACGTGGTCCCGGTCGTCGGCCTCGACCAGGTAGAAGCCGGCGACCTGCTCGACGGTCTCGGCGTAAGGCCCTTCGGTCACGGTCGTCCCGGCGTCGCCGACCCGGACCACCCGCGTCTCCCGCGAGTGGTCCAGCTCGGTGCCGCCGACGATCTTGGCCCCACGCTCGGCGAGCGCGGCCGCGAACTCCTGGTCACGCTCGTACGTCGGTGCCTTGTCGGCGTCGCTGGCCTTCTCCCAGGCGTCCTCGTCGGACGAGATCACTGCGACGACGTACGTGGTCACGAGGGCGACCCCGAGTGGTCCACGCAGGCGCGGACCTCGACACCACCGTCGCCGGCCAGGATCGCGGCCACCTGGAGCAGGTCGTCCAGGTCGTCGCTCTCGACGGTGTAGAAGCCGGTGAGCTGCTCCACGGTCTCGGCGAACGGACCCTCGGTGACGGCGACGCCGTCGGCACCGTTGCGGACCACGACCGCCTCGCGCGAGGAGGTCAGCTCGGCCCCGCCGGTGACCTTGTGCCCGCGCTCGGCGAGCTTGGCGGCGAACTCGCCGTGCTTGGCGTACATGGCGGCCCGGTGCTCGGGGGAGGCGTTCTCCCACTGTGCCTCGTTGCCGGGAAGCAGGATGGCGTACTCGGTCATGGTGCGGTCCTCTCGAACTCGTGTGGTGAGTCTGTCACTGGGATGACGGACGGGGGCCCCCCGGATCGACAGCAACCTGTGGATGGCGCCGAAGGGTCCCCGCACCCGGTGCAGACTCGTCGGATGGACGCGGTCGCGGTCCGCGCGGGTGCGACGCGCACAAGCCTTGATCAGCGCGCACCAGCGACCCGCGATCCCCGCTGACCGCGTCCGCACGCTGGTCGGCGGTCGGCGCGAGGTCCCTGCCCGCCTACCCTTGTCCGCGTGTTGAGACTCGAACGGGCGACGTACGACGCGATCGTCGCGCACGCCAAGCGGGACCACCCGGACGAGGCGTGCGGGATCGTCGCAGGCCCCCAGGGCAGCGACCGCGCAGTGCGCCACGTGGCGATGGTCAACGCGGCCGGCTCGCCGACGTTCTACGAGTTCGACTCCACCGACCTGCTCCGGCTCTACCAGGAGATGGACCGCAACGACGAGGAACCGGTCGTGGTCTACCACTCGCACACGGCCACCGAAGCCTTCCCGAGCCGCACCGACATCGGTCTCGCCAACGAGCCGAACGCCCACTACGTGCTCGTCAGCACACGAGAGCACGGGAATAGTGAGGGCCCGGTGGAGTTCAGGTCGTACAGGATCGTTGACGGCGACGTCACCGAAGAAGCCCTGGAAGTCGTAGACAGCGAAGTCGAAGAGAGCTGAGGTTGACCATGGCCATCGAGGTCCGGATCCCCACCATCCTGCGCACCTACACGGGCGGCGAGAAGGCGGTCGACGGCTCGGGCGCGACGCTCGGCGCCCTCGTCGACGACCTGGAGGCCAGCCACCCGGGCATCAAGGAGCGGCTGGTCGAGGAGAGCGGCGAGCTGCGTCGCTTCGTCAACGTCTACGTCAACGACGAGGACGTCCGGTTCACCGGCGGCCTCGGCACCGAGCTCTCCGACGGCGCGCAGGTGACGATCCTGCCTGCCGTCGCGGGTGGTTCCTGAGCAGTGAGCGCAGCGAACGCGTCGAGGGACGGATGAAGTACGACAGCCTGCTGCACTCGGTCGGCAACACGCCCCTCGTCGGGCTGCCGACCCTCTCCCCGTCGCCCGACGTGCGGCTCTGGGCGAAGCTCGAGGACCGCAACCCGACCGGTTCGATCAAGGACCGGCCGGCGCTGAAGATGATCGAGATGGCGGAGAAGGACGGCACCCTCCGCCCCGGCTGCACGATCCTCGAGCCGACGTCGGGCAACACCGGCATCTCGCTGGCGATGGCCGCCTCGCTCAAGGGCTACCGGCTGGTCTGCGTGATGCCCGAGAACACGTCGGGGGAGCGTCGCCAGCTGCTGCGCATGTGGGGCGCCGAGATCGTCTCCTCGCCCGCAGCCGGCGGCTCCAACGAGGCGGTGCGGGTGGCCAAGCAGATGGCGGCGGAGCACCCCGACTGGGTGATGCTCTACCAGTACGGCAACCCGGCCAACGCGCTCGCGCACTATGAGGGCACGGCGCCGGAGATCCACGCCGACCTGCCCTCGGTGACCCACTTCGTCGCGGGCCTCGGCACCACGGGCACCCTGATGGGCGCCGGCCGCTGGTTCCGCGAGCACGCGCCCGAGGTCACCGTCGTGGCCGCCGAGCCCCGCTACGGCGAGCTGGTCTACGGGCTGCGCAACCTCGACGAGGGCTTCGTCCCCGAGCTCTACGACGAGACGCTGATCGACGCCCGCTTCTCGGTCGGCCCGCGCGACGCCGTACGCCGGGTGCGCGAGCTGCTCGAGTGCGAGGGCATCTTCGCCGGCATCTCGACCGGCGCCATCCTGCACGCCGCGCTGGGCCAGGCCGCCAAGTGCGTGCGGGCCAGCACCCGCGCCGACATCGTGTTCGTGGTCTGCGACGGCGGCTGGAAGTACCTGTCCACCGGCGCCTACGAGGGCACGGTCGACGAGGCCGAGGAACGCCTCGAGGGACAGCTCTGGGCCTGACGCCCCGTACCCTTTCCCCCGTGACGGACGCGCCGATCGGCATCTTCGACTCCGGCTTCGGGGGGCTGACCGTGGCCCGGGCGGTGATCGACCAGCTCCCGCACGAGTCGGTGCTGTACCTCGGCGACACCGCGCGCCAGCCCTACGGCATGAAGCCGCTCGGCGAGGTCCGCGAGTACGCCCTCGAGTGCCTCGACCACCTCGTCGCGCAGGGCGTGAAGACCCTGGTGATCGCCTGCAACTCGGCCAGCGCGGCCGTGCTCCGCGACGCGCGGGAGCGCTACGACGTCCCCGTCGTCGAGGTGATCCTCCCGGCCACCCGCCGCGCGGTCGCGGCCACCCGCAGCGGCCGGATCGGCGTGATCTGCACCCGGGCGACTGCCGAGTCCCAGGCGTACGACGACGCGTTCGCCGCTGCGCCACCGACCACGACGCTCATCACCCGGGCCTGCCCGCGGTTCGTGGAGTTCGTGGAGGCCGGCGTGACGTCGGGCCCGGAGCTGATCGCCGCGGCCCACGAGTACCTCGACCCGCTGGTGGAGCAGGAGATCGACACCCTGATCCTGGGCTGCACCCACTACCCGCTGCTGACCGGCGTGATCGCCTACGTGCTCGGCGACGAGGTCACGCTCGTGTCCAGCGCCGAGGAGACCGCGAAGGACGTCTACCGGGTGCTGGTGGCCCGAGGACTCGACCGGGGGCCGGACGCGCTGCCCGAGCACCGGTTCCTGACCACCGGTCAGCCGGGGGAGTTCGAGGCGATCGGCCGGCGCTTCCTCGGCCCCGAGCTCGAGCAGGTCTCCCAGTTCGCGTGGGTCCGCGCATGACCACGCCGAGCCCGCGCCGGCACCCGATCGCGTTCCTGCGGAGCACCCCCTGCGCAACTCTGCTGTTCGCCCAGCTCCTCGGGGTGCTGGTCTACCCGTTCCTCGAAGGCTCCACGGCCGGGCGTGCGCTGATCGCGGTGTTCGGCCTGGTCGTGCTCGGGTTGGCCCTGCTCGCCGTGCGGGCGACACCGATGCTCACGTGGGTCGGAGTGGTGCTCGCCGCCCCCTCGGTGGTCCTCCTGCTGGTGCAGGTGGTCACCGACAACGAGGACCTGGCGCCGTACAGCTCGGGCTTCGAGGCGGCGCTCTACTTCTACGCGGCTTTCTCGCTGCTGCGCTACATGCTGGCCGACGACAAGGTGACCACCGACGAGCTGTTCGCGATCGGTGCGGTGTTCACCGTGATCGCATGGGCGTTCGCGCACCTCTTCGTGGTGGTGCAGGCGGTCTACCCGCAGAGCTTCATCGCCTACGAGCACGCGACGGACCCGCGCACCTGGAGCGACCTCTTGTTCTTGTCGTTCACGACGCTGTCCAGCACCGGGCTCTCCGACATCGTGCCGGTCAAGCCGCACGCGCGCAGCGTGGTGATGTTCGAGCAGGTGGCCGGCGTCTTCTACCTGGCGATGGTGGTCACCCGCCTGATCGGGATGTCGGCGCTCCGCAAGCAGCAGCAGCGGTGACCGCGCTCCAGCTGGCGCTCGCCGGGTTCGGCGCCGTGGTCGCCCTCGGGCTGGTGGTGCTGATCGTGCGCGACCGGCTGCCCGGCACCCTCACCTTCGGAGCGCTGCTGGCGCTCGAGGCCGGGCTCGTGGTCCAGCTCGTGATCGGCATGGGGCGCGTCTTCGGCGAGCACGCCGGCCTCAGCGTCGCGGCGTACGTCGGCTACCTGGTCGGGGCGCTGCTGATCCTGCCGATCGGCTTCCTCTGGTCGGCGGGGGAGCGCACCCGGTCCGGCACGGCGGTGCTGCTGGTGGCCGTGATCGCCCTGCCGGTGCTGTTCCTGCGGCTCCACGACCTGTGGGCGGCCCGATGAACGCCGAAGGCAGAGAGCCAACCGCAACCACCAGTGGCTTTGGTCGCGTGGTGGCCTTCTGCTACGGGATCTTCGCGGTGGCGGCGACGTCACGGTCCGCCGTGCAGCTGGCGACCAAGGCAGACGAGGCGCCGCTGGCCTACGCCCTGTCGGCGCTGGCCGGCGTCGTGTACTGCGTGGCCACCTACGGGATGGCGAAGGACCGCCGCCGGCTTGCGCTGGCGGCGGTCCTCGTCGAGCTGGTCGGTGTGGTCGCGGTCGGCACCTGGAGCCTGCTGGATCCCGGTGCCTTCCCCGACCAGACCGTCTGGTCCGACTTCGGGCAGGGCTACGGCTACGTGCCCGCCGTCCTGCCCTTCGTCGGACTGTGGTGGCTGCTCGGCCGCCGTCGCTGACGGCGGCGAGCAGCCCCTGGGTCAGCCGCCCGGCTGCACGTCACCGTTGACGGTGAGGGTGTAGCGGGCGTACTTCGTGATGCTCTCGGTGGGCTCGTCGTAGGTGACGATGGCACCGGCGAGCTCGGATCCCTGACCCAACGCCTTCCGCAGCTGGGCCGACCGTCAGGCTGCCCTGTGAAGTCCGAGTTGAGCGCCGAGCTTCTTGTAGAACGCGGTCTTGTCGGTCGAGTTGATACCGACGAGCTGCACCGTGTAGCCGTTGACTGACGGGCGGCTTGATCTGGCTGTAGGACCTCCAGCCGCCCAACCACGACGGCAGCGACGTGCCGGCGACGTGGATGTTCCGCACGTAGAACCCAGCCTCGTTCACTCCACTGTCGGTGATGTAGCGGAAGCCCAGCAGCACCTTCTTGCCGGCGTACGGCGTGAGGTCCACCGTCTGCGGTTGGAAGGCACCGGAGTCACCGGTGAAGCCCGGCAGGTTGTCCACCGCTGCCGGGCCGGCATCCGGGTCGTGGGCGGACGTCGTGTCGGCCGTCGACAGGCTCTTCCAGGTCGCACCGTTGTCGGTCGAGACCTGGACGAAGCCGAAGTCCCAGCCCTCCTCGGTGTCCCACAGCGCGTCGAACGTCAGGCTCGGCGACCCTGCGGGCACCGTGATGTGACGGGCGATCGTGTTGTCGAGGTTCTCGCCGCAGTCGGAGTACAGCGCCCGGCCTGTCGGTCCCCGTTGCCAACATCGCCGCAGGTCGTGTCCGCCGTGGTGCTCGATGGGCGGGTTGGTGAACCGTCAGCCACTTGACCGGGTCCGGAGCAAGCGTCTTCGAGCCCGTGAAGCGTGAGTCCGCCCGTTCAGTTGCTTCCCGGCAGGTAGCGACCCGCACCATCGCGGAAGCGCACGTAGTCCGACCCGTTCGGCGGAGCACCCGGCGTGCTGTACGCCTGGTTGGTGTCCCAGTTGATCCGCGCCTTCAGGTTGTCCACGACGAAGGGACCGTTCGAGGACCACTTCGGGTCCGTCTTGACCGCTTCGTCGAGCGCCATCGCCGCTGACCAGTCGTGGATGGTCTGGATCCCGTCCTTCGGCCGAACCGTGGTCCGCCAGCACGTCGTCCAGCCCCTCGAGCCCGTTGAGCGGGTTGCGGTGCAGGTCCTCCATGAAGGTCGGGCCGTACTTCGACTCGAGGTACTCCATGAACGTGTACGCCGCGCCGTAGTCCGCGAGGATCTCCGGGCCACCCTGGTCCTGCCAGTTGGTCAGCGAGTTCTCGGGCCCGCCGAAGGCGTTGCCCTGGAAGCCGAGGAACGACCGGATGTGGCTGTCGGACGCGGGATCCTGCGGGTCGAGGTTCGGGTTCACGTAGCCGACCAGCGTCTGCGCGTAGTCCGAGAGGCCCTCGTTGATCCAGGAAACCTCACCGGGGCTCGCGTAGCTCTCCAGCAGGTGCTGGTACTCGTGCGCGAACGTGCCCTCGTAGAGGTGCGGCCGAGGGGCGCCGTAGGGACGCGTCTGGCCCTGCTTGGCCGCACACGCTGCGTAGGCGGGGTCGGCCTGGTCGTCCGGCGGGGTGGCGCCGGTGCGGTGCAGCCAGTCGAACGCGTCGATCGTCATCACGTTGCGGTTCACGTACTGGTTGAACAGCGAGTAGAAGAACCCGGCGATGTAGGTCTGGCCGTCCGGGGTCGACGGGTCGTAGTAGTTCGCGTCCCGCACGTTGTCGACCAGGGTCACGATGTCGTCGGCCTGGCCCGCGGAGACCTTGTAGTAGTCGGGGTCACCGAGCTGGTTGCCCAGGACGGAGTTGGCCCCGTTCTTGTCCGGCGCCACGGAGAACGACGCCGACTCCTTCGGGTAGATGTTCGTGTCGAACTCGTTGACGAAGCCCTTGACCTGCGACGTGGTGATCTGCGTCAGACCCAGTGAGTTGCGGCAGTCACCTGCCGGGAACCGGCGGTCGTCGGCCACCCACACCTGGATGTGGTCGCCGAGGCCTCGCAGCGTGAACGTCTTGAGGTAGATGCCGCCGGTCGCGTCGTTCAGCGCGAGCCAGCGGAGCTGGTCGCCGACCTGGTGGTCACCGTTGGCGGCGCGCGCGTTCTGCGCCGCGACCCTGGACTTGGCGGCTGCCAGGGACTTCTTGTCGAGCGGCACCTTCTTGCCCTGGTTGTAGTCCGGCCCCACCGAGCGGACGTCGCCGCTCGGGCCCTTTGCGGCCCTCGGACTGCCAGGGTCTCCTGGCTTTGCTGTTGCAGCTCCTGTGGGAAGGACCAGAGCCGCGACCATGGCGGCCGCGGCGGTCAATCCCAGAGCAGTGACACGTCGGTTTCGACGCATGGATTCGTGCTCCGTTCACCCGGTTGAGGGCTCGGAGACCGATCGGGTCCCGAGCCCCTGACGTCGTGATCCAAACAAACGTTCGGCTATCTGGCAATGGCCAGCACGATTCTGGTCCGAATTGGGCTCGGCTCCGCCGGTCTTCCTCGCGGCGCGTCACGGAGACGGGGGTGCCGGGCGCTAGCCTGAGCCGCCATGAGGCTCACCGTGGTCGGCAACTCCGGGTCCTACCCGGGTCCGGGCTCGCCCGCGAGCTGCTACCTGCTCGAGGCGGAGCACGACGGCCGCGACTGGCGCGTGCTGCTCGACCTGGGGTCAGGTGCGCTCGGCGCCCTGCAGACGTACGTCGACCCGCTGACCATCGACGCGGTGCTGCTGAGCCACCTGCACGCAGACCACTGCCTGGACCTGTGCGGCTTCTACGTGCTGCGCAAGTACCACCCGAGCGGACCCCAGCCCCGCATCCCGGTGTGGGGACCCGACGGTGCCGCCGGGCGGATGGCCCGCGCCTACGACCTCGACGAGAACCCCGGCATGACCGAGGAGTACGACTTCCTCACCTACCCCGAGGGCACGTTCACCGTCGGCCCGTTCTCGGTCTCGTCCCGCGAGGTCTTCCACCCGGTGACGGCGTTCGCGCTCCGGGTGACCGCCGGCGACCGCACGTTGGTGTACTCCGGTGACACCGCCCGCTGCGACGCGCTCTCCGAGCAGGCTGCCGGCGCAGACGTGTTCCTGTGCGAGGCGTCGTTCCTCTCCGGCCACGACGAGCCGCCCGGCATCCACCTGACCGGCGCCGAGGCAGGGGAGGTCGCCTCCGGAGCCGGCGTCGGCCGGCTGCTGCTGACCCACGTGCCCCCCTGGTACGACCCCCAGACCGTGCTGGCCGAGGCGATGGCCACGTTCTCCGGCCCGCTCGAGCTGGCGCGCACAGGGCACGTGTACGACGTCTGATGCCGGTCCCGCCGTACGTCCTCGAGCTGCGCCGCCACATCGGCACCGCCGAGCTCTGGCTGCCGGGGGTGACCGCGGTGATCCGGCGCGGTGCGGGAGCCGACGCCGAGATCCTGCTGGTACGACGCGCCGACAACGGTGAGTGGGCGCCGGTGACCGGAATCGTCGACCCCGGGGAGGAACCGGGCGTGGCAGCGCGCCGGGAGGCCCTGGAGGAGACCGGTGTCGAGATCAGCGTCGACCGGCTGGCCTCGGTGTCGGCGGGCGAGCGGGTCAGCCACGCCAACGGCGACCTGGCGGTCTACCTCGACCACACCTTCGCCTGCACCTGGCTGGCCGGCGAGGCCTACGTCGCCGACGACGAGTCGACCGAGGTCGGCTGGTACCGCCGCGACCGGCTGCCGCAGATGAGGCCGGTGGCGGTCGAGCGGATCGAGGTCGCCTGCTCCGACGAGACCCACACCCGCTTCCGGGCCTGACCCCCCGTTATCGTCGCGGCATGACCAGCCCCCTCCGTGCAGACGGCCGTGCCGACGACCAGCTCCGACCGATCATCCTGACCCGGCACTGGCAGGACCACCCCGCGGGCTCCGTCCTCGTGGAGTTCGGCCGCACCCGCGTGCTCTGCGCCGCCTCGGCGTCGACCGGCGTGCCGCGCTGGCGCAAGGGCTCGGGGCTCGGCTGGGTGACGGCGGAGTACGCAATGCTGCCCTCGGCCACCAACACCCGCAGCGACCGCGAGTCCGTGAAGGGACGGATCGGCGGCCGGACCCACGAGATCTCGAGGCTGATCGGCCGGTCGCTGCGCGCGGTGATCGACTACAAGGCGCTGGGGGAGAACACGATCGTGCTCGACTGCGACGTGCTCCAGGCCGACGGCGGCACCCGGACCGCCGCGATCACGGGTGCGTACGTCGCGCTCGCGGACGCCGTCGCACACCTCAAGGGTGAGGGTGCGCTGACGGGCGAACCGCTCACCGGGTCCGTGGCTGCGGTGTCCGTCGGGATCATCGACGGCGTGCCCCGGCTCGACCTGCCCTACGAGGAGGACGTGCGCGCCGAGACCGACATGAACGTGGTGATGACGGGCCAGGGCTCCTTCGTCGAGGTGCAGGGCACCGCAGAGGGCGCGACGTTCGACCGCGCCGAGCTCGACGCGCTGCTCGGGCTCGCGGAGAAGGGCTGCGCCGACCTGACCCGGATCCAGCGGGAGGCGCTGATGCCGGTCGGGGCATCTGGTGGCTGAGGTCTTCGTCGCCTCGAACAACCCGAAGAAGCTCGCCGAGCTGCAGCGCATCCTTGGCGAGCACCTGCCCGGGGTGACCGTGCTCGGGCTCGGCGACGTCGCGACCTACGACGAGCCGGTGGAGGACGCCCCCGACTTCGCCGGCAACGCTCTGCTCAAGGCGCGTGCCGGCCTGGCCGCGACCGGGGTGCCCTCGATCGCCGACGACAGCGGGCTGTGCGTCGACGCGCTGAACGGGATGCCGGGCGTGCTCTCGGCGCGCTGGTCCGGGACGCTCTCCGGACAGGGCAAGGACGACGCCACCAACAACCGGCTGCTTCTCGACCAGCTCGCCGACGTACCCGACGAGCGGCGCGGTGCGCAGTTCCGGTGCGCGGTCGCGTTCTGCCACGACGACGGCGCCGGCGGTGTCGCCGAGGTGGTGGTGCACGGCGTGATGCCGGGCCGCCTGACCCGCGACCTGCGCGGAGACGGCGGCTTCGGCTACGACGCGATGTTCGTCCCCGACGACCAGGACGGCGACCTCACCTCGGCCCAGATGACGGCCGAGGCGAAGGACGCCATCAGCCACCGGGGTCGTGCGCTGCGCGAGATCGCGCCGGTGGTCGTGGACGTGCTCGCGGGTGTCTGAGGTCCAGCGGCGGGTCGTGGGCCGCCGTTTCCCAACAGTTGTCCCGGAATTGCACGTGTTTCGTCGAATCCTGTGCAGTTTCCCAGCAAGTGTGGGGAAACCGCGGCCCTGCACACCCACCAGACCCGGACACGGCCACCTCGTGCGTCCGGAGAGACTCGAACTCTCACTGGCCAGGACCTAAACCTGGTGCCTCTACCTGATTGGGCTACGGACGCGAACGCCCGATCCTACGAGTCCAGCCCGAGGTCGCGCCTCAGCTTTGCGACGTGTCCGGCGGCCTTCACGTTGTACTGCGCGAGCTCGACCTTGCCCTGCTCGTCGACCACGAACGTCGAACGGATCACGCCCTCGACGGTCTTGCCGTAGAGCTTCTTCTCGCCGAAGGCGCCGTACGCCTGCATCACGGAGCGGTCGGCGTCGGAGAGCAGCGTGATGCTCAGGCCGTCGCGCTCGCGGAACTTCGCCAGCTTCTCGGGCTTGTCCGGGGAGATGCCGAGCACCTCGTAGCCGGAGCCGCGCAGCGACTCGATCGATTCGGTGAAGTCGCAGGCCTGCGTCGTGCAGCCCGGCGTCATGGCCGCGGGGTAGAAGTACACGATCACCTTGCGGCCCTGGAGGCCCGAGAGCGAGACCTGCTCGCCGGTGTCGGACGGCAGGGTGAAGTCCGGTGCGGTGTCGCCGGTGGCGAGTCGTTCAATCATGGTCCGAACGTACAAGCCATCCTCCCGGGCGGAGTGCGCGGGGCGCGACCGCGATAGCGTGGGCGCCGTACGTCGACCTCGACACAAGGAGCTCACTGGTGGCGACAACCGAACGCGGGCGCGAGTCCATCGAGCGTGAGATGGACGAGACCCGGCAGCGGCTGGCGCAGAACATCGACCAGCTCGTCTACCGGTCCAGCCCGAAGACGATCGCCCGCCGCCAGGTGGCTGCGGTCAAGGGCTACTTCGTCGACCCCAGCGGCTCGCCGCGCACCGACAACATCATCAAGGTGGCCGGCGGTGTCGTGGGGGTGGCAGCGCTGCTCGTGGTGATCCGCAAGATCGTCACGTGAGCAGGGCTGGACCTGTCGACCCGGGGACGGGGGAGCGCACCCCGATCCGGATGCTCCACGATCGGGTCCTGGTCGCCGTCGACGGCGCCGAGGGTGAGCGTCGGTCCTCCGGCGGCATCCTGATCCCGGCCACGGCCGCGATGGGCGGGAGAAGGCTGGCCTGGTGCCGCGTCGTCGCCGTCGGCCCGCACGTCCGTGCGGTCGAGGCGGACGACCGCGTGCTCTTCGACCCCGAGGAGAAGGCCGAGATCGAGGTCCAGGGGGAGACGTACGTCGTGCTCCGCGAGCGTGACATCCACGCGGTCGCGGCCGACCGGCTCGGGGACAGCCCGACCGGTCTCTACCTCTGAGAGGTCAGTGCGTCGGCCGCCGTCCGGAGCGGTAGTCGTCGCCGGCCAGACGTGGCGGCAGTCACCGACACCGGTGACTGCCGCCACGATCTGGTGGCGCGGTCAGCCGCGGTGCGCGCCCGGGTCCTCGCCCGTCGTACGCGGCTCCACCGGAGTGGTCCCGTCGCCCGCCGGGTCGGTAGCCGGGTCGACTGCCGGGTCGACTGCCGGGTCGTGAGCCGGGTCGTGCCCGCGCTCGATGGTCGGCTCGGCAGCAGCCGGCCCGGTCGCCGTCGGTTCGCCCGTGGTCTCTGTCGCCGGAGCCCCCGCGCCCGGTGTGTAGTCGTCGCTCCGGGTGTCGACGTCCGGGTCGATCCGGTCCGCCTCCCGCAGGGCGTCCTCGTGGTGGGCGCGGCCCATGTCGACCGACCGCTGGCGCTCGTGGGACTCGGCCTCGAGGCGGTCCGCCTCGGCCCTCGCCCGCTCGGCGTCGGCGGCCTTCTCACGGGCAGCGGCCTCGTCCCGGGCCTGGTTGGTGACGTGTCCCGTCGCCTGCTGGCGCAGTCCGGCCGCCTGCTCGCGCTGGTGCTCGCGCTTGCGGTTCTGTCCCAGTATCAGGGCCACGCCGAGCGCGACCAGTACGACGAGCACGATCACGATGATGATGATCAGGGTCATCTGTCTCATCCCTCCTTGTGCCCGCGCGTGCGGGCATCGGATCGGGTCTACCCGGGTGGGGAGGCGAGCGAACCACCCCGAGGGGTAGCGCCGCGGACCGAGAGTGGTCGGGAGTGGATGGTGCGCCATCAGGGACTCGAACCCCGAACCCGCTGATTAAGAGTCAGCTGCTCTGCCAATTGAGCTAATGGCGCGTGAAGCGAGTGGAACATTACCAGCGCCTCCAGCCCACATGAAATCGAGTTGTTCCCGCTGGTCAGAGGCCCTGTCGCCGGTGCTGAGCGCATCCGAAGGGGTGAGCCGGATCCGTCTGTCCGCCCGGGAGTGGACCCCCGGATCCGAACCCAGGGCGACCCTCCTGCGACCGATTCGGACAATTCTCCTGATTCACCCCATAAAGCACAGTCGTTGCGCATGATGAGCCGCTCAGGACCGATCCCCCCACGGTCGCTGTCGGGCTGAAGAAGTATGAGGACCGTTTGAGATGACCGCACCACTCCTCCAGCGTGGACATGGCGCCGGATTCGCCCGACGCGGCGTGCTCGGCGCAGGCGCTGCGACCATCGGCGCTGCGACCCTGGGCGTCGCCGCCACGCCGGAAACCGCCGAGGCGGCGGCCGCGGCGGACCCGGACGTGACCGGGAGGCGGAATTGGGGCGGCACCGAGCTGCCGCCGACGATCCAGCGTCGCATCCTGACCCGGTTCACCTACGGGTTCGTCCAGGACGACTACGTGCGGATGCGCGACGGTGGCGGCTGGTCGGCGTGGTTCGAGAAGCAGCTGACGCCGTCCACCCTTCCCGATCCACGGCTCGACGACATCCTGGCCTCGCTGCCCGACCTCTACCTGCCGGCGGCCGACCAGGCGCTCCAGGCGAACACCGGACGGAAGCCGCCGACCCACATCCAGCAGCAGTACTTCGCCGCGACGGTGGCTCGCCGGGTGTACTCGACCCGTCAGGTCGAGGCGATGATGGAGGACTTCTGGTCCAACCACTTCTACGTGGCCGGTCAGCTCTACCTGCACGCGGACTACACCCGGACCCTCCGCCAGCTCGCGTTCGGACGGTTCGAGGACCTCCTCGTGGCCGCCGAGCTGCACCCGGCCATGCTGATGTCGCTCTCGACCTCGGACTCCACCAAGGAGCACCCGAACGAGAACCAGGCTCGCGAGATGATGGAGCTGCACACGGTGGGACGTGGTGGCGCCGGCTACACCGAGGACACGGTCCAGCAGGTCGCCCGCCTGCTGACCGGCTGGCACGTCGACGAGTACGTCCAGACCTACGACCCGGCCCGGCACTGGACGGGCGGTCTGCAGGCTCTCGGGTGGAGCCACGCCAACGCCTCGACGGACGGTCGGGAGGCGACACTGTCGTTCCTCAAGCACCTGGCGCACCTCCCGGCCACGGCCGAGCGGATCTGTCGCAAGCTCGCCGTCCGGTTCGTCTCCGACACCCCGTCGGACGCCCTCGTGTCCTCGCTGGCGCAGGTGTACCTCGCCAACGACACCCAGATCAAGCCCGTGCTGCGGGCCCTGATCAGGCACACGGAGTTCGTGAACGGCACCGCCAAGAAGCTGCGCACCCCGCTCGAGGACTGCGTCGGGGTGATCCGTGCTGCCGGCATCGGCGTCCGTCCGGCGGACCCGGTCGAGGTGGGCAACAGTGCCTTCCTGAACCTCGCCTGGACGCCCGCCAAGGCAGGACAGCCCTTGCAGGGTTGGTCGCGCCCCGACGGGTATCCCGACGTGGCGACTGCGTGGGACGGCCCGTCGCGGGCCGAGGCGATGCTCGCCTGGCACTGGTTGGCGACCAGCCGGGACGACCCGACCTTCGTCGGTGCGACGCGCCCGAGCGGGGTCGACCTGCTGCCCGCGAGCTCGCTGCGCTTCGACCAGTTCATCGACCACCTCTCGAAGCTCCTGTTCGGCTTTCCCGCCACCGACCGGATGGTGCGCGCGGCGTGCGCCGTGACCGGCCTGGCGATCTCGGCGGTGGTGAACAGCACCTCCGCCGCCACGAACGACGACTGGCCACGCGTGCTGGTCTCCCTCTTCGACTCTCCCGACTGGCTGTGGAAGTGATGACGATGAACAACGAGAACCTGCGCCCGACCGGCTGCGCCGAGAGCCAGCGGTTCCGGGCCAGCCGGCGCGGCGTACTTCTCGGCACCTCGGCCGTGATGGGCGGACTCGTCACCACCACGACCTTCGGTGGCGCCTTCCGCGAAGTGGCGTACGGCGCCAGTGGCGACACCATCGTGCTGCTCAACATGGGCGGTGGCGTGGACGGTCTCTCCTGGGTGGTCCCGCATGCCGAGTCCGCCTACTACGCGGCACGGCCGAGCATCGCGGTGCCCAAGTCCGCGCTCCTGGGTGCGGACGCGACGTTCGGGCTCAACCCGGCGATGGCGCCCCTGATGGGCATGTGGGCGGCCGGCAAGGTCGGCATGCTCCACGCCGCCGGTCTCGGCACCCCCAACCGCTCGCACTTCAGTGCCGGCGAGGCGGTCGGGGACGCCGACCCCGGCAGCAGTGTGCGGCGCGGCTGGGTCAACCGGATGGTCGGTCTGACCTCGCTCCAGAGCCAGTTCGAGGCGATCGGTCTGTCGTCGGGGATGCCGGGCTCGATGGTCGGGCCGGAGTCCGTCATGTCGATGTCCGGCATCGAGGCTGCGAGCGTCCCGGGCGCAGCCTCGGGTGACACCTCGGTCAAGGCGGACCGCCGGCGCGCGCAGCTGGCGACGATGTTCGGAGGCGAGACCGACCAGCTCTCCAAGTCGGTCAGCTCCTCGGTGCTGGCGTCCACGACGCTGCAGGGGGTGGCCTCGGCCGGCTACACCGCGGCCAACAACGCGGACTACCCGATCAGCGACATCGGAAGTGCCCTGCGCGACACGGCCCGGCTGGTCAAGTCCGGCCTCGGTGTCCGGGCGGTCGCGATCGACTACGGCGCCTTCGACCACCACGTCGACGTGGGGGCGGTCAGCGGCAGCCTGTTCGGGCAGATCCGCGAGCTGGCCCGCGCCGTCGCGGCGTTCTTCACCGACCTGGGGGCGCAGGGAGACCGTGTCACCCTGGTCACCACCAGCGAGTTCGGGCGGCGGCTCGAGCAGAACGGCTCGGCCGGCATCGACCACGGCTGGGGCAACGTGATGATGGCCGTCGGTGGCGACGTGGTCGGCGGCTACCACGCCTCCTGGCCGGGGCTCTCGCAGGACCGGCTGCAGGACGGCGACGTGAAGGTGACCACCGACTTCCGCCAGCTTCTCGCTGACGTCGTGTCGCGGCGGGTTCCCGAGGTGTCCGTCTCCCAGGTCTTCCCGGGTCTGACCCGCTCCTCCACCGGGGTGATCGCATGACGTACGGCGTACTCCTCCTCACGGGGCTTCCCACCGGGCACCCCGTCATCGGCAGCGTCAACGACGGCGTCGAGGTGCCCTACAGCCTGGACCTGCAAGGGCGCCCGCAGGCGCGGGTGATCCTGAAGATCAACGACCAGGTGGTCGCCGACGTCTCCGACGCCCCGGCGAGCGGCACGCTCCGGGTGCCCGCGCACAGCCCCCTGCTCGCCTTCGACGACAACGCCCACCTCTCGCTCGTCGCCAAGGCCCCGGACGGGACGGTGCTGGACAGCGCCACCGGTGTCGGCAGCGTGTCCGACGGGGCGCGGCTCCCGGTCGCCTTCTCGTCGTACTGGCCCCAGCTCGACCTGGCGGCGGGCGACCGGCGCGAGGTCACCGTCGGTCAGTCGCTGCGGTTCCTGGGCTCGGTCACCTCCGGCAGCGACTCGATCCCGCTCACGTCCTACGACCTGACGGTCGACGGCGTCAGCATCCTCACCACGCCGCCGAAGAACTGCGCCACGGACGGCTGCGACGGCACCCAGTGGATCGACGGCTCGTGGACCGCACCGATGACGCCGGGCGACCACCAGCTCGTCCTGTCCGCCAGTGCCACGGGTGACTCGCGGGTGATCCGGAAGACCTACACGCTGGCAGTGCAGCCGCCGGGGTCGTTCCGGATCGACACCCTCAGCGTCATCGTGGACCCGGGCGTCGGCTACCACCTGACCACGCTCCTGCGCCGCGATGCGGACTACGCGCCGGTGCCTCACGCTCCGCTGACCGTGTGGCGCAGCGACGACGCGGGCGCCACCTGGACCAAGGTCCTGGATGCGGCCACGGACGACTCGGGCACCTACGACACCGTGCTCCGGCCGCTGACCAGCTGCCACTACAAGCTCTCCACCACCGGTGTCTCCGGGGTGCTGGGACCGGTGGAGTCCTCGATCGTGCACGTCGAGGTCAAGGCCGAGATCACCCTGACGGCGTCGGTGACGTCGGTGACCCTGCCCTCCGACGCCGACTGGTCGACGACGGACGGCATCAGCCGGCGGACGATCACCTTGCAGCTGGCTGCCCCGGCAGGCATGTCCGGGAGCTCCGGGCTGATCCAGCTCTGGAACGGCCAGACCTGGAACAGCGTCGCCTGGGGCAAGATCGGCACCGGCGGCACCCTCTCGCTGACCTACCTCGTGGGGCGCAAGAAGGGGGACTACACCTTCGCCGCGATCAGCGGACGCAACGCGACCTACGCTCCGACCGTGTCGAACGAGGTGCGCGTCGTCGTTCGCTGACCTACCGGCCGAGCTCCTCGAGGACGGCGTGCGCGGCGTTGTGGCCACCGAGGCCGCTCACCGCACCGCCGCGACGGGCGCCGGACCCGCAGACCAGCACGGCGTCGTGGCCGGTGGCCACGCCCCAGCGCTGGGCGGGGGTCGCCAACGACTCCCGGTTGCTGGCCCAGGGCCAGGCGAGGTCGCCGTGGAAGATGTGGCCGCCCGGCATCGCCAGGTCGGTCTCGACGTCCTGCGGCACCTTCGCCTCGATGCACGCCTTGCCGTCGGGACCGCGCAGCACGCAGTCCATCAGCGGCTCCTCGAGGTACTCGTCGATGGTGGCCAGGGTGCGGCGCACCGCCTCGTCGCGGGCTGCCTCTCGGTCGCCTGCAAAAAGTGGCTCGGGCATGTGCAGGCCGAAGTAGGTCAGTGTCTGCACCCCCTGCTCGGCCAAGGGGCCCAGGATCGAGGGGTCGGTCAGCGAGTGGCAGTACAGCTCGCCGGGAGGACGCGAGGGGATCGTCCCCGACGCGGCCTCCTCGAAGGCCGTCTGGAGCTCGGCATAGCCCTCGGCCACGTGGAAGGTGCCGGCGAACGCCACCGCCGGGTCGTCGCCGGACCTGAGCCGCGGCAGCCGGGACAGCAGGAAGTTGATCTTGAGCTGGGCGCCGGCCGGCTTGGCCTCCGGCTCCGGCTCCTCGCCGAGCAGGATCCGCAACACCCACGGTGCGACGTTGGCGAGCACCCTTCGTGCGCGCACGGTGCGGTCGGACGAGCCGTCGTGCCAGTGCACGTCGCACCCGGCGGCGTCGGGCACGACCCGGCTCACCCCGGCGCCGGTCACGATCTCCGCGCCGGCCTCACGAGCCGCCACCGCGAGCGCGTCGGTGACCGCGCCCATGCCGCCGACCGGCACCCGCCACTCGCCGTCGCCGTTGCCGATCAGGTGGTAGAGGAAGCAGCGGTTCTGGATCAGCGTCGGGTCGTCCATCGCCGCGAAGGTGCCGATCAGGGCATCGGTGGCGACCACGCCACGCACCAGGTCGTCGGCGAACCGCTCCTCGAGAAGGGTGCTGAGCGGCTGCTCGACGACGCCGCGCCACAGGTCGGGGTCGATGCCGGCCGCGATCTCCCTCGCCGGACGGAGCGGTTCGGTGAGCGTGGGGGCGATCGCCGTCGCCATCTTCTCCATCTCGCCGTAGAACTGCTGCCAGGCGCCGTACGCCTCGTCGCTGCCGGTCAACGCCCGGAACGAAGCGGCGGTCGCGGGCCCCTCGGGGCGCTCTGCGAGCAGCCCGACCTCGTGCCCGTCGCGGTGCACGGGTGTGTACGACGCGGTGTGCCGGGAGCGCAGGTCGAGCGCAAGCCCGAGGTCGTCGATCACCCGCTGGGGCAGCAGGCTGACCAGGTAGGAGTAGCGGGAGAGTCGCGCGCCGGTGCCCGGGAACGCCTCCGTGCTGACAGCCGCGCCGCCGGTGTGCGGAAGCCGCTCGAGGACCAGGGTGGAGAGCCCCGCCTTCGCCAGGTACGCCGCTGCCGTCAGGCCGTTGTGCCCGCCGCCGACGACCACCACGTCATAGCTCTCCGCAACCATGTCGGTCACGCTAGGCCATACCGAAATATTGAAGGTTCAACTAGTGTTGAACACGTACAACCTGACCGAAGAAGGTGGCGACATGCCTGCTGTGACTGTTGACGATCTGACCGTGCTGCCCCGCGTCACGGTCCCCGGGCTGGGCGACCGCGTGCGCCCCGTCTCACAGGTGATCGACGCCCCGTCCGGCCATGAAGGCGAGGGCTTCCCCGTCCGACGCGCGTTCGCCGGCGTCGACATGCGCGACCTCGACCCGTTCGTGCACATGGACCAGATGGGTGAGGTGGAGTACGCGCCGGGGGAGCCGAAGGGCACCCCGTGGCACCCCCACCGCGGCTTCGAGACCGTGACGTACATCATCGACGGCGTCTTCGACCACCACGACAGCAACGGCGGCGGCGGCACCATCACCAACGGCGACACCCAGTGGATGACCGCCGGGTCCGGTCTGCTCCACATCGAGGCGCCGCCGGAGTGGCTGGTCGCCTCCGGTGGCCTGTTCCACGGCATCCAGCTCTGGGTGAACCTGCCGCGTGACGCGAAGTGGAACGCCCCCCAGTACCAGGACATCAGGGCTGCCCAGGTCGGGCTGGCCGCCTCCGCCGACGCCGGTGCGCTGATCCGTGTGATCGCCGGTGAGGTCGACGGGGTCACAGGCCCAGGGTCGACGCACACGCCGATGGCGATGGTGCACGCGACCGTCGCACCGGGCGCCCGGCTCGAGCTGCCGTGGGACGCGTCGTACAACGCGCTGGTCTACGTGCTCGGCGGCCAGGGCACGGTCGGCATCGACGCCCGCCCGATCCGCACGGGCAACCTCGCGGTGCTGGGCGCCGGCGACTTCGTGAGCGTCACCGCCGATGCCGGCCAGGACAACCGGACCCCTGCCCTGGACGTGATCGTGATCGGAGGCCAGCCGATCAACGAGCCGATCGCCTGGGCCGGCCCGTTCGTGATGAACACGAAGGCCGAGGTGATGCAGGCCTATGAGGACTTCCAGAAGGGCAAGCTGGGCACGATCCCGGCCGTGCACGGAGCTCCCACGGAGCTCACAGAGGGCTGACACACGGAAGGCCCCCGGACTGCGTGAGCCGGAGGCCTTCGGTGGCGACGGGGACCGAGTCCACCGTCGCTGTCGAGTATCGGCCTCCGGTGCTGCCGGGAACCACACCCGCGCGGGCGATCGGCCCCACCCGAGCGGGTGAAAACCCGCCGGACGTGCGAGAGGGCCGGGACGTGTCCCGGCCCTCTCGGCCTTCTCGGGGTGAACGACGGGACTTGAACCCGCGACATCCGCGACCACAACGCGGCGCTCTACCAAGCTGAGCTACGCCCACCATGCGCAGCCAAAACGGCTGCGGATGGAGTCTAGCGATTCACGCGTCAGACTCCGAACCGGGTTTCGGGCCGGTCAGCGCGCCACCGTGGATGGCAGCGATCCGGCGGGCCTCGTCGCGGTCCGGGCCGGGGGAGGGCACGAACACGGCCTGCCGGTAGTAGCGGAGCTCCTCGATGCTCTCCCGGATGTCGGCCAGCGCCCGGTGGCCGCCGTTCTTCGCGGGCGCGTTGTAGTAGGCCCGCGGGAACCAGCGCCGGGACAGCTCCTTGATCGAGGAGACGTCGACGATCCGGTAGTGCAGGAACGCCTCGAGGGCGGGGGTGTCCCGGGCCAGGAAGGCACGGTCGGTGGCGACGGTGTTGCCGGCCAGAGGTGGCCGGCTGCCGTCGGGGCAGTGCTGCTGGACGTAGGCGAGCACCTGCGCCTCGGCGTCCTCGAGCGTCGTACCCCCGTCGAGCTCCTCGAGGAGCCCGGAGGTCGTGTGCATCTCCCGGACGAACGGGACCATCTGCTCCAGCGCCGCCGCAGGTGGCTTGATCACGATGTCGACCCCGTCGCCGAGGACGGTCAGCTCGAAGTCCGTGACCAGCGCTGCCACCTCGATCAGGGCGTCCGCCCCGAGGTCCAGCCCGGTCATCTCGCAGTCGATCCACACCAGTCGGTCGCTCACGCTGACCGACCCTACCCATCCCTTTTGTCAGACCGATGGTCCGGCCGACCTACAGTGAGCGCATGGCGAGGTGGTTCGGCGTGCTGGCGCGCCTGGTCACCGGCGTCGTCTGGGTCCTCGCGGGAGCGCTCAAGCTCCCGCACCCGGAGGCGAGCGTGACCGCGGTCCGCGGCTACCAGCTGCTGCCGCTGTCGCTGACCGGCCCGGTCGGCCACGTGCTGCCGATGCTCGAGGTGGTGGTCGGGCTCTGCCTCCTACTGGGACTGGTCACCCGGCCCGCGAGCACCGTGTCGGCGCTGTTGCAGGTCGCGTTCATCGGCGGCATCGCCTCGGTCTGGGCGCGCGGGATCTCGATCGACTGCGGCTGCTTCGGCGGTGGTGGTCCCGACCCGGACGCGATCGCGAAGTACCCCTGGGACATCGCCCGCGACGTCGGCCTGCTGCTGCTCTCGCTGTGGCTGGTCGCGCGGCCGCGCACGCCGTACGCCGTGGACAACCTGCTGTTTCCCACCCCCGAGACCGAGGAGCACGATGTCCGCGTCGACGCCTGAGTCCGGCCGCCGGGACCGCAACCGGCGGCTGGCGATCACCACCGGGATCCTGGTCCTGCTGGCGGTCGTGATCGCGACCGGCGTCTGGGTGAGCGCCGGTCACAGCAGCACACCGGAACCGGTCGCGGCCAAGGAGCCCACGGCCCTTGCGGGCCAACACTCGCTGCTGGTCGGCAAGGCCGACGCGCCGGTCAAGGTCGTCGTCTACGAGGACTTCCTCTGCCCGTTCTGCCGCCAGCTCGAGACCTCCACCCGCGACTTCCTGCACCAGGACGCCACCAGGGGCACGGTGCAGGTCGAGTACCGGCCGTTCCAGCTGCTGCCCGACGACTACTCCCGCCACGCCCTCGACGCGTGGGCCGCGGTGCTCCGGCACGGCACGCCGGCCCAGGCGCTGCGCTTCCACGACCTGCTGTACGACAAGCAGCCCTACGAGCAGGACCCGGACAAGCCCGACGTGGCCGCCCTGCGGGCCCTCGCGAAGAAGGCGGGCGTGACCGACCCGAAGGTGCTCGACCTGTTCGGTGACCCCGATGCCTCCTTCTTCGCCGCCGTGCAGAAGTCCGCGACCGACGCCGGGGTCCGCGGCACACCGACCGTGCTCGTCGACGGGAAGCCGCTCCGGGGCAGCACCATCCAGGACCTGGCGGACCAGCTCGAGAAGCTCGCAGCCGGCTAGCTCCACGACGCACGGCACAATCGCCCGCATGACCCTCGAGACGTTCATCGCCGGACTGCCCAAGGCCGAGCTCCACGTGCACCACGTCGGCTCGGCGTCGCCCGAGATCGTGTCCCGGCTCGCCGAGCGGCACCCGGACGGCCCGGTGCCGCGCGACCCGGAGCAGCTGCGGGACTTCTTCGCGTTCCGCGACTTCGCACACTTCATCGACGTCTACCTGGCGGTCGTCGACCTGCTGCGCACACCGGACGACATCCGGCTGCTGACCTACGAGGTGGCGAGGGAGATGGCCATCGTGCAGCAGGTGCGCTACGCCGAGCTGACCTGCACGCCGTGGACCTCGGTGCGCCCGCGTGACGCGGACGCCGGGATGCCGATCGAGGCCTACACCGAGGCGATCGAGGAGGCGCGCGTCTCCGCGGAGCGCGACTTCGGGATCGTGCTCCGCTGGATCTACGACATCCCCGGCGAGGCCGGCCTGCCCGCCGCCGACGACACCCTCGGCTTCGTGCTCGACCACGCGCCCGACGCGCTGATCGGGTTCGGCCTCGGCGGCCCGGAGATCGGGGTGCCCCGCCCGCAGTTCAAGCCACACTTCGACCGGGCCCGCGCGGCCGGGTTCCACGCCGTCCCGCACGCCGGTGAGACGACCGGCCCGGAGACGGTGTGGTCGGCGCTGCGTGACCTCGGCGCCGAGCGGATCGGGCACGGCACGTCGTCGGCCCAGGACCCGGCCCTGCTCGCGCACCTCGCCGAGGAGGGGATACCGCTCGAGGTCTGCCCGTCGTCCAACATCGCGACCCGGGCCGTGGCGACCCTCGCCGAGCACCCGATCACGACCTTCCGCGACGCAGGTGTGGTGGTCACGGTCAACAGCGACGACCCGCCCATGTTCGGCACCACACTCAACCGTGAGTTCGGCATCGCGGCCGACCTGCTCGGCCTTGACGAGGCGGGCGTGGCCGACCTGGCCCGCGCCGCCGTCAGGGCCTCGTTCCTGGACGAGCCGGGCAAGCGCCGGATCACCGACGAGATCGACGCCTACCTCGGGAGCCACGTGGACTAGGACAACCCCTTGGGAAGGCACAGGCCCAGCGGTCTCATACCACCGCTGGGCCACTACTTTTGTACGACACCGCGGCCTCCGGATCAGGGCACGACACGCCTGCGAGGTGGCCGTGAACCACTGCGACCCCGGGCTTCGCTGCTGCTGACACGAGCCCTTCCTCCCCGGTAGGTTGTCCCGCATGCCGACGCGCCGTCTGCTCGCTGCTCGGGTGGTGGCCGCGACTGCGGCACTCGCCGCACTGGCGGCCTGTGGCGGCTCAGATGGGGCGTCCGGCAGCACGATCACCGTGTACACGTGCGTCAGCGACACGACGATCGGGCCGGTCATCGACACGTTCGAGCGCGACCATCCCGGGACGAAGGTGAAGCTGTACCGGGCCCCGACCGGGGACCTGAACGCGCGCGTGGCGGGCGATGCGCGCTCCGGCGGACTGCGGGCCGACGTGGTCTGGGCGTGTGACCCGTTGACCATGCAGGACTACGTCGACCAGGACCTGGTGGGCGGCTGGACACCGGAGACCTCGATCGCGGCCGAGTACCGCACCGACGACTACGTGGGCGTGGCACTCCTGTACCTGGTGGCAGTGACCCGGAAGGGCGTGCCTCCGCCAGCCGCGTGGTCGGACCTGACCGGCCCGGAGTACGCCGACGGGGTGGCTCTTCCGGACCCGGCGGTCGCCGCCTCGGCGCTCGGCGGCCTGGGGTACTTCGCGACGAATCCCGACTACGGCATCGGGTTCTTCGACAAGCTGCGCCAGCACGGCGCCAAGCAGGTGAGCACCCCTGACGACGTCGTCGCCCAGGTAGCCGAGGGCAACTACGCGGCCGGAATCACGATCGCGAACTCCGCCTATGCCGCGAAGGGCCAGGGCTCGCCGATCGAGGTGTCGTGGCCGAGCCCCGGGGCGATCGCCGTCTACGGTCCGGTGGCGCTCGCCAAGGGCACGACGCACGCCGCCACGGCGAAGTCCTTCATCTCCTACGTCGCGAGCAGGAAGGGCCAGACCCAGATGGCCGGCCTCGGCTCGTACCCCACCCTGACCGGCGTGCACGGCCCCGAGAAGCCCGCCGACGTCGAGGTCGTCTCCCCGGACTGGTCCCAGCTCGCGAAGCAGAAGTCGGACCTCCTGGCGGAGTACCAGAAGATCTTCGGTGGGTAGGTCGCGACAGCTGTCCCGGACCCTCCGGGGGCCTGGTCCAGTGGCCGTTCTCGTCGTGGCAGTGGCCGCGGTGCTCGTGGTGGTGCTTCCGCTCGTGATGATGGTGCGGACGGTCTGGACCGAGGGAGCAGGCAGGTACGGCGAGGTGCTGCGCAGGCCCGGGCTGGGCGACGCCGTGACCCACTCGGTCCTGCTGGCTCTCGCCGTCACCCTGGTCGCGGTGCCGGTCGGAACGGCTTTCGCCCTGGCGCTGCGCAGGAAGGACCTGCCGGCCCGCACGCTGCTGCGGGTGGGCGTGCTTCTTCCGGTGCTGGTCCCCGACTTCGTGCTCGCCTACAGCTGGGTACGTGCCTACGGCCAGTCCGGTTTCACCGACGATCTCGCGGGGGTGGCCTGGTCGACGATCGAGGGCGCCGTCGGTGTCGCACTGGTCGTCGCGGTCAACGTGGTGCCGGTCGCCTATCTCGTCGTGGCAGTGGGTCTGGCGGCCCGCTCCGAGCCGTCCTCGGAGCGGGCGGCTCGCGCGGCCGGCGCCAGCAGCTTCACCCTGCTCCGCACGATCACCCTTCCGCTGCTCCGGCCGGCTCTCGCCTCTGCGTCGGTCCTCGTCTTCGTGCTCACCCTCGGCACGTTCGCCATCCCGCAGGTGCTGGGCGCTCCGGGCGGGTTCACGACCGTGACCACCCGCATCTACGCGAACCTGGCCCGCAGCAGTGACCCGGCGGCGTTCGTCGAGGCGATCATGCTTGCGCTGCTGCTCGTCGTGATCGCCTTTGCAACGATCGCGCCGGCCGACCGGATCCTCGGACCTCGTCTCAGGGTGGCCCGCACCGGAGGGTCGGAACCCGCCTCGAGCACCACGGATAACCCCGCGGGTGGTCGGTGGGCAGCCGCGGCGATCGGCTGCTACCTGCTGGTCGGCGTCGGCGTCCCGCTCCTCGCACTGGTGGCGACGGCGCTGACCCGTGCCGTGGGACTCGCGCCGGTCCCCGCGAACTGGACCCTGGCCAACTTCGGCTCCGTGGTCACCGTCCGCAACGCGGAGGCCCTGGGCCGCAGCGTCGTCTTGGCGCTGCTCGCGGCTTCGCTGCTGGTCGTGCTCGGCGGCTGCGTCGCTGCGCTGGAGCGCACGCGCATCGGTCGCAGCACCGGCACGCTCGTGATGCTCACCTTCGTGCTGCCCGGGTCCACGCTTGCCGTAGGGCTGCTGATCACCTACGGCCGCTGGCTGGGAGGGACTCTCCTGATCATCCTGCTCGCCTACCTCGCGAAGCTGTGGGCGTTCGCGCACCGGCCGATCTCCGGCGCCCTGGACCGGCTCCCGACGGACGAGGTGTCTGCTGCGAGGGTCAGCGGCGCCTCGCTGCTGGTCGCCGTCCGCACGGTGCTGCTGCGCCCCCTCGCCCCTGCCCTGCTCGCGGCCTGGTTGGTCTGCTTCCTGACGGCCCTGCACGAGGTGACGATGTCGATCCTGCTCTACGGGCCCGGCAGCGAGACCCTCGCCGTCGTGGTGCTCAACAGTGCGGAGCTCGGCCAGGTCGGACAGACAGCAGCCCTGTCGGTGGTGCTCACCCTGCTGCTCCTCGTCCCGGCCGGCCTGTGCTGGCTGGGGATCCGGCGTCTCGACCTGACCCGGGCGCCCGCCGCGCAGGCGCAGGGGCTCGATCGTGCCGGCTGACGCACTGCGGGTGTGCGGACTTTCCGTCTCGTACGACGGCACCACGGCCCTGTCTGATGTGGAGCTCAGCGTCGCGCCGGGGGAGATGCTCGCGCTGCTCGGACCTTCAGGCTCGGGCAAGTCCACGCTGCTCCACACGGTGGCCGGCTTCCACGTCCCACAGGCAGGTGAGGTGTGGCTCGGCGGACGTCAGGTTGCCTCGGCCACGGGCGGAGAACCTCCCGAGCGCCGCGGGGTGGCGATGGTCTTCCAGAACTACGCGCTGTGGCCACACCTGTCCGCCCTGGACACGGTCGCCTACCCGCTGCGTCGTCGCGGCACCGGCCGACGAGCCGCCCGGGACGCGGCTGGGGCGATCCTCGCGCGGCTCCAGATCGGGGACCTGGCGGCCAGGCGCCCCTCCGAGCTGTCCGGCGGCGAGCAGCAGCGCGTCGGCCTCGGCCGTGCCCTGGCGGGGGAGCCTGCGCTCTACCTGTTCGACGAGCCGACCGCTCACCTCGACACCCATGTCCGCGGCGTCTTCCTCGAGGACCTGCTCACCCGGCTCAAGGACACCGGTGCGTCCGCCCTGTACGCCACGCACGACGCCCAGGAGGCGCTCGGTGTCGCCGACCGGGTGGCGCTGCTGGCCGCCGGACGGGTGGTCCAGGTCGGCACACCCGAGGAGGTCTACCGGCAACCGGTGGACGTGTGGGCCGCGCGCCTCACGGGTCCCGCATCCGTTCTCACGGGCCCGGCCGGTCCGGTGCTGGTGCGCCCGGAGTGGGCCCGCCTCCAGGGAGACCGCACGGCCCGGATCGCAGACGTGAGGTACCGGGGGCCACACTCGGACTACCTGCTGGAGACCGACGAGGGCCGGCTGCTGGTGCGGGAGCCGGGTCCCCCTCGCCACGCCCGTGGCGACAGCGTCCGATGGGCGCTGCACGAGTCGTGGCCGCTCGGTGAATCGCCCGATCAACCGTCGAGGAGACCTGCGGGGCCGGCGTGAAGGTTGCCCTCGTTGACGATCTGCAGGTGCCGCATCGTGTAGGACCGCAGGAAGCCGACCTGTCGTCGGGTCAGCCGGTCGCACACCCACTCCCAGTGCAGGGAGACCCAGTCGCCGGGCTCGAGTCCCGAGACCATGCCGACGCCGTCGAGGGAACGCACGGCGGTCTCCGTCACCGGATCACCGAGCCCGAGCTTGTGTCCGTCCCAGGTCAACGGCCGTGACTCGACGACGACCTGGTCGCCCTGCACGCTGACCACCTTGCCCCAGCGGATCCGGCAGCGGTCGAGCACCGTCAGGGCGTGGGGGGCCTTGCGACGGTCGCTGAGGAGACCGGTCCACGGGTAGATGCAGAACACGGCGAAGCTGTGGTGCGGGACGCCGCCGGCGAGCACGCTCTCGGTGAGGGTGTGGAACCTGGACCCGGTCATGGCCCGGAAGCGCTCCTCCATGGAGTTGCCCACGGATCCGGTGCCGACGTTGTCGAGGCGGGGGCTGCCCACCCAGTAGGCCTCCACGACGCGGCGGTCGAGCGGGTCGTCGAGGCCTGTGGCCGAGGCGATCAGCTGGAGGTAGGGCCAGGCGCCGGCGAACTGCTCGGACATCGCGCGGAGACCGCGGTCGTCGGCACCGGCGACGCCGTACTCGAAGAAGCCGACGTGGTCGGCCGGTCCGCAGAAGCCGTGCGAGTTCGGCGGGAACGCGTAGCGTGCGAAGAGGACCGGTCCGGGCACGGCGCGGTCGCTGCCCCGGCGGTCGACCTGGAGGTCAGTCATCCACGACCTCGGGATCCAGCGCCTGTCCCATCAGCTCCAGGCCCGCGCGCGCTTCTCCGGCCTTCGCCTCGTCGATGACCTCGAGCGCGAACCCCATGTGGATCAGCACCCACTGTCCGGGCTCGAGCGCCATGTCATCGAGCATGCCGAGGTTGATCGGGCGTTCGGCGCCGAGGACGTCGACGAGAGCCAGCATGCCGCCGTTGCCCTCGAGGACCTCGACCACCCGTCCGGGGATTCCGAGACACATCTCAGCTCGCTCCGCTCGTCGTCGGCGCCAGGATGCGCTCCCTGAGGAGTGCCCTGACGGTCTCCATGGCGAGGGGCACCGCAGCCTGCACCGACTCCGACAGCCCGATTCCTTCGGCGGTGTCGGCCGGCCGGCAGCCCACGACGTACGTCGGCGGGAGTCGGCCACCGAGGTCCTCCAGGCTGGCCAGGACCGCCACGGGTGCCATCCCGTGCGGGTCGAAGTCGCCGGCTCCGAGGTCGTCCTCGCCGACCTCGAGCACGCTCACCTCACCGGGGTCCCCGGGGCCCGGCACGGCGTCGACGATCACCAGCGCGTCGTACCCGTCGAGGAGGTCGTAGGCCAGGTGCATGCCGCGGATGCCGTAGTCGACGGCGCGCACGGCCTCGGGCAGGCGTTCGGACGCGACCAACCGGCGGACGACCTCGGGTCCGAACCCGTCGTCGCCACAGAACAGGTTGCCGATGCCTGCGACCAGCACCCGCGGGCTCAGAACTCGCCCTCCGGGACTCTCGTCATCGTGCGTCTCCTCCGTCGGTCGAACCGGTCAGCCGCTCCTCGACGGCTGGTCGTGCGGTGGTGCGCCTACATCGAGCGCATCTTGAGGTATCTCTTGACGTCGGGGATGGAACGGATCCCGACGACCATGGCGACGGCGGCGACAGCCGCGCCGACCAGGGTGGTCAGCTTGCCGATGGTTCTCATGACCGGCTCTCCTCTCTTGCTTGATCCAGTGGTTCGAGCTCGTCGGGTGCGAAGTACAGGTAGCGGCCGTACCACTCGTGCAGGTCGGCAGCAGGGTCGTCGACCAGGACGAGCGCCACGTGGGTGCCGCCGTCGACGTCGGAGAGCACAGCGGTCACCCGAGCCACCTGGTCGGCGAAGAAGATGTCCTGGGCGTCGGCACGTCGTCCCGGGTGCACCCGGACCAGGCTTCCCTTGGAAACACTGACCCCGTCGATCACCACGCTGTCCAGTTCGGGCTGCACACTCGCGTCCGTGGCGGGGTCCCACCACGGCACGTCGCCGGTGTCGAAGCTGGGTGGCTCGGCGTTGCGCAGGTCGCCGAGACCGAGTGCCACGTCCCGGGGGGCGTCCGGGGAGGCGTGCGGGTCGCGGAGGACTCCGTGCAGCTGCTCCAGGGCCTCATCGGAGAGGTTGTCGCAGCGATCGATGATCTCCGCGGCGCGCGGGTCGGTGGCGCGGGCCTCGGCCTTCTCCGCGTCGGTCATGGTCATCACGCGCAGGGTGAGGATCTCGTCGATCTCGGTCGAGTCGAACAGAGCGCCCGCGCTCTCCGCGGCGATCTCGGGGTAGTCGTAGAGGATGATCGGTGAGCCGAGGACGACGTCGGTCGCGCCCTCGTCGCCGACGAGGACGGGATAGCAGCGCCGCTGCCGGCACCGGTCCACCGCCTGCTTGGCGGCGTCGGGTGGCTCCAGGAGCGAGACGAACCGAGCCTCGCCCTCCACCGAGACCAGCACGTGGGCGCCGATCAGCGACAGCCGGATCGCGTCGTCCTTCGTGGACGCGTGGTCGGGGTGGGTGTTGCGGACGCCGACCCCCAGGCGGAGGTAGTCGCCGTCGGCCTCCGACTCGAGGCGCACCGAGAGCGACAGACGGGCGCGTCGGCGCACGATCCGGCCGACCGGGGTGCCGGCGTCGTCGACGATCGGCTCGACCTCGTCGCCGCCGGGGACCTCGAGCGGGTGCTCGGCCGAGGGCTGCGCGACGTCGTACGACGGCAGCGGGAGCTCGCACTCGACGGCCTCCTGCCAGCTGGTCACCGACCGCCCGTCGACGACGAGCTCGGGGACCGGGACGTGTCGCCCCTCGACCAGCTGCTCGACCTGGCGCACCTGCAGCTGCAGGAACCTCAGCCGGACGTGCACCGAGGCCGTCGAACCGGTGCACTCCAGCAGGCACTGCATCGCCATCTCGGGAGTCTCGGCATAGCTCTCAGGGTGCGCCAGCGGTGGGCCGAGCACGCCGAACTGCCAGCGGGACCGGTTCTTCGACGAGCTCGCGCGGTAGGGATAGAGGAGGTACCCCTCGAAGAGGACCGCGTCGGCGATCGCGCGGACCCGGTCGATGCCGGTGAGCGCGCTCACGAGGACGCTCCGTCGTGGCTGCCCAGCAGGGTCTGGACGGTCTCTTCCCAGGTGGTCAAGCCGTGCCGGGCCTTGTAGGCGGCCAGCGCGTCGAGCACGTCGTGGTCGAGCCGGATCCAGCCCGTGTTCGGGAAGTACGACGCGATCATCTGCTGCCAGACCGAGACCGGGAGCTGGTAGCTCGCCTCACAGTCCCACGGCACCTGCTGCACGCCGAAGCCGTTGGTCCCCTTGGTGAACACGGTGCCGGAGAACAGCAGGGCGAGCGGGATCGTGCCCTCGCCCACCGCGTGCAGGTAGCGCGAGCCGGTGACCTCGAAGTCGTAGGTGCACGGGAGCGCGAGGTCGACCTCGGTGATCCCGGTGAAGCCCTGGACCATCACCCCGGCCTGCATCCACAGGAACGGCTTGAGCGTGTCGGCCCAGCGGTCACGATCACCGAACAGTGCCCGCAGCCCGGACTCGTCGGCCTCCTCGTAGCGCCGTCGCTGCGGCTCGATGCGTACCTGGCAGCGCAACGCGATCGCGTGGATCGTCTGACCGGTGGACTCCTCGATGCGCAGCCGCGCGGTGAGCTGCGGTGTGGCGGCGTACGGCTCGGCGAAGATGTCGGCGACGGAGAAGACGTAGCTGCTCATGGGGCACCGCCGGGCGACACTGGTCGCGCGGCAGGACGGCTGCGTTGCTCCACCATGGCGAAGAACTCCGTGATCGCGTCACGTGCCTCCCTCCCACCGTCGAAACCGCGCCACAGCGAGCGCAGCCGGCCGACCAGCTCGTAGCAGGTGTCGATCGGCACCACGTGGCAGCCGAAGCTCTCCTGGTCGCGGTCGGCCGACCGCAGGAGCAGCGCCTCGACGTCGGGCTTGAGCTGGCCCAGCTCCGGGTTGGCGTCCAGCATCCGCTGCCACGCGTCGAGCGGCAGCTCGGACTCGGTGGCGCCGGCCGGACCGGGATAGAACGCGATCACGCGCTGCTGCACGGAGTTGCGGAACAGGAACGCCAGACCGACGGGGATCTGCAGGTCGTCCCACTCCGCGGCGCCGAACCGGAAGTCCGGAAACGACAGGTAGCGGTCGGGAACGGCGCGGTAGCGCAGCTGGGCCTGCTCGGCGGTGAACAGCAGGTAGCACCCCCGGCAGGTGCACATCAGCACCCGGCTCTCGAGGTTGACGACGTGCTGGTGCGTCTCGGCGATCGACTCGGCGCACATCTCGCACCGTTCGCCGACCACCGGCTCCGGGCGGGTGGTGGTGATCCGCCGGAGCGCCGAGAGCGGCGGCTTGCTCATGGTGATCTCACGCCGACACCGGAGCCGCTACGGCCAGGGAGCTGACGTCGCCCTCGGTCAGCAACGGCACCGGCGTCAGGTGCAACGTGTCGTCGTCGAGGCAGGCCCCGGCCCGTCGTACGTCGTAGTGGGCCTGGCAGGCCGGGCACCGCAGCACCGCCTCGCCGACGGCGGCACCGAGCCGGCGCGACAGCGCGGCCCCCGACATCGACGACTCGCAACGGGCGCAACGGTCGAGGTAGGCGAACAGGTCCGCGCCGAGCCGGCAGACGAGGACCTGGCTGCCCGCAACCTCGAGCGTGACCACGTCTCCGGCGGCGAGGTCGGCGAGAGCGGGCACCGGTTCCCAGGACGAACCGGGGTCGGCGGAGGTCTCCTCGAGACGCATCCGGAGCGAGGACACCGGAATCAGGCCCTCGGAGGCGGACGGCGCGTCCTCCACCCTGATCTCGACGATCTCCGGAGCGGCCGCCTCGATCGCCCCCTCGACCGCGAGCTTGAGGGTCACCGAGGACGAGGGACAGCCGTCGCAGCTGCCGAGCAGCCTGAGCCGCACCACGCCCGCATCGGTGACGTCGAGGAGCTCGACATCACCCCCGTGGGAGCCGAGATACGGCCGGACGCTCTCCAGTGCCTGCTCGACGCGCATCCCGACGTCGTAGGGGTGCAGCCCGTGCACCAGCAAGAGGCTGGCCACCAGGTCGTCGGCGGCCAGCGTGGCCAGGACGTCGTCGTCGAGGTGGCCGGCGTCGTGGAGGACGTCGAGGATGCGTTCGATGCCCGATCCGTAGAGATCGGCGGTGAGCCGGACCAGCTCCTCGGCGCGCTCGCGGGCGACGACGCCGCCGGACCCGCAGGCGTTGAGCAGGACGTCGATCCTCTCGCCCGTGGCCCGGAGCCGGTCCGTCGCTTCGGGGTCCGGCATCGTCACCTGCGCCCTACCCGCTGACGGACTGCGTCGGTGAGTGCATCAGCTCGAGCTTCTGTCCCTCGCCGAGGTACATGTGGACCCCGCACGGCAGGCACGGGTCGAAGCTGCGCACCGTGCGCATGATGTCGATGCCCTTGAAGTGCTCGCGGTCGTTCTCCTCGAAGATCGGCTGTCCCTGCACGGCGTCCTCGTAGGGTCCGGGCGTCCCGTAGGAGTCACGCGGGTTGGCGTTCCACGGCGTCGGCGGGTAGGGATGGTAGTTCGCGATCTTGCCGTCGCGGATCACCATGTGGTGCGACAGCACGCCGCGGACCGCCTCGGTGAACCCGCAGCCGATGCCCTCGTCGGGCACGTCGAACTTCTCCCAGGTCTTCGTCCGACCGGCGCGGATCTCGACCAGCGCCTTCTCGGCGAAGTGCAGCGCACACGCAGCGGCGTACGCCTGGAAGTAGGTGCGCGCCCGGTTGCGCTCAATGGTGTTGCTCCACTGGGGAATCTTCCACTCCAGCTCGACGGGGCCCTTGAGCGCCGTCTTCGGCAGGTTGATCTTCACCGAGCTGCCCGTGGACTGCACGTAGCCGATGTCGACCAGCTCGGCCAGCGCCGTCGACCAGAGCCGGGCCAAGGGGCCGCCACCCGTGTCGAGGGCGAGGTAGTCCTTGCCGTCGAACCAGCGGGGTGACATCACCCAGCTGTACTTGTTGTCGAGGTCGCGCTTCTGCGGCTTGGGGTTGGTGTGCTGGTTCCACGGGTGCCGTCGGTCGACGGGGTTGCCGAGCGGATCGTTCTTGACGAAGACCTCCTGGTCCTCCCAGTCGTCGTAGTACGACGAACCGAGCAGGATCCGGATCCCGAGGTTGATCTCGACGAGGTCGGTCGTGACGAGCTTGCCGTCGACCACGATGCCCGGCGTCACGTACATCTTGCGACCCCAGTTGGTCATGTCCTGGTAGTCGAAGTTGCAGTGCTCGGGATCCTGGAAGGATCCCCAGCAGGCAAGGAGGATCCGACGGTTGCCGACCTCCTCGTAGCCGGGGAGGGCCTCGTAGAAGAAGTCGAAGAGGTCGTCGTGCATCGGCACGACCTTCTTCATGAACTCCACGTAGCGCATCAGCCGGGTGATGTAGTCGGTCATCAGCTGGATCGTCGCCACCGTGCCGACGCCGCCCGGGTAGAGCGTGGACGGGTGGACGTGCCTGCCTTCCATCAGACAGAACATCTCGCGGGTCCAGCGGCTCACCTGGAGTGCCTCGCGGTAGAACTCTCCGGTGAACGGGTTCAGCGACCGCATGATGTCGCCGATCGTCTTGTAGCCGTGGGCCTCGGCGTGCGGGGACTCGGTGCTGTTGGCCAGCTCGAGGACACCGGGGTTGGTCTCGGCGACCATCTTCTCGCAGTAGTCCACCCCGACCAGGTTCTCCTGGAAGATGTTGTGGTCGAACATGTACTCCGCGGCCTCGCCCAGGTTGACGATCCACTCACCGAGGTGCGGCGGCTTCACGCCGTACGCCATGTTCTGGGCGTAGCAGGAGCAGGTCGCGTGGTTGTCGCCGCAGATCCCGCAGATCCGGCTGGTGATGAAGTGCGCGTCGCGTGGATCCTTGCCCTTCATGAAGATGGAGTAGCCGCGGAAGATCGAGCTGGTGCTCTTGCACTCCGCGACGACCTTCTGCTTGAAGTCGATCTTGGTGTAGATGCCGAGGCTTCCGACGATCCGCGTGATCGGGTCCCAGGCCATCTCGGTCAGGCCGTCGGGTCCTTCCTGCATGGTGCTGGGCGAGGGGATGGTCGACGTCATGCGTCGCCTCTTCCTGTGAGTGGGTGATGGGGACGGCATGAGGTGCTACCAGGTGCGGGTGGCGCCGGTGGAGAGCTGCCTTCCCTTCTTGCGCCACTTGGGTTCCTTGTCCAGCGTCTGCGTCGTGATGCTGCGCAGCCGGCTCATGGTGTTGCCGTAGAGGCCGACAGCGGTCGTCGAGAGCTTGCCGCCCGGGGGTTCGTCCATGAACGGCATGAACTTGTCCGGGAACCCGGGCATCGTGCAGCCGATACAGATGCCGCCGACGTTCGGACAGCCACCCATGCCGTTCATCCAGCCACGCTTGGGCACGTTGCACTTCACGACCGGGCCCCAGCAGCCGAGCTTGACGATGCACTTGGGCGAGCCGTACTCGGTGGCGAAGTCGCCCTGCTCGTAGTAGCCCGCCCGGTCACAGCCCTCGTGCACCGTCTGGCCGAACAGCCAGGTCGGGCGCAGGGCGTCGTCCAGCGGGATCATCGGAGCCTGCCCGGTGGCCATGTAGAGCAGGTACGTCAGGGTCTCGGACATGTTGTCCGGCTGCACCGGGCATCCGGGGACGCACACGATCGGGATGCCGGCCTTGGACTTCCAGTCCCAGCCGAGGTAGTCCGGCACTCCCATCGCTCCGGTCGGGTTGCCCTCCATCGCGTGGATGCCGCCGTACGTCGCGCAGGTGCCGACCGCGACGATCGCGGTCGCCTTGGGGGCGAGCCGGTCGAGCCACTCGCTGGTGGTCATCGGCTGGCCCGTGGCCGGGTCGTTGCCGAAGCCGCACCAGTAGCCCTCGTCGTGCAGCTGCTCGTTGGGGATCGATCCCTCGACCACGAGCACGAACGGCTCCAGCTCACCGCGATCGGCCTTGAAGAACCACTCGAGGAAGTCGTCCGCGCCGCCGTTGGGGCCGCACTCGAAGTCGATCAGCGGCCAGTGCACCGCGATCTGGGGCAGCCCCGGGAGGGCGCCGAGCGCGATCTCCTCGATGCTCGGCTGCGTCGCCGCGGTCAGTGAGACGGAGTCGCCGTCACAGCTGAGCCCGGCGTTGATCCAGAGCACGTGGATGAGAGTTTCTTCGGCCTTTACTGCTTCGGCTGTTGGCATCGACGCCGGCTCTCTGAGGGTCCGCTGGCCCCACTCGGGTTCGCGGATCGTCATCGATGTGACCCGCGTCACTCTCCACAAGCCATGAGAGACCGCACCGGATCGATCTGTCAAGACTGGCGGGACAAAGAGGGACGACTCGTTGATCAGACCAGCCAGCGCCGCCAGAGGTCGAGGTGTTCGCCCGTCTTCGCCGACACCGGGATGACCTCGATGTCGGGGTTCAGCGTGCGGGCGTCGCGGACGAGGCGCTCCGGATCGAAGTCGACGTACGGCAGCAGGTCGATCTTGTTGAGCACCACGACGTCGGCTGCGGCGAACATGTGCGGGTACTTCAGGGGCTTGTCGTCACCCTCGGTCACCGAGATCACGACCACCTTGCGAAGCTCCCCGAGATCGAACAGGGCGGGACAGACGAGGTTGCCGACGTTCTCGATGAACAGGAGGCTCCCCTCCTCGGGGTCGAGGTCATCGAGAGCCCGGGCGACCATGCGGGCATCGAGATGACACCCGGCTCCGGTGTTGACCTGGACCGCCCGGGCGCCGGCACGCCGAATCCGCTCCGCGTCGAACAAGGTCTCCTGGTCGCCCTCGATCACGCTCACCGCCCGGTCGGACTCCGCGATCGTGCGCTCCAGCAGCGTCGTCTTGCCGGCACCGGGGGAGCTCATCAGGTTGAGCGCCGTGATCCGGCGCTCAGCGAGCCAGGCCCGGTTGCGGGCGGCGATCTGGTCGTTCCGGGCCAGCACGGCCACCTCGAGCTCGAGGGTGTGCGTGCGCAGCTCGGTCTCCGGCTCGGGTGCGGCATGGGAGTGATCGTGCCCGTGGCCATGCCCGTGTCCGTGTCCGTGGCCGTGTCCCGAATCGAGCGCTCCCGAGACGCCGAGCGTGGTCAGGCGCACGTCGCTCTCACCACAGCCGCAGGTGCTGCACACGGTCAGGCCACCTCCACCGACGTCACCGACAGCTCGCGGCCCGAGAGGACCTGGACGTCGGCGCTGCCACAGTCGCACAGCAGAAACGCGTCGACAAGGCCGAACTCCACGTTGCACGACCGACAGTGTGCGCGACCGTGCACCTGCTCGATGTCCAGGCTGGCCCCCTCGAGGGGCGTGCCCGTCGTGGCCAGGTCGAAGCAGAACGACAAGGCGTCCGGGACGACACCGGAGAGCCGGCCGACGCGGAGCCGGACGACGCTGACGCGGCGGTCCCGGGTGCGATCGAGCACCGACGCCACCACGCTCTCCGCGATCGCCAGCTCATGCACGTCTCGTACCCTCCGTCACGTTGCACGGTAGGTCGGTCCCAGGGTGATGGCAACGGCCATGTCGGCGATGGGTGCCCCCGACAGGATTCGAACCTGTGACCGGCGGATTAGAAGGCCGCTGCTCTGTCCAGCTGAGCTACGGGGGCTCTGGTGGCAAGGGTAGGGGCGCGCAGGCGGCTGGTCTCGACACCCGCTCGCTGGCGCTCGCTGCTCGACCACCGGGGATGGGGTCGCGCGCTCGCTGCTCGACCACCGGGGAAGGGGTCGCGCGCTCGCTGCTCGACCACCGGGACTGTCAGGGTCTGAGCGAGCCCATCCACTCCTCGATCGCGTCCGGCGTGCGGGGGAGGGCGGCGGAGAGGTTGTGGGAACCGTCGGCGGTGACCACGATGTCGTCCTCGATCCGGATCCCGATCCCGCGGAGCTCCTCGGGAACGAGCAGGTCGTCCTCCTGGAAGTACAGGCCGGGCTCGACCGTGAGCACCATGCCCTCGGCGAGGTCGCCGCGCGGGTAGACGTCCGAGTCGGCGGCTGCACAGTCGTGCACGTCCATGCCGAGCATGTGGCTGACGCCGTGCAGGGTCCACCGCGAGTAGGTCTTGTTGTCCTCGGCCAGCGCCTCGTCGACGGAGACCGGCAGCAGGCCGAGGTCGTCGAGGCCGTGGGCGAGCACGTCCATCGCGGCGTGGTGGGCGGCGCGGAACGGCTCTCCGGGGCGTACGGCGGCGATGCCCTGCTCCTGGGCCTCGAGCACGAGGGAGTACAGGTCGCGCTGGAGCGTCGTGAACCGGCCGTCGACCGGCAGCGTGCGGGTGACGTCGGCGGTGTAGAGCGACGACGCCTCGGCTCCCATGTCGAGCAGCAGCAGGTCGCCGGGCGTGACCGGGCCGGTGTTGTCGACCCAGTGCAGCGTCGTCGCGTGCGAGCCTCCGCCCACGATCGAGTCGTAGCCGATGTCGTTGCCCATGGCTCGCGCGCGCCGGAAGAACGTGCCCTCGATCCAGCGCTCGCCGTGCTCGAGGACACCGTCCCACTCGCGGACGCAGTCCTCGAAGCCGAGCGTCGTGATGTCGCAGGCGCTCTGGAGCTCGGCGAGCTCCCACTCGTCCTTGACCAGGCGCAGCTCCGAGAGCACCTTGGCGAACTCCTTGTCGGCCCCGTCGTCACCGGCGACGGACTCGTCCACCCGGGCGTCGACACCGCGTAGCACGCGGGTCTTGCCCGGGCGGCTGAGCGCGCCGCCGAGCTCGTCGAGGTGCACGGTGCGGAGGCCGAGGGAGTCGGAGATCTCGTGCAGCGACGGTCGTCGACCGGCCCAGAGCTCGCCGTAGGACCGGTCCCGGAAGAACTCGTCGGTGTCGCGGTTGCTGCGGGGGCGGGCGTAGAGCGTCGACTCGCCGCCCTCGATGACCAGCACGGCGTCCGTCGTCTGGTTGCCGCACAGCCAGGTGTGGGCGGTCTCGGCCCGGAACCGGTAGTCGCAGTCGTTGGAGCGCACCTTGAAGCCGCCGACCGGGATCACCAGCCGCTCGCCGTTGAACTGCTCGGACAGCCGTTCGCGCCGCGCCAGCGCCCACGGTGTGATCGGGTGGGGCGGCAGGTCCAGCTCTCGATCTCCCCAGCCGGTGCGCATGAATGCGGCGTACGCCGGGGGTACGGCGGGATCGTGCGACTCTCCCCCCGATGACGCTGTCGGGGTGCTGTCCGTGGTGGGTTCCTGCATCCCGCAACTGTACGACCAGCATCACCCTTGCGTGGATAGGGGAGCGAGGTCCCGGACCCGTAGGGTTCTGCCATGCCTGCAGCCCCGGTCGTCCGCCGCAGCGGCGTCGCGTTCACGGTCGTGGTGTCGGTCGTGATGTTCGTCGGCGCCTGCCTGATGGCGCTCGTGCTGATGATGTCCAGCGCGCCGAGCGCGCTGGTGGTGGGCGTCGTGCTCGCGGCAGCCCCCGTGGCGCCCCTGATCGCGTGCTTCGTGTGGCTCGACCGCTACGAGCCCGAGCCGCGCTCGCTGCTCCTGCTCGGCCTCGGCTGGGGCGCGTTCGTCGCGACCAGCAGCGCGCTGGTGCTGCAGATCGTCGGCGAGTTCGCGTTCCAGGCGCCCACGTCGTTCTCCGGCGCCGTGGTCGCCCCGCTCACGGAGGAGGCGGCGAAGGGGCTCTTCATCCTGTTGCTGCTCTGGTTCCGCCGCAACGAGCTCGACGGCGTCCTCGACGGCATCGTCTACGCAGGCATGGTCGGCATCGGGTTCGCCTTCACCGAGAACATCCTCTACCTCTCCGCGGCGTACGTCGGCGGAGACGGACAGTCCGGCGGCATCGACGGAGCGATCACGCTGTTCGTGGTCCGGGGCGTGTTCAGCCCGTTCGCGCACCCTCTCTTCACCGCGTTCACGGGGATCGGGATCGGGATCGCGGTCGGCAGCCGCAAGCCGGCGGTCCGGTTCCTCGCGCCGCTGATCGGCTACCTGCTCGCGGTCGGCGCCCACGCGGCATGGAACGGGTCGTTGTTCCTCGGCGGCGGCGACACCTTCATCCTGACCTACCTGTTCGTGATGGTGCCCGGCTTCTTCCTGGTCGTCGGTTTCGCGATCTGGGCGCGGCGCCGGGAGGCCAAGGTGCTCACCGAGGCGCTCACCGACTGCGCCAGGCGGGGGTTCATCGATCCCGCCGAGATCCCGTGGCTGGTCCGGCTGCCGGCACGCCGCGCCGCGCGCAAGAACGCCCAGGCGGTGGGCGGTCGCGAGGCGAAGACCGCCATGGCGTCGTACCAGCAGCAGGCGATCGAGCTCGGCTTCCTGCACAGCCGCTTCCTGCGTGGCACGGCGCCCCGGGACTTCTCCCAGCGCGGACAGCACTTCGTCGACGCCATGCGGCAGCTCCGCCCGGGCGTCGTCTGGCCCTCCACCGCTGGTAGAAATGCCACGGGAGTTGCCCATGTGACCGGAGGAGGACAGTGAGCGACGTGACGGCCGGTGACACCACCAGCCCGTCGTCGGCGCGCATGCTCACCACGCTGGTGCGACTGCGCGACGCCCTCCAGCGCGCCACGCTGCCGCTGGAGGTCCCGGGCGTCGAAGATCGCAGGGTCGCCCGGATCGAGATGATCGACCAGCTCGAGGACTACGTCCTGCCGCGGCTGGTCCAGATCGACGCACCGTTGCTGACCGTGGTCGGCGGTTCGACCGGCGCCGGCAAGTCCACGCTGGTGAACTCCCTCGTCGGCACGCGCGTCACCACCCCCGGCGTGCTCCGGCCGACCACCCGGTCACCGGTGCTCGTGCACAACCCGGCCGACGCCGGCTGGTTCGGCCAGGACCGGATCCTTCCCGATCTCGAGCGGACGAGCCGAGCGACCACCGACCCCGCGGCGCTCCAGCTGGTCGCGACCACGTCGCTCCCGCCCGGGCTGGCCGTGCTCGACGCCCCCGACATCGACTCCGTCGAGGAGCGCAACCGGACGCTGGCGACGCAGCTGCTCGCGGCCGCGGACCTGTGGCTCTTCGTCACGACGGCCGCGCGCTACGCAGACCAGGTGCCCTGGGACTTCCTCAAACAGGCCGCCGACCGCAGCGCAGCGGTCGCGATCGTGCTCGACCGCACCCCGCCCGCTGCCGTGGCCGAGGTCAGCAGCCACCTGGCCCGGATGCTCACCGCGCGCGGGCTGCGTGACTCGCCGCTGTTCGCCGTGCGCGAGAGCAACGTCGACAACGACGGGCTGCTGCCGGCCTCCGACGTGGCCGAGATCAAGGACTGGCTGAGCGCGCTCGCCTCCGACGCGGACGCGCGTTCCCGGGTGGTCAAGCAGACGCTCGAGGGCGCGATCCGCGCGCTGGCCGCCAAGTCGCACCAGGTCGCCGACGCCGCCATGGAGCAGGTCGGCATGCAGGCCCAGCTGCTCCGCGACGTCGACCAGGCCTACGACGACGCGGTGACGGCGGTCGACGACGCGTCGGCCGACGGCACGCTGCTGCGGGGCGAGGTGCTGGCGCGGTGGCAGGAGTTCGTCGGCACCGGCGAGCTGCTGCGAGGCCTGGAGTCCAAGGTCAGCTGGCTTCGTGACCGGATCAGCAACGCGGTGCAGGGGAAGCCCCAGCAGGCCGGCCGGGTGACGGTGGCCGTCGAGTCCGGGCTCCAGACGCTGATCCTCGAGAACGCTGAGAACGCCGCAGAGCGGAGCGCCGCCGGCTGGCAGTCGCTGGAGGCCGGTCGGCAGCTGCTCGACGAGGGCGGGCACGACCTCGGCCGGGCGTCCCGTGACTTCCGTTCGCGCACCGACCGCGCGGTGCGCGACTGGCAGCAGGGCATCCTGGACATGGTCCGCAAGGAGGGCGCCGACAAGCGCACCACCGCCCGGTTCCTGGCGTACGGCGTCAACGGGCTGGGCGTGGCGCTGATGGTCGTGGTGTTCGCCTCGACCGCGGGGATACCGACCGGCGCCGAGGTCGGCATCGCCGGCGGCAGCGCGGTCGTCGGCCAGAAGCTGCTGGAGGCGGTGTTCGGCGACCAGGCCGTGCGTCGGCTGGCCGCGGCCGCCCGCAAGGACCTCAACGAGCGGGTGAAGGCCCTGCTCGAGGCCGAGCGCTGGCGGTTCGTCGAGCTGCTCGACAAGCAGGGCATCTCCGCGACCAGCCCGGAGGAGATCCGGGCGGTCGCGCGGTCCGTCGACGACCTGCGCTTCGCCCAGCGGATGGCGGAGCGGGACGAGGCCGCTGTGGCACCGGCCGACGCGTCCCACCGGGGCGAGAACAGAGAAGGTGACACGTGAGCGCGCTGCTGGAAGGTGCCCGCCGGTTGCTGGGTCGCAAGTCCGACCTGGCCGACCAGATCTACGGGCTCGACCAGGCGGTCGAGGCGTGTCGCGGGCGGTTGGAGGACCACGACGTCGACCAGGCGGCCACGATCGTCCAGCGGGCCGGCACCCGGCTGCGGCTCTCCCCGGACCACACCGTGGTCGCGATCGCCGGCGCCACCGGCTCCGGCAAGTCCTCCACGTTCAACGCCTTGACCGGCCTCGACCTGGCCGCGGTCGGCGTACGACGCCCGACGACGTCGTGGGCCACCGCCTGCATCTGGGGCGGGCCCGAGGGTGCCGAGGACCTGCTGGAGTGGATGGGCATCCCGTTCCGGCACCAGACCACGCGCGACTCGATGCTCGACACCGGTCGCGATGCGCGTGACCTCAAGGGCCTGGTGCTGCTCGACCTGCCCGACCACGACTCGACGGAGGTCAGTCACCACCTCGAGGTGCAGCGGCTGATCGTGCTGGCCGACCTGATGATCTGGGTGCTCGACCCGCAGAAGTACGCCGACAAGGCGGTGCACGAGGACTTCTTCAAGAAGATGGCCTCGCACAAGGACGTGATGATCGTCGTCCTCAACCACATCGACGAGGTGCCGCGCGACCGGCGCCAGGGGATGCTCGAGGACGTCAAGCGGCTGCTCACCCTCGACGGGATCGACGGCGTACCCGTGATCGCCACCTCCGCCCGCGACGGCGACGGCATCACGGAGCTGAAGAAGCTGATCACCAAGCGAGTGGCAGACAAGAAGGCGAGCCGTTCGCGGTTCCGCATCGACGTGCACGACGCCGCCGAGAAGCTGGACGCCGCCTGCGGGCGGGCGACCCCGCGCGACCTGAGCAACGTGACGCGCTCCGAGCTCAACGACGCGGTCTCCGACGCGGCCGGGGTCCCGGTGGTGGTGGACGCGGTGCAGCGCTCGTCGAGGATGCGGGCGGCGCGGGCGACCGGCTGGCCGCCGACGACCTGGCTCTCCAAGCTGCGGCCCGACCCGCTGAAGCGGCTGCACCTCGACCTCGGCTCGGCCGGCAAGCAGCTGGTGCCGACCTCCACCTCGTCGGTGCCCGAGGCGTCGCAGGTGCAGCGGGCGCGCGTCGACACGGCGGTACGGCACGTGGCCGACGAGGTGTCCGAGGGCATGTCCCGGCCCTGGGTGGCCGCGATCCGCCAGGCCTCGGTCTCGCAGGGCGGGGACTTCGCCGACGCCGTCGACCGCGCCGTGGGCGAGACCCCGATGGGGATGGGCTCGGTGCCGGGCTGGTGCAAGGCGGTGCGGGCGGTCCAGTGGGCGCTGATCGCGGCGGCGCTCGCCGGTGCGCTCTGGCTGGCTGTGCTCGCGGTGCTGGGCTACCTGCAGGTGGGCACGCCCGACCTCCCGTCGTACGGCGGGCTGCCGGTGCCGACGGTCCTGCTCCTGGGTGGTGTCGCGGTCGGGGTGCTGCTCGCGTTCGTGAGCCGCATCCTGGTCGGGATCAGCGCCCGGTCACGCGCACGGTCCGCGGAGAAGCGGCTGCGCGAGGCGATCGGCGAGGTCACCGAGCGGATGATCCTGCAGCCGGTCGACACCGAGCTCGAGGCCTACCGCCGTGCCCGCGAGGGGCTCCAGCGCGCGCTGGTCTGAGCGCTGCCTCGCAAACCGAGCCGGTTCGCCTGCACAGGCCGGCACGCCGGCCCGGCCGTCCACAGCCGGGCCGCTGCACCTCCCCTCTGCCGGTCGCACGCGGTTGGCTCGTCGTACGGACGCGACGAGAGGAGTCGGGGATATGAACGAGTCGTGGGTGACGCTCCAGGGCTGGGTCGGTGGCGAGGTCAACACGCGGGAGGCCGGCGGCACCAACGTGTCGACGTTCCGGGTGGGGTGCACGCCGCGCTACCTGCGCAACGGGATGTGGGTCGACGGCCAGACGTCCTGGTACACCGTCCACTCGTGGCGCACGCTCGGCAACAACGTGGCGGCCTCGGTGCACAAGGGCGACGCAGTGGTGGTCCACGGCAAGGTGCGGGTCGACGTGTGGGAGCGCGAGGGCCAGCCGCCGTCGGTGACCCACGTGGTGGAGGCGAGCTTTGTCGGCCACGACCTGAGCAAGGGCACCAGCCGGTTCCTGCGGGTCAACCGTCAGGAGCGCACCACCGCTCCCGAGGACGCCGAGGAGGTGAAGCAGCTGGTGCACGGCTTCGAGCCGAACGGGCCGCAGCTCGACGAGGAGGGCCAGCCGCGCCAGGCGCCGGCCGCGTGAGCGGTGCCACCGCGGACGATTGGGGAGGGGGCGCCCTCTGCCCGTAGGCTCGGTGGCATGTCGGAATACGTGTTCACCCTGCGCAACGTGCGCAAGGCCCATGGCGACAAGGTCGTCCTCGACAACGTGACGTTGTCGTTCCTGCACGGAGCGAAGATCGGCGTGGTCGGGCCCAACGGCACCGGCAAGTCGTCGCTGCTCAAGATCATGGCGGGCCTCGACCGGCCCAACAACGGGGACGCGATCCTCGACCCGGGCGCGACGGTCGGGATGCTCCAGCAGGAGCCGCCGCTGAGCGAGGGCCGCACCGTCCTCGAGAACGTCGAGGAGGCGGTGCACGAGATCAAGGGCAAGCTCGACCGCTTCAACGCGATCTCCGAGGCGCTCGCCGACCCCGACGCCGACTACGACAAGCTGCTCGGCGAGATGGGCGACCTGCAGACCGACCTCGACCATGCCAACGCGTGGGACCTCGACAGCCGGCTCGACCAGGCCATGGACGCGTTGCGCTGCCCGCCGCCCGACGTGCTGGTCGACAAGCTCTCCGGTGGTGAGCGGCGCCGGGTGGCTCTGTGCAAGCTGCTCCTCCAGCAGCCCGACCTGCTGCTGCTGGACGAGCCCACCAACCACCTCGACGCCGAGTCCGTGCAGTGGCTGGAGAGCCACCTGGCGGCCTACCCGGGCGCCGTCCTGGCCGTGACCCACGACCGGTACTTCCTCGACAACGTCGCGCAGTGGATCCTCGAGCTCGACCGCGGCAAGGCCCACCCCTACGAGGGCAACTACTCCACCTACCTCGAGACCAAGCAGAGCCGGCTCAAGATCGAGGGGCAGAAGGACGCCAAGCGCGCCAGGATGCTGGAGAAGGAGCTGGAGTGGGTCCGCTCCAACCCCAAGGCCCGGCAGGCGAAGAGCAAGTCGCGTCTCGCTCGCTACGAGGAGATGGCGGCCGATGCCGACCGGATGCGCAAGATCGACACCTCCGAGATCAACATCCCGGCGGGTCCGCGGCTCGGCGACATCGTGCTGGAGGCCGACGACCTCGACAAGGGGTTCGGTGACCGCCCGCTGATCCACGGCCTCGACTTCAAGCTGCCCCGCGCCGGCATCGTCGGTGTGATCGGTCCCAACGGCGTCGGCAAGACCACGCTGTTCCGGATGATCACGGGCGACGAGAAGCCCGACGAGGGAGAACTCGTGGTCGGGCAGACGGTCAAGATCTCCTACGTCGACCAGAGCCGTGGTGGCCTGGACCCCGAGAAGAACGTCTGGGAGGTCGTCTCCGACGGGCTCGACTTCATCAAGGTCGCCAACTTCGAGATGAACTCACGCGCCTACGTGGCGTCGTTCGGGTTCAAGGGTCCCGACCAGCAGAAGAAGGCCGGCGTGCTCTCCGGTGGCGAGCGCAACCGGCTCAACCTGGCGCTCACGCTGAAGATGGGCGGCAACATGCTGCTGCTCGACGAGCCCACCAACGACCTCGACGTGGAGACCCTGTCCTCGCTCGAGGACGCGCTGCTCGACTTCCCCGGCTGCGCCGTGGTCACCTCCCACGACCGGTGGTTCCTGGACCGCGTCGCGACGCACATCCTCGCCTGGGAGGGCGACGACGAGGACTCGGCGAAGTGGTTCTGGTTCGAGGGCAACTTCGCGTCCTATGAGGACAACAAGATCGAGCGGCTCGGCGCCGAGGCTGCGCGCCCGCACCGCGTGACGCACCGTCGGCTGACCCGCGACTGAACGCGGCCGGCGGCGCGACGAGCGGTCAGCGGATGTCGGCGGCCGGCGGGAGGCCGGCGATCAGCCGGTCGCTGACCGTGTCCATCACGCGCCCGAGGGCCTCGTAGTCGGCCGGGTCGGCGATGTCGACCAGGTTGCGGCGGACGCCCTCGACATGGGTCGGGGCGGCCTCCTCCAGCAGCGCGAAGCCCTCGTCGGTCATCACGGCCTCGACGCCGCGACCGTCGTCCATGGCGGCCGAGCGGTTGAGCAGGCCGGTCTTCTCCATCCGGGCGACGGTGTGCGTGACCCGGCTCCGCGAGTGGCACAGGGCGTCGGCGAGCAGCGCCATCCGCATCCGGCGGCCGGGCGACTCCGAGAGCCGGACCAGGATCTCGTACTCGGTCATCGAGATGCCGTACTCGGCGCGCAGATCACGGTCGAGCCGGTCCAGGAGCAGCTGCGTGCCCATGATGTAGGCCCGCCAGGCCTGCTGCTGGCCCTCGTCGAGCCAGTGCGTACCGGTGTCATCGGTGGCGCCTGGTCTGGTCTCGGCCTCGGCCGGTTCGAGCGTTTCCCCCGTCATGGGCAAAAAGTCTAGGGGAGTCGGGAATAACCCCCGGGGAGGCCCGGTTCGGCTAGGTGAGTTGAAACTTCAACCATCAAGTTCGAGGAGAACCCCATGACGAGCAGCACCGACTCCACCACCGCCATCGACTGGGTGGCCGGCACCTGGACCATCGACCCGAGCCACTCCGAGGTCGGCTTCACCGTCCGCCACCTCGTCAGCAAGGTCCGCGGCCAGTTCGAGACGTTCGAGGGCACCCTCACCACCGGTGAGACGCTCGAGGAGACGCGTGCCAACGCCTCCGTCGACCTCAACTCGGTCAACACCCGCGACGCCGGCCGCGACGGTCACCTTCGTTCCGCCGACTTCTTCGACGTGGAGAACCACGGCGCCATGACGTTCGCGACCACCTCGTTCAACGGCCAGAGCGCGACCGGAGAGCTCACGCTCAAGGGCGTCACCCGGACCGTCGAGCTCGACGTCGAGTTCCTCGGCATCGGCGGCGACCCGTGGGGCGGCACCCGCGTCGGCTTCGAGGCCACGACCGAGATCAACCGCAAGGACTTCGGCGTGAACTTCAACGGCATCGTCGACGGCGGCAAGGTCCTCGTCGGGGACAAGGTCCAGATCCACCTGGCGATCGAGGCAGTCCTCAACCAGGACGCCTGAGCCACACCGCACCGCGCGAAGGCCCCGGACCGGTCGGTCCGGGGCCTTCGCGCGTCCTGGCTCAGCTCAGCCGCTCGACGATCATCGCCATGCCCTGGCCGCCGCCGACGCACATCGTGATCAGGCCGGTGGTCTTGTCGTGCCACTGCAACGAGTTCAGCATCGTGTTCTGCAGGCGGGCGCCGGTCATGCCGAACGGGTGGCCGACCGCGATCGCGCCGCCGTTGACGTTGAGCCGGTCGAGGTCGATCCCGAGGTCCTGGTACGACGGCACCACCTGGGCGGCGAAAGCCTCATTGATCTCGACCAGGTCGATGTCGTCGATGCTCATGTTCGCGCGCGCCAGTGCCTGCTTCGACGCCTCGACGGGGCCGAGGCCCATGATCTCGGGGGACAGCCCGGTGACGCCGGTCGAGACGATGCGGGCCAGCGGGGGCAGTCCGAGCTCGGCGGCCTTCGTGTCGGACATGATCACGACCGCCGCGGCGCCGTCGTTGAGGGCGCAGCAGTTGCCGGCCGTGACCACGCCGTCGGGACGGAAGACGGGCTTGAGGCCGGCCAGCGCGTCGTACGTAACACCTGCGCGCGGGCCGTCGTCGGCGCTGACCACGGTGCCGTCGGGCGTGGTGACCGGGGTGATCTCCCGCTCCCAGAAGCCGTCGTTGATCGCCTTCTCGGCGAGGTTCTGGCTGCGCACACCGAACTCGTCGAGCTCCTTGCGGTCGAGGCCACGCAACCGGGCGACGTTCTCGGCGGTCTGACCCATCGCGATGTAGGCGTCGGGCAGGGCACCGTCCTGACGCGGGTCGTGCCAGTCCTGGCCGCCCAGCGCGAGCTCGTCGGTGCGGGCGGTCGCTTCGGCGAACTGCCGGTTGTGCGTGTCCGGCCAGTGGTCGGACGTGCCCTTGGCGAACCGGGAGACGGTCTCGACGCCCGCGGAGATGAACACGTCACCCTCGCCGGCCTTGATCGCGTGGAAGGCCATCCGGGAGGTCTGCACCGATGACGAGCAGTAGCGCGTGATCGTGGCTCCGGGCAGGTTGTCGTAACCCATCAGGACCGCGACGATCCGCGCCATGTTGTTGCCGGACTCGCCGCCGGGCAGGCCGCAGCCCAGGTACAGGTCGTCGATCTCCTGCGGGTCGAGCGCGGGGATCTTGTCCAGCGCCGCCTGGATGATGGTGGCGCTCAGGTCGTCCGGACGGAGCTCCGTCAGGGACCCCTTGTTCGCCCGGCCGATCGGGGAGCGGGCCGTGGAAACGATGACTGCCTCGGGCATGACTACTCCTGCTGCGTCGGGTACGTCGGGCTTCTGGGCAGCCTAGGTCAGCCGTTCGGGCCGGCCGGGAGCGGGAGTCCGCGAGGGCCGGGATCAGCAGGTCGAAGCTCCGCCGCAGAAGGGCGGTACGGCACCGCGGACGGCACCACCGACGGCACCACCGACGGCGCACCCCTCGATCTGACACGATCGGGGGGTGCGTCACGTCTACGAGTGCCCGATGCGCTGGGCAGACATGGACATGCTGGGTCACGTCAACAACGTCACCTACGTGGACTACCTCCAGGAAGCCCGGATCGGCATGCTCGCCGCGCACGCCCCGGCCCGCGGCAGCGAGGAGCTCGCGGACGGCGTGGTCGTGGTGCGGCACGAGGTGCAGTTCCGCTCCCCGCTGGCCTGGCGGCTGGAGCCGGTGAGGGTCGAGAGCTGGGTGAGCGAGGTCCGGGCGGCGACGTTCACGATGGCCTACGAGATCTACGACGAGGGTGACGACGGCGATCGTCGGGTCTACCTGCAGGCCACCACGCTGCTGACGCCGTACGTCTTCGCCGAGGAGCGCCCGCGCCGGATCAGCCCCGAGGAGCGCACCGCCCTGCAGGGAGTGCTGGAGCCCGGCTTCGACAAGGCCCCGCGGGTGCCGGCAGTGCCGGAGGCGGGGCCGCGCCACGTCCTGCCGATGTGGGTGCGCTGGTCCGACGTCGACGCCTACGGCCACGTCAACAACGTGAAGTACTTCGAGTACTTCCAGGAGGCCCGGATCCAGTACCTGCTCACCCTGCCACGCCCGGACGACGGGCCGTGGTCGCAGTGGGTGGTGGCGCACACCGACGTGGACTACAGGCGGCCGATCATGTTCCGGCTCGAGCCCTACACCGTGACCCAGTGGGTCGCCGAGGTCGGCGGCAAGTCCGCAGTGCTGGTGGGGGAGATCCGCGACGGCGACGAGGTGCTCGCCCGGAGCCGGGTGGTGATGGTCGCGTTCGACAAGGAGACCCAGCGGTCCACGCAGATGAACCCGCGCCAGCGCGAACGCCTGCTCGCGGAGCTGACCTGAGCGGTCACTCCTCGAACGTGTTCACCATGAACTGCGCGGCGTGCGTGACGTAGTCCCAGAACTTCGCGTCCTGCTCCGGCGTGAGACCCGCCTCGTCGAGGCCCGCCCGGAAGTGCGTGAGCCAGTGCTGCGCAGCGACCGGGGTGACGGCGAACGGTGCGTGCCGCATCCGCAGTCGCGGGTGGCCGCGGCGGTCGGAGTACGTCGTGGGCCCGCCCCAGTACTGCTGGAGGAACAGGGTGAACCGCTCCTGCGCGGGTCCGAGGTCCTGCTCCGGGTAGAGCGGCCGCAGCACGTCGTCGGTGGCGACCCCCTCGTAGAACGTCGCGACGATCTGCGCGATCGTGTCCCCGCCGATCTCGTCGTAGAAGCTGTCCACCCCACCATCCTCCCGGCCGGGTCGCCGGGGCCGTGACCCGGGTCAGCGGAGCGTGACCACGTAGCGCGAGGCGAGCCGCAGGTTGCGCAGCGACTGCTCCCACAAGATGCCGGCAGCGAGACATGCGGCACCGACCGAGCCGAAGAGCATCCAGGCGCCCAGCGGGTTGGCCAGGACCTGCTGGGCGAGGGGGAGCAGGAAGCGAAGCGCGAGCACGGTCAGCACCGCGGCGCCGGCCAGGAACGGCGCCTGCCAGCGACGCTCCATGCCGACCGCGAGCGCGATCGCCGCGCCGGTGCCGACCAGGAAGGCCCGCAGCGAGGTGGGATCGGGGAGCGAGATCAGCAGGCTCGGCACCAGGGCCAGCGTGAGTCCGGAGCCGAGGACCGTCCAGGTGCCCGTGCTCGGCTCGCGGAGCAGCCGGAGGACGCCGGCGCCCAGCAGGAGCGCGGCGGCGGGGAGCGTGTAGACCTCGGCGCCCAGGCTGGTCGGCGTGTCCAGCCGGACGAGCGTGCCCAGGGTCAGGACCACGGTGCCGGCCCAGCCGAGGTGCACCCGGTCGACCCGGATCACGGCGAGCAGGGCGACCGCGGTGCCGACGACGGTGAGCAGGGCGGCCAGGTGCGCGGCGTTCTCGTTGACCAGGACCAGGGCAGCCACCGCCACCAGTCCGGCGGCCAGCTCGGTGCCGACGCGGGCGGCCTGGTCGCGGACGACGTACGACGCCCCGAGCAGGAACGCGCACGCGACCGCGGTCAGCAGGTCGGCCCGCAGCAGCAGGTCGGCATCAGCGACGTAGGCCCAGGCGTAGCCGGACAGGGCGGTGAGCAGGACGACGAACGGAGCGGCCTCGCGGCGGACGACGGTGGCGACCACGGCCAGGCCGGCCAGCAGGGTCGCGAGGACCGCGAGCACCAGGTCGGAGCGGCTGCCGACGACGAGGGCCAGGCCGGTCGCCTCCGCGGCGAGCAGCAGGCAGACCGGCTGGCCGGGTCCGGACTGCACGAGCGCGGCCACGACGCCGACGACGGCGACCGCGCCGAGGGCGGCGACGACCACCCAGAGCGGCTGGCCCGCGCCGGCCACCCCGGCCGCACCGGCGAGGGCCAGCAGCACGGCACCCACGGCCACCAGCAGGTCGCGGCGAGCGCGGTCCTGCCGGACCACGGCGGCGACCAGCGCCAGGGAGGCGACGGCCAGGGCGGACAGGGTCCACAGGGACGGGTCGGAGACGGCCGGGAAGCGGAGGTCGCCCGACGTCGTCCAGGCGCGGTGCCCGCCGGTGAACGCGAGCGCTGCACCGAGGGGCACGAGCACGGTGGCCGCAGCGGAGATCACGGCGCCGGCGCCACCGAGGACGATGGCCGCCACCGACCACGGAGCCGGGGTCAGTCGCACCACGCCGGCGAGCACCAGGATCACAGCGGCGCCGAGCAGCACCTCGCGGGTGCTCCACTCCACGGGCAGCAGCGCCAGCAGCGCCAGGCCGACGAGGGTGGAGCCGGCGGCGATCGCCCGGACCTCCGGCGACAGGGTGCGCACGGACGCCACGACCGCGGCGAACACGGCGGCCGCCAGCAGCGGCCAGCCGTCGAAGCCGGTCCAGAACGCGGCGCGGGTGCTGGCGACGAGTCCGTGCTCGATGCCGACCCCGGCCAGCAGCACCCAGGTGAGGACGGCGATGCCGGCAACGGCGTACGCCGCCTCGCGGAGCCGGTCGCGCAGCAGCAGGGCGACGCCGACCAGCACCGCGACGGCGAACGCGTCGGCCAGCCCGTCAGGTCCCTCGGAGGTCCACGCCTGTACGGCCGTGACCAGCAGGACACCGCTGACCAGGGTGATCTCTGCGGCGACGCAGCGCGCGATCCGGGTGCGCTGCATGCTGAGCGCGACGCCCGTGCCCAGTGCGACGAGCAGCCCACCGGCCAGGGTGACAGCCGCTCGTGAGGAGAGCTGGTCGAGCCCGAACAGCCCGGAGGTGTAGCCGGCCCGCAGGTCCAGCATCAGCAACGCGGCGACCAGCGCCCACAGCGCCTCCGCCGAGCCGCGCAGGCCCTTGCGCGAGAGGTGCAGCGCGGTGGCCGCCACGGCCCCGGTGAAGCCGAGCATCAGCGCGGCCTTGACCGCGAGCGGGAGCACCTGCCAGGTGACCGCCAGGAACAGGCTGACCGCGACGAAGACGAACAGCCCGCCGAGGCCGAGCAGGATCGCCGGCACCGCCCGCCCGCTCAGACCGGGGCGGGCAGGCGGTGCCAGCGGCGCAGCCGTCGGGAACGGCTGCGGGATCGGGGCGGGGCCGGAGCCCGCGGGCAGCAGGACCCGGTCGGCGACCTGGGGCGCGGTGGTGGCCACGCGCTGCCGGCGCAGCTGCTCGACGAGGTCGTCGGCCGTGAGCATCGTCCGCCAGAGCTGGGTGGCGAGCGGTCCGGTCAGGGCCAGCCCGCACGAGGTGCAGACGGCATCCGTCGAGACCTGGCCGCGGCAGTCCGGGCAGGTGGTGGGGTCACTCAGTCGGCTCATGAGTCGATGGTGGGGCCAGCAGGGGGTCCAGCGGAGCGGTTCGCCCACTCAACCTGTCTGAGTAGGCCTACTCAAGGGCCGGTGGCCGATGGCCTGCTGGTCGGGCACGTCCGTGAATCCGCCGAAGGACGTCCAGCGCGTGAGCATGGTGCGCTCGACCGGGTGGGTGACCAGCACGCGTTTGCCGTACGCCGTGGGTATGCCGGAGCTCGCCGTGATCGTGGACACCTGGTCGGCCACCTGGCCGATCCGGTCGTAGTCGGTCATCCGGAGAACGGTCGCCAGCCGGACCACCACTTCCGGGACGCCACCGGTTCCTCGCCGGTGAAGCCGCACACCGGCGAATGTGAAACCGTCGGACGGGAGGGCGGCGCGCACCTTCCGAGCGATCGCCCTCAGCGCCGTGCGGCAGCGTGTCGCGAGGCAGGGGGCGACCGACCCCGGGTCGGGGGTGTTCACGCCCGGTCTGCCCAGGTCGTCGGTCCGGGGCACGAGCGCCTCGGGGTCCCAGACCAGCTGGAGGTCGACGTCGCCGGCGCCGGCGAGCTCGGGGCTCCCCTCGCGGTACAGCGCGAGGACCGAGCGGTTGAGCTCACGGGCCTCGGCGGCAGACCCGGGAGTGGCCCGGTAGACCACCAGCCCTCTCCGGCCGGTGATCAGCGTGTCCTGGTAGACCACGCTTCTCACCTCGGTCACACCCGCCAGGCGGGCGACGCGTTCGCGCACGGCGACGAGCTCGGGGGTGCATCGCTCACCTGGGCACGCGAGGTCCTTCTGCGAGCTGCCGCAGCCAGTGACCACGAGGCTGGTCACGAGGACGACGCCGAAGAGCAGCGGGCGCAGCGCAGGGGTCACGACCCCGTTGTGCCCGCTGGACACGATCCTCAACCGTCGGTAGGAGGTGCCGCGTCAGACGAGGACGACCCGGTCGGCGACTGGTGCTGGTAGACGATCCGCTGGTGCCGGGGGATCTCGATCCCCTCGTGGTCGAAGCGGGCCTTGACCCGCTCACGCATCTCGCGGGCCACGTTCCACTGCTCCATCGGAGCGGTCTTGAGGGTCACCCGGACGACCACCGAGTCGGCCTCGAGCGACTGCACGCCCCACACCTCGGGCTCCTCGATGATCACGGCCTGGTACTCGTCGTCGATCCACAGGTCGTGCGCGACGTCCTCGAGCACCTGGCGTACGTGGTGCAGGTCCTCGCTGTAGTCGACGGGGATGTCGAGCACGGTGCGCGCCCAGTTCTGGCTCATGTTCCCGACCCGGAGGATCTCGCCGTTGCGGACGTACCAGACGGTGCCGTCGACGTCGCGCAACCGGGTGACGCGCAGCGAGACCGCCTCGATGGTGCCGGTTGCCGAGCCGAGGTCGACCACGTCGCCGACGCCGTACTGGTCCTCGAAGAGCATGAACACCCCGGACAGGAAGTCCTTGACCAGCGACTGCGACCCGAAGCCGACCGCGACGCCCAGGACGCCGGCGCCGGCCAGGATCGGGGCGATGTTGTAGCCGAGCTCGGCCAGCACCATGATCACCAGCACGGTGAACACGACCGCGCTGATGATGCTCTTGAGCAGGGTGCCCATGGTGCGCGCCCGGAGCGCGCGGCGGGCCGACGTGATGGTCGAGGTGGCCGACTTCTCCTTCGGGTTGCCGCTGCGCCAGACCCGTGCCGGGAGCACACCGGTCTCGGCTCGTCGTACGACGCGGTCCACGAGCCGGTGCAGGATCCAGCGCACCACGAAGGCGAACAGGACGAGGCCGATGATCAGCAGTGGTTCACCGGTCAGCCAGGTCAGCACGTCGGCAGTGGACTCGGCGATCTCGCGGGGGGTGATGTGGGGCAGGTCGAGTGCGGGGGGCAGAACGAGGAGACGCATGCGTGGGAGGCTACGGAACCTCGGCGGCGACCCCCAAGCCGCAACTGGCTATCCTGCCTGTGTGATCACTCACCGACCTGCTGGCCGCCCCGCCGGCCTCGCTCGACACGCCCTGCGGACCGTGACCCTGGGGGCCTTCGTGGCCGCTGTCACGGTCGCGCTGCCGGCCTCCGCCGACGCCCCGTCGACCTGGGAGGACTCCCCGGACGTCTCGGGCTTCCAGGCTCTCCTCGTGCTCTTCCTGATCCCGGCCGGGCTCTTCCTGGTGATCTCCCTGCTGGCGGCGCTGCCGTCGCTGGTCAAGGGCGACTCCTACGAGCCGGGCCAGGCCTGGCGCAGCGAGGGGGAGTGGTTCGGCGGGCCGCACAAGGGCCTCGCCGGGGCCGACCAGGTCGACCAGAAGCAGATCGAGTCCGCCAGTGACCAGGGCGGGGCAGGTGCCCGGTTCTGATGGCGGCGACGTCTGAGGGCTTCTCGGCGAGCCAGCGGGCCGCCATCGACAAGGCGATCCGCGAGGCCGAGACGGCGTCGCGCTACGAGTTCTCCGTCTTCGTCGGTGCGGCCGAGGGGGCGACCCGCCCGTTCGCCGAGCGGCTCCACGCCTCGTTGTCCACGCCCGCCCGCAGCGTGCTGCTGATGGTCGACCCCGCCGCCCGCTTGCTGGAGGTGGTGACCGGTGCCGAGGTCCGTCGTGTGCTCGACGACGGCGCCGTCCGCCTCGCCACGGTGGCGATGCAGACCGACTTCGGCTCCGGTGACCTGGTCGGCGGGATCACCCGCGGCCTGCAGCAGCTCGCCGCGGGTGCGCGGGCGCCTCAGGTGCTGCACACCGACAACCCCTAGCAAGGGCCTTCAACGACTAGCTGGTCTCGGCGTCCTTGGCCTGGCCGGCCAGGAAGCGCACCACGTCGGAGCGTCCCTCGGCGACGAACCGCTTGGCCACGGCGTCGGCGTCGGTCGTCTCCAGCCACACGTCGACCTTGTCCACCAGCTCCTGCGAGGCGAGCGGCCGCGGGAAGACGTACTCCAGGGCGACCGAGCCGCGCTGCCGTCCGAGCCGTTCCCACATGTCGTTGGCCGCCTCCAGGTAGCGGTCGACGTACGGCGCGAGCACCTCGTCCTGACCGGCCCGCATGAATCCGAGCGCGATCGACCGCTGCGTCTCGTTGGGGGTCTCACCGCTGACCACCGCGAGCTCCCAGGCCGCGGCCTTGGCGTCGGCGTCGGGACGTGCGGCCCGAGCTCCGGCGGCGCGCTCCTGGCCGGAGATCGTGTTGTCGGAGGCGAGCTCCTCGACGATCCTGGCCTCGTCGGCGCGGCCGGCGGCGGCCAGTCCGGTGAGGAACACCCAACGCATGTCCTGGTCGACGGCCAGGCCCTCGAACGCGAGCGTGCCGTCGAGCATCGCCTCGAGGTCGGCCAGCGCCTCCTCGCTGTGCGCGGCGGAGGAGAAGCTGCGGGCGAAGGTCAGCTGGTGGTCACTCCCCGGCTCGGCCTCCTCGAGGAGCTTGCGCAGGCCGCGCTCCCACGCGGCCTTGAGGAACGGGCGGTTGGCGGGCGCGGAGAACGCGTTGACCGCGGAGGCGGCGTAGGCCGGGATCCGGCTGACACCCCACGAGTCGGTCTCGGTGCCGATGTTGCCGAGCACCAGCGCGACGAAGTCGGTTGCCCGCATCTCGGCGTCGCGGGTCATGTCCCAGGCAGCGCCCCAGCACAGGGCGCGCGCCAGCGAGTCGTCGAGCCGCGAGAGACCGCCGATCACGGTCTCCAGCGAGCGCTCGTCGAGCCGGATCTTGGCGTAGGCGAGGTCACCGTCGTTGAGCAGGAGCAGGTCGGGCTGCTTCTCGCCCACGGCGTCGGCGATCTCCGTCAGCCCCCCGGCGACGTCCGCCTCCAGGTAGGTGCGCCGGACCAGCCGGCCGTCGACGGCGTCGTACAGGCCGATGCCGAGGCGGTGCCGGCGCAGCGTCGGCCAGTCGGCCGGTGCCGTCTGGCGCACGGCGAGGCGGGAGTAGGTGCCGTCGCCGGCGAGCTCGAACTCGGGGGCGAGCGTGTTGACGCCCGCCGTCTGCAGCCACTCGGTGGCCCAGCCCTGCAGCTCACGGCCCGAGGACTTCTCGAGCGCCTGGAGCAGGTCGGTGAACTCGGAGTTGCCGTAGGCGTGGTCCTTGAAGTACTGCTGCAGCCCCTGGAGGAACGGCTCCAGGCCGACCCAGGCGACCAGCTGCTTGAGCACCGCTGCGCCCTTGGCGTAGGTGATCATGTCGAAGTTGACCTCGACCGCGTGCAGGTCGTAGTTGTCCGCCGCGATCGGGTGCGTGCTCGGCATCTGGTCCTGCCGGTAGCCCGTCTGCTTGCGGGCGTTGGCGAAACCGGTCCACGAGTCCGTGAAGTCGGTCGCCTCCACCTCGGCGTGGTAGCACGCCCACTCGGCGAACGACTCGTTGAGCCAGAGGTCGTCCCACCACTTCATGGTGACCAGGTCGCCGAACCACATGTGCGCCATCTCGTGCAGGATCACGCTGCAGCGGAACTCGTAGAACGAGCGCGGCTGGCGGCTGCGCGGGAGGTACTCGTCGCGCAGCGTCACGGCACCGGCGTTCTCCATCGCGCCCATGTTGTACTCCGGCACGTAGAGCTGGTCGTACTTGCCGAACGGGTACGGGAAGTCGAAGGCCTCCTCGAAGAACGCGAAGCCCTGCTTGGTGATCTTGACGATCTCGTCGCGGTCGAGGAACTCCACGAGCGACTGCCGGCAGTAGTGGCCAAGCGGGATGTCGCCGTGCTTGCCCTCGTAGACGTCCTGCACCTCGTGGTACTCGCCGGCGATGATCGCGGTGATGTACGTCGACATGCGCTTGGTCGTCGGGAAGCGCCAGACCTTGGCGTCGTCACCGACCCGCTCGGGCTCGGGAGTGGCCGCGTTGGAGACCACCACCCAGCTCTCGGGGGCGGTCACGGTGAACGTGTAGACGCTCTTGAGGTCGGGCTGGTCGAAGTTGGTGAACACGCGCCGGGCGTCGGCGACCTCGAACTGCGTGTAGGTGTAGACGCGGTCGTCGACGGGGTCGACGAACCGGTGCAGCCCCTCACCGGAGCGGCTGTAGGTGCAGTCCGCGCGCACCACGAGGGTGTTGTCGGCGGCGAGGTCGTCGAGCTCGATCCGGCTGTCGACGTACGCCGTCGAGGGGTCGATCGAACGGCCGTTCAGGGTGATCTCGTGGATCGAGGCCTCGACCAGGTCGACGAACGTGGAGGCACCCGGTGTGGTGCTCGAGAACTGGACCGTCGTGGTGCTGGCGAAGGTGGTCGGGCCGGTGGTCAGGTCGAGGTCGACGGTGTAGGAGTCGACGGCGAGGAGCGCGGCCCGGGCCTGCGCTTCGTCTCGTCGGAGGTTGGTTCCAGGCATGCCGTGAATCATCGCATCCGACCACCTCGCCGGGCGATTCGGTGCGTCACGGTCGGGTCACGACGGTGGGGAATGCCCTGCCGGGGCAACCCGTTGACACGGGTATGACTCACGCTGACTTCTGGTTCGACCCTGCCTGCCCGTTCGCCTGGATCACCTCCCGCTGGATGCTCGAGGTGAAGGAAGTGCGTGACATCGACGTCGACTGGCACGTGATGAGCCTCGCCTACCTCAACCAGGACAAGGACGTCTCCGACGAGTACAAGGAGTTCCTGACCACGGCCTGGGGCCCGGTGCGGGTGCTGATCGCCGCCGAGCAGGAGCACGGCAACGAGGTGCTGCTCCCGCTCTACACCGCGATGGGCAACCGGATCCACCTCGAGAAGCGCGACCGCGACCGCTCGATGATCGAGGACTCCCTGACCGAAGCGGGCCTCCCGCTCACGCTGGCCGACGCCATGGACGACGCGTCGTACGACGACGCCGTGGCGAAGTCCCACCACGCGGGCATGGACCAGGTCGGCGACGAGGTCGGCACCCCGACCATCGCGATCGAGGGCTCCGCCTTCTTCGGCCCCGTGATCACCAAGGCCCCGCGCGGCGAGGAGGCCGGCCAGCTCTGGGACGCCGCCGTCCAGCTCGCGAAGTACCCGCTGTTCTTCGAGCTCAAGCGCAGCCGCACCGCCGAGCTCGACTTCAGCTGATCAGGGATTCGGCAGCTTGAGCGTCGCCCGGATCATGTTGTGGTCGGAGGGGATCACGCCGCGCAGGGAGCGGCCGGCGGCGTCGACGACCATCTCCCAGCGCTCGACGTCGAGGTCGTTGTCGGCGAACAGGTAGTCGACGTCCTGGCCGATCAGACCCGCGTTGGAGTAGCCGCGCAGCCGCCGGCTGCCGTAGTTGACCGAGAACAGGTTGCCGTTGACCACCGTGTCGGCGCGGGTGCTCGAGGTGGTGACCATGCCGCTGCCGACCTGGCCGAGCATGTCGCCGAAGCCGGCGCTGCGGGTCGGGCCGAGCATCACCTGCGCGGTGCGGTTGCTGCCCGAGCGCGGTGAGTTGAAGTCGCCGCCCATCACGACCGGGGCGCCGCCCGCGAGGGCCGGCACGTCCCGCAGCAGCTGCTGCCACTGCGAGCGGCGGACGCCCTCGCCGACGGTCTCGAGGTGCACGCTGACGAAGAAGAAGCGGGCCCCGGTCTTCTTGACCTCGAGCAGCGCCCACGGCGCCATCCGCAGGCCGTCGGAGTGGTGCTCCTGCGCGCCGTACTGGATCACGCCGGAGCGCACCAGGTCGAGTGACGCGTCGTTCCAGACGATCCGGGTGTTGCGGCTGTTGCCGAAGATGCCGGAGTAGTGCGCGCCGTCGTTGCCGATCGCGTTGAGGCCGCTGATCACGTCCTGGTACTGCCCGTAGGGCAGTGCCTCCTGCAGCGCGATCGCGTCCGGTGGCGGCGCGGCGAGACCCGACGGGGAGACTCCCGACAGCTCGCGGACCACCGTGGCGCGGCGCGGCGGCCACGCCTTGTTGACGCTGCCGAGGATGTTCCACGAGGCGACGCGCAGGTCGTAGGTCACCGGCACGTCGGGCAGGTCGGGCCTGGTCAGCGCGGGCCGGACCCGGGTGTCACGGCTGAGCGCCCGTGACGAGGAGGTACGGCGGGCGACGCTGACCGTGATGAAGTACCGCTTGCCCGGCTTGAGGTGACGCAGCCTGCCCCGGTCGGTGCCGAACCAGTGCGTCTTCGCCTTGGTCATCTTCTTGTCGGTCGCGACCGTGACCCGGTAGCCGGGCGCCTTGGCGACCGGCGCCCAGTCCAGCGAGAGCGACCTCACCTTGGCCTTGGTCACCTTCACCTTCGTCGGCGCCAGGTAGGGGAAGCCGCCGCGGTAGAGCGTGCGCGCGGACGGGTACGCCGCCGGGGTGTAGTCGCTCAGCGGGCTGCCCTCGGCGTCGGCGGAAGCGACCCGGAGGTAGTAGCGACGACCGGGCTCGAGTCCGGTGAGGGTGCCCTCGTTGTCGTCGAAGGTCACGACTCGCGCGTCGGTCATCGCGGGGGAGGTGCTGAAGGCGACCCGGTAGCGCGGGCTGCCGGACACCTCGGCCCAGGCCAGCTTGAGTGACGTGGCGGTGGTCGACACCGGGCGCAGTCCCGGGGGAATCGGTCGCAGCAGAGCCTCGCGCACCGTCGGCATCGTGGTCCCCACCAGCACCACGAGCAGCAGCAGCGTGGTCACCGGGATCGCTGCCCAGCGCACGGCCCGCCGCAGTCCGTGCCGGAGGGCCTGGCGACGGGCGGCAGTCAGGGCGGGCCGGTTCATCGTTCTCCAGGGTGGGGTACCGGGGGAATATAGCCCAGGCGCGCCCAGCCCTGGCGACGGCTACGGCAGCGTGATCGTGGCCTTGATCAGGTTGTGGTCGGAGGGGATGGTGCCGTCGAGGTTGTAGTCGTTGGCGTCGTCGACGACCATCTGCCAGCGCTTCACGACCAGGTTGTTGGTGGCGAAGAGGTAGTCGATGCTCTGCCCGATGTCGTTGGTGCTGGAGTAGTGGTTCGTCTTCCGCACCCACTTGTTCAGCGAGAAGACGTTGCCGCGGACGATCTGCTTGGTGCGGTTGCCCGCGACGTGGACCATGTCCGGGCCGTTCTGGCCGAGGACGTCGCCGATCCCGGCGGCGTACATCTTCGGGAGCATCACGCCCGCGGTCGGGTTCGTCGCCTTGCGGGGAGAGTTGAAGTCCCCACCGAGCACGATCGGCAGCCCGTTCGCCATCCCGGGCACGTCGCGGATCAGCTGCTCCCACTGCTGGCGCCGGATCGTCTCGGAGGCGGTCTCGAGGTGGTTGCTGGCGAAGAAGAACCGGTCTCCGGTCGCCTTGGTCTCGAAGATGCCCCAGAACATGTAGCGGGCGCCGTCGACGGCCGACTCCTGAGCGTCCCACTTGAGGGGGCCGCCGCTGACCAGGGTCAGGGTGGCGTCGTTGTAGACGAGGTGTGTCGCGGCAGCGGTGCCGGCGATCGAGGCGTAGTGGTCGCCGCCGGTCGCGTAGGTGTTGAGCGCGTTGACCAGGTCGGTGTACTGCGTGGTCCCGTCGCTGAGCTTCCGGCTGGTGTCGGCCTCCTGCACTGCGATCACGTCGGGCGACGGTCCGGGCTGGTCGGCGGGCTGCTGGCCGAGCAGCTGCTGCGCGACTCTCGCCCGTCGTGCCGACCACGGCTCGTGGACCGTGGAGGAGTCACCCAGGATCACGCTGATGTTGTACGACGCGACGTCGAGGTCGTAGGGGCCCCCCGACGGGGCCACCCCTTCGGCAGGAGTGCGACCACTCGCGTACGGCGAGCGCGTGTAGGCGCTCTGCAACGCGCCAGTGCCGTAGTTCGCGGCGACCGCGATCCGGAACCAGTACTGCGTGTCCGGCGTCAGGCCACGCACGTTGCCGCTGCTGTAACGAAAGGGGACGACCTTGGCCCCCGACATCGAGGCGTTGGTCGCGTACCTGACCCGATATCCCGAAGCGTGCGCCACGTAGTTCCAGTCCAGGTGGATCGACGTGGTCGTGGTCTTGGCGTAGACGACGTGGAGGCCGGTCGGGGTCGCGAACGTCGCGGCCTCGGCTCGGAGCGGGCTCCACAGGCTGACGAGCAGGGCGCAGGCCAGCCCCAGGGCGCCCAGGCGCGCGGAACGGACGGTGTAGGACATCGGGTCTCCTCGAGAAGCGAGCCTCGAAGGTAACGTCAGATTCGCACCAAATGGAATAAAACGGACTAACTGGTTGTCTAGTCCGCTGCCGATCCGTTCGGTCAGTTTCAACCATTTCCGACCGAATGCGGTCAAAAGTCCATTTAGGCTTCCGGGGACCACGGGGAGGAACACATCCATGAACAGCGACACGGCTGGGGGGTCGGGCGCGCTGCGGCCGACACGCCGCACGCTCGTCAGAACTGCGGCGTGGACCGTGCCGGTGCTGGCGACCGTCGCCACAGCGCCAGCGTTCGCGGCGTCACCGTGCGCCACGCAGACCATCGACTTCACGAGCTACACCACCGGTACGGCGTACACGACCGGTGCCACCTTCACGGCCGGCCTGGTCACCGCGACCCTGAACCTGTCCGGCACGACGGGTACGGCGAACAACGGCACGATCTTCGCCACCACGCCGACCACCAAGGAGCTGCGCTTCTACGACCGCGAACTCCTCGGGCACCTCCCAGACCATCAAGTTCACGTTCAGCCAGCCGATCACCAACCTGAGCATCAGGATCGTGGACATCGACGAGGCGGGGTCCTACGAGGACTACGTGCAAGTCAGCACGAGCGGGTACACCTACTCGGCCGGAGCCGCCGTCACGGGCGACGGCACGAAGAAGAAGCCCTTCCACTCCGCCACCGGAACCGCCGTGCCGGACGGGACGGGACTGGCCGACGTCACGTTGAGCTACGCATCCGCCACGCAGTTCCAGATCGTCTACTTCCAGGGCGACGGGTCGATCACCGGCAACCCGCACATCGGCATCCGGAGCATGAGCTTCACGCCCAGCACCTGCTGACGGCCCAGCCGCGGCACCGCGCGAAACACGCTGGCGTGCGCTCACTAGGCTTCCGGTATGAGCAAGGTGCTGTCTGCCGTCGCCTGGCCGTACGCCAACGGCCCGCGCCACATCGGCCACGTGGCCGGATTCGGTGTGCCCTCCGACGTGTTCAGCCGCTACATGCGGATGAGCGGCCACGACGTGCTCATGGTCTCGGGGTCCGACGAGCACGGCACCCCGATCCTGATCGCCGCCGACGAGGCCGGAGTCACGCCGCAGCAGCTGGCGGACACCAACCACCGGTTCATCGTCGAGGACTTCGTCTCGCTCGGGCTCGCGTACGACCTCTACACGCGCACCACCACGCGTAACCACCACGCGGTCGTGCAGCAGCTGTTCCGGGGCGTGCACGACAACGGCTACTTCGTGGAGCAGACGACGTTCGGCGCGATCTCGCCCTCCACCGGGCGCACCCTGCCGGACCGCTACATCGAGGGCACCTGCCCGATCTGCGGGTACGACGGCGCGCGCGGTGACCAGTGCGACAACTGCGGCAACCAGCTCGACCCGCAGGACCTGAAGAACCCCCGCTCGAAGATCAACGGGGAGACCCCCGAGTTCGTCGAGACCCAGCACATCTTCCTCGACCTGCCTGCCCTGGCCGAGGCGCTCGGCGAGTGGCTGGACCAGCGCGAGGCCACCGGACTGTGGCGGTCGAACGTGATCCGGTTCAGCCAGAACATCCTCAAGGACATCCGCCCGCGCGCGATGACCCGGGACATCGACTGGGGCATCGCCGTACCTCTCCAGGGGTGGGAGGACAACCCCACCAAGCGGCTCTACGTCTGGTTCGACGCGGTGATCGGCTACCTGTCGGCCTCGATCGAGTGGGCACGCCGCTCCGGCGACCCCGAAGCCTGGAGGCAGTGGTGGAACCCAGCGTCCGACGATGGGGAGGAGGCGCTGTCCTACTACTTCATGGGCAAGGACAACATCACCTTCCACTCCCAGATCTGGCCCGCCGAGCTGCTGGCCTACGACGGCAAGGGTGACAAGGGCGGTGAGCCGGGGGAGTACGGCGTGCTGAATCTGCCGACCGAGGTGGTCTCCAGCGAGTTCCTGACCATGGAGGGCAAGAAGTTCTCCTCGTCCAAGCGGGTCGTGATCCTGGTGCGTGAGGTGCTCAGCCGCTACCAGGCCGACGCGCTCCGCTACTTCCTGTGCTCGGCGGGACCGGAGAACCAGGACGCCGACTTCACCTGGTCGGAGTTCGTGCGCCGCACCAACGACGAGCTGGTGGCGGGCTGGGGCAACCTGGTCAACCGCACGGCCACGATGCTCGCCAAGAGCTTCGGTGAGATCCCGCGGGCCGGTGAGCTCGCCGCCGAGGACGTTGCGATGCTCGACCATGTGGAGCAGGCCTTCGTCACGGTCGGTGACCTGATCGCACGCCACCGGCAGAAGGCGGCGATCGGCGAGGCGATGCGGACCGTCTCGGAGGTGAACAAGTACGTCTCCGACCAGGCGCCGTGGCAGCTCAAGGGTGACGACCAGCGCGAGCGGCTCGGCACCGTGCTGCACGTGATCGCCCAGTGCGTGGCCGACTGCAACCTGCTGCTGGCCCCGTTCCTGCCGGCCAGCGCCAACGCGGTCGACCTGGTGCTCGGCGGCCGGGGAGACCTCGCGCCGATGCCCCGGATCGAGGAGGTCGACGACCTCGACGGCGGCCCGTCGTACCCGATCATCACGGGCGACTACCGCCAGGCCCGTGCCTGGGGACGGCACCCGGTGACGGTCGGCACCCCGATCGCGAAGCCGACGCCGGTGTTCACGAAGCTGGATCCGGGGGTCGTGGACGACGAGCTGGCTCGGTTGACGTAGCGAGTCGTCTGGGGCTTCTGGTCTCGAGGCACCGGCACGGGCCGCCGCCGCCGTGGACCGGCGGCAGTCGCTGGGGATGCCGTGTCGGCCGAGACGCCCTACCCGCTCACCGCCGCTCGGCCGCCACGCCACCCTTTACGCTCCCTGCCACCGCCCCACGGCGGCGACCGCCCCGCCCCCTGCAGCTCTCGCCCGCGCTGCTCGTTGGTGGGTGGGGCGAGCCGGTGCGCTCGCAGGCTCGCGCCCCGCCTCACCCTTTCGGTGACCACATCCACCCCCACCCAGCCTGACGCAGGGGAGCCGGGGGTGCCGGGAGGCGGACGGGCGGGGGTGCGGGTAGGGAGCGTAAAGGTTGGCGTGGCGGCGTCGGACTGCTTCAGCGAAGCAGGCGTTGTCGCCGACACGGCATACCCAGCGACTGCCCGCACCCCCGGCTGGCCGACGCCGGGCGATGTCGGACGAGACGGAGACCTGATCCCCACCCACTAGCCTGACCTCCATGCGCGTCCACCTCGGTTCCGACCACGCCGGCCTCGAGCTCAAGGAGCACATGCTCGGCTGGTTGCGGGAGCACGGGCACCAACCGGTGGACCACGGGCCGTTCGTGTACGACGCGCTCGACGACTACCCGGTGTTCTGCCTGCGCGCGGCGGCGGGGGTCGTCGCCGACCCGGGGAGCCTCGGTGTCGTGATCGGCGGGTCCGGCAACGGGGAGCAGATCGCGGCCAACAAGGTGCCGGGCGTGCGGGCCGCGCTGGCCTGGAGCGAGGAGACGGCGAGCCTGGCCCGCGAGCACAACGACGCCAACGTGATCTCCGTCGGCGGCCGGATGCACACGGTGGAGGAGATGACCCGGTTCATCGAGGTGTTCCTCGGCACCGCCTTCACGGGCGAGGAGCGTCACGTACGACGGATCGGGATGCTCTCCGACTACGAGGTGACCGGCGACCTGCCCGCGCTGCCGGAGTCGGCCCGCGGTCTCGGGCCCGATGCCTGAGGGGCACACCCTCCACCGACTCGCCGCCGAGCTGGACGTCGCGTTCGGGGCCCGTCCGGTGCGCGTCAGCAGCCCGCAGGGGCGCTTCGCCGCCGACGCCGCGGTGCTCGACGGCCAGCTGCTGGTGGCGGCCGAGTCGGCCGGCAAGCACCTGTTCGTGGAGTTCGCCGGCGACCGGTTCGTGCACGTGCACCTCGGCCTGATCGGCAAGTTCGACGTGCTGCCGGGAGCGGCGCCCGTCCCGTTCGGCCAGGTCCGGCTACGGCTGCAGAACGACACGTCGTACGCCGACCTGCGTGGCGCGATCGAATGCGCCCTGGTGTCGCGCGCGAAGCGGGACGCGGTCGTGGACGCGCTCGGTCCCGACCCGCTGCGGCCGGACGCCGAGCCGGAGCGCGCGTGGCGCCGGATCCACCGCAGCGACCGCACCCTCGGCGACCTGCTGATGGACCAGAAGGTGCTCGCCGGGGTCGGCAACGTCTACCGCGCCGAGGTGCTGTTCCGACACCGGCTCGACCCGCAGCGGGCCGGGCGCACGCTCCGGCGCGGCCAGTGGGACGCGCTGTGGGCCGACCTGGTCGGGCTCCTCGCGGAGGGTGTGCGCACCGGGCGGATCGACACCGTCCGGCCCGAGCACACGCCCGAGGCGATGGGTCGGCCGCCGCGCGCGGACGACCACGGGGGAGAGGTGTACGTCTACCGGCGCACCGGGCAGCCGTGCCTGGTCTGCGACACCAAGGTCCGCACGACCGTGCTCAAGGGCCGCAACCTTTTCTGGTGCCCGCGCTGCCAGCCGCGTTTCCGCTCGCGGGCCGGTGCCGGTGTCTAGGCTGGGGCAGGCCGGCCCGACGAGCCGCCGGTCCACCCTGCCCACTCACGAGAGACCCGAGGTCAGAGCGTTGCCCGAGCAACAGAACGGGACGCACGTCCATGTTCTCCAGAGCCGGTGGAACCGGATTCGGAGGCGGATGGTCTATACAGACACGCCCGCTTTGATCGCGCTCGGTGCCCCGGTCCTGCTGCTCACGCTGGCCGGCTCCATCTGGCCCGACTACGTGCCCTACAGCATGCTCCTGATCCCGATGTTCCTCGGCAGCCTGGTGCTGGGACCGCGCACCCTGCCCTGGTTCATCGTCGCGGCCCTGGTCTGCGTCTCGATCATGATCGCCGTGCGACCACCCATCGAGATCCGCGGCGTGATCCTGGTGGTGGTCACGTTCGCCCTCGGCTTCCTGATCCTCCTGGTCTCGTTCCGGCGCACCCGGCTCGGGATCGCCGGACCCAAGGGCGAGTCGATGCTGGTCGACCTGCGCGACCGGATCATCCGGCAGGCGCGGATCGGCACCCTGCCCGACGAGTGGTACGCCAAGTCGGTGCTGCGCTCGTCCGGCGGCACGCTCTTCGCCGGCGACTTCATCGTGGCCGACGCCAACGTCACCGACGGCTCGCTCCACGTGGTGGTGGTCGACGTCTCCGGCAAGGGGGTCGAGGCCGGCACCCGGTCGCTGCTCCTCTCGGGCGCGTTCGGCGGCCTGCTCGCCGCCGTGTCGACCGAACGTTTCCTGCCCGCCGCCAACCAGTACCTGCTTCGCCAGAACTGGGCCGAGGGCTTCGCCACCGCGATCCAGCTCCACCTCGACCTGAACACCGGGGACTTCGAGCTGCGCAAGGCCGGGCACCCGCCGGCCGTCTGGTTGCACGCCGGGTCGGGCAAGTGGTCCGTGCTCGAGTCCGAGGGGCCGATCCTGGGCGTGCTCCGCGACTTCGAGGTCGACGTCGTGCGCGGCACCATCCAGCCGGGCGACGCGCTGATGCTCTACACCGACGGCCTGGTCGAGGACCCTCGGCGCGACATCCAGAGCGGCATCGACAAGCTCGCCGGCCGCGGCCAGCGGCTGCTGCAGGACGGCTTCGAGGGCGCGGAGGTCCAGCTCGTCGACGAGCTGGAGCGCAGCGACGACGACCGTGCGCTGCTGCTCGTGCACCGGCGCTGGCCGGGAGGCGGACCTTCCGACGCCGAAGTCGAATCGAGTTCGTGACGCACGGTGCCCCTGTGGCACCATGGGTCCGCCCTGGAGGAGGTCCTCTCGGTGGGCACGCGGATGTAGCTCAATGGTAGAGCTTCAGTCTTCCAAACTGACTACGCGGGTTCGATTCCCGTCATCCGCTCGCAGAGGCCTCGAGGGGCCTCCGCACGGGGCGTAGCGTAGTGGCTAGCGCGCCTGCTTTGGGAGCAGGAGACCGCAGGTTCGAGTCCTGTCGCCCCGACCAGATGCAGCCTGTCGCGCGCTCCTGTCGCGCCACCTGCTGAGCACCGGTCCGGCTGCATTTCGTCGGTCGGGTGCGGTGCCGTACGCTGGAATATCGGCCGCCAGCCCACGCTCCTGCGTCGAGGCGCGGCCACTGTCATGTATGCGTGCATCAAGGAGTTGACCCTGTGAAGAGCGCCGTCGAGAGCATCGACCCGACCCGCGCAAAGCTGACCGTCGAGGTCCCGTTCGCCGAGCTCCAGCCGAGCCTGGACGCGGCCTACCAGCGGATCGCGAAGCAGGTGAACATCCCCGGGTTCCGCAAGGGCAAGGTGCCGCCGCCCGTGATCGACCGTCAGGTCGGCCGCGGTGCCGTGCTGGACGAGGCGATCAACGACGCGCTGCCCAAGCTCTACGTGCAGGCGCTCCAGGACAACGACCTGGTGCCGCTGGCGCAGCCGGAGATCGACATCACCAAGCTCGAGGACAACCAGACCCTCGAGTTCACTGCCGAGGTCACCGTGCGCCCGCCGATCACGCTCCCGTCGTACGACGGGATCGAGGCGAGCGTGGAGGACCTGGCGGTCTCCGACGCCGACGTCGAGGAGCAGGTCCAGCACCTGCGCGAGCGCTTCGCGACCCTCAACGACGTCGAGCGCGCGGCCGCCGACGGTGACTTCGTGACGCTCGACCTGGTCGCCTCCGCCAAGGACGGCGAGCCGATCGAGGGTGGCGAGCTCAGCGGCTACAGCTACCAGGTCGGCAAGGGCGACATGCTGCCCGGCATCGACGAGGTGCTGGCCGGGATGTCCGCCGGCGACGAGAACACCTTCGAGTCCCAGCTGCTCGGGGGCGACCGCGAGGGCCAGGAGGTCGACGTCACGGTGAAGGTGACCGCGGTCCGGGAGCAGGAGCTGCCCGAGCTCGACGAGGACTTCGCCCAGACCGCCTCCGAGTTCGACACCATGGACGAGCTCACCGCCGACGTCCGCACCCGGCTCGAGCGCGGCAAGCGGCTCGAGCAGGCTGCCGCCGCGCGCGACGCCGTCCTGGAGAAGCTGATCGACGCCACCGAGGTGCCGCTGCCCGACGAGGTCGTGCAGCAGGAGCTCGGCGGTCGTCGCGAGGAGATCCAGCAGCAGCTGGGCTGGGCGGGCATGACGCTCGACCAGTACCTCGACAACGAGAAGCAGACGGTCGACGAGTTCGAGGCCGAGATGGAGAAGCGGGTCCGCGACTCGATGGCCGCGCAGTTCATCCTCGACGAGGTCGCCAAGGCCGAGGAGATCGGTGTCGAGCAGGACGAGCTCCAGGAGCACCTGATGCGCCGGGCCCAGCAGTCGGGCCAGGAGCCGCAGGAGTTCATGAAGCACATGGTCGAGCACAACCACATCCCCGAGATGGTGGCCGAGGTGGTCCGCGGCAAGGCGCTCGCGAAGATCGTCGAGACCGCCACCGTCACCGACGGCTCGGGCAACGTGGTCGACCTGAAGAACCTGCGTCCCGACGGCAGCATCGGCGAGGCCGAGGCCGACCGCCGACACGAGCGAGCCGGAGCCTGCTCCGGCGGAGTGACCGGCTTAGACTCGCCCCATGTCGAGTGAACACCTGTCCACTGAACGTGCGGGCACCCTCGGCGCCCTCGCCCTCGGGACGGACCTGGCCCAGGCGGCGATCCTCGGCACCGTGCGCGACGTGCACGGTGCCGTCTCCCGGCGGGTGCGCGGCGTGGCCGACCTGGTCGCCGGGCACCGCACCGACGAGCACGCGCGGCACGGCGGCATCTCCGGCGCGGTCTACGGCGGGATCGAGACCGGGCTGGGCGCGGTCACGACCGGCCTCCGGCGCGCCGACAGGGCCGGCTTCGGTCCGCGCCTGGAGGACACCCCGCGTGGCCGGTTCGTGGTGTCGATGCTCAACGGCCTGTTCGGCGACCGGATCCGCGACGCCCACCCGGGGCTCGCGATCACGATGGCCGTACGACGCCGCGGCCGCGACGTGGCGCTCGACACCGGCAGTCTGCGGACGGCCCACCCGGAGGCCACCGGCGACCTGGTCGTCTTCCTGCACGGGCTGAGCGAGACCGAGAGCTACTGGGACCGACGCCGCGAGGAGACGGGCGGCAGCTATGGCGAGCGGCTGGCCGGCGAGGGCTGGTCGCCCGTCTACCTCCGGGCGAACTCCGGGCTGACACTCAGCGAGAACGGTGTCGAGATGGCGGCGCTGATGGACGGCCTGATCGCCGCCTGGCCGGTGCCGGTCCGCCGGATCGCCCTGGTCGGGCACTCGATGGGTGGCCTGATCATGCGCAGCGCCTGCGCTGTCGCCTCCGACGCAGAGCCGGCCTGGAACCTGCTGGTCACCGACGTGGTCACCCTCGGCACGCCGCACCTCGGTGCCCCGATCGCGCGGGTGCTGACCGCCGGGTCTTCGGGGCTGTCCCTGCTGCCCGAGTCGGCGCCGTTCGGCCGGTTCCTCGACCACCGCTCCGTGGGCATCCTCGACCTCCGCACCGGGTTGCCCGACGACGTCCGCAACCTCCCGCACGCCCGCTACCACCTGGTCGCCGCCACCGTCACCCGCTCACCGCGGCACCCGGTCGCGGAGGTCGCCGGCGACCTGCTGGTGCGCTACCCGTCGGCGGTCGGCAAGGCCCGCCGGGGCCGGGAGATGTTCCCCGGGGCCGACGTGCTCCACGTCCCCGGGGCCGACCACTTCGACCTGCTCAACCACGACGACGTCTACGCTGCGCTCCGCGTGTGGTTGAGCGACGGCCGCACCGGAGAGCGGAAGGAGCCGGCGTGAACAACCCACGTCCGATCGAGGCCACCGTCGAGATCGACGCGACGCCCGCCGCGGTGTGGGACGTGGTCTCCGACGTACGTCGGATGCCGGAGTTCAGCCCCGAGCTGCGCAAGGTCTGGGTGCTCGGCCGCGGCACCGGCACCGGGGTCCGGTTCCTCGGCCTCAACCGACGCGGCCCCGTGGCCTGGCCGACGATGTCGACCGTCGTCCGCTGGGAGCCGCAGCGGGCGATCGCCTGGCGCACCCGGGAGAGCGGTGCCACCTGGCTCTACGAGGTGGAGCCCGTCGGTGCCGGCACCCGGCTGACCGGGCGCCGGATCCTGCCCACGTTCACGCGGGGCACCACCCTGCTCGGGCCGGTGATCGGCGGCGCCGCCGGCCACGACGCCGAGCTGGCCGCCGGGATCCGCACCACGATGGAGCGGATGAAGGCGCGGATCGAGCGCTGACGACTCTTCGCGCTGGTTCTCCGCTGTGGGCGAACACGGGGTCGTTGCCCATGGATTTGGGGGTCGATCCGTCTAGGGTCGACAGCGTGACTGACTCTTCCACTGACTTCCCGCAGATGAACGGCGGCGGCTCGTCGTACGGCCTGGACGACCACATCTACCAGCGCCTGCTCCGCGAGCGGATCGTGTTCCTCGGCTCCGAGGTGCGCGACCAGAACGCCAACGCGATCTGCGCCCAGCTGCTGCTGCTCTCCGCCGAGGACCCCGAGGGCGACATCTTCCTGCACATCAACTCGCCCGGTGGCTCCGTCGACGCGGGCATGGCGATCTACGACACCATGAACTACATCCCCAACGACGTGGCCACGGTCGGCATGGGTCTGGCCGCCTCGATGGGCCAGTTCCTGCTCTGCGCCGGCGCAGCGGGCAAGCGCTACGCCCTGCCCCACGCGCGGATCATGATGCACCAGCCGTCCGGCGGCATGGGCGGTTCGGCGTCCGACATCAAGATCCAGGCGCAGCAGTCGCTGCACATCAAGAAGGTGCTGTTCGAGCTGATCGCCCAGCACACCGGCCAGCCGCTCGAGCAGGTCGAGTCCGACGCCGACCGCGACCGGTGGTTCACCGCACCCGAGGCCAAGACCTACGGCTTCATCGACCACGTGATCACCAGCGCCCTGCAGGCGGCCGACGAGGGCCGCCCGGCGCGGGCCAAGGACTGAGGACAACATGAACTACTACATCCCGCAGTGGGAAGAGCGCACGTCCTACGGATTCCGCCGGATCGACCCCTACGGCAAGCTCTTCGAGGACCGGATCATCTTCATGGGCACCCCGATCAGCGACGACATCGCCAACGCGGTGATGGCCCAGCTGCTCTGCCTCGAGTCGATGGACCCCGACCGCGACATCCAGATCTACATCAACTCTCCCGGTGGCTCGTTCACGGCGATGACGGCCATCTACGACACGATGCAGTTCATCAAGCCCGACGTGCAGACCGTGTGCCTGGGACAGGCGGCCTCCGCCGCCGCAGTGCTCCTCGCAGCCGGCGCGCCCGGCAAGCGGCTGGCGCTGCCCAACAGCCGGATCCTGATCCACCAGCCCTACACCGAGGGCACCTACGGCCAGTCCTCCGACATCGAGATCCAGGCCAACGAGATCCTGCGGATGCGCGAGCTGCTCGAGAAGCTGATCTCCGACCACTCGGGCAAGACGCCCGAGGAGGTCAACAGCGACATCGAGCGCGACAAGATCCTGACCGCCGAGGCGGCGATCGAGTACGGCCTGATCGACCAGATCCTGGAGTCACGCAAGGCCGTCCCGGTCTGAGGGCAGGTGCCGGGATGGTCTGACCCGACCAGCCCGGCACCGCGGGTCTGTCGTGTCCTCGCACGTTCGGGGGTGCGAACAGGTACCGTCGATCCGGGTTCGCACCAGTGAGTTGTCGGGGCTTCGGCTCCGACCAGGATGATGGGAGACGTCGCCAGTGGCACGCATCGGTGACGGGGGCGACCTGCTCAAGTGCTCGTTCTGCGGGAAGAGCCAGAAGCAGGTCAAGAAGCTGATCGCCGGCCCCGGCGTCTACATCTGCGACGAGTGCATCGACCTCTGCAACGAGATCATCGAGGAGGAGCTCAACGAGACCGGCGAGGTCGGCCTCGACGAGCTGCCCAAGCCGCGCGAGATCTTCGAGTTCCTCAACTCCTACGTGATCGGCCAGGAGACCGCGAAGAAGTCGCTCGCGGTCGCCGTCTACAACCACTACAAGCGCGTGCAGGCCGGTGTCGCCAACGCGAGCGCCGCGGGCCGCCACTCCAAGGACGAGGTGGTCGAGGTCGCCAAGTCCAACATCCTGGTGATCGGGCCCACCGGTTGCGGCAAGACCTACCTGGCCCAGACCCTGGCCCGGATGCTCAACGTCCCGTTCGCGATCGCCGACGCCACCGCCCTGACCGAGGCCGGCTACGTCGGCGAGGACGTCGAGAACATCCTGCTGAAGCTGATCCAGGCGGCCGACTACGACGTCAAGAAGGCCGAGACCGGCATCATCTACATCGACGAGATCGACAAGGTGGCCCGCAAGGCGGAGAACCCCTCGATCACGCGCGACGTCTCCGGTGAAGGCGTGCAGCAGGCGCTGCTGAAGATCCTCGAGGGCACCACCGCATCGGTGCCCCCGCAGGGCGGGCGCAAGCACCCGCACCAGGAGTTCATCCAGATCGACACCACCAACATCCTGTTCGTCGTCGGCGGTGCTTTCGCCGGCCTCGAGCACATCGTGGAGCAGCGGGTCGGCAAGAAGACGCTCGGCTTCACCGCCGAGATCCGCAACTCCGCGGAGCGCGACTCCGACGAGATGTTCGGCCAGGTGCGGCCCGAGGACCTCGTGAAGTTCGGCCTGATCCCCGAGTTCATCGGCCGGCTGCCGCTGATCGCGAGTGTCAACAAGCTCGACAACGCGGCCCTCGTGCAGATCCTGACCGAGCCTCGCAACGCGCTGATCAAGCAGTACCAGAAGCTCTTCGACATCGACGGTGTCGAGCTCGAGTTCACCGACGAGGCCATCTCCGCGATCGCCGAGAAGGCCATGGAGCGCGGCACCGGTGCCCGCGGGCTGCGGGCGATCATCGAGGAGGCGCTCCTCAACGTGATGTACGACGTGCCCTCGCGCGGCGACATCGCTAAGGTGATCGTGACCGACGGCGTGGTGACCAACCACGAGGCGCCGACCCTGGTCGAACGGCCCGACGAGAGCAAGAAGAAGAAGTCGGCCTGACCCGATCCGGATCGGAGCGCGCTTCTAGCGCGCTGATCTCCGCCGGACAAGTCCGAATTAGTCCGGACTAGACAGACGGGTCCTGCTTTGCAGGTTCGTCTGCGACGGTCCGAACTGCCCGATTACGCTCGGAAACAGCCGATTCGTCGGTCACTCACCCCAGCATCTCGGATTTGGAGCGTCCCCATGAGCGCCGAACACACGCGTCCCCTCGCCGCGTTTGTCCTCGTCGCGCTCGCGTGCGCCCTGATCGTCGGCCAGGCCATCCGCACGGCGCCCGTCCAGCGGCTCCTCAACGGCGGGCTCTCGCTCAGCGTTCTGGTGCCGATCGCTCCCGACATGCTCTTCACGATCGATCTGTCGGCCAGCAACGGCCGCGGCGGTGACCTGCCGTACGTCGGCCGTGCCGTGGTCGCCTTCGCGTCGTCTCCGAGCTCCACCGTCGAGCAGGCCGTGGTCAGCACCACCGCGACCAGCGCCACCACGCTGGGGCGAGCCGCCGCTCAGTCGCCGGCCATGCGCGCGCCGCTCTCGCACGGCTCGGTCGCGCACCCGTCGGCCGCCCCCGCGGCCAGCACGCAGGGCCGCGGGAAGCATGAGCGGCACCACGGCAAGGTCACGAACAGGCACGCGACCTCCCCGAACCACGACGCGGAAGCCGTCACCCGGGCGACGATGAGGGCAACGGAACACCGCGCCCGGCACGCCGAGCGGGCCACGCTCCACCGGGCGAAGCACGCAGCCAAGCACCAGACCAAGCACCAGACCAAGCACCAGACCAAGCACCAGACCAAGCACCAGACCAAGCACCAGACCAAGCACCAGAAGAAGCACCAGGCGAAGAAGCAGCACCACGCCAAGAAGCACCACTGACCACGTTCGTACGGCCAGGGAGGAGGAACGCGCCATGAGGACCGAGCACAAACGTCCGATGGTCGCGTTCATCGTGGTCGCCCTGTTCTGCTCCTTCACCGTCGGCAACGCGGTTCAGAACGCGCTCAGCGGCAACGGGTTCGGCCTGAGCATCCTGCTGCCCTGGGCCCCTCCCGGCCTGGTCCGGACCATCGAGTCGTCCGGGTTCAACGGCCTCTACCCGGACTCCAACCCGTTCCTGGGCAAGGCGATCGGTGCCGTCTCCGACGTCCCGGCTCCGCGCGCGCCCGGCCAGGCGCCCACGGCCCCGGAGGTCGGGAGCACCGTGGTCTCGGCGGTCGCGACGCCCGCTGCGACGTCGTCGACGGTTCGCCAGCCGACCAGGCGTCCCGCCGCCCAGCACCACACCGGCGCCGTGCACCACCCTCGCTCCCACAACATCGGTGACCCGCCCACCCCGAGCACCGGCCCGACCACGCTCGGAACGGCCCTCACCGACCTGCGCGCCGCGCGCAAGTACGCCAAGAGCGCTCGTCAAGCCGCGAAGGGCGCGAGGTTCGATGCCAGGTGGTGCGTGGCGAACAAGGGAAGGTCCGGCTGCCAGGACCTGATCGTCGCTGCCGAGACGGCCCGGATCCGGGTCGACGACGCCAGCGGAACGGTCGGCCACCTCGACGCCGTCGTCCACCATCTCGTTGACGCCATCAGCACGGTGGTCGCCCCCGTCCGGGAGAAGGCGGCTCATATCTTTACCACTCGGCTGGTGAGAGCCCAGGAGACGCTCGTCGAGGTGCGCGGAGTGGTGCACTCCGAGAGCCAGGCCTTCCAGGAGGCCAACCAGGATGAATGGGCCGATGCGCTGGCGACGTACTCCCGTGCGGTCGACAAGGCCAGCAGGGCGGCGCATGCCTCCAGTGACCAGCGGCTGCGGCAGGTCCGCGCCTATGCCGAGGAACGGCAGGTGACCGTCCGGCACATCAAGCACAGGTATGAGCAGAAGATCCGGGACGGCCACGTGGCCGCCGCCCGGGCCTACCGGAAGAGCGCGCTGGCCGAACTGGCCAAGCAAGACCGGGCCTTCGACGCCAGGATCGTCGCCGCGCGAGCCCGGGCGGCCGCCGCCTACGAGATCGCCGTGGGTGTGGCCAAGGAGACCCTGGACCGCACCCGCGTGGAGACGGCCCAGGCCAAGCTCGCCCACGACGCCGAAGTGGCCGCCGCACTGGCCAAGGCGAAGGACGCCTACACGACCAAGGTCCAGGCCGCGGCCGAGGTGCGCGCCGAGACCGTGGCCGCAGCCCAGGCCCAGGCGGAGGCGACCGTGGTGGTCGACCCCGCAACCGTGCTTGTCGGCCCCACGCCCTGACCTCCTCGGTCAGTCCTGCGCGGCCAGCTCCACGTCGACGCTGATCGGGCTGCCGTCCCCAGCGCCCACGAGGACCAGCTCGCCGGTGATCTTGCCCGCGTTGCGCAGGTCGTCGCGGGCGCCCTCGATCGCGGCCACCGCCGCGGCCGGACCGGTGATCGTCACCTTCGCGAGCTCGGCACGCATCGAGACCTTGGCGTTGGACTTGGCGCCGCGGATGCCGGTCAGTGCGGCCGCGACCGCGTCGAGCGTGGCGTCGTCGGACGAGGCAGCCGACCCCAGGTCGGCCGCTGTCGGCCAGGCCTGCGTGTGGATCGAGCCTTCCTGCCACCAGGACCAGACCTCTTCGGTGACGTAGGGCAGGAACGGCGCGAGCAGCCGGAGCTGGGTGTGCAGCGCGATCGCCAGGGTGGCCCGGGCCGAGTCCGGCCCGGCCTCGCCGCGGGCGCCGTAGGCACGCTCCTTGACCAGCTCGAGGTAGTCGTCGCAGAACTCCCAGAAGAAGCTCTCGGTCGCTTCCAGCGCGCTGGTGTAGTCGTACGCCGCGAACGCGTCGGTCGCCTTGTGGACGACCCGGTCGAGCCGCGCGAGAAGCGCGTTGTCGACCGGGTCGTGCACCATCGCCGGCGCGACCCCGGTGGCGCCCACCGAGGAGAGCACGAACTTGGAGGCGTTGAGCACCTTCATCGCCAGCCGCCGGCCGACCTTCATCTGGGACTCGTCGAAGGGCGAGTCCAGGCCCGGTCGCGCCATCGCGGCCCGCCAGCGCACCGCGTCGGCCCCGAACTTCGTGAGGATCTCGTCGGGGATGATCGCGTTGCCCTTGGACTTGCTCATCTTCTTGCGGTCGGGGTCGACGATGAAGCCGGAGATCATCGCGTGCGACCACGGCGCGGCGTGGTTCTCGAAGTGCGAGCGGACCACCCGCGAGAACAGCCAGGTGCGGATGATCTCGTGCGCGTGCGTGCACAGGTCCATCGGGAAGACGCGCTGCCACAGGTCGTCGTCGGTCTCCCAACCGCCGGCGATGTGCGGGGTCAGGGACGAGGTGGCCCAGGTGTCCATCACGTCGGGGTCGCCGACGAAGCCGTCGGCCTTGCCGCGCTGCTCCTCGTCGTAGCCCTCGGGCGCGACGGTCGACGGGTCGACCGGGAGCTGGTCCTCGGTCGGCATCAGCGGGTGGTCGTAGTCAGGCTCGCCGTCGGCGGAGAGCGGGTACCAGACCGGGAACGGCACCCCGAAGAACCGCTGCCGAGAGATCAGCCAGTCGCCGTTGAGGCCGTTGACCCAGTTGTCGTAGCGGTGCTTCATGTGGGTGGGGACCCAGGTCACCTCGGCGCCGCGGGCGATCATCTCCGCCCGGAGCTCGGCGTCACGACCGCCGTTGCGGATGTACCACTGGCGCGTGGAGACGATCTCGAGCGGCTTGTCGCCGCGCTCGTAGAAGTTCGCCATCCGCTGCGTCGGCTTCGGGTCGCCGTCGAGGTCACCGGAGGCGCGGAGCAGCGCCACCATCGCCTCGCGGGCACTGAACACGGTCTTGCCCGTCAGCTCGGCGTACGCCGTCGCGGCCGGCTCGGCGGCCAGCCACGGCGGGGTGTCGCGCAGGAACCGGCCGTCGCGGCCGATCACGGTGCGCACCGGCAGCTGGAGCTCGCGCCACCAGGTGACGTCGGTCAGGTCGCCGAACGTGCAGCACATCGCGATGCCCGCACCCTTGTCGCGCTCCGCGGCCGGGTGCGCGACGACCGGGATCTCGACACCGAAGACGGGGGAGGTGACGGTGGTGCCGAACAGGTGCTGGTAGCGCTCGTCGTCGGGGTGCGCGATCAGCGCCACCGCGGAGGCGACCAGCTCCGGGCGGGTGGTCTCGACGTAGACCCGCTCGCCGTCGCCGCCGTCTGTCGGCAGAGAGTGGTAGGAGATCCGGTGGTAGGCCCCGGCGTAGTCCCGCGCCTCGAGCTCGGCCTGGGCGACGGCAGTCTGGAACGTGACGTCCCAGAGCGTCGGCGCCTCCTGCAGGTAGGCCTCTCCGCGGGCGAAGTTGCGCAGGAACGCGCGCTGGCTGGCCAGCTGCGCCTTCGGCCCGATCGTCGTGTAGTCCTGCTTCCAGTCGACCGACAGCCCCAGCGTCCGCCACAGCTTCTCGAACGTCTTCTCGTCCTCGAGCACGAGCGTCTCGCACAGCTCGATGAAGTTGGGCCTCGAGATCGGCAGCTGACGCTTCGGGTCAGGCTTCTCCGGAAGCGTGAAGTCCGTGTCGTAGGGGAGCGACGGGTCGCAGCGGACTCCGTAGAAGTTCTGCACGCGGCGCTCGGTGGGCAGGCCGTTGTCGTCCCAGCCCATCGGGTAGAACACCGACTTGCCCTGCATCCGCTGGAAGCGCGCGATCAGGTCGGTGTGCGTGTAGCTGAAGATGTGGCCCACGTGCAGCGACCCGCTGGCCGTCGGCGGGGGCGTGTCGATCGAGTAGATCTCGGCCCGCGACCGGGTGCGGTCGAACGCGTAGGTGTCGTCTGCCTTCCAGCGTTGGGACCAGGCGTCCTCGAGTCCTTCCAGCGCCGGCTTGTCCGGTACGACGACGGCGCGGGGTGCGCTCGTCGGCTGCTCCGGTGCCGGGTCGTGCAAGGTCTCGGTCATGGTCCGGAATCCTACGGTCCGGAGACACCCACCCGCGAACCGGTTGTGCGGGAGCGAGCTCGCGCCTGCTGCTGCGTGAAGCGGTCGTCCAGGAAGTGCCGGATCGCGTCCCACGGATCCCACGGGTCGCCGTGGCCGTCGGTGCTGCGCAGCACGGTGTAGCAGCGCCGCTTGCCGTCGTTCGTGGTGATCGTCAGCCGCGGTCGGCGTACGGACCGCTCGACCAGTCGCGCGTCCGTCACGTCGTCCCAGAGCAGCACCTCGGCGTGCGGTCGGGCGACCAGGTCCTCCGGGCGCCTGGCGCTCAGCATCTCGAACAGCTTGCGTGCGGTGCCCGCGGCGAACGGCGCCTGTCCCACGACCAGCCACTCGGCGGCGCCACGCGGTCGCAGCACGGCCAGTCCCCGCGTGCAAGGGGCCATGATCACGGTCGAGGCACCGCTCTGCATCGGGGCCAGGCAGCCCAGGATCCGCATCGGCCCGGGCCCGTCCTCGGCGCCGAAGGCGAAGACGTGGGAGGTCGCGATGCCGTGGCCCTCGACGAACGCCAGCATCTCGGTCACGCCGTCGGCGGAGCCGGCGGCCCGGTTGCCGAGGTCGACCACGTCGACCACGGCGCCGGTGCTGTCCAGCACCACGTCCGGGCCGGCCCAGGTGCGCTCGTACGACGCCAGCCCGCGATCAAGGAGCAGCCGCCCGAGCAGCGAGCCGACGAGGGTGCCCACCAACGCCTGCTGCTCGGTCGCCGTCCGGAGGTCCGAGACCCGCCGGGCCAGCTCCATGCCGCGCCCCAGCCGGAGCTCGTCCGCGAGTGCGTCGAGGGTCGCCTCCCGGCCGCCGCGCCACGGCGCGGAGCGCACCGCGTTGACCAGCAGCGAGGACTCCTCCTCCGCCTGCCGACGGGGGATCGCGGTCAGGATGTCGGGCCACTCGGCTGCGGACAGCTCGTGGTCGTGGCCGTAGAGCCGGTCGAAGAACGCCGCCATCGTGACGTCGGGGTCAGCGAGCAGGGCGAACCCCGGCAGTCCGTCGTCCTGGCCGCCGTCGGCGGGCAGCGCCTCGATCCGCTCCACCCGGGCCAGCTGGGCCTCGTCGTGGGTGCTCTCGGCGAGCAGGGACCGCCGGGCGGCGTCGTCGCGCAGGTCGAGGAAGCCCTCGGCGATCGCCCGGGGGCGCAGCCCGATCTGGTGCGCGGGCCCGACGTAGCGGCTCAGGAAGGCGTGCCAGTCCTCGGCCACGGGCCCCAGCTCGTGGAGCGTGGCGGCGACCACGTCGCGGCCGGCGACCCGGGCGGCGAGCACGTCGCCCTCCAGCCGCTCGCGTTCGCTGACGGGTAGGGCGAGTCGCAGGTAGAGCCTGGTGGCGGAGGCGAAGACCCGGCCGGCAGGTGCGTCCTCACCCAGGGTGCGGCTGACCCGGCGGAGCACGTCGGAGCCGCGGACCACGGTGGCCACGCCGCGCCTCGCTGTGCAGTGTCCGCCGAACTCGAGCGCGAGCACGGCCTGGAGCTGGGCGTCGGTCAGCGCGAGCACCAGCGGCACCCCGATCTCGAGCCGGCGCGAGCCACCGCGCAGGCCGAGCCACTGCGGGCTGTCAGCGATCGTGATCCGGGGGTCCGGTACCAACCGGATCTGGTCCGGCGGCCGGGCGCCCGTGGCCTGCGCCAGGGCGCGGACCCGCTGCCAGAGCTGGCCCTGGCTCTCCTCAGGCAGCGCGAGACCGAGCGGCACGGTGCGGGCGACGCGGGTCGATGCCCGCAGCACCGCGACCACGCCGTACAGCCCGACGAGCCCGACCAGGAGCGGGAAGAACAGCGCGCGGGCGGCCACGTCGCGGACCACGACGAGGTAGACGATGAGTGCGAACCAGCCCGCCACGGCGACGGCGAGCAGGCACAGCACGGCCAGGAGGCCGAGGGCCAGGAAGGCCCGTAGGGTGTGCTTCATGTGGTCGTTGCCCCAGGATCTCGGGGACGCTCCCGGAGAGGCGCCTGAATTCGTCTTGATCGTACGGTTTGTCCGTTATGTCTGACTCGGAAACGGCCAACTCACCCCGGCTGGCCCAGTCCTACGCCGAGGTCGAGGACGCACTGCTCTCGCGCTGGCCGGAGACCCGGATCGACCCGACGCTGGACCGGATCCGTGACTTCCTCGCGCTGCTCGGCGACCCTCAGGACGGCTACCCGGTGGTGCACCTGACCGGCACCAACGGCAAGACCTCGACCGCACGGATGATCGAGAGCCTGGTTCGGGCGCTCGGCCTGCGCACCGGCCGCTTCACGAGCCCGCACCTGGAGTCGATGACCGAGCGGATCGTCGTCGATGGCGAGGCGCTGAGCGAGGACCAGTTCGTGGCCGCGTTCAACGACGTCGCGCCCTACACCCACCTCGTCGACGAGCAGAACACCCACCCGTTGTCGTTCTTCGAGACGGTCACCGCGATGGCCTACGCGACGTTCGCCGACGCCCCGGTCGACGCCGCGATCGTCGAGGTCGGTCTCGGCGGCACGTGGGACTCCACCAATGTCGCCGACGGCAAGGTCGCGGTGATCACCCCGATCGCCATCGACCACGCCAAGTATCTCGGCGCCACGACCGCCGAGATCGCCCGCGACAAGGCCGGGATCATCAAGGCCGGCGCCACGGTGGTCACCGCGGTGCAGGACGAGGACGTGGCCCTGGTGCTGGGGGAGCGGTGCGCCGAGGTGGGCGCGACGCTGGCCCGCGAGGGCCTCGAGTTCGGGGTGGCCACCCGGGTCCCGGCGGTGGGTGGACAGATGCTGACGCTGCAGGGCCTGCGTGCGTCGTACGACGAGGTCTTCCTGCCGCTGTACGGCGCCCACCAGGCGCAGAACGCCGCGATCGCACTGGCGGCCGTCGAGGCGTTCATCGGCGGTGACGACGCGCTGGACGCCGAGGTGGTCCGCGAGGCGTTCGCGGAGGTGACCTCGCCCGGCCGGCTCGAGGTGATCCGGCGCAGCCCCACGATCGTGCTCGACGCGGCCCACAACCCGCACGGCGCGGAAGCAGTGGTCGACGCGATCGGCGACTCGTTCGCGTTCGACCCGCTGATCGGCGTGGTCGGCGTGATGGCCGACAAGGACTACGAGGGCATGCTCAGCGCCTTCGAGCCCGTGCTCGCGCACATCGTCTGCACCCAGAACTCGACGGAGCGCTCGATGTCGGCGGTCGAGCTGGCCGAGGTAGCGACCGGGATCTTCGGTCGGGACCGGGTCTCCGTGGCACAGTCCCTCGCCGACGCGATCGACCAGGCGGCGGCGCTGGCCGAGGCCGGCGGGGTCTTCGGTGAGGCGATCGGTTCGGGTGCGGTCCTGGTCACCGGGTCGGTGGTCACCGTCGGCGAGGCGCGGTCGCTGCTCCGGAGCCGCACCAGTGGCTGAACCCGCTCCAGCTCTCACCGGTGCGATGACCCGACGCCTGTGCTCCGCGATCCTGTTCCTGGAGGCGATCGCGCTCGGCCTGAGCACACCCGTGCTGATCGCGGTCGCGGGTCTGGAGACGGCCACCGCTCTGTGGATCGGGCTCGGCCTCTGCGTGGCCTGCCTGGTGGTCGCCGGGCTGCTCCGGATGCCGTGGGCCTACCTGCTCGGCTGGGCGATCCAGGTGGCCGCCGTGGCGGTGGGCGTCGCGGTGGCGACGATGTTCTTCGTCGGCGGGCTGTTCCTGATGCTGTGGGCCACGGCCTGGTTCCTGGGCCGCAGGATCGACGGCGAGCGCGCCGCGTGGGAGCACGCGGCGCACTGAGCCGCTAGTTGACCGCGAGCACGATCTTCCCGCGGACGTGGCCGCCCTGGCTGCGCGCGTGGGCGCGGGCGGCCTCGCCCCACGGCACCACCTCGTCGATGGTGACCGCGAACTTTCCCTCGTCGACCAGTCGTGCCACCTCACCGAACGCATAGAACGCGCTGGAGCCGGTCGTCACCTGGACACCCTGGGCGCCGGCGCCGTAGTCCGCGATCGTCACGACGCGGGCGGGGTCACCGGTCAGCGCCACGAGGTCCGGTACGCCGCCGTGGCCGACCAGGTCGATGCCTCCGGCCACAGGTTGGTCGACCAGCGCATGCACCCGGTCGGCGAGGCCCTCGCCGTACGTGGTCGGGATCGCGCCGAGCGTGCGCAGGTAGTCGTGGTTCGCCTCCGAGGCCGTGCCGACGACCGTGTAGCCGCGGGCCACGGCGATCTGCACCGCGGCCGTGCCCACACCCCCGGCGGCACCGTCGATCACGACCAGGGCTCCGGGGTGCAGGTCGAGCAGGTCCAGCACCCGGGCGGCCGTCTCGGACGGCATCGGCAGTGCCGCGGCCTCGGTCGTGGTCAGGGACGCCGGCACGGCCGCGAACGAGGTGAGCACGGCCTTCTCGGCGGTCACCCCGTTGCCCTGGCCGAAGACCCGGTCGCCGACGGCCACGCCGACGACGTCCTCGCCGACCTCGTCGACGACACCGGCCGCGTCGTAGCCGGGAACCGCCGGGAGGGTCAGCTTGATCACCTCGGTCAGCATCCCGGCGCGGATCTTCCAGTCGATCGGGTTGACCCCGGCCGCCTCGACCGAGATCCGGATCTGGCCGGGGCCGGCGTGCGGCTCGGGCACCTGGGCGAGGTGCAGCACCTCGGGCTCGCCGTACTCGTCGAACGTGACTGCGCGCATGGGTTCTCCTCGGGTCGGGTGCTGTGGGGGCTGTCCGGCAACAACACCGGAAGCGGCCCGCTCCTTCCGTGCTGGCCTCACGACACTAGGCTGCCGCTCATGACTCAGCGCACCCTCGTCCTGCTCAAGCCCGACGCCGTCCGGCGCGGCCTCGTGGGCGAGGTCCTCGGCCGGTTCGAGGCCAAGGGCCTCTCCGTCGTGGCGCTGGAGCAGCGCACGATCGACGGCGATCAGGCCGACAAGCACTACGCCGAGCACGTCGAGCGCGACTTCTACCCGCCGCTCCGCGCCTTCGTCACCAGCGGCCCGCTGGTCGCCCTGGTGCTCGAAGGTGACGAGGCGGTCGAGGTGGTCCGCGCGATCAACGGCGCCACCGACGGCCGGAAGGCCGCTCCCGGCACGATCCGCGGTGACCTGTCGCTGTCCAACCGGGAGAACCTGGTGCACGGCTCGGACTCCCCGGAGTCGGCCCAGCGCGAGATCGCGATCTGGTTCCCCGGCTTGGTCTGAGTGTGGTGGAGGGCCGGGTGTCGCCGTCAGGCGCCGCTCGGCTTCTCGGGCTGCGGTTTCCCCACACTTGTCCCGGAAGTGCACAGGATCCGGTGATTCTCGTGCAGTTCCGGGACAAGTGTGGGGAAACGACGCACGACCGCCCGCCCCACGGACAGCCACATCCGTCACATTCGCCACACCGGCACCGCGTGTCCCTGCCGGGCTGGACGGCCGCGCGCTCCTACGCTGCTCGGGAGGGTCGCTAGCGCCTCGGTGACCCCCACCTTCCCCAGCATCACCGAGCGCGAACGGGGCTACACCCATGGCCAACAGTGTCATCGGCCGCGACATGGCGGTCGATCTCGGCACCGCCAACACCCTTGTCTACGTACGACGCCGCGGGGTGCTCCTCGACGAGCCCTCCGTCGTCGCCATGAACACCAAGACCAACGAGGTCCTGGCCGTCGGCCACGAGGCCAAGCGGATGATCGGGCGCACCCCTGACAACATCCGCGCGATCCGCCCGCTCAAGGACGGCGTGATCGCCGACTTCGACGCCACCGAGCAGATGCTCCGGTACTTCATCCAGCAGGTCCACCGCCGTCGCTACTTCGCCAAGCCGCGGCTGGTGATCTGCGTGCCGAGCGGGATCACCACCGTCGAGCACCGCGCGGTCAAGGAAGCCGGTTACCTGGCCGGCGCCCGCCGCGTCTACATCGTCGAGGAGCCGATGGCCGCCGCGATCGGCGCCGGGCTCCCGGTCCACGAGGCCACCGGCAACATGGTCGTCGACATCGGCGGTGGCACCACCGAGGTCGCGGTGATCTCGCTGGGCGGGGTCGTCTCCAGCATCTCCGTGCGTACGGCGGGCGACGCGCTCGACCAGTCAGTGATCGCGTGGATGAAGAAGGAGCACGGGCTGATGCTCGGCGAGCACACCGCCGAGGAGATCAAGATGACGCTCGGCTCGGCCTACCCGGTGCCGCAGGAGGTCCAGGCCGAGGTCCGCGGCCGTGACATGGTCTCCGGCCTCCCGCGCACGGTGGACGTCTCCAGCAAGGAGATCCGGCACGCGATGGAGGAGCCGGTCAGCACGATCGTCGACGCCGTCCGCTCCACCCTCGACCAGACGCCGCCCGAGCTGGCCGGCGACATCATGGACCGCGGCATCGTGCTCACCGGCGGCGGCGCGCTGCTGCGCGGGCTCGACGAGCTGATCCGGCACGAGACCGGGATGCCGGTCCACGTCGCGCAGGATCCCCTCACCTCGGTCGCGATGGGTGCCGGCAAGTGCGTGGAGGAGTTCGAGGCCCTCCAGCAGGTCCTGCTCTCGGAGCCACGGAGGTAGCCGGACCCATGCCCAAGCGCGACCACGAATCCGGCGGGGCGAAGGTGCTCGCCCTCCTCGTCCTCGCCTCGCTCGCCCTGATCACGCTCGACGCCCGCAGCGGCTCGCCGGTCGACCCGGTCCGCGACGCCGTGGGCACCGTCGTCGGACCGGTCGAGGCCGGCGCGGCGACCGCCGTACGCCCGTTCAAGGACGTCGCCCGCAGCCTGCACAGCAACCAGGACCTGCGCCACGACGTGGCGACGCTCGAGGCCCAGAACTCCGACCTCCGCAGCCAGCTCGCGACCACCTCCACCGACCGCAACCGGCTGGCGGAGTACGACGGGCTGGTGCGGACGGCGCGCGACACCGGCTACGCGCTGGTGCCGGCCCGCGTGATCGGGATCGGCCCCGCCCAGTCGTTCACCCGGGCGGTCACGATCGACGCGGGCACCGACTCCGGGGTCAAGCCGGACTCCACGGTCGTCAGCGCCGACGGCCTGGTCGGACGCGTGGTGCGGGCCAGCCGCCGCACCGCGACCGTGCTCCTGATCGTCGACACCGACTCCGTCGTGGGTGGACGGCTCGGCTCGACCCTCAAGATCGGCTTCATCAAGGGCCGCGGCGCGATGGGCGGCAAGGCCCGGCTCGACCTCGACCTGGTCGACGACGCGGCCACCCCGGCCCGCAAGGACGTCGTCGTCTCGTGGGGCTCGGGCAAGGGCGGTCCCTACGTCGCCGGCATCCCGATCGGCCGGATCGAGTCGGTCTACAGCACCCCCCAGCAGCTGTCCAAGCAGGCGGTGATCGACCCGTTCGTGGACTTCAGCGCCCTCGACCTGGTCGGCGTCGTCGTGCCCCGCGGCACCCACGGTGACCGCAAGCTGATCCACGCGGACGGAGCCATCAAGTGATCACCCCAACAAGCCGCTCGCTGCGCTCACGCCTCGCCGGGGACCCCCGATGACGATCCTGCGCGGCCTCTCCCTGGCCGGACTCCTCCTCGTCGCGGTGGTCGTGCAGACCGCGGTCCTCGGCCAGGTGGCCGTCGACGGCGTGGTCCCCGACCTCGCCCTGGTGCTGGTGATCGCGGCGGCGCTGGTGCGCGGACCCGAGTTCGGGGCCGGCGTCGGCTTCGCCGCCGGTGTCCTGGTCGACCTCGCCCCGCCCGCCGACCACCTGGTCGGCCGCTGGGCGCTGGCCTTCGTCGTGGTCGGCTTCCTCGCCGGCCGGCTGCGCCACGAGGCCCAGTCGCCGGTCGGCGCCGTCCTGGCCGTGGCCGCCGGCTCGTTCGTCGGCACCTCGATCTTCGCGTTGAGCGGCCTGCTCCTCCACGACCGCGCGCTCGCGGTCGGCGAGATGGGTCAGGTGATCCTGCTCGGGGTGTTCCTCGACGTGATCATCGCGCCGCTGCTGCTGCCCGGGCTGCTGGCTCTCTTCCGGCGGATGCGTCCGCCCCAGGTCGCCTTCTGATGGCAGCCGTCCTGATCCGGCCGCACCTCGGCACCAAGAGCCGCTGGCGGCTGTTCGTGCTGCAGGTGCTGATGCTCTCGCTGTTCCTGACCCTGCTCACCCGGCTCTGGTACATCCAGATCCTCAGTGGCGAGGCCTACCAGGCGCAGGCCGCCGACCAGTCGGTGCGCGAGCTGGTCGTCCAGCCCGCCCGCGGGCTGATCGTCGACGACATGGGCCGGCCGTTGGTGGCCAACCGCACCAGCTGGGTGGTCAGCCTCGACCGCACCCTGTTCCACAAGCTGGGCGAGGCCGAGCGCGACGAGCTGCTGCACCGGGTCGCCCGTGCGGTCAAGGAGCCCTATCGCAAGGTCAGGGCCCGCTCGCTGATCTGCGGTGAGCCCGACTCGAAGCAGGGCACCTGCTGGAACGGCTCGCCGTACCAGCCCGTGCCGGTCGCCGAGGACGTCTCCCAGAAGGTCGCCGTGACCATCCTCGAGCAGTCCGAGGACTTCCCCGCGGTGCTCGCGGAGGCGCAGAACGTGCGCGCCTACCCCTCGCCGTTCGGGATCAACGCCGCCCACGTGCTCGGCTACCTGAGCCCGATCACGGAGGGTGAGCTCGAGGAGGCGAAGAAGGACGACGACCGCTCGGTCAACGGTGCCTCCGACGTCGGCCGGGCCGGGCTGGAGAAGCAGTACGACGCGTGGCTGCGCGGGATGCCCGGCTACAAGCGGGTCGCCGTCGACTCGATGGGTCGGGTGCTCGGCGACGACAGCGAGGTCGCCGCCCGCTCGGGCGACACGCTGGTGACCTCGATCGACGCCAAGGTGCAGTCGGTGGCAGAGAAGGCCCTGCACGACGCGATGACCACCGCCCGCAAGACCTACGACGACGTGACGCACAAGAACTACGTGGCCGACTCGGGGGCGGTCGTGGTCCTCGACGCCCACAACGGTCGCGTGGTGGCGATGTCCAGCCAGCCGACGTACGACCCGAACCAGTGGGTCGGCGGGATCACCTCCAAGCAGCTCAAGCGGCTCTACTCCGCCAAGGCCGGCAATCCGCTGCTGTTCCGCGCGACGCAGGGCCAGTTCGCACCCGGCTCGACCTGGAAGCCGCTGATGGCGGCGACGGCGCTCAGCAACGGGTTCTCCGAGGACACCCTCCTCAACTGCTCCAGCGGCCTGCAGGTCGGCAACCGGTGGTTCAAGAACTACGAGTCGGCGTCGTACGGCCCGATCTCGTTCGCCCAGGCGCTGCAGATCTCCTGCGACACGTTCTTCTACCGGGTCGGGCTCGAGTTCTGGCAGAAGTACGGCACCGACCCGCGCAAGGTCGACGCCAAGGACCCGCTGGTCGCGGGCGCCAAGGGCTTCGGGATGGGCAACCAGACCGGGATCGACATCCCGGGGGAGTCCAGCGGCCGGATCGCCGACCGGCACTGGAAGCTGTCGTACTGGAAGGCGATGAAGGGCTACTACTGCAAGATCGACAAGAAGGACTCGGCGACGGGGTTCCTCAAGCTCTTCGCGCACGAGTTCTGCCTCGAGGGCAACCTCTACCGCCAGGGCGACGCGGTGAACTTCTCGATCGGGCAGGGCGACACCCTGGTCACGCCGCTCCAGCTCGCCCGCGCCTATGCCGCGCTCTCCAACGGCGGCACGCTCTACGAGCCGCGCGTCGCGAAGGCGGTGGTCTCGCCGGACGGCACCGTGATCAAGAAGATCAAGCCGAAGGTGCAGGGCCACGTGAAGGCCAAGAAGGAAGCGCTCCGCTACGTCGACGAGGCGCTGCAGGGCACCCCCAGGGTCGGCACGCTCGCCTGGAAGTTCATCGGCTTCCCGCTCGACCGGGTGAAGGTCCGCGGCAAGACCGGTTCCGCGGAGGTCTACGGCAAGCAGAGCACCTCGTGGGTCGCGACGTACACGAAGGACTACGTGGTCGTGATGATGGTGACGCAGGCCGGCACCGGCTCCGGCACGTCCGGTCCGTTCGTCCGCAAGATCTGGGAGTCGCTCTACGGCATCAAGGGCATGGACGTGCGACCGAAGCAGTCCGTGATCCCGGGCACCACGCCGCCCGGCGGGCTGCCGGTGTTCGCCGACGACGGCTCGATCCTGCCGCCGAAGGGGACGGTGAACCGATGACCCTGCTCCCGCTCAGGAACACGCGGCTGCGCACGCCCGGCGTCGACTGGCTGCTGATGATCGCGGTCGGGCTCGTGCTGGTGGTCGGCACCCTGCTGGTGTGGTCGTCCACAGCGACCAACGAGTCGCTGACGCACGGCCACGACACGGCGTACCTCAAGCGGCACCTGGTCAACATCGCGATCGGCAGCGTGCTGTTCGTGATGGTGCTGGCCACCGACCACCGGTGGGTGCGGATCCTGGCACCGCTCGTCTACGTGTCCTCGGTGGTCGGGCTGCTCCTGGTGCTGGTGATGGGCTCCACGATCAACGGGTCGCGGTCGTGGCTGGTGATCGGCGGACTGTCGGTGCAGCCAGCCGAGTTCGCCAAGCTGGCCGTGGTGATCGGGATGGCGCTGGTGATGGCCGAGCGGCTCGAGAGCTCGCGGCGGCGGCGCGTGACCACCGTCGACGTGCTGCTGATGCTGGCGATCGCCGGCCTGCCCGCGGCACTGATCCTGATGCAGCCCGACCTGGGCACGATGCTGGTGCTCGGCGCCACCGTCTTCGGCGTGCTGGCCGTGGCCGGCACCCCGCGGCGCTGGCTGGTCGCGCTGTTCGCGGCCGGTGTGGTCGCCGCCGGCGCGGCGGTCACGATGGGTGTGCTGAAGGCCTACCAGATCGACCGGTTCATGGCGTTCACGAACCCGGCGCTCGACCCGCGCGGTGCCGGCTACAACACCACGCAGGCGCGGATCGCGATCGGCAACGGTGGCCTCTTCGGGCAAGGCCTGTTCCACGGCTCGCAGACCCGCTCCGGCTTCGTGCCCGAGCAGCACACCGACTTCATCTTCACTGTCGCCGGCGAGGAGCTCGGCCTGGTCGGGGCCGGGCTGCTGATCGCCCTGCTGGGTGTGATCATCTGGCGCGCGCTGTCGATCGCCCTGAGCTCCGCGGACATGTTCGGTCGCGTCGCCGGTGCCGGGATCGCCTGCTGGTTCGGCTTCGAGGCCTTCCAGAACATCGGGATGTGCCTGGGGATCATGCCCGTGACCGGCGTACCCCTCCCGCTGGTGTCGTACGGCGGGTCCTCGATGTTCGCCTCCCTGATGGCGATCGGGCTGCTCCAGAACATCCACCTGCGGTCCGGCGGTGCGATTCCGACCCGGTCGGTGTCGTCGCGGGTGCTGGTCGGTCGCTGAGTCGGCGCCGAATCCCACGGTCCCGTGTGCTGTCGGCCACGCTGCGCGTCGGGCTCACCCGGTGCTCGGCCAGAGCAGCTGGAACCGCTGGGTGACCACCGGCATGTCCTCGGCGAACCCACGGTCGTGCACGGCGGCCTCGGTGAAGAACCGCCGGTGCTCGCGGCGCCAGGTCTCCAGGCTCCGGTCGCCCTCGCCCTCGGCGTACGCCAGCCCGGCATCCACCCGGTCGAACGGCACGACCGAGACCTCGGTGGTCACGATCAGCGCTCGTGGGTGCCCGGCGCCGTCCAGCAGGATGCTGAGCAGGCCGGGCTCGGGCAGCGGCTCCTGCTCGTCCTCGTAGTCCCACAGGGCACCACTCGTGGCGGTCTTGGTGCCGTCGAGCACGAGTGCGATCAGCAGGTCCGCCAGTTCGGGGGAGTCGCCGAACGCCCAGGCCGCGGGTCGGAGTGCGCCGAGGGCGGAGGGCCCGAAGTAGCCCGGCATCGTGTCCACGCGCGCCGCCGAGCGTGCCACCGACCAGAACACGTCGAGCTCGGTCTCGTCATTCTCCGTGTGGCTCCCGGCCCGTGCCTCCGCATCCATCGCGCGAGCGTAGCCGGGCGCGGTGGACGCACGTCCAGTGGTGCGCGAGCGGGCCGGAAACGTAGTCTGGGGGATTGTGTCCCCAGCCCCGCAAGAGGTCCTCATGCCCGTCCGGACCGGCCCTACGTCCGGCGCGTCCCTTTTCCCGCGCCTGGAGCCGCTGCTCCCCTTGGTGCAGAAGCCGATCCAGTACGTCGGTGGCGAGCTCAACGCCACGGTCAAGGAGTGGGGCGACGACGCGACCACGGTCCGGTGGGCGCTGATGTACCCGGACGCCTACGAGGTCGGCCTCCCCAACCAGGGCGTCCAGATCCTCTACGAGGTGCTCAACGAGCGTGAGGACGTGCTCGCCGAGCGCACGTACGCCGTCTGGCCGGACCTCGAGGCGCTGATGCGGGAGCACGAGATCCCGCAGTTCACCGTCGACGCCCACCGGCCGGTGCGCGACTTCGACGTGCTCGGGCTCTCGTTCTCCACCGAGCTCGGCTACACGAACATGCTCAACGCGCTCGACCTGGCCGGCATCCCGATGCACGCGGCGGAGCGCACCGACGCCCATCCGATCGTGCTGGCCGGCGGCCACGCGGCGTTCAACCCCGAGCCGATCGCCGACTTCGTCGACGCCGCCGTGCTCGGTGACGGCGAGGAGGTCGTGCTCGCGATCACCGAGGTGGTCCGCGAGTGGAAGTCCGAGGGCCGTCCCGGCGGTCGCACCGAGCTGCTGCGCCGGCTCGCGGTCAGCGGCGGCGTCTACGTGCCCGCGTTCTACGACGTGACGTACGCCGACGACGGCACGATCGCCTCCGTCACGCCCAACCTGCCCGGCATCCCGCACCGCGTGCACAAGCACACGCTGATGGACCTCGACGCCTGGCCCTACCCCGCCAAGCCGCTGGTGCCGCTCGCGGAGACGGTGCACGAGCGGTTCAGCGTCGAGATCTTCCGCGGCTGCACGCGCGGCTGCCGGTTCTGCCAGGCCGGCATGATCACCCGCCCGGTCCGCGAGCGCTCGATCACCACGATCGGGGCGATGGTCGAGAACGGCATCCGCTCCACCGGCTTCGAGGAGGTCGGCCTGCTCTCGCTCTCCAGCGCCGACCACAGCGAGATCGGCGAGGTCGCCAAGGACCTCGCCGACCGCTACGAGGGCTCCAACGTGAGCCTCAGCCTGCCCAGCACCCGGGTCGACGCGTTCAACATCGACCTGGCCAACGAGTTCTCCCGCAACGGCCGGCGCTCCGGCCTGACGTTCGCCCCCGAGGGCGGCTCGGAGCGGATGCGCAAGGTGATCAACAAGATGGTCACCGAGGAGGACCTGATCCGCACCGTCTCGGCGGCGTACTCCTCGGGTTGGCGCCAGGTGAAGCTCTACTTCATGTGCGGCCTGCCCACCGAGACCGACGAGGACGTCCTGCAGATCGCCGACCTGGCCAAGAAGGTGATCGCCGAGGGCCGTGAGGTGACCGGGCGCAACGACATCCGCTGCACGGTCTCGATCGGTGGGTTCGTGCCGAAGCCGCACACCCCGTTCCAATGGGCCTCCCAGCTCGACTCCGCGACCACCGACGAGCGGCTGCGCAAGCTCCGCGAGGAGGTGCGCTCGGACCGCAAGTTCGGCCGCGCCATCGGCTTCCGCTACCACGACGGCAAGCCCGGGATCATCGAAGGACTGCTCTCGCGCGGTGACCGCCGGGTCGGCGCCGTGATCGAGCAGGTCTGGCGAGACGGCGGCCGGTTCGACGGCTGGAGCGAGCACTTCTCCTACGACCGCTGGATCGCCGCCTGCGAGAGCGCGCTGACCGAGGTCGACCTCGACTGGTACACCACCCGCGAGCGCTCCTACGACGAGGTGCTTCCCTGGGACCACCTCGACTCCGGGCTGGACAAGGACTGGCTCTGGCAGGACTGGGAGGACGCCCTCGACGCCGACTCGATCGACGTCGAGGACTGCCGCTGGACCCCCTGCTACGACTGCGGTGTCTGCCCCGAGATGGGCACCGACATCCAGATCGGCCCCACCGGCCAGCGGCTGCTACCGCTCAGCGTGGTGTGACCAGCAGCTCGTCCTCGAGGTACGACGGGCGCGACACCGCGAGTCCCAGCACCAGCTGTGGCACCGAGACCACGATCAGCCCGATCAGCGGCACCGTCCAGCTCCCGGTGAGGTCGTGCAGCAGGCCGACCCCGAACGGCCCGATCGCCGAGATCAGGTAGCCGGTCGACTGGGTGAACCCGGACAGCGCCGCGGTGCCGGCCGGGGTGCGCGCGCGCAGACCGATCAGGGTCAGGATCAGCGGGAACGTGCAGGTGCCGACCCCGATCACCAGCGCCCAGAGCCAGGCGCCCTCGCGCGGCGCCAGGATCAGCCCGAGGTAGCCGACGGGGTAGCAGGCCATGACCGCCCACATCAGTGGTGCCTGGTTGCTCATCCGGGCGGCCTGCGCGGGGATCACGAACGACAGCGGGATGCTGATCCCGGTGATCACACCCAGCAGCAGCCCGGCCGTGTGCGCGGAGAACCCGGCGTCGCGGTAGACCTCGGCGAACCAGCCGAAGATCGAGTAGGCCTGCAGCGACTGCAGCCCGAAGAACAGCGCCATCAGCCAGCCGAGCCGGGTGCGCGCGACGTCCCCGAGCCCGATCGTGCGGCCGCCGTCCCGAACCATGTCCTGCGGCCGGTCGTGCCGGAGCAGGCCGAGCCAGGGGATCACCGCGACCGCCGCGAACAGTGCCCACGCGACCAGGCCCGACCGCCACCCGTCGTACGCCTCGCTGATCGGCACCGTGAACACCGACGCCGAGGTCAGCCCGATCGCCAGCGCCGTCGAGTAGACCGAGGTGAGCAGGCCGATGTGGTGCGGGAAGTGGAGCTTGACCAGCGACGGGAGCAGCACGTTGGCCGTGGCCATGCCCGCGACCGAGACCAGGGACAGCGCCAGGAACGGCAACGGGCTGTCGGCCCGGCTCCGGAGGAAGAGCCCGATCACGACGCTGACCAGGGCGAGCGTGGTGAGCCGGTGGACGCCCACCACCCGGGCCAGGCGTGGCGCCAGCGCGCCGAACACCGCGAACGCCAGCACCGGCAGCGCGGTGAGCACGCCGGCCTCGACGGCCGACATCCCGAGTCCGTCGACGACCTCGTTGAGGACCGGCCCGATGCTGACCGCTGCCGGGCGCAGGTTGAAGGCCAGCGCGACGATGCCGACCACGACCAGCACCCGCGCGAAACGGCTCTCCTCCGGCTCGGAGGGAGCGGGGGCGGCGGGCACCGGGCGATTCTGCCAGTCGGCCAATCCCGGTACTTCGGCACGTCACACCTGTCCCGTACGTCACCATGAGGCAGTGCGCAGGGTGAGTGACGACGAGCGGCGCAACCGCCTGGCGGTCCGGCACGCCCTGGCACCGTCGGCCAGGGTGGGCTCGGTCGAGGCGGCGGTGGAGGCGATGACCTGCCTGCACGCGACGGAGCCGGCCAGCGTCTACCTCTCTGCCCACGCGCGGTCGGGTGCCGCGGCCGACGCCATCGAGCGCGCGCTGTACGACGAGCGCACCGTGGTCCGCCAGCTCGCGATGCGGCGCACCGTCTTCGCGTTCCCGCGAGCCCTGCTGCCCGCGGCCTGGGCGTCGGTCTCTGCCCGCGTGGCCGCGCAGCTGAGCGCCCGGCTGGGCAAGGAGGTGGAGTCCAACGGGCTCGCCCCCGACGGCCCCGCCTGGGTCGCCGAGACGTCCGGTGCGGTGCTCGCCGAGCTCGGCAACGGACCCGCCACCACCCGGTCGCTCCGCGAACGGATCCCGCAGCTCGAGGTGCGTCTGGAGATGTCGCCCGGCAAGAAGTACGGCGGCGAGTTCCCGATCGCGCCACGGCTGCTCGGTGTGCTCGCCGCCGACGGAGCGGTCCTGCGTGGCCGCAACGACGGCGGCTGGAAGACCAGCCGTCCGTTCTGGACCCTCGCCACCGAGTGGCTGGGGGAGGACCTGGCACCGGTCGACGAGCAGGCCGGCTACGCCGAGCTGGTCCGGCGCTGGCTGGGCACGTTCGGACCCGGCACGGAGGCCGACATCGTCTGGTGGCTCGGCGCCACCAAGGGCGCCGTACGTCGCGCGCTGGCCGACGTCTCGGCCGTCGAGGTGGAGCTCGCCGACGGCAGCCCGGCCTGGCTGCTGCCCGACGACGTTGACGAGGTGGCCGCGCCCGCATCACCCTGGGCCGCGCTGCTGCCGGCGCTGGACCCGACCACGATGGGCTGGAAGGGCCGCGACTTCTACCTCGGCGAGCACGCCGAGAAGATCTTCGACACCAACGGCAACGGTGGCCCCACGATGTGGTGGAACGGCCGGATCGTCGGTGGCTGGACGCAGGAGCCGGACGGAACCGTCGTCCTGGTGCCGGTGGACCGGTTGCCGCGGGGGTCGCGGGCGGAGCTCGAGGCGGCGGCGGAGCGGCTGACCGCCTGGCTCGACGGCGACGTGGTGCGGTCGATCTACCAGACGCCGCTGGCCAGGGCGTACACCTCGTGAACCGGCTCCAGGAGCTGTCCCGGGAGGTGCGCACCAACCCGTGGGTGCGCGCCGTCGCGCTGTACGCCGCCGTCCGGGTGATCGTGCTCGGTGTGCTAGTGCTGTCCGCACAGTTCGCCGACCGCGACACCCTGGGTGTGCTGACCGGCTGGGACGCCGGCTGGTACGCCGGGATCGCGGACAAGGGCTACGGGCACGTCGTCCACCATCCCGACGGCCGGCTGCTCTCGGACTACGCGTTCTTCCCGCTGTTCGCGATCGCCGAGCGGATCCTCCGGGTCGCGATCGGCAGCAACTTCGCGGTCGCCGGCCTGGTGATCGCGGTCATCTCCTCGCTGTTCGCGGCCGCCGGCATCTACCGGGTGGGTGAGCTGGTCAAGGGCGAGCGAGCAGGGACGCTGCTGGTGCTGCTCTGGGCCGCGCTGCCGGTGGGCGCTGTGCAGTGGATGTCCTACTCCGAGTCCCTGTTCACCGCCCTCGCCGCCTGGTCGCTGTACTTCGTGCTCCGCGAACGCTGGGCGGGCGCCGGCTGGCTCTGCCTGCTCGCCGGCCTGACCAGGCCGACCGGCGCCGGACTGGTCGCCGCGGTCGTCGTCGCGGCGGTGCTCGACCTGCACCGATCCCCGCGTCGCCCGTGGGAACGAGTGAAGGCGATCCTGCTGGCCCCGCTGGGACTCCTCGGCTACCTGCTGTTCGTCGCGTCGCGCACCCATGACCTCTTCGGCTACTTCACCGTGACCGCCGACTGGCACAACGGGATCGACTTCGGGGCCGGGTTCCTGCGCCGGATCGGCCAGCTGCTGGCGGCGCCGTCGCCGTGGGGCGGCCTGGTCATCATCGTCGGAGTGATCGCGCTCGGCTTCCTGGTCCGCTGGGCCTACCGCGACGCCCTGCCGCTCCCGCTGCTCGTCTACGCGGTGGTGATCGTGGTGCTGACGTTCCTGACCTCCGGCTACCTCGGCTCCAAGCCCCGCTACCTGATGCCGGCGTTCCCGTTGCTGCTCCCGGTCGTCGGCTGGCTCGCCGTACGACGGATGGCGTGGCAGGCGGGGGCCGCGGCGGCCGCGGTCGTCGTCGCGGCGGTGTACGGCGCCGTGTGGCTGCTCGGGTCCGGACCGCCCTGAAGCCGCACCACTACCCTCGGGGCGTGCGTGAGCAACCCGAGCAGCGGCCACCGCCCGTGCAGCGGCTGCGGATCCGCTACGCCAAACGCGGGCGGCTGCGCTTCACCAGCCACCGGGACTTCAGCCGTGCGTTCGAGCGGGCCGTGTTCCGGGCCCGAGTGCCGATGGCGTACTCGTCCGGTTTCAACCCCCACCCCCGGATCTCCTACGCCGGCGCTGCACCGACCGGCTCGGCCAGCGAGGCGGAGTACCTCGAGATCGCTCTCGCCGAGGTGGTCGACCCGGCCGCCGTCCACGCCCAGCTCGACGAGGCGCTCCCGCCCGGCCTCGACGTGCTCGAGGTGGTGCCGTCGGCCGGTGGTTCGCTGGCCGAGAGGCTCGAGGCCAGCCACTGGCGGATCAGGCTCGCCGGGGTCGACGTCCCCACCGTGGCTGCCGCCGTTGAGCAGTTCCTCGCGGTCGAGGAGGTGCTGGTCGAACGCATGACGAAGAAGGGCCTGCGCACCTTCGACGCTCGCTCGGCGGTGCTGCGACTCGCCGCCGAACCGGAGGCGGATGGCACCGATGGTCCGGTTCCGGACGCTCCGTGTGCGATACTGCAACTGGTTTTACGGCACGGCGTGCCGTCCGTGAGACCCGACGACATTCTCGCCGGACTGCGCGAGATCGCCGGTCTGAGCTTGATGGCTGCACCAGTTCAGCAGCGTCTGGCCCAGGGTCCGCTCGATCCTCGCGACGGCACGGTGGGTGATCCGTTGTCACCCGACCGCGACGCGGCCGACACCCAGGGTTCGTGACAGGAACCCGTCGGCACGCTGACCGCGGTCAGTGAACGACGAACCACCTTTCGGCAACCACGGAGGGTGTCGCCGCCCATCAGGCTTGACGTCGTACGCCCCGGCGGACGACGGACGACACCGCACCGCGGTGGGGCTCCGGCCCCGGCCCGGTGCCGAGGAGAGCACCATGCTCGACAGCGAACTTCCCGGCCAGACTCCCGAGAACACCTCCGGTGACCAGGTCGACCCACCGCTCCCGCTGAGCGACGACGCCGCGGAGCAGGCTCCGCCCGCCAGGAAGAGCGCAGCGAAGGCCGCCCGGAAGGCGACCAAGAAGGCCGCCGCCAAGACCACCGCGAAGCGGGCCCCCGCCAAGCGGGCAGCGAAGAAGACGGCGGCCCCCGAGAGCGACGAGGCCGAGGCAGCCCCGGCCCCCGCCCCTGACCCCGCTCCGGTTGACGACGGCGAGGACGCGCCGCCGGCCAAGAAGGCGGCGAAGAAGGCGACCAAGCGGGCTCCCGCCAAGCGGGCCAGCAAGAAGGCGGCCGCGGCCGAGCAGGCACCCGAGCAGGCACCCGAACAGGCACCCGAGCAGGCACCCGAGGCGACTCCAGAGCAGACCGACGAGCCGGCCGACGAGGGCGGATCCCGCGCCGTCGCGACGGTGCCGCTCTTCCAGGCTCCCGACGCCACCGCTGCCACGCCCCGCAAGCGCACCCGCAAGAAGGCCGCCGCCGCTGCGCCGGAGGGCGAGACCGACACCGAGGCACCCGCCGCCGACGCGTCCGAGGACGCGTCCGAGGACTCCGACACGCGTGACTCCGGCGACGACAACGACGAGTCCGGCACCAAGCGGCGTCCGCGCCGCCGCGGTGGCCGACGTCGCCGCAAGGGTGGCGGCGACAACGACGACGCCGGCGACGAGGGCTCGGACGACAAGGACGACAAGGCCAGCCAGAGCGACAAGGGCCGCCAGAGCGACAAGGGCGGCGACAAGGGCGGCGACAAGGGCGGGGACACGGAGGGGGACGACGGCGACGAAGGCGGCTCCTCCTCGGCCAGCCGCCGGCGCCGCCGGCGCCGCCGCTCAGGCGACGACCGCGACTCCTCCGACGACCCGAGCAACACCGTCACCCGGGTGCGCAAGCCCCGCAACCCCGAGGACGAGATCACCGCGCTCAGCGGCTCCACCCGGCTGGAGGCGAAGAAGCAGCGCCGACGCGAGGGCCGCGAGGCGGGCCGCCGCCGCGCCCCGATCGTCAGCGAGGCCGAGTTCCTGGCCCGCCGCGAGTCGGTCGACCGGGTGATGGTGATCCGGCAGCGTGACGACCTGACCCAGATCGGGGTGCTCGAGGACAAGGTGCTCGTCGAGCACTACGTCGCCCGCGAGTCGCAGACCTCCCTGATCGGCAACGTCTACCTCGGTCGCGTGCAGAACGTGCTGCCCTCCATGGAGGCGGCGTTCATCGACATCGGCAAGGGCCGCAACGCGGTCCTGTACGCCGGTGAGGTGAACTGGAACGCGCTCGGCGCCAAGGACGGCCAGCCGCGCAAGATCGAGTCGGTGCTCAAGTCCGGCCAGCCGATCCTGGTGCAGGTCAGCAAGGACCCGGTCGGACACAAGGGCGCCCGGCTGACCAGCCAGGTCAGCCTGCCGGGCCGGTTCCTGGTCTACGTGCCCGACGGCACCACCAGCGGCATCTCCCGCAAGCTGCCCGACACCGAGCGCAACCGGCTCAAGGCGCTGCTCAAGGAGATCGTCCCCGACACGGCCGGCGTGATCGTGCGCACCGCCGCCGAGGGTGCCAGCGAGGACGAGCTGACCCTCGACGTCGAGCGGCTCACCGCCCGCTGGTCCGACATCGACGAGAAGGTCAAGGCGGGCAACGCCCCGCAGCTGCTGTACGGCGAGCCCGACCTGACCCTCAAGGTGGTCCGCGACCTGTTCACCGAGGACTTCGTCAAGCTGGTGATCCAGGGCGACGACGCCTGGGACCTGGTCGACGGCTACGTCAGCCACGTCGCGCCCGACCTCCGCGAGCGGCTCGAGCGTTACAGCCCCGAGGACGACGACCACGACGGCCGCGACCTGTTCGCGTCGTACCGCGTCGACGAGCAGATCGCCAAGGGCCTCGACCGCAAGGTCTGGCTGCCTTCCGGCGGCTCCCTGGTCATCGACCGCACCGAGGCGATGACCGTCGTCGACGTGAACACCGGCAAGTTCACCGGCTCCGGGGGCAACCTCGAGGAGACGGTGACCAAGAACAACCTGGAGGCGGCCGAGGAGATCGTCCGCCAGCTCCGGCTCCGCGACATCGGCGGGATCATCGTCGTCGACTTCATCGACATGGTGCTGGAGTCCAACCGCGACCTCGTGCTGCGCCGGATGGTCGAGTGCCTGGGCCGTGACCGCACCCGGCACCAGGTCGCCGAGGTCACCTCGCTGGGTCTGGTCCAGATGACCCGCAAGCGGATCGGCACCGGTCTGCTGGAGGCGTTCAGCCAGGACTGCGACCACTGCAAGGGTCGCGGGCTGCTGGTCCACGACCACCCGATCGAGCCGAGCACCAAGCTCGACGACGACGCGCGTCGCGGCGGCCGACGAGGCCGCAGCAGCGGCGGCGATGCCGGTGGAAGTGCAGGTGGCGGTCGCAGCGGCGGTCGCGGTGGTCGCGGCGGCGGCAACGGTGGGAACGGCGGCAACGGGGGCGGCAACGGCCACTCCTCGGCGCCGTCGCCCCGCGACGTCGCCGCGATGGCCCGCGAGCACGCCGAGAAGCCGTCGGCCGACGAGCCCGACCTGGGCAAGGAGTCCGCCGACCTGCCCGAGCCGGTCTCTGCCCAGACGCTGACCGAGCCCGAGCAGCCGCTGGCCACCGAGGCCACGCCAGACCAGGGGACCGAGCAGCCGGCCGAGCAGGCTCCTGAGGCGGCGACCGAGCCCGAGCCGACCCCCGAGCCCGAACCGGCTCCGGAGGCGGCTCCGGTGCCGGCCGAGCCCGCTGCCCCGAAGCTGGTCACCTCGACCCGGCGCCGGTCCGCCCGGCGCGCCGCCGGTCCGCCGGTCAGCGCGCCCACGGACGAGCCGGCGGGCGAGTCCAGGGACCTCTCCACGGGTGAGCCCGACGGGGACGCCGACGGGCGCCCCGAGGGGGAGCAGCAGGAGGGTCACACCGACGAGCACGGCGGCTTCGTCCTCCACGTGCCGATCAAGCGCAAGGGCTCGCGCAAGCGCTGACCGGCTCCCGTTTTGACCGGCGTCGTACCCGGCCCGTAAAGTAGAGCCTCGGCGTGCCTGCACGCCGCTTCTGCGTGCTGACGCACTCTCTCCACCGGCGGTGGAGCCGGGTGCGCTCCGGCGAGAGACGCAGACCCGGACATTCGAAGAACCATCGAGGAGAGTGAGTCGCGGTGTACGCGATCGTGCGCAGTGGCAGCAAGCAGCAGAAGGTTGCTGTTGGCGACGTCATCGAGATCGACAAGGTCCTGACCGCCCCCGGCGAGTCGCTGACCCTCCCCGTGGTGATGGTGGTCGACGGCGAGAAGGTCACCAGCGACCTCTCGGCTCTCGACAAGGCCGGCGTGACCGTCGAGGTCCTCGGCGCCACCAAGGGCCCCAAGATCGTCATCCAGAAGTACAAGAACAAGACCGGCTACAAGAAGCGCCAGGGTCACCGCCAGAAGTACACCCAGGTCAAGGTCACCGACATCTCCCTCTGACCCCTCCTCACCGGGGCGGGCACGCAGCAGCAAAGGACTGAGCTCATGGCACACAAGAAGGGTGCAGCCTCGACCAAGAACGGTCGCGACTCCAACTCCCAGCGCCTCGGCGTGAAGCGCTACGGCGGCCAGCTGGTCAACGCCGGCGAGATCATCGTCCGCCAGCGCGGCACCCACTTCCACCCCGGTGCGGGCGTCGGCCGCGGCGGCGACGACACCCTGTTCGCGCTCGTCGGCGGCAATGTCGAGTTCGGCACCAAGCGCGGTCGACGGGTCGTCAACATCGTCCCGGTCGGGGAGTGACCCGGACCGCAACCAGCCACTGACGAGGGCGTTTCCGGATCTCCGGAGACGCCCTTCGTCGTTCCAGCACCAGTCAGCACCACCACCAGGCAGAGCCCGAGAGGAAGCAATGGCCGTCCCCACCTTCGTGGACCGGGTCTCCCTGCACGTCGCAGCGGGGCGCGGTGGCCACGGCGTCGCCTCCGTGCACCGCGAGAAGTTCAAGCCGCTCGGTGGCCCCGACGGCGGCAACGGGGGCCCCGGCGGAAGCGTGATCCTGCGCGTCGACCCCGACGTCACCACCCTGATCGACTACCACCACAACGCCCAGCGCAAGGCCACCTCCGGCGGCCACGGCGCCGGGGCCCACCGCAACGGCCCCCATGGTGAGGACCTGGTGCTCCCGGTCCCCGATGGCACCGTCGTCACCGACGAGCACGGCACGGTGCTCGCCGACATGGTCGGCGCCGGCACCGAGCTGGTGGTCGCCGAGGGAGGCCGCGGTGGCCTCGGCAACGCCGCGCTGGCCTCCGCCAAGCGCAAGGCCCCCGGGTTCGCGCTGCTCGGCGAGCCCGGTGGCGAGCGGCAGATCCGGCTCGAGCTCAAGGTGGTCGCCGACGTCGGCCTGGTCGGTTACCCGAGCGCCGGCAAGTCCAGCCTGATCGCCTCCCTGAGCCGCGCCCGGCCGAAGATCGCGGACTACCCGTTCACGACCCTGGTGCCCAACCTCGGCGTGGTCCGCGCCGGCGACACCACGTTCACCGTCGCCGACGTGCCCGGCCTGATCGAGGGTGCCAGCGAGGGCCGCGGCCTCGGCCACGACTTCTTGCGCCACGTCGAGCGCTGCGCGGCGATCGTCCACGTCGTCGACCTGGCCACGATGGAGCCCGGCCGCGACCCGCTCTCCGACCTCGACGTGATCGAGCACGAGCTGGCGTCGTACGGCGGCCTCGACGACCGGCCGCGACTGGTCGCGCTGAACAAGATCGACGTCCCGGACGGCCGCGAGATGGCCGACATCGTCCGCGACGACATCCAGGCGCGCGGCTGGGAGGTCTTCCCGGTCAGTGCGGCCAGCCACGAGGGGCTGCGCGAGCTGTCGTTCGCGATGGCCAAGGTGGTCGCCGAGCGGCGCGCCGCTCAGCCGACGGTCGTCACCGAACGGATCGTGCTCCGGCCGACGGGCACCCGCAGCGGCCAGGAGTTCACCGTGCGCGAGACCGGCGAGGGCTGGCGGGTGCGCGGGGAGAAGCCCGAACGCTGGATCCGGCAGACCGACTTCAGCAACGACGAGGCGGTCGGCTTCCTCGCCGACCGGCTGAACCGGCTCGGGGTCGAGGCGAAGCTGGTCGAGCTCGGCGCGGTCGAGGGCGACCCGGTGCTGATCGGCGACGTGGACAACGCGGTCGTCTTCGACTTCAAGCCCGGTCTCGATGCCGGCGCCGAGATGCTCGGCAGGCGCGGCGAGGACCAGCGGTTCACCGAGACCCGCCCCGCCGCCACGCGCCGCCGCGAGATCGACGAGGCGATGCCGTCCCGCCGCGAGGGCGAGACCCGGGCCGACGTCGCGCGCCGGATGGGCCACCCCGACCTTGCCGACGAGGAGCCCGAGACCTCCACCACGTTCGAGAACGACGTCTGAGGCGATGAGCACTCCACAACGCCACTCGCTGCGCTCGCGCCGCCGCGGGGACGCCGAGAAGCGATGAGCACACGCACGGGGGTGGGCGCGGCAGGGCGCGTCGTGGTGAAGGTCGGCTCGTCGTCGCTGACCACCGCCGGTGGCGGGATCGACCCGGAGCGCGTGCGCGCGCTGGTCGACACGCTCGCCGCCGTGCGCACGCGTGGCTCCGAGGTGGTGCTGGTCTCCTCCGGCGCGATCGCGGCCGGCTTGGCTCCGCTGGGGCTGCGCAAGCGCCCGAAGGCACTGGCCACCCAGCAGGCCGCCGCGTCGGTCGGGCAGGGGCTGCTCGTGCACCGCTACACCGAGGAGTTCGCCCGGCACGGCACGGTCGCCGGCCAGGTGCTGCTGACGCTCGACGACGTCACCCGGCGCAGCCACTACCGCAACGCCACCCAGACCTTCGCCCGGCTCCTGGAGCTCGGCGTGGTGCCGATCGTGAACGAGAACGACACGGTCGCCACCACCGAGATCCGGTTCGGTGACAACGACCGGCTCGCCGCGCTGGTCGCCCACCTGGTGCACGCCGACGTGCTGGTGCTGCTCTCCGACGTCGCCGGCCTGTACGACGGGCCGCCGACCCGGGCCGACAGCACCCTGATCGAGGACGTGCCCGACGTGGCCGCGCTGCAGGGCGTGGTGGTCGGCCGGGGCGGCTCCTCCGGGGTCGGCACCGGCGGCATGCAGACCAAGCTCGAAGCCGCGCGGATCGCGACCGGGGCCGGCATCCCCGTCGTCCTCACCTCGGCGGACCAGGCAGCGGAGGCGTTGGCCGGACAGGGCGTCGGGACGCTGTTCCACGCGACCGGCCGTCGCCGTCCCACCCGGCAGCTCTGGCTCGCGCACGCGACCGAGGCCAAGGGCAGCATTGCGCTCGACGAGGGTGCCGTGCGCGCGCTCACCGAGCGGCGCGCGTCGCTGCTGCCGGCCGGCATCACCGGGGTCTCGGGAAAGTTCGTCGCCGGCGACCCGGTGGACCTGGTCGCTCCCGACGGCACCACCGTCGCGCGGGGGCTGGTGAACTACGACGCTGCCGAGCTCCCGACCCTGCTCGGCCGGTCCACGCGTGACCTGGCGCGCGAGCTGGGGGCGGCGTACGAGCGGGAGGTCGTGCACCGCGACGACCTGGTCGTGCTCGGACGCTGATCCGCTGGGAGAAACAGGCGCGATTTGCGGAATCCTTGGCGTGGCGCGCGGCTCTGCTCCAGACTGAGCGCTACCACCCCACTTGGGGTCATGCCTGTCCAGAAGCGAGGTGCCCGTGAACCAGGACGGACGTCACTGGCACGTGACCGTGACGGTCTCAGGCGATGCCGTCGAGCCGTTGCTGATGCGCTCGGCACTGCTCCGGTTCTCCGAGGAGCGCCCCTTCCTGGAGTCGATGCGGTTCACCAGCTCCGGGGCCGAGATCAAGTTCTGGGACGAGGGCGAGTCGATGATCGACGTCGCGTCCCTTGCCCTGCGCGTGTGGAACGAGCACCGCGACAGTGCCGGCCTGCCGCGCTGGGAGGTGGTCGGGCTCGAGGTCGTCGAGCGCTCGATCCACCGCAACCGCGGTGAGGGCCACGAAGTGCTCACCGGGTCGCAGGAGCTGCGTCCCCTGTCCTTCTGAGGACGCGCCGAGCACTGGTCACCGCTCAAAGGGCTGGCCAGCGCTCGATAGCCTGATCCCATGCACGATCAGGGGACCGTCGAGGAACGCGTCGCCGAGGTGGCCACCCGCGCCCGCGTCGCCGCCGCCGACCTGGCGCTCGCGACCCGCGCGGTGAAGGACGCGGCGCTGCTGGCGATGGCCGACGCACTCGTCGCGGAGATGCGACGCCGTCCTCGCCGCCAACGCCGAGGACGTGGCCGTCGCCGAGGAGGCCGGCACGGGGGAGCACCTCGTCGACCGGCTCCGGCTGGACCCCGACCGGGTGGCCGCGATGGCCCGCGGGCTGCGCGAGGTCGCCGGCCTGCCCGACCCCGTGGGCGAGGTGCTGCGCGGCTCCACGCTGGCCAACGGGCTCGAGCTCCGGCAGGTGCGGGTGCCGTTCGGCGTGGTCGGGATCATCTACGAGGCCCGGCCCAACGTCACGGCCGACGCGGCCGGGATCTGCCTGAAGAGCGGCAACGCCGTCCTGCTCCGCGGGTCGTCGAGCGCCCGTCGTACCAACGCGGCGGTGGTGGAGATCCTGCGCGCCGCCGCGGTCGCCTCCGGGCTCCCGGCCGACGTGGTGCAGCTGGTGCCGGGTGAGGGCCACGAGGCGGCCAAGGCGCTGATGCGGGCGCGTGGCCTGGTCGACGTGCTGATCCCGCGCGGAGGCGCCGGCCTGATCCGGTCGGTGGTCACCGAGTCGACGGTGCCGGTGATCGAGACCGGTGTCGGCAACTGCCACGTCTACGTCGACGCGGACGCCGACCTCGAGATGGCGCTCGCGATCGTGCTCAACTCCAAGACCCATCGGACCTCGGTCTGCAACGCCGCCGAGTCGCTGCTGGTGCACGCCGACGTCGCCGAGGCGTTCCTGCCGCTCGTGGTCCGCGCGCTCCAGGACGCCGGCGTCACGTTGCACGGTGATCCCGCGTTCCAGGCGTACGACGGGGTGCTGGCGGCCACCGACGAGGACCACGCGACGGAGTACCTCGCGCTGGAGATCAGCGCCGCCGTCGTACCGGACCTCGACGCCGCGATCGCGCACATCCGACGCTTCTCCAGCGGCCACACGGAAGCGATCGTGACCGGCTCGCAGGCAGCCGCGCGCCGCTTCGTGGCCGCGGTCGACTCGGCGGCGGTGCTCGTGAACGCGTCGACGCGCTTCACCGACGGCGGCGAGTTCGGCTTCGGTGCCGAGATCGGCATCTCCACCCAGAAGCTGCACGCGAGAGGGCCGATGGGGCTCCCGGAGATGACGTCCACGAAGTACGTCGTCACGGGAGCCGGCCACACGCGGTGAAGCTGCTCGCGCTCACCCTCTTCTTCGGGATGGTCTCTTCCGTGGTGCCGGTCTTCAACATGGAGACCTACATCGTCGTCGCCTACGCCCGGTCCGACGCCACCGCACTCCAGCTGGCGCTGATCGGCTCGATCGGGCAGAACGTCGGCAAGCTGGTCTGGTACTTCGTGTGCCGGCACTCGCTCGACATCGGCTGGCTGAAGCGGCGGCTGGAGTCGCCCAAGCGGCAGGCCCAGTTCCAGCGCTGGAGCGAGTTCGTGCAGGGTCGGCCGGTGGTGAGCGGCCTGCTCACGTTCGTCTCCGCGCTGGTCGGGGTGCCGCCGTTCTTCGTGATGGCGATGATCGCCGGCACCCTGCGGATGAACGTCGTCGTGTTCTTCCTCACCGGCGTCGCCGGCCGCACGCTGTTCTTCTGGGCGATCCTCGGCGGCGCGCACATGATCTTCAAGTGACCGGTCGCCCCGCGACGACCCGGTCCCGATAGGATCACCTGCATGTCGATCCTCACTGTCGTGCCGCTCGCAGCGGAGTCCGGCATCGGCGTCTGGCCCTACGTCATCGGTGGCCTGGCCCTGGTGATCCTGTTCGGGGCGGTCATCGCCCTGCTGTCGATGGGCGCGGGTCGCGAGCACTCCTGAGCCCACGATGACGGCTGCGTCCGCGGACCGCACAGCGGTCCCGGGTCGACGCCGGGTCGGCGTGATGGGCGGCACCTTCGACCCGATCCACCACGGTCACCTGGTCGCGGCCAGCGAGGTGCAGGCCTGGTTCGACCTCGACGAGGTCGTGTTCGTGCCGACCGGCGAGCCGTGGCAGAAGGCCGACCGTGTCGTCTCGGCTGCCGAGCACCGCTACCTGATGACCGTCGTCGCCACTGCGTCGAACCCCCGGTTCACGGTCTCGCGCGTGGACATCGACCGCGGTGGTCCGACGTACACGATCGACACGCTGCGCGACCTCGCCGCCGTGTATCCCGATGCGGACCTGTTCTTCATCACCGGTGCCGACGCGCTGGCCGAGATCTTCACCTGGCGCGACGCCGAGCGCATCTTCTCGCTGGCCCGCTTCGTCGGCTGCACCCGACCGGGTTACGAGCTCGACGAGAGCATGCTCGAAGGCATCCCCAGCGAGCGGGTGACCCTGATCGAGGTGCCCGCGCTCGCGATCTCGTCAAGCGACTGCCGCCAGCGACGCGCGTCCGGCAACCCGGTCTGGTACCTCGTGCCCGACGGTGTCGTGCAGTACATCGCCAAGCACGACCTCTACGCCCCCGACCCCGGTGGTCGAGCAGCGAGCGCCAGCGAGCGCGGCGAGACCACACACGACCCGGAGACAACGACATGACCGCCACCGACCGAGCCATCGAGCTGGTCAACACCGCCGCACAGGCCGCGTCCGACAAGCTGGCCTCGAACCTGCTGGCGTTCGACGTCTCCGAGCAGCTGGTGATCACCGACGCGTTCCTGCTCTGCTCGGCCAGCAACGAGCGGCAGGTGAAGTCGATCGTGGACGAGGTCGAGGACAAGCTGCGCGACATCGGAGCCAAGCCCGTACGCCGCGAGGGCGAGCGTGACGGCCGCTGGGTGCTGATCGACTACGCCGACATCGTGGTGCACGTGCAGCACGAGGAGGAGCGGCAGTTCTACGCCCTCGAACGGCTGTGGCGCGACTGCCCGACGATCGATCTCACGATGGTCGACGGTGGTTGAGGAGCGAGCGCAAGCGAGCGTCTCGAAACCCCGCCGCCTCGTGCTGCTGCGGCACGGCCGGACCGCGTGGAACCTCGAGGGGCGTGCCCAGGGCCACGCCGACGTGCCGCTCGACGAGACCGGTCACGCTCAGGCTGCCGGCGCGGCGCCGTACCTCGCGAGCTTCGGTGCCGTGCGGCTGTGGTCCAGCGACCTCCGCCGCGCCGCCCAGACCGCCTCGTACGTCGCCCAGGCCACCGGGCTCGACGTGGTCCACGACGAGCGGCTGCGGGAGAAGAACCAGGGTGAGCGGTCGGGCCTCACCCAGGACGAGTTCGCCGAACGGCACCCCGCCGAGCACGCCGCTTGGCTGGCCGGTCGCGAGGACCCCGCCGTACCCGGCAACGAGACCGTCGCCGAGATGACCGCCCGGATCGTGCCCGCGCTGCAGGAGTACCTCGACGTGCTCGCTCCCGGTGAGACCGGGATCGTGGTGCTCCACGGCTGGTGCGCCCGGGCCGGCATGTTCGGGCTGCTGGGCTGGCCGGACGCCCTCGACGAGACGGTGCGGGGCATGGACAACTGCGGCTGGGCGATCCTCGCGGAGAGCGGGAGGACCGGCGCCCTCCGCCTGGAGTCGTACAACGAGACGGCGAGTCCGGGGCCACACGTGGCCGATTTCGCGTCCGACACACCCGTTGGCTAAGATTCCCGAGTTGCCCACGCGGGCAATGGGGCTGTGGCGCAGTTGGTAGCGCACCTGCATGGCATGCAGGGGGTCAGGGGTTCGAATCCCCTCAGCTCCACCCGATCCTTCCAGAACGTGTTTGTCCCTTCAGCGGATCGCCGCGTCGGCCCAGCGGGGCAGCCTCCTGACGAGGGAGGAATGCCATGGCGAACCTCGTCGTGCACTTCGAGATCCACGCGTCCAAACGTGTTCGGGCTCTTCTCACCGGTCATGTCCGACGGCACGCAGGCGATGGGCGGCTGAGTAGCAAGCGGGACTGGCGCCGTCACGTGCGGCTGAAGATGACGCGGCCGTTGGGGATGGTCTTCATCTCGTACTTCGGTGAGTGGGCGTAGGAGTGGTGGCGCGGGCAGAGCAGTCTGCCGTCGGCGATGTTGGTCTTGCCGCCGCGGCTCCAGGGGACGTTGTGGTGGGCGTGGCACATCGCGGCGGGCCAGTCGCAGCCTTCGGTGGTGCAGTGCTTGTCGCGGATGCCCATCGCGATGCGTTGGGTCTCGGTGTAGAGCCGTAGGGTGCGGCCGGCGTCGAGGGGCAGCGACTTCCCGCCCAGGACGACCGGGATGATCCCGGCCTCGCAGGCCAGCTTCCTGGCTTGGCCGATGCTGAGCGTCTCGCCGGTGTCGAGCATCGCGGGCTTCTCGGAGCGGTCCAGGAGCTGGTCGAGGGTCATGGTGACCACGATCCGGGCGGCGACCCCGCCGGACCTGGGGAGCCGGTCGATCGGGTAGCGGGTGACGTACTCGCAGAACGCGTGCCCGAGTCCCTTGGGTGCTCCGGTGTGGTGCAGGTGCTTGGGTGCGTTGTTCGCGAGCAGGGCCTTGCGGAGCATGGAGGCGACCGGTGTGGGGATCCGGGCGCGCAGGAAGGTGGTGCCGGCCCCGTCGTCAGACATCGTGAGCCGGCACTTCTCCTCCGCCAGCGCCTCCTGGCGTTCGAGCGCTGTGCGCTCGTGGTCCTCGGCGATCTCGGGGGCGACGACCTCCAGGATGTGCTCGGCCAGCCGGCGCAGCGCGAGCGGGTCGTGCTCGGGTGCCACCTCGATCAGGTGCGCTTCGGCGTCGTGTCGGTGCTCGACCGGGAGCGCGTCGACACCGCGGACGATCACGGTCGCCTGCTCCTCGGAGACCAGACCGGTGGCCATCGCGTCCCGGACCGGTCCGTGGTCGGTGTCCAGCGCCTGGGCGAGGGCCATCCGGTGGTGCGCGGCCCGTTTGGTCTGGCGGGTCTGGTGGGCCCACCAGGAGGCGGTGTCGGTGGCACCGGCGTCGGGTCCGATCTGCAGGGTCTCGGCGTGGTGCAGGGTGCCCAGGGTCAGGGCAGCAGTCTTCGCCTGGAGCCGGTGCATGGCGGCCAGCGTGTCGGTGACCTCGGTGGATGTCATCGACCAGAACCCGAGGCCGGCGACCTGGTCGAGGGCGGCTTCGGCGGCGGCGACAGCAGCGGCCACCGGGTGGGTGGTCGGGGTGTCGAATACTGTTGCCATACAGAGAATTCTGGCACCCGGCACCGACAGTCTTGCCCTCGGAACCAGGCCATTTCGGACCCTGTGGAGAAGTATTTCGAGAGGTCTCGACAAGCTCGACCACCGGAGTGCGGGGAGTTTCGAGACGGTGCTGACGCACCCCCAACCACCGCCTGTCGGTGGTTGAGGAGCGAGCGCCAGCGAGCGTCTCGAAACCTCCGGCCCGCAGGCCATGCGGTCGGCGAGGTTTCGAGACGGGCGCAGAACGCCCTCCCAACCACCGCAGGGTGGGAGGCGGCCGCGACCCCGCGCCGTACCTCCCCACGTTGCTGGGTCTTTCACCACCCATCAGGGGCGGGGGTCTCGACAAGCTCGACCTCCGGAGTGCGGGGAGGTTTCGAGACGGCGCTGGCGCGCCTCCTCAACCACCGCCTGTCGGGGGGGGGTCTCGACAAGCTCGACCACCGGAGTGCGGGGAGGTTTCGAGATGGCGCTGGCGCGCCTCCTCAACCACCGCAGGGCGGGAGGCGGCCGCGACCCCGCGCCGTACCTCCCCACGTTGCTGCGTCTTTCACCACCCATCAGGGGCGGGGGTCTCGACAAGCTCGACCTCCGGAGTGCGGGGGAGGTTTCGAGACGGCGCTGGCGCGCCTCCTCAACCACCGCCTGTCGGGGGCGAGGGTCTCGACAACCTCGACCACCGGAGTGCGGGGGAGGTTTCGAGACGGGCGAGGAACGCCCTCCCCAACCACCGCAGGGCGGGAGGCGGCCGCGACCCCGCGCCGTACCTCCCCTCGTTGCTGGGTCTTTCACCACCCATCAGGGGCGGGGGTCTCGACAAGCTCGACCACCGGAGTGCGGGGGAGGTTTCGAGACGGCGCTGGCGCGCCTCCTCAACCACCGCCTGTCGGGGGCGGGGGTCTCGACAAGCTCGACCACCGGAGTGCGGGGGAGGTTCCGAGACGGCGCTGGCGCGCCTCCTCAACCACCGCCTGTGCGGGGGAGGTTGCGAGCGTCTCGACAAGCTCGACCACCGGGGTGCGGGGAGGTTTCGAGACGGCGCTGGCGCGCCTCCTCAACCACCGCCTGTCGGGAGCCGGGGTCTCGACATGCTCGACCAGCCGAGTGCGGGGGAGGTTCCGAGACGGCGCTGGCGCGCCTCTCAACCACCGCCGTTCAGGACCCTCAGTCCATGTCGAGCTTCAGGGGCGCCAGCGTGCCGAGGGACTCGGCGACCACGACGGCGTCGTCGCCGGTCGCCAGCCGGAAGTCCTCGGCGGGATTCACGTGAGCAGTTCCGTTGCGGCTCACGGACAGCAACGTTGCTCGGTGGTCGGAGCGGAGCTTGCTGGAGAGCTCGTCGACGGAGAGGCCGATGTACTCGTCGGGCAGGGAGACCCGGTACAGCTCCGAGCCTTCGCCGCCGCTGACGATGTCGGTGACCAGCTCGGCCAGCCCCGGGTAGAGCGACGAACGCGCGAGCAGCCGCGACACGATGCGCGAGCTGACCACGATCTCGTCGGCGTGCGCACGCTGGAAGTGCTCGACGTGCGCGGGGTTGTTCGCCTCCACCACGGTGCGCACGTGCGGCGCGATGTTCTCCACCGCCATCACGCAGAGGATCGAGCGCATGTCGGCTTCGTTGCTGGCGTCGGCCGGGCAGATCACCGCGGCCATCGCCTCCTCGATGCCGGCCCGCTTGAGGTCCTCGGCGCGGGTGATGTCCCCGCTGACGAAGTAGACACCGGCGTCGGCGGGACTCTTCTCCGAGTTGTGGATCACCACGATCTTGGTCGTGTACTCGTCGCTGCTCAGCTCCGCGACGAGCTCACGCGCGGTGGAGTTCCACCCGCAGACGACGATGTGGTCCCGATAGCCCGCAGCACCCATGCCCTGGCCCTCCTTGAGCAGGAAGTCGATCACGAAACCGACGAGTGCGCCGGTGATGGACGCGACGATCGCCACGCCGAAGAGGACCAGCAACCAGCTCACGATGAAGCCCATCGGGGTCGTGACGTACGACGCGTCGCCCGAGCCCATGACCGTGGTCACCGCCCAGTAGAAGCTGTTCATCAGCTTGCTGAAGAACCCGCCGACGCTGTCACGGGGACCCTCGATCGCGGTCACCAGCAGCGCGGCGATCAGCACGAAGCCGCCGAGCCCGAAGAAGAGCCGCAGGAAGAAGCCGCGGTCGACGTCGCGCGTGAGCCGCTTGAGGTGGAACCCCAGCCGGGTCAGAAGGGGAAGCGCGACGGCCGCCCTGATACGGCGCGCGATGCGGCCCTTCATGGCCCTCCCCGGTACGACTGGACCCGAGAAGTCAGCGAGGTCAGGATGTCGTGCCCGGGGGTGGGGCGCAACCAGAACGGGGCATTGCCTCGAGACAGTCGACAGGCGAACTATGGAGTCATGGCAACGAACCTCGGCGATCACCTCGCCTCGCTCCGGGACCGCCTCCGCTACCAGCCTGTGACCCGCCGGATCCGGGTCAGCCTCGACGGCCACGCTGTCGCGGACACCACGGACGCTGCCCTGGTCTGGGAGCCGCACCGGATCGTGCCGATGTACGCCATCCCCGAGGACGACTTCGCCGTCGGACTGGTGCCCGTCGAGAATGCGCCCGTGCCCGACCCGGTGCCGGTGGTGCTGCCTCCGCTGCAGGTGTTCGAGGTGCACCTCGTCGAGGGCCAGTCCTACGACGTGCACGTCGGCGACCGGGTGCTCGCCCGGGCCGGCTTCCGTTTCGCGGACACCGACCTGGACGGCCGCGTGCTGCTCGACTGGAACCCGTTCACGTGGGTGGAGGAGGCCGCCCCGGTGATGGGGCATCCGCACGACGCCTACCAGCGGATCGACGTCCTGCCCAGCGACCGGCACGTCGTGGTGAGGTACGACGGGCAGGTGCTGGCCGACAGCACCCGGGCGACTGCTCTGTACGAGACGAATCTCCCGGTCCGGTGGTACTTCCCCCGCGACGACGTCCGGATGGACCTGCTCACCTCGTCGGAGAGTCACACCGTCTGCGCCTACAAGGGGGTCGCGTCATACCTGTCGCTGCACGACGACACCGGCGCCCGGAACCTGGCGTGGACCTACCCGGACCCGCTGCACGACGCGGAGCAGGTGAGAGACCTGGTCTGCTTCTACAACGAGTGGATCGACCTCGAGGTCGACGACACCGCGGTGCCGCGGCCGGTCACCCCGTTCACGACGCGCGGCGACGACTGACCGGCGACCGTCGGCGACGCGCCCATGAAACTGACCGCTCCGGGGTGAAGTGACAAAGGGCTGATCTGGAGTAGCGTGCCGGATGGACGCAGCGCGACACGGGAGTTGCGCAGCTCGATCGGGAGGATCTCATGGTTGTCCTCGCAGCATCTGATCTGAGGCTCGACACCAACTGGGTCGACTACCTCCTGATAGCGGTCTACTTCGTCTTCGTGCTCGGCATCGGCGTGATGGCCAGACGCGCGGTCTCGAGCAGCCTGGACTTCTTCCTCTCGGGGCGCTCGCTCCCCGCGTGGGTGACCGGGCTGGCCTTCATCTCCGCCAACCTCGGTGCGGTCGAGATCATCGGCATGAGCGCCAACGGCGCCAACTACGGCATCCCCACGGTGCACTACTTCTGGGTCGGTGCGGTCCCCGCGATGTTGTTCCTCGGCGTCGTGATGATGCCGTTCTACTACGGCTCCAAGGTCCGCTCCGTGCCGGAGTTCATGCGCAAGCGCTTCGGCACCGGCGCCCACCTCGTCAACGCGCTCAGCTTCGCGCTCGCGCAGCTGCTGATCGCGGGCATCAACCTCTACCTGCTGGCCAACATCGTCGAGATCATCCTTGGCTGGAAGCTCTGGATCTCGCTGATCGTGGCCGCCGCGATCGTGCTGACCTACACCACGCTCGGCGGCCTGTCTGCGGCCATCTACAACGAGGTGCTGCAGTTCTTCGTGATCGTGGCAGCCCTGCTGCCACTGACGATCATCGGGCTGAACAAGGTGGGTGGCTACGGAGGACTGAAGGACAAGGTGGCCGCCAGCGCCGGTGGCGCGGAGCAGCTGTCCTCGTGGCCGGGCACGGCGCTGACCGGCTTCGACAGCCCGTTCTGGTCCGTCGTCGGCATCGTCTTCGGGCTGGGCTTCGTGCTCTCGTTCGGCTACTGGACGACGAACTTCGTCGAGGTGCAGCGCGCGATGGCCAGCAGCTCGATCTCGGCCGCCCAGCGGGCACCGATCATCGGTGCCTTCCCGAAGATGTTCGTGCCGTTCATGGTGATCTTCCCGGGCATGATCGCCGGCGTCCTGGTCAGCGAGATCTCCGACCCGAAGAACGGCGGCGGCAGTCCCGACTACAACAATGCGTTGCTGTACCTGATCCGGGACCTGCTGCCCAACGGCATGCTGGGGCTGGCGATCGCCGGCCTCTTGGCGTCGTTCATGGCCGGAATGGCAGCCAACATCTCCGCCTTCAACACGGTGTTCTCCTACGACCTGTGGCAGACCTACGTGAAGAAGGACGAGGAGGACCACTACTACCTCAACGTCGGCCGGATCGCGACGGTGGCGGCGACGCTGATCGCGATCGGCACGGCCACCTTCGCGGCGTCGTACTCGAACATCATGAACTACCTGCAGACGCTGTTCGGGTTCTTCAACGCACCGCTGTTCGCGACGTTCATCCTCGGCATGTTCTGGAAGCGGATGACCGCGACCGCCGGTTGGACCGGGCTCGTGTCCGGCACCCTGGCGGCGATCCTGGTCGGCATCGCCAGCCAGGACGCGCTCGGCGGCCTCTCGCAGGGCTGGCTGGGCCTGTCCGGCCAGGGCGCGAGCTTCGTCGCGGCAGGTGCGGCCTTCGTCGTCGACATCATCGTGAGCGTCGTGGTCACGATGGTGACCAGACCTCGCGAGGAGTCCGAGCTGCGTGGGCTCGTGTACAGCCTGACCCCCAAACAGGACTTCCACGACGAGCACGAGGGCGAGCTGCCCTGGTGGCAGAAGCCGAACATCCTGGCCGGCATCGCGCTGGTCATGGTCCTGATCCTGAACGTCATCTTCTGGTGAGGAGAGAGCCATGACAGACGACACCACGGCCTCCAGCAAGACGAAGCACACGGCGGGGGCGTTCGACATCCGCACGTTCATCGCCGCCCTGATGGGCATCTACGGCATCGTGCTCCTGCTCACCGGCATCTTCGGCGGCGTGGACACGACCACGGGCAAGGCCGAGGGCAACCCGAACCTCTGGGTCGGCATCGCGCTCCTGGCCTTCGCCGCCGCCATGCAGACGTGGGCGATGGTCAAGCCGACCGTGGTCGACGAGGCCGCGCTGGCCCGGCAGAAGGCCGAGCAGGATCAGGACGGTCCGCCCGCACACTGAGCACACCTTGGGAGGTCTACGCTGCCGGGCATGCTGACGATCGCGCTCGTCTTCGCCGGGCTCGCCGCCCTCGTGCACGTCTACATCTTCGTGCTCGAGTCACTGCGCTTCGACCAGCCGTCGACGTGGAAGGTCTTCGGGGTCAAGGGCGCCGAAGAAGCCGCCGTCATGCAGCCCTGGGCCTACAACCAGGGCTTCTACAACCTGTTCCTCGCGATCGGCGCGGCCGCCGGGATCGGCCTGACCGCGGGCGGCAACCACGAGTCCGGGCTGGCGCTGGTGGTGTTCTGCTGCGGCTCGATGGTGACCGCCGCCCTGGTGCTGCTCACCGCGGACGCGTCCAAGGCACGGGCCGGGATCGTGCAGGCGACGATGCCGGCGATCGCCCTGCTGTGGTTGCTGGTGCGCCTGCTCGTCGGCTGATCGCCCGTCGGCTGGTCCGGCCACGCCGACGTACGTCCACCCACCGACCCGGCACGATGGACCTGTGCTCTCGAACCTGGCCCCGGCGCGTCGCCGGCTGGTGCTGACTCTCGCCGGGCTGCTGGCCCTGGTGCTGGTCGCCGGGATCGTGGCCGTCGTCGTCAAGCAGGTCCGCGGATCGGCGGTCGCCGACCAGTCGGCGCCGGGGCCGGTCGTGCTGGTGCCGGGTTACGGCGGCGACGTCAGCGACCTCGACCCGCTCGTCGCCGAGGTGCGCAAGGAGGGGCGGATGGCGGTCGTGTTCCAACCGACGAACGGTGGCACGGGCGACCTCCGCACGCAGGCGAAGCGGCTCGGGGACCTGGTCGACCGCACGCTCGGCGAGCAGGACGCCACGTCGGTCGACCTGGTCGGCTACTCGGCGGGCGGCGTGATCGTCCGCCTCTACGTGCGCGACGAGGGTGGCGCCTCCGTCGTACGACGGGTGCTCACGATCGGGTCACCCCAGCACGGCACGGACGTGGCCCGGCTCGCCCAGGACACCATCGGTTCGTGCCCGACCGCGTGCGAGCAGCTGGCCACCGACAGCGACCTGGTCCGCCGGCTCAACGCCGGCGACGAGACACCGGACGGCCCGCGCTGGGTGACGGTGCGCTCGACGTCGGACACCACCGTCGTCCCGACCGACACCGCCGAGCTCGACGGTGCGCTCAACCTCGAGGTGCAGGACCTGTGCCGCGACGCGCGCACCAGCCACGGCGACCTGCCCGGTGACCCGGTGACCCTGGGCGCCCTGAAGGGGCTGCTGGCGAAGGTGCCGCCGACCGCTCCGACAGCGGTCAGCTGTTGATGTCCTTGCTGGCGAAGTTCGCCCACGCCGCGGACAGGAACACGACCAGGTAGGCGAGCTGGCCGAGCACCCCTCGCACCACGCCGTCCCACCGGATCGGATCGCGGAACAGGTCGACGAACGAGAGCCAGTAGCGGGTCGGCAGGAACGGCCGGATCGCGTGCGCGGCGTCCAGCCCGATCAGCACGGTCGAGGCGATCAGGAACCCGATCGTGCCCAGCGCGGCAGCGATCGCCGAGTCGGTCATGGTCGAGAGCAGCAGCGCGATCGCGGCGACGCTCAGCATCGACAGCGTGACGTAGCCGAACGCCAGGATCGTGCGCTGGATCAGCTCGCCCTGGCTCAGCGTGGTGCCGGAGACGCTGACGGTGCCCGTCACCGGCCCCTGGCCGAGCAGGAACCGTCCCTCGATGTAGGCGACGAACGCCACGACCAGGACGGCGAGCAGCACGAACGCCACCACGCTGACCATCTTGGCGACCAGCAGGTGTCCGCGCCGTACCGGACGGATCAGCAGGTAGCGCAGGGTGCCGGTCTCGGCCTCGCCCGCGATCGCGTCGCCGCCGACGACCGCGACCGCCACCGGCAGGAACAGCGGCAGCACGATGCCGAGCGCGGCGAGCGGGAACAGCGTGCCGTCGTTGAGCACGGCGGACAGGAACGGTGGCCCCTTGCCGGGCTGGGGGCCGAGGTCGGTGACGGCGAGCAGGATCGCGATCACCGTCGGCAGCGCGTTGAGCGCCGCGATCGTCGCCCAGGTGCGCGGCCGTCGCAGCATCTTGACCAGCTCGACCCGGATCATGACGCTCCCTGGCTGGCCTCGAGCACGACGTCCTCGAGCACGCGCCGGACGGGACCGATCTCGTTGACGCGCACGCCCGCGGAGACGAGCTTCGCGTTGAGGTCGGCGGTGTCGGTGCCGACCACGATCGCCTCGCCGTCGACGTGGGACTCGACGCGGCCGTCGAGCAGGGCGACGACCTGGGGTACGTCGGGGGTGCGGACCCGGATCCGCCCGGTCGGGGCGGTGAGCGTCTCGAGCTGCTCCTGCAGCACCAGCCTGCCCCTGTCGAGGACGCCGACGCGCGTGCACATCTGCTCGATCTCGGCGAGCAGGTGGCTGGACAGGAAGATCGTGGTGCCCTCGGCGTTGAGCGCGAGCAGCAGCTCACGCATCTCGCGGATGCCCTGCGGGTCGAGCCCGTTCGTCGGCTCGTCGAGCACCAGCAGCGGCGGCTTGCGCAGCAGCGCGGCGCCGAGCCCGAGTCTCTGCCGCATGCCGAGGGAGTAGGTGCGGACCGGACGCTTGTCGGCTGGGTCGAGACCCACCTGCTCGAGCACGTCGGTGATCCGGGAGCGCCGAGCGGCGCCCGTCGAGTCGCGTCCGGCGGCGTCGAAGGTGGCCAGGTTGGTGCGACCGCTCAGGTGCGGGTAGGCGCCCGGCCCCTCGACCAGGGCGCCGACGCGGGGGAGGACGCTGGCCGCCGCGGCGGGCATCGTCTCGCCGAGCAGCTCGATCGTGCCCTTCGTGGCCAGCACCAGGCCGAGCACCATCCGGACCGTCGTCGTCTTGCCGGAGCCGTTGGCGCCGAGGAAGCCGTAGACGTCTCCTTCGCGCACGTCGAGGTCGATCTCGTCGACGGCAGTGACCGGTCCGAAGGCCTTGGTCAGCCCGTGCGTGCGGATCACCGGGTGAGCCTGACGCCGGCGCTGAGGTCGGCGGAGGCCTGCTGCAGCGTGGCGGGGGTGACGGTGCCGGCCAGCAGGTACGACGCTCGCTCGCTGCGGGTGAGCAGCACGGACAGCGGCCCGACCTTGACCGTCACCGCGCCGTGGGGCAGGTGCGTGTGCTTGCCCTTGATCAGCTGCCTGCGGAGCTCCGAGGCGACGTGGGAGCGGAGCGGGAACGCGATCAGCGCGGTCGGGCCGCGACCGTAGATCCCGACCGCTCCCAGGTCCTCAGGCGCACCCCGGCGAGGCAGGCCGGCCACCGTCTCCGGCGGCTGGAACGGCGCGAACGCGTTGGCGCCAGCCGCCTCGTCCAGCGCCCGGTTGTGGTCGATCCGGACCCCGGCCGGGATCCGGAAGCGCACCGTGCTCGCGTCGGGCCGACTCACGTCGAGCGAGGTGACCTCGGTCGTGAGCACCGGCCGGGCGCGTCCGGCGGCGTACACCTCGACCCGGGTGGGCAGGCCTGACGCCTGGTCGGCCCAGATGTCCGCACGCGCGATCGTCGAGCGGGAGTCGGAGGGGACCAGTCGGAGGCCGGCCGAGTCGTGCCCGGCGATGCGGGCGGAGGGGAGCCGCGAGAGCTCGGCGTCGCGCGCTCCGGAGAGCAGCCGGCTCGCGAGCGTCGAGGGCAGCACGTCGGCCTCGTCGGGCAGCCGCACGTCGGAGTAGGGCGTCAGTGTCGCCTTCTCCGACTCGTAGCTCCACTTGACGGTGTTGTCCCCGTCGCGGAAGAGGTCCGTCTCCCCGCTCGCGCGGGTGCGGTCGACCCGCCAGTGCTCGTCGTCGCCCCACCACACGCGCAACGTCGTGCTGTCGCCGAACAGCCGGCCCACGCCGCTGAACGAGTCGCTCACCGGCACCTGCAGGGCACCCTGCGTCGCCACCTCGCCGGACCAGCCTCGGTCCTGCGAGTCGTGGATCTTCGTGGCCAGCTCGCCAGCGGAGATCGTCGATCCCTTGGCCGGGAGCAGGCGCACCACGGTCGTGGGCGCCAGGACGAGCACGGCGACCACGAGCACGAGGAGCCAGCGCACCGCGGGAGTCATGGAGGCAAACGTACTTCGAGTCGCCTGAATCGTGAGTGATCCCGACGTACCGTCAGGTGATCGTCATACCCCCGTCGACGGCCAGTGTCTGGCCGGTGACGTAGCCCCCGGCCTCGGAGACCAGCCAGACCAGCGTCGCCGCCAGCTCCGCACCCTCGCCCTTGCGGCCGACCGGGATGCGCGCGCCCTGCTGCTCGAGGTAGCCGGGCGGGTACTGCTCGGTCATCTCGGACTCGAAGAACCCGGGAGCCAGCGCGTTGACCCGGATGCCCTTGCGGCCGGTCCACTGCTGGGCCAGGTCGCGGGTGAGGCCGATCAGGCCGGCCTTCGACGCGGCGTACGCCGCCTGCGGGAGCCCGGCCGTCGTGAGTCCGAGCACCGAGGAGATGTTGACGATGCTCGACCCCGGCTGCATCACGCGGCCGCAGGCCTGGGCCATCCAGTAGCAGCCGTTGAGGTTGACGTCGATCACCGCCCGGAACTGGTCGGGCGTCTCGTGGGTCGCCGGCACGGCCGTGCCGATGCCCGCGTTGTTGACCAGGATGTCGACCCGGCCGAACTCCGCCATCGCCGCGTCGACCAGCGCCTGGCAGGCGTCGGGGTCGGCGACGTCGGTGGCCACTGCCAGCGCCTTGCGGCCGGTCGCCTCGACCAGGGACTGTGTCTCGGCGAGCTTGTCGACGCGACGGGCGCCGAGCACCACGTCGGCCCCGGCCTCGCCGAGGGCCCGGGCGAACGCGACGCCGAGCCCGGAGGACGCACCGGTCACGATCGCCACCCGGCCGTCGAGCCGGAACATGTCGAGGACGGTCATCTCACTCGTACCCCAGGACGGACTCGCGCTTCGCGCCCCACTTGAGTGCGGCGTCGATCGCCTCCTCGAGGGAGAGCGTCGTGCTCCAGCCGAGCACCTCGTGGGCCTTGTCCACGTTGGCGAAGGCACCGACCGCGTCACCCGGGCGCGGAGGCGCCTCCTGCAGCGGCACCTTCTCGCCGTACACACTCTCGAAGGCGGCGATCAGCTCGAGCACCGTCACCCCGGATCCGGTGCCCAGGTTGATGATCGAGCTCGGCGCGCCCTCGGCCGCGATCACCTTGTCGAACTGCTCGACCGCCGCGACGTGTGCCCGCGCGAGGTCCCAGATGTGGATGTAGTCGCGGATGCCCGTGCCGTCACGGGTCGGGTGCTCGGTGCCGGTGATCGTGAAGTGGTCCTTCATCCCGCGGGCGGCCATCACCAGCTGGCCGAGCACGTGGGAGGGCTCCTTGTCGTAGATCCCGGACTGGAGGTCGGGGTCGGAGCCGATCGGGTTGAAGTAACGAAGGATGACCGCGCGCAGGTCGGTCGCCGCCGACATGTCCTGGAGGACCATCTCCATCATCAGCTTGGTGCGCGCGTAGGGCGAGGTGGTCGCGAGCGGGTCGGACTCGACCACCTCGAAGTCGTCCTTGAGCGCGTAGAGCGACGCCGAGGAGGAGAACACCACCCGCGGCTTGCCGAGCTTGTCGAGCTGGTCGAAGAGCTCCAGCGACTTCGCGACGTTGTCGCGGTAGTACTCATAGGGCTGCTCGACCGACTCCGGCACCTTGATCCGCGCGGCCATGTGGATCGTGGCCTCGATGTCCGGGTGCTCCTCCATGATCCGGGTCAGCAGGTCGCGGTCGGCGATGTCGCCCTCGTAGAAGATCCGGTCGCGCACGAACGCGAGCGGCCCGGACAGCAGAGAGTCCAGGATCACCGGCGTGTGACCGGCCTCCTCGAGCGCCTTGGCCGTCGTCGACCCGATGAATCCCGCCCCGCCGGTGATCAGAACCTTCATGTCCCCGACCCTAGCGACCCGCTCGACGATGCTGGAGGAGGTTGCTCTGCAACCGTCGTCAGGTCGGTGGTTGAGGAGGTTGCTCTGCAACCGTCGTCAGGTCGGTGAGGAGTGTCGCCGGTCGGTGGTGAGGAGGTTGCTCTGCAACCGTCTCGAAACCTCCGGCGGCCGGGGCTGCGCGTCCGTGGTCGCGGGTTTCGAGACGCTCGCTGGGGCTCGCTCCTCAACCGTCGTCAGGATCGGGGTTGAGGAGGTTGTTCTGCAACCGTCTCGAAACCTCCGGCGGCCGGGGCTGCGCGTCCGTGGGTCGCGGGGTTTCGAGACGCTCGCTGGGGCTCGCTCCTCAACCGTCGTCAGGTCGGTGGTTGAGGAGGTTGTTCTGCAACCGTCTCGAAACCTCCGGCGGCCGGGGCTGCGCGTCCGTGGTCGCGGGGTTTCGAGACGCTCGCTGGGGCTCGCGGCCTCGCTCAGCCGTCAGTCGCGGGGTTTCGAGACGCTCGCTGGGGCTCGCTCCTCAACCATCGTCAGTCGCGGGGTTTCGAGACGCTCGCTGGGGCTCGCTCCTCAACCGCCGTCTGCGGGTCGGCTACCATGCTGTGCATGAGGTCCGCACTGCTTCTTACCTAGCCGCATCGGTTCACCGATGCGGCAACCCCTCCTGTGCGAGGGGTTTTTTCATGTCCAAGCCAGGTCCGGATCCCACGAACACGAGAGACGAAGCGATGAGCGAGCAGCAGCACGAGGAGCCCGAGGCCTACGAGGTCCAGGCGGTCCAGGACAAGTGGCTGCCGGTCTGGGACCGGCTGGAGCCCTTCCGCGCCGACGACGACTCGCCGCGGGAGAAGCGCTACGCGCTGACGATGTTCCCCTACCCGAGCGGCGACCTGCACATGGGTCACGCCGAGGTGACCGCGCTGCACGACGTGATCGCGCGGTACTGGTGGCTGCGCGGCTACGAGGTGCTGAACCCGATGGGCTGGGACTCGTTCGGGCTGCCCGCCGAGAACGCCGCGATCCGCAACAACGCGCACCCGGCCGAGTACACCTACGCCAACATCGAGACCCAGTACGACTCCTTCAAGCGGTACGGCGTCGGCTTCGACTGGTCGCGCCGCCTGCACACCAGTGACCCGGAGTACTACCGCTGGACCCAGTGGCTGTTCCTGAAGTTCCGCGAGCGTGGGTTGGCCTACCGCAAGAACAGCCCGGTCAACTGGTGCCCCAACGACCAGACCGTGCTGGCCAACGAGCAGGTCGTCGACGGGCGCTGCGAGCGTTGCGGCGCCGAGGTGACCAAGCGCGAGCTGACCCAGTGGTACTTCAAGATCACCGACTACGCGCAGCGACTGCTGGACGACATGGGTCCGCTGGAGGCCACCTGGCCCGACCGGGTGATCACGGCGCAGAAGAACTGGATCGGCCGTTCCGAGGGCGCTCACGTCTCGTTCGCGGTGGTCTCGACAGGCTCGACCGACGAGACCCGGACGCTGACCGTCTACACGACGCGGCCGGACACCCTGTTCGGAGCCACGTTCATGGTGGTCGCGGCCGACGCCAAGCTGGCCGGCGAGCTGGTCACGGACGAGCAGCGCCCGTCGTACGAGGCCTACCTGGACGAGACCCGGATGGCCTCCGAGATCGACCGGATGTCGTCCGAGCGGCCGAAGACCGGCGTCTTCCTGGGCGTGCATGCGACCAACCCGGTGACCGGCGAGCAGATCCCGGTGTGGGCGGCCGACTACGTGCTGGCCGACTACGGCACCGGCGCGATCATGGCGGTGCCCGGACAGGACCAGCGCGACTGGGACTTCGCGACGAAGTTCGACCTGCCGATCGTGCGCACGGTGCAGCCCCCCGAGGGCTGGGAGGGCGACGCGTACGTCGGGCAGGGCCCGGCCGTGAACTCCGCCAACGCCGAGATCTCCCTGAACGGCATGGAGGTCGACGAGGCCAAGCGCACGACCATCGAGTGGCTGGAGGAGAAGGGCGCCGGCGAGGGCACGGTCAACTTCCGGCTGCGCGACTGGCTGCTGAGCCGGCAGCGCTACTGGGGCGTGCCGATCCCGATCGTGCACTGCGAGAAGTGCGGCGAGGTCCCGGTGCCGTACGACGAGCTGCCGGTCGAGCTGCCCGAGCTGAAGGGCGCGGACCTGAAGCCGAAGGGCGTGTCACCGCTGGCCGCCGCGGAGGACTGGGTCAACGTCGAGTGCGCGCAGTGCGGCGGCCCGGCCAAGCGCGACAGCGACACGATGGACACGTTCGTGGACTCCTCGTGGTACTTCCTGCGCTACTGCTCGCCGCACGACGACACCGCCCCGTTCGACGAGGACAAGGTGCGCGCGTGGATGCCGTGCGACATCTACATCGGTGGCGTCGAGCACGCGGTGCTGCACCTGCTGTACGCGCGCTTCTTCACCAAGGTGCTGCACGACATGGGGATGGTCGACTTCGTCGAGCCGTTCTCCGCCCAGGTGAACCAGGGTTTCGTGATCAACCGGGGCAAGAAGATGAGCAAGTCGCTGGGCAACGGCGTCAGTCTGGGGGACCAACTTGCGGAGTTCGGAGTGGACGCCGTACGCCTGACCCTGGTCTTCGCCGGACCGCCCGAGGACGACATCGACTGGTCGGAGATGTCCCCGGCCGGTTCGCTGCGTTTCCTGAAGCGGGCCTGGCGGCTGAGCGGTGACGTCACGAGCGCGGTCGGGCAGCCCGCCTCGGGCGGAGATCCCGAGCTGCGCAAGGTCACCCACCACACGGTGCGCGAGGCCGAGACGCTGGTCGAGGGCTACCGCTTCAACGTGATGGTGGCCCGCGTGATGGAGCTGGTCAACGCCACCCGCAAGGCGATCGACTCCGGCTGCGGTCCCGCAGACCCGGCCGTCCGCGAGGCGGCCGAGGCGGTGGCGATCCTGCTGTCCCTGGTCGCGCCCTACACGGCCGAGGAGATGTGGGACCGGCTGGGCCACCAGCCGACCGTTGCGCGAGCGACGTGGCCGGTGGTCGACGAGGCGCTGCTGGTGCAGGAGTCCGTGACTGCCGTGGTCCAGATCCAGGGCAAGGTCAAGGCGCGGCTGGAGGTCTCGCCGGACATCTCCGAGGACGACCTGGAGGCCGCAGCGATGGCCGACGAGACGGTACGACGGGCGCTGGACGGCCGCACGGTGCGCAAGGTGATCGTGCGCGCACCCAAGCTGGTCAACATCGTCGCCGGCTGAGGCGTGCGGTTCCGCGAACCAGCCGGCGTTACAAGCGCGCGCGGCAGCCGGTCAGCGCTTCGTCGCGTAGCTGAGGTTGCTCCCGGTCAGGGTCAGGTCAAGTCCTGACCGGGTCACCTTCACGGCCTTCACCTTCACGTCGAACGGCAGGTTCTTCAGCGACAGGTCGCTGCCGAAGACCTCGCGCAACGCGGTGCTGACCTGGGCCGGCAGGTCCTGGCCGCCGCCGATCTTCGAGCCGGCGAACGTGAGCGCGTCGGAGGCCACCTTCGGCTCCACGGTGATCGTCGGGCGGACGGTCTCGCCGAGGACGGTGAACTTCTTGCTGGCGGTGATCAGGCCGTCTCCGCCGAAACGCACCTTGATGCCGAGCGTCCGGCTGAGCGCTGCGTAGCCGACCGTCGCGTGGGCGGTCGCCGACTTCGCCCGGAAGCGGGTGAAGTTGCGCGACGCGATGACGGCGCGGAAGTCGAGGCGCACCTTCGCGATCTTCAGCGAGGTGTCGGACGTCCCCACCCGCACGTCCTGCGCGGTCACGACCACGCGGTCGTAGCGGCCGGAGGCGAACTGGTTCAGGAACGGGAAGCCGGTGATCGAGACGTCCGGCTCCCGCTGCAGTCCCTGAGACCGCTGGAGCTCGCCGGCCGCCGCCTGCTCGGCCACGTAGTCGCCGCCGCGGTCGAGCGCGAGAGCCAGGACGGCCAGCACCAGGAGCAGCTTGAGGAGGCGGAACACCCGGAGATCCTGTCAGGTCCGGCTGAGGATCCCCGACCGGGTGCGGCCGCGCACCTGCTGGGCAAGCGCGACCCCGGCCGCCATCGACGCGACCACGACCCAGGACGACACGTTGAGCTGGGCGGCACCGGAGAGTCCGTGCCCGAGGTTGCAGCCGCCCGCGATCCAGCCACCCGCTCCCAGCAGGAAGCCGCCCGCCCCGAGCTGGGCGTAGCGCACCGGCTGCTCGCCGCGCGGCTTCCACTCACGGGTCGCGCGCGCCGCCACGTGGGCACCGAGCACCAGACCGACGAGGAACGCGATCAGCCACCAGCGCGGGTGGCCGTCGCGGACGCTGACCACGGCGCCCACCGTGCTCGGTCCGTACGACGCCCCGCCCTCGCCGGCCAGCACCCAGCCGACGGTGACTGCCACTCCGAGACCGACGCCGGTGCGCAGCCAGCCCCAGGTCCTCACCCGCGGGAGCCGAGGCCGGCGGAACGAGAATCGGAACCCGGCGCCGATCGCGAAGGCGAGCAGCAGCAGCGACCCGACGAGCCGCGGGATGCCGAGCTGGCCGGTGATGGTGCCGTCGACACCTCCGTGCAGCAGCGTGGGTCCACCGAGGTGGATGTTCGAGGCGACCAGCTCGCCGATGGCCCAGCCGACGAGGCCGACCCCGGCGCCGAGCATCCCGGCGCCCAGCTTGTAGAACAGGCCGCTGGTGCACGACAGCGCGACCACCATGCCGACGCCGATCACGACACCGCCGACGATGTTCTGCACAGGACGGAACGCCAGACCGGCGTTCAGCCCGTCGTACGCGGAGGTGAGGTAGAGCAGCGACAGCCCGACGCTGCCGATCCCGACACCGAGCAGCCAGCCCCGGAGCAGCCGGGTGTCGCCGCCGAGCGCGTCGGCGTACATCGAGTGGAAGCACAGCCTTGACCGTTGCAGGACGTAGCCGAGCACGGCGCCCGCGAGCAGCCCGGTGAGGAGGGTCACCGGGTCATTGTGACCCCGGTCTCGACAGGCTCGACCAGCGGTGGTCGAGACGTCAGGCCGCCGGACGCCTCCGCAGGTCACGACGGCCCTGCTTGGTGGTGAGCGCGGTGACGGTGGCCAGCGGCGCCTTCTCGAAGCCGTTGGGCAGCGACAGCCGGATCACCTTGTGCCAGGCGGACGCGACCTGCTTCGGCAGCGAGCCGGTCGCGTAGGTGAGCCCGTAGCGGTCGAAGATGTCGCGCACCTGCGGAGCGATCTCGGCGTAGCGGTTGCTGGGCAGGTCGGGGAACAGGTGGTGCTCGATCTGGTGGCTCAGGTTGCCGCTCATGAAGTGCATCGCCTTCGAGCCGGAGATGTTCGCGGAGCCGAGCATCTGGCGCACGTACCACTCGCCGCGGGTCTCGCCCTCGATCGAATTCTTCTCGAACGTCTCGACGCCCTCGGGGAAGTGGCCGCACATGATCACCGAGTGGGTCCACAGGTTGCGGACCAGGTTGGCGGTGAAGTTCGCGGACAGGGTGGTCAGCGCGGACGGGCCGGAGACCAGCGGGTGGACGACGTAGTCCTTGGTCATCTGGTTGCGGATCTTCTTCAGCGTGACGCCGGCGCGGGCGCGGAAGGCCGGGCTCTTGCGACGCTTCTCGCTGGCGAGGTTCTTGCCGAGCTCGAGGTCGTACGCCGCGATGCCGTACTCGAAGAAGCAGGCGTTGATGAAGTTCCACAGCGGCTGGCCGAGGTACATCGGGTGCCAGCGCTGCTCCTCGTCGACGCGCATGATGCCGTAGCCGAGGTCGTTGTCCTTGCCGATCACGTTGGTGTACGTGTGGTGCAGCTCGTTGTGCGAGTGCTTCCACTGCTCGGAGGGGGAGGCGTTGTCCCACTCCCAGGTGGTCGAGTGGATCTTCGGGTCACGCATCCAGTCCCACTGGCCGTGCATCACGTTGTGGCCGATCTCCATGTTCTCGATGATCTTGGCGACCGAGAGGCCGGCCGTGCCGACGAACCAGGCCGGCGGGAACAGCGAGAACAGCAGAACGGCGCGGCTGGCCAGCTCGAGCTTGCGCTGGGCGTCGATCACCTGGCGGATGTATGCCGCGTCGTCGGCGCCGCGCGCCTCGATGATGGACTGGCGGATCGCGTCGAGCTCGCGGCCGAGCTCCTCGATGTCCTCGGCGGACAGGTGCGCGATGGGGCTGGTGGGCTGCTTCTGGATCGTGGTCATGGTGACTCCTTCGTGAGGGTCTGGGGTGATCGAGGTTCGGGGATCAGATGTCGAGGTGGCAGCTGCCCGCTGCCGCGGAGATGCAGGTCTGGATCTTGACGCCGTCGCCGGGCTCGGCGGTGGTGACCTCGCCGTTGCGGAGGTCGCGCACGGAGCCCTCGGTGAGCGGGAGGACGCAGCCGAAGCAGACGCCCATCCGGCAGCCCGACGGCATCAGCACACCGGCCGCCTCGCCGGCGTCGAGCAGGGCGGTGGCGCCGTCGGCCTCGGCGGTCGTGCCGGTGCGACCGAAGGTGACCGTGCCGCCCTCGCCGACGACCCGGTTGCCGGCCCGGAACTGCTCGGTGAACAGCTCCAGCCCGCGCTGGTCGTGGTGCCCACCGAGCGCGTCGAGAAGGCCAGCAGGGCCGCACGCGAACGTGACCCGCGCGCCGAGGTCGGGCACGAGGAGCGCGAGGTCCTCGACGTCGAGCACCCCGTGCTGGTCGTCGTACCGGGCAACCAGCGTGATCAGGCCGGCCGCGTCGAGCTCGCGCAGGTTGGCCAGGAAGATCGAGTCCGGCTCGCTGGGCGCGACGTGGACGACGGTGATGTCGAACGCGTCGCTGCGCGGGAGCCGGACGACGCCCTCGTCGGTGACCGGGAACAGGTTGCGCAGCATGCCGATCACCGGCGTGATCCCGGACCCGGCAGTGACGAACAGGAGCTTGCCGCCGTCGGGCGGGAGGACGAACTCGCCGGCCGCCTGCTCGAGGTGGACCAGGGTGCCCGGACGCGCGACGTGGACGAGGTGGTTGCTCACCCTGCCGTCGGGCACGGCCTTGACCGTGACCGAGATCCGGCCGTCCTCGCGGGGGCCGTGGGTCAGCGAGTAGGCGCGCCAGAGCCGGACGCCGTCGACGTCGATGCCGATCCGGACGTACTGGCCGGGCACGTGGCCGGCCCAGTCGGCGCCCGGCCGGATCACCAGCGTGGCGGCATCGGCGGTCTCCGCGTGCACGTCCTCGATCCGGCCGCGCAGGGCGGCGCCGGAGCGCAACGGCGCGAACAGGTCGAGGTAGTCCTCGGGCAGCAGTGGCGTGGTGACGGCCTCGGTGAAGCGCACCGCGCGGTCGCGCCAGGTGAGTCCAGTCGTCGTCATGTACCTACTCTGATCGACCTGAGAGGTAAAGTCATGGTCGTGACACGTGAATCTTTCTCCATGAATTGTTCGGTGCGAACAAGATGGTGAGCGAACGCCAGCCCGAGGTCCATCTTGACCCGATCGTGCTCGCCGCGCTCCGTGAGGACCTCGGCACCGTGGCGGAGCAGGTGGTGGCGGTGGTGGTGGCCGAGGTGCCCAGCTACCGCGACGCGTTCGCGGGTCCGATGGGGGCCACCATCCGTGATGCGGTGGCGCTCGCCCTCGACGGCTTCCTGGAGCTCGGCGCGCGAGGGGCCGGCTCCGACGCGGGGACGCCGCTCGGTCCGGTGGTCGAGGGCGCCTACCGGCTGGGTCGCGGCGAGGCGCGTGCGGGACGGTCGATGGAGGCGCTGCTCGCCGCCTACCGGATGGGCGCGCGCCGGGCCTGGCGGCTGCTGTCGGACCGCGCGGTCGCGACGGGGCTGCCGGCCGACCAGGTGGCCGCGTTCGCCGAGCTGGTGTTCGCCTACATCGACGAGCTGTCCGCCTCGAGCGCAGCGGGCCACGCCGACGAGCTCGAGACCTCCGGACGGGTGCGGCAGCGGCTGCTCGAGCGGCTGGCCCGTCAGCTCGTGACCGGCGCCAGTCCTGCGACGCTGGACGCGACGGCCACGCGCGCCGAGTGGACGCCGCCCGGCACGCTGACCGCGGTACTGCTGCCGCCCGGCCAGGTGCGCGGCGCCGAGACCGCGATCGGGTCGCGCACCCTGGCCGCCGGGGAGGACCTCCCCGACCTGGACAGCGACGAGGTAGCGCTGGTGCTGGTGGCCGACGCGTCTCGTCCGGTGCTGATGCGGGCGCTCGACGGCCGGCACGCGGTGGTCGGCCCGGCGGTGGAGTGGCAGCGCGCGCGCTCGTCGTACCTCCGCGCGGTGCGAGCCCGCGACCTGGGGATCCGTCCCGGGCGGGGGCAGGCCGTCGACACCGACCGGCATCTCGCGCGCCTCGTGCTCGAGGCCGACCAGGAGGCGCTGGCCGACCTCCGGGCGCGCGTGCTCGCGCCGCTGGCGGAGCTTCGTCCGGCGAGCGCCGAGAAGCTCACCGAGACCTTGCGCGCCTGGCTGCTGTGCCGTGGCCGGCGCGAGCAGGTGGCCGAGATCCTGCACGTGCACCCGCAGACCGTGCGCTACCGCGTCGGACAGCTGCGGGAGCTGTACGGCGAGCGTCTGGACGACCCCGAGACGGTGCTCGAGCTGACGCTCGCTCTGGGCGCCGACGGCCGGTGAGGGGGCACTAGCCTTCTCCGCATGTCCATCGCCATCGTCACCGACTCGACCGCGTCGCTGCCGACTGCGGTGGTCGAGGCGCGCGACATCCGGGTGGTGCCGCTGCAGGTCGTGATCGGCGCGGTGTCGTACGACGAGGCGCTGACCCCGGGAGCGGACGGCGACGGCTCGGACGGGGCGACGCCCGAGCTGGTCGCGAAGTCGCTGCGCGAGTGGGTGCCGGTGAGCACCAGCCGGCCGACCCCGGCGGCGATGCTCGAGGCCTACCGCGACGCGGCCGACGCCGGCGCGACGTCGGTGGTGTCGGTGCACCTGTCCGCCGAGATCAGCGGCACCTTCGAGTCCGCCCAGCTCGCCGCTCGCGACAGCCCGATCCCGGTGGTGCCGGTCGACTCCCGGCAGGTCGGCATGGGCACCGGCTTCTCGGTGCTGGCCGCGGCCGACGCCGTCGATGGTGGCGCCGATGCCGCAGAGGCGGCGCACGCGGCACGCGAGCGGTCGGCCGCGACGACGTCGCTGTTCTACGTGGACACGCTGGAGTACCTGCGCCGCGGTGGCCGGATGGGCGCTGCAGCCGCGCTGCTGGGGTCCGCCCTCTCGGTGAAGCCGATCCTGCGGATCGACGACGGGAAGGTCGGGCCGTTCGAGCGGGTGCGCACCTCCGGCAAGGCGCTGGCGCGGCTCGAGGAGCTCGCCGTGGAGGCAGCCGGCTCGGCGCAGGTCGACGTCGCTGTCGCCCACCTGGCGAGCCCGGAGCGCGCCACCCAGCTCGCCGACAAGCTGCGCGACCGGCTGGCCGAGGGGCTCGCCGACCGGGACGTCTGGCTCGGTGAGGTGGGCGCCGTCCTCGGTGCCCACGTGGGGCCGGGGATGGTCGCGGTGTCGGTCGCCGTACGCGACTGAGCAGACCTAGACCTTGCGGAGCGCTTCCTCGATCTCGTCGTCGCCGTTGAGCAGGTCGAACGCCTTGCCCACCGTCTTGGTCAGGTCGAGGGAGGCCACCAGCACGGCGGCCACGTCCTCCCGCGTGATGCTGCCGCGGGGGAGCGAGCCGACCTGCACGAGACCGGTGCCCGGCTCGTCGGTGAGGCGTCCCGGCCGGACGATCGTCCAGGCGAGGTCGCGCCCGCTCAGGTCGTCGTCGGCGGCCTTCTTCGCGCGCAGGTAGATCTGGAACACGTCGTCGCTGTCGGGGTCGGCGTCGTCGGCGCCCATCGAGGAGACCATCAGGTAGCGGGCGACGCCCGCCTGCTCCGCCGCGTCGGCGAGCAGCACCGCGGCGCCCTTGTCGACGGTCTCCTTGCGCGCGGCACCGCTGTCGGGTCCGCCACCCGCGGCGAAGACCACAGCGTGGGAACCGTCGAGCACCCGCGCCAGGTCGGCGACGCTGGCACTCTCGAGGTCGAGCACGACGGCTTCGGCTCCGTTGGCCTCGACGTCGGAGACGTGGTCGGGGTTGCGCACGATGCCGACCGCCTCGTGGCCCGCCTTCACGAGCTGGCGTTCGAGGTGCTGGGCGATCTTGCCGTGTCCTCCGGCGATGGTGATCCTCATGCAACGACCGTAACCACGAGCCCGTTGGTGTCCACAGGCCGGGGCGTGTCGTCGGTCCTCCACAGGCTGCTCGCCGGTTCTCGCCGCCGGCGCGGCCGCTTCCTAGGTTCTGGTCATGCGCAGGCGGGAGCGGGACGAGCTGGCCGAGGTCGCGCGGCGACGCCTGGAGCTCCTCCGGGTCGAGCTGTCCGGTCTGCGACCCGAGCAGGAGGGCGCAGACGATGACGAGCACGACTTCTGGACCCGGTCCGATCCGCCGCTGGTGGGTCCAGCGGCGCTCGGGGTGCCGGCTCCCGAGCCACGGGCGCTGCCCGATCCGGGTCGCCATGCGCGGAGCAGACGGGCCGGACCGGGCGACCGGGTGCCGGGCTGGCTCGCCGACCGGGTGCCCGACGCCCTGCGGGGGCGGGTGGGGCTGTCCGGGCAGCACGGTCTGGTCGTGCTCGCGCTGGTCGGGGTGGCGCTCGCGGTGGCGGGATGGCTGGCGGTGCGCTCGGGCGCCCACGCCGACGCCGTACCTCCTCAGCGGGTGGTGACGACCGGCGGCTCGAGCACTCGCGAGGTGACGGCATCACCGTCGGGCACGGCCACAGCGGGTGCCGCGACGGCCCCGGTGGTGGTCGACGTCGCCGGGAAGGTGCGACGACCGGGCATCGTCACGCTTCCCGCCGGATCGCGGGTGCAGGACGCGATCCGACGTGCAGGTGGACCGCGCTCCGGTGTCGGCCTGACCTCGCTCAACCTGGCTCGGGTGCTCGTGGACGGCGAGCAGATCCTGGTCGGGCAGCCGGCGGCTCCCGGTGTCGCGCCCGGTGCCGTTGGCTCGTCGCCCGCAGCGGGGGCGCTGGTCAACCTCAACGCGGCCGGACTGTCCGAGCTCGACACGCTGCCCGGGGTGGGGCCGGTGACGGCGCAGAAGATCCTCGACTGGCGTTCCCAGCACGGCACCTTCACCTCGGTCGACGAGCTGCTCGAGGTCGACGGCATCGGTGACAAGACGCTCGCCGACATCGCACCGCACGTGACGTTGTGAGGAGGTGGCCGACCGTGAGGACCCGCCGGAGCCGCACGTGGCCGACCTGCGCACGCCGGCGCTCGGTGTGGTGGCCTGGCTGGCCGCGCTCGCCGGGCTGCACCTCCCGCCGGGGGGCGACGTTGCGCTGGCAGTCGCCGGGTTGGTGCTGCTGCTGGTCGAGGGGCGGCGCCGGGGTCGGGTGCCGGGCGAGCACCTGGTCTGGCTGCTGGTCGCCATCGTGGTGGCGGGCGGGGCGCTGCTGCGGATCGAGGTGGTCCGCGAGGGTCCGCTGCCGCGGCTCGCCGCCGACGAGGTCACCGCCCGGGCGCGGCTCGAGCTCACCGGCGACCCGGTGCTCAAGGAGGGCCGCTTCTCGAGCTACGTCCTGGTGCACGCCACCGTTTCGCGGGTGACGACACGCGGTCGGACCTGGCGGCTGCTCCAGCCGGTGCTGGTGGTGGCTCCGGCCGGGTGGCGGTCGCTACACCTGGGCGAGACCGTGCAGGCGTCGGGACGTCTGTCGCCGGCCGAGGGCGACGACCTTGCGGCGGTCTACCTGGCCCACGGCGAACCCGAGGTGCTGGCCCGCGACGGACCGCTGCTCCGCGGGGCGGCCCACGTGCGGGCAGGGATCCGGACGGCGGTCGCGCACCGGCCGGTGGAGCCGCGGGCGCTGGTGCCGGCGCTGGTCGACGGTGACGACACCGGGCTGCCGGAGCGCACGGCGACGGACTTCCGGACCGCCGGGCTGACCCACCTGCTCGCGGTGTCGGGCACCAACCTGACCCTCGTGGTCGGGGCGCTGCTGGTGCTCGCCCGGGGCGCCGGGGTGCGCGCGCGAGGGCTGGTCGTGGTGGGTGCGGTCGGCGTGGTCGGGTTCGTTCTGCTCGCGCGCCCCGAGCCGAGCGTGCTCCGGGCTGCCGTGATGGGCTCGGTCGCGCTGGTCGGCATGGGCAGCAACGGACGCCAGCGCGGGCCGCGGGCGCTCGGGCTGGCGGTGCTGGTGCTGATGCTGTTCGACCCGTGGCTGGCCGGCGAGGTCGGGTTCGCGTTGTCGGTGCTGGCGACCGCGGGCATCGTGTTCCTCGCACCCGGCTGGCGCGACGCGATGTGCCGGTGGCTGCCCCGGTGGGCGGCCGAGGCGTTGTCGGTCCCGCTCGCGGCGCAGCTCGCGTGCACTCCTCCGGTGGCGGCGATCTCGGGCCAGGTGAGCCTGGTCGCGGTGGTGGCCAACCTGCTGGCCGCACCGGTGGTGGCGCCGGCGACGGTGCTCGGGCTCGCGGCCGGGCTGCTGTCCACGGCGTGGGCGCCGCTCGGTCGTCCGGTGGGCACGGTGGCGACCTGGTGCGCCGACTGGGTGATCGCGGTTGCGCACCGGTCGGCGGCGCTGCCGACGGCCGCGGTGGGCTGGCCCACGGGCCCGCTGCCGTTGCTCGTGCTGACCCTGGTCTGCGGCTGGCTGGCGCTGGTGCTCGGCTCCCTGCTGGCCAGGCGTGGCTGGGCGGTCGGCACGTCGGCACTGCTGCTGGTGATCGTGCTGGTGCCGCTGCCGACACCGGGCTGGCCACCGCGGGGCTGGGTGCTGGTCGCGTGCGACGTCGGACAGGGCGACGGCCTGGTGCTCGACGCCGGCGACGGTGCGGCCGTGGTGGTCGACGCCGGCCCGGATCCGGACCTGATGGACGGGTGCCTGCGACGGCTGGGCGTACGACGGGTGCCGCTGGTGGTGCTCACCCACTTCCACGCCGACCACGTCGACGGCCTGGCCGGCGTGCTCCGCGGACGCCGGGTCGGGGCGATCGAGGTGACCGGACTGGCCGAGCCGGCGGGCGGGGTGTCGGAGGTCCGGCGGCTCGCAGCCGATGACGGCGTGCCGGTGCGCGTCGCAGCAGCAGGGGAGCAGGCGAGCGTGGGAGGGCTGCGCTGGCAGGTGATCGCGCCGACCGGCCCGACCCCGGCCGACTCGGAGTCACCGCCCAACGACGCCAGCGTGGTGCTGCTGGTCGAGTCCCGCGGGATCCGGCTGCTGCTGATGGGCGACGAGGAGACGGGCTCCCAGGAGCGGCTCGCGGAGGTGGTCGGTGCGCTGCACGTCGACGTGCTCAAGGTCGCCCACCACGGCAGCTCCAAGCAGGATCCGGTCCTGCTGGCCGGGCTGCGGGCACGGCTCGCGGTGATCTCGGTGGGGCGGCACAACGACTACGGCCACCCGGCCCCGACCACGCTCCGGCTGCTGGAGCGGGCGGGCATGTCGGTCCGTCGTACGGACCGGGACGGCGACGTCGCCGTCGTCTCCGACCACGGGCTCCACGTGGTCACCCGCCCGGTGCCGGGCGCGCCGCGATGAGCCGTGGGCGGGCCTGTCCGCGCTGCGTGAGAGGCTGCCGCCATGGCAGGTCCCGCGGCGTCCGACGTGCTCGGCCGGATCACCCTGGTGACCGGGCCGGAGGAGTTCCTCGCCGAGCGCACGGTCGGGCAGGTGCGCTCCGCGGTCAAGGCGCACGACGCCGAGGCGGAGCTGAGCGAGACCTCCGCCGAGCAGCTCACCATGGCCACGCTCGGCGAGCTGAGCGCGCCGTCGCTGTTCTCGACCACGCGGTGCGTGGTGGTCCGCCGGTTCGAGGACCTCCCCGAGGAGTCCGTCGAGGGCATCGTCGGCTATGCGAAGGAGCCGGCCGACGACGTCGCGCTGGTCCTCGTGCACTCGGGGGGGCAGAAGGGCAGCGGCGTGCTGACCAAGCTGCGCAAGGCGGCCGGGGTGACCGAGGTCAAGAGCGCGCCGCTGACCATGCGCGAGTACCCCGGCTACGTCGTCAACGAGTTCCGGGCGCTCAGGGTGCGCATCGACAACGACGCCGCTGCGTTCCTGGTGCAGGCGGTCGGCCAGGACCTCCGCGGGCTGTCGGCCGCCGCCAGCCAGCTGGCCAACGACTTCGGTGGGGAGCCGGTGACCACCGAGATGGTCAAGAAGTACTTCGGCGGCCGCGCCGAGGCCAAGTCGTTCACCGTCGCCGACCACACCCTGATGGGCCGCACGTCCCAGGCGCTCGAGGAGCTGCGCTGGGCGCTCGACCGCGGCGTCGCGGCGGTGCTGATCAGCAGCGCGATGTCGAGCGGGCTGCGGTCGCTGGCGAAGTTCAAGAGCGCACCGCGCGGGTCCCGCGACGCCGACCTGATGCGCGAGGTCGGGGTGCCGAGCTGGAAGCTGCGTGACCTCCGGGAGCAGGCCCGCGGCTGGGAGCCCGACGGCGTCGCCGACGCGATCCGGGTGGTCGCCCGCGCCGACGCCGACGTCAAGGGGCAGGCCAGCGACCCGTCCTACGCGCTGGAGCGGATGGTGCTCGCGATCGTCCGGCTGCGTGGCACGCGCTAGTCCCGACGGTCCCGGAAACGACGAGAGCGCCGCACCCCGAGGGGCGCGGCGCTCACGAGTGGACTCAGAGAGACGAGGAGGTCTTGTGCAGCGCCGACTTGCGGTTGGCTGCCTGGTTCTTGTGGATGACGCCCTTGGAGGCGGCCTTGTCGAGCGCGCGCGACGCGTCGGCGGCGAGCACCTTCGCCTGGTCGGCGTCGCCGGCCTCGGCGGCCTCGCGGAACTTGCGCACGGCCGTCTTCAGTCGCGACTTCACGGCCTTGTTGCGCTCGTGAGCAGCGTCGTTCTGCTTGTTGCGCTTGATCTGGGACTTGATGTTCGCCACGTGGCAAGCCTCGTTCTGCTGGATTCTGGGTGGGCTGGGTCTGAATGAGGGCATCCGGGCGGGCCCAGACACGAAGACCAACGATATCAGCGGCCCGCTCCGACGCCCAAATCGTGCCTCACGACCAGCCGCGGCGGTCGCTCAGCCAGCCCCAGAGCGCCTCGGCGTACCAGATGCTGTGGGTGCGCAGGTGCGGCGAGTTCATCGGTGGCTTGCGCCCGGACCCGACGACCATGAAGCCGCAGAGTGCGGCCAGCCACATGTCGATCTGCTCCGGCTCGACGTCACGGGTCAGCGGCCGCGAGGCGAGGAGCGGTTCGACGTCCAGCCCGTCGCCGTACGCCGAGACCAGCAGGTCGACGGTGTCCTGCCAGGCCGGCCCCAGCGCCGGCCAGTTCCAGTCGCAGGCCAGGGCGGTGCCGTCGTCGAGCAGCAGCACGTTGTCGTCGCGCAGGTCGGTGTGGCAGAACGCCCGGTCCGGCAGCGCGGCGTACGCCGAAGCCAGCGCGCGCGCCTCCTTCCGGTGCGGCCAGTCGGCCGCAACCCGGTCCCAGGCGTCGACCAGCGGCGGCACCTCCTCGACCACCCGCTTCAGGTGCAGTCCGGCCGGCACCGGGTCGGTCGACGCGGCGATCGCCTCGGCCAGGTCGAGTGACCGGTCGAGCTCGTCGGCACGCCAGGGTCGTGACGGCGGGCGTCCGTCGACGGCGTCGAACCCGAGCGCCACCCAGTCGGCGTCGTCGTGCACCCAGCGCAGTGGCGGCGCTGGCAGGTCGGACGGCAGCGCCCGCAGCTTGCGGGCCTCATCGAGGTACGCCCGCGCGAAGTCTGCCTGCGCCTGCTTGCTGGCCGCCTTCACGAAGACCCGGCTGCCGTCGGCACCGGTGAGCACGGACGCGAAGCCGGGCGTGAACCCCGCGTCGCGCGACTCGGCGTCCACCACCGACGATCCGAGGTGCTGCTCGACGGCGGCTCGCAGGTAGGGCGGTAGGTAGGGCCAGCTGAGCCGGTGCGCGGTGCGCCCGTGCGGCACCTGCGCGAGGTCGGTGCGCAGTCCGGGACGATCGCTCATGTCAGGCATCCTCGCGCACCGGGATTGCTGCCAGACTTCCGCCATGCCGGAGCTGATCCTGCCCGACGTGCGCGTGCGTGATGCGTTTCTCGAGGCGATGCGCGAGGTGGTCGACGAGGGCAACCGGGCCGAGGCGGCCAGCATGGGCAGCGAGCAGACGCGGTACGGCGCCGCCCAGCACACCCCGGACGGCTTCGCGGAGTACGTCGCCCTGGTCCGCGCCAACAGCGCCGAGAGCACACCGCGCCGAGACGGGATCGTGCCGCAGACGACCTGGTGGTGGGTCGACGACCGCGACTACCTGGGCCGGATCAGCGTGCGGCACCGACTGAACGACTTCCTGCTCGAGGTCGGCGGACACGTCGGCTACTACGTGCGCCCCAGCCGCCGCCGGCTCGGCCATGCGACCGCCATGCTGCGCGCCGTCCTGCCGCACGTCGCCGACCTCGGCATCGAGCGGGCCCTGGTCACCTGCGACGACACCAACCTGGCGTCCCGCCGCGTGATCGAGGCCGCCGGCGGCGTGCTCGAGGACCAGCGCGGCGTGAAGCTGCGCTACTGGGTGCCCACGCACTGACTCCTCCTCTGAGGTGGGGCGCGGTGAGGACGGTCGCCCTAGTGTCGAGGCGTGCTCCGCTTCTTCGTGATCGGGACCCTCGGGTTCCTCGCCGCTGTGACCGTCCTGGCCGGGACGATCGGCGGTCCCGGCTGGTGGGTGCTGGTCGCGGTCCTGCTGCTCCTGCTCGCGGTGGCGTGCCACGACCTCCTGCAGAAGAAGCACTCGATCCTGCGCAACTACCCGGTGCTCGGGCACCTGCGCTTCCTGATGGAGGACATCCGTCCCGAGCTGCAGCAGTACTTCATCGAGCGCAACTACGACGGGCGCCCGTTCGACCGCAACACCAGGTCCTCGATCTACCAGCGCGCCAAGGGTCTCAAGGAGGAGCAGCCGTTCGGCACCGAGCGCGACGTCAACGAGCCCGGCTACGAGTACCTGGTCCACTCGACGAAGCCGGTCGACATCACCGAGGCGGAGCCGCGAGTCACCATCGGTGGGCCGCAGTGCACCCAGCCCTACTCGATGGCGCTGATGAACGTCTCGGCGATGAGCTTCGGCGCCCTGAGCGCCAACGCGATCTCGGCGCTCAACGCCGGTGCGAAGCTCGGTGGCTTCGCCCACGACACGGGCGAAGGCGGGCTCAGCACGTACCACCGCCAGGGCGGCGACCTGGTCTGGGAGATCGGCAGCGGCTACTTCGGCACGCGCACCAAGGACGGTGACTTCGACCCGGAGCGGTTCCGCGACACCTCCGCCGACGACCAGGTGAAGCTGGTCTCGCTCAAGCTCAGCCAGGGCGCGAAGCCCGGCATCGGCGGCGTCCTGCCCGGCGCCAAGGTCACCCAGGAGATCGCAGACGCCCGGGGGGTGCCGAAGGGCCAGAAGTGTGTGTCCCCGTCGTACCACCGGGTCTTCTCCACACCGCGCGAGCTCGTGCTGTTCGTGGCCCGGATGCGTGAGCTCTCCGGCGGGAAGCCGGCCGGGTTCAAGCTCTGCCTCGGCTCACGCAGCGACTTCCTGGCGATCTGCAAGGCGATGGTGGCCGAGGGCGTGACACCCGACTTCATCGTGGTCGACGGCGGCGAGGGCGGCACCGGCGCGGCACCGCTGGAGTACGAGGACCACATCGGCACCCCGCTCACCGAGGGGCTGATGACGGTGCACAACGCCCTCGTCGGGGTCGGCCTGCGCGACCGGGTCAGGGTGGGCGCGAGCGGCAAGGTGGCGACCGGCATCGACGTCGTGAAGCGGATGGTGCAGGGTGCCGACTACACCAACTCGGCGCGGGCGATGATGATGGCGGTCGGTTGCATCCAGGCCCAGACCTGCCACACGAACACCTGCCCCGTCGGCGTGGCGACCCAGGACCCCAAGCGGATGCGGGCGCTCGACGTCGGGGACAAGACGCAGCGGGTCTTCCAGTACCAGAAGCAGACCGTCGCCCAGACGAAGCAGGTGCTGGCCTCCATGGGCCTGACCTCGTCGGACCAGCTGCGACCGGACATGCTCCGCCGCCGGATCGACCACGAGCGCGTGCTCAGCTACGCGGACCTGTTCGAGCACCTCGCCCCCGGCCAGCTCCTCGACGAGGCGCCCGCGTCCTGGCGCGCCGACTGGGAGCTCGCCGACCCCGACACGTTCCGAGCCTGAGGAGACCCATGAGCAAGAGCACGATCGCCGACCTGATCATCGACGCCCTGGCCGACCACGGCGTCCGCCAGGTCTGGGGCGTCGTCGGCGACGCCCTCAACCCGGTGACCGACGCGATCCGTCGCGAGGACCGGATCGAGTGGATCGGCGTCCGCCACGAGGAGGTCGGCGCGTTCGCCGCCAGCGCCCAGGCCCAGCTGACCGGCGACCTCGCGGTCTGCATGGGCACCGTGGGGCCCGGGGCGATCCACCTCCTGAACGGTCTGTACGACGCGCGCAAGTCGCACGTCCCGGTGCTCGCCATCTGCGGCCAGGTGCCCCGCGAGGAGATGGGCAGCGACTTCTTCCAGGAGGTCGACAACGACGCGCTGTTCGCCGACGTCGCCTGCTTCAACCAGACGGTGACCCAGGTCGAGCAGATCCCGGCGCTGCTCGAGGAGGCGGTCAACGCCGCCCTGTCCCACCGCGGTGTGGCTGTGCTGTCGCTCCCCGGTGACGTGGGCGGACTCGAGCTGCCGCGGCACACGGAGACGCCCCGGTTCGTCCCGGCTCCGCCCCTGGCGGCCGCGGTCGCGGAGGCGGTCTCGGACGTCGCCCGGGTGCTCGATGCGGCGGACAAGGTCACGCTCCTGGTCGGCCAGGGTGCGCGTCACGCCAGGGCCGAGGTGCTCGCGCTCGCCGACGCGCTGGCGGCGCCGATGGTGCTCACGCTGAAGGCGAAGGAGGGGTTCGACGAGGACAACCCGTTCGAGATCGGCCAGTCCGGACTGATCGGCAACCCGGCGACCGCCGAGGCCTTCGCCGACTGCGACGTGCTGTTCCTGATCGGCACCGACTTCCCCTACCGCGAGTTCTACCCGAAGGACACGCAGGTCGTGCAGCTCGACAGCCGCGGCGAGCACATCGGCCGTCGTACGGCGGTCCAGAAGGCGCTGGTCGGTGACAGCCGGCTCACCCTGGCCGATCTGGTGCCCCAGCTCACCCGCAAGGAGAGCCGCACCCACCTCGAGGCAGCCCGGAAGACGTACGCGACGTGGCAGGAGCGCCAGTCGCACCTGACCGACCCGGACTACGACCTCAAGCCGAAGGGGCTCCTGCGGCGCAAGGTCGACAACCCCGACGTCCGGATCCGCCCCGAGCTGCTCGCGGCAGCGGTCGAGCGGCACGCGGCTGCTGATGCGGTTTTCACCACCGACACGGGGATGTCGACCGTGTGGCTGTCCCGGTTCGTGCGGATGACCGGCGGCCGGCAGCTGGTCGGCTCCTACAACCTCGGTTCGATGGCCAACGCGATGCCGATGGCTCTCGGCGCGCAGGCGCTGGACCGGGCGCGGCAGGTGGTCGCGTTCTGCGGCGACGGTGGCCTGTCGATGCTGATGGGCGACCTGATCACGGCGGTCAGCCACGACCTCCCGGTCAAGCTCGTGGTCTTCGACAACGGTCGGCTGGGCATGGTCAAGCTGGAGATGGAGCAGGTGGGTCTGCCGGAGTTCGGCACCGTCCTGCACAACCCCGACTTCGGGCGCGTGGCGGAGGCGATCGGGATGCGAGGGATCCGGGTGACGGACCCGCACGACGTCGACGGGGCGGTGCGCGAGGCGATGGCCCACCCCGGTCCGGTGCTGCTCGACGTGGTGACCAACCCCGACGAGGTCGCCGTACCTCCGCGGCCGACGCTCGAGCAGGGCTGGGGTTTCGCGATCGCCAAGTCCAAGGAGTTCCTGGTCAGCCCGGAGTGACGTTTTCGTCCCACGGACCCCCGCGTGGGAGGATCGTGGTTCCGTTCTCGCCGTCTCTCGAAAGCCATTTGTGTCCTCGAACAGCGCCGCGCCCGTGCCGGGCAAGACCGATCCCGCGGTCATCCGGAACTTCTGCATCATCGCCCACATCGACCACGGCAAGTCGACCCTGGCCGACCAGATGCTGCGCCTCACCGGTGTGGTGGACGCGCGCAACGCACGGGCGCAGTACCTCGACCGGATGGACATCGAGCGCGAGCGCGGGATCACGATCAAGAGCCAGGCCGTGCGGATGCCGTGGACCGTCGCCGCGGACAACGACGCCTCCGCCGAGCCGGGCACCTACGTCCTCAACATGATCGACACCCCCGGGCACGTGGACTTCACCTACGAGGTCTCCCGCTCCCTGGAAGCCTGCGAGACCGCCGTCCTGCTGGTCGACGCGGCGCAGGGGATCGAGGCGCAGACGTTGGCCAACCTGTACCTCGCGATCGGCGCCGACCTGCACATCGTCCCGGTGCTGAACAAGATCGACCTGCCCTCCGCGCAGCCGGACAAGTACGCCGCGGAGCTGGCCGGCATCATCGGCTGCGACCCGTCCGAGGTGCTCCGGGTCTCGGCCAAGACCGGGGTCGGCGTGGAGCACCTGCTCAACGAGATCGTGGCCCAGACCGCCGCGCCGGTCGGTGACGCCGACGCACCGCCGCGGGCGCTGATCTTCGACTCGGTCTACGACACCTACCGCGGTGTGGTCACCTACGTCCGCGTGATCGACGGCAAGCTCACGCACCGCGACCGGATCAAGATGATGTCGACCGGTGCCGTGCACGAGATGCTCGAGGTCGGGGTGATCAGCCCGGAGCCGGTCAAGGCGGGCGACCTCGGCGTCGGCGAGGTGGGCTACCTGATCACCGGTGTGAAGGACGTGCGCCAGTCCCGGGTCGGCGACACCGTGACCAGCCAGCACCACGGCGCCACCAAGGCACTCGGCGGCTACAAGCACCCCAACCCGATGGTCTACTCCGGCCTCTACCCGATCGACGGCGACGACTACCCGACGCTGCGCGACGCGCTGGAGCGGCTGCAGCTCAACGACGCTGCCCTCGCCTACGAGCCCGAGACCTCCGGCGCGCTCGGCTTCGGCTTCCGCTGCGGCTTCCTCGGCCTGCTGCACATGGAGATCGTGCGAGAGCGCCTGGAGCGCGAGTTCAACCTCGACCTGATCTCGACCGCGCCCAACGTGGTCTACAGCGTGCTGATGGAGGACGGCTCGGAGCAGGCCGTCACCAACCCCAGCGAGTACCCCAACGCAGGCAAGATCGCCGAGGTCCGCGAGCCGGTCGTGAAGGCCACGATCCTGAGCCCCAGCGACTACATCGGCACGATCATGGAGCTCTGCCAGTCCAAGCGCGGCCAGCTCGAGGGCATGGACTACCTGTCCGAGGACCGGGTGGAGATGCGCTACACGCTGCCCCTCGGCGAGATCGTGTTCGACTTCTTCGACCAGCTCAAGTCGCGCACCAAGGGCTATGCGTCGCTCGACTACGAACCCACCGGCGAGCAGGCGGCCGACCTGGTCAAGGTCGACATCCTGCTCCAGGGCGAGACGGTCGACGCGTTCAGTGCGATCGTGCACCGCGACGCGGCGTACGGCTACGGCGTGATGCTGGCCGGCAAGCTGCGCGAGCTGATCCCGCGCCAGCAGTTCGAGGTGCCGATCCAGGCCGCGATCGGCGCGCGGGTGATCGCGCGCGAGACGATCCGGGCGATCCGCAAGGACGTGCTGGCCAAGTGCTACGGCGGTGACATCACCCGCAAGCGCAAGCTGCTGGAGAAGCAGAAGGAGGGCAAGAAGCGGATGAAGATGGTCGGCCGCGTCGAGGTCCCCCAGGAAGCCTTCATCGCCGCGCTGTCCACCAGCGGGCCGGGGGAGAAGGGCAAGAAGTAGTGGAGGTCCGGCCCGTGCGCGACGACCAGTGGTCGATCGTGGAGTGGATGTGGCAGGCCTACCGCAACGACATGGCCCACCTGCTCACCGGGAGCTTCCCGTGGGCGGACGGACGCTACAAGCACGAGCCGCTCGACGCCCATCCCGGCAGTGCCGCGCACGCCGGCTTCCTGGCCTGGCACCCGCACCCGCAGCAGGGCGAGGACGCTCCCGTGGGCCTGGCCCTCGTCGACGGGATCGGTGGTGAGCGCCGGTCGATCACCGCGTTCTGGGTGGTGCCCGGCGCCCGACGGTCGGGATGGGGACGCACGCTCGCTCTCGACGTGATCGGACGCTACCCCGGTGCGTGGACGATCGCCTTCCAGCACGACAACGTCGGGGCCGGCCGGTTCTGGCGGGAGGTCGCCGACGAGGTGTTCGGCCCCGGTTGGACCGAGGAGGAGCGCCCGGTGCCCGACCGTCCCGAGCTCCCGCCGGACCACTGGATCGAGACGTCCTGAGCCTGGAGCAGGTCCTCGACGAGGTGGTCGAGGACTGGCGGCTCACCCGCGACGGCGCCGCGATGCGCGGGAACACCGCGCTGGTGGCGCCGGTGCGCACGTCGAGCGGCCGGCCGGCCGCCCTCAAGGTGGTCGAGCCGCACCCCGAGGCGGAGCACGAGCACCTGGCGCTCAAGCGCTGGGCGGGCGACGGCACCGTCGAGCTGATCCGTGCAGACCCCCGGCGCTGGGCGCTGCTGCTCGAACGGCTGCACCCGGAGGACCTGACCGACCTGTGGGACCTGGAGGCGTGCGAGATCGTCGCGGCGTCGTACCGCCGGCTGCACGTGCCTGCCCTGCCCCAGCTCCGCACGCTCTCGTCGTACGTCGCGACCTGGACCGACCAGCTCGCCGTGCTGCCGAGGGGCTCGGCGATCCCGCCGCGGCTGGTGCAGCAGGCGGTGTCGATCGGACGGACGTTCGCTGCCGACCCCGGGTGCGACGGCACCCTGGTGCACGGGGACCTGCACTACGAGAACGTGCTCGCCGCCGACCGCGAGCCGTGGCTGGTGATCGATCCGAAGCCGATGTCGGGTGACCCGCACTACGAGGTGGCGCCGATGCTGTGGAACCGGTTCGAGGAGCTTGAGGGTGATGTGCGCGCGGGCGTCCGTCGCCGGTTCCACACGATCGTCGACGCCGCGGAGCTGGACGAGGCGCGCGCCCGCGACTGGGTGGTGTTCCGGATGATCTGCAACGCCCGGGACGGCATGGACGCGACCGAGTGCGTCGCGATCGCCAAGGCCGTGCAGGACTGACGGCGGCGCTCGTGGGTTGCCGGGGCCGCCGTTTCCCAACAACTGTCCCGGAATTGCACAGGATCGGCCGAATCTCGTGCAGTTCCGGGACAAGTGTGGGGAAACCGCACCCACGGCACGCACCCAAGATCGCTCCCGGGCAGGTCAGCTCGTCCAGGTGTCGTATGCCAGCGGCAGGGAGACGCTGACGCGGGTGCCACCGCCGGGCATCGCCTCGACTGCGAACCGGCCTCCGACCTCCTGTGCGCGATCACGCATCGAGCCGAGCCCGACGCCCGTGCTCTCCCCGGTGCGCTGACGGGGGAGCCCGACCCCGTCGTCGACGATCTCGAGCTGCAGCCGGTCGGCGGTCGTCACCCGGATCACCACGTGGCGCGCGTCGGCGTGCTTGACCACGTTCATCAGCGCTTCCTGGCAGATCCGGTACGCCGCCACCTCGACCGCCGCGGGCAGCGGCGGCAGGTCCTCGGGGGCCTCGACGTCGGCCGCGATCACCGGCCAGATCCCGGTCACGTGCTCCCGGAGCGCGGGCAGCAGCCCGAGCTCGAGCGCCGGCGGGTGCAGCTCGTCGACCAGGGTGCGGATGTCGGCGATCGCCGCGCGCAGGGTGCGTTGGAGCCGTCCGAGCATCTCCTCGGCGGCTCCCGGGTCGCGGTCGAGGAGGTCGGCGGCGGCGACGCTGGTCAGCTCGGCCGCCGCAAGGGTGGGCGCGAGACCGTCGTGCAGGTCGCGCCGCAGCCGGCGCCGCTCCTCCTCGCGGCTCAGCACGAGGTGCTCGCGGGCCGATCGCAGCTCCTCGGTGGTGCGGCGCAGGTCGGCGGCCAGCCCGGCCCGGTGCACCGCCGCTCCGGCCCGGTCGGCGAGCTCGGCCAGCAGGGCGCGTTCGGGGCGGGCGACCGGGGTGTCCTCGTCGTACCCGACGAGCAGCCGGCCGACCTGCTCGCCGCGGTGGACCATCAGGTAGGTGAGCACCCGCCGGGTCGGGTTGCCGTGCTGGACGACCCTCGGCGACTGGTCGCGCGCACCGATCTCGACCGCGACGTACGGCGCCTCGAGGGACCGCCGGATCACGGTCACCACCTCGTCGGCGACCTGCTCGTCGGGCACCGCCTCCGCGAGCCGGCGACCGAGCTGGCGCAGGGCCACCCGGGGCCTTGCGTGGGCCCACACCTCGGCGTGGGTCGAGCGGGCGTGGGACCGGCTGGTGGGGCCGGCGATCACACGCCTGAGTCGCTCGACCGCGTGCATGCGCACAGCATCGCTCCTGGGAGGACCGAAGCCGGGTTCCGGCACCGCGTGTCGCGCCCCGGCGTGGTGCTAGTCGACGCTGAGCTCGCCCATCTCGTCCCAGCCGGTGCCGCTGACCTGACGGCTGACGATCTTCGGGGTGTGCGCGAGGGCCTGCGGCAGCTCCTGCATCGCCCTGGCGAAGTGGTCGCTGCCGACGTGCGGACCGGCGCCGTCGTCGGTGAACGCCTCGACCAGCACGTACTCGGCCGGGTCGGCCAGGCTGCGCGACCACTCGAACCACAGGTTGCCCTGCTCGGCGCGGGTGGCGGCGGTGAACTCAGCGACCAGGTCGGGCCACCGGTCGGTCCACTCGGGCTTGGTCTGGAACTTCACCACGATCATGTACATCTGCTCAGGATTCCACAGGTCAGGAGTGCGGCAGGCTGTCACGGCGCCCGGTGAGGAAGCGGGTCTCGGCCTCGTTGCCGGTCAGCGCGATCGCGTCGTCGTACGCGGTCCGCGCCTCGGCGTACCTCCCCAGCCGGCGGAGCAGGTCGGCCCGCGTCGCCTGCCACGGTCGGTACGACGCGAGCGCCAGCGGTTCCACCAGCGCCAGCCCGACCTCGGGGCCGTCCACCTCCGCGACCGCGACCGCCCGGTTGAGCGCGACGATCGGCGACGGCGTCATCGCCACCAGCTGGTCGAACAGCTGCACCACCTGCGACCAGTCGGTCATCGAGGCGTCCAGCGCGTCGTCGTGCACCGCGTTGATCGCAGCCTGGAGCTGGTAGGGACCGGGCCGGTTCAGCGTCAGGCAGCCCCGCACCAGGGCGTGCCCCTCGTCGACCAGCGCCGCGTCCCAGAGCGTGCGGTCCTGCTGGTCGAGCGTGACCAGGTCACCGTCGAGGAACCGGGCCGGTGCGCGGGCCTCGGTGAGCAGCATCAGGGCCAGCAGCCCGTTGACCTCCGGCTGGCTGCCGAGCGACGGTGTGCCGACCACCATCTCCCGCAGCTGCCGAGTGAGCCGGATCGCCTCGTGCGACAGGTCCGTGCGCAGGGCACCGCCGGACGAGGCGAGGTATCCCTCGTTGAACACCAGGTAGAGCACCGCGAGCACGCCGGACAGCCGCTCCGGCAGGTCCTGCTCGCGGGGCACGCGGTAGGGGATGTGCGCGGCCCTGATCTTCTGCTTGGCGCGGGTGATCCGCTGGCCCATCGTCGTCTCCGGCACCAGGAACGCACTGGCGATCTCACCGACCGTCAGGCCGCCGAGGAGCCGGAGCGTGAGCGCCACGCGGTTCTCGGGGGCGAGAGCCGGGTGGCAGCACGTGAACACCAGTCGCAGCCGGTCGTCCTCCACGGGGCCGGTCGGCTCGGGCGGGGAGGACTCGTCCATCCGGATCGCCTCCTCCGCTCGTTGCTCGTGCTTGGCCCGTCCGACGGACGCGCGCCGCAGCTTGTCGATCGCCCGCTGGCCGGCCACCAGGGTCAGCCAGGCGCCGGGGTTGGCCGGCAGTCCCTCCCGGGGCCAGCGCTCCAGCGCGACCACGAGGGCGTCCGACGCGGCGTCCTCGGCGATGTCGAGGTCGCCGAACCGTCGCGTCAGCTGGGCGACCACCCGGCCGTGCTCGGCGCGGAAGACCTGGTCGATCTCCGCGCTCACCGGCCGGGTGGCTGCGGCATCGCCCACGTCAGACGGACTCGTCGGACGGGTCGTGGTGGAACGGCCGGACCTCCACGGCGTTGCGGCAGGCGGCGGAGCCGCGCGCCGCGAGGGCGAGCGCCGCGTCGAGGTCCGGTGCCTCGACCACCCAGAAGCCGCCGAGCTGCTCCTTGGCCTCGGCGAACGGCCCGTCGGTGATCAGCACGTCCGTTCCGGTGCCGTCGACCACGGTGGCGGCGGCCGGCGGCTCCAGCCCTCCGGCGAACACCCAGTTCCCGCCGGACCGGAGCTCCTCGTTGAAGACACCTGTGTCGGCGAACGACTGCTCGATCTCCTCCGGTGTGAGGTCGGGACCCTCGGGTGCGTGGATGACGGACATCAGGTACTGCGGCATGACTGTTCCTCTCGGTGCTTCGGGGAGGTGCGCCGGGTGCGTCACCACCATCCTCTCGACCACTCCACGAACGGCGCGACGGGGATCCGACACCTCCTCCAAAGAAATTGTCCGACGTCGCCGGTGGCTGCGACGATCAGCGGGTGGCCATCGTGCGTTCGATCAACCTCGGCACCCCCCGTGAGGCGGAGTGGGCCGACATCGGCCGCACCTCGATCGACAAGCGTCCGGTGACCGGGTCCGTGCACGCACACCCGCTCGGTCTGGACGGCGACCAGGTCGCCGACACCAAGCACCACGGGGGTGTCGACCAGGCCGTCTACGCCTTCGCCCGCGAGGACCTCGACTTCTGGGAGGGCGAGCTCGGTCGCGCGATCCGCGACGGCCAGTTCGGCGAGAACCTCACCACCGAGGGCATCGACGTCAACGAGGCGCTGGTGGGGGAGCGGTGGCGGATCGGGACCGCGGTGTTCGAGGTCGCCTCGGTCCGCATCCCGTGCAACGACTTCCGCGGCTGGCAGCGCGTCAGCGGCTACGACGACGAGAAGTGGGTCAAGCGCTTCACCAACGTGCACCGGGTCGGTCCCTACCTGCGCGTGGTCGAGGACGGCGACCTGACGGCCGGCGACGCGGTCGAGGTCGTCCACAGGCCCGACCACGACGTCACCGTGACCACGATGTTCCGCGCGCTGACCACCGACCGCGAGCTGCTGCCACGACTGCTCCGGGTCGACGGCCTGGTGGAGGAGGCGCGGCTGCGCGTCGAGGCCTACCTGGCCAAGGTCGCCGACGCTCCCGAGGCATGATCGAGCGCCTCCTCACCGGCCCCTCGGGTCGCCCGCTCAGCTCTCGCTGCCGTACGCCTCGATCTCGGTCAGATCGGTGAAGGAGCAACCCGAGAACGCGCCGCCCGGGCAGTTGGTGGCAAAGCTCGGGGTCTGGTTGCCGAGGATGGTGAACCGGAGGAACTTGACCCCACTCGTGCCCGCCGCGGGCGTGATCAGGTTGAACCGGCCGCGGTCGTCCGCCGTGAACGTGCCGCTCGCTGCCTGGGTCCAGGTCGTGCCGTTCGGGGACGTCTCGATCTTGTAGTCGCCGGTCGACGCGCTACCCCCGTCGCCACAGGTCGCCGTCGGGTCGATCCCGAACTGGGTGAGGTCGATCGCAGAGGGCAGCTCGATCACCACGAACTTCGGGACGAACACGTTCGTCGGGTCACCGTTGTCGTTGCCGGTGGTCGAACCCCAGCCGGTGGCCTGACTGGTGTCGATCGCCTGCTCCGGACCGCACGCCGGACCGAAGTCGGGGCCGTTGAAGTCCGAGACGGACGCGCCGCCGGTCGAGGCGGCCCAGTCCCGGCGGACGGTGAAGTTCTTCACCACACCGGCCTTGGTGACCCTCACCGTGGCGCGGGCCGGGTCGTAGCCGGCGCCCGAGGCCGTGAGCTTCGGGTAGGTGCCGACCCGGACCGGGCCGATCGAGTACCGGCCGTCGGCGTCGGTGGTGTCGGACGGGTTCGCGGCGCCCGGCGCACCCTGGAAGGCGAGGGAGACCGTGAGCCCCGGGACCGGCCGGCCGCTGTCCTTGTCGGTGACCTTGCCGGTGATCGTGCCGGTGTCGTGGTTGGCGGGTGGGGTGTGGAAGTCCGCGCCCGGCGAGGTGTCGTCGCCGCCGAGGCTGCCGGCGAAGAAGCCCATGCCACGGTTGGCGAAGACCTTCCAGATTGCCGGCCGGTTGTGCCCGCCGTACGCCGCGGTGTCGGCGATCAGCAGCGCGTTGCGCTCGTCGAGGAACGACGGGTTCGAAGGAGCCAGCTCCATCGCCCGGGTCACCAGCATCTCGGACTTCTCCGAGCCCAGCTGGCGACGCAGGTCCCAGAGGGTTTCCGCCCAGAGCTCGCCGTCGCCGTGCACCTCGGGACCACCGACGATGTTGCCGTAGTCGGCGTAGGTGTAGCCGCCGGTGTGGCCGGTGGTGCCGCCGGTGCAGAGGTCCGAGGTCGAGCCGACCGTGCAGTCGATCGGCTGGGTGCGGTCGAGGAACACGCCCTCACCGTCGTACTGGAAGATCACCAGGCTGGCGCCCTGCTTGTCGGCCTGCAGGCCGCGGTCGACCAGGAAGTCCTGCGCGTACCAGTCGCTCCACGCCTCGCCCATGGACCCGGCCTGGACGTTGCCCAGGGTCGAGAGTCCGGTCGCGTCGACGACCAGCCGGTTGGACAGCCCGTGGGTGTACTCGTGGTAGACGGTGTCCGCCTCGTCGCCGACGTTGGTCGGGGAGAACGGGTCGCCGTCGGGGTAGGACGTGCCTGGCTGGTGCTGCAGGTACATCTGCATCGTCGGCGCCTGGCCGTCCGGCGGGGTGTCCATGTTGGCGTTGTCGATGTGGCCGCCGTCGGGCAGTCCGTTGTCGGTGTTCGCGCCGTCGTCGGTCTGGGTGTCGACCGGGTCGCCGCCTGCGCCCTTGCCGGACTTGTTGACGATCTGGAAGTTGCCGGCGTCCTCGGTGAAGCCGATCGGGGCCTCGGCCAGGTGGTCGTGCCACTTGTTGACGAAGAAGAAGACCTGGGTTCCGTTCTGCTTGCGGTTGGTCTGCCAGGAGAACGGGGTGTCCGGGTCCCACGAGCACGGGTAGGGGTTGTCGCAGAACGACACGCCCGGCAGCTGGAACGGCTGCAACGTGTAGTCCCACTTCTGCGGCGACGAAGGCGCGATCTCCTCCGCGGCCGACGGCCGGTTGTTGTCGTTGACGTCGGAGTACGTGTGCGAGTTGTTGCCCTGCAGCCGCGTGGCGTTGGCGCTCAGCCAGCCGCGGTCGGTGAAGTTGACCTTCACCGGCGTGCCGCCCGGGACGTGCTTCGGGAAGTACTGGAATGCGAGGCCGCTCGAGGTGGTGGCGGCGGCTGCCGTCCGGCTGCCCGGCCCGGTCCTGGTCTCGTCGGCGCGGGCGTCGTCCCGCAGGCTGCGGCGGTAGACGATGGACCCGGTCTGGGCGTCGACCACGCTCACCGTCGGACGCTGCGACGACATGGTGACGACCTGCCAGGCGGCGCGCGGCCCGTTGGGTCCGACGAAGACGACCCGCTTGGCCGTGTCGCGCGGACCGGCCTCGGTCGGCTCGGACACGTCGGCCCGGGACTTCGCGATCGCGGCGTCCTTGCTCGCCACACGCTGGGAGGTGCGCTTGGGCGTGTAGAGGCCGGAGATCGGGGAGCCGGCGATGCTGAGGATCCGGCCGTGCTTGTTGACGTTGGCCTGGAGGCCGTTGCCGAACACCGGGTCCCCGTCGACGGACTGGGTCCACGACAGGTGTCGCGTGCCGATGATGTCGGTGTAGGTGCGCCGGAGGTTGAACGTCGCGAGGTCGTTGCGCCTGAGTCCCAGCGCCGCGAGGTTCGAGGAGACGTAGTCCATGACCACCTGGGGCGCGGGCTTGGTGCTCGCCTCGGTGAGGAAGCCGTTGAGCCGCGCCACGATGCGCACGGTGCCGGTGGTCCCGTCCATCTCGACGATGGCCTGGTCACCCAGCTTGCTGCGCAGCTGCTGGGTCGCCGTCCGCGACGATGCCTTGGCGGCCCGGCGCGAGACCGCGTCGTGGCTGGTCGCCGAGCTGCCCTGGCGGGCGTCGTAGTCCTTCTTCTCACCGAGGGCCGAGGCATGGTGCTTGGTCCGCACCTTCTCCGCCGGCGCCGCCGACGCCGCCTGGTGGGTCACCGCGCCCATCGTCACCACGACGGTCAGTGCCGCCAGGAGTCCTGTGGCCCTGCGCCCGAATCGTTGCGTGTGCCCCATGGGTGTGCCCTCCCGCGTCATGCAGGAAACCGCCCCGGCTCCCGCCCCGATGCACTCTGGTCTGCGAGGGGGAGGAGGGCAAGACCTCGAAGGTCACGAATCGGCTGTCATCGGCGACAGCGCGGCAGGCGACCCGGCCACCGGTCTACTGCGCTACCCGCCGGTTGGCCCGGTGACCTAGGTTACGTTCCATCCCGAGCCCTTCCACTGCAGGAGAGCCCATGTCCGGCGCCCTCGCCCATGACCAGTCCGCCATCGACAACCGGCCGCCCAACGTCGCCGCCCAGTTCCTCGACCGGGTCAAGACCTCGCCGTCGCGCGAGGCCTACCGCTACCCCGAGGCCGACGGCTCCTGGTCGTCGCTGACCTGGGCGCAGGCCGGTGACCGCGTCCGCCACCTCGCGGCTGGCCTGCTGGCCCTGGGCATCGAGCGTGAGCAGCGGGTCGGCATCGCCTCCAGCACCCGCTACGAGTGGATCCTCGCCGACCTCGCGATCATGTGCGCGGGGGGCGCCACCACGACCGTCTACCCCTCGACCAACTCCGAGGACGTCGCCTACATCCTGGCCGACTCCGAGTGCCACGTGGTGTTCGCCGAGGACGACGAGCAGATCAAGAAGCTGGTCGAGCACCGCAGCGAGCTCCCGCACCTGTCCAAGGTGGTCACGTTCGACCCTTCGACAGGCTCAGGGACCGGAGAGGCGGACGACTGGGTGATCGGCCTCGACGACCTGGCCGCGCTGGGCAAGGCCCGGATCGCCGAGCAGCCCGACGAGATCGACCGGATCTCCCGCGAGATCCAGCCCGACGCGCTGGCCACCCTGATCTACACCTCTGGCACGACGGGCAAGCCGAAGGGGGTCCGGCTGCGGCACGGGTCGTGGACCTACGAGGGTGCCGTGATCCAGTCGTACAACATCCTCTCCGAGGACGACCTCCAGTTCCTGTGGCTGCCGATGGCGCACTCGTTCGGCAAGGTGCTGCTCACCTCCCAGCTCGCGTGCGGCTTCCCGACCGCCGTCGACGGCCGCGTCGACAAGATCATCGACAACCTGGCCGTGGTGAAGCCGACCTTCATGGGCGCCGCGCCGCGGATCTTCGAGAAGGCCCACGGGCGGATCCACACGATGCAGCAGGCCGAGGGTGGCCTGAAGGAGAAGCTGTTCAACCGGGCCTTCGCCGTCGGCCTCGCGTACGACGCCCTGCAGCGCGAGGGCAAGCCGGTGCCGTTCCTGCTCAAGCAGCAGCACGCCATCTTCGACAAGCTCGTGTTCAGCAAGGTGCGCGACCGCTTCGGTGGCCGGGTCCGATTCTTCATCTCCGGCGCGGCCGCGCTCAACCGCGAGATCGCCGAGTGGTTCCACGCCGCCGGCATCGTGATCCTCGAGGGCTACGGGCTCACCGAGACCTCGGCTGGCGCGTTCGTGAACCACCCGGACAAGTACAAGTTCGGCACGGTCGGCCCGGCGTTCCCCGGCGAGGAGGTCAAGATCGCCGCCGACGGCGAGATCCTGGTCAAGGGTCCCAACGTGATGGAGGGCTACCACAACCTCGACGAAGCGACAGCCGAGGCGCTGGAGGACGGCTGGCTGCACACCGGTGACATCGGTGAGCTCGACGCCGACGGCTTCCTGCGGATCACCGACCGCAAGAAGGACCTGTTCAAGACGTCGGGCGGCAAGTACATCGCGCCGTCCGCGATCGAGTCGCAGTTCAAGGCGATCTGTCCCTACGCCAGCCAGTTCCTGGTGCACGGCAGCGAGCGCAACTTCGTCGTCGCGCTGGTGACGCTCGACCCGGAGGCGATGCAGGAGTGGGCGGGCCGCAACGGCCAGGCGGGCGCGTCGTACACCGAGATCCTGCAGTCCGACGCGTGCAAGCAGATGGTGGCCGACTACGTCGACCAGCTCAACCAGCGGCTGAACCGTTGGGAGACGATCAAGAAGCACATCATCCTCGACCACGACCTCACCGTGGAGTCCGGCGAGCTGACCCCGTCGATGAAGGTCAAGCGCAAGGTCGTGGAGAACAACTACAAGGACGAGATCGCCGCCCTCTACGGTTAGCGGTATCGACACCCAAGGGACTCTCAGCGCCGCCGCCGAGGCGATCCTGCGACCACTGTCCGCCGACCGGCGAGCGATGTTCGAGGCACGGCTGGCTCGGTGGCGCCCGGACCTGGTCTCCGGCGTCTCGTCCGTGTACGGCGAGGGGCGGGCGCCGGGGATCGTGGAACGGCTGGTCGAGCTCGCCGCGACCGCCTACGCGGACCGCTCCGACGCCCTCCACGAGCGCGACCTGGAGCGGATCCTGCGCCCGGACTGGCTGCAGGACCCGGCACTGGTCGGCTACGCCGCCTACGCCGACCGGTTCGCCGGCGACCTCGAGGCCGTCGGGGAACGGATCGGCTACCTGCGCGAGCTCGGGGTCGGCTACCTGCACCTGATGCCGCTGCTGCTCCCGCGCGAGGGCGACAACGACGGCGGCTACGCGGTCGCCGACTACGGCGCGATCCGCCCCGACCTCGGCACCATGGACGACCTCTCGGCCCTGACCGGCCGGCTGCACGACGCCGGGGTCAGCCTGGTGCTGGACCTGGTGCTGAACCACGTGGCCCGTGAGCACGACTGGGCGGAGCGGGCACGCGCCGGCGACGCGTCGTACCGCGACTACTTCCTGGTGTTCCCCGACCGCACCGAGCCGGACCAGTACGAGGCGACCCTGCCCGAGGTGTTCCCGACCTTCGCGCCCGGAAGCTTCACCTGGGACGACGAGCTCGCGGGCTGGGTGTGGACCACGTTCAACGAGTTCCAGTGGGACCTCAACTGGGCCAACCCGGCGGTGCTGCTGGAGTTCGCCGGCATCGTGCTCGACCTGGCCAACCGTGGCGTTGACGTGCTCCGGCTGGATGCGATCGCCTTCATCTGGAAGCGGATGGGCACGGTGAGCCAGGGCGAGCCGGAGGTGCACGCCCTGACCCAGGTGCTGCGTGCACTGGCCCGGATCGCCTGCCCGACGCTGGCGTTCCTCGCCGAGGCGATCGTGGCGCCGAGCCAGCTGCTCGCCTATCTCGGTGCCGGTCACTTCACGGGCAAGGTGAGCGACCTCGCCTACCACAACAGCCTGATGGTGCAGGTCTGGTCGATGCTCGCCACCCGCGACGTCCGGCTCGCCGCGCACGCGCTCGCGACCCTGCCACCGAAGCCCACCTCGGCGACCTGGCTGACCTACCTGCGCGGCCACGACGACATCGGCTGGTCGATCATGGACGAGGACGCCGCCGCGGTCGGGCTCTCGGGTGCGGCACACCGCCGTTACCTCGCCGACTGGTACGCCGGCGACTTCTACGGCTCGGGCGCCCGCGGCCTGGTCTTCCAGTACAACCCCGACAACGACGACCGTCGCACCAGCGGCACGGCCGCCAGCCTGATCGGGCTCGAGAGCGCCGAGCGGGGTCTCGGTGTCGGCGTGGGCACCGACCGCGCCATCGCCGCGCTCCGTCTCGCGCACGCGATGGTGGTCGGCTGGGGCGGCATCCCGGTGATCTGGAGCGGCGACGAGCTCGGCCAGCCGAACGACCCGGACTGGGCCTCGGAGCCCGGCCACGCCGACGACAACCGCTGGGCCAACCGGCCGCGCCTGGACCTTGAGCGGGCCGCACGCCGGCACGACGTCGAGTCGGTGCCCGGACGGGTGTTCACCGACCTCGCCCACCTGATCCGGACCCGCGCCTCGCTCGCCCACCTGCACGGCTCGGTGGAGACCCGGATCGGACCCGTCGACGACAACGGCATCCTGGTCACCATCCGCGAGCACCCCGTCGGCCTGTTCGTCGGCGTCTACAACGTCACGCCCGAGTGGCGCTGCTGGCCCGGCTGGCGGATCCACGACCTCGGCGCGGCGCACCTGTTCGACGCGCTCACCGGTGAGGCGCTCACCTGGAACGACGACGGCAACGTCTGGCTCCCGCCGTACGCCGTGCTCTGGCTGATCTGAGCTCTGACGGGCCTGACACACCGGGGACAGCAGACGCACAGACTCGCTCCGCACGATGAGAAGCCATGAGCCACCCCCACGACTCCCACGACGAGCTCCACGACCACGACGAGGGCCTGTCCCACGACCTGCCCCAGATCCTGGGCCGACGCCGGCTGCTGGCCGTCTTCGGTGGGGTCGGTGCCACGGTTGCCGTCGCCGCTTGCGGCACCTCCGGTGCCAGCACGACCACCTCGACCTCGACCTCAAGCTCGACCGGTCAGGGACCGCAGGGTGGCAGCCAGTCCGACGTGACCGTCGCCGACGGGGAGATCCCGGAGGAGACGGCGGGTCCGTTCCCCGGTGACGGCTCCAACGGGCCGGACGCGCTCGGCCAGAGCGGCGTGGTCCGCTCCGACATCACCTCCAGCTTCGGGGACGCCTCGGGCACCGCGGAGGGGGTGCCGCTCACGATCCGGCTGACGATCCACGACGTCAGCGGCGGCGACGTCTCGCCGTACGCCGGTGCCGCGGTCTACCTGTGGCACTGCAACCGCGACGGTGAATACTCGATGTACTCCCAGGCCGTCGCCGACGAGAACTACCTGCGCGGCGTGCAGGAGGCCGACGACACCGGCGCGATCGAGTTCACCAGCATCTTCCCGGCGGCCTACGACGGCCGGTGGCCGCACATCCACTTCGAGGTGTACCCGTCCCTGGACGACGCCACGTCGGCCAGCAACCGGCTGCGCACCTCGCAGATCGCGCTGCCGGAGAAGGTGTGCCAGGAGGTCTACGACAACGCGGACGGCTACGACGCCAGCGTCGCCAACCTGGCCAACACGTCGTTGTCGACCGACATGGTCTTCGCCGACGGCTACTCGCTGCAGCTGGCGAAGGTCACCGGCAGCGTCGACCAGGGTTACGTCGCCAGCCTGAACGTGCCTGTCTGAGCGCCCGCATAGGCTCCGGGCATGCCGTCTGCCCTCCCCGACGGCGAGCCCTCGCCCGCCGACGGCTCGCTGCCGCCCTCGGCCCTGGCCGGGCTGGGCGAGCGTCCGCTCGGGATCTACGTGCACGTGCCGTTCTGCCGGGTGCGCTGCGGCTACTGCGACTTCAACACCTACACGGCCGAGGAGCTCGGTGGCGGCGCGTCGCGCGCGTCGTACGCCCAGCAGGCCGTGGCCGAGATCCGGCAGGCCCGCGCGGTGCTCGGCGACGCCGCACCGCCGGTCTCCACGATCTTCTTCGGCGGCGGTACGCCGACGCTGCTGCCGCCCGGCGACCTGGTGGCCGTGGTCGACGCGGTGCGGGGCGCGTTCGGCCTGGAGCCGGGTGCCGAGGTCACGACCGAGTCCAACCCGGACAGCGTCACGCCCGAGGACCTCGCGGCGCTGGCCGCGGGCGGGATCAACCGGATCTCCTTCGGCATGCAGTCGGCGGTGCCGTCGGTGCTGGCGGTGCTGGACCGCACCCACGACCCGGAGCGGGTGCCGCGGGTGGTCGGCTGGGCGCGCGAGGCGGGGATCGGGCAGGTCAGCCTGGACCTGATCTACGGCACGCCGGGGGAGTCGCTGGCGAACTGGCGGACGTCGGTCGACGCGGCGCTGGCGAGCAGCCCGGACCACGTCTCGGCGTACTCCCTGATCGTCGAGGACGGCACCGCGCTGGCCCGGCAGGTGCGCGCCGGCGTGCTGCCGATGCCCGACGAGGACGACCTCGCCGACAAGTACGTCATCGCCGACGAGGCGTTCGCGGCTGCCGGTCTCGGCTGGTACGAGGTCTCCAACTGGGCGACCGGTCCGGACACGCGCTGCGAGCACAACCGGCTGTACTGGACCGGCGCCGACTGGTGGGGAGTCGGCCCGGGGGCGCACTCCCACGTCGGCGGTGTGCGGTGGTGGAACGTGAAGCACCCGAGCGCGTACGCCGGCCGGATCACCGCTGGCGTCTCGCCCGCCCACGCCCGTGAGGTGCTCGACGCCGAGACCCGCCGGGTGGAGCGGGTGCTGCTGGAGGTCCGGCTGGCCGAGGGGCTGCCGCTGGACGTGCTGGAGGACCCGGCCCTGGCCGACGCCCCCGTCGCGGCCGGACTCGCCGAGGTGGTCGGCGACCGGCTGGTGCTCACCGCGCCGGGACGCCTGCTCGCCGACGGGGTGGTGCGCGACCTGCTGCCCTGACGGGGTGGCCGGGTAGTCCGTGACGTTTGGCGCCTTTCCGCGATAGTCCGTGACGTTTGGCGCCTGGATCGAGCTGATCGAGGCGCTCTTCGTCACGGACTATCCGGGCTCGCCCGTCACGAAGTCGATCAGCTCCTCGACCCGGCCCAGGAACGCCGGCTCGAGGTCGGCGTACGACGAGACCCGGCCGAGGATGTGCTTCCAGGCCCGGGCGATGTCGGCCTGGTCGCGGTGTGGCCAGCCGAACGTCTGGCAGACGCCCTTCTTCCACTCGATGCTGCGGGGGATCGTCGGCCAGCGCTCGACGCCGAGGCGCTCGGGCTTCACGGCCTGCCAGACGTCGACGTAGGGGTGGCCGACCACCAGCACGTGCTTGCCGATCGGGCTCTTCGCGACCGCCTGCGCGATCCGGCTCTCCTTCGAGCCCGGCACCAGGTGGTCGACCAGGACGCCGACCTTGCGCTCGGGGGCGGGCCGGAAGTCGCGGAGGTGCTCGGAGAGGTCGTCGACGCCCTCGAGGTACTCCACGACCACGCCCTCGACCCGCAGGTCGTCGCCCCAGACCTTCTCCACCAGCTCGGCGTCGTGCCGGCCCTCGACGAAGATCCGGCTGGCGCGCGCCACCCGCGCCCTGGTCCCCGGCACCGCGACCGAGCCGGACGCCGTGCGCGTGGCCTGCGCAGGGGGTCGCTTCGTGGTGGGCGCGACCAGGATCACCGGCACACCCTCGAGCAGGAAGCCGGGTCCGAGCGGGAACGTGCGCCGCTTCTGCCGGCGGTCCTCGAGCGTGACCGTGCCGAGGTCGCGCTCGACCTTGACGATCTCGCCGCACCAGTCGGTGGTGACCTCCTCGACCACCAGCCCCGGGTCGGCGTCGATCTCGACGGCGCGGCCGCGCCTGGGTGCGCGCCAGTCGGTGTTGAGGACGTCGGTGCCGTAGCGGTCGTGAGTCACCGGTTCACGGTAGGTGCGGTACGCCGTGTGACCGGGGAGGCACGCGGGGGCTTGCTTTTGAGAACACACGCGATATATCGTTACTGCATCGGGAGCGACTCGCTCACAGAGGCAGAGGTTCCCGACCGTCAATCCGAAGGACAAGGAAGGGGGTCCCGACATGGGACACCGCAATCGCAACTGGAATGGTCCCGGCGACCGACGAGCCCGTGGTGGCTTCGGCGGTCGGCCGGGCGGGCCGCCCCCGTGGGTGGCCGAGATGTTCGGGCACGGGATGGGACCGGGTGCCGGTCGTCACTTCGGCGGTGGTCGTGGGCGTGGCCCGCGGGTCCGCCGGGGCGACGTACGCGCCGCGATCCTGGACGTGCTCAACGCCGACGTCGAGCAGAACCTCAACGGCTACCAGGTGATCCAGAAGATCGCCGAGCGCACCGACGGTGCGTGGAAGCCGAGCCCCGGATCGGTCTACCCGACGGTCCAGCAGCTCGAGGACGAGGCCCTGGTCGCCAACGGGGAGGACGCGGGCCGCAAGGTCCTGCGGCTCACCGACGCCGGCCGGGCATACGTCGCCGAGCACCCCGACGAGATGGCGGCCGTGTGGGCGCCCTTCGACGAGGAGAGCGAGACCGACGACACCGGCGACCTGAAGAAGGTGATCGGCCAGACCATGGGCGCCATCTGGCAGATCGCGTCCACCGGCACCACCGCGCAGGTCGAAGAGGCATCGCAGGTGCTCGCCGAGACCCGGCGCAAGCTGTACACGATCCTCGCCGAGGGTGACCCGGAATGAACGATCAGGCTGCATCGGACGGGAGCTGGCGGATCTCCGACGGCGACCGCGAGGCGGCCACCCAGGCGCTCGGTGAGCACTACGCCACCGGGCGCCTGGACAAGGCCGAGTACGACGAACGCGTCGACCGGGCGTGGGCGGCACGTTCCAACGTGGAGCTGCCACCGCTCTTCGCCGACCTGCCGGCGCCGCACGGCAACGTGGTGGCGCCGGAGGTCGCGCGCACAGTCGCAGCGAGGGCGCACCAGCCGATTGGCTGGGTGCCCCGCAGGCGAGGCCCGCTGGGGCCGCTGCCCTTCCTGGTGATCCCGCTGGCCTTCCTGCTGCACGCACCTTGGCTGCTGCTGATCCCGGTGATCGCCTGGTGCGTGGTGCGGCCGGCTCGTCGCTGGCGCTGAGGCGCCCGGCGATAACCTGCCCCATGGCACACCCGCGCGCCTGGCTGGTCACGACGCTGCTCGTGCTCGCCACAGGGTGCGGGGGATCACCTGCCCGGACCGCGCCGACGACCACACCGCCACTCTCAGGGGACACCGCCCGGCTGACCGTCGCCCGGGCCGTGCATCGCGCGACGACGCTGCCGGACGGTCACGTGCTGCTCACCGGCGGATGTACGACGCCCGGCTGCGGCGGGTTCGACGAGGGCCGGATCAGCGTGCTGCTGTCCGCGTCCGGTCGCTCGTCAGCCGGCGCCCGGATGAGCCAGCCGCGCGCGGCGCACACTGCCACCCTGCTGGCCGACGGACGCGTGCTGGTGGTCGGTGGCTACCCCGGCGAGGGTCGCCCACCCACCGCCACCGCCGAGGTGTACGACGCCGCGACCGGTCGGTTCACCGAGACCGGACCCCTGCACGTCGGCCGCGCCGACCACAGCGCCACCCTGCTCGCCGACGGCCGGGTGCTCGTCGCCGGCGGCTTCGACGACGACGGCGAGGCGCTGGACTCGACGGAGGTCTACGACCCGGAGACCGGCACCTTCGGCACCGGCCCGAGACTCTCCTCACCCCGCGCCGACCACGTCGCCGCACGCGACGGCAACCGTGTCCTGCTGGTCGGCGGCACCGTCGACGGACCGGCGCTCGCCACCACCGACGTCCTCGCCGGCGACGCGTGGTCGGCAGGCCCGCGGCTCGGCACCGGACGGGTCAAGCACGCGGTCGTGGTGCTCTCGGGCCACCGGCTGTTCGTGGTGGGTGGCGCGACCGACGTCGAGGGCCGGACCCGGCTGGGCTCCACGGAGATCCTCTGCGGAGTCCGGCGACGGGGGACGTCCCGGACCGCGGCTCTCCGAGCCGGAGTACAAGCTCGACGGTGCCGTCGCCACCCTCTCCGACGGCCGGGTGGTGATCGCCGGCGGTCGCCGGGTCGACGTCTACGACCCGGACAGCGGCACGATGCGGGTGCTCGCGCACCCGCTCCTGCCCCGGCTCTCGTTCCGCACTGCCAACGTCGTCGGGCCGAGCACCGTGCTGCTCGCCGGCGGCTACGACGACGCGATCGTGCCGACCGACCAGCTGGTGCGGGTCCCGGTGCCGGCCCGGACGCCGCAGAACACGCCCTAGACGAGCGGCAGCCGCTTGGCGGCGCGGGGCAGCTCCAGGTAGCCCCGTCGTACCGCCTCGCCGAGGTCCTTCTTCGGGAACGGCCAGTCGGCGGCGTCGAGCGCCTCGTCCAGCGGGACCCCGCGGCCGGCCAGGTCGCGGATCGTCTCGGCGACCACCCCGATCGCGCCGCGCTGCTCGGCCACGAAGTCCGGATCGACCGGGTTGCCGTGGCCGGGCACGACCATGGTCGAGGGGCCGAGCAGGTTGAGCACCAGGTCGAGCGTGAGCGGCCACTCCATCGGGTGCGAGTCGGCGCCGTAACCGGGCACGCCGTCCCGGTCGCGCGACTCCTCGATCAGGTCGCCCGCGAACAGCACGTCGGCGTCCTCCACCCGCGCGACCACGTCGCCACCGGTGTGCCCGCGGCCCGGGTGCACCAGCTCGACGGCGCGGTCGCCGAGGTCGACCACGCGCACCGAGGCGAACGTGGTGTCGGGCGGCACCACTGCGGTGGCGTAGACGTCGGCCACCCGCGGGTCCTCGTCCGGCTCCTCCGGCCAGGGGTCAGCGGCGACGGCGGCCAGCCTGGCGGCGGCCTCCTCGTGCGCGATCAGCGGCGCGTCCGGGTACGACGCGCGGAACACGCCGTTGCCGAAGGCGTGGTCGAAGTGCTCATGCGTGTTCACGACCGCTACGACCTCGCCCGGCACCTGCCGCTGGAGCTGCTCGACGACGGTCCGGGCCGCCTGCTCCGACGCGTGCGTGTCGATCACCAGCAGGCCGCGGGAGCCGGCGACGACGCTGACGTTGACGTCGAACCACTCGTGCCGCGCCACCCAGACCCGGTCGGCCACCTCGACGAACCCGGTGTCACGGGGGAGCTCACGCAGGGTCGGCATGCGCACCACGCTACGGGCGGTGGGCACAATGGCGGCGTGCGGCCTTACCTGATCCAGCGTCTCGACGAGCTGCTGGAGCAGCGGCCGCCCGACGACCAGGAGCTGGTCACGTTCACCGAGTCGCTTGCCACCGAGTTCGTGGAGGAGCTCAGTGCGCCCGGCGATCTGGTGCTCGACCCGTTCGCGGGCTTCGGCACCACTCTCGTCGTGGCGGAGCGGCTGGGCCGGCGCGGGTTCGGGATCGAGCTGATGCCCGAACGCGTCGAGCAGGTACGACGCCGGATCGGTGCGGGCGCGACCGTCGTCCGGGGCGACGCCCGCGACGTCGGGTCGCTGGTCACCGAGCCCGTTGCCCTCTGCCTCACCTCCCCGCCGTACCTGACGGCGAACGACCACCCGGAGGACCCGCTCCAGGCCTACGAGGTCGAGGCCGGCGACTACGCGGGCTACCTGGTTTCGCTCGCGGGCGTCTTCGGCCAGGTCGCCCAGGTGCTCGCGCCCGGCGGTCACGTCGTGGTCAACGTGGCGAACACCACCGAGGCGGGCGTCTTCACGCCGCTGGCCTGGGACGTCGCGCGCGCGCTCTCCGAGCATCTGGACCTGCTCGGTGAGACCTATGTCGCGTGGGACACGATGCTCCCGGGGATCGCCAGTGACCACTGCCTGGTGTTCCGACGCCCCTAGTAGACTTGGCACTCACGTCGCACGAGTGCCAGCACCCGAAGGGAGGTCGCCATGCAGGAGGAGCGCAGGCTCGCGGTGCTGCGGGCGATCGTCCAGGACTACGTCTCCACGAAGGAGCCGGTGGGGTCCAAGGCGCTGGTCGAGCGGCACCGGCTCGGGGTCTCCCCGGCCACGATCCGCAACGACATGGCGGCGCTGGAGGAGGAGGGGCTGATCACCCAGCCCCACACGAGCGCGGGTCGGGTGCCCACCGACGCCGGCTACCGGGTGTTCGTCGACCGGCTGACGGGGATCAAGCCGATGTCGACGGGGGAGAAGCGCGCGATCGAGACCTTCCTGCACGGCGCGGTCGACCTCGACGACGTCGTGCAGCGGAGCGTGCGGCTGCTCGCCCAGCTGACCCACCAGGTCGCGATCGTGCAGTACCCGACGCTCTCCGGATCGACCGTCCGGCACATCGAGCTGGTCGCGCTGGCGCCGACCAAGCTGCTGGCGGTCCTGATCCTCAGCACCGGCCGGGTCGAGCAGCGCATCGTCGACCTCGGCGAGGACGCCGCGACCGACGACGAGGCGCTGGCCGAGGTGCGCACGCAGATGCAGCGGATCGCCGTGGGTGAGCGCATCCACGAGGCCGCGGTGGCCCTGGGCGGTCTCGGAGACGACGTGGCGCCCGAGCGCCAGCCCCTGGTGCGCCGGATCGCCGACACCCTGGTCGAGGCGATGTCCGACCACCGCTCCGACGAGCGCGTGGTGGTCGGCGGCACCGCGAACCTGACCCGCTTCGGTGACGCGTTCGACACCTCCCTCAAGCCGCTGCTCGAGGCGCTCGAGGAGCACGTGGTGCTGCTCAAGCTCCTCGGCGAGGCGAGCACGTCGCCCACCGTGACCGTCCGGATCGGTCACGAGGGCCCCCTGCAGGAGCTCGCCGCGACGTCGGTCGTGGCGAGCGGCTACGGACCCGGTTCCGACGCGCTGGCGGCGCTCGGCATCGTGGGACCGACCCGGATGGACTACCCCGGCACCATGGCCGCCGTACGCGCCGTCGCGCGCTACGTGTCGACCATTCTCGACGAGACCTGACCACACGAAAGTTGGAGTGAGTGGACCCCTACGTGATCCTCGGTGTCGACCGGGAGGCCGACGCCGACACGATCAAGAAGGCCTATCGCCGGCTGGCCCGGCAGTACCACCCGGACGTGAACCCCGACCCTGCGACCGAGGAGAAGTTCAAGGAGGTCTCGGCGGCGTACGAGGTCCTGTCCGACCCGGACAAGCGTCGGATGTACGACCTCGGTGGCGACCCCTTCGGTGGCCAGGGCGCCGGCTTCGGTGGTCAGGGCGCCGGCTTCTCGTTCACCGACATCATGGACGCGTTCTTCGGTGGCCAGGCCGCCGGTGGTGGGCGTGGCCCGCGGCCCCGGATGCGCCGCGGCCAGGACGCGCTGGTGCGGCTCGAGGTGACGCTGGCCGAGGCCGGCTTCGGCACGACGCGCGAGCTCAAGGTCGACACCGCGGTCCTGTGCACCACGTGCGCCGGCTCCGGAGCCTCGCCCGGCAGCCGGGCGATCATCTGCGAGACCTGCCACGGACACGGCGAGGTGCAGCACGTGCAGCGCTCGTTCCTCGGTGAGGTGCGCACGCTGCGTCCGTGCGCCGCCTGCCGTGGCTACGGCGAGATCATTCCCGAGCCGTGCCGCGAGTGCGCCGGCGACGGACGGGTGCGCTCGCGGCGTGCGCTCACGGTGAAGATCCCGCCAGGGGTCGACACCGGCACCCGCGTCCAGCTCGCGGAGCAGGGCGAGGTCGGTCCCGGTGGTGGTCCGGCGGGCGACCTCTACGTCGAGATCCACGTGCGGCCGCACGACACCTTCACCCGCGTCGGCAACGACCTGCTCTGCCACGTGACGGTGCCGATGACGGCGGCCGCGCTCGGCACCTCGATCATGATGCCCCTGCTGGAGGCCGACCTCGGCTCCGACGACCCCGAGCTGGTGACGTCGGTCGAGCTCGAGATCCGGCCCGGCACGCAGTCCGGCACCGAGCAGGTGATGCGCGGGCACGGCGTACCCAGCCTGCGGGGCCAGCAGCGGGGCAACCTGGTCGCGACGATCGTGGTCGAGACCCCGCACCGGCTCGACGAGAGGCAGCGCGAGCTGCTGCGCGAGCTGGCCCGGGCGCGCGACGAGGAAGCCCCCGACGGCAAGGTGCAGCCGGCGCAGAAGTCGGTGTTCGGTCGGTTCAAGGACGCCTTCAAGTGACGCTGCCGACGTTCGTCCACGACGACGCGGGCTCGCTGTCCGCCGGGGCGACCGTCGGGCTGGACGGTGACGAGGGGCGGCACGCGGTCGTCGTACGACGGCTGCGTGCGGGGGAGCGGATCATGCTCACCGACGGGCTCGGCACCTCCGCGACCTGCACCGTCGCCGAGGTCGGCAAGGCATCGCTGACCGCGACCGTCGACGACGTCGCGCACCAGCCTGCCGAGGAACCGCTGGTCACCGTCGTCCAGGCGATCCCGAAGGGCGACCGCGGCGAGCTCGCCGTCGAGGTGCTGACCGAGGTCGGCGCCGACGTGATCGTGCCCTGGGCCGCCGAACGCTGCGTCAGCGTCTGGCGCGGCGACCGTGCGGCCAAGTCGCTCGCGAAGTGGCGCGCCACCGCACGCGAGGCAGCCAAGCAGGCCCGGCGCGTCCACTTCCCGACCGTCACCGATGTCGCCACCACCGCCGAGGTCGCCGAGCTCCTCGCCGGCGCCAGCGTGCCCGTGGTGCTGCACGAGGCCGCCTCCGGCCCGATCGGCAACCTCCCGATCCCCGGCCGCGGCCGGATCGTCGTCGTGGTCGGCCCCGAGGGCGGCATCTCCGACGCCGAGCTGGCCGCCTTCGCCGCCGTCGGCGCCGAGCCGGTGCGCCTCGGCTCGTCCGTCCTGCGCACCTCGACCGCAGGCGTCGCCGCCGTTGCCGCCCTGCTGGCCCGCACGCGTCGCTGGGGGTAGGGCAGGGTCGGTGGTGGCTGCGGTTTCCCAACAGTTGTCCCGGAACGGCACGGGAATCGGCGAGATCGGTGCAATTTCCCAGCAAGTGTGGGGAAACCGCAGCCACCACCGCAGCACACGCGAACCCCCACCCCTCAGCCGGCGTCGTCCCGCTGCTCCTGGCTGAAGTCGGTCAACGCCTGAGCGGCCATCGGCGCGGCACCGGCGGCGACGGCCTCGCGGTAGCTGCCGACGTTCTTGCTCAGGTGGCCGATCGCGTCGCGGGCCTTGCCGCGGGAGTAGGTCATCGACTTGCCCGCCGCGAAGCCCATCTTGGCGCCCTCCTCGATCGCGTCCTGGTCGGCGCCGAGGTAGAGGAACTGCCAGCCGTAGTCACGTGACTGCTGCTCGATCAGTGCCTTGATCCGGGGGTGCGTCCAGTCGCGCGAGGCGTTCTCGTAGCCGTCGGTCATCACGCCCACGACCACGCTGGCGGGACGCGCATCCTCAGACATCCAGGCCAGCCGCTCGCCGGCCGTGACCACCAGCCGGCCGAGGGCGTCGAGCAGGGCGGTCGAGCCGCGGGGGACCAGGTCGAGCGACGGCACGGTCGCGATGTCGCGGTCGGCGTAGACCTCGTCGTACTCGTTGTCGAACTGCGCAAGCGTGACCCGGCACCTGCCTGGAGCGGAGCGCTGCTCGGCCATGAAGGTGTCGAAGCCGCCGATCGTGTCCTCGCGCAGGGAGACCATCGACCCGGAGCGGTCGAGCAGGAAGTACAGGTGGGTGAGATTCGCGTCGGTCATGGCGGGCTCCTTTGCGGTGCGGGGCCCGGCCGGTCCGGACCCCGTCAGTCCTTGCTGCGACGGGCCCGGAACCGCATCGGCGGCTTCGCGACGTCGTCGTCGGAGGTGACGTGGCTCCCGCGCTCGATGTCGTAGAGCGCGCGCTCCACCCCCTTGGCCGTCACCCGCCCGGTGTCCGCGGTGTACGCCGCGAGGTGCTCGGTCCGCGCGAGACGGGGTCCGACGGCGTTCTCGGAGAGGCCGGCGAGCGCACCCGCCGCGCGGATGCTGCCGCCCTCCTCGAGGATCACCGCCGCCATCGCCTCGTCGGTCGCCTCGGCCAGCCGAACGGATGCCTCCCGCAGGTGGGGGAGGGCCTCCGAGGGCCGGTCAGGGTCGATCCGTCCGAGTGCCTGCTGCGCCGCCGTCACTGCACGACCTACAGGGCTGGTGGTGGCCATGGGCGCGACAATACCGCAGTTAGTGCGGAGTCGCAAATGATGCGCTGGCGCGGCAACTGCGCAGCTCACTCGGCCGGCACGACGAGCAGCGCCTCGACCCGGGCCACCTCCTCGTCCACCTCGGCCCGCTCGACCCGGGTCAGCCGGCGCCACAGGTCCAGCGAGATCCGGCCGTCGTTCACGGACCAGATGCCCTCCATCTCGCCGTCGACCAGCAGCGCGTTGCCGACACCGCCGTTGGGCCCCATCCAGCGCTGGCGCTTCTCCTTGGTGGCCACGCGGTCCCGGTCGGCGTGCGAGAGCCAGACGTTGTCGTACTTGCCGAGCAGCCGCGGTGGCGCCGGCATGTCCGGATCGGCGATCGGGCCGCCCGGCACGTCGTACAGCACCCTGCCCGTGGCGTCGGTGAGCTGCTCCAGCTCGGGTGCGAGCGCCGCGAACGCCGGGCCGAGCCGGGTGACCCCCGACCAGGCCGTCATGTCGGCGGCCGTGGCGGGACCGTAGGCGCCGAGGTAGCGACGGACCAGGTCTGGCACGTCGGGCTCGGCGAACGGTGCGCCGAGCCACCGGTCGGCGAGGGCGTAGACCACCCCGCCGGATCGCCGCCAGCGGCCTCGCGGCGGCACCTGGAGCAACGGCACCCGCTCCCGCGCACGGTGTCCGAGCGCCTCGCCCGGCGCGCCGGGGAACCGCGACTCCAGCGCCCCCTTGAGCGCCGCGAACGGCACCGGCTCACCCGCCAGCACCTCCTCCACGGCCGCACGGAACTCGTCGACGGGCACGTGGTGCGACGGCGCGCTGAGCCGGCTGCGAGCGTTGACCCGGTCGAGGAACGGCTGCACCCAGGGCCGCAGCGCCAGCGCGTCGGCGGCGGTCAGCACGTGCACGGTGCCGCGCATCGTGAAGAGCCGGACGGCCGAGCGGTCCTCGAGCGCCGACGAGAGCTCGCGCGGGTCGAAGCGTTCGATGCGCGCGGCCAGGGAGAGGTACGGCGGCAGGTTGTCCTGCGCCTGCAGACCGAGCAGGTGCCCCACCATGGCGAGCGCCGTCGCGTCGGTGCGCTCGAGCAGGTGCTGGCGCAGCAGGAGCGTCCGGTTGCGGGCACGGGCGGAGAGCTGCACGGGAAAACAGTAGGCGCGGGCGGGACACCCACGGCAGGCTGCGGCCATGACCCTGCGCTGGCAGTGCATCGACGTCGACTCCGCCGACCCGCGACGGGCCGCCGACTTCTGGCAGGAGGCGCTCGGCTGGCGGCGTACCCACGAGAGCGACCAGGAGGTCGTGCTCGAGCCGCCCGCCGGCAGCCCGGAGGACGGCGTGAGCCCGGACATCCTTTTCCTGAGGGTGCCGGAGGGCAAGACCGTCAAGAACCGGTTGCACCTCGACCTGCGCCCCGACGACCAGCAGGCCGAGCTGGCCAGGCTGCTCGCCCTCGGCGCGCGCCGCGCCGACGTCGGCCAGGACGAGACGAGCTGGATCGTGCTCCAGGACCCCGAGGGCAACGAGCTGTGCCTGCTGCGGGAGCTCGACGGCTACGAGATGCCCAACGGCTAGTGCCTAGCGGACGGTCACTTCCTTGGTGTCCCGGTTGACCTTGTCGCCACCGGACTCGTCGCTGTCGTGCACGTCCAGCGTGTAGGTGCCCGGGGGTGCGTTCACCGCGAACCGGTACGGCGACGGCGTGCAGCACTCCTCGGCAGTCGTGAACCCCCGTCGTACGACGCGGGCGCCGTCCTTGAGCTCCCACTGCACGTTGGCCTCGAACGTCGCCGCCAGCCCGGTGACCGTGAACGGCGAGTTGACCGTCGACTCGTTGCCAGGGTCGATGATCCAGACCGGCGCCTGCACGTCGTCCTTCGCCGCCCGGGTCATCGGCTGCGCGGTGTCGGCGCCGAGCACCGTGTCGGCCCGCGCGCCGTCGATCATGAACTCCACCGGCGTCGAGCGACCCAGCAGCGCATCGACGGTGTAGACGAGTGCCTGCAGGGCCAGGTCGCCGTCCGCGCGGGCTGTGGTCAGGTCGGTGTCACCGCGCAGGTCGACCGTGACCGTCGTCGCCCCCTGGCTCGCGCGGGCGGACGTGCCCTTCGGGAACCCGGCGCGGTAGTCGGGGTCGGTCGCGTCGCCGAGGATCGAGCTGTTGACGGCGATCCGCAGCTTCGACCAGCCGGCGACGCCCTGGTAACGGCGGAACTCGCGGAACAGCCGCGTGCCCTGGGAGGTGTCACCGAGGAAGTACACCGGCACCGTCACGTCCTGCACCTGCGCCGGTCCGTCGGTGCGCGAGTTGGTCGGCAGCGAGGTCGGGTTGGGGCGGGGCGGCTCGGTCTCGGTCTGGCCGGACTGCACCATCACGGAGATCGCGGCGACGATGCCGATCACGACGAGCGCGGCTGCCGTCGTGGCCAGCCAGGGGCGCATCGTGCTCATCCCCTCACGGTAGCCACCGACGCTCAGCGCCGGACGATGATCGTGCGGGTGTCGGTGGTCGGTCCTGCGCCCTCTCCGTCGGACGGGTCGTCCGTGGAGGCTGCGAACGTGTAGCGGCCGGGCTCCAGGTCGGAGACGTCGATGGGGTCCGTCTGCCACGGGTACAGCTTGTCCAGCCAGCCGTCGGCGGTGGCGAACCCCTTCTTCACCACGACGTCACCCTGCCGGATCTCCCAGGGCACGTTGGCCTCGAACGAGCTGGCGACACCCTTCGCCGTGAAGCTCCCGTGCACCAGTGCACCTTCCGCGGGCTCGCTGATGCTTGCCAGGGCGAGGGTGTCGAGCGCACTGCCCTGGGACACGGGGGCGGACACGTCGACCCCCAGCAGGGTGTCCGTGGTGTCGAGGTCGAGGAGGAAGTGCACCGGCAGCCGCTTCCCGAGGGCGGCCTGCGCGGTGTACACCAGCTGCTGGACCGCGGCGTCTGCCTCGGCGGCGGACATGGTTGCGGGCCGCGCGTGCAGGTCGACGTCCGGGTTGCTGAGCGACACAGTCACCTCGGGGCCCGTGGAGGTGAGCTGGAGGACCGCGACGCGGGTGCCGTCGGGCCAGGGGTTGCGGTAGTCACTGTCGGTTGCCCCGTCCAGTGCCTGGCCCAGCGCCACCGAGATCCCCGCCTCGCCGAGGCCGGCCCGCAACCGGTGGAACTCGCGGTACAGCCTGGGACCCTGAGGGGTGTCTCCCACGTAGTAGATGCCGAGCGCTCGCTCGGACACGCCGATGGAGGCGGTGGCGCTCGAGCTCGCAGACGCGGTCGCGGCGGGGGAGGCGATCGGCCCGGAGTCCGCGTCCGGCCCCCGCTGGGTGGTCACCAAGACGACGCCGACGATGGCGGCGGCGGTGGCGAGCGCGGCCAGCCCTACCAGCCAAGTGCGCGACGCCCGGGGCGAGGCATCCGCGGTGCGCTCGCGGATCCGGTGCAGCCCCGGCTCCGGGTGCACGTCGGAGACCGCGTCGTGGAGCATGGTGCGCAGGTCGTCGTCGTCCGGGACGTTGTTCATCGGTGGTCCTCCAGCAGGTCTCGGAGAGCGGCAGCGCCACGCGAGGCGTGGGACTTCACTGCGCCCTGGCTGATCCCGAGCGTCTGCGCGATCTCGCGCTCGGAGTAGTCGAGGTAGTAGCGCAGCGCGAGCACCTCGCGCTGGCGGTGCGGCAGGGCGCGCAGCGCGTCGAGGACGGCGCGGCGGCGGTCGCCGTCGATCGACGCCGTGTCGGCTCCGGGCGCATCCGCCGGCGGTGCAGGCAGGTTGCGGGCGACCACGACCCGGTGCCGGAGCACCGAGCGGGCCTTGTTCACGACCGCGGTGCGCAGGTAGCCGAGCGCCCGATCCCGGTCGTCGAGGCGCTCCCAGCGGCCGTGCACGGCGACGAACGCGTCCTGCACGACCTCCTCGGCGGTGCCGTGGTCTCGCACGAGGAGCACGGCCAGGCGGACCAGTCCGACGTAGTGGGCGTCGTACAGCGCCTCGATCGCGGTGTCCGCGTCGGTCATCGTCACCCCCGCGGGCCGGGTCAGCATTGTTTTCACGCTACTTCCACGCGCAGGTCCCGGGTCTGGTTCACACGCCGGTGGCAACGGATCCACCTATGCTCGTGTGGTGAGCGATCCCGACTGCCTTTTCTGCAAGATCGTGGCCGGAGACATCCCGGCCGACGTCGTGCACGAGAGCGCCACCACCCTCGCCTTCCGCGACCTCCAACCGCAGGCCCCGACGCACGTGCTGGTGATCCCGCGCAGCCACTACGCCAACATGGCCGACCTTGCTGCCGGGGAGCCGGAGACCGCCGTGCACCTGTTCGACGCGGCCCGCGACATCGCGAAGTCAGAGGGCCTCGACGAGGGCTACCGGCTCGTGCTCAACACCGGTGCGGCGGCTCATCAGACGGTGTTCCACGCCCACCTGCACGTGCTCGGTGGCCGGCCGATGGGCTGGCCGCCGGGATGAGCGTGCTGCGCACGTCCGTCGGCGTCGCGGCGCTCGCCCTGGTCCTGACCGGCTGCGGCGGTGGCACGCCACAGAAGGCCGCGGAGCCCGGCGCCGCACCGTCCCCGGCCAGGAGTACGACGGCCGCCGCCGCGGACGAGGCGCCGACCACGCCGAAGCCCGCGAAGCCGATCCCGCTGCGCAAGGGTGAGCAGCGCCAGGTGCTCAAGCTGGCCGAGCCCTACCGGCCCTCGCCGCCCAACGGTGTCGGCACGGACGACTACCACTGCTTCCTGCTCGACCCGAAGCTCACGCACGACACGGCGATCACGGGCTACGACATCAGGCCCGACAACCTCGATGTCGTGCACCACGTGATCCTGTTCCGGGTGCCGCCCGACAAGGTCGCGCAAGCCGAGCGCAAGGAGGCCGAGACCCCCGGCGACGGCTGGACCTGCTTCGGCAACTCCGGCATCGACAACGACCCGGGCCTCGACGACGCGCCCTGGGTGGGTGCCTGGGCGCCCGGCGGGGGAGAGCGCCGCTACGGCAAGGGCCTCGGCACACCGTTGGCCAAGGGATCACGGATCGTCGCGCAGATCCACTACAACCTGCTCAAGGGCGACGCTCCCGACCAGAGCTCGGTGGTCCTCCGTGAGACCAAGCGCGGCAACAACGGCGTGACCACGCTGCACACGATGCTGCTCCCCGCGCCGGTCGAGCTGCCGTGCCGCAAGGGGCACGACTCCTCGCCGCTGTGCGACCGCGCCACCGCCGTCGCAGACGTGAAGAAGCGCTTCGGCGTCTCCGGCAACACCGCCGACCTGCTGCACCTGCTCTGCGGGCCGATCGCGGCCGGCAACGAGCAGCACTGCGACCGCCCGATCAACCGGCCGATGACGGTGCGCGGCGTCGCCGGCCACCAGCACCTGCTCGGCACCTCGATCAAGATCGAGGCCAACCCGGGCACGTCACGCGCGAGGACGCTGCTCGACATCCCGGTCTGGGACTTCGACGACCAGGCCAGCCGACAGATCACGCCGTACCACCTGAAGCCCTCCGACACGGTCCGCGTCACCTGCCACCACGCGCAGTGGCTGCGCGACCAGCAGCCGTCGTTCGAGAAGCAGCGCGACGACCGCTACGTGGTCTGGGGCGAGGGCAGCACCGACGAGATGTGCCTGGGCATCCTGCTCACCACCGAGGGCTGACCCGTCGGGGATCGGCGCAGTCGTCAGATCTGCAGCCAGTCCATCAGCCGCAGCAGGACGGGCACGCCGAACAGCACGAACAGCGCCAGCCAGGCGACCGCCTTGTGCGTGGCCTTCCTGCCGTTGAGCTGGGAGAAGAACGCGATCTCGGCGCCCTCCGGGGTGTTCCGGTCCAGTCCCATCCGGGCGGCGTCGGTCGAGCCGTAGTGGCGGGGTACGCCGATGGCCAGCGGGTCGTCCGAGTGCCCCGGATCGCCCGACGGCGGCAACCCGTGACCACGTCCGTAGACCTCGTCGTCCATCCCGACCTCCTGCCCGTGTGCCGCCATCCTCCCTGTCCCAGCATGCCGCACACCGGTCGCGGCCAATCGTGATGACCCACGCGGACTGCTCCCGTAACATGAGGGAGCCTGACCACCACACCGAGAGGGCCCGCACGGGCATCCATGACAGAGACCAGCAACGGGAACCGTCACGACGTGACCGCGACCTCCCACGTCGTCGTCGTTCCCAACAGCATCAACATGGTGTCCCTGCTCGGACCCGGTGACGAGCACCTGGGCCTGATCGAGAAGGCGTTCGAGGCCGACGTCCACGTGCGCGGCAACCAGGTCACCCTGCGTGGCGAGCCCGCCGAGGTGGCCCTCGCCGAGCGCCTCATCGACGAGCTGGTGACGATCATCCGCACCGGTCAGGGCGTGACCGGCGAGACCGTCGAGCGCGCGATCGCGATGCTTCGCGCCGAGACCACCGAGCGGCCGGCCGATGTGCTGAGTCTCAACATCCTGTCCAACCGCGGGCGCACGATCCGGCCCAAGACGGTGAACCAGAAGCACTACGTCGACGCGATCGACAAGCACACGGTCGTGTTCGGCATCGGCCCGGCGGGCACCGGCAAGACCTACCTGGCCATGGCGAAGGCCGTTCAGGCGCTGCAGGCCAAGCAGTGCAACCGGATCATCCTGACCCGGCCGGCGGTCGAGGCGGGGGAGCGGCTGGGGTTCCTGCCCGGCACCCTCAGCGAGAAGATCGACCCCTACCTGCGGCCCCTGTACGACGCGCTCCACGACATGCTCGACCCGGAGACGATCCCCAAGCTGCTGGCGTCCAACACGATCGAGGTCGCCCCGCTGGCGTACATGCGGGGTAGGACTCTTAATGACGCGTTCATCATCCTCGACGAGGCGCAGAACACCTCGCCGGAGCAGATGAAGATGTTCCTGACCCGGCTCGGGTTCGGCTCCAAGATCGTGGTCACCGGTGACGTCACCCAGGTCGACCTCCCGGGCGGCATGCAGAGCGGGCTGCGGGTCGTCCAGGGCATCCTCGAGGGGATCGAGGACGTCTCGTTCAACCGGCTCACCGCCCAGGACGTGGTCCGCCACCGGCTGGTCGGCAAGATCGTGGCCGCGTACGACGAGTTCGACGCTCGGCGTGAGAGCGGACCACGCTCGACGACCGACCGTCGTCACGAACGCTGACCCGGGGAGCACGATGACTCACCCCACGAAGCCGCTCGCTACGCTCACGCCTCCGCGGGGACCCCGATGACCATCGAGGTGATCGACGAGTCCGGCCTCGAGCTCGACGCCCGTCGCACCCAGCAGCTGGCGCGGTTCGTGATGGACCGGATGCGCGTGCACCCGCTGGCGGAGCTGTGCGTGAAGGCGGTCGACGAGGACACCATCGCCGAGCTCAACCAGAAGTGGATGGAGAAGGACGGGCCGACCGACGTGCTCGCCTTCCCGATGGACGAGCTGCGGCCGGGCGCCGTCAACGAGGAGCCCGAGGAGGGCGTTCTCGGTGACCTGGTGCTCTGCCCGGCGATCGCGGCCAGGCAGGCCGAGACCGCGGGCCACGACACCGCCGACGAGCTCGACCTGCTGACGGTGCACGGCATCCTGCACCTGCTCGGCTACGACCATGGCGAGCCCGAGGAGCACCGCGAGATGTTCGGGCTCCAGGCGCGGCTGCTCGCCGAGTGGCAGGGCGTCAGCCGCGGTCAGACCCTGACGGCGGAGGAGTGATCTTGAGGTGAGCGGGCAAAGTCCCGGGCTGCTGGTGGTCGTGATCGGGCTGGTCCTGGTCGCCGGACTGCTCAGCAGCGCAGAAGCCGCCCTGTCCACGTTCTCCCGCGCCCGCGCGGAGGAGCTGGCAGACGCCAACCGCCCCGGAGCGCGTCAGGTGATCGCGGTGCTCGACGACCCGCCGCGGGTGCTCAACACGACGCTGTTCCTGCGGCTGCTCGCGGAGATCTCGGCGATCGTGATCGCCACCGTGCTGGTGTTCGACACCCTCGGCCGGGCGCGTGGCACGACCTCCACCGTGCTGATCGAGCGCTGGCCGTCGGTGCTGGCCTCGATCGGGATCATGCTGGTGATCTCGTTCGTCGGCATCGGCGTCGCCCCCCGCACGCTGGGCCGACAGCACGCCGAGGGCATCGCGCTCAACTCGGCGGGCGTCCTGCTCGGGCTGACCCGGGTGCTCGGACCGGTCCCACGGCTGCTGATCTTCGTCGGCAACGCGATCACGCCGGGCAAGGGCTTCAGCGAAGGACCGTTCGCGTCCGAGGCCGAGCTGCGCGAGCTGGTCGACCTGGCGGAGGCGTCCAGCCTGATCGAGCAGGGCGAGCAGCGGATGATCCACTCCGTCTTCGAGCTCGGCGACACCATCGCCCGCGAGGTGATGGTCCCGCGCACCGACGTGGTCTACATCGAGCGCAACAAGACGTTGCGGCAGGCGATGTCGCTGTTCCTGCGCAGCGGCTACTCCCGGATCCCGGTGATCGAGGACGACCTCGACGACATCGTCGGGTTCGCCTACCTCAAGGACATCTCGCAGCGGGTGTTCGAGCGCCACGACGCGGAGAGCAGCGAGAGGGTCTCCTCGGTGATGCGGCCCGTGCACTACGTGCCCGACACGAAGCCGGTCGACGACCTGCTCCGCGAGATGCAGGCCGACCAGCGGCACGTGGCGGTCGTGGTCGACGAGTACGGCGGCACCGCCGGCCTGGTCACGATCGAGGACATCCTCGAGGAGATCGTGGGCGAGATCGCCGACGAGCACGACCAGGCCGCGATCGAGATCGAGACGCTCGAGGACGGCGCGACCCGGGTGTCCTCGCGCTACCCGGTCGACGACCTCGACGAGATCTTCGGCATCCGGATCCACGACGACGACGTGGACTCCGTCGGCGGGCTGATGGCCAAGCACCTCGGCAAGGTCCCGATCCCCGGGTCGGTGGTCGAGGCACACGGCCTGCTGTTCGAGGCGGAGTCGGCTGCGGGGCGCCGCAACCGGATCGGCACCGTCCTGATCCGGCCCGCGCTGTCCGTCGCGGACGAGACCGTCCGGCGCGGCGGCGTCACCCACGGCATGCCCGGCGACCGGATTCGGTGACGTGCGGGCCTGCGACCGTTAGCGTGGCGGCGTGGTCCTCGATGCACACCAGCAGACCGGGACGGTCGGTGACTTCCTCGACCGCCTGGGGGCCCGGAGCGCGACTCCGGCAGGCGGCTCGGTTGCGGCCCTGTGCACCGCCCAGGCGGCGGCCCTGGTGGCGATGGTGGCTCGCTACTGCGAGTCCGAGCCGCTGGTCGCAGCGGCCGAGGAGCTGGTCGCCCGCGGCGTGCAGCTCGCCGCCGATGACGAGGCGGCGTTCGCCGCGGTCGCGGCCGCGTGGGACCTCCCGCGTGACGACGCGGCCCGTCGTACGGCCATCGACGCGGCACTGCTCGGCGCTGCCGAGCCGCAGGCACGCGTGGTCGAGACCGCGGTCGAGGTGCTGGTGCTGGTCGACCGGCTGAAGCCGTCGGCGAAGGCCGGCGTGCGCGCCGACCTGGTGGCAGCCGCTGAGGTGGCGCGGGCCGGCGCCGCGATCGCGCGGATGAACGTGGAGTCCAACCTGCGCGGGCTCCCGGCCTCCGAGGAACGCTCGGGAATGCTGCGGCGGATGGGCGTCGCCCGATGACTCCGCCCGTGATGGACCGAGAAGGGACCTGAATGCTGTCGGACATCGAGATCGCCAACGCCGCGGAGATCTACCCGATCTTGAAGGTGGCGCAGGAGGAGCTGGGGATCGAGGCCGAGCACCTTGTGCCCTACGGCCACGACAAGGCGAAGGTCGACCTCGGCTACGTGCAGTCCCTGGAGGACCGACCGCTCGGCAAGCTGATCCTGATGACGGCGCTGTCACCGACACCGGCCGGTGAGGGCAAGACCACGACGACGGTGGGGCTGACCGACGCCCTGCACGGACTCGGTCTGAGGTCGATGGCGTGCCTGCGCGAGCCGTCGATGGGGCCGGTGTTCGGCATGAAGGGCGGCGCCGCGGGTGGCGGCTACGCCCAGGTGGTGCCGATGACCGACATCAACCTGCACTTCACCGGTGACTTCGCGGCGATCGCGGCGGCGAACAACCTGCTGGCCGCGATCATCGACAACCACGTGCACCACGGCAACGCGCTCGACATCGACGTGCGGTCGGTCGACTGGAAGCGCGTCGTCGACCTCAACGACCGCGCGCTGCGCGACGTCGTGGTCGGCCTGGGCGGGCTCTCCAACGGCTACCCCCGCGAGGAGGGCTTCGACATCGTGGTGGCCTCGGAGCTGATGGCGATCTTCTGCCTCACCGAGTCGTGGGCCGACCTCAAGCGCCGGATCGGCGACATCGTGGTCGGCTACACCCGGACGAAGAAGCCGGTGACTGCGCGCGAGCTCGACGCCCACGGAGCGATGGCGGTGCTGCTGCGTGACGCGCTGGCGCCCAACCTGGTGCAGACCCTGGAGCACGCGCCGGCGTTCGTGCACGGTGGCCCGTTCGCCAACATCGCCCATGGCTGCAGCTCTGTGATCGCGACCCGGTCCGCGCTCCGGCTCGCCGACTACGTCGTCACCGAGGCCGGCTTCGGCGCCGACCTCGGTGCCGAGAAGTTCGTCGACATCAAGTGCCGCAAGTCGGGCCTGCGTCCGGACGCGGCGGTCGTCGTCGCGACGGTGCGGGCGCTGAAGTTCCACGGCGGGGTCGACGTACCGGACCTCGGGACCGAGGACCTGGCCGCGATCGAGCGCGGCATGGAGAACCTGGCCCGCCACCTGCGCAACGTGCGCGAGGTCTACGGGATCCCCTGCGTGGTGGCGCTGAACCGGTTCCCGAACGACACCGACGCCGAGGTGAGCCACGTCGTCGAGCTGGTCGACGCCCTCGGCGTCCAGGCGTTCCCGGCCACGCACTTCGCCGACGGCGGCGCCGGCGCGACGGACCTCGCGAAGGGCGTGCTCGACCTGCTCGACGGCGCGGACGCGTCGACGTTCTCGTTCACCTACCCCGACGACGTGCCGCTCAAGGAGAAGGCCGAGACAGTCGCGCACCGGCTGTACGGCGCCGCCAGCGTCACGTGGGACGGCAAGGCGAAGCGGCGACTCGACCGGCTGGAGAAGGACGGTTACGGCGGGCTGCCGGTGTGCGTGGCGAAGACCCAGTACTCGTTCTCCACCGACGCCACCCTGCGCGGCGCGCCCAGCGGCCACGACCTGCACGTCCGCGAGGTCCGCCTCTCCGCGGGCGCCGGCTTCGTGGTGCTCGTCTGCGGCGACGTGATGACCATGCCCGGCCTGCCCGCCACCCCCGCCGCCGCCCGGATCGACCTCCTCGACGACGGCACGATCGTCGGCCTGAGCTGAGCTCGGACTACCCGTCCCGGACCGTCGCCGCGAGGTCGGCAGCGCGCCGGGAGGAGAGCACGTCCTCGAGCATCAGGGGGGTGCCGTCGGGGCCGGAGAGGGGGACTCGCCAGTTGGGGTGCTCGTCGACGGTGCCCGGCTGGTTCTGGGTACGACGGTCGCCGACCGCGTCGGTCAGCGCGACGCAGCGCAGCCGGGACGGGGTCAGGGCCAGGTAGGCGTGCAGCGCGCGCACCGTCTGCTCGACGTCGGAGCCCTCGGCCAGCAGGCCGCGCGAGCGCACCTCGGCCAGCCAGGACTCGCGTTCCTCGTCGTCGGCGGCCTGCTCCTCGGCCACCGGCCGGGTCAGCAGCCCGAGCTCCTCGCGCAGCCGCACGTGGTCGCCGGCCAGGAAGCCGGCACTCGGCGGCAGGTCGTGGGTGGTGACCGACGCCAGGCACAGCTCGCGCCAGCGCTCGGCCGGCAGCGGGTTGCCCTCGTCGTCGCGCTCGAACCACAGGATCGAGGTGCCGAGGATGCCGCGGCCCCGCAGGAAGTCGCGCGCCGACGGCTCGACCACGCCGAGGTCCTCGCCGACCACCACGGCCCCGGCCCGCTGCGCCTCCAGCGCGAGCACGCCGATCAGCGCCTCGTGGTCGTAGCGCACGTAGGTGCCCTCCGACGGCGGCTGCCCACCTGGCACCCACCACAACCGGAACAGCCCGATCACGTGGTCCACGCGCACGCCACCCGCGTGCCGGAGCACCGATCGCACCAGGTCGCGGAACGGTGCGTAGCCGTGCTCCGCGAGCCGCTGCGGCTGCCACGGCGGCTGGCTCCAGTCCTGGCCGAGCTGGTTGAACGGGTCGGGAGGTGCGCCCACGGTCACGCCCTCGGCGTACGTCGACCGCATCCGCCACGCGTCCGCGCCACCGGGGTGCACGCCGACCGCGAGGTCGTGCATGGTGCCCAGCGCCATCCCGGCCCCGCGGGCGCTCGCCTGCGTGGCGGCGAGCTGCTCGTCGAGCACCCACTGCAGCCACCTCTCGAAGTCGACTGCCTGCTCGCGCCAGGTGCGCACCGCGGCGACCGCGTCCGACGCCGCGTCGCGCAGGTCGGAGGGCCAGGTGCGGAAGTCGGTGCCGTGCTCGTCGGCAAGCACCCGCCAGGTGGCGAAGTCGTCCAGCGCGTCGCCCTCGGCCTCGCAGTACGCCCGGAACGCGGCTTCCCGCTCCTCGCCTCGCGGCACCTGGTGCACGAGCTCGAGCGCTGCGCGCTTGGCGGTCCACGCCGTGTCCCGGTCGATCACGTCGCCACCGTCGAGGGCGGCATGCACGTCGGCCGCGATCGCGTCCACCCGCCGTCGCGCCTCGGCGGCCAGCGCGCCGTACTCCGGCACCTCCTCGACCCGCAGGTAGAGCGGGTTGAAGAACCGCCGCGACGTGGGCAGGTACGGCGAGGGCTCCATCGGCGCGCACGGCTCCGCCGCGTGCAGCGGGTTGATCAGCACGAAGTCGGCGCCGAGCTCGCGCGCCGGACCAGACCGCGAGCTGGGCCAGGTCGGCCAGGTCGCCGACACCCCACGACCGCCGCGAGCGCACGCTGTACAGCTGCGCCGCGAACCCCCAGCCCTTCCGCTCGCCCAGCGAGGCGGGCAGCCCGAGGAAGGCGGGCGTCATGATCAGCGGCGCCGTCGAGCCGCGGCGTCCGGACGCGGCCCGCAGCACGTGGTAGCCGAGCGGCAGGTCGCCGGGCACCTCGAACGTCGCCTCGCCGATGGTCCGGCCGTCGACCTCGCGCGGCTCGACCCAGTTGTCCACCTGGTTGAGCTCACGCACCGTGCCGTCCTCGAGCTCGACCACGACGTGCACCTCGTCGCCGTGGGTGACGTGCACCGGCACCCAGCGGGCCTTGCCCCGGGTCGCGACGACGCACGGAGGCAGCGACCGTCTCCACGGGTCCTCGCGCCGACGGCGCAGCGCCGTGGCGGGGTCGGACAGGTCGACGCCCATCGCAGACAGGACGGCCTCGATCGTGGCGGTCGGGACCTGGACCATCCGCCCCTTCCAGTCCACGTAGTCGGTCACGACGTCGTAGGCGCGCGCGAGGTCGACGAGCTCGGGGGAGAGGGGCACGTCCAGATCCTAGGGATGAGCGGTCCTAGGGTGTCCCCGTGCCCGAGCTGACCGACCCCGACGACCGCAAGCTGGTGACCCTCGCCCGCGCCACGCGCGCCCGCACCGGCGCCGCCGAGGGGGCTGCGCTGCGCGACGCCGACGGCCGCACGTACGCCGCCGCGACCGTCGACCTGCCCTCGCTCCGGGTGTCCGCCGTCGGGGTCACCGTCGCGATGGCGATCGCCTCCGGGTCGCGGGGCGTCGAGGCGGTCGTGGTGCTCACCGACCAGCCCGCCGTCGCCGTCGCCGACGTCGCCGTCGTGCGCGAGTTCGCGGGCGGCGGGGTACCCGTCCACCGGGGTGACCCCCGTGGCGAGGTTGCGGAGACGCTCAGCACCTGACCGCCGAGGATTCCCGGCACCAGCTGCCTGCGCTCCTCGGCGGTTCGTGCCGGAGACTGTCTCCACCTCGTGGAACCCGGATGCGCGCTGTCGGCGGACGTCGATAGCCTTGCGGTGTGGTTCTGGCGGGGCGCGAACGGCACACGGCTGCAGTGGGGCGGCTGCGGGAGTCCTATGCCCGCGATCCCGGAGGGCTCGCCGGTGCGGCTCGCCAAGCGCACCTCCAACCTTTTCCGCCCGCGCACGGCGAGCGACACCCCGGGCCTCGACGTCCGCGATCTGGCCGGCGTGATCTCGGTCGACCCGGTCGCGCGCACCGCCGACGTGCAGGGCATGTGCACCTACGAGGACCTCGTCGACGTCACCCTCCAGCACGGCCTGATGCCGCTGGTGGTGCCCCAGCTCCGCACGATCACGCTGGGCGGCGCCGTCACGGGTCTCGGCATCGAGTCCACGTCCTTCCGCAGCGGGCTGCCGCACGAGTCGGTGCTCGAGATGGACGTGTTCACCGGTTCCGGCGAGGTCGTGACGGCCACTCCCGACAACGAGCACGCAGACCTGTTCGCGACGTTCCCCAACTCCTACGGCTCGCTCGGCTACGCCACCCGGCTGCGCATCGAGCTGGAGCCGATCGCCCCGACGGTGGCGCTGCGCCACGTGCGGTTCGACGACCTCGGGCTGCTCGCCAAGACGGTCGCGGAGATCACCGAGACCCGCACCTGGGAGGGCGAGCAGGTCGACGGCCTGGACGGTGTCGTGTTCGCGCCCGGTGAGGCCTACCTGACCCTGGCCCGCTGGGCCGACGTGGTCCCGACAGGGTCGACCACCCCGGGCCGCACCTCCGACTACACCGGGCAGGACATCTACTTCGAGAGCGTGCGGCGCCGCGAGACCGACCTGCTCAGCGGCTACGACTACCTGTGGCGCTGGGACACCGACTGGTTCTGGTGCTCCGGCGCCTTCGGCCTCCACGACCCGCGCGTGCGTCGGCTCTGGCCACGGCGCTGGCGGCGCTCCGACGTCTACTACCGGCTGGTCGGCCTCGACACCCGGTTCGGGATCATGCGTCGGCTCGACGCCCGCGCCGGCCGCCCCGAGCGCGAGCGTGTCGTTCAGGACATCGAGGTGCCGGTCGACCGGCTGGCCGAGTTCCTGGAGTGGTTCGAGGAGAGCGTCGGCATGCGCCCGGTGTGGCTCTGCCCACTGCGGCTGCGCGAGCAGGACGGTCCCGGCACTGCGCGGACCTGGCCGTCGTACCCCCTCCAGAAGGGCACGACCTACGTCAACGTCGGCTTCTGGGGCACCGTCCACGTCGGACCCGACGCCCCGCACGGACCGACCAACCGGGCGGTCGAGAGCAAGGTCCACGAGCTCGGCGGCCACAAGTCGCTCTACTCCGAGGCCTTCTACGACCGCGAGACCTTCGACCGGCTCTACGACGGAGCCAACCTGGCCCGGGTGAAGCAGCGCTACGACCCCGCGTCCCGGTTCAGCACCCTCTACGACAAGGCGGTGACCAGCAGATGACCCAGACCTACGACAACCCCACGAACGACCGGCCGTCCGGTCGGCAGACAGCCTCCGAGATGTCCATCGGCGAGATGATCGACCGGCTGATCAAGGGCGGCCTCCCGGTCAGCTTCACGGCGTACGACGGGAGCACCGCCGGCCCGCCGCACGCCGCGATCGGGCTCCACCTCCGCAACGAGCGTGGTCTGCGCTACCTGTTGACCGCGCCCGGCGACCTCGGGCTGGCCCGTGCCTACGTGATGGGCGACCTGGAGATCAGCGGCGTGCATCCCGGAGACCCCTACGCCGCGATCTCGCTGATGAAGGAGCACACGCACTTCCGGATGCCACCGGTGGGCGACGCGCTGCGGATGATCCGCGGGCTCGGCCTGGCCCAGCTCAAGCCGCCGCCGGTGCCGCCGCAGGAGCACCTGCCGAAGTGGCGCCGTGTGTTCGAGGGCATGCGGCACTCGATGACCCGCGACGCCGAGGTGATCCACCACCACTACGACGTCTCCAACCGGTTCTACGAGCTGGTGCTCGGCCCGTCGATGACCTACACCTGCGCCTGCTACCCGCACGCCGAGGCCAGCCTCGAGGAGGCGCAGTCGTTCAAGTACGACCTGGTCGCCCGCAAGCTCGACCTCCAGCCCGGCCAGCGGCTGCTCGACGTCGGTTGCGGCTGGGGCGGCATGGTGCGCCACGCGGCCCGCGAGTTCGGCGTCAAGGCACTCGGCGTCACGCTCTCGGAGGAGCAGGCGCTGTGGGCGCAGCAGGCGATCAAGCGCGAGGGTCTCGACCACCTCGCCGAGGTGCGGTTCATGGACTACCGCGACGTGCCCGAGACGGACTTCGACGCGGTCAGCTCGATCGGCCTGACCGAGCACATCGGGGTGCGCCACTACCCCGCGTACTTCGCCTCCCTGCGCGACAAGCTCCGGCCCGAGGGACGGCTGCTCAACCACTGCATCACCCGGCCCGACAACGCCGCCAAGGACACCGGGGCGTTCATCGACCGCTACGTCTTCCCCGACGGCGAGCTCACCGGCTCCGGCAAGATCATCAGCGAGATGCAGGACGCCGGTCTCGAGGTGCGCCACGAGGAGAACCTGCGCGAGCACTACGCGATGACGCTCGCCGGCTGGTGCCGCAACCTCGAGGACAACTGGGACGAGTGCGTGGCCGAGGTCGGCGAGGGCACGGCGCGGGTCTGGGGCATGTACATGGCCGGGTCGCGCTACGGCTTCGAGACCAACGAGGTCCAGCTTCACCAGGTGCTCGGGGTCAAGACCGACCCGACCGGCCGGGCCGGGTTCCCGCTCCGTCCGACCTGGGCCAGCTGACACCTCCCGTCCCACCTGCCACACCCGGCTTGCGGCGTTCGCCGGACAGGACCGATCGCGCCCGGCGATAGTTGTCCGGTTCACGTCGTACGTTCCGGGGGAGTGGTCATGGGTCGCTGGGTGCACCGCAAGGGTCGTCGGGCGGCCGCGCTGCTGGGGCTCGCGCTGACCGCGGCGCTGCTCGGCACGCTGGCACCGGCTGCCGCGACCGGCTTCCGGCCGGGCCCGGTGGGCAGCGACGAGTTCAAGGGCGGCCAGACCTACAGCGGCGACTTCCCGGATCCGACGATCCTGCACGTGGGCGACACCTGGTACGCCTACGCGACCACGATCGCGAACAAGAACCTGCCGGTGATCACGTCCACCGACCTGATCACCTGGACTGCGCACAAGCCGTGGGTCTCCGGTGAGTGGTGGAACAACGACGCGCTCAACAAGTCGGCCGCCTGGTCGTCGTACAAGTGGGTCGGCAAACGACGGGTCTCGCCCACGTGGGCGCCCTCGGTCGCGAAGGTCGGCACGAAGTACGTGCACGCCTATGCCACCCCGGTGCGCGGCGCCAACCCGCGCAAGTTCTGCATCTCGGTGTCCACCGCGACCAACCCGCTCGGCCCCTTCACGGACAGCACCACCAAGCCGCTGATCTGCCCGCCGCACCAGGGCGTGATCGACCCGCAGGTGTGGGTCGCGCCCAGCGGTTCGCGCTGGCTGGTCTACAAGACCGAAGCACGCCCGGGCGTGGAGAACAGCAAGCTCTGGTCACGCCGGCTCGACGACAGCGGCACCAGGCTGATGCCGGGCAAGCTCAAGCACCACTTGCTCTCGATCGGTCAGGCCTGGGAGGGCTACGTGATCGAGAACCCCGCGATCATGCAGTACGGCGGGCGGACCTATCTCTTCTACTCCGGCAACAGCTGGGCCAGCGATCGCTACGCCGTCGGCTACGCGATCTGCTCCCAGGGCATCCGGGGCGGCTGCACCCGGCCGCAGGCGACCCCGTTGCTGGCCACCGACGACGTCGTCGCCGGACCCGGGGGAGCGACGCCGTTCATCGGGCCGGACGGCGACCTGAGCTTCGTCTACCACGCCTGGACGCCGGGCCGGGTCGGCTACCCGACCTCGACGGCCTGCAAGTCCACGACGCTCGGCTGCGCGCAGCGCCGCATGCACGTCGCGACGCTCCAGGTGGACCCGGCGACCGGCAGGCTCAGCGTGGCCACGCGCGGCTGAGGTCCTGCGCCGCGCGCTGGGCCAACCGGCCGAGCGCGTCGAACCGGTCCGGGCCGCCACGGTCGTCCGGGCCCCACAGGCAGAGCACCGCGACGGGCTGCCCGACGGAGCCGAAGATCGGCGCCGAGACTCCCCAGGAGCCGGTGATCATCTCGCCCTTGCAGACCGCGTAGCCCTGTGCCCGGGTCTTGTCGAGCTCGGCCAGGAACTGGTCGAGGTTCGTGATCGTGGCATCGGTGTAGCGCGGCGGTTCGTCGCCGATGATCTCGCGCACCCGGTCGCGCTCGACGTAGGCGAGGAAGGCCTTGCCCATCGACGCCGCATGCAGGTTGACCCGACGTCCGAGCCAGCTCTCCTCGTCGGCGATCGCCGGGATCACCTCGGCCACGTAGTGCACGTCGTCGCCGTCGATCAGCCCGAGGCATGCGGTCTCGCCGGTCGCCAGGCTGAGCCGCTCGAGCACCGGGCGGGCCGCGTCGACCAGCCCGTCGCGGCCGACGGCATGTCGCAGCTCGAGGAAGGTGGGGCCGAGCGTGAACCAGCCGTTGTGCGGGTTGCGGGCGACCATGCCCTGTTCCTCGAGGGTCATCAGCAGCCGCCAGGCGGTGGCCCGGTTGAGTCCGCACATCTGGGCGAGCGCTGCGGCACCGGAGTCCGAGCCGCTGGCCGCGGCGACCGCACGGAGGAGCTCGACGGCACGGTCGACCGACTGCACCCGGCCGGGGTGCGGGCGCCCTTCGCGGGTCGTGTCGATCGCCACGTGCACCCCTCGCGCCATCCTCTGGGGTCGGATCATCGCACGCGGTCAAGCGGTCCGTCCGGCGAGTCGGTCGCGGGCAAACCCTCCCATGGGACCCAGCTGGGGGCGACACTGGGAACTCCCCGTCGCTCCCACCCCGGAGGATCCGTGAGGCAGGCCCGTACGACGAGCCGTCGCCGTGCAGCTGCACTGCTGCTCGGCGTCGTCGGCGCACTCGTCACGAGCGTGCTCGGGGCACCGGCGACGGCCTCGGTCGGCAGCGACCACTTCGTGCCCGGACAGTCCTACCGCGGCGACTTCCCGGACCCGTGGATCACCAAGTCCGGCGACACCTACTACGCCTACGCGACGAACACGGCGAACCTCAGCCTGCCCGTGATGACCTCGAAGGACCTGGTCACCTGGACCGCCGGCCACAACGGGCTGCCGCTGGCCGCGGGCTGGGCCGGCCGCGAGCGGGCCAAGGGCCGCACCGTCACCCGCACCTGGGCGCCGTCGGTCACCTGGGTCAACGGCCGCTACGTGCTGGTCTACACGGCGCCGCTCGCGCACCGGACACCGCGCAAGAACTGCATCTCCGTGGCGACCGCCGCCAGGCCCGAGGGCCCGTTCACGGACAGCACAGCCGGTCCGCTGGTGTGCCCGGGCGACCAGGGCGCGATCGACCCGCAGGTGTTCGTCGCCCGCAACGGGCACCCGTACCTGATCTGGAAGACCGAGGGCGTGGTCGGCCGCGAGCCCACGAAGCTCTGGTCGCAGCGGCTCACCGACGAGGCCACCTCCTTCGCCTCCGGTACGACGCCCCGCGAGCTGCTCCGCACGGCGCAGTCGTGGGAGGGGCACGTGGTCGAGAACCCGGCGATGATCCGGATCCAGGGACTCAACTACCTCTTCTACTCGGCCAACGAGTACGTCAGCAGTGGCTACGCGATCGGCTACGCGGTCTGCGAGACGGTGCTCGGTCCCTGCACCCGGCCACGTTCCACGCCGCTGCTCGCGAGCGGCGGGCTGGTCTCCGGTCCCGGTGGCCCGGCGCCGTTCGTCGGGCCGAGCGGCCAGCTCCGGCTCGGGTACGCCGCCTGGGACGAGGGTCGGGTCGGCTACCCGCGCTCGCCCCGCTGCCGTCCGGGCTGCAACCAGCGACGGCTCCACATCGCCCTGCTCCGGATCGACCCCGAGGGCCTGCTGCACGTCACCGACCGGGGCTGACCCGGGTCTCGGCGCGCTCGCTGGCGCTCGCTGCTCGACCATCGGAGGTGACCGATAGCCTCGGGCACATGTCCTCCCGAGCCGGTGCCCCGACGCCGGCGCGCGTCCTGGAGCGGCGGGTGCTCTCGGACCACCTGGTGCGGCTGCGGCTCGGCCTGAGCGGCTGGGCCACCAGCGACGTGCCCGACGAGTGGGTGGCGCTGACCGTGCCGGGGCAGTTCCAGACCCGCTACTACACGGTGCGCTCCGCGACCGCCGAGGAGATCGTCCTCGACGTCGTCGTGCACGACGAGGGCCTGGTGACCGCGTGGGCCACTGGCGACTGCGAGGGCGACGAGGTCGGCATCTCGGTGCCGAGAGGCGCGTTCACGCTGCCCGACGACGCCCGCTGGCTGGTGCTGGTGGCCGACCTGACCGGACTGCCGGCGCTGGCCCGGATCCACGAGTGGGCCGCGTCCCACGCACCGGCGCTCGCGCCCGCGTCGTACGTCGAGGCACCCGAGGGGACCGCCGACGTCTACCCGGACCTGCCCGACGGTGCCGACGTCCGCTGGCTCACGCCGCCGGCCGACGGCGAGAGCGCGCTGGCGGAGGTGGTCCGCGGGATCAGCTGGCCGGCAGGCCCCGGCTACTTCTGGATGGCCGGCGAGTCCGCGCAGATGCGCGAGATCCGGCGCCACCTGCGCCACGACGTCGGCTTCTCGGCAGGAGCCTTCGACGTGATGGGCTACTGGAGCGGCGCACGCGGGCGTCGCGTCCGGGCGGTGGACCCCGGCCCGATCTACGCGCGCGGCAAGCGCGAAGGCAAGTCCGACGAGCAGATCTGGGCCGACTACGACGACGCGAGGAACGCATGAGCACCGAGCACCGCAGTGGATTCGTGTCCTTCGTCGGGCGCCCCAACGCCGGCAAGTCCACCCTGACCAACGCCCTGGTGGGCACCAAGGTCGTGATCACCAGCTCCAAGCCGCAGACCACGCGCACCGTGGTCCGGGGCATCGTGCACCGCCCTGACGCGCAGCTGATCCTGGTCGACACCCCCGGCCTGCACCGGCCGCGCACGCTGCTCGGCGAACGGCTCAACGACCTCGTGCGCACCACGCTGGCCGAGGTCGACGTGGTCGCGGTCTGCTTCCCGGCCAACGAGAAGATCGGGCCCGGGGACCGCTTCATCGTCAAGGAGATGGCGAAGGTACGGCGCACCAAGAAGGTCGCCATCGCCACCAAGACCGACCTTGCCGGGCCGGAGCAGATCGGCAAGCACCTGCTCGACATCGTGGCGCTCGGTGAGTCCACCGGCACGGAGTGGGCAGAGATCGTGCCCGTGTCGGCCGTGGCCGGCGACCAGGTCGAGCTGCTCCGCGACCTGCTGATCGGTCTGCTGCCCGACGGGCCGCAGCTCTACCCGGACGGCGACCTGAGCGACGCGCCCGAGGAGACGATCGTCGCCGAGCTCATCCGCGAGGCGTCGCTGGAGGGCGTCCGTGACGAGCTCCCGCACTCGATCGCCGTGGTCGTCGAGGAGATGGGGTTGCGCGAGGGGCGCCCGGCGGACAAGCCGCTGCTGGAGATCCACGCCAACCTCTACGTGGAGCGGTCCTCGCAGAAGGGGATCGTGATCGGGCACAAGGGTGCTCGGCTCCGCGACGTCGGCACGGCCGCACGCAAGCAGATCGAGGCGCTGATGGGCACGCCCGTCTACCTCGACCTGCACGTCAAGATCGCCAAGGACTGGCAGCGCGACCCGCGCCAGCTCCGCAAGCTGGGCTTCTAGCGGCTCGGCTAGGAAGCCGCGGGGCCCTTCTCCGGCACCCAGCAGAGTCCGTAGCGCTGGCCGGCGGTGAAGGCCTTCTCGTCCGGCCACTGGAACGACCAGGTGAGCTTCAACGGGTCGGTCGCCCGCTGCTGAGCGACCGCCTTGCAGGCCTCGTCGACCGCCTTCTGGGTCCTCGGCCCGAGGTAGTGGGCGTCCTTCTCGATGGTGATCACCGACACCGCCCGCCACGAGTGCGGCTCGGTGCAGGCCTCCGGCTTGTCGCCCTTCTTGGGGTCGGCCTTGCCGCAGGTGCCGTAGGTGTCCAGGGAGGCGGGGTCGTCGAGCACGCCCTTGGTGGCGTTGAGCGTGATCAGGGACTTCGCGCCGCGCTTGGCCACGAGGTCGCAGCGGTACCAGTCGGCTCCCGAGTCGGACTCCTTCAGCGTCGGGCTGAAGTAGGTGATCTTGAACCTGCTCAGCCGTTGCGACTCCAGGGACCCACCGACCCAGTCCGCGATCTTCGTCGGGCAGGACCTTGGCGATCTGCGCCTGCACCTCGTCGCTGTCCACCGCCAGCAGGTGGCCGTCGACGATCGGGTCGAAGTTGCCGACGTAGATCGTCACCGACGTGTGCTTCTTCCTGCAGGGCACCGGAGCAGCGTCGCTGGTGCCCTCGAGGGTCGCCTTGTAGGTCGAGCTCGTAGCAGTCGCCGACCTTGGGCGGCGGTGGAGGAGGACCGGGGGTCGCCTGGGTGGCTGTGGCGCTGGCCTCGGCCTTCGGGTCGACCTTGGCCGGCTTCAGGGTCGAGCCGCAGCCCGACACCAGCAAGGTCACCGCCAGGGTGGCCAGCAGAGCAGTGGTCCGGGCAGCGACTCGCGCGCCCGTCGTACGTCGTGTCACGTGTCCGTCCTCGCCCAGCAGATCGACCGTCGGTTGCCAGCCTTCCATTCTGCCTCGTGGAACACCGTGACTCCGTACTGGTAGTTGGTTGCTGGGTAGTTGAGCCAGGCCCCGACCGAGTCGGAGCAGAACTGCTGGCTGCGGATCTGCGCGATCCGGTCGCCCGGATACGTCTCCTTGGCCTGACCGAGCTTGATCGTGGTGACTGCCCGCCAGTCGTGCTTCGCGGAGCATGGCACCTTCGTCGAACCGGCCACCTTCGGCCCTCGCGCGCACAGCGTCCAGTCCTCGTCGGGCTTCGCGGCCATGAAGCCCTTCATCCTGCGCGGCAGGGGGCGGTACGACGCGGCGCCGATCGGGCCGCCGACCACGTCGCAGCGGTACCAGCGGGCCTTGTTCTTCCACGCCTCCTCCGACGGCCGGAACCAGGCCCAGCTCAGCAGCGAGCGCATCGTCTCCGACTCGTCACCGCTCAGGAAGGTGCGGTACGCCTTGCCGCAGGTCGCGAACACGAACTCGCCCAGGCCCTCGTCGTCGTAGTCCGCGCTGGCGTACTTCGCGGGGAAGGTGCCGATCGCGAACGTCTCCGCGGTGTGGTCCGCCGAGCAGGCGAGAGGCTTCGTCGCGTCGCTCGAACCGCCGACCTCCTTCGGCGTGAGCGCCCGGCAGGCGCCCAGCTCCGGTGGCGTGACCCGGTCGGGTCCGGCCTTGGTCGTGCCCGGTTCCTTGCCTCCGCAGCCGGCCAGCACGAGGGTCGCGAGCAGCACGCCGAGCGCGGGCAGCGACACACGTCGAACGACGGGCGTGGTGGGCACGAGAGACCTCGACGGGGTCGGAGGGGAAGCAGGTCTCCGCGATGGTACCTGCGGCTAGTGTCGCGCCATGGCACCTGCCCCGAAACGTCAGCAGCTGGTGATCGACGTCCTCGAGCAGGCGCTCGCATCGCTGATGAAGGCCGACCCGGTGGCGGCAGTACCGGAAGCTGGCCTCGACATCGGGCCCGTCGGAGCGCACGATCGAACGATGAAGGGGATCTCGCGCACCGAACGACGAAGGCTGGCGCACCAGGACCGGGTCTCGGCCCGGCTGGGTGAGCTGAACACGATCCAGGTGGTGCTCGCGGACGCCCTCGACCGGTTGCGCGCCGGCTGGGTGCAGGACACCTGGGCGTCGCACGACGGGGTCTGCCTGGTCACCGCGATCCGCGGCGCCGGCGGCGGCGGCCAGCGCACGGCGCGGGCGCTCGACCTGGTCTGGCACACGCTGCACGACGACGCGGCCGGCGTGCGCTGGGTCGCGCCCCCCGACGTACGCCTGGCGCGGGTGCGCGACCTCGCTCGCTGGAACGACCGCGACGAGCGCCGGCTGCCGGACGTGCTCGCCCTCCTTGCGGCCGCGGTCGTGGTCGCCCGCTGCGAGGGCGACCGGCTGCGCGCCGCTCAGTCCGCGAGCAGCGCGGCGAGCGTGCCGCCGAGCTCGTACGCCCGGGCACGCTCGGCCTCGCCCACGTCGCCGACCACCGACAGCACGTCCGCCGACTGCCGCCACGAGAGCGCCTGCACGATCGAGGTCACCGACCGGATGGCGCCCTCGGTGTCGTAGCGCCCGTGCACGTAGAGCCCGAACGGCTTCGGCCTGCCCGCTCCGTCACTGGCTGATCCGTCGTCGGCGAGCGCGCCTCCGGCCTCGAGGAAGATCGTGTCGAAGAAGTGCTTGAGCGCACCCGACATGTAGCCGAAGTTCGCCGTCGTCCCGAGCAGGTACGCGTCCGCCGCCAGCACGTCCTTCGCGTTCGCCTCCAGCGCCGGCCGCACGACGACCTCCACGCCCTCGATCGCGTCGTCGCGCGTCCCGGCCAGCACCGCGTCGGTCAGCGACTGGACGGTCGGTGTGGGGGAGTGGTGGACGACGAGAAGCGTGGCCATGTGTCCGAGCATGCTCCGCGCACGGCGGTGCGGTAAGGCCCGCACGCTAACCGGAGGCGCCGAACTGCTCCACCCGGATCGCGTCGGCGCGCATGCCGGACTCACCGAGCAGGCGCTGGGCGTACGACGCGAACCCGACCGAGCCGCAGACGTAGGCACGCTCGGCGCCGTCGACCAGGGGCGCCACCTCGTCCGGGTAGGGCGGCGCGGCGACACGGCCGTCGAGGTTCTCGCGGGTCAACGCGACGAACCCGCCGAAGGACCTGATCTCGTCGGCGTAGGGGAGCGCGTCGAGGGTGCGGGCGACCGCGACCACGCGGAGCAGGTGCTCCACGCCGAGCCTGCGGGCGTAGCGGATCATCGCCACGACCGGCACCACGCCGGAGCCGCCGGCGATCGCCACCGCGGGGACGTCGCCGGTCCAGGTGAACCAGCCGCCGATCGGGCCGCGGAGCTCGAAGACGTCGCCGAGACGCGCCTCGTCGTGCATGAACGAGGACACCTCGCCGTCGGGCAGGCACTCGACCATCAGCTCCAGCAGCGGGTCGGCGGGGTCGGATGCGACGGAGTAGGAGCGTTGCGCGGTGTAGTCGTCGGCTGCGCGCAGCCGGAGCACGTAGTGCTGGCCGGGCAGGTGGTCGACCCGGTCGGCCACCGCGAACCGCAGCCGCACCAGGTGGTCCGACGGCTTCTCGACCTCCTCCAGCACGCCTGTCGTCCAGGCGCCCGTAGGAGCGGCAGTCTCTTCGGGGTCCCCGCCCAGGCGTGAGCGCGGCGAGCGACTTGGTGGGGTGAAGCTCACGGATCGCCCTGGTAGCGCTGCTCCAGCCACGGGTCGCCGCGGTCGTGGTAGCCGTTCTGCTCCCAGAAGCCGGGCCGGTCGGTCGCCATCAGCTCCAGCCGGCTGACCCACTTGGCCGACTTCCAGAAGTAGAGGTGCGGCACCAGCAGCCGCACCGGCCCGCCGTGGTCCACCGGCAGCGGCCGCCCGTCGTACTCCCAGACCACCCAGGCCTTGCCGCCGGTGACGTCCTCGAGCGGCAGGTTGGTGGTGTAGCCGGTGGTCGCGTGCGCCATCACGTACGCCGCCTCGGGCAGCGGCCCCGCCAGCGCCAGGAGGGTGTCGACGCTGACGCCGGTGAACGTGGTGTCGAACTTGCTCCAGGTCGTCACGCAGTGGATGTCCCCCACGTACGACGACCCCTCGAGTGCATGGATCTCACGCCAGTCCCAGGTCTGCGGCGTCCTCACCAGCCCGTCGACGGTCATCGTCCACCGGTCGGTGTCGACACGCGGTGTCGCCTCGGCGGTGAGGGCGGGCCAGTCCGCTCCGGCGTCGTACTGGCCCGGTGGCAGGCGGTCGGCACGCGTCGCGCGGTCAGCGCGGCGCGTGCCGACGAAGCCTCGAGTGACAGGCATGCGGGTGATTCTCCGCGCGTCGTGTCAGCTCCCGGCGTCGGGGTCCCGGAAGTCGATGTACGCGTCGCTCATCCGCTTGGCCTGGCCGTTGGTGAACAGGTACATGCAGGAGTCCTGCGAGTAGTCCATGAAGTTGTGGATCGGGTCCTTGCCGGGTGCCGTGCAGGTGTCGGCGCCGATCGGGCAGTCGAACTGCGGCTGTGCCTCGCGCGGGGTGTCGGCCACGCCGTCACCGCTGGCCGAGCAGCCGCCCAGGAACGTGTGGTCGAGCATCAGCCAGTGGCCGACCTCGTGCGTGAGCGTGTCGCCCAGCCCGTACTTCCACGGCAGACCGGTGTCGGGGTCGACGCCGCCCGGCATCGACTCGTCGAGCATCACGACGCCGTCGATGAAGTCACGGCCGTTGTTGTAGCCCTTCGGGAAGTAGGCCCAGCCGAGCAGCCCGCCACCGATGTTGGCGACGTAGACGTTGAGCGTGGTGGCGTCGCCCTCGTAGAGCGCCTTTTTCATGTCCCGCTCGACGCCGGACTTGCCGGGTACGACGGTGTACCAGGTCTTGTTCACCGTGTTGGTGGTCTTGGTGAGCGTGAACCGGAACGGCGTGTCCGCAGCGCCCGCCCCGGTCTTGCCGGAGTACGAGTCGTTCAGCACCTGCACCTGGTCGCCGATCATCGTGTTCATCCGGGTGTTCTCCGCCGAGGTCAGCGTGTGGTCGGAGATCACGTGGAAGATCGTGTCGATGTTCACCGAGCCGTTGGCCATCCGCGTGTGCGGCTTGATCACGCCGTACCGGTTGGCCTCGTTCTTGGAGTAGAGCTCGGGCTCCTTGACCTTCGCCCCCTTGATCACGCGCGCCGCCGACGTGTGGCTGTCGCAGCCGGTGTCGGAGGCGGCGATGGGGGCAGCGGCCCCGCTCAGTCCGGCGCTGGTGAGCATGGCGACCGCGAGGGCACCAGCGGAGGCCAGAAGTCGTCGGGCACGCATCGCACACACCTCTTCCGCGGGGGCACGGGCGACCCGTCGCTCGGACAGTGGAGCCGGTTCCGGCGTGGCGGTCAAGACCTGTGGCCGGTTCGTCACGATGTTCAGCCCGCGGGCAGTGGGTTCACCCCGATTCGTCCGGGCGCTACGCTGACGTCGTCATGACGCGCAGCCTGCTCCTTCGCTGCCGCAGCGAGGCCCCAGAAAAGTCCTAGAGGCTCCGGACCTCCTCGCTGCGGGGTTCCGTGTTGCTCCGGATCAAGCGACGAGCGAAGGACAGATCATGACCCTGCAGAGCGAGCGGTTCGTCTCCGCCCAGCGACCCGGCGGGATGCCGGTGCACCGCTACCGGCCGTTCCCGCCGATCGACCTGCCCGACCGCACCTGGCCGTCACGGCAGATCACCGAGGCACCGCGGTGGCTCTCGACCGACCTCCGCGACGGCAACCAGGCCCTGATCGACCCGATGAGCCCGGCCCGCAAGATGAAGATGTTCGACCTGCTCGTGCGCATGGGCTACAAGGAGATCGAGGTCGGCTTCCCGGCTGCCTCGGAGACCGACTTCTCCTTCGTCCGGCAGCTCGTCGAGCAGGACCGGGTGCCCGAGGACGTCACGATCTCGGTGCTGACCCAGGCCCGCGAGGACCTGATCGAGAGGTCCGTGCAGTCGCTGGTCGGGGTGCACCACGCCAACATCCACATGTACAACGCCCTGGCGCCGCTGTTCCGCCGCGTTGTCTTCCACGCGGGCAAGGACGAGATCAAGGACATCGCGGTCCGCGGCACCGAGCTGGTGATGAAGCACGCCGAGAACTGGCTGGACAAGACCGTGATCGGCTACGAGTACTCGCCGGAGATCTTCACCGGCACCGAGCTCCCGTTCTCCGTCGAGGTGTGCGAGGCGGTCTCCGACGTCTGGCAGCCGGAGGACGGCCGCGAGATCATCCTCAACCTGCCGGCGACGGTGGAGAGCGCCACGCCCAACGTGTACGCCGACCAGATCGAGTGGTTCTCCCGCCAGCTCACCCGGCGTGAGAACACGGTGATCTCGCTGCACCCGCACAACGACCGGGGCACGGCGGTCGCCGCGACCGAGCTGGCGATGATGGCCGGTGCCGACCGGGTCGAGGGCTGCCTGTTCGGGCACGGTGAGCGCACCGGCAACGTCGACCTGGTGACGCTCGCCCTGAACCTGTTCAGCCAGGGCGTCGAGCCGATGGTCGACCTGTCCGACATCGACGAGATCCGGCGCACGGTCGAGTACTGCACCCAGCTGCCGGTCCACCCGCGCCACCCGTACGCCGGCGACCTCGTCTACACGGCCTTCTCCGGCAGCCACCAGGACGCGATCAAGAAGGGCCTCGAGGCGCTCGAGAAGGAGGCCGAGGAGGCCGGCCACCCGGTGGGCGACCACGCGTGGGAGGCGCCGTACCTCCCGATCGACCCGAAGGACGTCGGCCGCACCTACGAAGCAGTGATCCGGGTCAACAGCCAGTCCGGCAAGGGCGGCGTGGCCTACATCATGAAGGCGGAGCACAAGCTCGACCTGCCTCGCCGGCTCCAGATCGAGTTCTCCGGCGCGGTCCAGCGGCAGACCGACGGCGAGGGCGGCGAGATGTCGGGGGAGGCGATCTGGGTCGCCTTCCAGGCCGAGTACCTCAACCGCACCGAGCCGCTGAAGCTGAACTCCGTGCACACGTCATCGGCGGCGGGCGAGAAGGACGCGCTCACCGTCAACGTGTACGTCGACGGTGAGCTGCGCACGCTGGAGGGGTCCGGCAACGGCCCGATCGCGGCGTTCGTCAATGCGATCAACGACCTTGGTGACGCGCGCTTCGACGTCCGGGTGCTCGACTACGCGGAGCACGCGCTGTCCTCGGGCGGCGACGCGATCGCGGCGGCGTACGTCGAGTGCGTGGTCGGCGACGAGATCGTCTGGGGTGTCGGGCTCGACCCGAACATCGTCACAGCTTCGCTCAAGGCGGTGATCTCCGCGGTCAACCGCGGCGCCTGACGTGGCATGCTGGTGACCTCGCGGCAGGATCGCGACAGGGGAGTCAGCAATGGGGGACCGGTTCGACTACTACGTGTCGGGCGACGGCACACCGGGCGACGACGTGATGGACACCACGTGGCTCGACCCGGCCGTGCACCTGAGCACGTTGTGCGCCGAGCTGACCGGCCACGACGTGCGGCTCAGCACGGTGCTGCCGCACGTCGACCGGGTGCCCGACGACGTGCGCGATGCCTTGGCCACGGTCCCGCTCGACCGGATGTCCGACCTCGGCGACCGCTGGGCCGCGACCGACGCGCTCACGGCTGACGCGATCTCCGCAGCCGAGGCGACGGCGCTGCTGCACGACCTCGTCGCGCTGTGCGCGGCAGGTCGGGACAACGGTCAGAGCCTGTACGTCGCTCGCACCTAGCGCGTCACGTAGGGCAGCGACCGGAGCCCGCGCTCGAGGTGCCAGGAGAGGTACGCCGAGACCAGGCCGGCGGCCTCCTTGCGCTGCCGGGCGTCGGCCTGCTCGACGACCGGCCAGTCGCCGGCCAGCAACGCACCCAGCAGGGTGACCGTCTCCGGCGCCGGATGTGCCGAGCCGGGCAGCCGGCAGCTCGGGCAGAGCATGCCGCCATGGGCCGGGTTGAACGAGCGGTGCGGGCCTTCGAGCCCGCAGCGCGCGCAGGCGTCGAACGACGGCGCGTAGCCGGCGACCGCCATCGACCGCAGCAGGAACGAGTCGAGCACGTCGCCGGGCCGCCGTTCGCCGGCGGTCATCGCCCGCAGCCCGCCGACCAGGAGCAGGTACTGCTGCACGGACGGCTCGCGCTCCTCTGCGACCAGGTGCTCGGAGGTCTCGAGCATCACCGAGGCCGCCGTGTAGCGGTCGTAGTCGGCGCTGATCGGTGCCCCGAACGGGTCTCGCGTGACCGCCTGCGTGATCGTGTCGAGGTTGCGGCCCACCGCGAGCTGGAGGTCGACGTGCGTGAACGGCTCGAGCCGTGACCCGAACTTCGACGTCGTACGGCGCACGCCCTTGGCGACCGCACGGACGACGCCGTGCTGGCGGGTCAGCAGCGTGATGATCCGGTCGGCCTCCGCGAGCTTGCGCGTGCGGAGCACGATCGCTTCGTCGCTGTAGAGGGGCACCCGGTCATTGTCTCCCGCGCGCCCGGGTGGAGCGGACCTGCCGCGCCCGGCGGCCCTGCTCTCCGTCGAAGCAACCCGCGACGAACCCGATGGTCAGGTCGTCGAGCCGGGCCGGCGTGATCCGCCACTCGAGGATGCTCCGCGCCTCCACGAACTGCGCGGCTGGCATCTCCTCGGCCAGCATCGCGGCGTCGGCGGCCGGGTGGATCGGGTCGCGGCGGTGGCCGACGATCAGCGCCGGCATGGTCAGCGACTCGCGGATCTTCGAGGGCGGCGCGATCCGGCCGAAGAACATCCCGTGCAGCGCCGCCGCCATCGGGCCCGACCGCTGGTTGAGGGTGTCGAGCACGATTCCGGCCCAGAACGGCACCAGCCCGCGAGGTACGGCGCGCGTGGCGAGCCGGATCCCGTCGATGGTGAACGGCAGGAACCGAGCCGCGAACATCAGCGGCCCGAACGCCAGCAGCCCCGCGTGCAGTGCGTTGTCGAGCACCGGCATCTCCACGATCAGCCCGCGCACCCGCTCGGGTGCCATCGCGGCGACCTCGAGCGACACGTTGGCGCCGAGCGAGGTGCCGCCGACCACAGCGTCCTCGGCACCGAGCTCGTCGAGCAGGTGCACGACCTGCTCCGCGAACGCGGTCATCGAGTAGACCAGCGGGTCGTCGGGACGGTCCGACCGTCCGTGACCGAGCAGGTCGAGGGTGACCACGTGGTTGCCGGCCTCGGCCAGCGCGCGAGCCAGCGGCTGCTGCATCCGTCGAGGCATCAGCTGCCCGTGGAGCAGCACGACCCAGCGGTCCTCCCCGTTGCGCTGCCCGCCGTACTCGGTGTACTCGAGCCGCGCGCCCTCGTGGAAGAGCTGCCCGATCCGCTCCGACACGACCGTCATGGCCCGAACATATCGCTCGCGTCCGCGGCGTACGGGCTGCCACCCTGAACCGCATGGTGGAGCTGCGCAGGATCGGGCCCGACGACTGGCAGGACTGGCGGTCGATCCGGCTGCGCGCGCTCGCGGAGTCTCCCGCGGCGTTCGGCTCCAACCTGGCGCGGGAACAAGGGTTCGCAGAGTCCACGTGGCGCGAGCGCACCGAGGGCTCGGTGCTGGTCTACGACGCAGGCGTCCCGGTCTCGATGGGCGCCGGCTGGCAGGAGGAGGACCGCGAGGGCTTCACGATGGTGGTCGCGATGTGGACCGAACCGTCCCGGCGCGGCGAGGGGCTCGGTGGCCGGGTGCTCGACGAGCTGGTCAGGATGGCGCAGGCAGAGGGGCTGACGGCGCACCTGTTCCTGATGCAGGAGAACCCGGAGGCCGGGCGGCTCTACGAGCGGCACGGTTTCGTCCGCAGCGGGCTGGTGGAGGAGCACGGCGGTCGGCTGGCCGAGCAGCTGGTGCACTCAGGCCGCTGATCAGGCGGAGCCGTAGCGGCGGTCGCGCCCGGCGTAGATCTCGATCGCCCGCCACAGGTCGCGCCGGTCGACGTCGGGCCAGAGCACGTCGGTGAACACCATCTCGGAGTACGCCGCCTGCCACAGCATGAAGTTCGACAGCCGCTGCTCGCCCGACGTGCGCCACACCATGTCGGCGTCCGGCTGCTCCGGCACGTACAGGTAGCGCTCGAACGTGTCCGTGGTGATCCGGTCGGGGTTGAGTCGGCCGGCCTTGGCGTCGCGCGCCATCGCGGCCGCCGCGTCGGCGAGCTCCGCGCGGCCGCCGTAGTTGACGCACATGGTCAGCGTCAGCACGTCGTTGTCCCGGGTGAGCTCCTCGGCGACCTGGAGCTCCTTGATCACCGAGCGCCACAGCCGTGGGGTGCGCCCCGCCCAGCGCACCTGGACGCCGAGCTCGTGCATCTCGTCGCGGCGGCGCCGGATCACGTCGCGGTTGAAGCCCATCAGGAACTTCACCTCGGCGGGGGAGCGGGTCCAGTTCTCGGTGGAGAACGCGTAGGCCGAGATCGCCTTGACCCCGATCTCGATCGCGCCTTCGACCACGTCGAACAGGCTGCTCTCGCCCTGCTCGTGGCCGACCGTGCGTGGCTCGCCCCGCTGCTTCGCCCAGCGCCCGTTGCCGTCCATGATGATCGCGACGTGCGCGGGGACCAGGTCCCTCGGCACGTCCGGCGGTGTCGCCCCCGAGGGGTGCGGGTGGGGCGGACGCACCTGGTGCGTCGTTCGGCTGGCCACGTCGGTGAGCCTAGTGCGGGGGTGCGTGTCGACGGGGGCGGCGTTTCCCCACACTTGTCCCGGAACTGCACGCGATCGCGCAATTTCCGTGCAGTTCCGGGACAAGTGTGGGGAAACCGCGCGTCCTCCCCGGCACGCCGCCGAGCAGCAGCAACCGCGCCGCTACGCACACCCCGGGCAGGTCCCGAACAGCTCCAGCGTGTGGCTGACGTCGGAGTAGCCATGGGTGGCGGCGACGGAGCGGGTCCACTTCTCGACCGTCGGCCCCTCGACCTCGACGGTCCGGCCGCAGGACCGGCAGACCAGGTGGTGGTGGTGCGTGTCGCTGCAGCGCCGGTAGACGGACTCGCCGCCCTCGGTGCGCAGCACGTCGACCTCGCCGGCGTCGGCGAGGGCCTGCACCGTGCGGTAGACGGTCGAGAGACCGATGGACGCGCCGTCGCGGCGGAGCAGGTCGTGGATCTCCTGCGCACTGTGGAACTCGTCGTTGGTGGCCAGCACCTCGGCGATCGCGCGGCGCTGCCGGGTCGGCCGGACCGGGGACGGGTCAGTGCTCGTCATAGTGACCTCCGTGCGGGGCGTGACGGTGTCCGTCGTGGATGTAGTCGACGTGGTCGCCGTGCTCGACGCCGAGGTGGCCGCAGCTCGGCCCGTGCTCGTGCCCGTGCGCCTCGCCGACCGTCTCGTGCTCGGCCACCGGGTCGGCCGGGAACGGCACCAGGGCGCGTCGGCGGCGCTGGACGACGATGCCGACCGGCCAGGTGCTCACGAAGCCGAGCAGCGCGACCAGCACGATCGTCGCGCCGGGTGGCACGTCGACGAACGCCGAGGTGCCGACGCCGACCAGTGCGGCCAGGATCCCGACCACCATCGCGCCGGCCATGGTCGTGCGGAAGCCGCGGGCGAACTGCTGCGATGTCGCGACCGGGACCACCATCAGCGCGCTGACCAGCAGCAGCCCGACCGTGCGCATCGCGACCGCGACGGTGACCGCGGCGAGCACCGAGATCGCCACGTTGTAGATGCGCACCTCGAGGCCTGCGGTGCGCGCGTAGTCCTCGTCGTGGGCCACCGCGAAGAGCTGGGGGAGCAGCGCGACCGACAGCACGATCACCACCGCCGCCAGCCCGACGCTCACCCACACGTCACCCGCGGAGATCGAGGTGATCGAGCCGAACAGGTAGCCCTGCAAGGCGAAAGCCCCGTTGCCCGCGAGCGAGATCAGCACCAGCCCCCCGGCGATGCCGCCGTAGAACAGCAGCGCGAGCGCCACGTCACCGCTGGCCTTGCCGGTGCTCCGGATCAGCTCGATCAGCAGCGCCCCGACCACCGCGACCACGATCGCCGACAGCACCGGCGACGTGCCGGTCAGCAGCCCGAGCGCGACGCCGGTGACGCAGATGTGGCCGATGCCGTCGCCCATCAGTGACAGCCGGCGCTGCACCAGGTAGGTGCCGACGGCCGGTGCTGCGAGGCCGGTGGCAGCGGCGGCGACGAACGCGCGGAGCATGAACGGCGAGAGCAGGATGTCGACCATCAGCGGCCACCCTCGAACGGCGCCCGGACGCCGGGCAGGAAGTCCGGCCCCGGCCGGGTCTGGTGGTGGTGGCCGTCGAACGGCTGAGCGTCGTGCCGGTCGATGACGCCGGACGGCGGACCGTCGTAGACCAGCCGCCCCTCGCGCAGCATGATGACGCGCTGGATCAGTGGCGCGAACGGCCCGAGCTCGTGGAGCACGACCAGCAGCGTCGCGCCGGCGGCGGCCCGCTCGGCGAGGGTGTCCGCGATCCGGCGCTGGCTGTCGACGTCGACACCGGCGTTGGGCTCGTCGAGCAGCATCAGATCGGGCTCACCGGCGAGCGCGCGGGCCATCAGCACCCGCTGCTGCTGGCCGCCGGACAGCGTGGAGACGGGCTGCTTGGCGCGGGCGCCGAGACCGACGGCGTCGATCGCCGCGCTGACGGCGGCGCGGTCGGCGCGGGAGAGGGGGAGCAGCAGCCGGCGGCGCGAGAGCCGGCCGGAGACGACCACCTCCCAGACGGTGGCGGGCACGCCGGTCGCGGCCGACGAGCGCTGGGGCACGTAGCCCACCCGCTGCCAGGCGTCGTACGACGGGAGCGGCGTGCCGAACAGCCGGACCGACCCCTGGCTCAGCGGGTGCAGGCCCACCGCCGAGCGCACCAGGGTCGACTTGCCCGAGCCGTTGGCCCCGAGCAGCGCGACCACCTCGCCCTGGCCGACGGTCAGGGCGATGTCGCGCAGCACCGGACGGCCGCCGAGCGAGACGGCGACGCCGGAGAGGGACAGGACCTCGGTCAGGTGCACGAGTTCGCCTCCTGCAGCGTGGTCAGGTTGCCGCGCATCAGCGAGAGATAGTCCGTTCCGGCTGGGGCGTCCTTCTGCACACCCTCGATCGGGTCCAGCACCTCGCTCTTCAGGCCGAGGTCACCGGCGAGCGCCTCGGACAGCTTCGGCGAGGCGAGGGTCTCCGAGAACACGGTGCTGATCCTGTCCTCCCGGATCAGGTCCTGCAGCTGCCGGATGTGCTTGGCGGACGGCTCGGCGTCGGGGGAGAGGCCGGCGATGCCCTGCACCCGCAGGCCGTACTTGCCGAGGTAGCCGAACGCGTCGTGGCTGACCACGATCGTGGTGACCTTGCAGCTCTTGAGCCCGGCGGCGTACTCCGCGTCGAGCTTCTCAAGCCTGGTGCGCAGCGCGGCAGCGCGCGAGCGGTAGCGGTCGGCGTGCGGGGGGTCGATCGCGGCGAGCTTGGCGCCGATCGCGTCGACGTACGCAGCCATCCGCGCGGGGTCCTGCCAGAAGTGCGGGTCGGCGCCGTCGCTGGTGCGCTCCAGGTCGACCACCGAGCCGACCTCGAGCGTGTCCTGGGCGTTCTGCTCGACCGCGGCGTCGACGGCGGGCTGGAAGTCCTTCTCGTAGAGCACGACGTCGGCCGCGGACACGGCCGCGGTCTGGCGGACCTTGAGGTCGAGGTCGTGCGGCTCGACGCCCGGCGTGGTCAGGTCCTCGATGTCGGCGTCCGGCCCGGCCACCTGCTGGGCCGCCCACGCCAGCGGGTAGAAGGCCGCGACGACGTGCACCTTGCCGTCGTCGGCCGCATCGCACCCGGCCAGCGAAGGGCCGAGGAGGGCGACGGCGAAGGCCAGCGCGACGACGGGACGGAACATGGGAATGATTCTCAGTCCTGATGAGAATCGTTGTCAAACGGTAGGGTCGGCGTCGTGCTGGTCGTGAACAGGTTCCGGGTCCCGATGGCGGACGGCGACGCCTTCCGGGTCGCCCTCGAGGCGGCCCACGAGGTGCTCTCGCGACAGCGCGGCTACGACGACGGCCGGCTCGGGCGCAACGTCGACGACCCTGAGCTGTGGACGATGGTGACCCGCTGGGCCGACGTCGGCAGCTACCGCCGGGCGCTGTCGACGTACGACGTGAAGGTGGGCGCCGTGCAGCTCCTGAGCCGGGCCCTGGACGAACCGAGTGCCTACGAGAGCCTCGGGGACGAGCCCCTGAACCTCCCCGGGGCCCGGGAAACCCCGTAGCCGAACGCCGATAGGCTGGGTCAGTGAGCAAGAAGCCCCCCACTGCCCTCGACAACGTCGTCTCGCTGGCCAAGCGCCGCGGGTTCGTGTTCCCCGCGGGCGAGATCTACGGTGGCACGCGCTCCGCCTGGGACTACGGCCCGCTCGGCGTCGAGCTCAAGGAGAACATCAAGCGGCAGTGGTGGAAGTACATGGTCACCGCCCGCGAGGACGTGGTCGGCCTCGACTCCAGCGTGATCCTGCCCACGAAGACCTGGGAAGCCTCGGGCCACCTGAACACGTTCACCGACCCGCTGACCGAGTGCCAGTCGTGCCACAAGCGCTACCGGGCCGACCACATGCAGGAGGACTACGCCAGCAAGAAGGGCATCGACGACCCCGACACCGTCGACCTCGCGGAGCTGGCCTGTCCCAACTGCGGCACCCGCGGCGCGTGGACCGCTCCGCGCAACTTCAACATGATGCTGAAGACCTACCTCGGCGTGATCGAGGACGAGTCCGGCCTCCACTACCTGCGCCCGGAGACGGCGCAGGGCATCTTCCTTGACTTCCAGAACGTGGTGACCAGCACCCGCAAGAAGCCGCCGTTCGGCATCGCCCAGATCGGCAAGAGCTTCCGCAACGAGATCACGCCCGGCAACTTCATCTTCCGCACGCGCGAGTTCGAGCAGATGGAGATGGAGTACTTCGTCAAGCCCGGCGAGGACGAGGAGCTGCACCAGTACTGGATCGACGAGCGCACCCGCTGGTACGTCGACCTCGGCATCGACCGCGACAACCTGCGCCACTACGAGCACCCGAAGGAGAAGCTGTCGCACTATGCCAAGCGCACCGTCGACATCGAGTACCGCTTCGGCTTCTCCGGTCGTGACTTCGAGGAGCTCGAGGGCATCGCCAACCGCACCGACTTCGACCTGACTGCGCACTCGACCCACTCCGGCAAGGACCTGTCCTACTTCGACCAGGCCGCCAACGAGCGCTACATGCCCTATGTGATCGAGCCGGCAGCCGGCCTGACCCGCAGCCTGATGGCGTTCCTGATCGACAGCTACACCGAGGACGAGGCGCCCAACACCAAGGGCGGAGTCGACAAGCGCACCGTGCTCCGGCTCGACCCTCGGCTGGCGCCGGTCAAGGCGGCCGTGCTGCCGCTGAGCCGCAACGCCGACCTGACTCCCAAGGCCAAGGACCTCGCCCAGCAGCTGCGGGGCGCCTGGAACATCGACTTCGACGACGCCGGCGCCATCGGCAAGCGCTACCGCCGCCAGGACGAGGTCGGCACGCCGTTCTGCATCACCGTCGACTTCGAGACCCTCGAGGACCAGGCGGTCACGATCCGCGCACGGGACACCATGGACCAGGAGCGGGTCGCGCTCGACCAGGTGCAGGGCTGGCTCGCGCAGCGGCTCATCGGGTGCTGACCCGGTGCTGACCTCCAGTGCCTGCGTTTTGCGCGGCGAAGTGTCCGGCTCACAGGCACAATGTCCGGCGTGAAGCACCCCGCGCCGTACGCCCGCTCCGCCCGGATCCTCGCGTTCGCGGTCGCGACCGCCCTCGTGCTCGGCGGGTGCGGCGCGGAGCAGCAGAAGAAGATCGCCGCCGACCCGACGGTCTCGCTGCCGACGGAGAGCGTCTCCGCACCTCCCGGTGTCGCGTTCACCAAGCCCGGCGCCGAGCTGAAGGTCGGGGACACGGCAACGGTCGGGTTCGCCCCCACCGCCAAGCGCAGCACCGCGCTCCGGCTCAAGGTGCGCCGCATCTACCAGGGCCGGATCAGCGACCTCAGCCGCTACGACCTCGACGCGTCGGCGAAGAAGTCCACGCCGTACTACGTCAAGGTCGGCGTCGCCAACGTCGGCGACGGCCAGATCGGCCGCTCCGCGATCCCGCTGTGGGGGCTGGCCGACGACGACACCCTGATCGGCAGGTCCGGCTTCACGGCGTCGTTCACGAAGTGCCCGTCGGGGCCGCTTCCGCGCGACTTCGGCAAGGGTGCTTCGACCCGCACCTGCCTGCTCTTCCTGATGCCTGCCGGCAGCACGCTGGCCGGGGTCAGCTACCGGCCGGTGATGGCCGAGGCTCCGATCGTGTGGAAGGGCACCGTGGTGAAGCCTGCCAAGAAGGCATCGAAGAAGCCGGCCAACAAGAAGAAGAAGGCGTCCCGCTGACCGCCCGCACCTTCGCACCCCTCCGGCTCGGCTCGCTGCAGGTGGACACTCCCGTCGTCCTGGCGCCGATGGCCGGCATCACCAACGCCGCCTACCGCCGGCTGTGCCGCGAGCAGGGTGCCGGCCTCTACGTCTGCGAGATGATCACCAGTCGCGGCCTGGTCGAGGGCGACGCGACCACGCGGCAGATGCTGGTCTTCGACGAGAGCGAGGACGTCCGGTCGGTCCAGCTCTACGGCACCGACCCGACCTACGTCGGTAAGGCGACCGAGATCCTGTGCTCGGAGTACGGCGTCGCGCACGTCGACCTCAACTTCGGCTGCCCGGTGCCGAAGGTGACCCGCAAGGGCGGTGGGGCGGCGCTGCCCTGGAAGCGCACCCTGCTCGGCCAGATCCTCGACGCCGCCGTGGCCGCGGGCGAGCGGCACGGCGTGCCGGTCACCATGAAGACCCGCAAGGGCATCGACGACGACCACCTCACCTTCCTCGACGCCGGGCGGATCGCCCAGGAGTCCGGCGTGGCGGCGATCGCGCTCCATGGCCGCACCGCGATCCAGGGCTACTCCGGCGAGGCCGACTGGGACTCCATCGCCGAGCTGGTCGCCCACGTCGACATCCCGGTGCTCGGCAACGGTGACATCTGGGAGGCGGCCGACGCGCTGCGGATGATGGAGCAGACCGGCGCCGACGGCGTGGTCGTCGGACGCGGGTGCCTGGGTCGGCCGTGGCTGTTCCGCGACCTGGCCGCCGCCTTCGCCGGCGAGGAGGTGGCGACGCTGCCGACCCTCGGCGAGGTGCGCACCATGATGCGCCGCCACGCCGAGCTGCTGAGCAGGCACATGGGCGAGGAGCGCGGCTGCAAGGAGTTCCGCAAGCACGTGTCCTGGTACCTCAAGGGGTTCCGGGCCGGCGGTGACCTGCGCAACTCGCTGGCCCTGGTCTCCTCGCTGGCGGACCTCGACGCGCTCCTGGTCGGGTTGGACGACGACGAGCCGTTCCCGGTGCTCGAGCTGGGCACCCCGCGCGGACGTCAGGGCAGCCCGCGGCGCAGCGTCGTACTCCCGGAGGGCTGGCTCGACGACACCGACGGCAGCAAGCACCAGCTGGTGGAGGACACGTCCGAGATGTCCGGTGGTTGACCTGAGGCCGGGTCGCGGGGTTGACTCGACGGGTCGTGACGGACGCCGGTGTCGGGGGACCGAGGTGTCCGGAGTCACGTCTGGTTGATTGTGCAACCTCCTTCCGGGTGTGGTTGCATGGCTGGCTTGTCACCCCTGCCCCCGACGATTGGAAAGCCATTGCCCACGGCTCCAGATCGCCATGCGCATTCGCATCGCCACAGGCACAAACAGAAGAGTCAGACTCTCCGCATCGCCGCCATCGCCGCACCCGTGTTCACGCTCGGTGTGGTCGGCATCGGAGTTGCCAACGCCGGTCTTCCGGCCAGCACCCCGCACACCAGCGCGCTGAGTGACTCGATCGCCACGATCGACGTGTCCCGCGCCGCGGCCGTCCGCAACCGGGTCCAGCCCGTGACGCGCTCCGCCGACCGGATGGCCCAGGTGGCCCGCAAGGGTGAGTCGAAGCTGCACAAGCTCACCCGCTTCGCGACCACCGCGCTGAACCTGCGCACCGAGCCCAACGGCAGGGCCAAGGTGCTCACCGTCCTGAAGTCCGGCACCAAGCTGGTCGCGACCGGGATCACCGCCGGCGACTACGCCCAGGTGCTGACCAAGGCCAACGACTACCGCTGGGTCACCGCCGAGTACCTGTCCAAGGACAAGCCCGACCCGTCGCCCGAGGCGATCGGCATCGCCGGCGGTCCCTGCCCCGACGGAAGCGTCGAGAACGGCCTGACGTCGGGCGCGATCCGTGTCTACCGCGCCGTCTGCCACGCCTTCCCGGCGATCACGTCGTACGGCGGCTACGACGCCCACGGCGAGCACGCCAGCGGCAAGGCGATCGACATCATGACCTCCGACGTCGGCCTCGGCACCCAGATCGCCGACTACCTGCGTGCCAACGCGGCCAGCTTCGACCTCTACGACGTGATCTGGCGCCAGCACATCTTCACCCAGGAACGCGGCGGTGAGGGCTGGCGCTCGATGTCCAACCGTGGCTCCGCGACCGCGAACCACTACGACCACGTGCACGTGTCGGTCAACTGACCGACTGCTAGGTGGTGGTGCGTCATTTCCCAACACTTGTTGGGCAATCGCACAGGAATCGCCGAATCACGTGCAGTTTCCCAACAAGTGTGTGAAAACCGCACGCCCCAGCTAGAACCCGAGCCCCGCATGGCGCAGCTTCGCCACGTGGGGCTCCGGTCCGTCGAAGGCCAGCCCGGTCACTTGGTCGCGCCCGAACAGGAACAGCGTGATCTCGCCCGGGTCGCCGGTGACCATCACCGGCTTCTCACCGGCGCGGAGCGTGGTCTCCACCCCGGTCTCGTCCCAGCGGATGGCCACCGGCACGCCGGTCGGGCGCACCAGGCCGCGGCCGGCGAAGCCGATCGCGTTCCAGACCTGCTTCTGCTCACTGGTGGTGAGCTCGCGCGGAGCCCAGCCGGGCTGGGCGCGCCGGATGTCCTCGTGGTGCACGAAGTACTCCAGCGTGTTCAGCGCCTTGTTCAGCGCAGGAAACCGGGCCGGCGCCCAGAGCGCCGGGCGCCGTACCCGCTCGACCAGGTCGGCGAAGTCCCGACGGCCGATGCTCCTCGAGCGGAGATCAGTGAGGAACGCGAGCGGTGGGACCAGGATCCCGGGGGCGCCCACAGGGTCACTGTCCCGCACGATCAGGTGCACGAGCAGGTCCTTGACCGTCCACTCCCCGCTGAGCGTCGGCGCGTCGGGACCGGCCACGAGGGCCGTGTCGCAGAGGCGGTTGCGTTCGGACTGAGCAAGCGAAGGCACCCCGTGAGCATAGGGATGCCCGGACCTGTCGGTGCCCACCGATATCAAGGTGAGGGAATACCGACCCCGCACGTAAGTTGAACCCTTGTGACCACCACCACCGCGCCGACCGAGATCGAGGTCGAGGTCGACACGCTCGCGGACGGCCGTCGGTCGACGATGCGCGACGGGTTCCGGGTGCTGGGGGTCGCGATCCGGCGCGAGCCGTGGATCTTCACGCTGTCCGCGCTCGGCAGCCTGCTCTTCGGTGCGCTCACGGTGGCCGACGCCTGGGTCCTCGGCTGGGCCACCGACCACGCGATCCTGCCCGCCTTCCGCACCGGTGAGACCTCGGCCGGCATCGGCGTCGCGGTCGTCGCGCTCTTCCTCGGGGTCGCGATCCTGCGGGCGGTCGGCATCGTCGCGCGCCGCCTCGGCGCAGGTGTCATGCAGTACCGGATGCAGGCCGCCTATCGACGCGAGGTCACCCGGCAGTACCTCCGGCTGCCGATGGAGTGGCACCAGCGCCACCCGACCGGCCAGCTCCTCTCCAACGCCAACTCCGACGTCGAGGCCGCCTGGTCTCCGATCGCGCCGCTGCCGATGGCCGTCGGCACGATCGCGATGATGGTGATCGCGGTCGGCCAGATGTTGGTGACGGACGTTGTCATGGCCGTGGTCGGCCTGCTGGTCTTCCCGCTGGTGATCCTGGCCAACATCACCTACCAGCGGCTCTCCTCGCCGGTGGTCACGCGGATCCAGGCGCTCCGGGCCGAGCTCAGCGAGATCGCGCACGAGTCCTTCGACGGCGCGATGGTGGTCAAGACGCTCGGCCGCGAGGCGGAGGAGACCGAGCGGTTCCGGGTCAAGGCCCACCACCTGCGCGACATGGGCATCCGGGCCGGTCGCATCAGGGCCGCGTTCGACCCGCTGCTGGAGGGGCTGCCCAACCTCGGCATCCTGTTCGTGCTCGGCGTCGGGGTCTGGCGGGTCAGCAACACCCAGGCCGACGCGGGTGACGTGGTGACCATCGCCTACCTGCTGATGATCGTGGCCTTCCCGATCCGGTCGATCGGCTGGCTCGTCGGTGAGTTCCCGCGCAGCGTCGTGGGCTACCAGCGGGTCCACCGGGTGCTCGACGAGCGCAGCGACACGTCGTACGGCGCCGCGACGCTGCCCAGCACCGTGACCGGCGCCCGGCTCGAGATCGACCACCTCGGCTACTCCTACGTGCCCGGCCAGCGGCTGCTCGACGACTTCGACCTGGTCGTCGAGCCAGGTCGCACCGTCGCCCTGGTCGGCGCCACGGCCAGCGGCAAGAGCACGCTGACCTCGCTGCTGATGCGGCTGGTCGACCCCGACTCCGGCGCGATCCGGGTCGACGGCACCGACCTGCGCGACCTCGAGCGCGGCGCCCTGGCCCGCGAGGCGGCACTCGTCCCGCAGAGCGCGTTCCTGTTCGACGACACCGTCCGCGCGAACGTCACCCTGGGGGAGGACGTGCCCGACGAGGAGGTCTGGGCCGCCCTGCGCACCGCCCAGGCCGACGGCTTCGTCGCGGCCCTCCCGCGCGGTCTCGACAGCCGGCTCGGTGAGCGCGGCACCACGCTCAGCGGTGGTCAGCGGCAGCGGCTCTCGCTGGCGCGGGCACTGGTCCGCAGCCCCCGCCTGCTGGTGCTCGACGACGCCACGTCGGCGGTCGATCCCGAGGTGGAGCAGCGCATCCTGGCCGCGATGCGTCAGCGCACCGGCTCCTCGACGATGGTGCTGGTCGCCTATCGCAAGGCCACGATCGCGCTCGCCGACGAGGTGATCTACCTCGCCGACGGCCGGGTCGCCGACCGCGGCACCCACGTCGAGCTGTTGGGCCGCAACGAGGCCTACGCCCGGCTGGTCAACGCCTACGAGGCCGAGGGGGAGGACGCATGAGCACGACCGCCGATCGCACGCCCGAGAACACCTCGATGGCCTCGGGCGACGAGATCTCCGCGCTCCAGACGCTCCGCCAGGGCTTCCGCTACTCACCCGAGCTCCGTGAGGGCCTGACCGCGACGCTGCTGCTCGCGCTCCTGGGCACCGCCGGCCGCGTCGTGGTGCCGATCGCCGTGCAGCAGACCCTCGACCGCGGGCTCAACGGCAGCGACGGCACCGGTGGCATCGACGTCGGGTTCGTCGTGCAGATGTCCGTGCTGGCGTCGGTGGCGATCGTGGTCACCGGCATCTCGTCGTACCTGATGACGGTGCGCCTGTTCACCGCCGCCGAGCGGGGCCTCGCGACCCTGCGGATCAAGGCCTTCCGTCACGTGCACGACCTGCCGCTGCTCACGCAGAACACCGAGCGTCGCGGGTCCCTCGTGTCCCGGGTCACCAGCGACGTCGACCAGGTCTCGCAGTTCCTGGTCTTCGGCGGCATCGTCGGCATCATCAGCATCGGCCAGATCGTGGTGGCCACGATCGTGATGCTCTTCTACAGCTGGCAGCTGACGCTGGTGGTCTGGATCTGCTTCCTGCCGCTGTTCCTCTCGCTGCGCTACTTCCAGCGCAAGCTCTCGGCTGCCTACGGCGTGGTGCGCCGGCAGGTCGGCATCATGCTGTCCGCGATCTCCGAGCCGGTGGTCGGTGCCGCCGTCGTCCGCACCCACGCGATCGAGGACCGCACCCAGGTCCGGATCGACGAGGCCATCTCCAGGCACCAGCAGGCCAGCACCCGGGCCCAGGGCCTGACCGCGTTCTCGTTCTCATTGGGCGGCATCTCGGCCGGTCTCGCCAACGCATGCGTGATCGTGATCGGCATCATGCTCGGCCTGGCCGGCCGGATCACGTCCGGTGAGGTGCTCGCGTTCGCGTTCCTGGTGACGCTGTTCGTCGGTCCCGTGCAGATCGGCACCCAGGTGCTGACCGACGCCCAGAACGCCGTCGCCGGCTGGCGTCGCGTGATCGGGATCCTCGACACCCCGGCAGACCTCGACGACCCCGGGCCCGACGGCGCCGACCTGCCGCCCGGTGCGCTCGACATCGACTTCCGCGAGGTCGACTTCGGCTACCCCGACGGCCCGCTGGTGCTCCGCGACGTCACCGAGCACGTCGTGGCCGGCACCCGGGTCGCAGTCGTCGGCGAGACCGGCTCCGGCAAGACCACGTTCGCCAAGCTCCTCACCCGGTTGATGGACCCGAGTGCTGGGCGGGTGGAGCTCGACGGCACCGACCTCCGCCGGATCGCGTTCGACGCCCTGCGTCGGCGCGTCGTCCTCGTGCCGCAGGAGGGCTACCTGTTCGACGCGACGCTGCTCTCCAACGTGCGCTACGGCAAGCTCGACGCCACCACCGACGACGTGCACGCTGCCGTCACCGAGCTCGGTCTGGCCGACTGGCTCGAGGGCCTGCCGCAGGGGCTGGACACCCGGGTCGGCCAGCGTGGCGAGTCGATGAGCGCGGGGGAGCGGCAGCTGGTCGCGCTGATCCGGGCCCACCTCGCCGACCCCGACCTGCTGGTCCTCGACGAGGCCACCAGCGCCGTCGACCCGGAGCTCGAGGTGCGCATCGGCCGCGCGCTGGAGGCGCTGATGAGCGGCCGCACCTCCGTCACCATCGCCCACCGGCTGACCACCGCCGAGAACGCCGACGAGGTGATCGTCTTCGACAAGGGCCGTGTCGTCCAGCGCGGGTCGCACGCCCGGCTGGTCGCCGACGGTGGCGTCTACGGCCGGCTGCACGCGTCGTGGGTGGCCCAGGGGAGCGCCCACGCCGATGGCGAGCGCGCGGCCACCGGGATACTGGAGTGATGGACGCGAGCCCGCTCGACCCCGCGGTGTCCCACCGCCTCAAGCGCGACGCCGCCGGCCTGGTGCCTGCCGTGGTCCAGCAGCACGACACCGGTGAGGTGCTGATGCTGGGCTGGATGGACGACGAGGCGCTGCACCGCACCCTGACCTCCGGACGCACCACCTTCTGGAGCCGCTCGCGCCAGGAGTACTGGGTCAAGGGAGAGACCTCGGGCAACCGGCAGTGGGTCAAGGAGATCCGGCTCGACTGCGACGGCGACACCCTGCTGGTGCGCGTCGACCAGGAGGGTCCGGCCTGCCACACGGGCACCCGCACCTGCTTCGACGACGGCCTGGTCAGCGGTGGCTGAGGCCACCAGTCGCCCGCGCATGGGCTTCGCACCCGTGGTGCTGCTGGGGCTCGCCTCGGCCGGGCTGGCGGCCGTGGCAGGCAACAAGCCGTGGGCGGTCACCCGGGCACGCACCGACTTCGTGCCCGGCGACGCGCTCCAGCAGACGGCCGACCGGTTCCCGCTGGCCGGCGCGGTCGCCCTGCTGCTGCTCGCCACCTGGGGCGTCCTGCTGGTCACCCGCGGGCTGGTCCGACGACTGCTGGCCGGGCTCGGCGCGCTCGTCGCTCTCGGCATGCTCAGCTTCACGGTGCTCGGCCCGCCGGTGGTCCGCGACCAGGTCACCACCAGCGGCGCGGACACGCTCCGGCTGAGCGGCTGGTACTGGACCTACCTCGTCGCCGCCGGTCTCGCACTGGTCGCGATGGTGCTCGCCGCGCGCCTGGCGCCGCGCTGGCCGGAGATGGGCACCCGCTACGACGCGCCCGCCACCGCCCGGAGCCAGACCGAGGTCGACGCCGCCGACGACGCCGGCAACCGGGATCTCTGGAAGGCGATCGACGAGGGTCACGATCCCACTCGCTAGACTTCGCGACGATCGCCCGGCCACGCCCCTCGAGGAGCCTTTGCATGTCTGACAACCACGGCAACACCGTTGCGGCCTGGAGTGCCGTGGGCCTGGGGATCCTGGCGTTCGTGGTCGCCGGCATCGGTGCGATGATCCCCAACTGGGTGATCTTCTGGGTGGGCGTCGCGATCCTCCCGATCGCCGGCTTCGTCGGCGTCGTGCTCGCGAAGATGGGCTACGGGGCCAGCGCCCACCACTGATGGCCGAGACCGGCGTGTTGAGCGAAGTCGGCCACGGCCGCACCTCGCGGGTGACCGCGCCGCTGGTGATCGGCGGGATCGTGCTCGCCACCACGGTGGCGCTCCGGTTCCACGACCCGCACCAGCAGGGGGCCTGGGGGCTGTGTCCGTTCAAGCTGCTGACCGGCTGGGACTGCCCGGGCTGCGGCGGTCTGCGCGCGGTCAACGACCTCACCCACGGCAACGTCGGCGCGGCAGCGGGCAGCAACCTGTTCTTCGTGGCCTCGCTCCCTGTACTCGTCGTGTTGTGGGCCTGGTGGCTGTGGCGCACCTGGACCGGTCGGCCCGTGCGGCCGCCCTGGCTCGCGGTGAAGCCCTTGGTCACGGCGTACTTCGCCGTGCTGCTGGTGTTCACGGTCGTGCGCAACACCCCGTGGGGCTCTGCGCTCTACGCGTGAGAGTTTTCGAGCCGGTTGCTGTGCAACCTCCTCACCCACCGTGAGGTGCAGCGTGAGAACCTTGAGGTCATCCCGCACCACCTAGTGAGGTCTGCCATGTCCGTGCTCGACGACATCGTCGCCGGCGTGCGCGAGGACCTCGCGGAGCGGGAGCGGCAGACCCCGCTCGAGCTGCTCCGGGGCCAGGCTGCGGACCGCCCGGCTCCGCAGGACCCGATGCCGGCGTTCCGCGCCCCCGGGGTGAGCGTGATCGCGGAGGTCAAGCGGCAGAGTCCGAGCAAGGGTCATCTCGCCGAGATCGGCGACCCGGCCGAGCTGGCCCGCGCCTATGCCGACGGCGGTGCTGCGGCGATCAGCGTGCTCACCGAGCGGCGCCGGTTCAGCGGCACCCTCGAGGACCTGCGTGCGGTCCGGGCCGCAGTGCCGACGCCGTTGCTGCGCAAGGACTTCATGGTCTCCAGCTACCAGCTGGTCGAGGCGCGCGAGGCGGGAGCCGACCTGGTGCTGCTGATCGTGGCGGCCCTTCCCGGTGACGAGCTCGACCGGCTGTACGCCGAGGCGCGGGTGCTCGGGCTGACCGCGCTGGTCGAGGTGCACGACGAGGCCGAGACCCGGCGAGCCGCCGAGCTCGGTGCGGAGCTGGTCGGGATCAACGCCCGCAACCTGAAGACCCTCGACGTCGACCCCGACACCTTCGCCCGGCTCGCGCCCGCCCTGCCGGCGGGCGTGGTCAAGGTGGCCGAGTCGGGCATCCGCGGACCGGTCGACGTCGAACGCCATGCAGCGGAAGGTGCCGACGTGGTGCTGGTCGGCGAGGCGCTGGTGCGCGACGGCGACCCCGCCCGTGCGGTCCGCGAGATGACAGGAGCGATGCGGTGAGCAACCATCTGGCCGACGAGCGCGGCTACTTCGGCGGCTTCGGCGGCCGGTTCATGCCCGAGGCGCTGATCGCCGCCCTCGACGAGCTCACCGAGGCCTGGCACGGCGCGATGGCCGACCCGGAGTTCACCGCTGCCTTCGCGGCGATCCTGCACGACTACGCCGGACTGCCCAGTCCGCTCTACGAGGCCGAGCGGCTCTCCGCCAAGGTCGGCGCCCGGATCCTGCTCAAGCGCGAGGACCTCGCCCACACCGGCGCCCACAAGATCCGCAACGTGCTCGGCCAGGCGCTGCTGACCAAGCGGATGGGCAAGACCAGGGTGATCGCCGAGACCGGGGCCGGCCAGCACGGTGTCGCCAGCGCCACCGCCGCGGCGTACTTCGGACTCGACTGCACCGTCTACATGGGGTCGGTCGACACCAAGCGGCAGGCCCTCAACGTCGCCCGGATGCAGCTGCTCGGCGCCCAGGTGGTGCCGGTCGACTCCGGCAGCGCGACGCTGAAGGACGCGATCAACGAGGCGCTCCGCGACTGGGTCGCCAGCGTCGACCACACGGCCTACCTCTTCGGCACGGCGGCCGGTCCGCACCCGTTCCCGAGCATGGTCCGCGAGTTCACGCGTGGCATCGGCGACGAGGCACGCCAGCAGTGCCTCGCCCTCACCGGCGCGCTGCCCGACGCCGCGACCGCGTGCGTGGGCGGCGGGTCCAACGCGATCGGCCTGTTCAGCGCCTTCCTCGACGACGACGTCGCGCTCTACGGCTTCGAGGCCGGCGGCGACGGTGTCGAGACCGGCCGGCACGCCGCCACGATCGTGGCGGGGGAGCAGGGCGTGCTGCACGGCGCCCGCACGTTCGTGCTGCAGGACGAGGACGGCCAGACCCTGGAGTCGCACTCGATCTCTGCCGGACTCGACTACCCGGGCGTGGGGCCGGAGCACGCGCACCTCGCCCAGTCCGGTCGCGCGACGTACCTCGCCGTCACCGACAGCGAGGCGATGGACGCGATGTCGCTGCTCGCCCGCACCGAGGGGATCATCCCGGCGATCGAGTCCGCGCACGCCGTGGCCGGCACCGTCCGGCTGGCCCAGGAGCGCCCCGGCCAGACCCTGCTGATCAACCTCTCCGGCCGCGGCGACAAGGACATGGGCACCGCGATCGAGTGGTTCGGGCTCGGCGACGCCAAGGCCGACCAGCGGTGAGTGTCTCCGACGCGTTCGAGAAGGCCCGCGCCGACGGTCGGGCAGCGCTGGTGGGCTACCTGCCAGCCGGCTTCCCCGACGTGCCAGGTGCGATCGACGGCCTGCTCGCGATGGTGGACTCGGGCTGCGACGTGATCGAGATCGGCCTGCCCTACTCCGACCCGGTGATGGACGGACCGACCATCCAGACTGCCGCGCAGGCGGCGCTCGAGAACGGTGTCCGCACCATCGACGTGATCCGCACCGTCGAGGCGGTCGCGGCCACCGGCACCCCGACCGTCGTGATGACCTACTGGAACCCGATCGACCGCTACGGCGTCAACCGCTTCGCCGCCGACCTGGCCAACGCCGGTGGTTCCGGCCTGATCACGCCCGACCTGATCCCGGACGAGGGACAGGAGTGGGACGCCGCCGCCGACGAGCACGGCCTGGACCGGATCTACCTGGTCGCGCCGAGCTCCACGGAGGCCCGGCTGCGGATGACCGCCGAGCACTGCCGCGGCTTCATCTACGCCACCGCCGTGATGGGCGTGACCGGCACCCGGACCACCACCTCCTCGCTCGCCGGCCCGCTCGTCGAGCGCGTCCGCGCCGTCACCGACATCCCGATCGGGGTCGGTCTCGGGGTCTCGAACGGCGACCAGGCCGCCGAGGTCGCGTCGTACGCCGACGGCGTGATCGTCGGCTCCGCGTTCGTCCGGGCGCTCCTCGACGCCCCCGACAAGGCCTCCGGACTGGCTGCGCTGAGCACGCTCACCGCCGACCTGGCCGACGGCGTCCGGCGTGCGTAGCGCGCGAACCCTGGCCGCGGCGCTGCTCGTCGTCGGGCTGCTCGCCGCCGGCTGCGGATCGCAGGGCGGCGGCAACGGCGTCGTCTCCGACGTCTCCTCCAGCGACCACGACGGCTTTGCCGGCGCCCTGCTCACGAAGCCGTACGACGTGCCCGACGTGACCCTCGACGACACCGCGGGCAAGCCGTTCTCGCTCACCCGCGACACCCGTGGCCGGCTCAACGTGGTGTTCTTCGGCTACACGCAGTGTCCTGACATCTGCCAGGTGGTGATGGGGACGATCGCCTCGGCCTACGCGAAGCTCGGCCCGGCCGACCAGGAGCAGGTGCAGGTGCTGTTCGTGACCACCGATCCCGGTCGCGACACCGGCCCGGTGCTGCGGAAGTACCTCGACCGGCTCGACCCGTCCTTCAAGGGGCTCACCGGCGGCATCGGCACCATCGACCGGCTCGGCAAGCCGCTCGGTGTGTTCATCAAGAAGGGCCCGAAGCTGCCGTCCGGCGGTTACGAGGTCAGCCACACCACCTCGGTGATCGCGATCGGTGGCCACGACACGGCACCCTTGGTGTGGAGTGCCACCGTGTCCCCGTCGGAGCTCGCCACCGACATCCGCGCGCTGCTGAAGAAGAAGGTCTGAGAAGTGTCCGTCCCTGTCTCGTCCCTGACCGTCCACCTGCCGGCGCTCTTCATCCCGAGCCCCGGCCAGGGCGTCTGGCACCTCGGGCCGCTGCCGATCCGGGCCTACGCGCTGTGCATCATCGCCGGCGTGGTCGCCGCCGTCTGGTTCGGCGAGCGCCGCTGGGTGGCGCGCGGCGGCGCCAAGGGGCAGGTCTCGGACCTGGCGATCTGGGCGGTCCCGTTCGGTCTGGTGGGCGCCCGCGCCTACCACGTGGCCACCGACCACGACCTGTACTTCGGCGCCGGCAAGCACCCGATCCAGGCGCTCGAGATCTGGCACGGTGGCCTCGGCATCTGGGGCGCGGTCGCCGGCGGTGTGCTCGGCGCGATGATCGCGGCGCGTCGGATGGGCATCCGGATGCCGCCATTGATGGACGCGCTCGCGCCGGGCCTGCTCCTCGCTCAGGCGATCGGCCGTTGGGGCAACTACTTCAACCAGGAGCTCTTCGGCCGGCCCACGACGCTGCCGTGGGGCCTCAAGATCGACGCCGCACACCGGCCGGACGGGTTCGAGCAGTTCGCGACGTTCCACCCGACGTACCTCTACGAGTGCCTGTGGAACCTCGGCGGCTTCGGGATCCTGCTCTGGGCCGACCGCCGGTTCAACCTCGGCCGCGGCCGGGTGTTCGCGCTCTACGTGATGATCTACACCGCCGGGCGCGGCTGGATCGAGAGCTTGCGGATCGACACCATCGAGCTGGACAACGTGCTCGGACTGCGCTGGGGCGTCTGGATGTCGATCATCCTGTTCGTGCTCGCTGCGGCGTACTTCGTGTGGTCGCTGCGCAAGCACCCCGGCCGGGAGACCACGCCGTACGTCGACGGACGCGGGCCGGACGCCGACCCGGAGACCGTCGAGCCGGACGGCACGGTGTCCGACGACACCGAGCCGGCCAACGCCAAGGATCCCTAGCGAGATGGACGATCCCTTCGACTGGCAGGTCACCAAGGACGGACGGGTCCGCGTGTTCCGCGGTGGCCGCGAGGTGCTGGTCCTGGGCGGAGCCCGCGCCGACAAGCTCGTCGCCGAGCTCGCGGCGGCAGACGACGAGGGCGCCCAGCAGCTTCTTGCCCGGGCTACCGGCAACTACAAGCGGGGCAACGAGAAGCGTCCGACGCGGAGCTGAGCGTGGGAGTACGTTCGCGGCTGTGAAGGTCCACCGCACCCCCGACGCCCGCTTCTCCGGTCTCACCGGCTTCGACCACGAGCCGCACTACGCGGAGATCGGCGACGGCCTGCGCATGGCCTGGGTCGAGGACGGCCCGGCCGACGGCCCCGTCGCGCTGCTCCTGCACGGCGAACCGTCCTGGGGCTACCTCTACCGGACCACGATCCCGGTCCTGGCCGCCGCCGGAATGCGCGTGGTCTGCCCGGACCTCGTCGGCTTCGGGCGCTCGGACAAGCCGACCGAGGTGGCGGACCACAGCTACGCCGCCCACGTGGAGTGGACCCGCCGGCTGGTCTTCGACGTGCTCGACCTGCGCGACGTGACCCTGGTCGGCCAGGACTGGGGAGGCCTGATCGGGCTCCGGCTGGCCGCCGAGCATCCCGAGCGGTTCGCCCGCCTCGTCGCCGCCAACACCGGACTGCCCACGGGCGATCAGGACATGCCGGAGGTCTGGCACCGGTTCCGCGAGTCGGTGCAATCCGCGCCCGAGCTCGACATCGGCCGGTTCTTCGCCGCCGGCTGCCTGCGGCCGATCACTTCCGAGGTGATGGCGGCGTACGACGCGCCGTTCCCCGACGAGACCTACAAGGCCGGGCCGCGGGCGATGCCCGGCCTGGTGCCCTACCGGCCCGACGACCCGGCCAGCGCCGCCAACCGCGCGGCCTGGGCGGTGCTGGCCGCGTCGCCCACACCGGTGCTGGTGGCGTTCTCCGACGGCGACCCGATCACCGGTGGCATGGCGCCGATCCTCCGGGAGGCGCTGCCCGGTGCGCGGGGGCGCGAGCACCCCGTGATCGAGGGTGCCGGCCACTTCCTCCAGGAGGAGGCCGGACCCGAGCTCGCCGCGGCCATCGTGGAGTTCGTGCGGGAGACGCCCTGAGCCGTCGCTGGCGGCGGACAGGTGGCTGGCAGGGTGGAGGCATGGACCTCAGGATCTTCACCGAGCCGCAGCAAGGTGCGACGTACGACGACCTGCTGGCGGTCGCGCTCACCGCGGAGGAGCTCGGCTTCGGCGCGTTCTTCCGGTCCGACCACTACCTCGCGATGGGCGGCGCCGGCGACCCCGGCCCGACCGACGCCTGGACGACCCTGGCCGGGCTGGCGCGCGACACGAGCACGATCCGGCTGGGCACCCTGATGACCTCCGCGACGTTCCGGCACCCGGGTCCGCTGGCGATCACGGTCGCGGGCGTCGACCAGATGAGTGGCGGTCGCGTCGAGCTCGGGATCGGTGCCGGCTGGTACGACGACGAGCACACGGCCTACGGCATCCCGTTCCCTTCGGTGGGGGAGCGTTTCGACCGGCTCGAGGAGCAGCTCGCGGTGATCACCGGGCTCTGGGAGACCCCGGTCGGGGAGACGTTCTCCCACGCCGGCGCGCACTACCCGGTCACCGACTCGCCCGCGCTCCCGAAGCCGGTGCAGTCGCCGCGACCGCCCGTGCTGATCGGTGGCCGGGGCAAGAAGCGCACCCCCGCGCTCACGGCGCGCTACGCCGACGAGTTCAACCTGCCATTCGCCTCCGTCGAGCAGACCCGCACCCAGTTCGCCCGGGTCCGTGAGGCGTGCGAGTCGGCCGGACGCGACGCCGACCAGCTGACCTGGTCCAACGCGCTGGTGGTGTGCGTGGGTGCCGACGAGGCGGAGTACCAGCGCCGCGCGCAGGCGATCGGCCGCGAGCCCGACGAGCTGCGCGGCAGCGGCGTCGCGGGCACTCCGGAGCAGGCGCGCGAGGCGTTGGCGGCGTACGCCGACGTGGGCTCGCAGCGCGCGTACCTGCAGGTGCTGGACCTCGGCGACCTGGACCATCTCCGGCTGATCGCGGCCGAGCTGGCCGAGTAGCCCGTCTCACATGCTGTGCGGTCCGTCTCGCCCTGCGGACGGTCGTCAGCGGCACCTGCTGCGGTACGCTGAACTCTCCGCATGGGCCAATGTCGTCCCAGCATGCTCAGAACACGCCGCACGACCTCCGGGAGGTCGCGCACGACGACGGGAGAGTGCACATGCAGGCATTCCCGCCGCACCATGCTCCTCAGGGCCTCTACGACGGGCAGCACGAGCACGACGCCTGCGGTGTCGCCTTCGTCGCGACGCTGTCCGGTGAGGCCAGCCACCAGATCGTCCACCAGGCGCTGACCGCTCTCCGCAACCTCGAGCACCGCGGTGCCGCGGGTGCCGAGACCAACTCCGGCGACGGCGCGGGCATCCTCCTCCAGGTGCCGGACCGGTTCTTCCGCGACGTCGTCGACTTCGACCTTCCCGGTCGCCACGCCTATGCCGTCGGCACCGCGTTCATCCCCGGCGACGACGAGGCGGTCACCAAGACCCGCCGCCGGATCGAGGAGCTCGCCGCCGAGGAGGGCCTCAGCGTCCTCGGCTGGCGCGAGGTGCCCACGGACCCGTCCAGCCTCGGTGCCACAGCCCGGTCGGTGATGCCGACCTTCAGCCAGCTGTTCGTGGCCGCGTCCGGCAGCCGGATGCTCGGGATGAGCCTGGAACGGCTCGCGTTCTGCCTGCGCAAGCGTGCGGAGAACGAGACCGACGTGTACTTCCCGTCGTTGTCCAGCCGCACGATCGCCTACAAGGGCATGCTCACCACCGAGCAGCTTGACAACTTCTTCCCCGACCTGGTCGACGAGCGGATCGAGTCCGCGATCGCCTTGGTGCACTCGCGGTTCTCGACGAACACGTTCCCGAGCTGGCCGCTCTCGCACCCGTTCCGGTTCATCGCGCACAACGGCGAGATCAACACCGTGATGGGCAACCGCAACTGGATGCGGGCCCGCGAGGCGCTGCTCGACTCCGACCTGATCCCGGGGGACCTCGAGCGGTTGTTCCCGATCATCACCCAAGGCGCCTCCGACTCGGCGTCCTTCGACGAGGTGCTCGAGCTGCTGCACCTCGGTGGCCGCTCGCTGCCGCACGCGGTGCTGATGATGATCCCGGAGGCGTGGGAGAACCACGCCGAGATGGACGCCAAGCGCCGTGCCTTCTACGAGTTCCACTCGGCGCTGATGGAGCCGTGGGACGGCCCCGCCTGCGTCGCGTTCACCGACGGCACCCAGGTCGGCGCCGTCCTCGACCGCAACGGCCTGCGCCCCTCGCGCTACTGGGTCACGGACGACGGCCTGGTCGTGCTGGCCTCCGAGGTCGGCGTCCTCGACATCGACCCGGCCAAGGTGGTCCGCAAGGGCCGCCTCCAGCCGGGCCGGATGTTCCTGGTCGACACCGAGGAGCACCGGATCATCGAGGACGAGGAGATCAAGGGCGAGCTCGCCCTCGAGCACCCGTACGACGAGTGGCTGCACGCCGGCCTGATCCAGCTCGGTGACATCGCCGACCGCGAGCACGTGATCCACTCGCACGCCTCGGTCACCCGGCGCCAGCAGATCTTCGGCTACACCGAGGAGCAGCTGCGCATCCTGCTCAGCCCGATGGCCAACACCGGCGCCGAGCCGCTCGGCTCGATGGGCACCGACACCCCCGTCGCCGTTCTGTCCGACCGGCCACGGCTGCTCTTCGACTACTTCAGCCAGCTGTTCGCGCAGGTCACCAACCCGCCCCTGGACGCGATCCGCGAGGAGCTGGTCACCTCGCTCTCCGGCACGATCGGCCCGGAGGCCAACCTGCTCGACCCCACCCCGGCCTCCTGCCGCCAGGTGGTGCTGCCGTTCCCGGTGATCACCAACGACGAGCTGGTGAAGATCCGGCACATCAACCGCGACGGCGACATGCCCGGCTTCGTCACGCACGTCTCCCGCGGGCTGTACGACGTGCAGGGCGGAGGGGCCGCGCTGGCCCGCCGGCTGGAGGAGATCTGCGAGGAGGTCTCGGCCGCGATCTCGCTGGGCGCCCGGATCATCGTGCTCTCCGACCGGCACGCCCGGGCGGAGAAGGCCCCGATCCCGTCGCTGCTGATGACCGCCGCCGTGCACCACCACCTGGTACGGGAGAAGACCCGCACCCAGGTCGGCCTGATCGTCGAGGCCGGTGACGTCCGCGAGGTGCACCACGTCGCGCTGCTGATCGGCTACGGTGCCGCCGCGGTCAACCCGTACCTCGCGATGGAGTCCGTCGAGGACCTCGCGCGTGACCGGTTCTACGTCACCACCGAGCCCGAGGTCGCGGTCGCCAACCTGGTCAAGGGTCTGGGCAAGGGCGTCCTCAAGGTGATGAGCAAGATGGGCGTCAGCACGGTGGCGTCCTACACAGGTGCCCAGATCTTCGAGGCGCTCGGGCTCTCCCAGGAGCTGGTCGACAAGTACTTCACCGGCACCACCTCCAAGCTCGGCGGCGTCGGTCTCGACGAGCTCGCCGAGGAGGTGGCCCGGCGGCACCGCGTCGCCTACCCGCGCGACGGCATCGCCCCCTCGCACCGCGACCTGGAGATGGGCGGGGAGTACCAGTGGCGCCGCGAGGGCGAGCTGCACCTCTTCGACCCGGAGACCGTGTTCCGGCTCCAGCACGCGACGCGGTCCGGCAAGTACGACGTGTTCAAGCAGTACACGTCGCGGGTCAACGAGCAGGCCGAGCGGCTGCTCACCCTGCGCGGTCTGTTCCGGTTCAAGGACGCCGACGTCAGCGGTCGCCCGTCGATCGACATCGACGAGGTCGAGCCGGCCTCGGAGATCGTGAAGCGGTTCTCGACCGGCGCCATGTCGTACGGCTCGATCTCGCAGGAGGCGCACGAGACGCTCGCCATCGCGATGAACCGGCTGGGCGGCAAGTCCAACACCGGTGAGGGCGGCGAGGACGCCGACCGGCTGCACGACCCCGAGCGGCGGTCGTCGATCAAGCAGGTCGCGTCCGGACGGTTCGGCGTGACCAGCGAGTACCTCACCAACGCCGACGACATCCAGATCAAGATGGCGCAGGGCGCGAAGCCCGGCGAGGGTGGCCAGCTGCCGGGGCACAAGGTCTACCCGTGGATCGCGAGGACGCGGTACTCGACACCCGGCGTCGGCCTGATCTCGCCGCCGCCGCACCACGACATCTACTCGATCGAGGACCTCGCCCAGCTGATCCACGACCTGAAGAACTCCAACCCGTCGGCGCGCGTGCACGTCAAGCTCGTGGCCGAGGTCGGGGTGGGCACCGTCGCGGCAGGTGTCTCCAAGGCGCACGCCGACGTGGTGCTGATCTCCGGGCACGACGGGGGCACCGGCGCCTCGCCGCTGACGTCGCTGAAGCACGCCGGCGGTCCGTGGGAGCTCGGCCTGGCCGAGACCCAGCAGACGCTGCTCCTCAACGGGCTGCGTGACCGGATCGTGGTGCAGACCGACGGGCAGCTCAAGACCGGCCGCGACGTGGTGGTCGCCGCGCTGCTCGGTGCGGAGGAGTACGGCTTCGCGACCGCGCCGCTCGTGGTCTCGGGCTGCATCATGATGCGGGTCTGCCACCTCGACACCTGCCCGGTGGGCGTGGCGACGCAGAACCCGGTCCTGCGGGAGCGCTACTCCGGCAAGGCCGAGTACGTCGTGACGTTCTTCGAGTACATCGCGCAGGAGGTGCGTGAGCTGCTCGCCGAGCTCGGCTTCCGTTCGCTGGAGGAGGCGGTCGGTCACGTCGAGGTGCTCGACCGGACCGCGGCCGTGAACCACTGGAAGGCCGCAGGACTCGACCTCACGCCCATCTTCCACGTGCCCGAGGTGAAGGAGCAGTTCGCGGGCCAGTCGCTGCACTGCACCAAGAAGCAGGACCACGGGCTCGACAAGGCGCTCGACAACGAGCTGGTCGCGCTGGCCAAGGACGCCCTGGAGAAGGGCGAGCCGGTGCGGGCGCAGCTCGAGGTGCGCAACGTCAACCGCACGGTCGGCACGATCCTCGGTCACGAGGTGACCAAGCGCTACAAGGGCGAGGGCCTGCCCGACGGGACCATCGACATCACGCTCACCGGGTCGGCCGGGCAGTCGTTCGGCGCGTTCGTGCCGCGGGGGATCACCCTCCGGCTCGAGGGGGACGCCAACGACTACGTCGGCAAGGGGCTCTCCGGCGGCCGGATCGTCGTACGCCCCGACCGTGCGGCGACCTTCGAGGCGTCCGAGCAGATCATCGCCGGCAACGTGATCGGCTACGGCGCGACCTCCGGCGAGATCTTCCTGCGCGGCCAGGTCGGCGAACGCTTCTGCGTGCGCAACTCCGGTGCGGTCGCCGTCGTCGAGGGCGTGGGTGACCACGGCTGCGAGTACATGACCGGTGGACGCGTCGCGGTGCTCGGGCCGACCGGCCGCAACTTCGCGGCAGGCATGTCCGGCGGCGTCGCCTGGGTGCTCGACCTCGACGAGGGCCGGGTCAACGGTGAGCTGGTCGAGCTGCGCCCGGTCGTCGGTGACGCGGCACGGGAGCTGGAACGGCTGGTCGACCGGCACCACCAGGAGACCGGCTCCACGGTCGCCGAGGAGCTGCTGGCCGACTGGACGGCCTCGCTCGCGCGGTTCACCGAGGTGATGCCGAGCGACTACAAGCGGGTGCTCGACGCCCGCGAGGAGGCCCTGGAAGAGGGGCTCGACGAGGACCAGGCGAACGCACGGATCATGGAGGTGCTCCATGGCTGACCCCAAGGGCTTCCTGAAGTCCGGCCGCCAGGTCGCGGACCGTCGTCCGGTCGAGGAACGCGTCCAGGACTGGAACGAGGTCTACCCCGGTGGTCCGGGGCGCGCGCTGCTGCCCATCATCACCGAGCAGGCCGGCCGTTGCATGGACTGCGGCATCCCGTTCTGCCACCAGGGCTGCCCACTGGGCAACATCATCCCGGAGTGGAACGACCTGGTCTGGCGCGACGACTGGGACGGCGCGATCGAGCGACTGCACGCGACCAACAACTTCCCGGAGTTCACCGGCCGGCTGTGCCCGGCGCCGTGCGAGACCGCCTGCGTGCTCGGGATCAACCAGGACCCGGTGACGATCAAGAACGTCGAGGTCGCGATCATCGACCGCGCCTGGGAGTCGCGCGCCGTGCGCCCGCAGCCGCCGGAGTGGCTGTCCGGCAAGACCGTCGCCGTGATCGGCTCCGGCCCCGCCGGGCTCGCGGCCGCGCAGCAGCTGACCCGGGCCGGCCACACGGTCGCGGTCTACGAGCGCGCCGACAAGATCGGGGGCCTGCTGCGCTACGGGATCCCCGAGTTCAAGATGGAGAAGAAGGTGCTCGACCGTCGGCTGGACCAGATGCGTCGTGAGGGCACCGTCTTCCGGGCCGGCATCGACGTCGGCGGCACCCTCACCGGCGACCAGCTGGTCGACCGCTACGACGCCGTGGTGCTGGCGATCGGCGCCACCGCGGCGCGCGGACTGCCGGTGACCGGTCACGAGCTCGGTGGCATCCACCAGGCGATGGAGTTCCTGCCGCAGTCCAACCGGGCCTCGCTCGGCCAGGAGGTCGAGGGACAGATCCGGGCCGACGGCAAGCACGTCGTGATCATCGGCGGCGGCGACACCGGCGCGGACTGTCTCGGCACCGCGACCCGGCAGAACGCCCGCTCCATCACCCAGCTGGAGATCATGAGCCAGCCAGGGGAGGAACGAACGGCCAGCCAGCCGTGGCCGACCTACCCGATGACGTTCCGGGTGTCCTCGGCCCACGAGGAGGGCGGCGAGCGCGTGTACGCCGTCTCCACCCAGGAGTTCCTCGGCGACGACGACGGCAACGTGCGGGCGCTGCGGCTGGTCGAGGGCGAGTTCGCGGGTGGGAAGTTCACCGAGATCGAGGGCTCCGAGCGCGAGATCCCGGCCGAGCTGGTGCTGTTCGCGATGGGCTTCACCGGGCCGGAGACCGACGGTGTCGTCTCCCAGCTCGGCCCGGAGCTCGACGAGCGCGGCAACATCGCGCGCGATGCGTCGTACATGACCAGCCAGGAGGGCGTGTTCGTGGCCGGTGACGCCGGCCGCGGCCAGTCCCTGATCGTGTGGGCGATCGCCGAGGGTCGGGCCTGCGCCGCCGGCGTCGACACCTGGCTGACCGGTTCGACCACGCTGCCCGCGCCGATTGAGCCGACCGAGCGTCCGCTGATCGCCTGACCCTCCCCGCCGACCCGGCGCAGATGGTGGTGTCTGTGTCGCCGACCCGGCGCAGATGGTGGTGTCTGTGTCGCCGACCCGGCGCAGATGGCTGTTCAGGCTTCCTTGATGTGGAGTTTGAAGTCGCGTCGGAGCAGCTCCACACAGTCCTGGTGCTGTCCGTAGACGTTGTTGCGTCGTACGACGGTGAAGGCCCAGCCTTCGTGCTCCTCAAGCCACGCGCGCCTGCGCCGGTCATGAGCGCGATCCTCGTCCCTAGAGTGGAACTTCTCGCCGTCGTATTCAGCCGCGAAGCGGTACTCGGGCGTGGCGAGGTCGAGCCACCAGCTCTGGCCGCGGGGACCGGTCACCTCGTGCTGCGGCTCGGGCGACGGCAGGCCTGCCACCCTCCAGCGCATGCGCAGCACCGACTCGGGTGGGGACTCGGCGCGTCCGTCGGCCAGAGGTGCGAGGTGTCGGAGCTGGATGATGCCGCGGAATCCCTTGTAGCGGGGCAACTCGTCAATGAGCTCGAGCTGGAGGAAGGCCCCCAGGCGGAGCAGCTGGTCGAGGCCGGCGATCGACTGGTCGGCGTGCCGCAGCCGTCCGAGGTCGCAGGCGGTGCGCAACGGTGTGGTCACCCGAAGGCTGCCGATCGTGGTGACATCTCGCGGCGTGAGTCGCCGCTCGCCGCTGGCGCACAGGGAGTTGCGCAGTCTCGAGCCCGGTGTGGTCTGGAAGACCGTCACGGGGGGCACGGCGCCCACGCGGCTGGGCGCCAGCACCATCTCGGCGCCGTGCAACCAGCCCGCGGACTCGTCGGTCACCACCGCATCGGCAGGCACGACGAGGGACAGGGCCCGGACCCGGAGCGTGAGCGAGTCGGGAACGCGAGCGGCGACGTACACGGACGCCAGGAGCCGTCGGACCGCACCGCGCTCGACCAGGGTGCGCAACCGGGCACGGGCGATGCCGGCGGCCGCAGCCTGCCCGAGCGTGAACGGCAGGAGGGGGTCGAGGGGCCAGCTGTCAGGAAGGCAGGGGAGGAGTTCGCGCATGTCCGCAACGGTCGCGATCGCGAGCCCGTCATCGGCTCTGCTCCGACCTTCCTGTGGACCGCTCCACCATCAGCGTCGGGTGGGGACGCGAAACGTCGCCATCTGCGCCGGGTCGCGCGCCTTGGCGCCGCCATCTGCGCCGGGTCAGCGATCGGACAGGAAATTGGAACGTTCCAAGGATCACCGGTAGGGTCGTCCCGTGCGTAGAGCAAAGATCGTCTGCACCATGGGACCCGCGACCTCGTCGCCCGAGAAGATCCGCGAGCTGGTGGACGCCGGGATGGACGTGGCGCGACTCAACCTCAGCCACGGCACCCACGCCGAGCACGCCGAGGTCTACCGCCGGATCCGCCAGGCCTCCGACGCGACCGGGCACGGAGTCGGCATCTTCGCCGACCTCCAGGGCCCGAAGATCCGGCTCGGCAAGTTCGAGCGCGGCAGCGAGACGATCGAGAACGGTGACCAGTTCACGATCACGACGCGTGACATCCTGGGCGACGCGTCCACCTGCGGCACGACGTACGACGGGCTGCCCGGCGACGTGACGCCCGGACACGACATCCTGATCGACGACGGCAAGGTGCGCCTGCGGGTCGACTCGGTCGACGGCCAGGACGTGCACACCACCGTGCTCGTGGGCGGCAAGGTCAGCGACCACAAGGGGATCAACCTGCCGGGCGTGCCGGTGTCCGTGCCGGCGATGTCGGAGAAGGACATCGAGGACCTGCGCTGGGCGCTGCACCTGACCGTGGACTTCATCGCGCTCTCGTTCGTGCGCTCGGCCAAGGACGCCGACGACGTGCGGCAGATCATGCGCGAGGAGGGGATCTTCCTCCCGGTGATCGCGAAGATCGAGAAGCCGCAGGCGATCGAGAACCTCGACGAGGTGGTCAAGGCGTTCGACGGCTTCATGGTCGCGCGCGGCGACCTCGGCGTGGAGTGCCCGCTCGAGGACGTGCCGTTCCTGCAGAAGCGGGTGGTCGAGAAGGCCCGCCGCAACGCCAAGCCCGTGATCGTGGCCACCCAGATGCTGGAGTCGATGATCACCAACCCGGCGCCGACCCGCGCCGAGGCCTCCGACGTCGCCAACGCGGTGCTCGACGGTGCCGACGCGGTGATGCTGTCCGGCGAGACCAGCGTCGGGAAGTACCCGATCGAGACGGTCCAGACGATGGCCCGGATCATCGTCTCCACCGAGGACCACGCCCTCGGCACGATGGCCGCGATCGACTGGCAGCCGCGCACGCGGGGTGGTGTGATCGCCAAGGCCGCCGCCGAGGTGGCCGAGCGTGTCGGCGCGTCGTACCTGGTCGCCTTCACGCAGTCCGGCGACTCCGCGCGCCGGCTCTCCCGCTACCGGGGCCTGATCCCGGTGCTGGCGTTCACGCCCGAGGCGCAGGTGCGCTCGCAGCTGGCGATGACCTGGGGCGTCGAGGCGTTCAAGACCGGCTTCGTCGAGCACACCGACGAGATGGTGCGCCAGGTCGACGAGGAGCTGCTCCGCATCGGGCGGGTGAAGATCGGCGACCTGGTCGTGATCATCGCCGGCTCGCCGCCCGGCATCCCCGGATCGACGAACGCGCTCCGGATCCACCGGATGGGCGACGCGATCAACGAGCTCGCGCCGGCGTACCAGCGCCGCTGAGCGCTGCCTTCGGGGGCCGCTGTCGGTGCGGCACGGCAGGATGAGCGCATGGCGCGCTGGGTGCTGCACGTCGACATGGACCAGTTCCTGGCGGCGGTCGAGGTGCTGCGCCGACCCGAGCTGGCCGGGCTGCCGGTCGTGGTCGGCGGGCGGGGCGACCCCACGGAGCGGGCCGTCGTCTCCACGGCGTCCTACGAGGCGCGGGCCTTCGGCATCCGCTCCGGCATGGCGCTGCGGATCGCGGTGAAGCGCTGCCCCGACGCGGTGTTCCTGCCGGTCGACTTCCCGGTCTACGAGGAGGCGTCGGCGGCCGTGATGGAAGTGCTCCGGACCCATCCCGGCACCGTGGTGGAGGTGCTCGGCTGGGACGAGGCCTTCGTCGGCGTCGACACCGCCGACCCGGTCGCCCTCGCGCAGAGCCTGCGGGCAGCGGTGCTCGAGGCGACCCGGCTGCACTGCTCGATCGGGATCGGCGACACGAAGGTGCGCGCCAAGATCGCGACCGACCTCGGCAAGCCGCGCGGCGTCTTCCAGCTCACGCGCGACAACTGGTTCGAGGTGATGGGCGACCGGCCGACGAAGGCGTTGTGGGGGATCGGCAACCGGATCGCGCAGCGGCTCGAGGGCCTCGGCATCCGCACCGTCCGCGAGCTCGCCGCCACGCCCGACGACCCGCTCGTGGAGGAGTTCGGTCCCAACACCGGCCCGCACATCGGCCGGCTCGGTCGCGGCGAGGGCAGCGCCACGGTCGACGACACCCCCTGGGTGGCACGCGCCCACGGCCGCGAGACGACGTACCAGCACGACCTGACCACGGCCGAGGAGATCAGCGCCGCGCTCGAGGCGCTCGCCGTGCAGGTGGTCGACGACATCCGCGCGGAGGACCGCACCTGCGCCCGCGTGCACCTCAAGGTGCGCTTCGTGCCGTTCTTCACCTTCAACCGCAGCCGCAAGCTCGTCGAGCCGACGTCCGACCCCGCCGTGATCGCCGACACGGCCCGTGACCTGCTGCTCGGCCTCGACGACGACCGCCCGATCCGGCTGCTCGGCGTGCGCGCCGAGATGGTCCCGCCCGAGGGCGGCTACGAGCGCGCCGAGGACGCACGGGCGCCGGGGGAATCCGTGACGGGGTCGGCGCAGGGGCTGGTCATCCAGCGTGCCTGTGCCACCGGCGTTCCACGACCACAGGTGCCCCGGGTGGGATTCGAACCCACACTGGATGGTGTTTGAGACCACTGCCTCTGCCATTGGGCTACCGGGGCTGAGCAGGCCAAACCGTACCTGACCTGCAGCGACCCCCGGACCTCGATAGCCTGCCCGCGTGACCCCACCATCCGAGCGGCCCCGCGTCGTGATCGCCGAGGACGAGGCACTGATCCGGATGGACCTCGCGGAGATGCTCGCCGAGGAGGGGTACGACGTGGTCGGGGAGGCCGGCGACGGAGAGCGGGCGGTCGAGCTGGTCGAGTCGCTGCGACCCGACCTGGTGATCCTCGACGTCAAGATGCCCAAGCTGGACGGGATCGCGGCGGCCGAGCGGATCGCGCGGCAGCGGATCGCGCCGGTGGTGATGCTGACCGCGTTCAGCCAGCGCGACCTGGTCGAGCGAGCCCGCGACGCCGGGGCGATGGCCTACCTGGTGAAGCCGTTCGTCCAGGGCGACCTGGTGCCGGCGATCGAGATGGCGCTGAGCCGGTTCGCGGAGGTGGCGGCGCTCGAGGCCGAGGTGCTCGACCTGACCGACCGGCTGGAGACCCGCAAGGCGGTCGACCGGGCCAAGGGGGTGCTACAGGAGGAGCTGTCGCTGACGGAGCCGGACGCTTTCCGGTGGATCCAGAAGACCGCCATGGACCTGCGCCTCTCGATGCGACAGGTCGCCGAGGGAGTCGTGGCCCACGGGGTGCCCCGGTCCGGTGCCGGTGAGTCGGCCGACGCACCCCCGACCTCACCGGAGTGAGTCTCCGGTTCAGGTCACGAATTGGCAACAGGGCCTGTCGTGAGGCGAGTCTCACAGAGCCCTGCGCATAGGTTGTCCGTGTCTCTAGGGAGGCACCTCGGGTAACACAACCCCACGTGAAATGCGGAGGCTCCATGTATCGCCCCAACACACTCATGCGAGTTGCCATTCTCGCAGCGGCAGGATCGATGGTCCTGGCCGGATGCGGTGGCAGCTCGGATGACAACAGCGGCACGGCCAAGAAGAAGAGCGGTGTGCAGCTGTACTTCGTCGACGGCAACACGGCCGACTACTCAGACGCGTTCGACAAGGGCACGCTGAACGGTGTCCGCGCGACGTACCCGGGTGCCGAGCTCGGCGACGCCTTCAAGCAGAAGCTGCTGAAGACGAACCCGAAGCTCAAGGACTTCACCTACGGCCCCGAGTCGTACGACGCCACGGTGGTCGTCGCGCTCGCGGCCACCGCCGCGAAGAACGACAGCGGCAAGGCAATCGGCCAGAAGATGGCCGACGTGACCTCGGGCGGTGAGAAGTGCACCACCTTCAAGGACTGCGCGGCGATGCTGAAGGCCGGCAAGGACATCGACTACGACGGTGTCTCGGGTCCGATCGACCTGAACTCCACGGGCTCGCCGTCGGCCGCCACGATCGGCATCTTCCAGTACGGCGACGACAACAAGTACACCAACCAGGACTACGTCACCGGCAAGATCCCGGACCAGACCTCGATCAAGGCCAACCAGAAGGTCAGCGGCAGCGTCTCCAAGGGTGACGGCGTCCTGACCATCGGCACGCTGCTCCCGGCGACGGGTGACCTCGCCTTCCTCGGCCCCCCTGAGTTCGCGGGTGTCGCAACGGCAGTCACGGAGATCAACGCCGCCGGTGGCGTGCTCGGCAAGCCGGTGAAGCAGGTCAAGGCCGACTCGGGTGACGGTTCGCCCAACATCGCGCCCTCGGAGACCGACAAGCTGCTCCGCGGCAAGTCCGACGCCATCATCGGTGCCGCCTCGTCCTCGGTGTCGCTCAGCGTCATCGACAAGATCACCGGTGCCGGCGTCGTCGAGGTCTCGCCCGCGAACACCTCGACCGCGTTCGACACCTACGCCGACAAGGGTCTGTACTTCCGGACCGCTCCGTCGGACGTCCTCCAGGGCCAGGTCATGGCGCAGACGGTGTCCGGTGACGGCTACCAGAGCATCGCGATCCTGGCTCGCCAGGACTCCTACGGTGAGGCACTGGCGGCCAACGTGAAGAAGTTCTTCACCGAGTCCGGCGGCAAGGTCGTCTCGTTCAAGCTGTACGACGCCAACGCGGCGAACTACACCGCCGAGGTCAACGCCATCAAGGCCGAAGACCCCGACGCGATCGTCCTGATCGCCTTCGACGAGACGAAGAAGATCATCCCCGAGCTGATCAAGGCTGGCCTCGGCCAGAAGAAGTAACCAGCTCACCAGCACACGTACGACGAAAGGCCCCCGGCGCCAGCCGGGGGCCTTTCGCCACCCCCACAAGACCCGACCGCAGCGAGGCTGGGGTGCCGCGGGCAGAAGGCCGCAGGGCTGCTCGGCCCAGGCGGAGCGTAGAAGCGACGCGTGGCGCGCCGCGGCAGGCATGCCTCAGACCGCGGACGGGCGGCGAGCCCGCGTTGCGACACGGGGAGCCCAGCGAAGCCGGGGTCGAGCAGGCCGGAGGCCGTCAGGAAGCCGTCACTCGCCGAGACAGGCGAATGACCCACCCCTTACTTCACCGACTTCGCCAACGTCCCCAAGTACAGCTCGATCACCTTCGGGTCGTTCGCCAGCTGCTTGCCGGACGCCGTGTACGCGTTGCGCCCCTGGTCCAGCACGTAGCCCCGGTCACAGATCTGCAGGCAGCGACGAGCGTTCTGCTCGACCATCACCACCGAGACCCCGGCCTTGTTGATCGCCCGGGTCTGCACGAAGACCTCGTCCTGCATCACGGGGGAGAGACCCGCCGACGGCTCGTCGAGGAGGAGCACGGACGGCTCCATCATCAGGGCACGACCCATCGCGACCATCTGCCGTTCGCCACCCGACAGCGAGCCCGCACGCTGGTTGCGGCGGTCGCCGAGAGCGGGGAACAGGTCGGTCACGAACTTGAATCGGGAGCTGAACTTCGACGGAGCCTGGTAGCAGCCCATCTGGAGGTTCTCCTCGATGGTCAGTGACGGGAACACGTTGTTCGACTGCGGCACGAAGCCGATCCCCTTGGAGACCAGGACGTCGGCGCGCGCGTTGGTGACGTCGTCGCCGCGCAGCACGACCGAACCGGTACCGACCCTCACCAGCCCGAACAGGGCCTTGAGCAGCGTGGACTTGCCGGCTCCGTTGGGCCCGATGATGCCGACCAGCTCGCCCTGCTGGCAGTACAGGTCGGCTCCGTTGAGGATGTTGACCCCCGGCACGTAGCCGGCGATCAGGTTGTCGGCACGCAGGACTGCCCCCTCGGCGGCCTCGAGGTGTGCCTTGCGGACCTCGGGGTCGACCTGAGGAGCCTGGGGGTCGGCCTCCGCGACGATGTCGTCGCCGTGGTCGTCCTGGCCGAGCACGATGTCGCTCATGCTGAATCACTCCGGTTCTTGCGCAGGCCGCGTCTCGCTGGACGCGGCTGCTCGGCCTGCAGCTCTGCCTCGACGTCAGCCTCGACGTCGGCCTCCTGCAGCTGGCTGATGTCGGTGTCGTGGTGGGCGCCGAGATAGGCGTCGATCACCCGCTGGTCGGACATGATCGAGTCGGGGGGACCCTCGGCGATCACCTTGCCCTGGGCCATCACGATCACCCAGTCGGAGATGTCACGCACCATGTCCATGTCGTGCTCGACGAACAGCACCGTCATGCCGTCCTCGCGCAGCGACTTCACGTGTTGCAGCAGCGACTGCTTGAGGGCCGGGTTGACGCCCGCCATCGGCTCGTCGAGCATCACCAGCTCCGGTTTGACCATCAGCGCCCGCGCCATCTCGAGCAGCTTGCGCTGGCCACCGGACAGTGAGCCGGCGAAGTCCTGTTCCTTCTTGTCCAGCTTGAAGCGTCCCAGCAGGTCGCGTGCGCGCTCGGTGTTCGACTCCTCCTGGCCGCGCCAGAGGAACTTCAGCGGACCTGCCCAGAACTTCTCGCCGAGCTGTCCGGTGGAGCCGAGGCGCATGTTCTCGAGCACGGTGAGCTTGGAGAGCACCTTGGTGAGCTGGAAGGTGCGGACCATGCCCATCCGGGCCACCTTGTAGGCGCCGACGCCCTTGAGCGAGGTGCCGTTGAAGGACCAGTCGCCGGTGTCTGCCTGGTCGAAGCCGGTGAGCAGGTTGAAGAACGTCGTCTTGCCGGCCCCGTTGGGGCCGATCAGCGCGGTGATCACGCCACGTTGGATCTCGACGTGGTTGACGTCGACGGCGGTGAGGCCCCCGAACGTGCGGCGCACCCCGTCGGCGACGATGATCGGGTCCGGCTTGGAGACTCCGGGCTCGGTGTCGAGGCCGACCAGGGCGGCTCGGGCGTCTGCCGAACCGGTGGTGGTGGTGGTGGGCGTGTCAGCGGGCATCGAGCGCGATCTCCTTCCGGTCGCCGAAGATCCCCTGTGGGCGGTAGATCATCAGCAGCATCAATGCGACCCCGACCAGCATCAGCCGGACGTTGGAGGCCTGGTCGGCGTTCATGAACTTCGCGATCGTGGCGTTGCCCGACAGGTCGCTGAGGATCGAGCCGATGAACGAGAGCAGCGCCCAGAAGATGACGGCCCCGACGACCGGACCGAGCACGCGTGCCGCCCCGCCGAGGATCAGCATCGTGAAGGCGATGAACGTGAAGTCGAGGTTGAACGTGTCAGCCTGCACGGACGCCAGTCCGAAGGCTCCGACGAACCCTCCGATGCACCCGATGACGGCGCCCAGCACGAGCGCCTGCATCTTGTAGGAGTAGACGTTCTTGCCCAGGGATCGCACGGCGTCCTCGTCCTCGCGGATGGCCTTCAGCACGCGACCCCACGGCGAGCGCATCAGCAGCCAGACCAGCACACAGGAGAGGGCCACGAGTGCCCAGCCCACGATCATCACCCACAGGTCACCGCGGCTGAAGGTGAGGAACCCGTTGGGCATGGTCGGCAGCGGGTTGGCGCCCTTGAAGCCGTCGGCGAAGCCGGTCACGCCGTCCTTGCCGTGGAAGTACTTGCGGAACGAGGTGCCGAACACCAGCCGCACGATCTCCGCTGCCGCGATCGTCACGATCGCCAGGTAGTCCGCGCGCAGCCGCAGCGTCGGTACGCCGAGAATCAGGGCCAGCGCGACTGAGAAGGCCAGTGCGAGCAGGACCGCCACCGGCAGCGGCAATCCCGACGTGGCGATCGCCGCTCCCATGATGTAGCCGCCGACGGCCAGGAAGGCGGCCTGGCCGAAGTTCAGCAACCCGGCATAGCCGAACTGGATGTTGAGGCCGATCGCGGCCAGGCAGAAGGAGATGGCCACCGGCGAGATGCCGTCGTGGAAGGCTCCCTGGAGTGCGTCGATCATGTGTTCTCTCCGTCCCTCAGCCGACTCGCTGCGATCGGCCCAGCAGGCCCTGAGGTCTGATCAGCAGTACGACGATCAACAACAGCAGTGCCCCGGCGTACTTGAGCTGCGACGGGATGAACAGGGTCGAGACCTCCACGAACAGACCGATGATCAATGATCCCGCCATGGCGCCCCAGATCGACCCGAGGCCCCCGACCGTGACTGCGGCGAAGATCAGCAGCAGCACCTGGGCGCCGAGCTGGTAGGTCACCGACTGGGAGAAGCCCAGGAACGCTCCGCCCAGGCCGGCCAACGCGGTGCCGACGATCCAGACCGTGGAGATCACGCGGTTGACGTTGATGCCGGTGGAGGCGGCGAGCGCCGGGTTGTCGGAGACCGCCCGAGTGGCACGGCCGAGCCGGGTGTACTGCAACGCCAGCGTCACCGTGATGAGCACCAACAAGCTGATCACGACCAGCACCACGTCCCGGACGGTGTAGTCCACGAGTCCGAAGGTGTGCGGCTGGGGGGTCACGTAGGAGCGGTAGGTGAGCGAGCGACCGCCGGTGAAGTACTGGTAGAGGTTGCGGAGCAGGAACTGCAGGCCGATCGAGACGATCATCATCGCGATCAGGCCGGTCCCGCGACGGCGCAAGGGTCTCCACAGGCCGCTGTCGTTGAGCCAGCCGAAGGCCGCCGACAGCACCACGGCGACCAGGATGGCGAGCGCGATCGGGAGTCCCCAGACGCGGTTGCCGAGATAGGTGATCACGGCCCCGAACGTCACCAGCTCGCCGTGGGCGAAGTTGGTCAGCCCGGTGGTGCCGAAGACCATCGACAGCCCGAGCGCGGCCAGGGAGAGCACGATGCCGAAGAGGAGCCCGTTGTAGATCACCTGCGGGACCTGGTCGAGCTTGGTCTCGACCTGTCGGTTGTCGGCGCCGATCGGGAAGCTGACCACGACGTTGGTCAGGCTCCCGGTGGGCTTGCGCGTGTCGCTGGAGCCCGAGCGCAGCTTGACCCCGTCGGGCAGCGTGCTCGTGTCCAGGGTGACGGTCAGGGTGCCCTCGTCCTTCGCGGGCACGGTGATCTCGAACCGGCCGTCGGCGTCGCTGGTCCCGGTGTAGCTGCCGCCGTCGCTCGTCTCGACGTTGAGGGTGACACCCTCGACCGGCGCGTTGTCCTTCGCCGTGTTGAGCAGGGTGCCGCGCACGACGCGGTCGCCGTCGGCGGCGTACGACGGGCCGGCGGCGATCGTGACCAGTGCGAAGACGGCGATCAGGCCGGCCAGCAAGCGGGCCGCCCAAGAGGTCCGAGAGCGGGTGACCGGCTCGAATGGCCGGGCTCGTGCGGGACTCTGCAGCAGCATGACTCTCCTGAAGACGGCTGGACGGGCACTGCTCCGCGGCGTGGGTGCTGAACTGTGGGGAGCATAGGGCACGGAGCGTTCCAGCCGTGTTACCCGCGCGTTCAGCGGAGCACGGCGACGACGCTGGTCAAGACCGGCGCGATCACCAGCGCGGGGAGGAGGTCGGCGACCTTGACCTGCTTGAGGTCCAGCAGCCGCAGCGCGACACCGACCAGCAGCAGTCCGCCGGTGGTGGTCAAAGCGGCCAGCTCGGCGTCAGGGAGGAAGTCGCCGAGCGCGGCTCCGAGCGCGGTGAGCGAGCCCTGGATCGTGAGCACGGCGAGGGCGGCGGCCGCGACCCCCCAGCCGAACGAGGCGGCGAACGCGATCGCGGCGAACCCGTCGAGCGCGGACTTCAGCAGCAGCTGGTCGGCGCCCTGGCCGACACCCTCGGTGATCGAGCCGAGGATGGTCAGCGGTCCGGCGCAGAAGATGATCGAGGCGGTCACGAACCCCTCGATGAAGCGGGCCCGGCCACCGGAGTCGTCCTTCGGTGTCAGTCGGCGCTGGAGCCAGCCGCCGAGGCCCTCCAGCCGGTCCTCGAGCCGCAGCAGCGAGCCGACGATGCCGCCGACCAGCAGCGAGCCGAGCACGATCAGCAGCGGGGCGCTGTCGCCGACCTTCTCCGCCCAGCCGTCGTCGGCGATCGCCGCAGCCGAGGTGGCCGCGATCAGCAGGGTGACCAGGCCGAGAGCGTCCGTGACCACCTTGCGGGTGCGCTCGGGCAGCCGGTGCCCGACGAGCACGCCGACGGTCGCGCCGACGAGCACGGTGACGACGTTGACCAGGGTGCCGATTCCGATGAACAAGGCGGCCTCAGGTCAGGTTCTGCAACCGGACCTGGCCGCGGGAGACCACCCGGCCGTCGGGGGTGCGGCTCTCGACCAGCCAGACCTGCTGGGAGCGCCCGCGGTGCAGGGGAGTGGCCGTCGCGGTGAGCGCCTCGTCGGTGACCGCCTTGTAGAAGTCGGTGGTGTTGCTGACGCCGACCACCTTGCCGCGCTCGCCCATCCACAGGGCAGCACCGACGCTCGCGAGCGTCTCCACGACACTGGCGTGCACGCCCCCGTGCACGATGCCGTAGGGCTGGTGGAGCGCGGGCTTCGCGGTCCAGGTTGCGACCACCTCGTCCTGGCTCGCCGACTCCAGGTGGAGGCCGAGGTACTCCGCGAACGGCCCGAGCATGTCGCTGGTGATCTCCATGCCGGTGATTGTTCCGCATGGCGTACGACGGGCACGTGGCGAGGGCGCGGTCTGCTTCGTGATCGGGCCCCTCCAGCGTGTCGGCGACGGCGGATAGGGTCGGGACGTGCCTGCCGAAGCGACCCGAGAAGTGACCCCGCGACTCCTGCTCCTCGATGGCCACTCGCTGGCCTACCGGGCGTTCTACGCGCTCCGTGAGGTGGAGATGTCGACCACCACCGGCCAGCCGACCAACGCGGTCTACGGGTTCACCTCGATGCTGATCAACATCCTCCGCGACGAGGAGCCGACGCACGTCGCGGTCGCCTTCGACAAGTCCCGGCAGACCTTCCGCTCCGAGGTCTACACCGACTACAAGGCGACCCGGTCGGCGACGCCGGAGGACTTCCGCGGCCAGGTCTCGCTGATCAAGGAGGTGCTCGACGCGCTCCACATCGCCCACCTCGACAAGGACGGCTTCGAGGCCGACGACATCATCGGCACCCTCGCGACCGAGGCGCGGGCCCAGGACTTCCAGGTGCTGATCTGCTCCGGCGACCGGGACTCCTTCCAGCTGGTCGACGAGGGCACCACCGTGATCTACCCGATGCGGGGCGTCTCGGAGATGAAGCGCTGGACCCCGGCGGCGGTGGAGGAGAAGTACGGCGTCCCGCCCGACCGCTACCCCGAGCTGGCCGCCCTCGTGGGGGAGACCTCCGACAACCTGCCCGGCGTCCCGGGCGTCGGCCAGGGCTACGCCGCCAAGTGGATCAACCAGTACGACGGCCTGGAGAACCTGATCAACCACGCCGACGAGATCACCGGCAAGAAGGGCGAGGCGCTCCGCGACCACCTCGACGACGTGATCCGCAACCGCCAGCTCAACGCGCTGGTGCGCGACCTCGACCTGCCGTTCGCTCCCGAGGACCTGGCCCGGCAGCCGTGGGACCGGCAGGAGGTCCACACCCTGTTCGACGGCCTGGAGTTCCGGGTGCTGCGCGACCGGCTGTTCGAGACCCTCGAGTCGGTGGAGGAGGTCGACGGGTCGGGTTTCGACCTCGACGCCGCCCGCCCCGGGACCGGTGAGGTGGGGCCGTGGCTCGACCAGCACACAGGCGACGGCCGGGTGGGCGTCCAGGTGGAGGGCACCTGGCGCTCGGGCACGGGCGAGGTCACCGGACTGGCGATCGCCAACGGCACCGGGTCCGCCGCGTGGATCGACCCGGCCGAGCTCGGACCCGACGACGACGCGGCCGTGGCCGCCTGGCTGGCCGACCCGAAGATGCCGAAGGTGCTCCACGACGCCAAGGGCCCGATGCTGGCGCTCGCCGCCCGTGGCTGGACGCTCGACGGGCTGGAGCGCGACACGGCGCTCTCGGCCTACCTGGCCCGGCCCGACCAGCGCTCCTACGACCTGGCCGACCTGACCGTGCGCTACCTCAAGCGCGAGCTCCGCACCGGCCCCGTCGACGACGGCGACCAGCTCAGCCTCGACGGCATCGGCGACGACGCGGCCGGCGAGACCGCCATGCTCCAGGCCCGCGCGGTGCTCGACCTCGCGGAGGCGCTCGACGAGGAGCTCGACGACCGCGGCGGCACCGCCCTGCTCGGTGACGTCGAGCTCCCGCTCGTGGGGGTGCTGACCCACCTCGAGCAGACCGGGGTGGCCGTCGACACCGACCACCTCGAGGCGCTCGAGAGCGAGTTCGCCGACGGCGTGCGGCAGGCGGCCCAGGACGCCTACGACGTGATCGGCAAGGAGATCAACCTCGGCTCGCCCAAGCAGCTCCAGGTGGTGATCTTCGACGAGCTCGCGATGCCGAAGACCAAGCGCACCAAGACCGGCTACACGACCGACGCCGACGCGCTGCAGGGGCTCTTCGAGAAGACCGAGCACCCGTTCCTCGCCCACCTGCTCCGGCACCGCGACGTGATCCGACTCCAGCAGACCGTGCAGGGACTGCTGAAGACGGTCGCCCCCGACGGCCGCATCCACACCACGTTCAACCAGCTGATCGCGGCCACCGGCCGGCTCTCCAGCACCGACCCCAACCTCCAGAACATCCCGGTCCGCACCGAGGAGGGCCGTCGGATCCGCGAGGCGTTCGTGGTCGGTGAGGGCTACGCCGCGCTGCTCACCGCCGACTACAGCCAGATCGAGATGCGGATCATGGCCGACCTGTCCGAGGACGCCGGCCTGATCGAGGCGTTCCGCTCGGGCCGCGACTTCCACTCGGTGACCGCCGCTCGGGTGTTCGGGGTCGAGCCGACCGAGGTCACCACCGAGATGCGGGCCAAGATCAAGGCGATGAACTACGGCCTCGCCTACGGTCTGTCGGCCTTCGGCCTGTCCGCCCAGCTGCGGATCTCCACGGGGGAGGCCAAGGGCTTGATGGACGAGTACTTCGAGACCTTCGGCGGGGTGCGCGACTACCTCACCGGCGTGGTCGAGGAAGCGCGTCGCACCGGGTTCACCGAGACCATCCTCGGCCGTCGCCGCTACCTGCCCGACCTGACCAGCGACAACCGGCAGCGCCGCGAGATGGCCGAGCGGATGGCGCTCAACGCACCGATCCAGGGCTCCGCCGCCGACATCATCAAGGTGGCCATGCTCAACGTCGACCAAGCGCTCAGGGACTCCGACATGTCCTCACGGATGCTCCTCCAGGTGCACGACGAGCTCGTGTTCGAGATGGCGCCCGGCGAGGAGCAGGCGCTCGAGGAGCTGGTCCGCGCCCAGATGGGGTCCGCGGCCGAGCTGACCGTGCCGCTCGACGTCTCCGTCGGCACCGGCCGCAGCTGGCACGAGGCCGCGCACTGAGCCGTTCAGACGGTGAGCGAGTCCTTCTCCGGCCGCTCTGCCCGCCAGCCCAGGCGCCACAGGCTGAGCGTGAGCAGGGCGAACAGCAGCATCGTGTCGACGAACGTGACCACGTTCAGCAACGTCCCGACGCGATCGGCTGACTGCGCCCAGGCCACCAGCACGACGAGAGCCCCCCAGATCAGGTACACCGACCAGCGCGACTGCCTGGCGACCACGCTGTAGACGAGCAGCTGGAGCACCGACAGCACCGACCCGAGCGCCGCGAACCGCCACAGGTTGCCCTGGATGGCGGCGTACTCGTGACCGCCGATGAACGTCAGCACCAGGTCGCTCAGCACCCACGCGAGGAAGGTGCCGATGATCCCGAGCACGGCCACCGTCCCGACACTCCTGAACAGGGCGGAGCGCCGGGCCGTCTCGGTCGACATCGACGGGAACGCGATCACCACCACGAACTGGGGGAGGAACAGCACCGCCTTCACCAGGATCAGGCCACCGGCGTACAGGCCGGACTCGTGCCCGTCGAGCACGCCACGGGCAACGATCACGTCGGCGTTGGACAGCGCGAAGAAGGCCAGCAGGGCGTGCGAGTTGCGGGCCGTCTCGGCGAGCACCGACCGGCCGCCGTGGCTGCCGGGCTCGTCCGCGGCGCCCTCCTGGCGGTGCCGCAGCGCCAGCCAACCCACGACGGTCGGCGCGAAGAACGCGATCGCGACGCCCATCACCGCCCAGAACTCGGTGGGCCTCCAGAGCAGCAGGGCGCTGCCGATCACCAGCCGGGGCACCCCGGCCGCGAGGTAGAACAGGGCCAGCGCGGTCCACCGGCGCTCGCCCTGGAGGATCCCGGCCTGCCCGCCCATCACGGTCATCGGCAGCGCGACCAGCGCGACCAGGGCCGCCGTCCCCACGTTGTCGAGGTGGAGCGCGGCGTTGATCACGGGGGTGAGCAGGAGGCAGAGCACCGCCAGCGCGATCGAGGAGCCCCAGGTGACCTTGCGGAGCGTGCGCTCGATCTCGGCGACGCCGTCCGGGTGCGCAGCGATCCGCCGGGCGCCAGTGGCCTGCAGCCCGAGCTGGAGCACACCGACCACCAGCAGCAGGCCCATCACCGCGGCGAAGGCGCCGTAGCTGCGCGGACCGAGCAGCCGGGCGGCCACGATCGTGAAGAGGTAGGTGGAGACGTTCATGAGGGCGATCGCGACAGCGATCGACCCTCCTCGGCTCACGGCATCCTTGAGCCGAGCAGTCTGCGACACCACCCGGCAAGTGTCCCAGAGGGCAGACCGACCGAGGTGACGGGGCGACCAGCAGGGGGGTCGGCAGCACGCGACCGCGCATCGCGGCCGTCACACCCGGTATGTACCAGCAGGGCGCGCGATTATACGTAACACATTCGTCATGGTTTACGGTACCGGGCAGTAACGAGCGACAATTTGTCCTGCTCGACCGAGATGACTGCTCTCTCGGGTTCTTCTGTGGGAGGGAGAAGCGCACGCATGCGCAAAAATCTCGTCATCGGTGTGGTCCTGGCTCTGGCGGCCGGCCTCATCGTCATCATCAGCTCAGCGCTCGACCTGGAGCTCGAGTCGGCCGCGCTGCTCGGCGGAGCACTCGGCGCCGTCATTGCGCTCGTTCCTGACCGCAGCGTCGGGGTCCGGCTGGGAGGCTTCGCAATCGGGCTCGTCTTCGCGTGGCTGGGATACGCGGTCCGAGCCGCGTTCCTTCCAGACTCCTCGGGTGGGCGTGCGGTGGCGGTGATCCTGACCGTCCTGCTGTGCGTCGCCGTTGCTGCTGCCACGAACGACCGCATCCCCCTGTGGCCACTCCTGCTGGGAACGGCGGCGTTCACCGGGGCCTACGAGTTCACCTACAACGAAGCACCGCCCGAGCTACTGACCACGTCGGTCTCCACCGCGACGACGCTCTTGTTCAACGTGGCCGTCGGCTTCCTGGCCGCGACACTCGTGAGCCGCCCCGGTGCGCCCAACCAGGACCACCCCCACCGCCGCGAAGTCCCCCCGGCAGACGACCGCACTGACACCAAGATGGACGACTTCATGGGAGCCGAAGCCAAGTGATCACCCGACGCACGACCCAGCGCGGAAGCGCCCTTGTCGGCAGCACCGCGGTGCTTGCCCTTCTGAGCATGGCGCCGGCCACGGCGGGCGCCGCCACCGGCGACGTCGATGTCGTCAACACCGAGACGGTGCAGGTGTACATGTCTGCCGACGGCGAGGTTGGCACGCAGCGCGTCTACGAGCAGCTCGGGATGACTGGCAACGGAACTGTCGACCTCACCAACCCGATCTCGACGAGCGGTCTGCGCAATCTCGACGGCTTCTCCGGAATCAAGATCGTCGACGGGAAGCAGGTCGTCCACGAGAAGGTCGACGGCGAGAAGAAGACCCGTTCGGTGAGCGACTACACCGGCAAGCTGCCGCTGGACGTTTCCGTCGCCTACTCGATCGACGGCAAGAGCGTGAAGCCGGGCGACGTCGTGGGCAAGAGCGGCGAGCTGGAGGTCGACTTCACGGTCGAGAACGTCACCGGCAAGCAGCAGGAGCTCGACATCCCCGACGGCAAGGGCGGCACCACCACCCGCACCGAGGATGTCGCGCTGCCCATGGTCGGGTCCCTCAGTACGGTCGCACCGCCCAACTTCACCAACGTGCAGTCCAAGCAGGCGAACATGGCGGGCGACGGTGAGGGCGGCACCAAGCTGTCATTCACGATGACCCTGTTCGAGCCGATCGGGTCCACGACCGCCAACTTCGGCTACACCGCCGACATCACCGACGGCGTGGTCCCGCGGGCCGAGATCACTGCCCTGCCGGTCAACCCGCTGAAGAGCCCCACCTTCGCGACGGCGGCCACCTCCTACCAGGGCGGCGCCGACACCGGCACCAAGCTGGTCGACGGTGCTGTCCAGATCGATGACAACCTGCTCAAGCTGCGTGACGGGGCCGAGGAGCTCCTCTCCGGACTGATCAAGCTGCGTGACGGCGCCGACCAGCTCGACGACGGCCTGTCCGGCGAGGCGGCTCCGGGCGCGGAGAAGCTCGCGGCCGGTGCGGGCGCGCTCGATGCCGGCCTCGGCAAGCTGGACGCAGGCGCCGCCAAGCTCGCTGGTGGAACGGGCGACCTCGCGGCCGGCACGGGCACGGCGCTCGACGGGAGCAAGAAGCTCACCTCAGGGCTCAAGCAGATCAGCGGTGGCCTCGGACAGCTGGCAGGCCAGCTGCCCTCAGCGACCGACGGGATCGACAAGCTCAAGGACGGTGTCGACAGGCTCCTTGTCGGCATGGGCACCGAGAGTGACCCGGAGACCCTGATCGGCGGGCTCAAGTCCCTCAACGACGGCCTCACCCTGCTCAAGGGCGGTTCGACGAGCCTCCAGGACGGCCTGACCAAGCTGGTCGATGGGCTGGGCACTGCGAAGGGTGGTGTCGACCAGTCCAAGGGTGGGCTGGACGGGGCCAAGACCGCGCTCGACGCCAAGCTCGCTGCGGGCGCTGACATCGACCAGCTCATCGGTGGCCTCAACGCCCTCGAGAACGTGATCCCCGCGTGCACCAACGACCCGACGTGCAAGGCCACGGCCGGGCAGCTCAAGACGGGGGCCACGGACGCCAAGACCGACCTCGTGCAGCTGAGCGGTGGGCTCGGCCAGATCTCGGGTGGGCTCGGGCAGGTCTCGGGTGGGCTCGGCCAGGCGATCACCGGGCTCAATGCCCAGCTGATTCCGGGAGCGGCTCGGATCGAGGATGGGCTCAGCCGGTCCCTCGTCGGTGTCGGCAAGCTGCGTGTCGGTGCCGGTGCCGTCAAGGGGGGGCTCACCGAGGTCAAGGGTGGACTCGTCCAGCTGGCCGACGGAGTCACCGCGGCGCTCACAGGCGTCAACAAGCTGAACGCCGGCGCCAGTGACGCGTACGACGGCAGCTCGCGCCTGACGGGTGGCCTCGGGAAGATCGACGACGGTGCCAACCAGGTGGATGACGGTGCCAACCGGCTCGCCGTCGGAAACGGTGACGCCTCGGACGGCTCCGGCCTGCTGGCGGCTGGCGCCACCAAGCTGTCCTCGGGCCTCGGGGATGCCGCAGACGGCTCGAACAAGATCGCCAACGGTCTCGACCAGGCCGCAGCATCGGCGCCGAGGTTGCCGGCCGGCGCGCAAGAGCTGTCTGACAAGGGAACGCAGAAGCTGATCGCCGCCGGTCAGAACACCACTCAGACGTACTCCGAGCTGGTGGCGATCATGAAGGCGGGCGCTGAGCGGGCCAACGCGTCGAGCATGGCGTACGGGGCTCCCGAGGGCGCTGTCGGCCTGACGGCGTACAGCTACAAGATCAAGGGTGCGAGCGGCGAGGGCAACCGCAACCTGGTGCGCACCCTGGGCGGAGTGGTCCTGCTGGGTGGTGCCATCGGCGGGCTCGCACTCCGTCGTCGCCTGATCTGAGCGATCGAGCGGAGGGACGGCGGTGGGTCGCCGTCCCTCCGCTCGCGGTCACGTCGCCGGCGGTAGGTGGCTGACGTAGATCGCGGTGCCGGGCGTCAGCAGTCCGCGCACCCGGCTCCAGCCGCCCCAGGTGCGGTCGTGGCCGGCCGGCCACTCGGGCTCCACCAGGTCGTCGAGCACGAAGCCGGCGCGGGCCAGGGCGCGCACCCAGTCACCGAGCGTGCGGTGGTGCTCGACGTAGCCGACCTCACCGGTCTCGTCGACCACCTCGACATACGGCGTGCGGTCCCAGTACGACGAGTCCGCGACCAGGCCGCCCTCGGTCGGGTCGTCGGGAAACATCCATCGGGTCGGGTGCGTGATCGAGAACGCGAACCGTCCGCCGGGCCGGAGCACCCGGGCCGCCTCGGAGACGACGGCGTGCTCGTCGGCCACGAACTGGAGGGCGCCGAACGCCGAGAACACGACGTCGAACGTCGCGTCGGCGAAGGGCAGCGCGGTGCCGGTGGCCTCGACGACCGGCACCCGGGTGCCGAGGTCGTCGTCGATCCGGCGGGAGTGCTGCAGCTGGCGGTGGGAGAGGTCGAGCCCGACCGGTCGGCCGCCGTGGGCGAGCACCCAGCGCGAGCACTGCCCAGCACCGCAGCCGATCTCCAGCACGGTGCGGCCGGCGACGTCGCCCAAGAGGTGGAGATCGCCCTCGTCGGTGCCCTCGGGCGACCAGACGAAGCCGGCGTCGCCGAGGAACTGCCCGTGCGTCTGCTGGTACTCGTCGGCGTAGCGGTCCCACTCGCCGCGGTTGGCGCGCTCGGTCTCGGTGGCATCGGACGCCCGCCGTTCCGGGCGCACCGGGTTCCCCATGGGGGCCAACGTATCCGCTCTGGGAGAGTCGGGGTGTGACGGACTTCGGGGTCGACCTGCAGCCGCTGGCCGGGGGGATGAGCGGCGAGACCTGGCTGACCGAGCACGCGGGGGAGCGGGCCGTGCTCCGCATCTACGGCGGCCGGTCACTGCGGCGCGGTCCGCAGGCGTCCGAGGTGGACGCCGCTGTCCTGTCGTGGCTGTCCGGGCTGCTGCCGGTGCCGCGGGTCCTGGAGGTACGACGGGGTGACCCCGCTGCAGACCTGCCCGCGATCCTGGTCACGTCGTACCTGCCGGGCGTGCTGCTCTCGGACCTGAAGCCGACCCTCGACGACCCTGACCTGGCCCGTGTCGGCCGCGCGCTGGGCACCCTGCTCGGCCGGCTCGCCCACGTCGCCCTGCCGCGGGCGGGACTGTTCCGCGACCCCGGCCTGGCGATCGACCCGATGCCCGAGGTGGTGCAGGACCTCACGCTGTGGACCGAGCGCGCGGTGCCGGACCTGACCGGCTGGGAAGAGACCGACGTGGCCGGGCTCCGGTCGCTCGCCGCCGACGCCCAGGCGCTCCTGGACGAGAGCGACCTCCGCACCTGCCTCGTGCACAGCGACCTGAACCCCAAGAACCTGCTGGTCGACCCGGCGACGCTGGAGGTCACCGGGCTGCTGGACTGGGAGTTCGCGCACGCCGGCTCGCCGTACGCCGACCTGGGCAACCTGCTCCGCTTCGATCGCGAGCCCGCGTTCGCCGACGCGGTGCTCGAGGCCCGCGAGACGTTCGTGCCCGACCCCCGACCGGACGCGCTCGACCTCGCCCGAGCCAACGACCTGTTCGCGCTCGTGGACCTGGCCACCCGCAGCACCGAGAACCCCGTCGCCTCCCGCGCCGACGCGCTTCTGCACGCTTTGGCACGCTCTGGGGACCTGCATGCCCAGGACATAGCGGACAGCTGACTAGACCTCGAACCCGTTTCGCCACGCGGAAGACGCGCCGGCGCTTACGGTGCCCTCACTTTCTGGGGAGGAAGAGCGGGCGCTCGCCCGCGGAGATATCGAGGTTCGGGACATGCGTGCTCTTCGTTGGGGCGGAATCACCGTTCTTGCCGCTGCTGCTTCATTCGTGCTGGTGTCCGCGGGTCCGTCGACCTCCGCGCCGACGTGCACGACCACCTTCACCGCAGGGTCCGGGTCCTGGACCCTTGCGAGCAACTGGAGCGCCGGACTCCCGACTGCTACCAGCTACGCCTGCATCCCCGCCGGCAGTACGGCGACCCTCACCGTGGCCCGCACCGTCGACGGCGTGCGCATCGACGGCACCCTGGACGGCACCGGCACGCTCACCGTCACCGACGCTGGCACGGTCAGCGACTCCGAGCTCAACAGCACCGGAACCCTGATCACCAACCTCAAGATCAACGTCGGCACCCTGGTGGTCGACCAGGGGTCGATGAACGGGTCTGGGACGACGACGGTGGCGTCGGGTGCCTCGATGCGGGTGACGAGCACCGGCGGGTACTACGGGTTGCTGCTCAATGACACGCGTTCGGTGGTGAACGGCGGGACGGTGACGCTGGAGCAGCCTTCGGACACGTCGTTGTCGTCGTTGGTGTTGAATGCGCCCGGCACGTCGGTGACGAACAACAACGTGGTGGACCTCAAGGGTGGCGCTGACATCCAGGGCAGTGGCGTCCTGCGGGTCTCGACGTCCGGCCTTGTGCGGGCGGTGACGAGTGGCGCGCGTTCAGACATCAGCTCCTCGGTGGAGCTGGCCGGTCACCTGGAGGCCGCCGGCGGGACGCTTGCGCCGGCCACGATCACCCCTGCAGCAGCCGGGTCCACGACCGGGGTGCTGACGGCGTCGGGTGGGTCGTTGGAGCTGAGCGCGGTGGACGTGCCCGCGGGGTCGAAGATCGCGACGGAGGGCACCGGGGTCAAGCTGGTCGGCACGGTGAGCGGTGCTGGGGCGTTCGCAGTGTCATCGGGGTCGTTCGTGGTCGACCAGGGGTCGATGAACGGGTCCGGGACGACGACGGTGGCGTCGGGTGCCTCGATGCGGGTGACGAGCACCGGCGGGTACTACGGGTTGCTGCTCAATGACACGCGTTCGGTGGTGAACGGCGGGACGGTGACGCTGGAGCAGCCTTCGGACACGTCGTTGTCGTCGTTGGTGTTGAATGCGCCCGACACGTCGGTGACCAACAACAGCGTGATGGAGCTCAAGGGTGGCGCCGACATCGCAGGTAGCGGAAACCTCACCAACGGCGTTGGTCATGCGCTGACCAAGGTCGACGGCACGAGCACGACGAGCGAGATCACGTCGGGGCTGAAGAACGACGGTGTCGTGGCGGCGCAGCTCGGGGTGCTCCGCATCGCGTCCACCGACAACGGCGGCACCTCCACCGGAAGCTTCACCGCCGGCCCGGATGCGGTGACCGAGGTCGGCGGACTCACCTTGGGTGCGGGGTCGACGTTGACGGGCCCGACAGCCGTCGGCACGGGCCAGGTCAGGGTTTCCAACACCGTGACGATCGAGCCGGGCGCGACTGTCGTCGCGACAGGACGCACCGGCTTGACTGGCACCATCACAGGCCCAGGCGACCTGACCGTCGGCTCGGGGACGTTCGTGGTCGACCAGGGGTCGATGAACGGGTCTGGGACGACGACGGTGGCGTCGGGTGCCTCGATGCGGGTGACGAGCACCGGCGGGTACTACGGGTTGCTGCTCAATGACACGCGTTCGGTGGTGAACGGCGGGACGGTGACGCTGGAGCAGCCTTCGGACACGTCGTTGTCGTCGTTGGTGTTGAATGCGCCCGGCACGTCGGTGACGAACAACAACGTGGTGGACCTCAAGGGTGGCGCTGACATCCAGGGCAGTGGCGTCCTGCGGGTCTCGACGTCCGGCCTTGTGCGGGCGGTGACGAGTGGCGCGCGTTCAGACATCAGCTCCTCGGTGGAGCTGGCCGGTCACCTGGAGGCCGCCGGCGGGACGCTTGCGCCGGCCACGATCACCCCTGCAGCAGCCGGGTCCACGACCGGGGTGCTGACGGCGTCGGGTGGGTCGTTGGAGCTGAGCGCGGTGGACGTGCCCGCGGGGTCGAAGATCGCGACGGAGGGCACCGGGGTCAAGCTGGTCGGCACGGTGAGCGGTGCTGGGGCGTTCGCAGTGTCATCGGGGTCGTTCGTGGTCGACCAGGGGTCGATGAACGGGTCCGGGACGACGACGGTGGCGTCGGGTGCCTCGATGCGGGTGACCGAGCACCGGCGGGTACTACGGGTTGCTGCTCAATGACACGCGTTCGGTGGTGAACGGCGGGACGGTGACGCTGGAGCAGCCTTCGGACACGTCGTTGTCGTCGTTGGTGTTGAATGCGCCCGACACGTCGGTGACCAACAACAGCGTGATGGAGCTCAAGGGTGGCGCCGACATCGCAGGTAGCGGAACCCTGACCAACAACGCCGCCGGCACCATCACCAAGCCCGACGCCCCGAGCACCACGAGCAACCTCAGCGCCACGACCGACAACTTCGGCACGCTCCGCTCGGAGTCGGGGCTGATCGACGTCACCGGCTCCTTCCCGGCGATGCCGACCACCCGGCTCAACCGCGGCGGGTACGAGATGATCGCGCCCGGCAAGATCAAGCTGCCCGGCGACGTGACCAACAACCAGGCCACGATCCTGATCGACGGGAACGCCGCGCAGCTCCAGGACACTGCGTCGGCCACCAACGGGCTGGCCAACCTGACCGCCAACGGCGGCTCGCTGACCATCCGGAACGGCAAGACCCTGGCTGTCGGCACGCTCGCCCAGTCGGGCACCGTCGTGGTCGGCACCGGCTCGACCCTGCAGATGCCGACGTTCAACCAGGGTGCCGGCTCCACGTCACTGACGGCGACGGACGCACTCCTGAAGGCGACCGGGGCGGCGAACGTCACCGGCGGCACGCTCAAGGGCATCGGCACCGTCCAGACCGGCACCGCGGGCCTGTCCGTGAACACCGCCGGGCGGCTCGAGCCGGGTCTCTCCGGTCCGGGCACGCTGTCGGTCACCGGCAAGGTCACGCTCGGCACCGGGTCGACGCTCGGCGTCGACGTCAACGGCACGGGCACGGGCCAGGCCGACAAGGTGGTGGCCACGGGGGCCGCCGCGATCGGCGGCAAGATCGACATCGCGTCCGGCTACACGCCGACCCTCGGCGACACCGCCGAGATCGTCACCGGCTCCTCGCGCACCGGCACCTTCGCCTCGGCCTCCGGCGCCGACCTGGCGGGCGACATCTCCTGGGGGGCGACGTACGGCGCCACCAACGTGGTGCTGCGCGCGTCCCGCCCGTCGGCCACGATCGGCGACGTCTCGATCACCGAGGGCAACACCGGCACCAAGCAGATGACGTTCACGGTCAGCCAGGACCAGACCCTGCTGACCTCGTCGTCGGTGTCGGCCCAGACCGCGGACGGTACGGCGCTCGTCGCCGGCCCCGCGTTCGGCGGCAACGACTACGAGGCCACATTCGGCGCCGTCACGATCCCGTTCGAGCAGACCTCGGCGACCTTCACGGTGCCGATCAAGGGGGACGAGGTCTACGAGCACGACGACGCGTTCACCGTCGGCCTCACGTCGCCGGACAACCTGACGATCGCGGACAACAGCGCCACCGGCACCATCCGAACGACGGTGGCCTCGGGTGCGACGTTGCGGGTGACCGACATCGGTGGTTACTACGGGTTGTTCGTCTCACGACACGCGGTCGGTGGTGAACAACGGGACTGTGTCGTTGGAGCAGCTTCGGCCGATGGAGCGTTGCCGTCGGTGTACCTCAACGGCGCGAGTGCGGGTCGTTGTCAACAACGCCACCCTGCAGCTCAAGAACGGCGCGGACGTCACAGGGAGCGGCACCGTGACCAACAACGCCGCCGGCACCATCACCAAGCCCGACGCCCCGAGCACCACGAGCAACCTCAGCGCCACGACCGACAACTTCGGCACGCTCCGCTCGGAGTCGGGGCTGATCGACGTCACCGGCTCCTTCCCGGCGATGCCGACCACCCGGCTCAACCGCGGCGGGTACGAGATGATCGCGCCCGGCAAGATCAAGCTGCCCGGCGACGTGACCAACAACCAGGCCACGATCCTGATCGACGGGAACGCCGCGCAGCTCCAGGACACTGCGTCGGCCACCAACGGGCTGGCCAACCTGACCGCCAACGGCGGCTCGCTGACCATCCGGAACGGCAAGACCCTGGCTGTCGGCACGCTCGCCCAGTCGGGCACCGTCGTGGTCGGCACCGGCTCGACCCTGCAGATGCCGACGTTCAACCAGGGTGCCGGCTCCACGTCACTGACGGCGACGGACGCACTCCTGAAGGCGACCGGGGCGGCGAACGTCACCGGCGGCACGCTCAAGGGCATCGGCACCGTACAGACCGGCACCGCGGGCCTGTCCGTGAACACCGCCGGGCGGCTCGAGCCGGGTCTCTCCGGTCCGGGCACGCTGTCGGTCACCGGCAAGGTCACGCTCGGCACCGGGTCGACGCTCGGCGTCGACGTCAACGGCACGGGCACGGGCCAGGCCGACAAGGTGGTGGCCACGGGGGCCGCCGCGATCGGCGGCAAGATCGACATCGCGTCCGGCTACACGCCGACCCTCGGCGACACCGCCGAGATCGTCACCGGCTCCTCGCGCACCGGCACCTTCACCTCGGCCTCCGGCGCCGACCTGGCGGGCGACATCTCCTGGGGGGCGACGTACGGCGCCACCAACGTGGTGCTGCGCGCGTCCCGCCCGTCGGCCACGATCGGCGACGTCTCGATCACCGAGGGCAACACCGGCACCAAGCAGATGACGTTCACGGTCAGCCAGGACCAGACGCTGCTGACCTCGTCGTCGGTGTCGGCCCAGACCGCGGACGGTACGGCGCTCGTCGCCGGCCCCGCGTTCGGCGGCAACGACTACGAGGCCACATCCGGCGCCGTCACGATCCCGTTCGAGCAGACCTCGGCGACCTTCACGGTGCCGATCAAGGGGGACGAGGTCTACGAGCACGACGACGCGTTCACCGTCGGCCTCACGTCGCCGGACAACCTGACGATCGCGGACAACAGCGCCACCGGCACCATCCAGAACGACGAGGCGGCACCACATCCTGGTGGCGGGCAACCTCGGCATCGTGGAGAAGGACACCGGCGCCACCACGACACGGCAACCTGCCGGTGACGCTCTCGCCCGATCTCGGCCTTCCCGACCACGGTCGCGTGGGCGACGGCGCCGGGCACCGCCGCTTCGAGTGACTACACCTCGGCCGCCGGCACCCTGACCTTCGCGCCGGGCACGATGAGCAAGAACGCGGTCGTCCCGTCATCGGCGACCTGCCACCGAGTACGACGAGACCGTGCAGGTCAACCTGTCCAGCGCGACCCCGGCGGGTGACGCCGTCCTCGGCGAGAACGGCATCCTGACCATCCGCGACGACGACGCTGCGATCTCGGTCCTCCGGCGTGAGCTGGAGACGCCGGCCACCGGCACCACGCTGCTGACGTTCTCAGTGACCCTCTCGCACCCGAACCCGCGCCGCGGTCAGCTTCGACTGGGCCACCGCCGACGGCACGCCGCGGCGCCGGGAGACTACCTGGCGGGCGGCGGCTCCTCGTCGTTCGGCAGTGGACAGACGCTGAAGAAGTTCACCGTCACGGTCAACTCGGACTCCGTCCCGGAGCTCGGACGAGAACTTCACCACCTCGCTGACCGAGCGTCTCGGGCGGCCAGCCCGCGCACCACCTCGGCGACGATGACGATCAAGGGCACCCGTGCACCATCCGCGGCACCGCCGGCGCAGACGACGTCATCGGGGACACCGGGGAACGACGTGATCTGTGGGCTCGGCGGGCAGCGACACCATCTTCCCGGGGCCGGGCAACGACGAGGTCTACGGCGGCGACGGCTCCCGATGGCGCCGCGACACGTTCACGACACGGTCAACTACGCCGACATGGCCTGCGGTGCTGTCCCGACCGCGACACCCTGTGGCGTCACCGCCGACCTGTACAAGGTCGGAGGCCAGGGCCTCTGCGCCCGCCGGCCTGCTCTGGAACGATGGACAACCTCTACGGCAGTTGAGAACATCCTCGGGAGCAACACCAAGCGCCAACCTTCGCGGGAACGTGGGACAACGACGTCCGAGCTCGGAGACGCGGCAATGACGTCGCTGTACGGCGGCACCGACAACGGCGGCAACCCCGACCTGCTGATCGGCGGGGACGGGAGCGACTACGTCACCTTCTTCCGTCTCAACGGCGTCACCGGGACCACGCAAGGCGTACGGTCGATCTGAGGCTGACGAAGCAGGCTCCGGGCCCGCACGGGGCCGACGACATCAGCCAGGTCGAGAACGTCTTCGGCACCGACGGCAACGACGTCATCTGGGGGAACACTCTGGTCAACACCCTCTCAGGGCTCGAGGGGAACGACCAGATCCACGGCCTCGCGGCGTCGACACGCTCTACGGGCTCGGCGGCAACGACCTCCTCTTCGGTGACGACGGGAACGACCAGCTCTTCGGAGGCGACGGCACCGACGTGGTGCGCGGCGGCAACGGCATCGACACGCTCTCCGGTGGGCCCGGCAACAACGACGAGCTCTTCGGAGAAGGTGACAACGAAGGCAAGATCCGGCTTCAACGGCGGGGAAGGCACCGGTGACTTCTGCGGTCAGGGAGCCACTCGGGCAGAAGGCGCGGTCGGCCGGGGCAGGGTGCGAGAACACCTGACCCGATCGAGGCGCCCAGGTAGGTACTACGACCAAGGCCCAATGGCGCCTGCACCGGGCTGGAACCCACGCTTGTCCCGACGCCGCAGCACTGCGGCGCACGAGCGTAGGAGGAGCCATGAACCGCACCGCCAACAACAAGTTCCGGATCGTCGCGGCAGGCGTGCTCACGCTCGCCGTCGTCGGGGCAGGCGCCACGTCAGCCGAGGCCAAGGGTCGCGAGGTCATCCGCACCGGGGGCTGCGACAACTCGTCGGCCGTCTGGAAGCTCAAGGCCAAGGCGGACAACGGCAAGATCGAGGTCGAGTTCGAGGTGGACTCCAACAAGGTCGGCCAGACCTGGTCGGTGCGCATGGGCGACAACGGCCACCGGTTCTACACCGGCACCCGCACCACCAAGGCGCCGTCGGGTTCGTTCTCGGTTGCCCGCGTGATCTCCAACAGGGTCGGCACCGACCAGATCCGGGCCCGCGCCACCCGCGGCACCGCGACCTGCGCCGCCTCCGTCAACTTCTGACGCCAGCCGGTCACCAACCTGAGACACTCGACTCACCGGAGGACAGACATGAAGCGCATCGAGGTGTACGCCGTGGGCATCCTGCTCGCGCTCGTCCCGGCCGTGTTCGGCCTGTGGGGCAACGCGTCGTTCTCCCAGGCCGTACCGATCCGGGTGCCTGCCGTGGCCAAGGCGCCGTCCGCGGGACTTACCCACGGGACCCGTGCGGCACTGGCCGCGCACCACGCCGGCCGGGAGTCCGCCGAGGACCACCACGCCCGGCACGGCGCGGACGACCCTGCCGGCCATGACGTCGGCGACGACCACGGCGGCCACCGCGGGAGCAACAGGGGCGAGGCCGAGCCCGGCGACGACCACGGAGGCACGTCCGGCCGCGACACCTCCCGCGGCGACACCTCGGGCAAGGGATCCAGTGCCTCGGGCAAGGGATCCAGTGGCTCGGGCAAGGGATCGGGCGGCTCCGGTCGCGACAGCAAGGGCGGCAGCGACGACAAGGGGTCCGGTGGGCACGGATCCGACGACTGAGCGCCACACCGGCTCCCCGACGGATGCCCCCGTCGGGGAGTCCGGCGCGCCGGAGACCGGCTGGGTCACGCTGGCCGGACCCGACCGCGAGGCGGCCGCCGAGCCGCCGATCCGGATGCGGCGGATCGTCGTCCAGCTCGCGGTGGGCGTCGTCCTGGTGCTCGCCGCGGTCACCATCGGGGGCACCCTGGCCGCCCGCCGGCTGGCTGAGCGCGAGGCCGTCAACGATGCGGCCAACATCGCCGACGTCCTTGCCGACGTGGTGGTCCAGCCGTCCCTGACCGACAAGCTGCTCGGGGGAGACCCGGCCGCGATCGCCGCGTTCGACAAGCTGGTCCAGGACCGGATCCTGAAGAACGGCGGTGTCGTTCGCGTCAAGCTCTGGGGCGAGGACGGCACCATCTTGTACTCCGACCAGCCCGAGCTGATCGGCGAGCAGTTCCCGCTCGACCCGGAGGAGGCCGAGGTCCTCCACGACCCGCGCACGATCGCGGAGATCTCGGACCTGTCCCGGCCCGAGAACGCGCTCGACCGCGAAAACGGCGACAAGCTGGTCGAGGTCTACCGACCGGTCTGGACCCCGTCCGGTGGTGAGGCGTTGTTCGAGATCTACGCGCCGTACGACGCGGTCAGCCAGCGCACCGGACAGCTCTGGCGTGGGTTCGCGGGGGTCACGCTGAGCAGCCTGCTGCTGTTCATGGTGCTGCTGGCGCCCCTGCTGTGGCACCTGCTCAGGCGCGTACGACGGGCGCAGCGGCAGCGTGAGCGCCTCCTCGAACGAGCCGTGGACGCCTCCAGCACCGAACGTCGCCGGATCGCGGCGACCCTGCACGACGGGCCGGTGCAGGACCTGGCCGCGACGTCGTTCGTGATCGCCGGGGCCTCGGCGCAGGCGCGGGCGAACGGGCAGAACGCCGTCGTCGAGGAGCTGGGGTCCGTGTCCGCGTCGGTGCGCACCAGCATCCGGGCGCTGCGGTCCCTGCTGGTCGACATCTACCCGGCGAGCCTCGCCCAGGCCGGACTCGGCGCCGCGCTGGCCGACCTTGCCCAGTCGGTGCGCGCCCAGGACTTCGAGGTGCGTGTCGACACCGACGACGACCTCGGGCTCGAGCCGGAGCAGGAGCGGCTGATCTACCGGGTGGCGCAGGAGACCCTGCGCAACGCCGCCAGGCACGCCGTCCCCTGCACGGTCACGGTCACGGTCTACCGGACCCAGGACCCGGACGACGCGGTCGTGCTCGACGTGGTCGACGACGGCAAGGGCTTCGACGTGGCCAGCCAGGTGTCCGACCCGGATCCGGGTCACTTCGGGCTCCAGGTCCTGGCCGACATCGCGACCACCGGGGGAGCGCTTCTCCAGGTCGCGACCGCGCCCGGGCGAGGCACCCACTGGCGGCTCCAGGTCCAGCACGGGTCCGGGCAGTGGGCCGAGCACTGGCTGGACAGCTGGACGGACGACGAGCGGGCCGACGAGCAGGACGAGATGATGGACGGCTGGACGGACGACGTACCGGAGGACGAGCGTGAGGACGGGCCCGACGGCGGGCCGGTCGCGGGTGCCGCAACCGCACGCGTTGACGGGGGAGAGGGCGCACGATGACCCAGGAAGCAGAGAAGAGCACGCAGCGGATCTCGGTGCTGCTCGTCGACGACCACCAGATGGTGCGCACGGGGCTGGCTGCCCTGCTCGCCGCCACCGACGACATCGTGGTGGTGGGCCAGGCCGGTGACGGTGCGGCCGCCGTCGACGTCGCCGGCAGCACGATGCCCGACGTCGTGCTGATGGACCTCTCGATGCCCCAGGTCGACGGGGTGGAGGCGACCCGCCGGATCCTCGAGAAGCAGCCTGACGCCAAGGTGGTCGTGCTGACCAGCTTCTCGGACCGCGACCGGGTCAACGAGGCCCTGGCCGCGGGTGCCGTGGGCTACCTGCTCAAGGACTGCGAGCCAGACGACCTGCTCGCCGCCGTACGGTCAGCGGCCGCCGGCCACGTGCCGCTCGACCCGCGCGTGGCCCGGGTGCTGCTGCCGAGCGCCGGCAGCGGCCGCCCGGAGGACGCGATGAGCCCCCGCGAGATCGAGGTCCTGCGCCTGGTCGCGCAGGGGCTGGCGAACAAGCAGATCGGGCGGGCGCTGGGGATCAGCGAGCGCACCGTGAAGGCCCACCTCGGCCGGGTGTTCCGCCAGATCGGGGTCGCCGACCGCACCAGCGCCGCCCTCTGGGCACGTGACCACCTGTCGGCGTGAGGTCGGCGCTGGCTGAGCGGGTGGACGATTTACCACGTTCACGTGGTAGTTACCCGCTTCCCCATCCAGATTTGGCTGGGGAAGCGGTGATTTACCACGTGAACGTGGTAAATCGAGCCAGCCAAAGACAGCTGAACATCACAAGCGCACAACGTCCGGGGCCACCGGTTGGACTCGTCGTGTGAGGTGCGGATATCCTGTAGTTGCACCGGAGGTCTGCGTTGAGTCTCAGACGGAGCAGCCTCTCGCTCGCTGGTGCCGGTCCCTGACCGGCCAACGGAATCCATTCGTTGAAAGTGAAAGCGGCTTCTGCGTGCGCCCTTACGAACATCTGTCCACCCCAAGGAACCCACTCCCCTATGACGAGCAGCACTCCCACTCTCACCGACCCGACGACCGTGCACCCGCAGGTGGCGATCAACGACATCGGATCGGAAGAGGAATTCCTCGCCGCCATCGACGCGACGATCAAGTACTTCAATGACGGCGACATCGTCGACGGCACCATCGTGAAGGTCGACCGTGACGAGGTCCTGCTGGACATCGGCTACAAGACCGAGGGCGTCATCCCCTCCCGCGAGCTGTCCATCAAGCACGACGTCGACCCCAACGAGGTCGTCCAGGTCGGCGACAAGGTCGAGGCGCTCGTCCTCCAGAAGGAGGACAAGGAGGGTCGGCTGATCCTGTCCAAGAAGCGCGCCCAGTACGAGCGCGCCTGGGGCACGATCGAGCAGGTCAAGGAGGAGGACGGCGTCGTCACCGGCACCGTCATCGAGGTGGTCAAGGGTGGCCTGATCCTCGACATCGGCCTGCGCGGCTTCCTGCCCGCGTCGCTGGTCGAGATGCGCCGCGTGCGCGACCTCCAGCCGTACGTCGGCCAGGAGCTCGAGGCGAAGATCATCGAGCTCGACAAGAACCGCAACAACGTGGTGCTCTCGCGCCGTGCCTGGCTCGAGCAGACCCAGTCCGCGGTGCGCCAGGGCTTCCTGACCCAGCTCCAGAAGGGTCAGATCCGCAAGGGTGTCGTCTCCTCGATCGTCAACTTCGGTGCGTTCGTGGACCTCGGCGGCGTCGACGGCCTGGTGCACGTCTCCGAGCTGTCCTGGAAGCACATCGACCACCCGTCCGAGGTCGTCAACGTGGGCGACGAGGTCACCGTCGAGGTGCTCGACGTCGACATGGACCGCGAGCGTGTCTCGCTGTCGCTCAAGGCGACCCAGGAAGACCCGTGGCAGCACTTCGCCCGGACCCACCAGATCGGCCAGATCGTGCCCGGCAAGGTCACCAAGCTGGTGCCGTTCGGTGCGTTCGTGCGGGTCGAGGAGGGCATCGAGGGCCTGGTCCACATCTCCGAGCTGGCCGAGCGCCACGTGGAGATCCCGGAGCAGGTCGTCCAGGTCAACGACGACGTGATGGTCAAGATCATCGACATCGACCTCGAGCGTCGCCGGATCTCGCTGTCCCTCAAGCAGGCCAACGAGACCAGCGCCGCGGCCGACGTCGAGGACTTCGACCCGACGCTCTACGGCATGACCGCGTCGTACGACGACCAGGGCAACTACATCTACCCCGAGGGCTTCGACCCCGACACGGGTGAGTGGCTCGAGGGCTTCGACGAGCAGCGTGGCGTCTGGGAGGACCAGTACGCCAAGGCGCACACCCGCTGGGAGGCCCACGTCAAGCAGCAGGCCGAGGCCAAGCAGGCCGAGGCCGAGGCCGGCGAGGCCACGTCCTACAGCTCCGGCGGCGGCGCGACCGAGGGTGGCGACACCGAGGGCGGTGCTGCCACCGACGGCGGCTCGCTCGCTTCCGACGAGGCGCTGCAGGCGCTCCGCGAGAAGCTGACCGGCGGCCAGCAGTAGGTCACCGCTCCACCTGCTTCAGCGTCGAGCCCGGATCCATGGGATCCGGGCTCGACTGCGTCGGCGGCCACCTAGGATCGGCCGCGTCGGGACCGGGAACGAGTGGAGCAGAGTGTGAGCAAGCGGGTCGCCTGCCTGGTGCTGCTGCTCGCCACCGTGCTGGCGCAGGCGGTGGTGACGCCGGCCGGCCACGCCCGGGCCGCCGGCCGCGGCGTACCTGTGGGTGCGGCTGCGCAGCGTCCGGATGGGTGTCACCAGCGGGCTCGACCCCACCTCCACGGTCTGCCTGCACGTGCGCTGAACAACCCCACCTGAAACCGCTCGTCGTTGCGGTTTCAAGGATCAGTCGCGAACCGGACCAAACCGATCAGGGTTCCGTGGCGAACACACTGCATGAACAAGCCGCAGACACGAGACCTTCGGGGTGCCCTTGCCGGCATCCTGGCCGCAGCAGGAGGCGTTGGCGCCTCGATGCTGCTGGCCTCGCTGCTCGGCAGTGTCTCCTCTCCCGTGTACTCCCTCGGCACCACCGTGATCGGGATCACTCCCGGGTGGCTGAAGGACTTCGCGGTCGAGAAGTTCGGCACCAACGACAAGACGATCCTGCTCGCGTCGGTGTTCGTGGTGATGGCTCTGGCCAGTGCGGTCGTCGGCATCGTCGCCTCGCGCCGCCTCCGGCTCGGTCTGGTCCTGGCCGCGGTGCTCAACCTGGTCGCCCTCGGTGGCGCGATCAAGACCCTCAACGGCCTCGACTTCTCGGTCGGCACGATCCTGCCGGGCCTGCTCTCGCTCGTGGTCAGCGTCGCCCTGCTCTGGTTCTTCGCCCGCTCCTGGGGTGCCGACCTCACCGAGAACGACAAGCCGACCGGCTTCAACCGCCGGGTGTTCCTCGAGGCGGCCCTGGCCAGCGGCGGCGTCGCGGTCGTTGCCGGCGGCACCTCGACCCTGTTCGGCAAGGCCGGCGCGGCCTCACGTGACGACGTCAAGCTCCCGGCCGCCGCGACCAGGGCGAAGGCGCTGCCCCAGGGCACGGACCTCGACGTCAAGGGCATCACGCCGTACCTGACCAGCAACGACGCGTTCTACCGCGTCGACGTGGCCCTCAAGGTGCCCCAGATCGACGCCAGCTCCTGGCGGCTCAAGATCCACGGGATGGTCGACAAGGAGGTCGAGTTCTCCTTCGACGACATCCTCAAGATGCCGCTGGTCGAGCGCCGGATCACCCTGACCTGCGTGTCGAACCAGGTCGGCGACCACTACGTCGGCAACGCCACCTGGCTCGGAGTCCCGATGCGCGAGCTGCTCAAGCAGGCCGGCGTGAAGAGCGGCGCCGACTGCCTGGTCTCCACCAGCGACGACGACATGACCATCAGCACGCCGATCGAGGCGCTGACCGACGACCGCGACGCGCTCCTGGCGGTCGGCATGAACGGCGAGCCGCTGCCGCTGAAGCACGGCTTCCCGGCGCGGATGATCGTCCCCGGCCTCTACGGCTACGTGTCGGCCACCAAGTGGGTCGTCGACATGGAGGTCTCCAAGTTCTCCGACGTCTCGACGTACTGGACCGACCGCAAGTGGGCCGAGAAGGCCCCGATCAAGACCGAGAGCCGGATCGACGTTCCGCGCCAGTTCGCCTCGGTGAAGCCCGGCAAGGTCAACGTGGCCGGCGTTGCCTACGCCCAGCGCCGCGGCATCGAGAAGGTCGAGGTCCGGGTGGACCAGGGCGACTGGCAAGAGGCCCGCCTCGCGACCGAGGACACCATCGACAACTGGCGCCAGTGGGTCTTCCCCTGGGACGCCACCAAGGGCCAGCACAAGATCTACGTCCGCGCGACGGACAAGACCGGCTACACCCAGACCTCCGATCGGGTACCACCTCGACCCGACGGCGCCACCGGATGGCACAGCACCACCGTGAACGTCCAGTGACCACCGACGTGAGTCGGACCCATCAGAGGAACCAAACCCAGAAGGGAACATCCATGACCACGCTCAAGACCCGCAAGGTGTTCGCGGCGGCTGCCTGCTCCTTGGCACTGCTGGGAGTCGCTGCCTGTGGCAGCACCGACAAGACCGCAGCACCGTCCGACAAGACCTCCTCGGCTGCGCCGAGCGAGACGGCGTCCGCTGACGCGACCGCCGACCTCGTCGGTCCCGGCTGTGCCGACTACGCCAAGGCGGTGCCGGACGGCGCCGGTTCGGTTGACGGCATGGCGCAGGACAAGGTGGCCACGGCCGCCAGCAACAACCCGCTCCTCAAGACGCTCGTGGCTGCCGTCTCCGGCAAGCTGAACAAGGACGTCAACCTGGTCGACGCGCTCAACGGTGGCGAGTTCACCGTGTTCGCGCCCGTCGACTCCGCGTTCGCCGCGCTCCAGAAGAAGATGGGTCCCGACTTCGCGACCCTGACGAAGCCGGCCGGCGCGAAGACGCTGCAGACCGTTCTGACCTACCACGTGATCCAGGGCCAGCTGGCCCCGGACGCGATCGCCGGCAAGCACAAGACGCTGGCGGGCCCGGAGGTCGACGTGACCGGTTCTGGCGACAACCTCAAGGTCAACGGTGTTCCGGTGGTCTGTGGTGGCGTGCACACCGCCAACGCGACGGTGTACCTGATCGGTTCGGTCCTCGACCCGACCAAGAAGAGCCACTTCTGATCCACCGGTGACTCCACGAGTCACCAGTTGGGGTGAAGCGAAGCCCCGGTCCGCTCAGCGGGCCGGGGCTTCGTCCTGCCCGGTCACCGGGCCGGGGGATCGTGCCGGGTCTCACACGTAGCGCTTCTCGAACACGTCGGGCTCGTGCGAGCGGGGCGGCTCGTGGGCCGGGGTCGGCCGGCCACGGCCGTCGTTGCGGATCATCCGCAGCAGCAGGGCGGTCCATGCAGCGAGGACCAGGATCAGGACCAGTGTCGTTGTCGTCATGGCAGTTATTCTGCGCCGATCGCGATCCTGCCAACAGTGGCAGAGATGACATGCATGGTTGATTTTCTGCCAGTTCGGGTGCAGGCTGGTCGGCATGCCGGATGTGGAGCAGCTCAAGCGGGTGGCCGTGGTGGTCCAGGACGGCTGCGAGCCCTTCGGACTGGGCGCGATGTGCGAGGTGTGGGCGGAGCCCTACCACCCCGAGGACGACAACCCGGTCTTCGACTTCGTGGTCTGTACGCCGCACCCCGGCAAGGTTCGTGGTGCCTCCGGATACGACCTGTACGTCGAGCACGGCCTCGATGTGGCGGCCGACGCCGACCTGGTCTGCTTCGCGCCGCACCGCGAGTTCCAGTCGCCCGACCCGGCTGTCGTGGAGCTGGCCCGGCAGACCCACGAGCGCGGTGCGCTGGTGTTCGCGCACTGCACCGCGGGCTTCGTGCTCGGCGAGGCGGGCCTGCTCAACGGCCGCGAGTGCACGACGCACTGGCGGCACACCGACGAGCTGTCCGAGGCGTTCCCCGAGGCCAAGGTCAAGCCCGAGGTGCTCTACGTCGAGGACGACCGCGTGGTGACCGGCGCCGGCTCGGCGGCCGGCATCGACGCGGCCCTCCACCTGCTGCGCTCGTCGTACGGCCAGAAGGTTGCCGCCGACGCCGCCCGCCGGATGGTGCTTCCGCCGCACCGCGACGGCGGCCAGGCGCAGTTCATCCGGCAGCCGATGCCGGAGTGCGACGCCGAGACGCTGTCGCCGCTGCTCACCTGGATCCTGGAGAACCTCGACGCCGACCTCTCCGTCGAAGCGCTCGCCGAGCGGTCCGCGATGTCGCAGCGCACGTTCGCCCGCCGGTTCGTCGACGAGACCGGCGCCACGCCGCACGGCTGGATCACCGCCCAGCGCGTACGACGTGCCGAGCACCTGCTCGAGGCCAGCGACCAGCCGGTCGAGCGGATCGCGCACCTGGTCGGCTTCGCCTCCGCCGCCACGCTGCGCCACCAGTTCACCAAGGTGCGCGGGATCAGCCCGCAGGAGTACCGCCGCCGGTTCTGCTGATCCCTCCGGTGGTCGAGCCGTCCCTCCGGTGGTCGAGCCGTCCCTCCGGTGGTCGAGCCGTCCCTCCGGTGGTCGAGCCGTCCCTCGGTGGTCGAGCCGTCCCTCCGGTGGTCGAGCCGTCCCTCCGGTGGTCGAGCCTGTCGAGACTCTGGTTGCATGGCGGGCATGAGCTACCACGCTGCCGACGACCGCTACGACTCGATGCCCTACCGCTACACCGGACGCAGCGGGCTCAAGCTGCCGATGCTCTCGCTCGGGCTCTGGCAGAACTTCGGTGACGACCGCGACGAGGAGACCCAGCGCGCGATCCTGCGACGGGCGTTCGACCGCGGCGTGACCCACTTCGACCTGGCGAACAACTACGGCCCGCCCTACGGCCGCGCGGAGGAGAACTTCGGGCGCTACCTGAAGAAGGACCTGGCGCCCTACCGCGACGAGCTGGTGATCTCGACCAAGGCCGGCTACGACATGTGGCCGGGTCCCTACGGCCAGGGCGGCGGCTCGCGGAAGTACGTGCTGTCCTCGCTCGACCAGTCGCTCTCGCGGATGGGGCTCGACTACGTCGACATCTTCTACAGCCACCGCTTCGACCCGGAGACGCCGGTCGAGGAGACGATGGGCGCGCTCGACACCGCGGTCCGGCAGGGCAAGGCGCTGTACGCCGGGATCTCGTCGTACTCCCCGGACAAGACCAAGGAGGCCGCGACGATCGCGCGTGACCTCGGCACACCGTTGCTGATCCACCAGCCGTCGTACTCGATGCTGAACCGCTGGATCGAGGGCGACCTGCTCGCCGAGATCGAGGAGCAGGGCATGGGCTGCATCGTGTTCACGGCTCTCGCCCAGGGCCTGCTGACCGACCGCTACCTCGACGGCGTGCCCGACGACTCGCGTGCGGCGCGCTCCGACTCGACGGTGGCCGGGCTCGACGACGACGTGCTGCGCCGGGTGCGTGCGCTGAACGAGATCGCGGTCGCCCGCGGCCAGAAGCTCGCCCAGCTCGCGCTGCAGTGGGCGTTGCGCGACCCGCGGGTCACCTCCGCGGTGATCGGGGCGTCCTCCGTCGCGCAGCTCGACACCAACCTCGACGCGCTGGACGGTCCGCCGCTGACCGACGAGGAGCTGGCGTCGATCGACCAGTACGCCGTCGAGTCCGGGATCAACCTGTGGGCGAAGTCGGCGGAGGAGTAGCCGCAATCAGGTCGGGCAGGTCGAGCCGGCGCACCTTGCCGGTCGGCGTGCGCGGGAGCTCGTCGACGCGGTGGTACTCCTTGGGCCGCTTCGGCGGCGCCAGCCGCTCGCGGGCGTACGCCGTGAGCGTCTCGCCCTCCGGGTCGCCGACATAGGCGGCGCACACCCGCTGACCCCAGGTGTCGTCGTCCACGCCGAACACGGCGACGTCGGTGACCCCGTCGACCTCACGCAGCACGTTCTCCACCTCGGTCGGGTAGACGTTCACGCCACCGGAGATCACCAGGTCCTCGCGGCGGGCGTCGAGGAAGACGTAGCCGGCGTCGTCGATCCGGCCGAGGTCACCCACGGTGAACGCGGGCCCGTCGGCCGTCTCCCGCCACGCGGCCGCGCTCTTGTCCGGGGCGTTCAGGTAGCTGAACCGCGCGTGCTCCGGTACGACGCACCACAGGATGCCGTCGTCGTCGAGGGTGATCGTGCGGCCCGGCCGGGCGCGGCCGACGGTGCCGGGACGGTCGCGCTGCTCCTCGCTGCGGCACGCGGTGAACTGGCCCTCGGTCGAGCCGTAGAACTCCCAGGTCGAGCCGTCGGGGAAGAGCTCGACCAGCCGTTCCTTGACCGCCGGCGGGCACGGGGCGCCGGCGTGCGCGACCAGCCGGAAGGACGAGAGGTCTGGCGCCCCGGCCTCGTCCCAGTGCGCGAACAGCCGCTGCAGGTGGGCCGGCACGCAGAACATCGTGGTCGGCCGGTGCTGCTCGATCGCGGCGGTCACCGTCGCCGGGTCGAACGGTCCGGGCGCGACGACCCGACCGCCGGCGAGCAGGGTGCCCATCGCGAACCGGAGCGGCGCCGAGTGGTGCAGCGGGCTCAGCACCAGATTGACGTCGGCGGCGGCGAACCCCCAGAGCTCCTGCTCCTCGCGCACCAGCGCCGTGGCGGCCGACTCCTCCAGCAGCCCGGAGTACACGCCCTTCGGCCGGCCCGTCGTACCACTCGTGACGTGGATCGGCCGGCCCAGCGGCACTCCGACGCCGGGGCCGAGCGTGGCCAGCAGCGGGGCGATCTCGTCGGCGTCGGTGACCACCTGCTGCGGCTCGAGGTCGTCGAAGTGCGGTCCCCGCTCGGACGGCGTCAGCCGCGGGTCCATCGGGATCGGGAACACGCCGCGCCGCAGCAGCGCCAGCACCAGCTCGACGTACGCCACGGAGCCGGGCACCAGGAGTGCCACGCGGTCGCCGGGGGAGAGGTCCACATCCGTCATCCTGCCCGGTCCCCCTGACCCGTCCGGAACCCGAGACAGGGGCAGGCATTTCGGTGACACTTCTCGCGTGATCAAGATGGAGCTGCTCTTCGGCCTGGTGACCCTCGCTCTGTGGATCTTCAGCCTGGTCGACGTGATCGGCAGCGACGAGGGCCGGATCCGGCACCTGCCCAAGGTGTGGTGGTTGCTGATCGTGCTGTTCTTCCCGCTGGCCGGGTCGATCGCCTGGCTGGTCGCCGGTCGTCCGGCCGACGGACAGTCGAGGCGCTCGCCGTACGAGCGGGCGACGCCGGCGTACCCCGAGTACGACCGCCCCGGCCGTGCCGCAGCCGCCAGCCCGGAGGACGACGAGGAGTTCCTGCGGCAGGTGCGCGAGCGGGCCGAGGAGCAGCGACGGCGCCATCGGGAGTCGCAGAAGCAGGACCCCGAACCGGGCACCTGATCCGCCGCCTATTCTCGGCGCATGGCAGCGAAGCGGATCGGGCTCACCGGCGGGATCGCCTCGGGCAAGAGCACCGTGTCGCAGATCCTGCGCGACCAGGGAGCGGTCGTGATCGACGGCGACCTGCTGGCCCGCGAGGTGGTCGAGCGCGGCACGCCGGGGCTGGCTGCCGTGGTCGAGGAGTTCGGCCCCGGCCTGCTGACGCCCGACGGTGATCTCGACCGGCCGGCGATGGGGCGGCTGGTGTTCTCCGACGAGGACGCCCGACGACGGCTGGAGGCGATCATCCATCCGCTGGTCTACGAGCGGATCACCGAGCTGGAGGCGCAGGCGCCGCCCGGGGTCATGGTGGTGCACGACATCCCGCTGCTCACGGAGAACGCCCGTGCGGGGGACTTCGACGCGGTGATCGTGGTCGACGTGCCCGAGGAGGTGCAGGTCGAGCGGATGGTGCGCGAGCGCGGCTGGACCGAGGAGGATGCCCGGGGCCGGATCGCGGCCCAGGCGACGCGTGAGCAGCGCCGGGTGATCGCGACCTACGTCATCGACAACACCGGGACACACGAAGACCTCCGCCATCGGGTGGCAGAGGTCTCCGCGGAGCTGTCGGGCTAGATCAGGCTGCCAGGTCGGGATCGGCGATCTTGCGGAGCTTGGCGATCGCCTCGCGCTCGAGCTGGCGGACCCGCTCGGCGGAGATGCCGTGGCGGGCACCGATGTCGGCCAGCTTGTGCTGCCGGCCGTCGACCAGCCCGTAGCGCGACCGCACGATGTCGGCCGACCGCTCGTCGAGCATCTCGACCAGCTGCGAGAGCCGGTCGCGGGACTCGGTGTCGAGCACGGTCAGGTCGGGCCCCGGCGTGCTCTCCTGGGCGATCAGGTCGCCCAGCGAGGTGTCGCCGTTCTCGTCGATCGGCGTGTCCAGGCTGACGTGGTCGCGACCCCATGAAAGGAGGTCGATGACCCGGTCGACGTCCATGCCGAGCTCCGCCGCGATCTCGGTCGGGTCGGGCTCGCGACCCAGCTGCCGCTCGAGCAGCCGGCGGGCGCCGCCGACCTGGTTGAGCTCCTCGACCACGTGCACCGGGAGTCGTACGACGCGGGCCTGCTGGGCGATGCCCCGCGTGATGGCCTGCCGCACCCACCAGGTGGCGTAGGTCGAGAACTTGTAGCCCTTGGCGTAGTCGAACTTCTCGACCGCGCGGATCAGGCCGGTGTTGCCCTCCTGGATCAGGTCGAGCATCGGCATCGCGCTGCGGCCGTACTTGCGCGCGATCGACACCACGAGCCGGAGGTTGGCGTTGATGAACTGCTGGATGGCCAGCTGCGCCTCGGCGGCGAGCCACTCGAGCTCGGCCTCGGTGGCGTAGCCCGGGGCGCCGCCCTTGCGGCGGCCCACGCGGCCCTCGGCCAGGAGCGCCTGGGCGAGCATGCCCGCCTCGATGGTCTTGGAGAGCTCGACCTCGGTCGCGGCGTCGAGCAGGGGGGTACGCGCGATCTCGTCGAGGTACAGGCCGACGCTGTCGCGGCCCTCGATCTCGCGGTCGTTACGACTGGCGGTCCGAGTCGTGGTCACTGGTGCTCCCTTCCTACAGGGAAACCGGGTCTTGCGAGCCGGCCTCTGGTCATCACAACGATTTCCCCGCTTCCGGGATTCCCGAACAGGTGCTCGGTGCCGGTGTCGGTTGGACGTGTGCCCTTGTGTAGATGAGGACGCACGAGGGGTGCCCGAAGTTGCCGTCCGGCACCACTTCTCAGTCACTTCTCAGTCAGGAGTTCGGCGCCGACGCCGGGATGGATGGCGGCTACCTCCCCACGGGTGGCCCGAGCCTCTCCGGTCAGCGCCGCGGCCGGTGCAGGGAGCTCAGCGCCGGGTCGTCGATCGCGAACGACATCACCCTGCCCGGCCCGGTCTCCGCGGTCTCGAACCGCACCGTGACCACGCCCCGCCCCGAGCCCCACACCCAGCCCTGCCCGTGCGCCTCGTGGAGGACGTCCATGCCGGGCGCGTACGTCGTACGCGAGGCCGGCAGGTCGGGGAGCACTGCCGCCAGGGCCTCCTCCGCGTCGGGTTCCTCGTCGGCGAAGAGGTCGTCCTGGATCCAGTCCGCCAGGCCCGAGACGCCGACCCCGAGCAGGCGGACGCCGCCGGACGTGTCGACCTCGCCGATCAGGGTGCGCGCCAGCCGGGAGACCACGCGCCCGTCGTCGGTCGGCGCCGGCAGCGTCGCGGAACGGGTGTGGGTGGAGAAGTCGTGCAGCCGGATCTTCACCGTCACCGTGCGGCCGGACATCTTCGCGGTGCGCAGCCGCTCGGCGACCTTGGTGGCCTGCCGGTCGAGCAGACCCTCGAGAAGTCGCTTGTCGACGTGGTCGGTCTCGTAGGTGTCCTCGATGCTGATCGACTTGGTCTCGCGCTCGGCGACGACGGGCCGGTCGTCGTCGGCCCGCGCCAGCCGGAACAGCCCGCGCCCGTGTGCCTGGCCGACCACCCGGACCAGCTCCTCCTGGCTGATCGTGAGCAGCTCCTCGACGGTGTGCACGCCGATCCGGCGCAGCCGCTCGGAGGTTGCCGGGCCCACGCCGGGGATCACGCTCACGTTCATCGGCCGCAGCAGGTCGAGCTCGGTGCCGGGCTCGACCACCACCAGCCCGTTGGGCTTGTCGAGGTCGCTGCCGATCTTGGCGACCAGCTTGGAGGTGGCGATGCCGACCGACCCCGTGAGGCCGCCGGTCACCTCGTGCACCTGTTCCTTGAGCCGCACACCGAGCGCGGTCACCGAGGCGATGGAGTGGTCGGGAAGGTCAGCCGCGGCGAGGTCGAGGAAGGCCTCGTCCATCGACAGCGGCTCCACCAGCGGTGTGATCGACCGGAGCAGCTCCATCACCTTGCTGCTGGCCTCGCCGTACGCGTGGAACCGGCCGGTCAGGAACGCTGCGTGCGGGCACCGCCGCCGCGCCTCGGCCGTCGGCATCGCGGAGTGGACGCCGTGCACTCTCGCCTCGTACGACGCCGTCGCCACCACCCCGCGGCCCCCGACGCCGCCGACGACCACCGGCTTGCCGCGCAGGGACGGCTTGTCGCGCTGCTCCACGGAGGCGAAGAAGGCGTCGAGGTCGACGTGGAGGATCGTCGCCTCGGAACGCATGACCGTCATGCTTCCACGCGCCCCCGACGCCGTTTCGCACGCACAGGGTGCGTCGCCCCACGCCTCGTCCACCGTGCCGGTCGTCGCCCTTCGTGGACCGGCCGTCGCGGGGGAGCGTTGCGGCATGAAATCCGGCTCCTACGTCGCCCGTTCCCCCGAGGACCTGATCGCCCTGGTTCCCTTCGTGCTCGGGTTCCACCCCGCCGAGTCCGTGGTGCTGCTGACCTTCGGTGCTCCCGACGGCTCCTTCCACGCGCGGGTCGACCTCCCTGACGGCGAGAGCGACCGGCGCGAGGTCTGCGAGGTGCTGTGCAACGCCGTCCGCCGCAACCGGGCACCGACCACGGCGGTCATCGTGTTCAGCGCCGAGCCGCGGCGCAGCGCTGCGATCTGCGCCGACCTGGTGCCCGCGCTGCTGACCACGGGCGCCTGCGTCGTCGACGCGATCCGCGCCGACGGCTCCCACTGGTGGTCGGTGCTCGACGCCGACCAGGTCGCGCACCCCTACGACAGCCGGGCGCACCCGTTCACGGCGGAGCAGGTGTTCGAGGGTCACGCCGCGCTCGCCAGCCGGGCCGACCTGGTCGACTCCCTCGTCGGCACCGACCCGGACGAGACCGCCCGCGTCTCCCAGGCCGCCGACGAGGCCCTCGACAGACTTCTCCCGGCCGTGCGTGCGCGACCACGCACGGTCGGGCGGAGACAGGCCCGATGGCTGCACGAGCGACTTTCTGCAGCGGTTGCCGACGGCGAGCTGCTCCCGACAGCAGAAGCCGGACGGGTGCTGGCGCTGATCGGCGTGCACGACCTCCGCGACGTCGTCTGGTGCCGGTTGACCCGGGACACGGCCGGAGCCCACGTCGGCATCTGGCGCGACCTGGTCCGGCGGGCGCCTCCCGACCTGTTGCCGGGTGCCGCCGCTGTGCTCGGCTTCGCGGCCTGGCTCTCCGGTGAGGGTGCCCTCTCCTGGTGCGCGGTCGAGCGCTGCCTGGCCGGCGACCCCGACGACGGGCTCGCCCACAACGTCGCCACGCTCCTGCAGAACGCCGTCCCGCCGAGCACCTGGACGCCGATGACGGACGCGCAGATCCCCGCGCTCACCGGCTGGTCGGAGCGAGCTTCGTGACGTTGGCCTTCGCAGGGCCCTACGCTTCGGCGCGTGACGGACACCTGGCAGCGGGAGAGCTCGATCGACGTCGGTGGGCACACTCTGGTGGTGCGCGAGGGGGGTGACGCCGGAGGGGTGCCGATCGTCTACTTCCACGGCACCCCGTCGTGCCGCCTCGAGCCGGCGTTCGCCGACGGGCTGGCCGCCGAGCTGGGGGTGCGGCTGGTCGCCTTCGACCGCCCCGGCTACGGCGACTCGCCGTTCGTCCCGTTCAGCCTGGCGTCGATCGCCCGTGACACGGGTGTCGTCGCCGACGCGCTGGGCATCGAGCAGTTCGTGGCGACCGGCCAGTCCGGCGGTGGGGCCTTCTCCCTCGCCTGCGGCGCCGTCCTCGGCGACCGGGTGACGCGGGTCGGGGTGACGTCCGGCGTGGCGCCGTTCCGCGAGGTCCCCGGGTTGCTCGGCATGCTCGACGAGAACGACACCGCGGCTGACGCCCTGCTGCCCGACCAGGATGCGGCAGCCCGTCAGTTCGCGGTCGGGTTCGAGCCCTTCCGTGAGCTCGGCCGGGGGACCGACACCGAGATCATCGCCGGGTTCAAGACCATGTGCAGCCGGCGCGACAGCGAGCTCCTGGACCGGCCCGAGCTGGCTTCGTCCCTGGCGGCGAGCGTCCGTCTGGCGTTGAAGCACGGGACCAGCGGCGCCGGGTGGGACAACGTGTTCCAGGTGGGTCCGTGGGACATCGATCTCGACGCGATCCGGCAGCCGGTCTTCCTCTGGTACGGCGACGAGGACCCGTTCGCGCCGCCGGTCATGGGTGAGTGGCTCGGCCAGCGGCTGCCCACGGCCACCCTCGTGATGAGACAGGGCGAGGGACACATGGGCGTGATGGACCACACCCGCGAGATCCTGCAGACCCTGATCGGCGACGGACCCTGACGCCCTTTCGAGTCTGCCCGAGGTGAGCGATACCCCCTAGGGTCGGTCCCATGGGCGAAGAGGTGGAACAGCAGGAGTTCTCCGGGGCCGACCGCACCCGCTACCGCGAGAAGGTGCGCCGCAACCTCGACGTGTTCGCCAGGATGCTGGCCGAGGCGCGCTTCGACGCCGACGACCCGATGACCGGTCTCGAGATCGAGCTGAACCTGATCGACGAGCGGGCCGAGCCGGCACTGAAGAACGCCGAGGTGCTGGAGGCGATCGCCAACCCGGAGTTCCAGACCGAGCTCGGCCAGTTCAACGTCGAGATCAACGCCTCGCCGCGCAAGCTGCGCGAGGGCGGGCTGAGCGGGTTCGAGGACGCGCTGCGGGCAAGCCTCAACGACGCCGAGTCGAAGGCGGCGGAGTCGGGCGCGCACATGGTGATGATCGGCATCCTGCCGACGCTCGAGCAGGGCCACATGAACGCCTCGTCGCTCAGCGCCAACCCGCGCTACAAGCTGCTGAGCGACCAGATCCTGGCGACCCGCGGCGAGGACCTGGTGATCGACATCGGGGGTCCCGAGCGGCTGGTCACGACCAGCGAGTCGATCATGCCGGAGGCGGCGTGCACGAGCACCCAGCTCCACGTGCAGGTGAGCCCCGACCAGTTCCCCGCCTACTGGAACGCCTCCCAGACGATCGCCGGTGTGCAGCTTGCACTCGGCGCGAACTCGCCGTACCTGCTGGGCAAGGAGCTGTGGCGTGAGACCCGGATCCCGCTGTTCGAGCAGGCAACGGACACCCGCTCGGAGGAGCTGAAGACCCAGGGCGTGCGGCCCCGGGTCTGGTTCGGTGAGCGCTGGATCAACTCGATCTTCGACCTTTTCGAGGAGAACGTGCGCTACTTCTCGGCACTGCTCCCGATCACCGACGACGAGGACCCGCTGGAGGTGCTCGAGTCCGGTGGCACCCCCGGGCTGTCCGAGCTGCGGTTGCACAACGGCACGATCTACCGCTGGAACCGTCCTGTGTACGACGTGGTCGACGGCCTGCCCCACCTCCGCGTGGAGAACCGGGTGCTCGCGGCCGGGCCGACGGTTGCCGACACGATGGCCAACGCGGCGTTCTACTTCGGGCTGGTGCGCAGCCTGGCCACCAGCGAGCGTCCGCTGTGGTCGCAGATGTCCTTCTCCGCGGCGGAGGACAACTTCCACGTCGCTTCGCAGATGGGCATCGACGCGCAGGTCTACTGGCCCGGTGTCGGCCAGGTGCCCGCGGTCGAGCTGGTGCTGCGGCGGCTGCTGCCGATGGCGCGCGAGGGGCTCGCCGACTGGGGTGCTCCCGAGGCCGAGGTCGAGCGGCTGCTCGGGATCATCGAGCAGCGCTGCCTGGTCGGTCAGAACGGCGCGTCCTGGTACGTCGAGCAGGTGCACGCGCGGGAGGCCGCCGGCGTCGACCGGCACGAGGCGGTGCGCGCGACGCTGCTCGACTACCGCGAGCGGATGCACGCCAACGAGCCCGTGCACACCTGGGACGCGAGCTGACCCGTCAGCTCGCCCTCGGCAGCGGCCGCACCCGCCGCCAGGTCCGGCACTCGCCGGTCAGCAGGTCCAGCCAGCCGTAGCGCGTGACCACGTGCACCGTCGGCTGGTCGACGCCGTAGCGACCGAACGCCGCGCGGGCGGCCGCGAACCAGGCGAGGTCCGCGTCGCCGACGGTCAGCTGACCTCCGCGGGTCAGCCACACGCTGGCGGACTCACCGGACTCGGCCCGGTCCAGGGCGCGAGTCAGCAGGTCGGCCCGCAGCCCCGCGTCGTACGACGGGTCGGCGGGCAGCGTGACCCGGTCACCTGCCAGCACGCCGACATGGACCAGCGTGGGCAGCTTGCGCGCGGTGCCGCAGTGCGTGACGAAGCGACGTACCTCCATCCGCAGCGCGGCCTCGTGGTCCATGCCGTCAGCGTGCCCCGGAAGCGCGCCGACCACGAATCGGCATCCACAGGCCCGCTTCGAGTAGCCTCTCGGCAAGGACCGACGAAAGGCGACGGACGTGGGAACGATCGTGGTGGGCTACGTGCCCAAGGCCGAGGGCAAGGCGGCGCTGCTGCGCGCTGTCGAGGAAGCCAAGCTGCGCAACCTCAAGCTCGTCGTCGTGAACTCCAACCGCGGCGGACGCGAGCTGAGCGAGACCGAGAACTCCGAGATCGAGCAGCAGCTCGACGAGGTCCGTGCCGAGCTCAAGGATGCCGGTGTCGAGCACGAGGTGCGTCACTTCGTGCGCGGGCTCGAGCCCGCGGAAGACCTGATCAGCATCGCCGGCGAGGTCGAGGCCGAGCTGATCGTGATCGGTCTCCGACGCCGCACGCCGGTCGGCAAGCTGATCCTCGGGAGCAACGCGCAGAAGATCCTGCTCGACGCCACCTGCCCGGTCCTCGCCGTCAAGGCCTGATGGACCGCACCTACCCGCAGGGTGTCACCTGCTGGGTCGACACCGAGCAACCCGACCCCGACGCCGCTGCGACCTTCTACGGCGAGCTGTTCGGCTGGACCTTCGCCGACGCGATGCCTCCCGAGGCGCCCAGCCGCTACCTGATCGCCCAGTCCGGAGGGCTCGACGCCGCTGCGATCGGCGAGGCCCCGGGTGCCGCCGCCCGCTGGAACACCTACGTCGCGGTCGACGACGTGGACGAGATGACTCGGCGACTCGCGGAGGCCGGCGCCGAGGTGGTCTCTGCTCCGGCCGAGGCCGGCCCGGGCGGTCGCACCTCCACGCTCCGCAGCGGGGGCCTCGAGACCCGGCTGTGGCAGGCCAGGCAACGGCTCGGTGCCCAGGTGCTCAACCAGCCGGCCGCCTGGAACTTCAGTGACCTGCACACCGACGACGAGGCCACCCGGGACCTGCTGGCCGACGCGTTCGGCTGGCGGCTCGTCGACCAGGGCTGGGCCACGGCGATCCAGGTGCCGGGCTACGGCGACCATCTCGAGGCGACGGTCGACCCCGACATCCGCACCCGGCAGGCCCACGCACCTGAGGGTTTCGAGGACGTGATCGGCGGGGTGCGGCCACTGGCGGAGGGCGAGCGGCCGCACTGGCACGTCACCTTCACCGTGGCCGACCGCGACGCGACGGTGGCCACGGCGGGGCGGCTTGGCGCGACCGTGCTCGGCACCGACGAGAACGCCTGGACCCGCACCGCCGTCCTGCGCGACCCGCAGGGTGCGGTGTTCACGGCCAGCCAGTTCGCCCCGAAAGGATGGTGAGCCGTTGTCCGGCGCACCTCTCGACTGGCTGCTCACGCAGCACGAACGCGGCAACGAGCAGACCCGCCTCGACGACGACCATCCCGGTGACCAGGCCTGGTCGACCGGCAACCGGGTGCGACCGCTGGTGCACGGCGCGACGTACTTCTCGGAGCTCTACGAGCGGCTCGAGGCCACCCGCGACGGCGACCTGGTCTTCTTCACCGACTGGCAGGGCGACTTCGACGAACGGCTGACGGGCGAGCCCGGCAGCGAGGTCGGCGAGGTGCTGTGCCGGGCCGACGAGCGCGGCGTCGACGTCCGCGGCCTGATCTGGCGCTCCCACTGGGAGGGGCTCGGGTTCACCGCGGAGGAGAACCGTCACCTCGGCGAACGCCTCCAGCGACGCGGGGCGGAGGCACTCCTCGACATGCGGGTCCGGGCCGGCGGCTCCCACCACCAGAAGCTGGTCGTGATCCGGCACGGCGACGACCCCACGCGCGACATCGCCTACGTCGGCGGCATCGACCTGTGCCACTCGCGACGCGACGACGCCGATCACGGGGGAGACCCGCAGGCGCTGGAGATGGCCGATGAGTACGGCGCCACCCCGCCCTGGCACGACATCCAGGCGGCGATCACCGGACCCGCCGTACGCGACGTCGAGACCGTGTTCCGCGAGCGCTGGGAGGACCCGGCGCCGCTGAGCCGCAACCCGGTCTACTGGCTGCAGGACAAGATCCTCCGCCACGACCTGACGCCGGACCCGATGCCCGAGCAGGCACCTGCCCCGCCGCCGGTCGACGGCGGCACGCACGTCGTCCAGCTGCTCCGGACGTATCCAGATCTCCGGCTCAACCGCGACTACGGCTTCGCCAACGGCGGCGAGCGCAGCGTCGCCCGCGGTTACACGAAGGCGCTCCAGCGCGGACGCCGGTTGGTCTACGTCGAGGACCAGTACCTCTGGGGCCACCACGTGGGCGCCGTGTTCACCGATGCGCTGCGCGCCCAGGACGACCTCCGCGTGATCGCCGTGGTGCCCCTGGTGCCCGACCTCGACGGCTGGTCGCGCTACCCCGAGCTGCTCGGCCGCCAGCGTGCGATGGAGGAGATGCTCGAGGCGGCGGCCGACCGGGCGTTCTTCTTCGGCATCGAGAACCACGCCGGCACTCCGGTCTACGTGCACGCCAAGACCTGCGTCGTCGACGACACCTGGACGACCGTCGGCTCCGACAACTTCAACCGCCGCTCGTGGACCCACGACTCCGAGCTCTCCTGCGTGGTCCTCGACGAGCAGGGCACCGAGGGCGGCTACGGCCAGAGGCTGAGGCTCACCCTCGCCGCCGAGCACCTCGACCGCACGGTCGACGACGACTCGCTCCTCGAGGTGATGGCCGACTGCGTCGACCCCGCCGGGATGTCGCGAGCGTTCGTCGAGTCGGCCACGCAGCTCGACGCCTGGCACGACGGCGGCAAGGTCGGCGCCCGACCGCCCGGCCGGCTGCGCACGCTCCGCTCGCCCGGGCTGGGCTGGTTCGCCCGCACCCTGTCGCGCCTGCCCTACAGCACGATGCACGACCCCGACGGTCGACCGCGCTCGCTCAAGCGCCGCGACGAGTACTGAGCGTCGCCGCTGACCCGGTGGCACGATGACCTCATGGCCACGATCCAGATCACCGGCGACCCGGCCGCCGACCAGGTCCTCTCCGACGACCCGTTCGCCCTGCTCGTGGGGATGCTGCTCGACCAGCAGTACCCGATGGAGCACGCGTTCCGCGGTCCGGCCAAGATCGTCGAGCGCTTCGGCACGCTCGACCCCGCGAAGATCGCGGAGGCGGATCCCGAGCAGTTCGCGACGATGTGCGCGACACCGCCGGCGGTACACCGCTACCCGGGTTCGATGGCGACGAGGCTGCAGGGACTGGCCCGGATCGTGGTCGACGAGTACGCCGGGCACGCGGAGCGGCTCTGGGAGGAGGCGTCGTCCGGCGCCGACCTGGTGAAGCGGATCGAGGCGCTGCCCGGGTTCGGCAAGCAGAAGGCCAAGATCTTCGCGGCGCTGGTCGCCAAGCAGCTCGCCGTACGTCCCGAGGGCTGGGAGCAGGCGGTCGGGGACTATGCGTTGGAGGGCTACCGCTCCGTGGCTGACGTGACGGACGAGGCGTCGTTGCAGAAGGTCCGTGCGTTCAAGAAGCAGCAGAAGGCCGCCGCTCGCGCCTGAGTGGTCCCGGGAGCACGGGCCGATCCTTGGAATCGACCGTCCTCGTGCCAGAATGGGGTTGCGGCTGTTGACAGGTACGGTCTTTGCCGCGCCCTGATTCTGATCCCATGTTTCGCAGCAGGAGAGGTTGTACGTGTCCCCGAGCTCCTCCCGGACCGCCAGCGCCAGCAAGAAGGCACCCGCCAAGAAGGCTGCCGCCAAGACCGCGGAGACGGCCAAGACGGCCGCCGCAGCCACGACCGCGGACAAGCCGCCCGTCGCGAAGAAGGCGCCTGCCCAGCGCGCCGCCGCGAAGAAGGCTCCCGCCAAGAAGGCGCCGGCCTCCCGCGCGACGAAGGCGGCCGGCAACGGCGCGGCCCCCGCGGCCGAAGGCACCATCGGTCCCGACGGCAAGAAGGTCCTGCCCGACATCCCGGACGCCGAGTTCGAGAAGGACGTCGCGACCGACCCGTCGCTGAAGGAGGAGGAGGACGAGAGCAAGGGCTTCGTCGTCTCCCAGGCGGACGAGTCGGACGAGCCGATCCAGCAGGTGATGGTCGCCGGTGCGACCGCCGACCCGGTCAAGGACTACCTCAAGCAGATCGGCAAGGTCCCGCTGCTCAACGCGGAGATGGAGGTCGAGCTCGCCAAGCGGATCGAGGCCGGCCTGTTCTCCGACGAGAAGCTGGCCAAGGGCGGCAAGATCACGCCCAAGGCCCTCGACGAGCTCGAGTGGATCGCCGAGGACGGCCGCCGCGCGAAGAACCACCTGCTCGAGGCGAACCTCCGGCTCGTGGTCTCGCTGGCCAAGCGCTACACCGGCCGCGGCATGCTCTTCCTCGACCTGATCCAGGAGGGCAACCTCGGTCTGATCCGTGCGGTCGAGAAGTTCGACTACACCAAGGGCTACAAGTTCTCGACGTACGCCACCTGGTGGATCCGTCAGGCGATCACCCGCGCGATGGCAGACCAGGCCCGCACCATCCGGATCCCGGTCCACATGGTCGAGGTGATCAACAAGCTCGCCCGCGTCCAGCGGCAGATGCTCCAGGACCTGGGTCGCGAGCCCACGCCTGAGGAGCTCGCCAAGGAGCTCGACATGACGCCGGAGAAGGTGATCGAGGTCCAGAAGTACGGCCGCGAGCCGATCTCACTGCACACCCCGCTCGGTGAGGACGGCGACTCCGAGTTCGGCGACCTGATCGAGGACTCCGAGGCGATCGTCCCGGCCGACGCGGTGAGCTTCACACTGCTCCAGGAGCAGCTGCACGCCGTGCTCGACACGCTCTCCGAGCGGGAAGCGGGCGTCGTGAGCATGCGGTTCGGCCTGACCGACGGTCAGCCGAAGACGCTCGACGAGATCGGCAAGGTCTACGGCGTGACCCGCGAGCGGATCCGTCAGATCGAGTCCAAGACGATGTCCAAGCTGCGGCACCCGAGCCGTTCGCAGGTTCTGCGCGACTACCTCGACTGAGCGCTACGTAACGCGACGGACCTAGAGCCCGCCGGGTGCCCGGTTCGCGTGCATCTGCCCCGGGCTGTGTGATCGTTGTGCCCGTGCCGTTACCGAAGGGTCACTCATGCTGGACATGAGCGGGTTCCTGACGATCGTGGTGCTGATCGTGGTGCCCGGTCTGGTGCTGGCTGCGGTCCTCCTGCGCGTCGTGCGTGGCCGGGCGAGGTCCGCGGGTGCGGCGCTGGCGGCCGAGCTCGAGGCCGACCCGCCGGTGCTGGGACCTGAGCAGGTGCTGGCTCGCACGGTCGTGGGCGAGGTGCCACCGGTGGCGGGCAACGGTGTCCTGGCGCTCACGTCGTCGCGTCTGCTGTTCCGTACGTCGACCGGCGCCGGGGTGGACGTCATGATCGCCGACGTGACCGGCGTCCGGCTGGCCGAGTCCGTCGACGGCCTGGCCGAACCGGGACGGATCCACGTGGTCGTGGAGACGGCAGCGGGGGAGCGGGCATTCCTGGTCGACGACGGTCACCGCTGGCGGAAGGCGATCAAGGCGGCCCTGGCCCGGGGCTGATCGGCTCGGCGAGATGAAGCGATGCGCTGCGCTGCATCCTGGTCGCACTGATACTGGGCTGGTGCGTGCACCTCAGCGACTCGCGGTACTGGTCGCGGTTCTCTGCTGCCTCGGCGTCTGGCTGGCGCCGTCATCGACCGCCCACGCACGCCTCGACTGGACCCGACCGGCGAACCACGCGTCGGTGGACGAGCCGCCCGGACGCGTGCTGATGGGCTGGATCGGACCGATCGACATCGAGCACGCGCGGGTGGACGTGGTCGACCCGGTAGGGGTGAGCCATCAGCTCGGTCACCCGGCGTACGGCGTCAACGGCGCGATCGTGGTCTCGACCGATGGACACGGGCCCGGCGGCGCCTGGCAGGTCCGCTACGCCATGCCCGGCCTTGACGGTCACGTCAGCCGCGGCAGCTTCGGGTTCGACGTGTCGCACGGCGAGACCGGGGGCTCGGGTTCACACGGGTGGCTGTACGCGGGAGGGGCAGGCGCCCTCCTGGCGCTGGTGCTCGCCCTCGGTCTCGCCGCGCGCTCGAGGGCCGCGCGACCGGAGCCCGCGGGATAGCTCCGGGTCAGGGTTGCGGCGAGTCCTCCGGAGGCGACCCTTCGGGCGGCTCGTGGCGCGACGCCCTGCGGTGCTCGCGGTAGACGACCGCCACCAGCACCAGGAACGGAAGCAGGCACAAGGCTTCGAAGATCAGCTGGGTGTGCCCGTCCATGTCTCCGGTGGAGAGGTGGAGCGGCGTCAGGAGGCTGATCATGCTCCCAGTATCACTCGAATCCCGGTGTCGAGCCGAACGTGATGCAGGTCAAGTGCTCGGTGGAGCGGTCTGCTGGACCTGGACTCATTGGATCGTTAAAATGGGCTCATGACAACCACCCTGATCCAGGACCTCGACGCCCTCCACGCGACGTACGTCTCCGCCGTCAACGAGGCCGTCGACGCCGACGACCTGGCCCGCGCCGAAGAGCTCGCCCTCGCCTACGAGGACGAAGCGATCCAGCTGATGGCCGAGCGTGAGGGCAAGACCCATCTGCTGCCGCTGCAACGCCGTCGCCCGGCTGACTCCCGGCTGCGCCGCATCGTGCGGCTGCTGACCCCGCACGCCGCCTGACCCGATCTCGGTAGGCGCCGGTGGTTGACTGGCCGACGTGGCGCAGATCCTCGACCGGGCAAGGCAGGCGACAGCCCTCGCGACGCAGCTGTACGGCGAGCGCGCTCGCGGTGCGTACGACGCCTACGTGCGCCGAGACCCGTTCATCCGGCTCCGGCACCGGCCCGGGCGCGAGGACCCCTACCCGGTCTACGAACAGGTCCGAGCCGGGGGGCCGTTCTTCCACACCCGGGTCGGCAACCTGGCCTCCGTCGACCACGCGGTCTGCCAGGAGGTGCTCCGCAGCCGACGGTTCGGGGTCGAGCCCGAGGGCGCGTCGGAGCCCGACGAGGGCTTCGACCTCTCGTTCCTGGACCGCAACCCGCCCGACCACACGCGGCTGAGGCGGCTCGCCGCTCCGGCGTTCAGCCCGAAGCAGGTGGCCGGCTACCGCACCACCATCGAGAAGACCGTCGACCAGCTCCTGGAGACGGCGCCGCCGGAGTTCGACCTGGTGAGCCGGCTCGCGGCGCCGCTGCCGATCGCCGTGATCAGTGAGCTGCTCGGCATCCCGGACGCCGACGAGGAGGCGTTCGAGCGCTACGGCCGGGTGATCGGCAGCGCCCTCGGCGGGCTCCGCTCGATCGGCCACGTGCGCGCACTGGTCGCCGCCAACGCCGACCTGAGGCGGATCTTCGAGGACCTGTTCGAGCTCCGGCGCCGCGACCCCCGCGACGACCTGATCAGCCGGCTGGTCGCGGCCGAGGGCGACCAGATCGCGCCCGCGGAGATGGTGCCCATGTGCACGCTGCTGCTGATCGCCGGGTTCGAGACCACCGTCAACCTCGTCGGCAACGCGGTCAACGCGCTGCTGGACCACCCCGACCAGTGGGCGCTGCTGCGCGACGACCCCGCACTGGCCGGCGGAGCCGCCACCGAGACGCTGCGCTGGGACCCGCCCGTGCAGCGCACCATGCGGCTCTCGTTCGACGACACCGAGGTCGCCGGCCACCGGGTGCGCCGCGGCCAGGTCGTGCACGTGCTGATCGGCGGCGCCAACCGCGATCCTGCGGTCTTCGGTCGTCCCGCTGACTTCGACATCAGGCGCCGCGACGCGGCCGAGCACCTGGCGTTCTCGAGCGGCATCCACCACTGCCTCGGTCGGCCGCTCGCCGAGCTCGAGGCGACGATCGCGCTGGAACGGCTGGCGATCGTGATGCCCCGGCTCCGACGCGCGGGCGCCGTACGACGCCGCAACGCGACCCTGATCCGCGGCCCGATCCGGCTGCCGGTCTCCGCCGGGTGACCCGGCCACCGCTGATCCACCTGCAGAGCGCCGCGTGCGGACGCTCGTCCCCGGGCACGGTGCAGGCCATGGTCGCCCACCTCGCGCTCGAGGTGGCCGAGAGATGACGGATTGCTGACAGATCCAGAAACCTCCCCTCGGGCGCTTGGGTCTGTCGGTGGTGCGTGCTTCGGTAGAGGGGTACTACGAGGACGGTCCCCACCGACCGCCCCCGCACCGACCCGCGGTCGAGATGACCGGTCCGGACCTGGAGGGGGCGGAATGACCGCTCAGAGTGTTTCGCCATCCGTCGCGCCCGCCGACGACCTGCTGCACCGCGGCGACCCGGTGGAGGCGGCCCGGGCGTATGTCGCCGGCCACGCCCTCACCGAGAGCCCCGGCGGCCGGGTCGGGCTCGAGCTCGAGCTGCACCTCGTCGACCTGACCACTCCGGGACGCCGGCCCGCGTGGGCCGAGGTGGAGCGGCTCGTGGCCGGCCTGCCGCCGATGCCCGCCGGCAGCTCGGTGACCGTCGAGCCCGGGGGACAGGTGGAGCTCTCCACGCCACCGGGAGCCGACGTGGTCGCCGCCGTCCGGGCACTGCAGGACGACCGCCGCGTGCTGAGCGCCGCGCTCGCCGACGCCGGCTACGGCGCCGCTCCGCTGGGCACCGACCTCGCCCGGCCCGTGCAGCGGGTCAACCCCGGCGCCCGCTACGCCGCGATGGAGGCGCACTTCGACGCCCTCGGCTGCTCCGGCTCCGGCCAGGCGATGATGTCGGCCACCGCCGCGCTCCAGGTCAACCTCGACGCCGGGCCGGCGGCGGGGTGGGAGCAGCGCCTCGGCCTGGTCCGCGCGATGGTCCCGATGCTGGTGGCGCTCTCAGCCACCTCGCCCTACCTCGGCGGGCAGAGCTCGGGCTGGCACTCGATGCGCCAGGGCACCTGGCAGGGCATCGACCACGCACGCAGCGACCCGTTCTCCGCGGGCGAGCCGAGAGCGGCCTGGGCCTTCTACGCGCTCAGCGCCCCGGTGATGCTGGTCCGCGACGGCGACCACCTGGCGCCGGTCCGCCACCGGGTCTCCTTCGCCGAGTGGCTCCAGGGCGACGGCCCGGTCGAGCGGGCGCCGACGATCGACGACCTCGACTACCACCTGACCACGCTGTTCCCGCCGGTGCGACCCCGCGGCTACGTCGAGCTCCGCTGCATCGACGCGCTGCCCGACCGCTGGTGGCCGGCCGTCGCCGCGGTGACCGCGACCCTGGTCGACGACCCGGCTGCCGCCGACCTGGCTGCCGAGCTGTGTGCTCCGGTCGCCGACCACTGGGAAGCGGCGGCGCGCACCGGCACCGCCGAGCCCGCCGTACGCCGTGCCGTTCTCGGCTGCCTCGAGGTCGCCGCCCGGCACTGCCCGGCGCCGTTGCGGGCCGAGGTCGAGGACCTCGTCGAGCTGGTCGGCGCCGGCTGCACCCCGAGCGAGGAGCTGCGCCGCCGGATCGAGTCCGTGGGTCCGCTCCGCGTGTTCGAGGAGGAAGCCCGTGCCTGATCTCGAGAGCGTCGTGCGCGGTCTCGAGGCGTCGCGCCGCCGCACCCACCTCCTGACCGATTTCGACGACGCCGAGCTCACCACCCAGCACAGCGCGCTGATGAGCCCGCTGGTCTGGGACCTCGCCCACATCGGCCAGCAGGAGGACCTCTGGCTGCTCCGCGGCGGCAACGCCGCCTGCCAGGGTCTCCTGTCGGCCAAGGTCGAGCGGCTGTACGACGCCTTCGAGCATCCCCGCGCGTCGCGGGTGACCCTGCCGCTGCTGACCCCGCGTGAGGCCCGCGCGTTCATCGCCGACGTGCGAGGCCGGGTCTTCGACGGGCTCGAGCGGATCGACGAGCCGCACCTGTTCCCCTACGTGATGGTGGAGCAACACGAGCAGCAGCACGTCGAGACCATGCTTGCGACCCACCAGCTCCGCGACGGCGAGCCACTGCTGGGTGCCGGCGCGCCCCTGCCGCCGGGCCGCACGCTGCCGGCCGACGCCGTGCTGGTGCCCGCGGGACCGTTCGTGCTCGGCGTCGACGGCGACGCCGAGCCCTGGTCGCTCGACAACGAGCGTCCGGCCCACACCGTCGACCTGCCCGCGTTCCGGATCGCGCGAGTGCCGGTCACCAACGGCGAGTGGCAGCGCTTCGTCGACGCCGGCGGCTACGACGAGCCGCGCTGGTGGTCCGCTGCCGGCTGGCAGCACCGCCTCGACGCGGGGCTCGAGCGTCCGCAGTTCTGGTCGGCCGACGGCTCGCGGCGCCGCTTCGGCCACGTCGAGGAGATCCCGGCAGACGAGCCGGTGCAGCACGTCTGCTTCCACGAGGCCGACGCCTATGCCGCCTGGGCGGGGGCACGGCTCCCGACCGAGCAGGAGTGGGAGAAGGCCTGCGCCTGGGACCCCGACCTCGGACGTCGGCGACGCTGGCCCTGGGGCGACTCCGACTGGACCCCTGCCCCTGGCCAACCTGGCCGGCGACGCGCTGCACCCGGCACCGGTCGGCGCCTACCCGGCCGGCGCCTCGGCGTACGGCGTCGAGCAGATGATCGGCGACGTCTGGGAGTGGACCTCGTCCGGCTTCACACCCTGGCCGGGCTTCGAGCCGATGCTCTACGCCGACTACAGCGCGCCGTTCTTCGGCGGCGACTTCCGCGTCCTGCGCGGGGGCTCGTGGGCCGTCGGCGGCGCCTCGGTCCGGCCGTCGTTCCGCAACTGGGACCTGCCGATCCGGCGCCAGATCTTCTCCGGACTCAGGCTGGCCTGGGATGTGTAGGCACCAGGCCTGGCTGGGAGAGCCGCGAGACGTCGCCTCGCTGGTGCTCGCGCCCGAGCACGGGCTGCTCCGGCAGTCCTACCAGCCCCGCCGCCAGCAGCGCGGGCTGCTCAACGCCGACGGCTGGGGCGTCGGCCTGCATGTGCCCGGGCGCCCCGAGCCGGTGCGGTGGCGCTCGGCGAAGCCGATGTGGGGAGACGCCTCGTTCGCCTCGGTCGCACCGCTGCTCAGCTCGGGCTGTGTGCTCGCCGCGGTCCGGTCCGCGACAGTCGGGATGCCGATGGACGAGAGCGCGGCAGCCCCGTTCACCGACGGCCACTGGCTGCTCTCGCACAACGGCCGGGTCGACCGGTCCGTGCTCCCCGCCGGCAACGACGCCGAGTCCGTGTGCGACTCCGCCGTCCTGGCCGCCCACGTCTTCGCCGAAGGCGCCGACCGGGTGGGGGAGACGGTCCGCAAGGTCGCTGCTCTCGACCCGGCCGCAACGCTCAACCTGCTGCTCACCGACGGCTCCCGGATCACCGGCGTGACCTGGGGCGACCCGGCCGGCTACCTGGTGCTGCCCGACGGCGTCGTCGTCGCCAGCGAGCCCTACGACGACGACCCCGGCTGGGTCGACGTACCCGACCGCCACCTGATCGAGGTGACCCCGTCCGGGGTCGCCGTGACCCCCCTGGAGTCCTGATGCCGACCACCGAGATGTCCGTCCACCTCGACCCGGGGGCGCTCGCCGACCAGATGGCGGTCGACGTCCGGGCCGGCCTGACCAGCACCCCCAAGGTGCTGCCGCCCAAGTACTTCTACGACGCCCGCGGCAGCGACCTCTTCGACGAGATCACCCGGCTCCCGGAGTACTACCCGACCCGCACCGAGCGAGCGATCCTCGGCGCCCACGTCGCCGAGATCGCGGCGACGACCCGCGCCGAGACGCTGATCGAGCTCGGCAGCGGCACCTCGGAGAAGACCCGGCTGCTGCTCGAGGCACTCACCGACGCCGGCACGCTGCTCCGGTTCGTGCCCTTCGACGTCGACCCGGCGGTCCTGGCCGAGGCCAGCGAGGCGGTCGGCGAGGAGTTCCCGGGCGTCGAGGTCGAGCCGGTCGTCGGCGACTTCGAGAAGCACCTCGGCGAGCTGCCGCGCCATCCCGACCAGCTGCTGGCGTTCCTCGGCTCCACGATCGGCAACCTCGACCCCGGCCAGCGGGCCAGCTTCCTCGAGGGGGTGCGCGGCGCGCTCGGGCCGGGCGACGCGTTCCTGCTGGGCACCGACCTGGTCAAGGACCCGGCCCGGCTGGTGACGGCCTACGACGACCCCGAGGGCGTGACCGCAGAGTTCAACAAGAACGTGCTCCACGTGCTCAACGCCGGTCTCGGCGCCGACTTCGACCCCGACGCCTTCGCCCACGTCGCGCACTGGGACGCCGAGCAGGAGTGGATCGAGATGCGGCTGGAGTCGATCCACGACCAGCACGTGCACGTGGCCGCGCTCGACCTCGACGTCACCTTCGCGCGTGGCGAGCAGATGCGCACCGAGATCTCCTCCAAGTTCCGCCGGGCGGGCGTGGAGCGCGAGCTCGTCGCCGCCGGCCTGGAGCTGCGGCACTGGTGGACCGACCCCGCCGGTGACTTCGCGCTCTCACTGTCGGTGCCCGTCTAGGCTGCCGTGCATGGGGGAGCCTGAGCAGGTCGGCGCGGCCCAGCTGCGCGACGCGGAGCGGATGAAGTTCTTCACGGACGCGGTCGTCGCGATCGCGATGACGTTGCTGATCCTGCCGTTGCTGGAGAGCGTGTCGGACGCCGCGAAGGACAGGCTCTCGACCTCGGAGTACCTCAACGACCACGGCGGCGAGCTGTTCGCGTTCGTGCTCAGCTTCGTGATCATCGCCAGCAGCTGGGTCGGTCACGAGAGGCTGTTCTCGCGCGTGGAGCGCTGGAGCGGCCGGCTCATGGTGCTCAACATCGCGTGGATGCTGTCGATCGTGTTCCTGCCGGTGGCGACGGCGATGGTCGGCACCATGCAGACCGACGCGCTGCAGCGGGTGATCTACATCGGCACGATGATGACGAGCAGCACGCTGATGGCCCTGATGGCGCTCGTCGTACGACGCGACCACCGGCTGTGGAACGCCGAGGGGCGACCGGGACCGGGCGCGGTCACGTCGCAGATCATCCTGACCGCGCTGTTCGGGCTGGCGCTGCTGGTCGGCCTGCTGTCGTCGGCGATCGGCTTCTACGCGATGTTCCTGCTGTTCCTCACCGGTCCGCTGCAGGGAGCGGCGCAGCGCCGCTGGCCGGGCTGAGCCCGGCCAGCGGAAGCAGGGACGACGTGCTCAGTCGTCGAACGCCTTGACCACCGCGTCGTCGACGGTGTGCTTCGGGCCGGTGAACCACTTCTTCGCCGACACGTTCCACCAGATCGCCAGGATCAGCAGGGTGCCGAGGGTCAGCACCGGCGCGTAGTTCACGCTGCTCCAGGCGAAGTCCTTGCTGAACGGCACACCAGCCGGGGTGAACGGCAGGATGAAGTAGACCGAGATGACCGCGATCTCGGCCACGGCGATGATGTTCATCCACTTGTACTTCGGGCCGTTGGTCCAGGAGCCGGGCTCGAACGCGTCGCCCATCCGCCAGCGCAGGTAGATCGGGATCAGGAACGCGAGGTAGAGGCCGATCACCGCCACCGACACGACGGCGTAGAAGGCGATCGGCACACCGCCCACGCTCTTCAGGGCCGGCAGCGTGATGATCACGCCGATCACCCCCACGAAGATCACGGCGTTGGCGGGGATGCGGGTGGACGGGTTGACCTTGGCGAGCCACCGCGAGCCGGGGATCGCGCCGTCCCGGCTGAACGCGAACGTCATCCGGGAGGCGCTGGTCAGGCACGCCGTGGTGCAGAACAGCTGGCCCGCGGTCGAGATCAGCAGCACCAGGAAGTGCCAGCCCTCGGGCAGTGCCTGGCCGAAGATCACGTCGACCGCGCCGAACCCCTTGTTGACGCCGTCGACGTCCTGCACCGCGAACACGAACGCCAGGAGCAGCACGTAGCCGCCGACCGCGGAGTAGAAGATCGAGCGCCAGATGCCCTTCGCGGCACCTTCAGCCGCGCCCTGGGTCTCCTCGGAGAGGTGTGCCGAGGCGTCGAAGCCGGTGATCGTGTACTGCGTGAGCAGGAAGCCGAGCGGCAGCACCAGGAACCAGTAGAAGCCGCTGGTGAATCCCGAGTTGTTGATCCGCTCGGTGAACACGAACCCGACGCTCTGGTGGGTGTCCGGAACGATGATCAGCACCAGGATCACGATCGTGGCGCCGGCGACGTGCCACCAGACGGAGATGTTGTTGACGACCGCGAGCAGGTGACCGCTGAAGATGTTGGCGAGCGCGGCGAGCGCCATGATCAGCACGAACAGGATGAACACCCGGGTCAGCGAGTAGCTGTCGGCATAGCCACTGCTGATCGTGCTGATGGTCAGGTCGAGGAAGGTCGCGGCGCCGTACGCCACGGAGGCGGTGACCGCCAGGAGACCGATCAGGTTCAGCCAGCCGGTGAAGAAGCCGGCCGCCGGGCCGCCCATCTTGGCCGCCCACCAGTAGATGCCGCCCGAGGTCGGGTAGGCGGAGACCAGCTCGCTCAGCGTGAACCCGATGATCAGGATGAAGGTCGAGATGATCGGCCAGCCCCACGAGATGGCGACCGGGCCACCGTTGTTCCAGGCCTGGCCGAACGTGGTGAAGCAGCCGGCCAGGATCGAGATGATCGAGAACGAGATGGCGAAGTTGGAGAAGCTGGACCACGACCGGCTGAGCTCCTGCTTGTACCCGAGCTTGGCGAGCAGCGCGTCGTCCGCCGAGAGGTCGTCCGCGTCCCTGGTGGCATCTGACATGGGCACTCCTGGGCTGAGGGGGCGTTGCCGGGAGGCTAGACCCGCCAAGTTCGGGCCGTCTACGGGTGGAGCAAAAAAAGGTTTGAACTCAGACCATTGACGAGACGGGCGACGCGTCGTGAGACTGGCCGACGTGACCGCCGCCCCCCACCCGGCTCCACCGGAGCCTGCCTCCCTCGGTGAGGCCGTGCTGCGGCCGGTGCGCGGTCACCACGCCTTCGAGTCGTGCGTGGAACAGCTCGGCACGGCTATCCGGCTGGGGGTCTACCCCCGGGACAGCACGCTGCCCCCGGAGCGCGAGCTGGCCGAGCGGATGGGGGTATCGCGGGCCACCTTGCGGGAGGCGATGGTCGCCCTGCGGGAGGCCGGACTGGTCCAGACACGTCGGGGTCGTGGCGGCGGCACGGTGGTCACCCTGAAGCCGACGCTGCCGGCCCGCGCGTCCGCCCGTCGTACGGCGCAGCGCCGCGCGGAGTGGCTCGACGCCCTCGACTACCGCCGGATCGTCGAGCCGGGGGCGGCCCAGCTCGCGGCCGGCACCGAGCTGTCCGACGCCGGCCGACGCGCCCTCACCCGCGCGCACGACGCGGTCGCCCGAGCCAGCGCGCCGGCCACCCACCGCCAGGCCGACTCGCGCTTCCACCTGACCGTGGCCACCGTCACCGGCTCGCGCCGGGTGATCGAGGCGGTCACGTCGGTGCAGGCGTCACTGCACGAGATGCTCGGCGCGATCCCGGTGCTGCCGCCCAACATCGAGCACTCCGACCAGCAGCACGCCCGGATCTTCTCGGCGATCCTCGACGGCGACGCCTCGCGGGCGCGGCGCGAGATGGAGCACCACTGCGACGACACGGCCGCGCTGCTGCGCGGCCTGCTGGGATGAGCCGCTCAATGAGCCAGCCAAAGAGGGAGCAGACATGCGCAACGACCGCCACCTGAGCGTGGAGCAGCTGGCCGCGCGGATCGACAGCGGCGACATCGACACGGTGGTCGTCGCGTTCACCGACATGCAGGGTCGGCTGCAGGGCAAGCGGCTGCACGGCGCCTACTTCCGCGACGAGGTGCTCGGGCACGGCACCGAGGGCTGCAACTACCTGCTCGGCGTCGACATCGACATGAACACCGTCGCCGGTTATGCGATCACCTCGTGGGACAAGGGCTACGGCGACATGGAGTTCGTGCTCGACGAGGGCACGTTCCGGGTGCTGCCGCACCTGCCGGCGACGGCGATGGTGCAGTGCGACCTGGCCTGGCCCGACGGCAGCCCGGTGGTGCAGTCGCCACGGGCGATCCTGCAGGCGCAGATCGACAAGGCGGCCGAGATGGGGTTCGTCGCGCTGGCCGGCACCGAGCTGGAGTTCATCCTCTTCGAGGACACCTACGAGGCCGCGCTCAGCGCCAACTACCAACGGCTGACGCCGGCGAACCAGTACAACGTCGACTACTCGATCCTCGGCACCACCCGGGTCGAGCCGCTGCTCCGCGACATCCGCAACAGCACCTACGCGGCGGGGATGAACGTCGAGGGCGCCAAGGGCGAGTGCAACTTCGGGCAGCACGAGATCGGCTTCCTGTACGACGACGTGATGGTCACCGCCGACAACCACGCGGTCTACAAGACGATGGCCAAGGAGATCGCGGCCCTGCACGGCAAGTCGCTCACGTTCATGGCCAAGTACGACGGACGCGAGGGCAACTCCTGCCACATCCACCTGTCCCTGCGCGGCACCGACGACGCGATCGTGTTCTGGGACGACGACAAGGGCAGCAGCACGCCGCTCTACGACCAGTTCGTCGCCGGGGTCCTCGCCGGGATGGCGGACTTCACGCTGCTGTTCGCGCCGAACATCAACTCCTACAAGCGGTTCGCGGACGGGTCGTTCGCGCCGACGGCGATCGCGTGGGGGCAGGACAACCGCACCTGCGCCGTACGCCTGGTGGGGCACGGCGCCGGTGCCCGGATGGAGAACCGGGTGCCGGGCGGCGACGTGAACCCGTACCTCGCCATCGCCGCGATGCTCGCGTCGGGCCTTCACGGCATCGAGCAGGGGCTCGAGCTGGAACCGGCCCTGGAGGGCAACGCCTACGCGTCGGACAAGCCGAAGGTGCCGCACACGCTGCGGGCCGCGCGCGACGTGTTCAGCAGCTCGGCGCTGGCCCTGGAGACCCTCGGCGAGGAGGTCGTCGCGCACTACACGAACATGGCCGACGTGGAGCTGCTGGCGTTCGAGTCGTCGGTCACCGACTGGGAGCTGCGGCGCGGCTTCGAGCGGATGTGACCATGGTCTCGACAAGCTCGACCACCGGGTCCTACACCGTGGTCAACCCGGCGACCGCGGAGCCCGTCACCGACGTGCCGCTGGCGTCCGCCGAGGAGGCCGACGCCCTGATCGAACGCGCTCAGGCGGCGTTCCCGGCCTGGCGCGACGTGGCGCCGGGGGAGCGGGCGCGGCTGATGCGCGCGTTCGCCGCCGTCGTCGACGCCCACGTCGAGGAGCTCGCCGAGCTCGAGGTGCGCAACGCCGGGCACACGCTCGGCAACGCGCGCTGGGAGGCCGGCAACGTCCGCGACTGCCTGAACTACTACTCGGCCGCGCCGGAGCGGCTCTTCGGTCGCCAGATCCCGGTGGCCGGCGGCGTGGACATCACCTTCCGCGAGCCGCTGGGCGTGGTCGGCGTGATCGTGCCCTGGAACTTCCCGATGCCGATCGCGGGCTGGGGCTTTGCGCCGGCTCTCGCCGCCGGCAACACGGTGGTGCTCAAGCCGGCCGAGCTGACACCGCTGACCGCGATCCGGCTCGGTGAGCTGGCGGTCGAGGCCGGGTTGCCCGAGGGTGTGTTCACGGTGATCCCCGGCAAGGGCTCGGTCGTCGGGCAGCGCTTCGTGGAGCACCCGGCGGTGCGCAAGGTCTGCTTCACCGGCTCGACGCAGGTCGGCAAGCAGATCATGGCCGGTTGCGCCGATCAGGTGAAGCGGGTGACGCTCGAGCTCGGCGGCAAGAGCGCGAACATCGTCTTCGCGGACGCCGACATCGCCGCCGCCGCGGCCTCCGCGCCGTACGCCGTGTTCGACAACGCCGGCCAGGACTGCTGTGCCCGCTCGCGGATCCTGGTCGAGCGGTCGGCGTACGACGAGTTCCTCGGCCGGCTCGAGACCGCAGTGAAGGGAATGCGCGTCGCCGACCCCGGCAGCGACCCGGACAGCGAGATGGGGCCGCTGATCTCCGCCCAGCAGAAGGAGAGCGTGACCGGCTACCTCGACGACGTGGAGGTGGCGTTCACGGGCCCCGTGCCGGACCTGGCCGGCTTCTGGGTGCCGCCGACCGTGGTGCTCTCCGACAGCCCGGACGAGCGCATCTGGCGCGAGGAGGTGTTCGGGCCCGTGGTCGCGGTGATGCCGTTCGACGACGAGGCCGACGCCGTGCGGCTGGCGAACGACACCGAGTACGGACTCTCGGGTTCGATCTACACCCGCGACGTCGGCAAGGCGCTGCGCGTCGCGCGGGGCGTGGACTCCGGCAACCTCAGCGTCAACTCGCACGCCGCGGTGCGCTACTGGACGCCGTTCGGCGGCTTCAAGCAGTCCGGCCTCGGCCGTGAGCTCGGCCCGGACGCGCCCAACGCGTTCACCGAGGAGAAGAACGTCTTCATCGCCGACACGTGACCGGTGGTCGAGCTCGTCGAGACCCGGAGAAGAAGAAGGAGTGACATGGCAGGACGGCTGGACGGCAGGGTCGCGGTGGTCACCGGCGGATGCTCCGGCATCGGGCTGGCGACCGTGCGGCGCTTCGTCGAGGAGGGGGCGCGCGTCGTGATCGGCGATGTCAGTGACGAGCGCGGCGGGGAGATCACCGCCGAGCTCGACGGCACCACCTACGTGCACGTGGACGTCACCGACAAGGACCAGGTCGACGCGTTGTTCCGCACCGCGAAGGAGACCTACGGGTCGGTCGACATCGCGTTCAACAACGCCGGCATCTCCCCGCCCGAGGACGACTCGATCCTCGACACCGACCTCGAGGCGTGGCGGCGGGTGCAGGAGGTCAACCTGACCAGCGTCTACCTGTGCTGCAAGGCCGCCCTGCCCTACATGATCGAGCAGCAACGGGGTTCGATCATCAACACGGCTTCGTTCGTCGCCGTGATGGGTGCCGCGACCTCGCAGATCTCCTACTCGGCGTCGAAGGGCGGCGTGCTGTCGATGACCCGCGAGCTCGGGGTGCAGTTCGCCCGCGAGGGGGTGCGGGTCAACGCACTGTGCCCGGGCCCGGTGAACACCCCGCTCCTCAAGGAGCTGTTCGCCAAGGACGAGGAGCGGGCCGCCCGGAGGCTGGTGCACGTGCCGATGGGCCGCTTCGGCGAGCCCGAGGAGATGGCCAACGCGGTGCTGTTCCTGGCCTCCGACGAGTCCAGCTTCATGACCGCCTCGACGTTCCTGGTCGACGGAGGTATCTCCGGCGCCTACGTGACGCCGCTGTGACCACGCGGCCCCTGATCGGCATCAGCACCTACCGCGAGCAGGCGCACTGGGGGGTGTGGGACCAGTCCGCCGACCTGCTGCCCACGTCGTACGCCGAGTCGGTGGAGCGGGTCGGCGGGGTCGCGCTGCTGCTCCCGCCCAGCGCGCCGTACGACGAGTCGGCGCGAGCCGTCATCGCCCGCATCGACGGGCTGGTGATCGCGGGTGGGGCCGACGTCGCGGCCTCGGCGTACGGCGAGCCCGCGCACCCGGCGGCGGGCGACCCGCGCCCCGACCGTGACCTGTGGGAGCTCGCGCTGCTCGGCGCCGCCGACGAGATCGGGCTTCCGACGCTCGGGGTCTGCCGGGGGATGCAGGTGATGGCCGTCGGGGCCGGGGGAGTGCTCGACCAGCACCTGCCCGACGTGGTCGGCCACGAGCGGCACAGCCCGGGCGCGGACCAGTTCGGTGACGTCGCCGTCCGTGTCGCCGAGGAGAGCCTGCTGCACGACCTGGTGCGCACGGACGAGCTCGGGGTGCACTGCCACCACCACCAGTCGGTGCGTCAGCACCCCGGCTACACCGCCGTCGCCTGGGCGGAGGACGGCACCGTGGAGGCGATGGAGCGCCCGGGGGAGCGGTTCTGCCTGGGGGTGCAGTGGCACCCGGAGGTGGCCGCCGACGCCGGGCTGTTCGAGGCGCTGGTGGGTGCCGCGCGGGTCAGCCGCCTGCGACCAGCGCCACGGTGATCCCGCACAGCACCAGGCCGACCGCCTGGATGCGGTGGATCTGCTCGTGCAGCACCACGGAGGCCAGGAGCACCGTCGAGGCGGGGTAGAGCGAGGTGAGCACACCGGACACCGTCAGGTAGCCACGCTGGGTCGCCAGCAGGAACAGCACCGTCGCGAGGGCGGCGAACGGACCGGTCGCCATCGCCCACCAGGACCGACGGTCGCGCGGCAGCCAGGTCTGCCGGAGCGTCGTGGCCAGCAGGACGACGGCGGGCACCGAGATCGCCTCCAGCGCGGCCAGCGGCCACAGCCCGGACTCCCGGGGGACCTGACCCAGGGCGGCGAACAGCAGACCGAAACCCAGGCCGGCCAGGACTCCGTCGAGCAACCCGGCCCGGGGTGCAACACCGGTGTCCGTCTCAGCTTCGGGCACGCTGGAGACCAGCCAGATCGCGGGCAACGCGACCACGACACCCGTCCAGACCAGGAGGCCGGGGCGCTCGCCGCCGACCACGCCGAAGAGCACCGGGACCAGGGCCGAGCCGACCGCGGAGACGGGTGCGACCACGCCCATCCGACCGGTGGCGAACCCCCGGTAGAGGAAGGCGACACCGGCGCCGCCGCCGACGCCACCGAGCGCGGCCCACGCGAAGTCGACCGGGCGGGGAGCGGCGGGGACGAAGAGCGCCGCCAGTGTCGTGAACAGGGTCGAGGAGACGGCACCCACCGTCGCCACCTGCCAGGCGGAGGTGAACCGCGAGACCAGCCCGCCGATGAAGTCCGAGAGCCCGTAGGCCACCGCTGCGCCCAGCGCGAGGAGGATCGCCACGGCGGGCTAGACCAGTAGCAGGCCGACGGCCCAGGTGGCGGCGGCGGCGAGACAGGCGACGAACTCGATCAGGATCGACAGGCCGACCGCCCTGAGCGCGGAGACCGTCGCCGGCCAGGCCGGCTGAGGACCGAGTCGGCGCAGCTCGGCGAGGTAGACGCCGAGCACGAAGCCGATCATGATCCCGACCACCGGGATCACGAAGAACCCGACGATGCCCAGCAGGGCTCCGAGCAGGAGAGTGCTGGTCGGCACGCCCTCGCGGCGCATCCGGCGACCCGGGATGGCGTACTTGATCACGGTGCCGAGCACGATGAACGCACCGGCGGCGACGAACACGGCCCAGCCGGTCGTCGTACCGACCTCGAGAGCCCAGACCAGGATCGCGCCCGCGACCAGCAGTGATCCGGGCAGTCCCGGGACCACGAGCCCGACCAGACCGACCGCGATCGCCAGGCCGACGAGCACGTTGGTCAAGGTCACCGGGGCAGCCTCTCATCACGTCCGGACATGCGAGGAGCCCCGGGTCGATGACCCGGGGCTCCTTCGACGTCGTGGCGTGCGGTCAGACCTCTTCGGCCTGAGCGATCGCGGGCGTGTCGCCCAGCTTGTGGGTCTCGTCGTGGAACTCGGTGGCGACCTCGCGGAGCTTGGGGCCGTGCTCACGGGCGTGGTGGGCGCAGAAGAGAAGCTCACCACCCGCAGCGAGCATGACGCGGAGGTAGGCCTGGGCCCCGCACCGGTCACACCGGTCGATCGCGGAGAGCGCTGCGCTCGGGGCAATCGCTGTGGTCACTGGTCTCACATCCCTTCTTGGCCAAGCACCTTTGTCAACGTGTTCCTGCCGGTAGTCATTCCCCGGACTCGTTCTGTTGACACCGACTTCAACATCCAACCACGGTGAGGACTTCCCGTCGGAAGGGGTGTCCACCCGACAGTCCGGAGTGATCCTCCCCACCATGCCCCCCACCACCTGCTCTCGCAGGACCACCAGTGTGACGCCCGGGGCCAAACCTGGGTTGCCTTTCGGAACAATCTCACCTCACGACCCGAATCGTGATGCGGCGATCATGCTCCACGACCCGCACCGTTCGGCGGAGGCGCGCCCCCGGTCGTGTCGCAGGGGATTCGTGACCGTGGCGGCGGATAGATTGGACGAGCAGGCTGCGGATCCGAACGGAGCAGGGACGATCGACAACACCTACAACGCCCACCACCTCCTGGTGCTGGAGGGGCTGGAAGCGGTCCGCAAGCGGCCCGGCATGTACATCGGCTCGACCGACGGGCGTGGCCTGACCCACTGCCTCTGGGAGATCATCGACAACGCGGTCGACGAGGCGCTCGGTGGCTTCTGCACCCACGTCGACGTCACCCTCCACGCCGACGGCTCCGCGGAGGTCCACGACAACGGCCGCGGCATCCCGGTCGACAAGGAGCCCAAGACCGGTCTCTCGGGTGTCGAGGTGGTCTTCACCAAGCTCCATGCCGGCGGCAAGTTCGGCGGCGGCTCGTACGTCGCCACCGGCGGCCTGCACGGCGTCGGCGCATCGGTCGTCAACGCGCTGTCCACCCGGCTCGACGTCGAGATCGACCGCTCGCCCGCGACTCAGTCGATGAGCTTCCACCGCGGCGCTCCCGGCGTGTTCGCCGGTGCCGGACCGGATGCGTCGTTCACGCCGCACTCGGGGCTGCACAAGGGCAGCAGGGTGAAGAAGGGCGTCACCGGCACCCGGATCCGGTTCTGGCCCGACCGGCAGATCTTCACCAAGGACGCGACGTTCACGTTCGAGGAGCTGATCAACCGGGTCCGCCAGACCTCGTTCATCGTGCCCGGCCTGGAGCTGGTGATCCGTGACCTGCGCGGCGACCAGCCGGTCGAGGAGAAGTTCCGCCACGACGGCGGGATCACCGAGTTCTGCGAGTTCCTCGCCCACGACGAGCCGATCACCGACGTCCAACGGCTCCAGGGCAGCGAGTCCTTCACCGAGACCGTGCCGATGCTCGACGCCAAGGGACAGATGACCCCGCAGGACGTCGAGCGCGACCTCGGCGTGGACGTGGCGCTCCGCTGGGGCACGGGCTACGACACCGAGGTGCGCTCGTTCGTCAACGTGATCGCGACGCCCAAGGGTGGCACGCACCTCAGCGGATTCGAGGCGGCGCTGACCAAGACGTTCAACGACGCGATGCGCTCGGCGAAGGTGCTCAAGGTCAACGACACCGACGTGGTCAAGGACGACGTGCTCGAGGGGCTCACCGCCGTCGTCACGGTGCGGCTGGCCGAGCCGCAGTTCGAGGGTCAGACCAAGGAGATCCTGGGCACGCCCGCCGCGCGCTCCGTCGTACGCAAGGTGGTGACCTCGGAGCTCAAGGCGTTCCTGACCTCCACCAAGCGCGCCGAGAAGGCGCAGGCCAAGCTGCTGATGGAGAAGGTGCTCGGTGCGTCCAGGACACGCATCGCCGCCCGCCAGCACCGCGAGACCCAGCGCCGCAAGAACGCCCTCGAGTCCAGCGCGCTGCCGGCCAAGCTGGCCGACTGCCGCTCCAACGACGTCGACCGCAGCGAGCTGTTCATCGTCGAGGGCGACTCGGCGCTCGGCACCGCCAAGCTCGCGCGCAACTCCGAGTTCCAGGCGCTGCTGCCGATCCGGGGCAAGATCCTCAACGTCCAGAAGGCCGGCATCGCAGACGTCCTGAAGAACACCGAGTGCTCCTCGATCATCCAGGTCGTGGGTGCCGGGTCGGGGCGCACCTTCGACCTCGACGCCGCGCGCTACGGCCGGATCATCTTCATGGCCGACGCCGACTCCGACGGAGCCCACATCCGGTGCCTGCTGGCGACCCTGTTCTTCCGCTACATGCCCGACCTGGTGACCTCGGGTCGCGTCTACACCGCGGTGCCGCCGCTGCACCGGATCGAGGTGTCCAACCCGAAGAAGGGCATGGACAAGTACGTCTACACCTACTCCGACCCCGAGCTGCAGCGGAAGCTGGCCGAGCTGACCAAGAAGGGCGTCAAGTGGAAGGACCCGGTCCAGCGCTACAAGGGTCTCGGTGAGATGGACGCCAAGCAGCTCGCCGAGACCACCATGGACCCGCGCCGCCGCACCCTGCGCCGGCTGACCGTCGACGACGCCGAGGGCGCGTCCGCGGTGTTCGAGCTCCTGATGGGCAGCGACGTCGCCCCCCGCAAGGACTTCATCGTGGCCGGTGCCTACGAGGTCGACGCGGACGCGATCGACACGTAGGTCGGTGGGTGTGGTGGTGGGCGGCGCCGGCTGTGCAATTCCCGAGGTATCCAGGAATTTGTCGGGCAGTCCGGGCGTGCGGGCGGGCGGGTCAGGAAACTGGATACCTTGGTGATTGCGTCTCGGGCACCTGCCCCGGAGCACCCCTCATCCGCAGGGAGACCCATGGCCACCGGCCCCCCCGACCCTGCCGAGCCCGTCGCGACAGGCAACCGGCTCTCGATCATCGGGATCGTCTGCGGCGCGCTTGCCGTCATCATCCCGATCGTCTTTGGACCGCCCAGCCTGATCCTCGGCGTGCTCGCCCGGAAACGCCACGAGAGGTTGGCCAATGTCGCGCTGGTCGTCGCCCTTGTCGGCATCCTCGTCGGACTGATCCTGGGCTTCATCGTGGTCAACGCGCGGAACTCATGACGGCTTCGAGGGATGCGGGGCTCGACGCCGCGCCGACTGCCGAGGTCGTCGGCCTCGTCGTGTCACCCGGCCACAACTACTGGTTCTGGTCGCACGACCCGGCCGACGGGGTCGGCCCGCACCCCACGTCCCACCCGGAACACGTCGAGGTGGTCGCCGGCCAGGGGATCCGGGACGACCGGTTCTTCGGTCGCGCCACCCGGCTGGCGTCGTCCGTGTCGTTCATCGCCGTGGAGGCGCTGCAGGAGGTCGAGCGCGCGCTCGGGCTGGCGTCCGACACGCTCGACCCGCGGCTGACCCGGCGCAACGTCGTGACCCGCGGGGTCGACCTCAACGCGCTCCGGCACCAGTCGTTCGGCCTCGACACCGGCGACGGGACGGTCTGGTTCGAGGCAGCGGGTGAGACCAGCCCGTGCGCGTGGATGGACGACCGGCTCGCGCCCGGTGCCCGCGACCTGCTGCGCGGCAGGGGCGGCCTCCGCGCCAACCCGACCACGAGCGGCGTCCTGCGCCTGGGGCCCGCACGGCTGGAGTACGACGGGCAGCACGACCCGCAGCGCGCGGGGGAGCGGGTACGACGGGGGCGCCTGCCTCGCTAGTCAGAGTCGGCGAGCCAGCAGCCCGGTGTCCACGTCGTACACGAAGCCGCCCACCGCGACCGTGTCCGGGATCAGCGGATGCGCACGCACCTTGCGGACGTCGTCCTCGAGTGCGGCCTCCTGGTCCTCGACCACACCGAACGTCTGCCACGACGCGTCCTGGCCGGCGGAGTCGCTGACCCGCGCCCGGAGCTCCTCGAGCGTCGCCGTGGTCATCGCGCAGCGCGTGTGCGGGATGACCAGGATCCGCTCGACGCCGAGCAGGTGCACGCCCAGCACCAGCGCCTCGAGGGCGGCCTCGGTGACCCGGCCACCGGGGTTGCGGAAGATCTTGGCGTCACCCGGGCGGAGGCCGAGCATGCCCAGCGGATCGATCCGCGAGTCCATGCACGTCACCATCGCGATGCCGGCGTGGGCGACGCCGTCGAAGCCGCTGAGGGTGAAGTGCTCGGCGAACTCGCGGTTGGCGTCGAGCAGGTCGGCGAACGGGTTGTCGCTCTCGGGGGTCACGCGGTCAACGCTAACGGAGCAGACCGCCCGGCGTCGGGGTCAGGGTTCCGGTCGCAGTGGCTCCGGTGGTCGCAGCTTGGCCACGAAGCCCTCCTCGAAGGAGGACGCCCCCACGCCACCTCCGAACTCGACCACGTCCCCGCCACTGGGCACCCCGTCGGTGGTGATCACCCGAGTGGTCTTGCCGGACCGTGGATCGACACGTATCAGGAAGTGCGACGTGGTGCCCGGTCGCACCCACAGGCGGTCGTCGCAAGCCCGCAGGGACAGGATCGGTGCAGCGGCCGCTGGCCGCTTGTTCATCACGCGCAGCGAACGCGGGCTGACCTGGGGTTGTCGCGAGACCCCAGAGCGAGCCGAAGCCGGTGGTGAGCCAGTCCGGCCCTCCGCCGTCCGGCATCGTCAGCCGCACCTCGATGTGGTGCCGGGCGCCCTGCCCGTCCACGGCGGGCTCCTCTCGTCGGCCCGACGTGTCGAGCGCAAGGAGCGCTGCGAGGGCAGGGCAACCCCTACGTGACCCGTTCCGGCGCGGGCCGGCTGGCCCGGGTGCGGGCGCCGCGGAACAGGACCAGCGCCAGCACGGCGGCGATCACGGCGCACCCGGCCGCGCCGATGAAGATCACCTCGATCTGCACGAGCGCGGCCTCGAGCTCGTGCTTGGGCCGGAGCGCGGCGAAGTAGCGGCGGAGCCCGATCGTGGTGAGGGCCGAGATGCCGACCAGCATCCCGACCATCCGGGCGACCACGACCAGCGCGCTGACCACCCCGTGCACCGACGCCTCCGTGCTGGCGAGCAGCGCGGCGTTGACCGGCGCCAGCGCCAGCCCGAACCCGAACCCGGTCAGCAGCAGCGGGATGTTGATCAGCTGGCTCTCCAGCGAGTGCGCACCCCACTGCGACATCCACGCGAAGCCGATGGTCGACAGCGCCATCCCGCCGGCGCAGACGACACCGGACGGCAGCCGTCGGGTCAGGAAGCCGCCCGCGACCGCCCCGACCGGGATCGCCACCAGCAGCCGGAGCAGGACCAGGGCGGCCATCAGCTGTGAGGTCTTGTACGTCGTGAGCCGGGCGTAGACCGGGATGTCGACGAGTGCCGCGATCAGCGAGGCGCCGACGAAGAAGCTGACCAGCAGGCTGCCCCACGCGGGCCGGGAGCGCAGCGAGCCGTGCGGGATCAGGGGGTGAGCGGTCCGGCGGAGGTGCCAGACCAGCGCGCCCAGGGCCGCCGCGGAGCCGGCCAGCAGCCAGCCGCCGATCGGGGAGAACACCTGCACCGCCGGGTCGGCCGACGCGAACGCCAGGATCACGCCGGCCAGCGCCAGGGCCAGGAACGAGGCGCCGAGCGGATCGGACTGCCGGAAGCTGCCGGCCCAGCTGCGCAGGTCCACCAGCGGTCGGGTCGCCACCAGGCAGCGCACGAGGAGCGCGACCCCGGCGAGCACGGCGACCAGGGCCAGCGGGGTCAGCCAGCGGCTCTCGCCGGTGACCGGAACGAACGGGATGCCGAGCGTGATGTCACTGACCAGCGCCTCCGGCTCCCAGAGCAGGAGCACCAGTGTCGCCAGGCCGAGCACGAGCAACGCCACGCCGATCGGGTCCGGCACCCGGAAACGGGGTCGCGTCGGGGCCAGCCGCGACAGCGCAGCGGCCAGCACCAGGCCCACCGCGAGGTTGAGCCAGAAGATCGCCTCCCAGTCGCCGACGGCGAGCACCACGGCGCCGTACAGGGGGCCGAGCACGGAGCCGACCTCCTGCACCGCCGACACCACGCCCAGGGGTACGGCTCGCCGCTCGGCCGGGTAGAGGTCGGCCACCAAGGCCAGGGTGGCCGGCACCAGCCCGCCGCCGCCGACGCCCTGGAGGAACCGTCCGGTCACCACCGACGGCAGGTCGAAGGCGAGCGCAGTCACCAGGGAGCCGAAGGCGAAGACCAGCAGCGACGCCACCAGCACCGGGACCCGTCCGCGGATGTCGGCGATCCGGCCGATCAGCGGCAGCATCGCGACGTAGCCGAGCAGGAACCCGGAGACGATCGGTGCGGCCCGCTGCAGCTCGTCGATGCCGAGTCCGACCGTCAGCATCATGTCGGGCAGCGCGAGCACCACGACGTAGGTGTCGGCGGCAGCGAAGGCGACGGCGACGGCAGCGAGCGTCAGCAGCGCCCGGGTGGCGCGGTCGCCGTCGCTCACGGGTGGATCACGGGGCCGTGACGATGGTGCTGCTGCCGTAGCTGCTGAAGGAGATCGTGTAGGTGACGTCGTCGGCCTTGGGGTAGAACGGCCCCTTCAGCACCACCTTCGTCAGGTGATCGGTGTCGTCGAGGGTGAAGGTGGCGTCGAACGACTGCTTCGCCGAGGCGCTCGGGATCACGCCGGCGACCCGGCTGCCGGGGAGCTTGGCCGTGATCGTGGACAGGATCCGCTTGCCGTCGCGGGTGTCCTTGCCGGCCTTGGCGCCCTGGACGTCGCTGAGCAGGCTGGCCAGCCCGCCGTCGGTCCGGAACAGGTCGGCGGGGTCGGGCGCGCCGAACTTGGCGGGGTCGATGTCCTGCCAGCTGCCGCCGAACTGGATGTACACCTTGCCGTCGACCGCGCGCACCGGAACCCTCACGCTGAGGCCGTTCTGGACGACGGTGATCTCCCCCTTGAAGGCGGGCTGCTTGGTGCCGACGCCGGTGGCCTTGATGATCCCCTGCACACCCTGCGGCAGCTCGGGTGTGCTCAGCGAGATCTCGACGCCGTCGGTCTTCTCGAGGAACCCCTGGGCGCTGGAGAGCCGCTGGGCGACGGGCTTGGTCGACGTCTTGGCGCCCCCGCCGCAGCCGGACACCAGCCCGAGAACGAGCAGCAGCACACCGACCAGAACCGCAGGCTTCCTCATGGCGCCAAGGGTGCCATGAAGGAGGTCACCGGCCCGGCACAAGCAGCGATCGGCTGGCTGCCGGCGACACCGGACCCGTCGCGACGGGCGATCGGCTCCGGCAGGTCGACTGCGGCGCCGCTGGCCGCGGCCGCCCGCGGAGGCGCGGCGCCTGCCCAGGCGAACACGAGGACGTCCTCGCCCTTGAGGAACCGGTGGCAGCGGACGCCGCCGGTGGCGCGGCCCTTGCCGGGGTACTCGGAGAACGGTGTGACCTTGACCGAGCCGGCGTCCGTGCCGGGCAGCGCGGTGCCGGACCCCGAGGCGGTGACCAGCACCGCGTCGGCCGTGGCGAGCGCCCCGAACCAGACCACGGAGTCACCCGTGGCCAGCTTGATGCCGGCCATGCCGCTGCCCTGCCGGCCCTGGGGGCGCACCGCGGAGGCGCCGAAGTGGAGCAGCTGGGCCTCGCCGGAGACGAAGCAGAGCTCCTCCTCGCCCGTCGTGAGCTCCAGCCCGCCGACCACCTCGTCGTCGTCGGCGAGCGAGATCACCTCCCAGTCGTCGCGGTTGACCCGCTCCGGCTTCACCCGCTTGACCACGCCCTGGCGGGTGCCGAGCGCGAGCCCTGCAGAGTCCTCGGCCAGCGTGGTCAGGGCGAGGATGCGCTCCACGGGCTCCAGCGACAGGAACACCCCGGCCGGGGCGCCGCCCTGCAGGTTGGGGTGGTTGGCGGTGGCCGGCAGCGTCGGCAGGTCGAGCACGCCGAGCCGGACCACCCGACCACGACTGGTGAGCACCCCGATGTCGCCGCGCGCCGTCGCCCGGACCGCGGACACGATGACGTCGTGGCCGGCTCGGGCGCCGTCGTCTCCGGGCGGGTCGATGCTGCTGGTGCGCGCGAGCAGCCCGGTGGAGGAGAGGTAGACGAAGCAGGGGTCGTCGGACACCTCGAGCGGCGTCGCGGTGGTGAGGGTCTGGCCGGACGACTCCAGCAGGACGGTACGACGCGGGGTGCCGTAGGTCTTCGCGACGTCGGCCAGCTCGTCGGAGACCACCTGCCGCAGCCTGGCCTCGTCGCCGAGGATCTCGTCGAGCGCCGCGATGATGCCTTCGAGCTCGGTCTTGCGCTTGTCGAGCTCGAGCCGGGAGAACTTGGTCAGCCGGCGCAGCGCCATGTCGAGGATGTAGTCGGCCTGGAGCTGGCTCAGCTCGAACACCGCGATCAGCCGCTCGCGCGCCTCGTTGGCGTTGTCGCTGGAGCGGATCAGCTGGATCACCTCGTCGATGTCGAGGATCGCGATCAGCAGCCCCTCGACCAGGTGGAGCTCGTCGGCCGCCTTGCTGCGGCGGTGCAGCGAGCGGCGGCGTACGACGTCGAGGCGGTGGCCGAGGAACACCTCGAGCATCTGCTTGAGCCCCAGCGTGCGCGGCTGGCCGTCGACCAGGGCGACGTTGTTGATGCCGAACGACTCCTCCAGCGGGGTCTGCCGGTAGAGCTGCTCCAGCAGCGCCTCGGGGACGAAGCCGTTCTTGACCTCGATCACCAGCTGGAGGCCCTTCTCGCCGTCGGTGAGGTCGACGACGTTGCTGATGCCCTGCAGCTTCTTGGTCTGGACCAGGACCTTGATCCGCTCGACCACCCGCTCGGTGCCCACGCCGTAGGGGAGCTCGGTCACGACGATGCCCTTGCGCCGCGCGTTGACCGCCTCGATGCGGGCGCTGGCACGCATCCGGAACGTGCCGCGGCCGGTCTCGTAGCCGTCGCGGATGCCCTCCAGCCCGACGATCTTGCCGCCGGTGGGCAGGTCGGGGCCGGGGATGAACCGCATCAGGTCGTCAACCGTCGCCTCGGGGTCCTTGATCAGGTGGCGGAGCGCCTGCACCACCTCGATCAGGTTGTGCGGCGCCATGTTGGTGGCCATGCCGACCGCGATCCCGGTGCTGCCGTTGACCAGCAGGTTGGGGATCGCGGAGGGCAGCACCGACGGCTCGGTCTCGCGGCCGTCGTAGTTGGCCTTGAAGTCGACGGTGTCCTCGTGGATCGAGGCGGTCATCGCCACCGCGGCCGGACCCATGCGGCACTCGGTGTAGCGCATCGCCGCGGGCGGGTCGTCGGGCGAGCCGAAGTTGCCGTGGCCGTCGATCATCGGCAACCGCATCGACCACGACTGCGCCATCCGGACCAGGGCGTCGTAGATCGCGCCGTCGCCGTGAGGGTGCAGGCGACCCATCACCTCTCCGACGACGCGGGCGCTCTTCACGTGGCCGCGGTCGGGGCGAAGGCCCATGTCGTTCATCGTGTAGAGGATCCGGCGCTGCACCGGCTTGAGCCCGTCGCGGGCGTCGGGGAGGGCGCGGGAGTAGATGACCGAGTAGGCGTACTCCAGGAAGCTGGAGCGCATCTCGTCGCCCATGTCGACGTCGACGATGTGTTCCTCGAAGTCCTCGGGCGGGGCGGGGGTACGGCGAGCCATGCCGGGCATTCTCCCCCGGTCGACCGACGGTCACGCGGGTGGCACGCCGCTGTCAGGTCGCTGTCATCCCGGCCCGGTACATTCCGGATGTGACCGCCCCGCCCGAGCAGCAGACCTACCCGGCCCACTGGGAGGCCGACGTCCTGCTGCGCGACGGGCACACGGCCCACCTGCGACCGATCCGGCCCGACGACCGCGACCTGCTGGTCAGCTTCTACAGCCGGGTCTCCGACGAGTCGAAGTACCTCCGCTTCTTCGCCCCGATGCCCCGGCTCTCGGAGCGCGACGTGGCCCGCTTCAGCACCGTCGACCACCACGACCGGGTGGCGTTCGTGCTCACCGTGGCCGAGCGGATGATCGCAGTCGGCCGCTACGACATCGTCGAGAAGGGCGAGGCGGAGGTGGCGTTCCTGGTCGAGGACCAGCACCAGGGCCGGGGCATCGCCCAGCTGCTGCTCGAGCACCTGGCCCAGGCGGGCCGCGAGAACGGCGTCGACCGCTTCGTGGCCGACGTGCTGCCCGAGAACGTGAAGATGATCCAGGTCTTCCGCGACGCCGGCTACAAGGTCGAAGGAGGCTACGACGAGGGCGTGATGCGGCTGGTCTTCCCGATCGACCCCACCGACACCGCGATCGGCGTGATGCAGGACCGCGAGCACCGGGCCGAGGCGGCCTCGATCGCGACCTTCTTCGACGCCCGGAGCGTGGCGGTGATCGGGGCGTCCCGGCGCCAGGACACGATCGGCCAGGCCCTCGTGCGACACCTGGTGCTCGGCGACTACGCGGGCCGGATCTACGTCGTCAACCCGACCGCCGACTCGGTCGCGGGCATGCCGGCGTACGCCACCGTCGCCGACATCCCCGACAGCGTCGACATCGCGATCGTGGCGGTGCCCGCCGAGTCGGTGACCGACGTCGTGCTCGACTGCGCCGCAAAGGGTGTGCAGGGGCTGATCGTGATCTCGTCCGGCTTCGCCGAGGCCGGCGAGGAGGGCTGGCAGCGCCAGCGCAAGCTGCTCGGCCTGGCCCGCAGCTACGGCCTCCGGCTGATCGGACCCAACTGCCTCGGCATCATCAACACCGCGCCCGGCGTGATGCTCAACGCCTCGCTCGCACCCTCGATGCCGCAGCGCGGCCGCGCCGGCTTCTTCTGCCAGTCCGGCGCGCTCGGCACCGCGATCCTGGAGAAGGCGTCCAACCGCGGCCTCGGGCTCTCGTCGTTCGTCAGCGCCGGCAACCGCGCCGACGTGTCCGGCAACGACCTCCTGCAGTACTGGGAGGAGGACCCGTCGACCGAGGTGATCCTGCTCTACCTCGAGTCCATCGGAAACCCCCGCAAGTTCTCCCGCATCGCCCGCCGGGTCTCGCGACACAAGCCGATCGTCGCGGTCCGGTCCGGCCGCACGACCCAGGGCGTGCCGATGGGCCACGCCGTCCGCACCATCGGCGCACCGCAGGCCGCGGTCGACGCGATGTTCAAGCAGGCGGGCGTGATCCAGGTGGAGTCGCTCGACGAGATGTTCGACGTCGCCCAGCTGATCGCGCACCAGCCGCTGCCGCGCGGGTCGCGGGTGGCCATCGTCGGCAACTCCGACGCCCTGGCCCTGCTCGCCGCCGACGCTGCCGCCGGCAACGGCCTCGAGGTCACGAAGTCGCTCTCGCTCGGCGCCGAGGCGACCGGCGCCGACTTCGAGGACGCGCTCGACCTCGCCATCGACGACGACGACGTCGACTCGGTGGTGGCCGTCTACATCCCGCCGCTGAACACCTCGGGCGTCTCGGTCGCCAACGTGCTGGCCGCGGTGGGGGAGCAGTCCGACAAGCCGCTGGTCTCCACGTTCCTCGGCACCGAGGGCGTCCCCGAGCTGCTGCGCATCCCCGACCTGGCCGGCAACGTGGTCGGGCGCGGCTCGGTCCCGTCCTACCCCGCGGTCGAGTCGGCCGTGCGCGCCCTGGCCCGGGTGGTCGAGCACGCGGCCTGGCTGGAGAAGCCCGACGGCGGCGGGCCGCCGCTCGACGACATCGACTCGACGTTCGCCAAGCGGATGCTCAACGAGGTGCTGATGCGCGCCCCCGAGGGGCGCGACCTGACGTTCGCCGAGGTCCAGCAGCTGCTCGGTGCCTACGGCATCCCGGTCTGGGACCGGGCCGACGTCAGCAGTGCCGACGAGGCGGTCGCGGCGGGGGTGAAGCTCGGTTGGGACGTCGTGCTCAAGGCCACCGCCGACCACCTGCGCAACCGTCCCGACCTGGCCCACGTCTGGCGCAACATCGACACCGAGGCCGAGATGCGGCACGCCTGGACCACGCTCACGGCGCTGATCACCGACCCGGCCGCCGCTGGGTTCGTGGTCCAGCGGGTGGCCGAGCCCGGCGTCCCGGTGGCGGTCGGCGGCATCGAGGACCCGCTCTTCGGCCCCACCGTCTCCTTCTCGATCGCCGGCTCGCTCACCGACCTGGTCGGCGACCGCGCCTACCGGATCCCGCCGATCACGATGCTCGAGGCGTCGGAGATGGTGCGCGACCTGAAGGCGGCTCCGCTGCTGTTCGGCTACCGAGGCAGCGAGCTGGTCGACGTACCCGCCGTCGAGGAGCTGCTGCGCCGGGTGGCGCTGCTCAAGAACGACCTCCCGCAGCTGATCTCGATCGACCTCAGCCTCGTGCACGCGACCGTCGAAGGGGTCCGGGTGCTGAGCGTCACGGCGCACGTCGCGCCGGTCACCGACGCCCGGTCGGACTGGTTCACCCGGCGGCTCAGCAGCTACCCCGGCGAGAGTCTTCCCGGCTGATCGTGCGTGACAGACTGACCGCATGCGCAGCAACCCCGCGTCGGTCCCCGGTGAGGACCGCTTCCACGACGACCGCTCCGGCGAGCTGTCCGTGGCGATCGAGAAGACCGGCTACTACCCGATGGTGGTGTCCGCCGGCGTCGACGCCGCGGTGGCCGGGGAGCCGGTGGTCTCGTTCCTCGTGCACCACGAGCCGACGATCGACCGCGACGAGGTGCGCCGGCACATGACCGTGGCGGTGCTGACGCCGACCCGGCTGATCCTGGCGCACACCGACGAGAACCCGCCCGACAACCTGCTGCCGGAGCCCTACACGTCGACCTCGACCGAGGCGATCGGGCTGACCTCGATCCGCTCCGTCGTGGTCAACCGGATGGTCGCCAACCCGGCCAAGCTGCGCGGCAAGGTGCCACCGCCGGCCGAGGCCGTGCTGACCGTCGGCTGGGGTGGCGTCGCGGGCGTCGACCTGGAGCCGGCGATGTGCGACGACCCGCAGTGCGACGCCGACCACGGCTACACCGGCGTGATCCGGTCCGACGACTTCTCGCTGCGGGTGTCCGCGGCGGCCGACGGGCAGGACGCCGTCCACGGTCTGCTCGCCTTCGCGGAGGCGCTCAGCGGGCGCACCCAGCTGACCGCATGAGTCGGCGATGAGCCAGGACGTCGGGGACTTCGTCGCTCCCGCGTACGGCCAGCGCTCCCTCGGCGACGTGCTCCCTGCCGTCGCCGCGGCGCTCGGCGTCGACGCCGGCTACGCCCCCGTGGGGCTCGAGCTCCCGCCGGCTCCGTCGTACGTCGTGATGCTGGTGGACGGCATGGGCCAGGAGCTGTTGGCCCGGCACCGCGACCACGCGCCGTACCTCAATGCGCTGCTGGCCGGCTCCGAGGGCGGCACGGCGGGTGTGCCCTCGACCACCGCGACGTCCCTCACCTCGCTCGGCACCGGGCTGACGCCGGGGGAGCACGGGCTGGTCGGCTTCACCTCGCGCGTGCCCGGCACCGATCACCTGCTCAACGCGCTGTACTGGGACCAGGACGTCGATCCGCTGGAGTGGCAGCCGCACGACACGGCGTTCGACCGGCTCGCTCGCGTCGGCGTGATCACCACGACCGTCAGCAAGCGGATCTTCAAGGGCTCCGGGCTGACCGTGTCCAGCCAGCGCGGCGCCGATCACCTGGGCGCCGACAAGATGGGCGAGCGGATCGCCGGCGCGGTGTCCTCGTCGTCGCGGTCGCCCTCGCTCACCTACCTCTACGACGGTGACCTCGACTGGATCGGGCACCGCCACGGCGTCGACTCACCGGCCTGGCGGCAGCAGCTGATGGCGCTCGACGGAGCGGTCGAGCAGCTCCGCGACTCGCTCGCGCCGGCCACCCGGCTGATCGTGGTCGCCGACCACGGCATGGTCGACAGCGATGTCGCCAGCCGCTTCGACGTCGACACCACCCCGGGCATGCGCGACGGCGTCGACCTGGTCGGCGGCGAGGCCCGCTTCCGACACGTCTACTGCCAGCCCGGGGCCGTCGAGGACGTCACCGCCGGCTGGCGCACGATCCTGGCCGACAACGCCCTGGTGCTGACTCGTGACGAGGCGATCGAGCGCGGCTGGTTCGGCCACGTCGAGGACCGCGTGCGCCCCCGCCTCGGTGACGTCGTCGCCGCCTGCGCCGGCGACACCGCGATCATGTCCTCGAAGGACTTCCCGTTCGAGAACAAGCTGATCGGCATGCACGGCTCGCTCACCCCCGACGAGATGCTGGTGCCGTTCCTGGTCGACTGACTCCTCAACCAGCGCCGGTCCTGACCCGCGCCTCGAGTCCGTCCAGGACCAGGTCGAGCCCGAACCCGAACTCGGCCCCGAAGTCGTAGTCCGGCTTCATCACGTGCTCGGCGGAGAACTCCACGAGGTAGGGAAAGTCCGTGGCCGAGATCGCCTCCATCATCGGGCCGGCCACCTCGGCGACGGTCTCCGGTCCGTTGATCGGCAACGAGGCCTCGGAGAGCGCGAACCCGTAGACGTAGCTGTCGATCAGGGCGTAGGCGTGTGCGGTCATCTCCACCGAGAAGCCCGCCTCGCGGAGTGTCCCGAGGTCGGCGTTCAGGTGCCGGAGCGTCTCCGGGCCGGGGTGCGTGCGCGACTGGAGCAACGGGATCGCCCACGGATGACGTCGCAGGACGCTGCGCACCGAGTGCGACCGACGGCGCATCTCGGCGCGCCAGTCGCCGCCGGGAGCCGCGTGCTCGAACTCCCCGAAGACCAGGTCGACGACGCCGTCGAGGATCGCGTCCTTGTTGGCGACGTGGTGGTAGACCGCCATCGGCTTCACCCCGAGCGTCGTCGCGAGCGTGCGGATCGTGAGGGCGGACAGGCCGCCTTCATCGGCGACCTCCATCGCCGCGTGCAGGACACGCTCACGGCTCAGAGGGGTCCTGGCGGGGCGGGGTTCGGGCTCTGGTTCAGACATCTCGGGGCGAGGATAGCAGTTTCGTACTTAGTACGTTACATTCACCGTACTAAGTACGAAACTCAGCCCCGAAAGGCCCGTCATGCCCACCACCGCCAGCCCTCGCTCCACCTCGAACGGCACCATGCAGGCGATCGCCCACGATCGCTACGGCACAGCCGAGGTCCTCCACCTCGCCCAGGTCGCCCGACCCGTCGCCGGTCCGCACGAGGTGCTGGTGCGGGTGGCTGCGGCCGGTCTCGACCGGGGCACCTGGCACCTGATGACCGGCAAGCCCTACCTGATGCGGCCCTTCGTGGGGTTCCGTGGACCGCGCAACCCGGTGCCCGGGCGCGACGTGGCCGGCACGGTGGTCGAGGTCGGTTCCGGGGTGACCCGGTTCGCCGTCGGGGACGCGGTGCTCGGCATTGCCCCGGGATCGTTCTCCGAGTACGCGGTCGCCCAGGAGGACAAGCTCGCCCACAAGCCGGCAGACGTCTCGTTCGTGCAGGCGGCGGCGTTGTCGATCTCCGGGATCACCGCCCTCCAGGCCCTCGAGGCAGGCAAGGTGCAGGCCGGCCAGTCGGTGCTGGTGCTCGGCGCGTCGGGCGGCGTGGGCAGCTACGTCGTCCAGCTGGCCAAGGCGTTCGGCGCGGAGGTCACCGGCGTCGCGAGCACGGCGAAGCAGGACCTGGTCCGATCCCTGGGTGCCGACCACGTGCTCGACTACACCCGCGACGACTTCGCGGACGGGCAGCACCGCTACGACCTGGTGATCGACCTCGCCGGCAACCCCACGCTGTCGCGGCTCCGCAAGGCACTGACACCGCACGGCACCGCGGTGATCACGGGTGGTGAGGAGGGGGGCAGCTTCTCCGGCGGCATGAACCGGCAGTTCCGCGCCCTGGCCCTGTCGCCCTTCGTCGGTCAGCGCCTGACCATGCTCGTCGTCAAGGAGCAGGGCAGCGACGTCGAACGTCTGGTCGCGATGGTGAGTGCGGGCTTGCTGGTCCCGGCCGTCGACCGGACCTACCCGTTGAGCCAGACACCGCAGGCGATGCGTGAGCTCGAGGCCGGTCGCGTGCGCGGCAAGATCGTGATCACCGTCGAGTGATCGTCGCTTCAGTCGCCGAACGGCAGCGGCTCTGAGCCGAGCGCGACCGCGTGAGCGCGGGCGGCTGTCATCCGGCGTCGGTGGTGCTGGCGGCACAGGACCTCGTAGCCGACGACCGGCGCGGGGGCCTCGGCGTCGAAGATGTCGCCGACCACGATCACGTCACCCTCGGTGACCATCTCGCCGTTCTCGGTTCTTGCGTTGTGGGTGGCGCGGCGACCGCACCAGCAGAGCGCCTCGACCTGGAGCACGTTCATCCGGTCGGCGATCTCGACCAGCCGGGCGCTGCCCGGGAACAGCATGGTGCGGAAGTCGGTGAGGATGCCGAACGCGAACACGTCGATCTGCAGGTCGTCGGCGATCCGGGCGAGCTGGTCGATCTGCCAGGGCTGGTAGAACTGCGCCTCGTCACAGATCAGGTAGTCGATCCGCGCACCGTGGGTGAGCGCGTCGACGACGTACCGCCAGAAGCTGAACTCCTCGTCGACCTCGATCGCCTGGTGGGTGAGCCCCAGGCGCGAGGAGAGCAGCGCCTCGCCGGCGCGGTCGTGGGTGGTGAAGATCCGGCCCTCGCGACCGCGGACGGCGTGGTTGTGGTTGGTCTGCAGCGCGAGCGTGCTCTTGCCGGAGTCCATCGTCCCGGTGAAGAACTGCAGCTCGGCCACGGCGAAATCCTTCCACAGTCAGGAGGTCGGACCCGACGTGCGCAGCACCTCGGTGATCCGCGCGCGCAGGTCGTCGTGCTGCGGCCCCAGGGCGCTGGTCGGGTCGGACCAGCGCTCGCGACCGTAGCCCCACACGGGTCCGCCGACGATCTCGGGTGGCTCCCACCCGTAGCGCGGCCAGAGGTGGGCGTGCAGGTAGGGGTCGGTGTTGCCGAGGATCTCGAGGTTCATCCGGCGGAACTCCGGGTCGCGCTGCCTGCACACCGTGTCGACGGCCTCGGCCAGTCGTTCCATGCTGGCCAGGAACTCGAGCCGGGCCGGGCGCGGCAGGTCTGTCAGCCGCTGGACAGCTGGGTCGTCGGTGAGCAGGACGCAGTAGCCGGGCAGCCACTGGACGTCACCGATCACGGCGAAGCCGCGGGGCAGCCGGGCCAGGACGGTCGGGTTCGCGCCGCGCAGCGCGGCGCCGATGCGGTCGTGTCGCCAGTGGGTCACGGGCGTCGACCCTGCCAGAGCGGCAGGATGGGCACATGTCCGACCCACTGATCTCGGCCGCGGACCTGCGCGGGGTGCTCGACAGCGTGACGGTGCTCGACGTGCGCTACCGGATGGGTGGACCACCGGGGGAGTCCGAGTTCGAGGCGGGTCACGTCCCCGGCGCGTCGTACGTCGACCTCGACCGCGACCTGGCGTCCGCACCGGGATCACGCGGCCGGCACCCGCTGCCGGAGCCGGCGGACTTCGAGGCGGCGATGCGGCAGGCCGGTGTCAGCGGAGACCGGCCGGTCGTGGTCTACGACGACTGGGCGGGACGCGCCGCGGCCCGCTGCTGGTGGCTGCTCCGCTGGGCCGGCCACCGCGACGTGCGGGTGCTCGACGGCGGCTGGTCCGCATGGCTGGCGGCAGGTGGGGCGCAGGAGAGCGGGCACACCCGGCCGGAGCGTGGCACCTTCACGCTCGAGCCGGGCAGTGTGCGCGTTCTTCTGCAGCACGACGTGCTCGCCGCCGGGACGCTCGTCGACGCGCGGGCACCGGAGCGCTACCGCGGCGAGGTGGAGCCGGTCGATCCCGTCGCCGGGCACATCCCCGGTGCCGTCAACGTGCCGACCGAGGCCAACCTCGACGAGCGCGGGCACTTCCTCTCCGAGGAGGAGCTGCGCGAGGTCTACGCCGGCGTCGACGGCGACGTCGGTGTCTACTGCGGGTCGGGCGTCACGGCCTGCCACGACGTGCTGGCGCTGGAGCGGATCGGCGTGCACGCCGCGCTCTACCCGGGGTCCTGGAGCGAGTGGGTGGCCGACCCGGAGCGTCCGGTGGAGCGTGGCTGAGGTGTCGCGCGCCCACGTCGGTGTCTCCGGCTGGACCTACGCACCCTGGCGCGGCGACTTCTACCCGAAGGGTCTTGCCCAGGCGAAGGAGCTTGCGTACGCGTCCTCGAAGCTCACCTCGATCGAGATCAACGGCTCGTTCTACGCGCTCCAGAAGCCGGCGTCGTACGCGAAGTGGCGGGACCAGACGCCCGACGACTTCGTGTTCGCGGTCAAGGGCAGCCGCTTCATCTCGCACATGAAGAAGCTCGGGGACGCCGAGGAGGCGGTGGCGACGTTCTTCGGCTCGGGCATCTACGAGCTCGGGCCCAAGCTCGGGCCGGTGCTGTGGCAGCTGCCGGAGACCTTCAGGTACGACGGCGACCGGCTCGCCGCCTTCTTCGCCCAGGTGCCGCGACGGACGCCGGACGGACGGCCGGTGCGCCATGCGCTGGAGTTCCGCAGCAAGACCTTCGACAACCCGGAGGCGCTGGCCGTGCTCCGCGAGCACGACGTCGCCTGCGTGCTCGCCGACACCGCCGGGCGGTGGCCCAAGGTCGACGCCGACACCAGCGACTTCCGCTACCTGCGCCTGCACGGTGACAAGGAGCTCTACGCCAGCGGGTACGGCGCGCAGGCTCTCGACGCCTGGGCGGACAAGGTGCGCGCGTGGTCGCAGGAGAAGGACGTGTTCGTGTACTTCGACAACGACGTGAAGGGGTATGCGCCGCATGATGCGCAGGCGCTGATCGGGCGGCTGGGAATTACCACGTGAACCAGTGACTTCGCCGCTTCCCCAGCCAGATCTCGCTGGTGGAGCGGCGAATTACCACGTGAACGTGGTAATTCGCGGAGCCCTCACCAGTGGATGCCCTTCAGCAGCCGCGCCAGCATGATCTGCTCGCCCTCGGACTTGCCGGTGCTCTCGCCCCGGGCAGCGGCGGAGTCGGGGAACACCTGGTAGGCCAGGTGCAGCACCCGGAAGGCCACCTTCGGGGCGAGCGTGTGGGCCACCGAGCCGAGGTTGCCGAGGGCGGTGTTGATCTCGTGCGGCCGGTCGACCAGCGCGCTGATCACCTTGGTGGCGGCCTGGGCCGGGCTGATCGTGGGGAACTTGTCGTAGAGCTTCGTCGGCGCGATCATCGGCGTCCGCACCAGCGGCATGTGGATCGAGGTGAACGAGATCCCGTCGCCGACCAGCTCGGACGAGACCACGTTGCTCCACGCGTCCAGCGCGGCCTTCGAGGCGACGTAGGCGCTGAACCGCGGCGGGTTGGTCTGCACGCCGATCGAGGAGATGTTCACGATGTGCCCGCGCTTCTGCTTGCGCATCGTCGGGAGGATGCCCATCACCAGCCGGATCGCGCCGAAGTAGTTCAGCTGCATGGTGCGCTCGAAGTCGTGGAACCGGTCCTCGGAGAGCTTCAGCGAGCGTCGGATCGAGCGGCCGGCGTTGTTGACCACGAAGTCGAGGTGGTCGTGGTCCTGGGCCAGCTGCTTGGTGAGCTTGTCGATCGCGTCGAGGTCGGAGAGGTCGCACTGGTAGGCGTGCGCCTCGCCGCCCTGGCTCTCGATCAGCGCCTTGGTGGCCTCGAGCTTGTCGATGCCGCGAGCGACCAGGATCGGGATGCCGCCCGCCTTGGCGACCTTCACCGCGGTCACCAGCCCGATGCCCGACGAGGCGCCGGTGATCACGACGGTCTTGCCGGTCAGTGCGTCCACGGTGGAGGAGTCGTTGCGGATCGAGTCGTCGAGAAAGTCCTCCCAGTAGCCCCACAGCGTCGAGACGTAGCTCTCGAGGTCGGGCACGGAGATGCCGGAGCCCGCGAGCGCCTTGTCGGTACGACGCGTCGCGAAGGTCATCGGGAACGACACGTGGCCGAGCACCTCGGGCGGGATGCCGAGCCGGCCGATGGTCTGCTCGAGCGCCAGCCGCACCGGCGGCGTACGCACCAGGGACGCCAGCAGCGACGTGGGCTGGAGGGCGCGGGGCAGCAGGCTGGTCGGCACGATGCCGGTGACGTTGCGGTCCACGGGCACCGCGAACTGCGGCGCCTGCGCGGCGGCGGCGAACGCGTTGATCAGCTCGACGGTGTTCAGCGGCTCGGGGTTGGCCAGGTGGAACGCCTCGCCGTCACGGTCGGGCAGGTGCGCGAGGTGGTCCATCGCCTTGGCGACGTAGTCGACCGGCACCACGTTGGTGTCGCCGAGGTCGACACCGATCAGCGGCACCCACGACGGCACGGAGTCGCGCAGCCGCTTGAGCAGCGGGAAGAAGTAGTAGGGCCCGTCGACCTTGTCCATGGCTCCGGTCTCGGAGTGACCGACCACGACCACCGGCCGGTAGACGCGCCACGGCACGGTCGCCTCCTCACGCACGATGCGCTCGGACTCGTACTTCGTGCGGTGGTACGGCGAGGGCAGCCCCTGGCCCTCGTCGAACATCGTCTCGTCGAACACGCCCCGGTAGTTCCCGGCCGCTGCGATCGAGGAGACCTGGTGGAAGCAGCCGGCGTCGAGGGCCGCGGCCAGCTCGAGCGCGCCGCGGGTGCCGCCGACGTTGAGCTGCTCGTTCATCTCGTCGGTCGCGGTCATGTCGTAGATCGCGGCCAGGTGGAAGAAGTGGTCGATCTCCCCGCTGTGCGCGGTGACCCACTGGTGGCTGACCCCGAGCCGCTCGGCCTGGAGGTCACCGATCACCGGGGTCACCCGGTCGGTGTCCCACTGCCGGACCAGCGCGTCGAGCTTCGCCTGGGACCCCTCGCGGACGAGCACGAAGATCTCACCCTGCCGGTGGTCGACGAGCTCCTGGACGAGGTGCCGGCCGATGAAGCCGGTCGCACCGGTGACGAAGTAGGCCATGGCCGAACAGTAATCAGGCAGGCCCCGCGCGTCTTCCCTCCGTCCAGCACCGGTCCAGGAAGGTGGCGACGTGCGCGACGGCGCGGTCCGCCTCGGCGAGCAGGCCGGCCTGCAGCGGGAACTCGTGCCACAGACGGCCCGGGTGGTGCTCGACGGTGCCGCCGGCAGCGGCAACGCCGGCCGTGAAGCGTTCCGCGTCGGACTGGAGCAGGTCACGGTCACCGGAGACCACGACGGCCGGTGGCAGCCGGTCGAGCGGACCTCGCAACGGGCTGAGCCGGGGGTCGGTCGCGTCGTGGGCGCCGACGTACTGCTGGGCGCAGCTGGCCAGCCACTCGGGCGTCAGCACCGGGTCGTCCGACCGAGGGTGCCGCGCCATCGCCACGTCGAGCATCGGGCACACCAGTGCCAGCGCTGCCGGGACCGCACCGTCGCCGTCGCGCAGCGCGACGGCCAGGGCCAGCGCGAGACCCGCACCGGCCGAGTCGCCGCCGAGCACGACCTGCGCTGCCGGGTCCACGGACAGGGCCCCCCAGACCGCGAGCGCGTCGTCGGCGGCGGCGGGAAAGGGATGCTCCGGGGCCAGCCGGTAGTCGGGCAGCACCACGGTGGCGCCCGTGGACCGGGCGAGGTGCGCGGCGTAGGGGGTCGGCAGCGACGGGGCGCCGATGCACCACGCCCCGCCGTGGAGATGGAGGAGCACGCGCTCGGGTGCGCCGCCGGGAGCCCGGACGACGCGGCAGGGCACGCCACCGAACGTGGTCTCCTCCACCGACGTGCCGCGGGGGAGCCACGTGCTGACCCGCACGAACGCGTTCAGGCGCCAGCGCTGCGCCGGGATCGGCACCGAGGCGTTGAAGACCAGGCGACCGGTCAGCCGCATCACCGGATCGAGCGCCGCCGGAGGAACGCGCATCGGCGAGGTCGCGGGGTCAGTCCCCGCGGCCGCCGCCGAACATGATCTCGTCCCAGGTGGGCACCGACGCCCGGCCGCGGCCCTTCTTGGCGGGTCGCCGGGCGGAGGACTCCCCTGCAGCGGGGTCCGCCCCGGGCTCCGCCTCCGCGACGACCTCGCCCTCGGTCTCCGGTTCGGCCTCCAGCTCGCTCCCCGGCTCGGTCTCCGGCTCGGTCTCCAGCGGGAGGACGTCGTCGACCGGCGCCTCGCGCTCCTCCGGCCCGTCGACCCAGGCCGAAGCGTGCAGCGGCGAGCCGTGGTGACCCTTGGCGGGGGCGATCCAGTCGGCATCGCCGGTGACCGCGTCAGGCTCGGGGGCGACCGGGTGCTGGTGGGCGGCCGGAGCCTCCGGTGTCGCCGGCGCTGTTGTCGTGACGGCCGGCTCGTCGGGCTCCTCGCGGACGAGCTCGATGGCGTCGTCGCCGAGCGGCAGCTCCTCGTCGTAGCGCGGCACCGGCGTCAGCCGCCGCGTGGTGGCCTGCGCCTTCTGCTCGCGGCTGGGGAACTGGCCGTCGCCGACGAGCCAGCGGCCCTCGTCGTCGTCGGCGGCGACGAAGTGGCCCGGCTGGTCGAAGCTGAACCGGGCGGTGCGGGCCTCGCCGTCGTGGTGGTACGACGCGACCAGGGCCCACCGGCCGTCGTCACGGCGCCAGGCGTCCCACTCGATCGACTCGGGGTCGACGCCCTCCTCGCGGAGCCGGGCCGAGGCGGAGGGACCGAGCGTGCGGACCGTCGAGGACGGCTCCGCCGACGACCGGCGCACGGAGGAGGACTGGGCGCTGCGCGCGATGTGGGCGCGCTCCGCCAGCACGGGCGCGGCGAAGATCATGACCCTGTCGACAGAGGTGCCGGCCACGGCGGCGACGTCCTCGGGGGACTCGCCGGCACGGATCCGGGTCTGGATGTCGCGAGGACGCAGTGCGCTCTCCATCTTCTGATCCATTCTCTGGTCCACCTTCTCCCGCCGGATGCCCGGTCTGGGCGTCGCGGACGTGGTGCCGGTCGCTGACTCCGTCTGCTGCTGGATCACACCGCGAGCGTTGCCCAGGATCTGGTGGATCCGGGCGATCGGGACGGCGTACTCCACGCCTTTGCCGTCGACCAGGACCAACTGGGTGCCGCCCCCGGTCAGCCTCACGGGTGTGAGGTCCCGCATGTCGCTCGGAGCCTCCTTCCGGGAGTCCTCGTCGTGCTTGACGGCGAGCCTACTTGTTCGCAGGTCCCGCGACGCGGAGCGTGACACCCGTGTTCGGGTCCCATCCACTGCTGGTCTCCCTCGACCTGCTGGGCATCTTCGTGTTCGCCCTCTCCGGGGGGCTGGTGGCGGTGCGCAAGGACCTCGACATCTTCGGCGTCCTGGTGCTGGCCGGTACGACGGGCCTCGGCGGCGGGTTCCTCCGCGACGTGCTGATCGACGCCACGCCGCCGGCCGCGCTGGCGGACTGGCGCTACCTGATGGTGCCGGTCGCCGCGGGCCTGGTCACCTTCTTCTTCCACCCGATGCTGGCCCGGCGGCGCGCGGAACGAGTCGTCACGTTCTTCGACGCGGCCGGGCTCGGACTGTTCTGCGTGACCGGCGCGCTGAAGGCCCTCGACCACGGCCTCGGCCCGGCACCGGCCGCGCTGATGGGGATGGTGACCGGCATCGGCGGCGGGATCGCTCGCGACCTGCTGGCCGGGCGCGTGCCGGCGGTGTTCGGCACGGAGCTCTACGCGACCCCGGCGCTCGCGGGCGCGGCGTGGGCGGTGCTCGCCGACCGGGCCGGGCTCCCGGTGGTGCTGGTCGCGGTGCCGGGCGTGGCGATCTGCTTCGGCTGGCGGCTGCTCGCGCTCTGGCGCAACTGGCAGGCGCCGGTGCCGGCCGGGTCGTCCAGCGTCTAGGTCGAGTGCTGGAGTGGCTGCCCCAGCGACCAGTGCGGCACTCGACGCGTCAGTCGCCCAGGATCCGGCGCAGGTGCTCGTTGCCGAACAGCCGGTCGGGGTCGAGCTTGTCGCGCAGGTCGGTGAACTCGTGCCAGCGGGGGTAGGCCGGCTCGAGGTCGGCGGCGGTGCGGGTGTGGAGCTTGCCCCAGTGCGGGCGCCCGTCGTACCCCCTCAGCAGGCGCTCGACCTCGCCGAAGTAGGCCGTGTGGTCGGTGCGCTCGTTCATGTGGAAGGCGAGGTAGAGCGAGTCGCGGCCCGCCGAGGTCGACAGCGGGATGTCGTCGGCGGGAGTGACCCGCACCTCCACCGGGAAGCTGATCCGCCAGTCGCGCTGCTCGATCAGGGCACGCACGTCGCGCAGTGCCTGCAGCCCGGCCTCGCGCGGCACGGCGTACTCCATCTCCCGGAAGACCACGTGCCGCGGCGAGGTGAACACGCGGTGGGCTGCGTCGCTGAACCGGCGCTCGGACTGGGCCCGCCCGGACAGCTCCGCCAGTCGCGGCACCAGCGCCGGCCGGCGGTTGCCGAGGGTGTTGATCCAGCCGAAGACCGTGTTGGAGAGGAACTCGTCGTCCAGCCACGAGCGCCAGCGGGGGAGCGGCTCCGCCTCGTCGAGGGTGCGGTTGTTGCGCTTCACCTGCAGCCGGTCGGTGTGCGGGAACCAGTACATCTCGGCGTAGTGGTTCTCGGCGACGACCTGGTCGAAGGAGCCGAGTGCCTCGTCCCAGCGCATCGGACCCTCGTGCGCCTCGACCGTGAACAGCGGCTCGACCTGGAAGGTCAGGGAGGCGAGGATCCCGAGCGCACCGAGCCCGAGTCGGGCGACCTCGAGGATCTCGGGCCGCTCGCCCCGGTCGGCGTGCAGCACCGAGCCGTCGGCGGTGACCAGGTCGAGCCCGACCACCTGCGCGGACAGCGAGGCGACAGTGCCGCCGGTGCCGTGGGTGCCGGTCGAGGTGGCCCCGGCCACGGTCTGCTCGGCGATGTCGCCCATGTTGTGCAGGGACAGCCCGAGGTTCTCCAGGGCCGCGTTGAGCACGTGGAGCGGCGTGCCGGCGAGCGCGGTCACCGTCATCGCCTCGCGGTCGACGTGGGTGACCCCGGTCAGCTTGTCCGGCCGGAGCATGATCCCCTCCGGCGCGCCGATCGCGGTGAACGAGTGGCCCGTGCCGACCATCTTCACCGTCAGCCCGGCGCTCCGGGCGGCGGCCACGGCGTCGGCGACCTCTCCGACGGTGCGCGGGGTCAGCACCTGCTGCGGGTGGGTGGTGACCAGCCCGCTCCAGTTCGTCCAGGTGCTCATGGTCGAAGGATAGGAGCCTCGGGTTCCCCGACCTCGGGGGTGGCACGGCCGGGGTCGGCCGTGAGCAGGCCGGCCAGGACCGCGACGGCGCCGCTCGCCACGGCCACGCCGTACGCCGGTGCGCTGCCGTGGTCGTCGATCAGGAACCCGGCCAGCGCCGCACCGGGGGCGATGCCGGCGCCCAGCCCGGCCTGCAGCAGACCCAGCGCCTCGCTGAGCCGGGACCGTGGCGCGATCTCCTCGATCGCCGAGAACAGGGCGATGATCGTGGGCGAGATCGCGAACCCGGCGACGAAGAGCAGGATCCCCATCGACCAGAGGTTCGGCAGGAACGGGGTCGCGACCATCGCCAGGGTCAGCGACAGCGAGCCGACCCGGAACCGGCGGATCGTGGTCACCTGCCAGGCGACGACACCGGTCAGCACGCCGGAGATCAGGCTGCCGAGCGCCCAGACCGCGAGCAGCACGCCCGAGATCGCCTTGTGCGCGTTCTCCTCGGCGAACGCGACCGTGGCCACCTCCGTCGCGCCGAACAGGGACCCGAGTGCGGCGCTGGCGAGGACGAGCGGGGCCAGCAGCCGCCAGGGCATCGGCGCCCGCTGTGCCGGGTCGGGGGAGCGCGGGTGTGCCGGCGGCTCGGTGCCGCGCTGGGCGGCCAGGCCGAGGGTGCCCAGGGTGCCCAGGACGACGGCGGCGCCGAGGCCGGCCACGGGCGCCCAGAGCGTGGCCAGGAACGTGACCAGCGTCGGCCCGGACATGAAGACCGCCTCGTCGGCGACGGACTCGACGGCGAACGCGGTCTGCTTCTCGTGCTGGTCGGGCAGCAGGTGGGTCCAGCGGGCCCGGACGCTGGACCCGATCTGCGGCATCGCGACGCCGGCCACCACGGCCGCCAGGTGTGGCCACGGCGCCGACCAGTCGTGGACGATGCCGTAGCCCAGGACGCCGCTGCCCAGGGCGAACACCAGGCTGTCCACGAGCAGCACCCGGGACTGACCGAGCCGGTCGAGCAGCCGGCCGTGCGGCACCGCGACCAGGGCGTTGGCGATCACGAAGGCCGCGGAGACCTGGCCGGCCAGCGTGTAGGAACCGGTCTCCGCCGTGACCAGGAGGACCAGGGCCAGCGTCATCATCGAGATCGGCATGCGTGCCACGAGCCCCGTGACCGAGAACAACGCGGCACCCGGACGGCTGAGCACACGGCGGTAGGAGTCGAGCATCAGGGCGATCCTAGGATGGGCGCGTGCCCCTCAGCGAGCGTGTCTCGGACCCCACTGACGCTCACGTCCCCAGCAGCGACGCGGCGCCGTACGACGCGCTGCTGCTGGTCTCCTTCGGCGGACCGGAGCAGGCCGAGGACGTGGTGCCGTTCCTGCGCAACGTGACCCGGGGCAAGGAGATCCCGGACGCCCGGCTGGAGGAGGTCGGCGAGCACTACTACGCCAACGGCGGCCGGAGCCCGATCAACGACCAGAACCGCGCGTTCCTGGCCGCGATCCGGGAGGACCTGGCCAGCAACGGGATCGACCTGCCGGTCTACTGGGGCAACCGCAACTGGGATCCCTACCTGGCCGAGGCCTGCCGCGAGATGGCGGCCGACGGGGTCCAGCGGGCCGCGTGCCTGGTCACGTCCGCCTACTCGTCGTACTCCGGCTGCCGGCAGTACCGCGAAGACCTGGCCGAGGCGGTGACGGACGTGGCGGAGGCGCCGCGACTGGACCGGCTGCGGCACTACTTCAACCACCCGGGGTTCGTGGAGCCGATGGTCGACGCGACGCTGTCCGCGCTGGTCGAGCTGCCAGACGAGGTACGACGCGACGCACACCTGGTCTTCGTCACCCACTCGATCCCGACCTCGATGAACGAGTCGAGCGGGCCCCGGGGCCGTGCCTACGTCTCCCAGCACCGCAGCGTCGCCGACGAGATCGTCGAGCGGGTGCGGCACGAGACCGGCACCCGGCACCCCAGCGAGCTGGTGTTCTGCTCGCGCTCCGGTCCGCCGCACGTGCCGTGGCTGGAGCCCGACGTCAACGACCACCTCGAGGATCTCGCGGCGAAGAAGGCCTCGGCGGTGGTGATCGTGCCGATCGGGTTCGTCTCCGACCACATGGAGGTCATCTACGACCTCGACACCGAGGCGATGGAGACGGCGGGCCGGGTCGGCCTGCCGTGCGTGCGTGCCGCGACGGCCGGGATCGACCCGCGGTTCGTGGCGATGGTCCGCGACCTGCTGCTGGAGCGGGCGACCGCCGAGCGCGGCGGCGAACCGTCCCGGGCGACCGTGGGCAGCCTGCCCGCCTCGCACGACGCCTGCCCGGCCGGCTGCTGCGCCAACCCGCGCTCGAAACGACCGGCCCTCGGCGGGACGGAGGACGGCCGATGAGCGAGTCCACTGGCAACCTGTACGACGACCTGCTGGCGCTCGCGCTCGACGTCGCCGCCGAGGCGGCGGCACTCGCCGTGCGGATGCGCGCCGAGGGGATGACGGTCGCGGACACCAAGACCTCACCCACCGACGTGGTGACGGCGGCCGACCGTGCGGTGGAGGAGCTGATCCGGGCGCGGCTGCTCGACGCCCGGCCCGGCGACGCGTTCCTGGGCGAGGAGGGCGACGACTCGACCGGCACCAGCGGGGTGCGCTGGGTGGTCGACCCGATCGACGGGACCGTGAACTACCTGTACGGCTCGCACCAGTACGCCGTCTCGATCGCCGCCGAGCTCGACGAGCAGATGGTGGCCGGCGTCGTCCACCGCCCGCCGACGGGCACGGTCTACGCCGGCACGCTGGGCGGTGGGTCGACCTGCGACGGGGTCCCGCTGCTGGTGCGCGACGTCGTACCCCTCGAGCAGCGGCTGGTGCACACCGGCTTCAGCTACGTGCGCGAGGTGCGCGCCAGGCAGGCCGGCTACATCGCGGCGCTGCTGCCGCAGGTGCGCGACATCCGGCGACCCGGCTCGTGCTCGCTGGACCTGTGCGCGGTCGCGGCCGGGGAGGCCGACGGCTATGTCGAGGAGGGCGCGCACCTGTGGGACCACGCCGCCGCCGGGCTGATCCTGGAGGAGGCCGGAGGGCGCATCGACGTGCTCCGCAGCCCGTCGGGCAACCGGCTGCTGGCGGCCGCCCCGAGGGGTGGATTCGAGGAGTTTCTGGCGGCTCTGGAGAAGTGCGGCTTCATCGGGAACACATGACGGGGTCGGTGCGTTGTGTGAGTCCGGCGACACATCTGGACCGGGCCGTGCCTTTTGGGCGCGATTGGTGCACACTCTGCGCCGACGAGGGTGAGAAAACGACGTGACAGACGAAGGCGGCGGGCCGAACGCCGGCGATGGCTGCAGGGGCAGGGAGACGAGACATGGCAACTGACTACGACGCACCACGCAAGACCGACGAAGAGCAGAGCGAAGAGAGCATCGAGGAGCTCAAGGCTCGGCGTCACGACAAGAACTCCGGCAAGGTCGACGAGGACGAGGCGGAAGCCGCCGAATCGTTCGAGCTCCCCGGTGCCGACCTCTCCCACGAGGAGCTGGCGGTCGAGGTGAAGCCTCGTCAGGATGACGAGTTCACGTGCATGAGCTGCTTCCTGGTGCACCACCGGAGCCAGCTCGCCGACAGCAAGAAGCTGATCTGCAAGGACTGCTTCTAGGGCTCAGCCGCGCGCTTTCCGACGTGCGCGTCGGCTCTGCTTCCCGGTCGCCTCGGCGGCGTCGGACGCCTCCTCCTGGGCGACGGCGGCCGCGGCCTTGGCCTCCTTGTAGGCGTCCGACTGGAGCTCGGGCGGCAGGTGTCCGGTGGAGCGCGCGTAGTAGCTGGCGGCTCGCCGTCCGGCCAGCATCCGGGCGACCCCGATCGCGGTGCCGCTGACGGTGGCCCAGAGCACGGCCTCCCAGATGTCGACGTCCGGGTCGGCCGGGTTGGCGGGCGGGGTCTTGCCGGTGGCGGCGCGCCAGCCACCGTCGAGGACCTTCTTCGCGACCATCGCGGCGGCAAGCCCGGTGCCCAGGGACAGCACCGACCACATCTTCGAGCTGTCCTGCTTCTCCTGCTTCTTGACCTTCTTGTCGATCTTCGTTGCCATCGGGCGACTCCTGTCCTCTACGTCGATCTCCACCCTAGGACGTGCCCGCTGGTCCAGACCTCACTCTCCGGGGTGGGACGGCTCCGCGGAGGCGCTGCGCAGGGCGGCGGCGAGACGATCCGGGTGCCGGGTGCCGACCAGCCAGTACGGCGCCGGGTCGTCCGGGTCGGACACGGGCACCTTCACCGTGGCCTTCAGGTACGGGCGGGTGGCGAGGTAGGCGCGGGCGTCCGCGTCGACGCCGAGCACCCGGCGGGTCTGCTCGCGGTCCAGCGGCTCGGGCGTGCCGAGCAGCCGCAGCGGGATCCGGGCCCGGCCGGCCCGGAGTTCGCCGTTCGCGATCTCGACCACGGCCGACCCGACGTACGCCAGGAGACCGAAGGTGACCGCCGTGCAGGCCCCGGTCGCGGTCCAGGCCAGCCACGGCGGGGTGGCCACGATGAAGGCCAGCCAGAGCGTGGCCAGGAACATCGTCGCCTGCACCCACCAGCGCAGCGGCACCCCGAGCCGCTCGCGGTAGCGCACCGACACGTTCTCGCTCACGAGGCAGAAGCCTGTCACCAGCGCGGGCCGGCGCGGGCGGCGGGTAGGGTCGCCGACCGTGGTGGACATAGCGCTCCGGCGGCTCGACCCGGAGCTGCCGCTCCCGTCGTACGCCCATCCCGGCGATGCCGGCGCCGACCTGGTCACGACCGTCGACCTGACCCTGGCGCCGGGTGAGCGGGCGATGGTGCCGACCGGGATCGCGATCGCGCTGCCGGAGGGATACGTCGCGCTCGTGCACCCGCGTTCGGGGCTGGCCGCGCGGCACGGGGTGTCGATCGTGAACACGCCCGGCACCGTCGACGCCGGCTACCGCGGTGAGATCAAGGTGCTGCTCGTGAACCTCGACCCCGCGACCCCCGTCACCCTGGCTCGGGGCGACCGGATCGCCCAGCTCGTGATCCAGCGCTTCGAGAGCGCGTCGTTCGTCGAGGTGGACCACCTGCCCGACTCCGAACGCGGCTCCGGGGGATACGGTTCGACCGGAGGGTTCGCCGCATCGGCACCGGGATCGTCGGAGGAGAACGCGTGAGGTTCGGCCGCAAGGCAGCTACGGAGCCGGAGGACGGCGAGGACGTCGTCGAGACCGCTCCCGGCGACGCCGCGCCACGGCTCGACGGTCCGCTCGACGCCGACGAGCTCGACCTCGAGGACGACCCCGCCTTCGCGCGGCACATCGACCTCGGCGGACTGGTCGTCGCACCCCCGCCCGAGGGCGTCGAGCTCCGGCTCCAGGTCGACGAGGAGAGCCAGACCGTGCTCGCGGTGGTGCTGACGGCGGACGAGGGTGCGCTCGAGCTGCGGCCCTTCGCCGCCTCGCGCAACGGCGACCTCTGGGCCGACGTACGCCCGCAGATCGCGGCCGAGACCGCCCGCCACGGCGGCACCGCCGACGAGCAGGACGGGCCGTTCGGCACCGAGCTCCGCTGCCTGGTGCCCGTGCAGACCACCGGCGGCCAGTCCGCCGCGCAACCCTCTCGCGTGATCGGCATCAACGGTCCGCGCTGGATGCTCCGCGCCACCCTGGTCGGCCGGCCCGCGGTCGAGGCCGACGCGGCCGGGCCGTGGGAGGACGCGCTGCGCGGGCTCGTGGTCCGTCGCGGCACCTCGGCGATGCCCCCGGGCGAGCCGCTCGAGCTCACGCTCCCGCCGGAAGCCGATCGGCAGGACTGATGGGTGAGTCCAAGCGTGGCGACAAGGGTGGCCTGAGGCGCGGTCTGAGTCGCTGGGCAAGCCACTCCCGCGAGGAGGCGCTCGAGCTGCGGCGCACCGCGGAGAGAGCCGGGCTGGTCACGATCGCCGAGGCGCCCGACCGGGAGCGCGTGATCGTGCAGGGCACGCTGAAGACCGTCACGCTGCGTCCCCGTGGCGGCGTGCCCGCGCTCGAGTCCGAGCTGTACGACGGCTCGGGCACGATCTTGCTGATCTGGCTCGGCCGGCGCCGGATCGCCGGCATCTTCCCGGGCCGGCAGATCCGGGTCGAGGGCCGGATCGGTGTCCACGACGACACCCGGATCATGTACAACCCGCGCTACGAGCTCCGTTCGTGACCGTGGCCGAGCCCACCCCGGCGACCCCGCCGACCACGGAGACGGTCGAGGCCGCGGTCCGGCACCAGCTGTCCACGGCGCTCGGCGGCGTCCGCGGGATGCTCGAGGCCGCGGTGCCGACGGCGCTGTTCACGATCGTGTTCCTGGTCGGCCACGACCTGCGCCCGGCCCTCATCGCGAGCGTGACCGCAGCGGCCGTGCTGCTCGTCGTACGCCTGGTGCAGCGGAGCAGCCCGCAGTTCGTGCTCAACGCGTTCTTCGGGATCGGGCTCGGCGCCCTCTTCGCCTGGCGCGCCGCACGCGGCGGTGGCGACCAGAACGACCAGGCGCTCGCGTACTTCCTGCCCGGGATCATCTACAACGCCGGCTACTCGCTGCTGATGGTGCTGAGCATCGTCACCCGTTGGCCGCTGGTCGGGTTCATGATCGGCAGCGTCACCGGCGACCCGACGGCCTGGCGTGCCGACCGGCAGGTGGTGCGGCTGTGCTCGCGGCTGACCTGGCTGTTGGTGCTGCCGTGCATCGTGCGGCTGGTCGTCCAGGCCCCGATCTACCTCGCGGCCAAGAACGACGCGATCGACCCGCAAGGAGCCGTGGCCGCGCTCGGCACGGCGAAGCTGCTGATGGGCTGGCCGCTCCAGGTCGCCGCGCTCGCCGCCATGGTCTGGCTGCTCTCCCGCAACACCACCCCGGTGAACGCCGCTGAGGAGCCTGCTGCCTGACGGTGGCGTCTGGCTAGTGGTGCTCCTCGGGCGCGAGCAGCCGCTCGAGCTCGTCCTCGACGTCGGCGGACACCACGAACAACAGCTCGTCACCGGCCTCGACCGGTTGCTCGCGGGCGGGCACGTAGACCTGGCCGTCGCGCAGGATCGTGACCAGGGCGCAGTTGTCGGGGAACGGGATCAGCCCCGACGGCTGGCCGACGTACGGCGAGTCGGTGGGCAACGTCATCTCCACCAGGTTGGCGTTGCCCTGGCGGAAGGTGAACAGCCGGACCAGGTCGCCGACGGTGACCGCCTCCTCGACCAGCGCGGACATGATCCGCGGGGTCGACACGTTGACGTCGACGCCCCAGGCCTCGGTGAAGAGCCACTCGTTGTTGGGGTGGTTGACCCGGCCGACGGTCCGCGGCACGCCGAACTCGGTCTTCGCCAGCAGCGAGGTGACCAGGTTGGCCTTGTCGTCCCCGGTCGCCGCGATCACCACGTCGCAGTGCTCGAGCCGGGCCTCCTCGAGGGAGGAGAGCTCGCAGGAGTCGGCCAGCAACCACTCCGCATCGGGCACCCGGTCGGGCTTGATCGAGCCGGGGTCCTTGTCGATCAGGAGCACCTCGTGCCCGTTGCCGATCAGCTCCCGGGCGACGGACCGGCCGACGGCTCCGGCTCCGGCGATGGCTACGCGCATGTCGTCAGTCCTCTTCCGGCCCGCGGTCCATGACCGCGTAGACGTCGGCGGCCTTCTCCTCGCGCATCACCAGGTGGAGGGTGTCGCCCTCCTGGATCACGGACTCGCGCGTGGACAGAACACCTTCGCCCAGCCGGTCGATCCAGGCGATCCGGGCGCTGGTCTGCTCCTGGAAGATGACCGTCTTCGTGCCGACCCAGGCGTCGGGGGCCGGCACCTGGTCGACCCGGATGGTGCCCGATGGGTCGCGGAAGTCGGGTTCGGCGCCGGCCGGCAGCATCCGGCGAAGCACCTGGTCGGCGGTCCACTTCACGGTGGCCACCGTGGTGATCCCCAGCCGCTGGTAGACCTCGGCGCGGCCCGGGTCGTAGATCCGGGCGACGACGGACTGGATGCCGAACGTCTCGCGCGCCACGCGGGCCGCGATGATGTTGGAGTTGTCACCGCTGCTGACCGCGGCGAACGCGTCGGCCCGCTCGATGCCGGCCTCGGTCAGGACGGCCTGGTCGAAGCCGTAGCCGGTCACCTTGGTGCCGTTGAACATCGGGCCCAGCCGACGGAACGCGTCGGGATCGGAGTCGATGATGCTCACCGTGTGGTTGCGGTCCTCGAGGCTTCGCGCCAGCGTCGAGCCGACGCGCCCGCATCCCATGATCACGACGTGCACGGTCGGAACGTTACAGGTGAGACGCGGTGCAAGTGACCCGTCCCGGTCCGATCTGGTCACCAGTGCTCTAGCGTTGCCTGACGTGGGTGTCGGCGATGTCTCGAAGCGGATCCTGCTGGGCCGCAAATTGCGGAGCTCCCAGCTCGGGGAGACCCTTCTCCCGAAGCGGATCGCACTGCCGGTCTTCGCCAGCGACGCGCTCTCGTCCGTGGCCTATGCGCCGGACGAGGTCTTCATCATGCTGTCGGTCGCGGGCGTGTCGGCCTACGCCTTCAGCTGGAAGATCGGGATCGCCGTCGCGGTCGTGATGCTGACCGTGGTCGCGTCGTACCGGCAGAACGTGCACGCCTACCCCAGCGGTGGCGGCGACTACGAGGTGGCGACGGTCAACATCGGCCAGAACGCCGGCGTGACGGTGGCGGCGGCGCTGCTCGTCGACTACGTGCTGACGGTGGCGGTGTCGGTGTCATCGGGCGTCCAGAACATCAGCTCGGCGCTGTCGTTCATGCAGGGCCACGAGACCCAGTACGCCGTGCTCCTGGTGGCGCTGCTGGCCGCGATGAACCTGCGGGGAGTCCGCGAGTCCGGCGCGTTCTTCGCGATCCCCACCTACGGCTTCATGGCCGGTGTGCTCGGGATGGCGGTCTACGGGATCCTGCGAGCGCTGGCCGGCGACCTCCCGAACGTCGAGAGCGCCAAGCTCAACCTGGCGCCGGACCCGTCGTACTCCGGCAACATCAGCCAGGTCGCGCTGATCTTCCTGCTGGCGCGGGCGTTCTCGTCCGGCTGTGCCGCGCTGACCGGCGTCGAGGCGATCTCCAACGGCGTGCCCGCGTTCCGCAAGCCCAAGAGCAAGAACGCCGCCGCGACCCTGCTCCTGCTCGGCACGATCGCGGTCACGATGCTGCTGAGCATCATCATCCTGGCCCGGGAGATGGGCCTGAAGTACGTCGACCCCGACGAGATCAAGCGGCTCACCAACGCCGACGGCAGCCCGTTCACCGGTGACCAGCACACGGTCATCGCCCAGGTGTCCCGGGCGATCTTCGACAACTTCCCGCCGGGCTTCTACTTCCTGGTCGCGATGACCGGGATCATCCTGATCCTGGCCGCGAACACCGCGTTCAACGGCTTCCCCGTGCTCGGCTCGATCCTGGCCAAGGACGGCTTCATGCCGCGGGCCCTCGGCCAGCGCGGCGACCGGCTCGCCTACAGCAACGGCATCCTGATCCTGGCCAGCTTCGCGATCGTGCTGATCGTCGCGTTCCGGGCCGAGCCGACCCGGTTGATCCAGCTCTACATCGTCGGCGTCTTCGTCTCCTTCAACCTCAGCCAGCTCGGGATGATCCGGCACTGGACGCGGCACCTGAAGGGCGAGGCCGACCACGCCGAGCGACGCCGGATGTACCGCTCACGCGCGATCAACACGTTCGGCCTGGCGATGACCGCGGTCGTCTTCGTGATCGTCCTGCTCACCAAGTTCCTCTCCGGCGCCTGGATCGCGATCCTCTCGATGATCGTGTTCTTCGCGCTGATGAAGGCGATCCGCCGCCACTACGACCGGGTGGCCGAGGAGCTGGTGATCGACGAGTCCGACCAGGTGCTGCCCACCCGCGTGCACGCGATCGTGCTGGTCTCCAAGCTGCACAAGCCGACGATGCGGGCGCTGGCGTTCGCGAAGGCGACCCGGCCCAACGTGCTCGAGGGTGTCTTCGTCGACACCGACGCGAAGGTCACCGACCAGCTGCTGGAGGAGTGGGACAAGCGCCGGATCGACATCCCGCTGAAGGTCCTCTACTCGCCGTACCGCGAGATCATCCGGCCGATCGTGCTCTACGCGATGAGCATCCGCGAGGCCAATCCGCGCGGCGTGGTCGCGGTCTACATCCCGGAGTACGTCGTCGGGCACTGGTGGGAGCAGCTGCTCCACAACCAGACCGCGCTGCGGCTCAAGGGCCGGCTGCTGTTCACACCGGGGGTGATGGTGATCTCCGTGCCTTACCAGCTCCGTTCCTCCGAGATCGGCCGCGAGCGCGAGGAGTGGGAGCTCGACCGGCTCCGACCCGGCGATGTACGCCGCGGTCGCACCGCGCGCCGGTGAGCCGCGAGCGACGCCACACGCGGCACCGCACCTCGCGGCGGCCCTCCCGGGCGGGTGAGCGGCACGAGGTGGTGACCGGCCCGATTGCGCACGGCGGCCACGTTGTCGCCAGACTTCCGGCGGTCGAGCCTGTCGAGACCGGGGTGGTCGTGTTCGTGCGACATGCGCTGCCGGGGGAGCGGGTGGTCGTCGAGATCACCGAGGGTCGCGAGGGTGACAGCTTCCTGCGCGGGGACGCGGTCGAGGTGCTGGAGGCGTCGGCGCACCGCGTGGTCGCGCCGTGCCCCTACGCCGGCCCCGACGCCTGCGGGGGCTGCGACTTCCAGCACGTCGAGCCGGCGCACCAGCGCGAGCTGAAGGCCGCCGTCGTGACCGAGCAGCTGTCCCGGTTGGCGAAGCTCGACGTGGAGGTGGAGGTCGAGCAGGTCGACCCGGTGCTCGGCTGGCGTTCGCGGATGCAGTACGTCGACCTCCCGGACGGTGCCCACGGGCTGCGCAAGCACCGCTCCCACGACGTGGTGGAGATCGACACGTGCCTGATCGACGCCCATCCCACCGGTGGTCGAGCAGCGAGCGCCAGCGAGCGCGTCGAGACCACGCACGGAGAGCACACCTTCGCCGTCGACCCTGACGGCTTCTGGCAACCGCACGTCTCGGCGCCCGAGGTGCTCGTCGACGCGGTGCTGGCGGCGCTCCAGCCCCAGCCGGGGGAGTCCGTGGCCGACCTCTACAGCGGTGTCGGGCTCTTCGCGGCCTTCCTTGCCGACGCGGTGGGCCCGGATGCCGAGGTGACGACGGTCGAGGGAGACCAGCAGGCCGCCGCACACGCCGCGAACAACCTCGGCCGCGAGTCGGTCGCAGCCGACGTGCAGGAGTGGCTGGAGAGCGAGATCGTGCCCGACCACGTCGACCTGGTGGTGCTCGACCCGCCGCGCACCGGTGCGAAGCGACGCGTGGTCGAGGGCGTCGTACAGCTCTCTCCGAGGGCGGTTGCCTACGTCGCGTGCGACCCGGCTGCGCTGGCCCGTGACGTCGCGATCTTCGCCGAGCACGGCTACCGGATGACCAGTCTCCGTGCCTTCGACCTCTTCCCGATGACCAGCCATGTGGAGTGCGTCGCTCTGCTGCAGAAAACTGGCTCTGACCTGCTGCGGAGCGATGCGCGATAACGCAGTCGACCTCCGTCAACCCGCCTCATGACTCACTTTGGGCTCACTTTTCGTCATGGCGTGCAAATCTCGCCGCGCGTGAGTCGTAGCGAGCCTGAGGGCGTGCAGGCTCGCCCGCAGATGGGCACGTAGCTCGTCGATGGGACTCGCGGGTCGTGAGGAGCCCGGAGGACGCTCAGTGCGATCTATTGACACCGCGGGCAATCGCTGCGAACCTCCTCACTACAAAACTCGTTCGGGTCCGTACAATCTAATGGAGACCACCGTGAGTCAACTGTCCCCCGCCCCGGCAGAGACCGAGACGACCTCTTTACGTGTAGGCCGGCTGGGCGTCGTCGGGATCGTCTTCTACGTGGTCGCCGCCGCCAGCCCCCTCGTCGGCATGACCGGCGCGCTTCCAGTCGCCACCGTCCTCGGGAACGGAGCCGCAGTCCCCGGTGCCTACCTGGCCGCCGGCATCGTGCTCCTGCTCTTCAGCGTGGGGTACGCCGCGATGAGCCAGCGGGTCACCAACACCGGCGCGTTCTTCGCGTACGTCGGCCGCGGACTGGGCATCGGCCCCGGTGTCGGGAGTGCGTACACGTCCCTGGTCGCCTACCTCGCCATTCAGCTGGCCATCTTCGGCTTCTTCGGTGCCGTGATGGCCGCGCAGATGAACGACAAGCTCGGCATCGACCTCAAGTGGTGGGTCTGGACGCTGCTCGCCTGGGCCGTGGTGCTCCTGCTCTCGGCGTTCAGCGTCGACGTTGGCGCCAAGGTCCTCGGCGTCCTGATGCTCCTCGAGATCGGCTCTCTGGCGCTGCTCTCGATCGCCGTCTTCGCCCAGGGCGGCGGGCCGGAGGGCATCGACTTCGCGGCGTCGTTCGCACCCAAGAACATCTTTGCCGGCGGGCTGGCCGGGTCGGCGGGCATTGCGCTCGCGTTCGCCTTCGCCTCGTTCGTCGGCTTCGAGGCCACCGCGATCTACGGCGAGGAGTCGAAGGACCCGAAGCGCTCGGTCCCCGTGGCGACGTACCTCGCGGTCACGATCATCACAGTGCTGTTCGCGGTGACGACCTTCGCCGTCATCTCGGCCCTGGGTGCGGACAAGGCGGTCGAGGAGACGGTCAAGCGCTCCTCGGTGGACGGCGTCCCGCTCGCCGACTCGGCGCAGGTGATCTTCTCGGTGGCTCGTGAGTACGTCGGCGGCTGGCTCGCCGACCTGATGAGCTGGCTGGTTCTCAGCAGCCTCTTCGCCGGCATGCTCGCCTTCCAGAACTCCGCTGCCCGCTACTTCTTCTCGATGGGTCGGGCCGGTGTGCTGCCCCGCGCGCTCGACCGGGTCAACAAGGCTGGCGCTCCGCTGCTCGGCTCCATCGTCACCTCGGTCATCACCGGTGTCGTGATCGTGCTCTTCGCGGTCACCAAGAAGGACCCGGTCCTGAACATGTTCTTCTGGTTCAGCGGCCTGGCGGTTGTCGCGATCGTGCTCGTGGAGTTCCTCGTCTGCTTCGCCGTGATGGCCTACTTCCGCCGGCACCCGCACGACCTGAGCCTTTGGAAGACGACCATCGCGCCATCGCTGGCCGCGATCGGACTGCTCGTCGGCGAGTACCTCCTGATGTCGCGCTTCGGGCTGCTGGCCGGAACCGTCGCCAAGGGTGTCGATCCGACCGCTCAGGCCTGGGGCCTGAACTTCCTCGGCTACCTGCTGGTGTTCCTGCCGTTCATCGTGTTCATCCTGGGGACCGTGGTCGGGACCGCTGCGCCGTCGCGGTGAGAACGCGTCCGCCGTGGCCGACCTCGTCGGGTAGCGGCATGGGTGTTGCTCCACGGATGCTGATGATCCTCAGCGAGAACTGGACGGTGACCTCCGGGCGTGACCTCCCCGAGCTGGTCCGCTGGGCCCAGGTCGCCGAGGACACGGGGTTCGACGCGGTGATGATCAGCGAGCACGTCGTGCTCGGGCCGGACGCCAGTGCCAACGGCGTGATGGGCAACCCGCGCGACTACGCCATGCCGGGCAACCAGGACCCGGAGATGCCGTGGCCGAACTCGCTGATGCTCCTGTCGGCGATGGCCTCGGTCACCACGCACCTGCGCCTGGTGGCCGGGGCGATCATCGCCCCGCTGCGGCACCCGCTGTTGCTCGCGCGAGAGCTGGGCACGCTCGACCTGATCAGTGAGGGACGGCTCGTCGTACAGCCGACGGTCAGCTGGAGCAGGGACGAGTACGCCGCCCTGGGCGTCCCCTTCACCAAGCGCGGCAAGATCCTCGACGAGCAGCTGGAGATCCTGCAGCTCGCCTGGCAGGGCGGGCCGATCTCGTACGCCGGTGATCACTTCGCCTTCGAGGACATCAGCCTGTCGCCCGGTGCCTATCGGCCCGACGGGCCGCGGCTGTGGTTCGGGGGCCAGGGCGTGAGCCCGCCGCTGTTGCGCCGACTGGTGCGCTACGGCCACGGCTTCCATCCAGTGGGCGAGTGGACCCAGCAGGACCTCGAGAAGCTGTCCGCCGGCCTGGCCGAGGCGGGCCGCGACATCGCCGACCTCGAGCGCGTCGGGGGCACTCGGGCCGTCTTCCCCGATGACGAGTCTACGGCCGACCTCGGCCAGGCGATGGAACCGATCCGTGAGCAGGTCGAGGCCGGCTTCACGACCTTCTGCATCAAGCCCTCGCAGTTCATCGACGACGTCGACGAGCTGCCCGGCTTCTGCCGTGACGTCGTCCGTCGGGCCGAAGCCATGACGTTCTGAGGGTTGCCGGGAAGCGGTCCCTACATTTATCGTTCGTGTCCTAACGATGTTGATTGTCCGAGGAGGATGTAGAGATGGCCGAGCACGAGTCCGTCCCGCTGAGTGAAGTCGACCTCACCGACCTGGACCGTTTCCGTGATGACCTCGCGTGGGGGCAGTTCGACACGCTGCGCCGCGAGGACCCTGTGCACTGGAGCGAGGAGCCTGCGGGTCGCGGCTTCTGGTCGGTGACCCGCTACGACGACATCTGGGCCGTCGACAAGGACACCGAGACCTTCTCCTCCGAGGAGTTCGTCAACCTCGAGGACGTCGACCCCGAGTTCAGGGACCTGCGTCGCTCGATGCTCGAGACGGACGGCCCTCGGCACCAGGCCATGCGCGCGCTCATCGCGCGCGAGTTCAGTCCGCGCAACCTGATGAAGAACTACGAGGGCTTCCTGCGTGAGCTGACCAAGCAGACGGTCGACGAGGCGTTCGAGCACGAGGAGTTCGACTTCGTCGAGAAGATCAGCGGTGACTTCCCCATCCAGGTGCTGGCGCGACTGCTCGACGTGCCCAAGGAGGACACCGGCCAGCTGATCGCGTGGGGCGACGAGATGGTCGGGAACACCGACCCCGACTACACGAAGTTCCCGTTCGACTCGCCGGAGAGCGAGAAGTACAAGCACCTGCCGTTCCGCTCTCCCACGACGCAGGAGGTCTTCGACTACGGACGGGCTCTCCGCGACGGTCGCAAGGGCGGCGACGGGACAGACCTGGTCAGCGTCCTCGCCAACAAGCTCCCCATGGACGGGGTCCCGCTCACCGACACCGACTTCGACAACTACTTCCTGCTCCTCGTCATCGCCGGCAACGAGACCACGCGTCAGGCCATCAGCAACACCATGCTCGGCCTGATGCGACAGCGCGACCAGCTGCGGGCGATGCAGGAGGACCCCTCGCTCATCGCGTCGGGCCTCGAGGAGCTGCTGAGGTGGGCCAGCCCGGTCTACCACTTCCGTCGTACGGCGACGCGCACGGTCGAGCTCGGCGGCAAGCAGATCGCAGAGGGCGACAAGGTCGTCATGTGGTTCGCCTCCGGGAACCGGGACGACTCCCACTTCGACGACCCGTACCGCGATCGACGTGACCCGGACCAACGTCGACCACCTCACCTTCGGCAAGGGCAGTCCCCACCTGTGCCTGGGCAACGCCCTGGCCCGGATGGAGGTGCGGCTGATGTTCGAGGAGCTGCTGCCGCGGCTCGCCGACATCGAGCTCGGCGGGTGACGTCACCCGCGTCCGGTCGAACTTCGTCAACGGCATCAAGAAGTTCCCGGTCGTCGTCTAGCAGCGCTGACCTCGACCTGCGACGAAGGGCCCGACTCCGACCGGAGTCGGGCCCTTTTCGCTGCTGTCAGGGGTTGCGCGAGCCGTCCCGACCACATATCGTTTGGATCCGAACGATTAAGCCGGAGGTGCTTCCATGACCGTCACGCAGACCGTTGTCCGCGAGTTCGAGGTCGACCTGGTCGTGCGCGAGGCCGAGCAGGTGGCGCACGACGTGGTGGCGATGACGCTGTCCCGTCCCGACGGCGCCGCGTTGCCCGACTGGACGCCCGGTGCCCACATCGACCTGCTGCTCGCCGACGGCCTCACCCGCCAGTACTCCCTGTGCGGTCGCACCAGCGAGACCGACGCCTGGCGGGTCGCGGTGCTCAAGGCGCCCGACAGTCGTGGTGGCTCGCAGGCCGTGCACGAGCTGGGTGCCGGGTCGACGGTCCGGGTGCGTGGGCCGCGCAACCACTTCCCGGTGGTGGCCTCGAAGCACTACCTGTTCGTCGCCGGCGGGATCGGCATCACCCCGCTGCTCGCGATGATCTACGAGGTCGAGGCGGCCGGCGCGGCGTGGGAGCTGCACTACGGCGGGCGCACGCGGAAGTCGATGGCGTTCCTCGACGAGCTCGAGGAGTTCGGCGACCGGGTGCACGTCGTGCCCGAGGACGAGCTGGGCCGGCCTGACCTCGACGCGATCCTCGGCGAGCCGCGGTCGGACACCCTCGTCTACACCTGCGGGCCCGAGCCGCTGCTGGCGGCCGTGGAGGAGCGCTGCGCGGCCTGGCCGGCCGGGAGCCTGCACCTCGAGCGGTTCTCGGCGCGTGCGACCGAGGAGCCCGCCGAGGAGAGCTCCTTCGAGCTGGTCCTGCAGCGCACCGGCAAGACGCTGGAGGTGCCCGCGGACAGGTCCGTGTTCGACGTGGTGCGTGAGGCCGGCGTGAGCGTGCTCGGCTCCTGCCTCGAGGGCATCTGCGGCACCTGTGAGACCGAGGTCGTCGACGGCGACGTCGACCACCGCGACTCGATCCTCGACGACGAGGAGCGCGCCTCCAACGAGGTGATGATGATCTGTGTCTCGCGATGCCGGTCCGCACGTCTGACCCTCGACCTGTGACGACCCGCGAGAGCGACCGGGAAGGACGAACCATGAACCCCCACGACAGCGCCGGACACCGGCCGCCGGCGTACCCCACGCAGAGCTGGTACGTCGCCGCCACCAGCGACGAGGTCACCGCCAGCCCGCTGGGACGTCGAGCCCTGGACACGGGCCTGGTGCTCTACCGCACCTCGGACGGCTCCGCAGTCGTCCTCGAGGACCGCGACGCCCACAGTGCCTACCCGCTCAGCCTGGGCCGGGTCGAGCATGACCTGATCGTCTCCTCCTACTCCGGTTTCGCGTACGCCGCCGACGGGTCCTGCGTGCGGGTGCCGACCCAGACCGAGATCCCGTACGACGCCCGCGTCCGTTCCTTCCCCGTGCACGAGCAGGACGGCTTCGTGTGGGTATGGTTCGCCGAGCCGGGGCTCGCCGCCCTGCGCAAGCCACCCAGCGCAGCGTGGCTGGTCGACGACTCGTGGTCGACCCTGGGTGACGAGTGGACGACCGAGGCCAGCTTCATGCTGCTGCACGAGAACTTCGCCGACATCACCCATGTGGCCGTCGTGGACCCGTCCTTCGCCCCGCCCGTGCTAACGGCCGGTCCGGTGCCGCTGCTCGAGGTGGAGGTCACGGAGACCGGGGTCTCGTTCGAACGGAGCTACCCGCCGGCGCCGCTGGCCGAGTGGCACAGCTCGCTGGTGGGGGCCGAGCCGGATGCCGTCTTCGCCCAGCACGAGGAAGGTCGGTTCGTCTCGCCCGGCCTGTGGATCGACAGCTGGGAGGTCGATCTCGACGGTGGGTCGACCGCGACGTTCCGCTTCACCCATGCCGTGACGCCGGTCAGCTCCACGAGCACGCGCCACGTCTGGCGGGTCAGCCGCAACTTCGCCCCCGGCGAGGAGACGTCCGCGCAGATCGCGCCGCTGTTCAACGACTACTACGAGCGAGTGCGCGACATCCTCGAGACGATGCAGGGAGTCCTCTCCCTCGACGGGCCCCGGCCCGACGTACACGTCGCCGCCGACGCGGCGGCCCTGCAGGTCCGCAAGATCGTGAACCGGATGGTGGCCGACGAACAGCTTGGAGGAACGAGATGACCGACGTGAAGGGCTTCTTCTACCCGCGGACGGCGCAGGGGGGATCCTCGATCATCCCGAACCCGCCTTGGTTCTACTCCGGTGACCTGCTCACCGTGGAGTACCGCACCAACCCCGAGCGCGTCGCCGAGCTGCTGCCCGCGCCGCTCGAGCTCGCGCCCGAGGACCCCGGTGCCGTGGCCTTGATCTGGGCCGACTGGCAGTCGTGCTCCTCCAGTCGCGAGGAGCTCCTCGACCCGGTGCGCTCCCAGTACAAGGAGGCCTTCGTGGTCGTCCGGTGCAGCTTCGAGGGCCGTACCTTCTCCCGCTGCGTCTACATCTGGGTCGACAAGGACTTCGCGATCGCCCGCGGCATGCACCAGGGCTACCCGAAGAAGCTCGGCACCATGTGGCAGACGCGCCCGCACCCGTTCGCCCAGGGCGCCCCGCAGATCGCTGCGGGTGGCATGTTCGGTGCCACGCTGGCGGCCGGCGACCGCCGGCTCGCGGAGGCAGTGCTGACACTGCGCGAGGAGTCCGAGACCAACGGCTTCGTGAACTCCCACCCGATGGCGCACCACCGGATCTACCCCGGCATCGGCCGAGGCGCCCCCGACGCGTACGCCGAGCTGATCTCGTCGGGCGCGGCGGAGTTCGAGGGCGGGCCGGCCTGGACGGGCGACGTCGACGTGCGCCTGTTCGAGTCGCCGACCGAGGAGCTCTCGCGCCTCGAGGTGGACGAGGTCATCGGCGGGTACTACCGCCAGGTCGGGGTGAAGTGGGACGGCGGTGCCTCGCTCGCGCAGCAGACGACCGAGGGCTGGACGCCTGCCGCCCAGGGTTGACCGACCGTCGACCGAGCAATATCGTTTGGATACGAATGATCTACCACCAGGACGTGGTCCGAGGAGGATGGGCATGAGCACGATCGAGGTCGAGGGTGTCGAGGTCGACACCCGGCACTGGATCAACGGGGAGCGGGTGGCCTCCGCCTCGACGTTCACCGACGTCTCGCCCATCGACGAGACGGAGCTCGGCGAGATCTCTGCCGGTGGCGAGGACGAGGTCGATCTCGCCGTACGTGCGGCGCGCGCGGCCTTCCCGGCCTGGGCCGCGCTGCCTGTCGCCGAGCGTTCCGCGATCCTGCGGCGGCTCGCCGACGGCATCGACGCCCGCGCCGAGGACCTCTCCCGGGTCGAGACCCGGGACAACGGCTCCCTGCTGCGCTCCCACCGTCGGGGTGTGATGCCACGCGTCGGCATGAACTTCCGCTACTTCGCCGACTGGGCCGAGCAGCTGCACCACGAGGACCGCGAGATCCGTGGCCACCGTGAGCGGATCACCTTCGACCCGGCGGGCGTGGTCGCGATCATCACGCCGTGGAACGCTCCACTGATGCTCGCCACCTGGCGGATCGGCCCCGCTCTCGCGGCCGGCAACACCGTCGTGGTCAAGCCACCGGAGTGGGCCCCGCTCACGGCCTCGCTGCTGGCCGACATCGCCCACGAGGCGGGCCTGCCACCCGGTGTGTTCAACGTCGTACAGGGCACCGGCGCGGGCGCAGGCGCCCCGCTCACCCGGCACCCCGGCATCAACCGGCTGTCCTTCACCGGCTCCGTGCCGACCGCGGGCACGATCGCTGCCGCGGCCGCGCCCAACATCGTCCCGCTCTCCTTCGAGCTGGGCGGCAAGTCGCCGCTGCTGGTCTTCGACGACTGTGACCTCGACCTGGCGGTCGACCTGGCTGTCGAGCAGTTCGACAACGCGGGGCAGGTATGCCTCGGTGCCTTCCGACTACTGGTGCACGAGCGCATCGCCGACGAGTTCCTCGAGCGTGTCGTCGATCGCGCCTCCGTCCTGGTCCAGGGCGACCCGCGTGACGAAGCGACGGACGTCAGCGCCCTGGTGAGCCGCGCGCACTTCGACCGGGTCTCCGGGTTCGTGGAGCGCGCGCTCGCCGACGGCGCCAAGCCGGTGCTGGGCGGTGGACCCAACGAGGAGCTCGGGGGTCTCTACTTCTCCCCGACGATCCTGACCGGCGCCGAGCCGGGCAGCGAGATCCTCACCGAGGAGGTGTTCGGTCCGGTGCTGACCGTCCAGACCTTCGCTTCTGAGGAGGAGGGCGTCGCGATGGCCAACAACACGCGGTTCGGGCTGGCCGCGACCCTGGTGACGGGTGACCCGGAGCGGGCCGAGCGGGTGAGCTCGCAGTTGAACGCCGGCACCGTGTGGGTGAACTGCTTCTTCGTGCGCGACCTTGGTGCCCCCTTCGGAGGCAACGGGAAGTCGGGCATCGGCCGCGAGGGTGGCGACTACTCCTTCGACTTCTACTGCGACATCAAGAACAGCGTGTTCAGCCCGACCGGCTGGACCGTCGGTACCCCTGAGAGGACGGACGCCTGATGGGCGAAGTGGTAGGGGCCGGGCTGATCGCCCACGTGCCCACGATCGTGCTTCCCGAGGCCACTCGCCGTGAGATCAACGGCGGAGAGGACAGCACGCTGGTCGCAGGTCTCCAGCAGCTGCGGCGAGAGGTCTTCGACACCCTCGACTACGACACCGTGGTGGTGCTCGACTCTCACTGGGCGACGACGGTGGAGTTCGTGGTCACCGCGCAGGAGCGTCGCGCCGGCCTGTTCACCTCCGAGGAGCTGCCACGTGGGATGAGCCAGCGGCCCTACGACTTCCCCGGTGACCCCGACCTTGCGCACCTGATCGCGAGCAAGGGCGCCGAGCACAGCACCTGGATCACCGCGATCGAGGACGATCACCTGCCGATCTTCTACGCGACCACGAACGTCTGGGAGTTCCTCGGCGACGGCCTGCCCGACAAGCGCTGGATCAGCATCGGGGTCTGCCAGACCGCCGACATGGAGGACAACCTCCGTCTCGGCCGCGCACTGGGCGACGCGATCGCGGAGTCCGACCGCAAGGTCCTGCTGATCGCCTCGGGCGCCATGTCGCACACCTTCTGGCCGCTGCGCCAGCTGCGCGACCACGAGGCCGCCGGTCTGGAGCACATCTTCAGCAAGGAGGCGGTCGACGCCGACGCCGAGCGGCTCGAGTGGTTCCGCAACGGCGACCACGCGCAGGTGCTCGACACCATGCCGGAGTACTACCGCTACCGGCCAGAGGCGCGGTTCGGGCACTACCTGATGATGATGGGCGCGCTGGGCGAGGGCGACTGCACCGCGACCAGCCGGCAGTACGGCGAGTACGAGAACTCGATCGGCACCGGACAGGTGCACCTCTGGTTCGACCGTCCCGAGGACGGGTTCCCCCGGCCCCGGCGTACGCCGACCGACCCCGACTACGTCCGACAGACCTCCGGCCCGGACCTCCCGGCCGCCGGCTGACCCCGAGGAAGCACATGAGCACCCGAGAGACCCGCCGCATCCTGCTCGACGGCAACGTCGTCGACGTCGTACGCCACGGCGAGACCCTGGTGGCCGGTGACGGCCGCGAGGTCGCCATCGCCGACGCGACTCACCTCGCACCGACGGTCCCGTCGAAGATCGTGTGCGTCCACCTCAACTACCTCTCGCGGGTCGAGGAGATGATGACGACCCTGCCGCCGGCCCCGACGTACTTCCACAAGCCGGTCTCGGCCCTGAACGCCCACGAGGGCGCAGTGGTGCGCCCGGCGGGCTGCAAGTGGCTCAACTACGAGGGTGAGATCGCCATCGTGATCGGTCGGACGGCGCGCAACATCGCGCCCGAGGAGGCCGGTGACTACATCCGCGGCTACTCGATCGGCAACGACTACGGGCTGCACGACTTCCGCGACACCGACTCCGGCTCGATGCTGCGGGTCAAGGGCGCGGACACCCTCTGCCCGATCGGTCCGGGGCTGGTCGAGGGCTGGGACTTCCACGACAAGCAGATCCGCACGATCGTCAACGGGCAGGTGCGCCAGGACGGCAACACCAGCGAGATGAAGTGGGACATGCACTACCTGGTCGCCGACATCGCGCGCACCATCACGCTGCAGCCCGGCGACGTGCTCCTCTCCGGCACGCCCGCGATCTCCCGCACGGTCTACCCGGGCGATGTCGTCGAGGTCGAGGTCGAGGGCCTCGGCACGTTGCGCAACCACATCGTCGAGGGGCCGACGCCCATCCGCACCGACGTCGGCGCCCAGCCCACGGAGAGCGAGGAGGTCCTCTCCACGGCCAAGGGCGGCGACTGGGAGTTCCGCGGCATCCGCAAGCCCGACCTCAGCAAGACGCACTGAGCACCGCATGACTGCCCAGGCTTCCCGTTCCGGCCGGCCACCGGGCGCCAGGCCCGTCGTGGTCATCCCGGCGCGGTTCTCCCAGAGCGCTGCGGCGCTGCGCTACCGAGCCGAGGTGTCGGCCGCCAAGCTCGTCCAGGCGGTGTACGACGCCGGCGCCGAACCGCTCGTCGTGCACCCGGAGGTCCCCGTCGGGATCTCCGAGCACGACCTCGACCGCCTGGTCCGCGACCGGGTCTGGATGGCCGACGGCATCCTGCTGCCGGGCGGGGGAGACCTCGCCGCGCGCTGGTCGGGACAGGACGACCACGCGACCCAGTACGACGTGGACGAGACCCAGGACGCCTTCGACCTCGCCGCTGGCCAGGGTGGCCATCGAGGACCAGATCCCCCTCCTCGCCATCTGCCGGGGCACCCAGGTGGTCAACGTGGCACGTGGGGGAGACCTGGTCCAGGACATGACCGAGACCCTCGGCGCGGACCACCGGCATCTGGTCCACGACATCGAGGTCCTCGAGGACTCACCGCTGCGGGTCGTCGTCCCCGGCGACCGGATGACCATCTCCTGCTACCACCACCAGGGCCTCGGCCGGCTCGGTGAAGGGCTGCAGGCCTCGGCGTACGCCTGGGACGGGACGATCGAGGCGGTGGCTCTCGACGACCACGACGGCTGGTACCTCGGCGTGCAGTGGCATCCGGAGGACACCGCCGCGACGGACGACCAGCAGGCGGGTGTCTTCGAGGCGTTCGTGAAGGCGCTTGGCTCCTAGTCCTGTTCGGCGGGTCCGTCCGACCCGGAGGCCTCGATGGAGGTGACGATCTCGCGAAGGCTCTTGGTCATGGCCTTCTGACGCGTCGGGGAGATGCCCCGGACGACGCGGGACTCGATCGCGTTGAACTTCGGGTAGAGGTCCTCCATCAGCGCCTTGCCGGACGGCGTGAGGTGCAGCTCCACGAGGCGCCGGTCGTCCTCGCGGCCGACCTTCTCCATCCAGCCGCGCGCCTCCAGGGTCTTGACCACGCCGGTGAGCGTGGCCTTCGAGATGGCGGCGGACTCGGCCGCCCGCCGGGTCTCGAGGCCATCGGCGATCCACACCACCCACATCACCACGAAACCGGTCCAGCTGATGTCGACAGGACGCAAGACCTCGGTGGTGACGTAGCCGCGCACGGCGTTGGCCGCCCGGTAGATGCTGGACACGGCGTGGGCCGCCTCGAAGTCGAGCCCGAGCTCGGCGACGCGGTTCTGCATCGCGCGCTCCGTCTCGACGAGGGTGTGAAGGTCGGTCATGCTCGGATGGTACGGGGCTGGACGAGTGCTGACCGGGAGCAGGACGGTGTGTTCATTCGGGACCGAACCTCTTGACAAGATCGTTTGTGTCCGTACGATCTTACCGGAGAGCAACACCAGCTTCAATGGTTGGGGATCGTGGCCACGGGGCCACGGTGCGGTGCCGACGACGAGGAGAACCCATGGTCCACGTGGATCCGATCGCGATGGAGGCCGCGGAGGCCGACCTGACCAGCGACGGCATCGACGTCGTACGTCTCGGTTACAGCGACCTGATCGGTGCTGAGCGGGGACGCGACGTACTCACCCGTCGCTTCGCCAGGACCGTCGGCGACGGGGTGGCCTTCTGCCGATCGGTCTACGGCACGTCCCCCATGGGTGACGTCGTCGAGATCGAGGGCGGTATGTCGGCCGGTCTGCCCGACGTCGTCGCCGTCCCCGACGTGAGCACGCTCCAGCACGTGCCGTGGGAGCCCGGTGTCGCGCACATGATCGCCGACGTCTTCAACCCCGACGGGACGCCGTCGCAGGAGAGCCCCCGCAACGTCCTGCGCCGGGTGCTCGAGCGGTTCGGCGAGCTGGGCATGAAGCCCGTCGTGCGGCCCGGAGCTCGAGTTCTACGTCCTCGACCCGTGCGAGACCTCGCCCAACGGCTGGAAGCGTTACGGCGAGGCGCACCGGAAACATCTACACCTCCGGGCTGAAGGGCGACCCCGAGAACAC
>CAWFHJ010000030.1:0-21446 GCA_963815585.1 uncultured Actinomycetota bacterium | reverse complement strand
AGTCGAGCACCGCGGTGGCGGTGTCGAGGTCGGGTGCCGTCGTGGTCATGGTCCCATTCTACTCGAACACACGTTCGATTCAAGGCTGATTTCCGTCGAGTTTCCCGTTATGGACAAGGGATTCCGTAGGGGTCTCGACAGGCTCGACCGCCAAGAAGGGCGGGGGTTTCGAGACGGCGCTGGCGCGCCTCCTCAACACCCGAAAGCCGGCAGCCGACCCGGACCCGCGCCGTACCCGTCCTCGTCGCTGCGCCTTTCGACCACCCGCGTGCCGCCAGGTCTCGACAAGCTCGACCACCAAGAAGCGCGCGGAGGTTTCGAGACGGCGCTGGCGCGCCTCCTCAACCACCGAGAGCGCGAGCCGGGCGCGAGCCGCCATGCACTGCCGCCCCCGCCCGTTGCTGCGCCTTTCGACCATCCGCGTGCCGCCAGGTCTCGACAAGCTCGACCACCACAGAAGCGCGCGGAGGTTTCGAGACGGCGCTGGGGCGCCTCCTCAACCACCGCAGGCCGGCGGTCCACCCGGACCCGCGGCGTACCTCTCCCTGTTGCTGCGCTTTTCGACCACCACGTGCCGCCGGGTCTCGACAAGCTCGACCACCGGGAAGGTCTCGACGAGCTCGACCACCGGGGAGGTCTCGACAAGCTCGACCACCGGGGAGGTCTCGACAAGCTCGACCACCGGGAAGGTCTCGACAAGCTCGACCACCGGGGAGGTCTCGACAAGCTCGACCACCGGGAAGGTCTCGACAAGCTCGACCACCGGGAAGGTCTCGACAAGCTCGACCACCGGGAAGGTCTCGACAAGCTCGACCACCGGGAAGGTCTCGACAAGCTCGACCACCGAGGGGCGCGTCCCGATGCGGGGGGACGGGCTAGCGTCGTGCCATGAGCAGCAGGCCCGCGGCGCGGGTGATCGACCTGGTGAAGACGTACGGCGCGGGGGCGGCTGAGGTGCGGGCGCTCGACGGGGTCACGCTGGACATCCTGGCGGGGGAGTTCACGGCGATCATGGGGCCGTCCGGGTCGGGGAAGTCCACGCTGATGCACTGCTGCGCGGCGCTCGACACCCCGACGTCGGGGCAGGTGCTGATCGGTGACGAGGATCTCGGCGGGCTCAACGACAAGGCGCTCACGCGGCTGCGGCGTGACCAGATCGGCTTCGTGTTCCAGTCGTTCAACCTGGTGCCGACGCTGACCGCGGAGGAGAACATCCTGCTGCCGCTGAGCATCGCGCGGCGCAAGCCCGACCAGGAGTGGTACGACGGCGTGCTCGACGCGGTGGCGATCCGCGACCGCCTCGGCCACCGGCCCAACCAGCTCTCCGGCGGACAGCAGCAGCGCGTGGCGGTCGCGCGGGCGCTTGCCAGCCGACCGACGATCGTGTTCGCCGACGAGCCGACCGGCAACCTCGACTCCCAGTCGGGCGCGGAGGTGCTCGGCCTGCTGCGCCGTACCGTCCAGGAGTTCGGCCAGACGATCGTGATGGTCACCCACGACCCGGTCGCGGCCGCCCACACCGACCGCGTGGTGTTCCTCGGCGATGGGAAGGTGGTCGGCGAGATGCGCTCCCCGACCCGCGAGGGCGTGCTCGACCAGATGACCGACCTCGACGCCCGCAGGGCCGCCGACCTCGAAGCCCTGGCCTAGGACACCGCCGATGCTGCACGCGGCATGGAGGAGCCTGCTCGGTCGCAAGGTGCGGCTGGTGATGAGCACGTTCGCGATCGTGCTCGGGGTGGCGTTCGTGGTGGGCACGCTGATCTTCACCGACACCCTCAACAAGAGCTTCGTCGCGATCTTCGACAACAGCGTCGGCGACGTCGTCGTGCAGCCGGCCCGGATCAGCAGCAACGCCGACATCGCGACCACCGTCCAGCTCCCGGGCTCGCTGGTGGGCAAGATCGCGGCCCTCGACGGGGTACGACGGGCCGACGGCAAGGTGGTCGCAGCGGGTGTCTTCGTGGTCGGCACGAACGGCAAGGTGATCGGGGGCCAGGGCCCTCCCGGCTTCGCGTTCAACGACAACGACGCCCCGGCGGCCCACGGGATCAAGCCGCTCCAGGTGACCAGCGGCCGGCACCCGCACGGGCCGGACGAGGTCGCGATGGACGTGAAGACCGCCGAGCGCGCCGGCTACCACCTCGGCGACAAGGTGCGCATCGTCAGCGCCACCAAGCGGGCGCTGCTGACGCCCACCCTGGTCGGACTCGCGGACTTCCCCGACGGCGGCTCCCTCAACGGCGCGACGGCGACGATCTGGGACACGAAGACCGCGCAGAAGCTGTTCCTCGACGGCCGTGACGGCTACAACACGATCTGGGTGACCGCCGACGACGGCGTCTCCCAGCAGGACCTTCGCGACCGGGTGGCGAAGGTGCTCCCAGCCGACACGAGGGCGGTGGCCGGCGACAAGGCCGCGGAGCAGGCCGCGAGCGAGCTGCTGAAGGCGATCAAGTTCATCACGATCTTCCTGCTGGTGTTCGCCGGCATCGCACTGGTGGTCGGCTCGTTCCTGATCATCAACACGTTCTCGATCCTGGTCGCGCAGCGCAGCCGCGAGCTGGCGCTCCTCCGCGCGCTCGGAGCCTCGCGCCGGCAGGTCAGCAGGTCGGTGCTGTTCGAGGCGTTCGTGGTCGGACTCGTGGGCAGCACGCTCGGCGTCGGCCTCGGGGTGCTGCTCGCGATCGCGATCCGCTTCGTGTTCGGTCAGTTCGGACTGGACCTGTCCGGCACCTCGTTCGTCTACGCGCCGCGCACCTTCCTGGCGGCGTACGGGATCGGCCTGGTCGTCACCATGGTCGCGGCCTACCTCCCCGCCCGTCGCTCCGCACGCATCGCACCCGTCGCGGCCCTGCGCGACGACGTGGCGATGCCGGAGTCGTCGATGCGGATGCGGTTCCTGGTCGGCATGCTGATGTGCCTCGGAGCCGCGGGCCTGATGGTGGCCGGGTTGACGCTCGACGTGCCGAAGAAGGGCTACTGGGTCGGCGGCGGCATCCTGGCCGCGCTGCTCGGGGTGGCGGTGGCCAGCCCGGTGCTGTCCAAGCCGTTCCTGCTGGTCGCGGCGGCGGTCTACCGGGCGGCGTTCGGCAGCGTCGGTCAGCTGGCCGGCCAGAACTCGCTGCGCAACCCCCGTCGTACGGCGGCCACCGCGTCGGCCCTGATGATCGGGATGGCCCTGGTCACCACGATGTCCATCGCCGGCGCCTCGGCCAAGGCCAGCGTGGACGACAGCATCTCCCAGAACTTCGTCGGCGACCTGGTGATCAGCAACCTGATCGGGCAGGGGTTCTCGCCGAGCGTCAGCGACCGCGCCGAGAAGGTGCCCGGCGTCGCGTCCGTGGTGCGCACCCGCTACGCCCAGGCCCGGGTGGACGGCGAGCGCACGTTCCTCGGCGGGGTCGACCCGGCGCACCTCGGCGACGCGATCCGGCTGAAGACCAAGGGCGGGGGAGTGTCCGACCTGAAGGACGACGGCGGGTGCCTGATGAACGAGGACTTCGCCAAGGAACACGGCCACAAGCGCGGCGACCTGGTGACCTGGCAGATGCCGAAGGACGACCAGCGGCTGCGGGTGGTCGGCACCTACGAGCCCAACGGTGCGGTCTTCGCGGCCTGCGTCGTCAACCTGGACACGTTCGCCGCCGCCGGCTTCCAGGCCCAGGACAACGTCGCCTTCGTGTCCGTCGAGCCGGGCGTCGACGCAGCCACGGTGGAGGCCGCGATCAACCAGCAGATCGCCAAGCTGCCGACGGTGACGGTCAAGAACCAGCAGGAGTACGCCGCCGAGCAGCGGTTGCCGATCGACCGCCTGGTGCTGATGATCTACGCGCTGCTCGGGATGGCGATCGTGATCGCGCTGCTCGGGGTCGTCAACACCCTCGCGCTGTCCGTGATCGAGCGCACCCGCGAGATCGGGCTGCTCCGCGCGATCGGCCTGAGCAGGGCACAGCTGCGGCGGATGATCGGGCTCGAGTCGATCGTGATCGCGGTGCTCGGAGCCCTGCTCGGGGTGGCGATGGGACTGATCTTCGGCATCGCGCTGATGGCCTCGCTGCGCGACGAGGGGCTCACCGTCACCCGCATCCCGGGGGTGCTCCTGACCGGGTTCGTGGTGTCCGCGGCGGTGGTCGGAGTGGTCACCGCGGTGCTCCCGGCGCGCCGTGCCGCGCGCCTCGACGTGCTCACCGCGATCGCCACCGAGTAGGTCCGGAGTCTCGTACACCTCCCCTGGGGTGTGCCCGGTTGGCTAGGCTGCCCTCCTGGGAGAGGGAGGAACCATTGGCTGGGGCTGACACAGTTGACCAGCGGCTCAAGCACGTTCAGGTGCGTGAGTACGTTCGTTCGCTGGTGCACAACCTGGAGCCCGGTGCGCCCGCACCGTCCGAGCGCGAGCTCGTCCAGCGGTTCGGTGTGGCACGGATGACGGTGCGCCACGCCCTCGACAGCCTGGTCACCCAGGGGCTTCTCGAACGCATCCCCGGCCGCGGCACGTTCGTGGCAAAGCCCCACGTCGACATGCAGGCCCGGCTCTCGTCGTACACCGAGGAGATGCACCGCCGGGGCCGCACGCCGGGCTCCCGCACGCTGATGCGTCGACGGGAGACCGCCGGGCCCGGCGTGGCCCGAGCGCTCCAGGTCGACGAGGGTCACCCGATCGCGCACTGGCAGCGGCTGCGCACCGCCGACGGCAGCCCGGTCTGCGTCAGCGACGTCTACATCTCGCTGGAGGCGTTCCCGGAGTTCCTGTCCCGCTCCGAGCCGGACAGCCTCTACGAGTGGTTCTCCACGCAGGAGCTGATGCCGAGCTGGGGCGAGGACTCCGTGGTCGGCGACGTCGCGACGGAGGCCGAGGCCGGGCTGCTCGAGATCACGCCCGGTGCAGCGGTGCTGCGGGTGTCGCGGCGCGCGTTCTGCCGCGAGGTCGCCTGCGAGGTCTCGCGGACCGTCTACCGCGCCGACCGGTTCACGCTGTGGATCCCGGTCCTGCGGGCCGAGTTCGAGCGCTGAGGATCCAGACCGCGTAGTCCTCGTCGACACCCGAGCGCAGCTCGTAGCTCTCGAAGCGTGCGTCGACGACGAGCCCGGCCGCCTCGGCGTCGGCCACGAACGCGTCTGCGGGATACGTGCGGGCGTTCTGCGGACCGCCGGCCATCCGGAACCCGACCAGCATCCGGCCGTCCGGCTTCAGCAGGCCAGCCAGCGTCTCCAGCACCTGCCGCTCGGTGTCCTCGGCGAGCAGCACCATCACGTTGCCGACCACCACGACCAGGTCGTACGACGAGGGGCGCCCCTGCGACTCCAGGAACGCAGGCGACAGCCCGAGCAGGTCGGACTGCACGACCGCGACGTCCGGGAACGTCGACCGGGACTGCTCGACCAGCCCGGCGTCCTTCTCGACGGCAGTCACGTCGTGGCCGCGCCGGACCAGCCCGTCCGCCACGCGACCCATGCCCGAGCCGGCGTCGAGGACCGTGGCACCGCGCGGCACCAGCACGTCGGCCAGCCGGGCCTCGCCGTCGACGTCGGTGCCGTCGGCGACCAGCTCCGCGAACCGCTTGCCGTAGCCGGAGTGGTCGGCCTTCTCCCAGCGGGTGACGGGGTGGTCGGTCATGTGAGTGCTCCCAACGGTGCGACGGCCCGACCGGACTCCTCGCACACCCAGTGCGGGTCGGGTCCGCCCAGGTCGGGGTCGACGTAGAGCGCGTGCGGGGCCGTCTCGCACACGCGGCACAGGGGCCAGCGGCCGGCGGTCGCGAGCAGGGCGTCCTGCACGTCCTGCGCGACGAGCCCGGCGACGTACGGCCGGCCCTCGTCCCACTGCTCCAGCCACCAACGGCGCTCGGAGACGGCGCTCTCCAGCAGGGACACGTGGGCCGCGGTCGCGACGTCGGTCGCCTCGAGGTCGTGCAACACGAGCGCGCGTGCGGTGATCAGGGGGTCTTCGGATGTCACAGTGTCAGTGTGCCAACCCATCCCCTGCTCGAAGTCGTCTGCCTCCACGTCCGTGACGTGGGAGGCGCAACCGACGGCGGCGCCGACCGGATCCTGGTGATGACCGACCCCGAGCTCGGCGGGCGCTCCCCGGAGCCGGCCGCGGTCTCGCAGATCTGCCGTGAGACCGACCTGCCGGTGCGGGTGCTGCTGCGGCTCAACGAGGGACTGTCGACCACGGGCGGCGAGTTCTCGCGGCTGGTCGGGCTCGCCCAGGAGTACCTGCTGCTCGGTGCGCAGAGCCTGTCCTTCGGGTTCCTCGACGACGACCTCGAGATCGACGAGGCGACCACGTCAGAGCTGGTCGGGTCGCTGCCCGAGGTGCCGTGGGGTTTCCACCGCGGCTTCGACTCCACGCTGCGCACCGACCACGCCTGGCGTGCGGTGGCCCGGCTGCCGCACCTCGACGCGGTCGCCTCTGGCGGCTCCACGCGCGGGCTGCCGGTGGGTGGCGACGAGCTGATCACGCGCGCCTCCCAGGACCCCGACGTGGCCAGGCTGCTGCTGGCCTGCGGCCAGCTCAGTCCCGAGCAGGTGCCGTGGCTGTTGCGTGCGGGGGTGCGCCAGTTCGGGGTGGGCGCGACCGTCCGCCCGGGCCGCTCGTGGACCCGCTCCTACGTCGACGCCGGTCACGTGCGCTCGTGGCGGCTGCTGCTCGACGACGCGCTCGACCGGGCGATGGGCGTGCCGGTCGACGCCGTCGAGGACTCGGCTTGATCCTGATCGACCCGCCCAACGCGCCGGGGCGCGGCCGGTTGTGGTCCCACGTCGCCTCCGACACGTCGTACGACGAGCTGCACGCGTTCGCGCGCACGATCGGGGTGCCCGAGCGGGGCTTCGACCGGGACCACTACGACGTGCCGTCCGAGTGGTACGACGACGTCGTCGAGGCCGGGGCCACACCCGTGTCGAGCCGGGAGCTGGTGTCGCGGCTGGTGAAGGCGGGCCTGCGGGTCAGGAAAGCGCCGCCACCTCCGCAGTGACGTTGGCGCGGGCCTTCTCCTCCCAGCGTTCGCGGGCCGCGTCGGAGTGGAACATCGTCTCGTGCGCGAGCAGGTCCTCGAGCACCGCCTTGCGTCCCGCCCGGAAGTCGGCCTCGGGCACGGCGGCGTACTCCTGCCGGACACCGGCCACGTAGTCGTCGTACCGCTCCCGGTCGGCGGCCAGGATCGCCAGGTCGGCGTCGCACAGCAGCTGACCGGCCAGGTCGTCGGGCGCGGGGTCGTGCCGCTCGGTCAGCCGCACCAGCCGGGTGACCTCCTCGACCAGCGGGATCGGCACCCCGGCCTGGGTGAGCGCCGCGTCGGCGAGCCGGGCGGATCGCTGCTCGTTGTCGCCGACGGCGTCGTAGACCGCGTCGTGGAACCACGCGGCGAGCACCACCGCTTCACGCTCGGGGTGGTCGGCGGGCAGCAGGTCGTCGAGGCGTTCGAGCACCTCGGCCAGGTGCCGCAGGTCGTGGTAGCCGCGCGCTGGATCGTCGTACGTCGCCACCAGCCGGTCGCGCAGCTGCGGCTGGTCGGCGACCACGTCGGGCCACCAGCGGTCGAGGTCCATGGCCGCCAGCCTAGGAGTGGCCCGCGGATTCCCGTGAACCGGTGGACAGGGCCGGTGCGCCGCTGCACAGTTCACCGGGTGAGAGCCCCGGTCGTCGCGGTCGTGGTCGCCGCGCTGGCGGTCGGCCTCGGTGCCGTCGCGCCCGCGCAGGCCAGCGGGACGACACCCGCGGCGCCGGCGTACACGCCACCGCCGATCACCTGGTCGGACTGCTCCGCCGAGTGGGGCGTGGCCGGCATGCAGTGCGGCGCGCTCGTCGTACCCGTCGACTACGGGAACCCCGCCGGCACCAAGGCGAAGCTCGCGGTGACCCGGATCCGGCACACGTCGTCCGCCGCCGACTACCAGGGCGTGATGATCGGCAACCCGGGTGGACCCGGCGTCAGCGGCACGTTCGTGCCGGTGCTCGCGGACGCGGTGCCCGGCACCTCGTCCCACACCTACGACTGGGTCGGCTTCGACCCACGCGGCGTCGGCCAGAGCACGCCGACCCTGCGCTGCAACCGCGACTACTTCCACGTGAACCGGCTGCCCTACGTGCCGTGGAGCGACGCGCTGATGACGGCGTGGCGGGCACGTGCCGCGCGCTACGCGAAGGCCTGCTCGACCGCCGGAGCGAAGACTCTGCTCGGGCACCTGCGGACCACCGACACCGTGCAGGACCTCGAGAGCCTGCGGGTGGCGCTCGGGCAGCAGCAGATCAGCTACTACGGGTTCTCCTACGGCACCTACCTGGGTCAGGTCTACGCGACGCAGCACCCCGACCGCGTGCACCGGTTCGTGCTCGACGGCAACGTCGACCCCGGTCGGGTCTGGTACGCCGCGAACCTCGACCAGGACGTCGCGTTCGGCGACTCGATGACCGCGTTCTGGCAGTGGGTGTCCCGGCACGCGAAGGGCTTCGGGCTGAGCAGCGACTGGCGCAACGTGCGGCGTGGCTACTTCTACGAGGTCAACCGGCTCCGCACGCACCCGTGGCACGACAGGCTCGGCGCCTCGGAGCTCAACGACGCGGTGCTCGGCGCCGGCTACTACGTCTACGACTGGGTGGACATCGCCACCGCGCTCGGCTCGCTGCGTCGCACCGGCAACGGCGGGCCGATGCTGAGCCTCTACCAGCAGACCCCGGACTACGGCGACGACAACTCCTACGCGGTCTACAACGCCACCTCGTGCACCGACGCCCCGTGGCCCGCGGCGTGGCGCACCTGGGTCGACGACAGCTGGAACACCTACCAGCAGCGCGCGTTCCTGACCTGGAACAACACCTGGTACAACGCGCCGTGCTTCACCTGGCCGGCCACCGCCGGTACGCCGGTGAACGTGTCCGGCGCCCACGTGACCGAGCCGATCCTGCTGGTGAACGAGACGCTCGACGCGGCGACGCCGTTCTCCGGCGCGCTGGAGGTACGACGCCGCTTCCCGACCGCGTCCCTGGTGGCCGGCGTCGGCGGCACCACGCACGCCGCGTCGCTCTCCGGTGTGCCGTGCGTCGACGACGCGATCGCGGCGTACCTCACCGACGGCACCGTCCCCGACCGCGTCTCCGGCGACACCTACGACCGCGGCTGTCCGCCCGTTCCCGCACCCGGCGAGGAGACGGCGAAGCGACCGCTGCACAAGGCGCTGCCGATGAAGTGGCGCCAGCGACTGATGCGTTGACGGTGGTTGAGGAGGTTGCTCTGCAACCGTCTCGAAACCTCCGTCAGGGTCGCTTCAGGTAGTACTCGACGAGCTCCCGGCTCCTGTCCTTGTCGTCGAACCGGATCACGAAGCAGCTCTCGTAGGTCGTGGTCACCGGCCCGTACGGTCGAGCCGTTCCTGGGCGCTCTCGTGGTCCATCGCGCCACCCTAGAGCGGCGGTAGGTTGAGACATGCTGATCGAGCCCCGACCACAGCCCGACACCACCGACGCCTTCACGCAGTGGCGGGACGGACAGACCAAGGCCTTCGGCTACGAGCCCAACTACGCCGGGCTGTTCGCCAGCCGCCCCGACGTGGCCGAGGCCTGGACCCGGCTGAACCTGGCCGTCCGCGGCGGCATGGACCGCCGGCGCTTCGAGCTGGTCACCATCGCCGCCGCCCGCGCCCGCGCGTCGACGTACTGCCTGGCCGCGCACTCGAAGTTCCTCCGCGACGTCTGCAGCGACGAGCCGTCGATGCTCGCCCTGACCTCCGACCCTTCCGGCGCGAACCTCGACCCGGTCGACCAGGCACTCGTCAGGTTCGCCGCCAAGGCGGCCACCGACCCGGCCTCGATCTCCGAGCCCGACGTCAGCGCCCTCCGTGAGCACGGCCTCACGGACGAGGACATCGCCGACGTCATCTTCGCCGTCGCCGCGCGCTGCTTCTTCACGACGGTCCTCGATGCCGGCGGGGCCCAGGCCGATGCCGAGCTCGGCGCCGCCTTCGAACCCGGGACGCGGGCCGGCCTGACGGTGGGACGTCCCTTCGCGGACTCCTAGGAGGTGCCGCAACGTCTCGGGGGTGAACTCGTCGGGCAGGATGTCGACATGGAACATGTGCTCGGCGTGGGTGGCTACTTCCTGCGCGCGGCGGACCCGGTGGCCCTGGGTGCCTGGTACCGCGATTGCCTGGGCCTCGACGCCGACGAGCACGGGCTGTGGCGTCAGGAAACCGGGTCCACGGTGTTCGCGACGTTCGAGTCCGAGACCGACTACTTCGGTTCGCGTGACCAGCAGGTGATGATCAACTTCCGCGTGCGTGACCTGGACGCGATGCTCGCCCAGCTGCGCGACGCGGGCGCCGACGTGTCCGAGGAGACCGAGGACATGGACGGCGTCGGTCGGTTCGGCTGGGTCACCGATCCCGAGGGCAACCGGATCGAGCTCTGGCAGCCCGCCTGACCCACGGCTGCTGTCGATCCGGGCCGAGGTGATCGGGCTGGCCCAACAAGTCTGAACGCAGGTCCGCGGCGCCGTCGCGCGACTACTGTTCGCGCATGGGTAACCGGGCGGCTGGCTACCTGCACGCGCGAGTCGCCTCCTGGCGCAGCGGGACCCGCCAGAGCCAGGTGCAGGTGGCCCTGGGCATGCTCGCGATCATCTCCGCGTCGTTCGTCGTCTCGGTGACTGCGCCGGAGTGGATGCCGTTGGCGGCGTACTTCGTCTGGCTGCTGATCGCGATGATGCTGCTCCGGTTCCGGCCGCTGGTGCTGGTGGGAGCAGTGAACGCCGTCGCTGGTGTGCTCGCCCTGGCGCTCAACGGGCCGATCACCGTCTCGCGCGGCATGGCGATGGCGGCGTTCGCGCTCGCCGTGCTGCTCGTCCTGGTGGTGGCCAGCCGGCAGCGAAGCGGACTGCCGGCGATGCTCAGCGAGTCGTTCCTGGTGGACCTGCGGGACCGGCTCCAGGCCCAGGGCAGGGTCCCGGCGCTGCCCGACGGCTGGGACTCGCAGACCGCGATGATCGCCTCCCACGGGGTGACGTACGCCGGGGACTTCCTGGTGGCGGACCTGCGAAGGGACCAGCAGAAGCTCGAGCTGATCCTGGTCGACGTCTGCGGGAAGGGGACGAGCGCGGGACCGGCTGCGCTCCAGTTCGCCGGCGCGCTCGGTGGGCTGATCGGGGCCCTCCCACCGGAGGACCTGTTCCGTGCCGCCAACCACTTCCTGATCCGGCAGGGGGACGACGAGGCGTTCGCGACCGCGGTGCACCTGCTGGTCGACCTCGCGGAGGGCAGCTACCAGATCACCAGCGGCGGCCACCCGCCGGCGCTGCACTGGGACCTGGCTTCGCAGGCGTGGGTCATCGACAACGCACGTGGCACCGCCCTGGGCGTGCTCCCCGAACCGGAGCTGCACGTGAGCAAGGGCCGGCTGCTGCCGGGTGAGGCGCTCCTGTTCTACACCGACGGCGTCGTCGAGGTGCGCGACCGGCATCTCGACGACGGCATCGCGTGGTTGCAACGGGTCGCGCTCGATGCCGTCGGCCAGGGCTTCGATGGTGCGGCGCGACGGATCATCGGGCAGGTCGTGAGCGGCGACGACGACCGGGCGGTCCTGATGCTCCACCGGACACCGATGGGGTCATGACCGGGACTGTGCATCCGGGCGGGCCAGCCTGAGCTCGCAGGCGGACGAGAAGCCCTGCGACTCGATGCCCATCGCGACGTTCGAGCGGGCGTAGAGGTTGGCGAGCGCCACCTGGGTGGTGAGCTCGACCATGGCCGGCTCGCCGAGCTGCGCAAGCAGCCGTGCGAACAGGTCGTCGGTGACGGTCGGCGGCGTCGCGGTCATCGCCTCGGCGAACTCCATGACGTCGCGCTCGAGCGGCGTGAAGACGTCCGAGGTGCGCCACACCGGCACCTGGCTGGCCTTCCTCTCGTCCAGGCCCTCGTTGTGGGCGTGGAAGTACCCGAAGTCCAGGCACCACGAGCAGCCGACCTGCGCGGCGACGGCCATGTGCGCGAACGACTTCAGGTTCTCGTCGCAGGCACTCCACTTCTGCGACTTGCTGCCGACGGCGAGGAACGTCTTCAGCACGGGCTGGTTGTGGAAGTAGACGCCCATCGGCTCGGGCACCTCGCCGAGCAGCTTCTTGCTGAAGCGCTTCACGAGCACGCCCAGGACACCGCTGATCGGAGCGGGTTGGATACGGGTGGTGGCGGTCATGTCGTCCTCCTGTGGTTGCTGGTCGACATGAAGACACCGGCCGACGGCTCCGTGTGACATCGGTCCCGCTACCGACGGGCCAGACCCGCGACCCGCTCCACGTCGTCCGGTCCGTCGAGGTCGGGGAGAGCCAGGAAGACGGTGCGCACGCCCGCGTCGAACAGTCGCCCGTGGCGCTCCCGGTGGACGGCGGCCTCGCCGGCGTGGTGACGAGCGGCGAAGTCGGTGGCGCTGGTCCGGCCGCGGAGCCGTTCGACGCGGGCCCAGGTGTCGTCGCGGCTGGAGCCGACGACCGCCACGTCGAGGACGGTGACGTCGACCTCGTCGCGCGGCCGGCCGAGGTCGTCGCAGTGCCGGTGCAGGACCGCCGTCTTGTGCTGGACCGTGTCGAGGTCACCGCGCACGTTGCAGGCGTCGCCCCAGCGGGCGGCGATGCGCAACGTACGACGCTCGCCGCCGCCACCGACGATCAGCGGCAGCGGGCCGACCGGCCTCGGGTAGCAGGTGGTCTCCGGCAACGTGACGCGTTCCCCGTCGTACGCCTTGGTGCCGGGCGCCCACAGGGCCTTGAGCGTCTCCGCGGCGACGGCGAGGTCGTCGAGGCGCTGCGTGGTGGCGGGGAAGTCCAGGCCGTACGCCGCGTGCTCGCGGGCCCACCAGCCGGCGCCGAGACCGACGAAGGCACGCCCGCCGCTGATCACGTCGAGCGTCGCTGCCGACTTGGCGATGATGCCGGGCGCGCGGAACGTGGCCGGCGTGCACAGGGTGCCGAGCTCGAGGTCGGTGCCCAGTGCGGCGAGCGCGCCGAGCGTCACCCAGGGCTCGGGGATGGGGTCCCAGCCCCGGCCGACCTGCGGGATCTGGATCAGGTGGTCCATCAGCGCGATGCCCGCGAACCCGGCGTCGTCCGCCGTGCGTGCAATACCGCTCAGCCAGTCGAGCGGGTCCTCGCCCCACGGGAACCGGCCGACCTGGAGCATGACCCGCGGCCCGGCGTCCGCCTCGACGACACCCGGCGCAGCCGGGACCGTGACGGGTGCGGGCTCGTCCGCTGACACGACCTGCACGTCCCAGCCCTCGAGCTCCAGCTCCAGGCGCACGTCCCGCATCCGGCGCAGCTGTCCGGCGAGCACCGGAGCCGGCACCGGCCGGTCGCGAGCGGCGTTGCGTGCCCGGCACAGGGCCGCCGGCGTGTCGAGCACGACGGCCACCAGCGGGAGGCCGGCCGCGCGTGCGAGTGCCGCCCACGCGGCCCGTCGTACGGGATCGAGGCCGAGCGTGTCGACGACGACCGTCAGGCCACGCCGGGTGCGTCCTTCGACGATCTGGTCGAGCAGCCGGAAGGCGTCGTCAGAGGCGTCGAGATCGGCGGTGCCGCTGCCGACCACGGCACGCAACGCGTCGGACGAGACGACCTCGACGTCGCGGTAGCGCTCCCCGGCCCAGGTCGACTTGCCGGAGCCGGCCGCGCCGACCAGCAGCACCAGAGCCGGGTCGGGAACCTGCACCCCGGCAGTGTGCCACCGCGCGGTGGGTCAGCCGTGTGGTCGGACGTGCCTCGCGACGGCCTCGTCGAGGTCCTGCGGCGTGCTGTTGAAGGCGATCGCCGCTCGGGGCGCTTCGCGGTGGACCAGGTTGATGATGGACTCGAAGATCCCCAGCTCGTCATCGGTCCGGCGAAGACCGCCGCCCACGAGGACGCACTCCCACTGCTGTGCGCGGAGCGCCGTGCCGATCACGGCCTCGATGTCGTCGCTGCCGTCGAGGCCCACCAGGCACGCCTCGGCGTCGTACCCGCGATCCTCGAGCCGCGCCATGCCGACCTCGATGGCGTCCGCGACCGGCTTCGGGTCCCACGGGCCGGGCACCCGGTAGGGGTCGAGCCCGAGCACCAGGACGAGGGGTCGCGCCGCCGAGGTGTCCACGTCGGTGAGGGTACGTCGACCTTCGGGCGGAGAGCGCTCGCAGCCCCACCCCATCCGCCATGCGACGTACGATTCCGCCATGCGGGGGCACCGTTCGGGCGCCGGGCTGCTACGGCGCGGCGTGCTGGACGACGGTCACGACACGCTCCGGGTCAGCAGGTGCCCGCGGACCCGGTGCAGCTGCGGCATCAGGCCGTAGATGACGATCGGCACCGCGACGGTGGCGAGCACGAAGGTGCGTACGACGGGGGACAGCGTGCCCAGCCAGTCACCGAGGGCGAGGTTGAGGACGGTGAGCGTCGGGAAGACGGCCAGCCAGATCATCAGCGCCAGCTGGTGCTTGGAGGGCGGGCCGGGCTTCGAGGTGGGGAGGGTGGTGGTCATCGTGACTCCTTCTGGTGGGTGGTGGTGAGCGTGGGCAGGAAGCCGTGGTCGAGGTCGCGGACCGCGGCGCGGACGTCGTCGTCGACCAGGTCGGCGTTGAGCGCGATCGCCGCCGCGGAGCCGGCACCGGCGGCGGTGATCACCTGGGCGCGCGGGTCGACGACGTTGCCGGCGGCCCAGACACCGGGGACGCTGGTGCGTCCGGTGGGATCGGTGGTGACCCAGCCGTCTTCTTCGGTCGCGCAGCCGAGCCCGGCGAGCACGCCGTGGTTCGGCAGGAAGCGAGGCGGCACGAACAGCGCGTCCCGGGGGACGACGGACCCGTCGTCCATCCGCACCCCGCGCAGCCGGTCGTTCTCGACGACGAGCTCCACGACGGTGCCCTCGACGACGCCGATGGCGCGGGCGAGCAGCTGGTTGCGCTCGGCGGCAGTGAGCAGGCCGGGCGGGGTGAAGTACACGAGGTCGTGCGTCCACTGCCGCACGATCTGCGCGTAGCGGACGGCGCCGGGGGTGCCGCCGATGACACCGAGCTGCTGGTCCCGGACCTCGTGACCGTGGCAGTAGGGGCAGTGCAGGACGTCACGCGCCCACCGGTCACGGAGTCCGGGCACGTCGGGCAGCTCGTCGCGCAGGCCGGTCGTCACCAGCAGCCGCCGGGCCGAGATCCGCTGCCCGTCCGCAAGCAGGACCCAGAACCCGCGGCGGCCGTCCGGCAGCAGGTCGGTGACGGTCCCGCGAGGATCTCCCCGCCGTACGACGTGACCTCGTCGCGGCCGGACGCCAGGAGGTCGGCGGGCGCCATGCCGTCGCGGGACAGGTAGCCGTGCAGGTGGCTGGCCGGGGCGTTGCGCGGCTGGCCCGCGTCCACCACCAGGACCGTGCGAAGGGCGCGGGACAGGACCAGGGCGGCGGACAGTCCTGCGGCGCCACCGCCGATCACCACTACGTCGTACGGACTCATGCCGCAAGGTTGGAGCCGCGGCGTCGGTGGAGCCAGCAACGTTGCTGTTTGTGGGAATCGGGAGTCTGATGAGGGCCGTGGAGGACGCCTCAGCTGCTGCCATCTCCGCTGCGCTCGAGCAGGTCGGGCCGCGGCTCAAGCAGCTGCGCACCCGCCGCGGCCTGACCCTCACCGGCGTCGCCGGATCCACCGGCATCTCCAAGAGCACGCTGTCCCGGCTCGAGACCGGAGGACGGCGCCCGACCCTGGAGCTGCTCCTCGCGCTGTCGCACGTCTACCGGGTGCCGCTCGACCACCTGGTGGCCGCGCCCGAGGAGGGCGACCCGCGGATCCGGCTCAGGCCTGACACGGTCAAGGGCCGGACGGTCATCCCGCTGACCCGGCAGCCCGACGGCATGCAGGCCTGGAAGATCGTGATCCCGACCAGCAAGGTCACGCCCGAGCTGCGCGCGCACGACGGCTACGAGTGGATCTACGTGCTGTCCGGGCAGATGCGTCTGGTGCTGGGGGAGAAGGACTGGGTGCTCGGCCCGGGCGAGGTCGCCACCTTCGACACGCAGGTGCCGCACTGGTTCGGCAGCACCGGCGACGCGCCGGCCGAGATCCTCAGCATCTTCGGGCGTCCCGGCGAACGGATGCACGTCCCCAGTGCGCCGCGTGCACTGTTGGCGACAGGGCGGCACACCTTCAGGCGCGAAGCTCGGCGAGCGCGACCGGGAGCGGGGTGTCCCGCCCGGACCGGTAGGCGTCCTCCCAGTCCTGCGCGACCAGTCCTTCCCGTGCCGACGACAGGGACTCGAGGACGTCGAGGTCCTGCAACGGCAGCCGACAGGTCGTCAACCGGTCGCGCGTCGCGTCCGCCGCGCCCAGCAGGCGCACCGCCTCCGACCAGCGGCCGAGCTGGGACAGTGCCGCTGCACAGCACTCGGCCAGCACCGCCAGGGTCTGCGGGTTGTTCGTTCGCAGCCCCGACGGGATCAGCTCGCTCAGCTGGTCCAGAGCCTGCTCGGCGCGCCCGAGGAGGCGTACGGCGCAGGCCCGGCCCATCGTGAACAGCCAGGCGCGGCGCGGGTCGCCGTGGGCGCGCGAGACGTCGAGGGCCTCGTCGTACAGCTCCAGCGAGAGCGGCAGGTTGCGCTCGCAGCTCTCGAAGTAGGCCAGATAGCCGACCGTCCAGCTGAGTGGTCCGGTGCCGCCAGCCTCGCGCGCGAGGGCGACAGCCTCCTCGAGCAGGGCACGTGCTGCGGTGCGGTCCCCGGTCTCGGCGACGGTGGCACCGAGCATGCTGAGCGCGAACGCAAGCCGGCCCTGGTCCTCCAGCCGTCGCCACATCCCCACGGCGGCCCGGCGGAACCGAGCGGCCTGCTCGAGCTCTCGGCCTTGCTCGTGGAGGACGCTGCCCTGCATCGTGAGGCAGCGCGCGAGCTCCGGGCTGTCGTTGCCGTCGGCGTGCCGGATCGCCGCCTCCTGCCACTCCCGGGCCTCGGCGAAGTTGCCGGTCACGTACCAGAGCGGGCCCAGGGCCGCGCACAGGCGCAGCCCTTCGGCTGCACGGTCTGCGGGAGTGTCGCTGGTGCCCGGCGGCAGCGCCCAGGCCAGCGCCGCACGGAAGTTGTCCAGGTCGCGCTCGAACCGGCCGAGGGTGGTGGTCAGCTGCTGGTCGACCGTCGAGATCGGACCGAGCCGGGTCGCGAGCTCCAGGTAGTGCCCGGCATGGCGGTGCTGCACGACGTCGAGCTCGTGCTCGGCCCGCATCCGGTCACGCGCGTAGGCGCGCACCGTCTCCAGCATGCCGATCCGGAAGTCCTCGTCGGGCGAGTCGACGACGACGACGAGGCTGGCGTCGACCAGCTCAGCGAGCAGCTCGTAGAGGTCGACGTCCTCGCTTTCGTCGTCCAGGTCCGAGACCGCAGCGACTGCTTCGAGGTCGGCCCCGCCCGCGAACACCCCCAAGTGCCGGAAGAAGCGCTGCCGGTCGGTGGGCAGCAGCTCGTAGGACCAGTCGAGGGTGACCCGCAGGGTCTTCTGCCGGTCGGGTCGGTCCCGGCCGACGGAAGAGATGTCGAGCCCCTCGCCGAGTCGGACGAGCATGGCGGCCGGGCTGAGGAGGTTGCTCCTGGCGGCGGCGAGCTCGATCGCGAGCGGCAGCCCGTCGAGTCGCCGGCACGCCGCAGCCACGTCCGCGGCGTTGTCGGCGGTCAGCTCGAAGTGGGGGCGCACCTGGCGGGCGCGCTGGACGAACAGCTGCACCGCGTCGGAGCTCTCCACACCCGCCAGGCTTTCCCCCTCGGGCAGTGCCAGCGGGGGCACCGGGTGCTGATACTCCGTGGCGAGGTGGAGCGGGTGGCGGGACGTGACCACGAACGTCATCGCGGGTGCGCCCTGCAACAGCTCCGCCAGCAGGCGGTCGGCGCCGTCGAGCTGCTCCAGGTTGTCGAGGACGCAGAGCGCGTCGAGGCTCGCCAGGTGCTCGAAGACCCGCGGCGGCATGCGTCCCTCCGCGGGCACGTCGAGAACCTCGCCGAGCGTGGCCCACGCGGACTCGAGAGTCGTCGCCGCCGCCAGCGGGACGAAGTACGCGCCTCCCGGGAAGCGTTCCACCAGCTGGTGGGCAAGGCCGATCGCGAGTCTGGTCTTCCCTGACCCGCCCGCCCCGGTCAGGGTCACCAGGCTCACGCCGGGGGTGCTCACCAGCGTCTCGAGCTCAGCCAGCTCGTGTCGGCGACCGATCAGGGTGCCCCCGGGTCGCGGCAGCGTGGACGAGGTTCCGAGCGACCTCAACGGCGGGAAGTCGCTGGGCAGTCCCGCGATCTCCAGCTGGAAGAGGTGCTCCGGCGCCGGCAGGTCCTTGAGTCGGTGCCGCCCCAGGTCGCGCAGGTGCACCGACGGGTCGAGGGTCCCCCGGACGGAGCTGGCGGTCACCTCCGAGACGATCACCTGGCCCCCGTGCGCCGTACCTGCGATCCGCGCGGCGCGATGGACGTCGAGGCCCGCATAGCCGTCCTCGTAGACCGTCGGGGTGCCGGTGTGGATCCCCATCCGCACGCGGACCGGACCGTCGCTGGGCCACACGCAGTCGGACAGACCGAGCTGGGCTGCCGTCGCCGCACGCACCGCGGCGTGGGCGGTCGCGAACGCCACGAAGAAGCTGTCTCCTTCGGTACCGATCTCATGACCGTCGTGGCCGGCCCACGCGTCGCGACAGACGCGGCGTTGGAGCCCGAGGACCTCGGGCCAGCGGTCGCCGAGGGTGCGGAGCAGGCGCGTCGAGCCCTCGATGTCGGAGAACAACATCGCCACCGTGCCGGTGGGCAAGCCGGTCATCTGTCCATTAGAGAGGCCCGGAGCCGACATCGGAAGAGCGCTCGAGGCCTAGGAAGCGTGCTGCACGCAGGTCCGCGCCGTCGGTCTGGCCGCGAGCCGGGCTTCGGCGATCGGCTCGCCGCCGACCTCGCAGATCCCGTACGAGCCTGCGTCCAGGCGTGCCAGCGCGGCGTCGATCTCCGCCAGGTGCGCCCGTGCCTGTCGCACCAGCGCGTCGACCTGGGACCGCTCGAACGCGATCGTCGCTCCTTCCGGGTCGTGCTCGTCGTCGGCGTTGGTGTCCTGCGAGGCCGCCACGACCTCGGCGTGGTCGTCGGTCAACGCCGCGAGGCGGCGCAGCGTGATGTCGCGGTCGGCGTCGAGCGCTGGGCGGGCGTCGTACATGGTGCATGTCTACCGTCAGAATGGGCCGGTGACCGGCGCGACGAACGACCCTCTCACCGTCTCCCTGCCGGCGCTCGAAGCAGCCGCCCTGGAGGACTCCCTGAAAACCGTATGGGGCATCGATGGCGAGCTCACCGCCCTGCACGGGGAGCGCGATCGGAACTTCCGGGTCGACGCGCACGGCGGCCGCTACCTGCTGAAGGTGCACAACCCCGCGGACGGCGAGGAGGTGCTGGACCTCCAGTGCTCGGCGATGCGCCACATCCGCACCGTGGCGCCCGACGTGCCGGTGCCCGGCGTCGTACCGACCCGCGACGGACGGCCGTGGGTGGAGCTGACCGGGAGCGACGGCCGCCGCTCCTTCGCCTGGGTGATGACCTGGTTGGACGGCCGGCACCCGAAGCCGCCGGAGCTGGGTCCCGCCGAGCTGCGCGAGTGGGGGCGCACGTCGGCCCGGCTGGGGCAGGCGCTCCGCGGGTTCGTGCACGAGGCGGCGTCGTACCCGATCGCGTGGGACATCCGCCGCCTGCCGCAGCTGAGGCCGTGGCTCTCCGCGGTCGACGAGGCCAGACGCCCGACGGTGGCTGCGGTCCTCGACCGGTTCGAGGAACGGGTCACGCCGCAGCTGCTGACGATGCGTGCCCAGGTCGTGCACAACGACCTGGCTCCGACCAACGTGCTCGTCGACGACACCCTCTCCGTCACCGGCATCACCGACTTCGGGGACATGACGCACACCGCGCTGGTGTGCGACCTGGCGGTGGCGACGGCCGATCTCCTCAGCGGCCGCGACGACGGACTCGAGCTCGCGCACGAGGTGGTGGCGGGGTACGCCGCGGTCACGCCGCTCGAGCCGCAGGAGGTCGAGGTGCTCGCCGACCTGATCGCGGGACGGTACGCCGCCGCGATCGTGATCACCGCCTGGCGGACCCGGGAGCAGGGCTCCGCGCCGGAGATCGACGAGGCGGCGTACCGCGACCTCGAGGCGATGCTCGACACCGGCCTGGACGCGCTGACGGACCGGTTCAAGGCGGCCGTCGGCGGACCTGTTCGACGGCGTACGACGACGGAGCTGCACCAGGCACGGTCCGGGCTGCTGGGTGGGCTGGAGCTCAGCTATGCGCATCCGGTGCACTTGGTGAGCGGGCGCGGGGTGTTCCTCGAGGGGGCGGACGGGCGCCGCTACCTCGACGCCTACAACAACGTGCCGGTGCTGGGTCACTCCCACCCGGCGGTCGTCGAGGCGGTCAGCTCGCAGCTGGCCACGCTGAACACCAACAGCCGCTACCTGCAGGAGGCTCCCGTCGAGCTGGCCGAGCGGCTGCTCGCCACCCTCCCGGACCGGATGGACCGGGTGCTGCTGGTGAATTCCGGCAGCGAGGCCAACGACCTGGCGTGGCGGATCGCGCGCCACGCCACGGGTGCCTCGGGCGGGATCGCGACCTCCTGGGCGTACCACGGGGTCACTGAGGCGACCTTCGCGTTCTCACCGGAGAGCTGGGGCGACAAGCCCTCGCCGACCCACATGCGGTTGGTCGAGCCACCGCCGGGCACCCCAACGGGCGTGGCATCCGCGATCGAGAGCCTGGACGCCGCAGGCCATGGCGTGGCGGCGATGTTCGTCGACGGGGTGTTCACCAGCGACGGCATCCACGGTCCGGCTCACGACTGGACGCTCGAGGCCGCCGCGGCCGTGCACGCGGCGGGCGGCCTGTACGTCGCGGACGAGGTGCAGGCCGGCCACGGCCGCACCGGCGACCACCTGTGGAGCTTCGTCGCCGGCAACGTGCCCGCCGACCTGGTGACCCTGGGCAAGCCGATGGGCAACGGCTACCCGGTCGCCGCCGTCTGCGGCCCCGCCGAGCTGATCGACCCGTTCATCGCCGCCACCGACTACTTCAGCACCTTCGGCGGAGGCACGGCGGCCTGCGCCGCCGCGATCGCCGTGCTCCGGGTCATCGAGGAGACGGACCTCGTCGCCCAAGTCGCCCGGACAGGCGCCCGCCTCCTCGCGGCGCTGCGTGACGCCACCGCCGACGACCCGCAGGTCGCCGACGTGCGGGGCTGGGGCCTCGCGATCGCCGTCGACATCGTGGACCCAGCGACCGGTCGACCGGATGCGAAGCGCACCGGCCAGGTCATCGAGGGCATGCGGAACAGAGGCGTGCTGATCGGCCGCACCGGCCGAGACCGCGCCACCCTGAAGATCCGCCCGCCGCTGGTGTTCGGCGACGACCACGCCGACCTGCTCGTTCAGGAGCTGAAGGCAACCCTTCAA
>CAWFHJ010000029.1:0-15271 GCA_963815585.1 uncultured Actinomycetota bacterium | reverse complement strand
TGGTTGTTCGCGGTGCTGATCTCGGTCACCGACAGCGACGAGGTGTTGGTGGCCAGCACGGCGTCCGGGGCGACGATCTCGTCGAGCCGTCGGAAGATGTCCTTCTTGATCTCGACCGACTCGACGACGGCCTCGACCACCAGGTCGGCCTCCTTCAGGTCCGCCAGACTGGTGGTCAGCGTGATCCGGTCGAGCAGGGCCCGCTGGTCCTCCTCGCTCAGCTTCCCGCGCGCGACGGCACGGCCGGTCGAGTGCTCGAGGTGCTGACGGCCGCGGTCGAGCGACTCGTCGGAGACCTCGACGCCCACCACCTGGAAGCCCTCGCGGGCGAACACCTCGGCGATGCCTGCTCCCATGGTTCCGAGCCCGACAACGCCGATGGTCTTGAAGTCACGTGCCATGGCGCTGATCATGCCAGCCGGTTCGCCTGCTCAGACGTGAGGTTGTTCACCCCTCCCGCGAGGCCCGGTCACGGTCGAGCAGCCAGCCGAACCAGCCTGTGGCCACACCGATCGCGACACAGCCGAGGGCGCCGTACGGCGGGAAGATGTGCTGGGTGCGCACGAACCAGGCGCCGACGACCAGCAGCACCGCGGGAGCGGCGGCCGCCAGCCCAGCACGCCGTACGACGTCGGCGGAGAGCAGGACGGCCGCGGCGAACAGGCCCCAGGCACCGACGTCGCCGAGCGGCCCGCCGATCCGGAAGAGCAACGAGACCTCCTCCGGACGCGCGACGCCAGGTCCGAGCCGGTCGGTCACGTAGCCCGCGGCCACGCCGTTGATCACGTCGAGCGCGGTGTAGCAGGTGGCATAGGCGTACGACGCGACCACGACCGCGATCGCGAGCACGTCGCGTCGCCCGCGCACCAGCCACGCCAGGGCGACCCCGACCAGCGGGAACACGAACAGCCCCGCCACGTGCATCACCCACCAGTGGTGCGCCGTGCCCGGAGTCAGGTGCATCGGGTGGGTGGTGCCGACGACGCCGAGCAGCACCCCGGGCGCCGCGAGCAGCACCGGCACCGAGGCCGGCGTGATCCAGCGGATCAACCGATGAGCGACGCCACCTCGTCGGCGCAGCCCCACGAGAGGGTCACGCCCGCACCGCCCTGTCCGTAGCAGTGGACGACGTCCCCGACCCGTTCGACGCGCACCGCGGGTCGCACCGGACGAAGGCCGACCCGGTGCTGCAGCACGTTGGCCGCCGCCAGCTCCGGGACGAGTGCACGGGCGCGGGCCAGGATGCGCTCCGCCGTCGCGGGCACCGGTGTGCGGCTCCAGTCCCCTTCCTCATCGGTCCCGCCGACCACGATGTCGCGGCTGCGCGGCACGACGTACGTCGGACCGTCCGCGTCGAGCCACCAGTGCTCGAGCCCGGTCTGCTCGACCAGCACCACCTGTCCGCGCACCGGCGTGACGGTGAGGTCCTGCGCGAGCAGCCGCGAGCCGATGCCGGCGCAGTTGACCACCAGCGGGGAGCCCGGAAGCCGACTGAGGTTGGACCGGGTGATCGTGCCGCCGAGCGCGGCGACCCGGCCCGCCAGCCAGCGCAGGTAGACCGGCATCTCGATCACCGGCGCCGTGATCGACCAGGCGTCGGCGTAGCCCGCGACCGTGACCCGCTCGAGCGCCGGCACCGCGCCGACCCACCACGGATCGGGCTGCGGTGCGTGCAGCACCTCGGTGCCGGCGCAGCATCCGTACCCCGGTCGCGTCGTCGGTGGCCAGCTTGGCGAAGGCGTCGTACGACGTGGCGGACCAGGCCGTGACCCGGCCCTGCGGCAGCGCGCGGTAGGGGTACCAGAGCGCGGCCGCGACGGCTGACGTCGTCTCCAGCGGGAGGTCGCGCGCGAGCACGTCGACGCGGTGTCCGGCCTCGAGCAGCCGGACGGCGCAGGACAGCCCGATCACCCCCGCGCCGACCACGATCACCCGCTGCATGTCACCGAGCGTAGGGCCGCAGGTAGATTCGCCTCCCGTGAGACTCGTCGTTGCCCGCTGCCAGGTCGACTATGCCGGGCGGCTGACCGCCCACCTCCCGATGGCGACCCGGGTGCTGATGCTCAAGTCCGACGGGTCGGTGCTCGTGCACTCCGACGGCGGCTCCTACAAGCCGCTGAACTGGATGAGCCCGCCCTGCACGGTCAAGGAGGGCACGGCCGAGGACGGGCGGCCCGAGTGGACGGTGACCAGCCCCAAGACCGACGACACGCTGCGGATCCTGATCGACGAGGTCATCCACGACAGCAGCCACGACCTCGGCATCGACCCCGGCCTGCAGAAGGACGGCGTCGAGAAGCACCTCCAGGAGCTCCTCGCGGAGCACCCGGCCAGCCTCTCCGACGGCCTGACCCTGGTCCGGCGTGAGTTCCCCACCGCCATCGGCCCGGTCGACCTGATGTGCCGCGACGCGGACGGCAGGTCGGTGGCCGTGGAGATCAAGCGGCGCGGCGAGATCGACGGTGTGGAGCAGCTGACGAGATATCTGGAGCTGCTCAACCGCGACCCGCTGCTCAAGCCGGTGCGCGGCATCTTCGCCGCCCAGGAGATCAAGCCCCAGGCGCGTGTGCTCGCCACCGACCGCGGCATCGCCTGCGCCGTCGTGGACTACGACGCCCTGCGCGGCATGGACGACTCCGAGCACCGGCTGTTCTGAATGCGGATCTTCCACATCGCGACGGCGGTCGACTGGGCGGCGGCACAGGCGTCCGGGGCCTACTCGACGTCGACCCGTGGAGTGAGCCTGGCCGACGAGGGCTTCATCCACGCCTCGCGCGAGGACCAGTGGGAAGGCGTGCACGAGCGGTACTACGCGGACGCCGACGAACCGCTGGTGCTGCTCGAGATCGACACCGACCTGCTCGACGTACCGGTGGTCGTCGAGGAGGTGCCGGGAGGCGAGACCTTCCCCCACGTGTACGGCGCGATCCCGCCGGAGGCTGTGGTCAACACGACGCCCCTGACGGAACGGCCTCGCGAAGCACCTTCCTCCGGCTAACCTCTCCCTGAGTGTTGGGGGGCACGGGGGTGCTTGTTTTTCATATCGCGGGGCGTTCCGACTGGACCGCCGCGCAACGTAGCGGACGCTACTTCTCGCCGGGGTTCGACGACCGCGGCCGGCTCGACGCGCACCTGAGCTGTGTGGGCGACGGCCACTGGGAGGATGTACGACGCCGCGTGTTCGCCGACGCCTTCGTACCGCTGGTGCTGCTCGAGATCGACACCGACCGGCTGACGTCACCGGTCGAGGAGGTCGGCTCGTCGTACCGCATCCTGGGTCCGGTCAACGCGGACGCCGTGGTCGGCGTCGCGTGAGCTGGAGCGCTCGTCCGCCTCTGACATCGCGGCGTCGATCGCACGCGAGACCGCGAAGGACTTCGGCGGCGAGATGCTGCTGTGGGGCGCCCTGGTCGCGACGTTCGCGCTGTGCACCTTCGGCCTGGCGGCACTCGGCAGCATCCTCGCCGGTGCGCCGGGCGGTGTGATCGGTGGCGGCATCGGTCTGGTGCTCGCCGCGACGCTGACCGTCCTCTGGCTGCGCCGGAGGGCTGCCGAGTACGGCTGACCGGAGTCGGCTCAGGCGCCGGCGATCCGGGGTGCCATCGCGTCGACGGCGTCGCCCCCCTGCTCGCGGGCGACGTACTCCTCGATGTCCTCGATGTCGTCGAGGTTGCGCCTCACCACGGCCAGCAGGTCGCTCATGGTGGCGACCTCCTCGACCTGCTCCTTGATGAACCACTGCATGAACTGCTCGGAGGCGAAGTCGTTCTCCTCGCGCGCGATCCGCAGCAGCGTGTTGATCTGCTCGGTGACCCGCTTCTCCTGCGCCAGTGCGAGCTCGACCGGCGCCACCACATCGACGAAGACGCACTCCGGGGCGTCGACGCCCGGGATCGTGACCTCGGCGTCGGTGTCGAGGAGGTACTGCACCATCATCATCGCGTGGTCGCGCTCCTCGATCGCCTGCCCGTAGAAGAACGCCGCCATCTGCGGCATGGTCAGCGCGTCGTAGTGCACCGCGACGGCGACGTACTGGTGGTGAGCGGTGAACTCGTTGCCGATCTGGGCGTTCAGCTGCTCGACGAAGCGGTCTGCGGGCACGGGAGTCTCCTGGTCTGGACGGGGGCTCAGGCGGCCTTGGCGAGCTTGTCGCCCTTCTTCGCCTTCACGAGCTTGCGCTTCCTGACCGTATAGCCCTCGGGCAGCGTGCCTTCCGCCAGCATCCGGATCGGACACCTCTTGCAGCGCGGCTTGTCCACGCAGCACTTCGACTTGGGCTTCTTCGGCACGCGAGGAGACTATCAGAGCCGGTTAGGTTTGCCTTACCTACTAGGCGAGCAACCCTAGGCTGGCCGCATGGCCTCCCGCACCCCCGTCAAGCCCGGTCCCGGCCAGGAGTCGGTCTGGGACTACCCACGGCCACCGCGGGTGGAGCGGAGCGGGGAGACGGTCGAGGTGGTCCTCGGTGGCGAGGTCGTCGCGCGCAGCGACGCGACCTACCGGGTGCTCGAGACCAGCCACCCGCCGACCTACTACCTGCCGGTCGCGGCGTTCGACGAGGGCGTCCTGCGCCCGGCGGAGGGCTCGTCGTACTGCGAGTGGAAGGGGCAGGCGACGTACTTCGACCTCGTCTCGCGCCTCTCGTACGGCGCCGCGCGCGGGCTGGACCTACCCGACGCCGACCCGGGGCTTCGAGGTGATCCTCGACCACGTGGCCGTGATGCCGGGCCTGGTCGACCGCTGTGTCGTCGACGGCGAGACGGTCGAGCCGCAGGCCGGTGGCTTCTACGGCGGGTGGGTGACCTCGCGCGTGGTCGGGCCGTTCAAGGGCGAGCCCGGCACCTGGGGCTGGTAGCCCTCAGCCCAGCTTGTTGGCCCGGCGGATCGCGTCCACGATCCCGCCGGTGGACTGGGTGAGGCTGAAGTCCTTCGGCGTGAAGACCGCCGCGACGCCAAGCTCCAGCAGGGCCTTCGCGTCGCGGGTCGGAATGATCCCGCCGACGATCACCGGGACGTCCTCGATCCCGGACTCCTTCATCTTGGCGAGCACGTCGGGCACCAGCTCCATGTGCGAGCCGGACAGGATCGAGAGCCCGATCGCGTGCACGTCCTCGGCCACGGCTGCGGCCACGATCTGGTCCGGCGTCAGCCGGATGCCCTGGTAGACGACCTCGAAGCCGGCGTCGCGCGCCCGGACCGCCACCTGCTCGGCGCCGTTGGAGTGGCCGTCGAGGCCGGGCTTGCCGACCAGCAGCCGCAGCCGGCCCCCGAGCTGCTCGCCGGTCTGCTTCACGCGCTCGCGGACCGCGGCCAGCTCGGCACCGGCCTCGCCCGCCACGTCGGCCACGCCGACGGCACCCGAGACCCCGGTCGGGGCACGGAACTCCCCGAACACCTCGCGCAGGGTGCCCGCCCACTCCCCCGTCGTGGCACCGGCGCGGGCAGCGGCCAGGGTCGCCGCCATCAGGTTCGTGCTGCTCTTGGCGTCCTCGGCCAGCCGACGCAGCGCCTCGTCCACCTCGGACTGGTCGCGCTGCTCCTTCCACGCCTCCAGCCCGGCGAGCGCGGACCGCTCCGCCTCGGGGTCGGCGGCCTGGATCGCGGCGTCCAGGTCGGCGGTCAGCGGCGACGGTTCGGTGGTCTCGTAGACGTTCACGCCGACCACCTTCTCCTCGCCGTTCTCGATCCGGGACCGACGGACCGAGTGCGAGGTGACCAGCGCCTGCTTCATGTAGCCGGTCTCGACGGCAGCGATCGCGCCGCCCATCGCCTGCACCCGGTCGATCTCCGCGCGGGCCTCCTCGCACAGCTCGGTGACCCGGGCCTCGATCACGTGGGACCCCTCGAAGATGTCCTCGTACTCCAGCAGGTCGGACTCGAAGGCCAGCACCTGCTGGAGTCGCAGCGACCACTGCTGGTCCCAGGGGCGGGGCAGGCCGAGTGCCTCGTTCCACGCCGGCAGCTGGACGGCGCGGGCGCGGGCGTTCTTGGACAACGTCACTCCGAGCATCTCGAGCACGATCCGCTGCACGTTGTTCTCGGGCTGGGCCTCGGTCAGGCCGAGGGAGTTCACCTGCACGCCGTAGCGGAACCGGCGCATCTTCTCGTCCTGCACGCCGTAGCGCTCGGCCGTGATCTCGTCCCACAGCCGCACGAACGCGCGCATCTTGCAGGTCTCCTCGACGAACCGCACGCCGGCGTTGACGAAGAAGGAGATCCGGCCGACGACCTTCTCGAAGTCCTCGTCGTCCACCTGGCCGGCGTCCTTGACCGCGTCGAGCACCGCGATCGCCGTGGTCAGCGCGTAGGCCAGCTCCTGCACGGGCGTCGCGCCGGCCTCCTGCAGGTGGTAGCTGCAGATGTTGATCGGGTTCCACGTCGGGATCTGGTGGACGGTGTAGGAGATCACGTCGGAGATCAGCCGCAGCGAGTGCTCGGGCGGGAACACGTAGGTGCCCCGGGAGAGGTACTCCTTGATGATGTCGTTCTGCGTCGTGCCGGCGAGCTGGTGCGCGACCTCCTCGGACGTGGCGTCAGGGTTCTGCTCCTCGGCCACCACCTGGTAGAGCGCGAGCAGCCACATCGCGGTGGCGTTGATCGTCATCGAGGTGTTCATCCCGGTCAGTGGGATGTCCTGGAAGAGGTGGCGCATCTCCCCGAGGTGCGGCACCGGCACGCCGACCTTGCCGACCTCACCACGGGCGAGCGGCGAGTCCGGGTCGTAGCCGGTCTGGGTGGGCAGGTCGAACGCGACCGACAGACCGGTCTGCCCCTTGGCGAGGTTGGTCCGGTACAGCTTGTTGGACTCGGTCGCCGACGAGTGGCCGGCGTACGTCCGCATCACCCAGGGACGGTCCTTGTCGTGCCGCGTGGAGCTCATGGCCAGAGGGTACGGCGGGGGTTACTCGCGGGTCACCGGTCTGTGGACTACCTCTCGTGCCAAGTAGGTCACACCCGCCTAGGCGGAGACGGCGCCCTCGAGCTCCAGCAGGTTGCTCAGCCGCGAGTGCCGAAGCGCTCGGCGAAGGTGCGGCGTCATCCCGCGCAGCACCAGGTGCTGGCCGCCGCGCTCGGCGTAGCGCGTGGCGACCGCGAGCATCCGCAACGCGGTGCCGTCGATCCAGTCGACGCCGTGGACGTCGACCACGACGTCGTCGTAGGTGGCCAGGTGGTCGTAGATGGCGGTGCGCACCTCGAAGGTGCAACGGCCGTCGAGCGGTCCCCCGACGATGAGCACTGCGCCGTCCCTGACGAGCTCCATCGGTCCCTCCGTCCGGGTGTCCCCCGACACCCTCCACCCACTATGACGAGCCGGGGACGCAAAACGTTGCCTCCCGCACATCACGAGTTGGTGGCGGTTTGTCGCCTCTGTTCCGGTCAGGAGTCGTCGGGCACCCGGGACACGTCTGCCCCGAGGCTCTGGAGCACCTCCGAGAACCACGGGTAGCCGCGGTCGATGTGGTGCGACTCGGCGACGGTGGTCGTGCCCTGTGCCGCGAGTCCGGCGAGCACCAGCGCGGCGCCCGCCCGGATGTCGTGCGCCTCGACCGGGGCGCCGGAGAGCACGGGCTGCCCGTGCACGATCGCGTGGTGGCCGTCGGTGCGCAGGTCGGCACCGAGCCGGGCCAGCTCCTGGGCGAACATGAAGCGCGCCTCGAACACGTTCTCGGTGATCATCGCCGTGCCCTCGGACACCGACGCCAGCGCCAGCGCGAACGGCTGCAGGTCGGTCGGGAAGCCGGGGTAGGGCAGGGTCACCACGTCGAAGGCCCGCAGCCGCTTGGTGACCCGCACGGTGAAGCCGTCGGGGTCCGTGGTCAGGTCGGCTCCGGCGTCGACCAGCTTGTCCATGACCAGGTCGAGGTGTCCGGCGACGCCGTTGCGCACCACCACCTCGCCGCCGGCGATCGCGGTCGCGAACGCCCAGGTGCCGGCCACGATCCGGTCGGTCACGGTCGCGTGCTCCGTCGGGTGCATCCGCTCGACTCCCTCGACCACCAGGGTCGACGTACCGATCCCGTCGATCCGGGCGCCCATCGAGCCGAGCATCTGGCACAGGTCCACGATCTCGGGCTCGCGGGCGACGTTGTCGATCACCGTGGTGCCCTCGGCCAGCACCGCGGCCATCACCAGGTTCTCGGTGGCGCCGACGGAGGGGAAGTCCAGCCAGAGGTTCGCGCCGCGGTAGCGCCCGGGCACCTCGGCGACGACCTGGCCGTGCTCGATCCGGACCACGGCGCCGAGCTCCTCGAGCCCACGCACGTGCATGTCAAGACCGCGGGAGCCGATCGCATCGCCCCCGGGCAGCGCGACGCTGGCCCTGCGGCAGCGTGCGACCAGCGGTCCAAGCACGCTGATCGAGGCGCGGAGCCGGCGGACCAGGTGGTACGGCGCCTCCGGGTTGAGCTCCTCGGGCACGTCGATGGTGACCGTGCCGGCGGTCGACTCGGAGGTCGGGTCGGCGAGCTGCGGGTGCTCGATCGCGACCGTGCAGCCGAGCTGACGCAGCAGCTGGCCCATCACGTCGACGTCGAGGATCTTCGGCACGTTGCGCACCGTCGTACGTCCCGGCGCGAGGAGCGCCGCGGCCATCAGCTTGAGCGCCGAGTTCTTGGCGCCACCCACGTGCACGGTCCCCGAGAGGGGTTGCGTGTGTGGGCCGTCCGAGGTGATCCGGAAACTGTCCACCGGCTCACGATAGCGAGCGCCCGAGCTCCTCCAACCACGCGTCCGTCGCCCGCTGGGAACGGAGGCGGACAACGGTTGGTCCGGCGGGGTCGGCCTCGAGCGTCGCAACCTCCCGGCGTACCTCCGTGAAGCTGCGGAAGTGCCAGCCGATGATCGACTCCCGGCTCACGGCGGCGCGCAGCGTCTCCCGGTTGCCGTTGCAGATCGGCTCCCCCGTCCGGATCCGCCGTGCCGTGCGGCGCACGAGCCGCGCCAGGGACAGCCACCGCGGGTAGTCCAGGGCCAGCACCAGCTGCGCTCGGGGCAGCAACGCCAGCCGGCTCGAGCTGGCGAGCCCGTCCACCACCCAGCGCTCCCCCGCGGCGATGTCCGTGTAGCGCGCCATCCGCACCGGCTTCGGCGCCTTCACCCAGCCGGGCGACCAGAAGATGTCGTCCATCGGGTGGTAGGGCACCCCGGTCAGGTCGGCGACCCGCTGGGCGAGGCTCGACTTGCCGGCGCCGGTCACGCCGACGATGACGATGCGTTCCGGGGGAGCCACTCGCGGGACGCTTCCCTAGGGTGGGGTCATGGTCAACCTCACCCGCATCTACACCCGCACCGGCGACGCCGGGCAGACCAAGCTCGGCGACCTGAGCGACACCTCGAAGAACGACCCACGGCTGGAGGCCTACGCCACGGTCGACGAGGCGAACGCCCAGCTCGGCGTCGCCCTCGCCACCGGCGGGCTCGACGACGACGTGGTCGCGGTGCTGGTCCACGTGCAGAACGACCTGTTCGACGTGGGTGCCGACCTGTGCACGCCCGTCGTACCGGACCCGGACTTCCCGCCGCTGCGCATCGAGCAGGAGTACGTCGACCGCCTCGAGCACTGGTGCGACGAGTACAACGAGCACCTGCCCAAGCTGCGCTCGTTCATCCTCAACGGCGGCACGCCTGCGGCCGCCCACCTCCACGTCGCGCGCGTGGTGATCCGTCGCGCCGAGCGCGCCGGCTGGCGGGCCCACGAGGAGCACGCGGACACGATGAACGTGCTGGCGCTCACCTACCTGAACCGGCTCTCCGACCTGGTGTTCATCCTGGCCCGCTACGCCAACCGCGAGCAGGGCGACGTGCTGTGGGTGCCGGGGGGCGAGCGCTAGCTGCGCTGCTCCCGCGCGGCCGGTACGACGAGCGCCGCGGGGATGAGGAGCACGGAGACGACCAGCAGCGCCTTGAGGGTGCCGATGTGGTCGCCGACGAAGCCGAGCAGCGGCGGGCCGGCCAGGAACGCGGTGTAGCCGATCGTCGAGACCACGCTGACCCGGGCGGCCGCGTGCACCGGGTCGTCGGCGGCGGCGCTCATCCCGACCGGGAAGCCCAGCGATGCGCCGAAGCCCCAGAGCAGGATGCCGGGCACGACGAGCACGGCCGACTCGCCGTACACGATCAGGAGCACGCCGACGCCGGCCGCGACCATCGTGCCCCAGAGCACCGGCGCCCGGCCGAAGCGGTCGAGCAGCACCGGGCCGGCCAGCCGGCCGCCGGTCATCGCGACCACGAAACCGGCGAACCCGAGCACGCCGAGCCAGCGGGCCACGTCGTAGCCGTCCTGCAGCGCCAGCGCGAGCCAGTCGTTCGCGGTGCCCTCGGTGAGCGCCAGGGCGAGCACCATCAGCCCGACCAGCAGGGTGCGCGGCTCCAGCCACGCCCGCGCGGTCGAGACACTGGGCAGCGCCTCCTCGACCGGCGCCTCCACCGGCATGAAGTGCCGGACGGTGGACAGGCTGAGGCTGGCCATCACGACCGCGACCACGACCAGGTGCACCCCGAGCGGCACCTCGACCAGCACCGACAGCGCGCCGAGGCTCGCACCGAGGACCGTGCCGAAGCTGAAGGCGGCGTGGAAGCGCGGCATGATCGTGCGGCCCAGCCGGCGCTCGACGTCGGCCCCCTCCACGTTCATCGCGACGTCCCAGATGCCGACGCCCACGCCGTAGAGGAACAGGCCGGCGCCGGTCACCCAGACCGACTCCCAGATCCCGGCCCCGAGCGTGATCCCGAGCAGACCGAGGGCATCGCAGCAGGTGCCGATCCGCACCACGCCGGCGGCACCGATCCGGTTGACCAGGGCGCCCGCGGACGGCATCGCCACCAGTGAGCCGACCGAGATGCAGAGCAGGAGCAGGCCGAGGCCGCCGTTGTCGAGGCCGAGCCGGGAGCGGGTCTCGGGGATCCGGGAGATCCAGCTCGCGAACGCGAAACCGTTCAGCAGGAACGACAGCGCCACCACGTTGCGGGCCGTGGTCACGCGGTCGACGGCGACGACGCTCACAGCAGGTCGCGCCGGGCGGCGCCCGGAGGAGCCGACTCCAACCAGGCCTGGAGCCCGGTCAGCGCGCTCGGGCTCATCGCCAGCTCCACCACCCCACGCGTGGTGCGCACGGCGACCACGAGGTGTCCGCCGTACAACGTGAACTCCTCACTGCCCTCCGGCGCCCGCTGCGACTCGTAGGCCAGCTCCGGGCGGTGCCAGACGCGCTTGGGGCGCGGCGCCAGCGAGAAGATCCGGAACCACTCGAGCCGCTCGCCCTCGTAGCGTCCGAGCCCCAGAACCCAACCGCGTCCGGCCGTGGTGGACCGGACGCGGACGGAGAGCTCGAACGTGCCCCCGTGACGAGACAGGGCTCGGCGTCGGAGGACGAGGGCGAGGCCGTAGAGGAGGACGAGGAGCAGCACGAAGCCGGCAGAGTCCACCAGCCACTGCCAGATCGCCATGCTCCCCTTCGGTCCTCCCCCGCCCCACTTCGGATGGTGCTCGTTCGGTCAGGAAGCCCTGTCGGCTGCCTTGATGCGGGCCTCGGCGCGACGGATCGCGGCCTGGGCCTCCTCGTCGTCCTCGTCGGCACCCTGGTTCTTCTCCAGGTCCGCACGTGCCGCCTCGACATCGATGTCGGCGGCCAGCTCGGCGTGCTCGGTCAGGATCGAGACCCGGTTGGCCGCCATCGACAGGAAGCCCGCGTCGACAGCCGCCATCACGGTCTCGCCCTCGGTCTGGATCTCGACCGCACCCTCGACCATCACCGACAGCAGCGGGGCGTGGTCGCGCAGGATGCCGACGTCGCCCTCGGCGGTCTTGGCGATGACCATGGTGGCCTCGCCCGACCACACCAGGCGGTCGGCGGAGACGAGCTCCACCTGCAGCTGGTCAGGCATGGTGACTCCTTCTTCGAATCTCGACAAGCTCGATCACCGAGGGGCGACGAGCTCGAACAGTGATCAGCTCTTCTGGATCTCGTCCCACTTCTTCTCGACGTCGTCGAGACCACCGCACATGAAGAACGCCTGCTCGGCCACGTGGTCGTAGTCGCCGTCGGCGATCTTGTTGAACGCCTCGATCGTGTCGGCGATCGAGACCGTCGAGCCCTCGAGACCGGTGAACTGCTTGGCGACGTAGGTGTTCTGCGACAGGAACCGCTGGAGCCGGCGGGCCCGGGAGACGATGATCTTGTCCTCCTCGGAGAGCTCGTCGACACCGAGGATCGCGATGATGTCCTGGAGCTCCTTGTTGCGCTGCAGGATCTGCTTGATCCGGATCGCGCAGTCGTAGTGCTCCTGCCCGATGTACTGGGCGTCGAGGATCCGCGACGTCGAGGTCAGCGGGTCGACCGCCGGGTAGATGCCCTGGGACGCGATGTCACGCGAGAGCTCAGTGGTGGCGTCGAGGTGTGCGAACGTCGCCGCGGGAGCCGGGTCGGTGTAGTCGTCGGCCGGCACGTAGATCGCCTGCATCGAGGTGATCGAGTGGCCACGCGTCGAGGTGATCCGCTCCTGGAGCGTGCCCATCTCGTCGGCCAGGTTGGGCTGGTAGCCCACCGCCGACGGCATCCGGCCGAGCAGCGTGGAGACCTCGGAGCCGGCCTGGGTGAACCGGAAGATGTTGTCGATGAACAGCAGCACGTCCTGGCTCTGCACGTCGCGGAAGTACTCCGCCATCGTCAGCGCGGAGAGCGCGACGCGCAGCCGGGTGCCCGGAGGCTCGTCCATCTGGCCGAACACGAGCGCCGTCTGGCCGATGACGCCGGCGTCCTGCATCTCCTCGATCAGGTCGTTGCCCTCGCGGGTGCGCTCGCCGACGCCGGCGAACACGGACACACCGCCGTGGTCCTTGGCGACGCGGGCGATCATCTCCTGGATCAGCACGGTCTTGCCCACACCGGCGCCACCGAACAGGCCGATCTTGCCGCCCTGGACGTAGGGCGCGAGCAGGTCGATCACCTTGATGCCGGTCTCGAACATCTGGGTCTTCGACTCCAGCTGGTCGAACGCCGGCGCCTTGCGGTGGATGCCCCACCGCTCCTTGACGTCGAGCTCCTCACCCTCCTCGAGGTTGAGGCACTCGCCGAGGGTGTTGAAGACGTGGCCGAGCGTGGCGTCGCCGACCGGGACCGTGATCGGGCCGCCCGTGTCGGTCACCTGCGCACCGCGTACCAGGCCGTCGGTGGGCTGCAGCGAGATCGCGCGGACCATGCCGTCGCCGATGTGCTGGGCGACCTCGAGCGAGAGCGTGTGGCTCTCGCCGCTGAGCTCGAACTCGGTCTTGAGCAGGTTGTACATCTCGGGCATGTTGTCCGAGGAGAACTCGATGTCGACGACGGGGCCGATGACTCGAGCGATCCGGCCGGTGGCGGCCGATCGGGACTTCTGGTCGTTCTCGGTGGCGGTGGCAGTCATGGTCTCTCTCATTCCTTGCCGGAGTTGGCGTCGGCGAGCGCGTTGACTCCGCCGACGATCTCGCTGATTTCCTGGGTGATGCCGGCCTGGCGCGCCTGGTTGGCGACACGGGTGAACTTCTTGATCAGCTCGTCCGCGTTGTCCGTGGCGGACTTCATGGCCTTCTGGCGGGCTGCGAGCTCGGAGGCCGAGGACTGCAGCAGCGCGAAGAAGATCCGGCTCTGCACGTAGCGGGGAAGCAACGCGTCGAGCACGGACTCGGCCGAGGGCTCGAACTCGTAGAGCGGGAGCACCTCGTCGGCGTCGGGCTTGTCCTCGCCCTCGACCACCTCGAGCGGGAGCAGGCGCACGGTGTGCGGCTCCTGCACCAGCATCGAGCGGAACTGGGTGAAGACGAGGTGGACCTCCTGGACGCCGAGCACGCCGTCCTCGCCCGCTGAGCCGTCCTCGTCGTCGACACCGTTGAGGAACGCGGTGATCAGGGCGTCGCCCACCTCACGAGCGTCGTCGTACTGCGGCTGGTCCGAGAAGCCGGTCCACGCCCCCTCGAGCTCACGGTTGCGGAACTTGTAGTAGGCCTCACCCTTGCGTCCGGTGACGTAGGTGACGACCTCCTTGCCCTCGTCGTGCAGCCGCTCGGCCAGCCGCTCGCCCTCCTTGAGCGCGCTGGAGGAGTAGGCCCCGGCGAGTCCCCGGTCGCTGGTCACGACCAGGATCGCAGCCCGCTTGGGGTTCTCCGGCTCCGTGGTGAGCGGGTGGTCGACGGAGGCGTACGTCGCCACCGCCGAGACCGCTCGGGTCAGCTCCCGCGCGTAGGGCGCGGCCTGGCGGGCCCGCTGCTGCGCCTTGATGATGCGGGACGCAGCGATGAGCTCCATGGCGCGCGTGATCTTCTTCATCGACTCGGTCGACTTGATCCGGGCGCGGTACTCACGCAGCGATACGGCCATGGGTCAGCCCCGCTTCTGCTTGACGATCTGCTCCTGCTCGAGCTCGTCGTCGGTGGTGGCGTCGACCTTCGGGTCGGTGCCGTGCTTGATCGAGCCCCCCTCGGAGGTCTCGAACTGGTCCAGGAAGTCGTCGTAGGCCTTCTCGAGGTCCTTCTCGGTGTCCTCGGTGAAGTCGCGGGAGTCGGCGATCCCCGTGAGGATGCCCTCCTTGGAGCGACGGAGGTACTCGAGGAACTCGTTCTCGAAGCGGAGCACGTCCTCCGTCGGCACCTTGTCCAGGCGGCCCGAGGTGCCGGTCCACAGGGAGACGGTCATCTCCTCGACCGGGTAGGGCGAGTACTGCGGCTGGCGCAGCAGCGCCATCAGCCGGCCACCGCGGTCGAGCTGCTGGCGGGAGGCCGCGTCGAGGTCGGAGGCGAACATCGCGAACGCCTCCATCGCGCGGAACTGCGCCAGGTCGACCTTGAGCGAGCCGGTGACCTTCTTCATGGCCTTGGTCATCGCCGCACCACCCACGCGCGAGACCGACACACCGACGTCGATCGCCGGGCGCTGGTTGGACGCGAACAGGTCGGACTGCAGGAAGATCTGGCCGTCGGTGATCGAGATGACGTTGGTCGGGATGTAGGCCGACACGTCGTTGGCCTTGGTCTCGACGATCGGCAGCCCGGTCATCGAGCCGTGGCCGAGGCCGTCGGAGAGCTTCGCGCAGCGCTCGAGGAGCCGGCTGTGCAGGTAGAACACGTCACCGGGGTAGGCCTCGCGGCCCGGCGGGCGGCGCAGCAGGAGCGACACTGCGCGGTAGGCCTCGGCCTGCTTGGTCAGGTCGTCGAACACGATCAGGACGTGCTTGCCCTGGTACATCCAGTGCTGGCCGATGGCCGAGCCGGTGTAGGGCGCGAGGTACTTGAAGCCCGCGC
>CAWFHJ010000028.1:0-122288 GCA_963815585.1 uncultured Actinomycetota bacterium | reverse complement strand
ACGCCGGGGAAGCGACGATCGTCGTGTACTCCAGGGCACCGGCCTCGTCGAGGGCGCCACGCACCGCGGCGATGGTCGAGCCCTTCTGGCCGATCGCGACGTAGATGCAGCGAACCTGCTTGTCCTCGTCGCCGGACTCCCAGTTGCCCTTCTGGTTGATGATCGTGTCGATCGCGATCGTGGACTTGCCGGTCGCGCGGTCGCCGATGATCAGCTGGCGCTGGCCGCGGCCGATCGGGGTCAGCGCGTCGATCGCCTTGATCCCGGTCGCCATCGGCTCGTGCACCGACTTGCGGTCCATCACGGAAGGGGCCTGCAGCTCGAGGGCGCGGCGCTCCTCGGCCTCGATGTCGCCGAGACCGTCGATCGGGGTGCCGAGCGGGTCGACCACGCGGCCGAGGAACTTGTCGCCGACGGGCACCGAGAGCACCTCGCCGGTGCGACGGACCGTCTGGCCCTCCTCGATGTGGTCGAAGTCGCCGAGGACGACGACACCGATCTCGCGGGTGTCGAGGTTCAGCGCGAGTCCGCGGGTGCCGTCCTCGAACTCGAGCAGCTCGTTGGCCATCGCGGACGGGAGGCCGGCGACTCGCGCGATGCCGTCACCGGCTTCGGCGACGGTGCCGACCTCTTCCTTGCTGGCAGCCGAGGGCTTGTAGTCCTCGACGTACTTCTGGAGCGCGTCGCGGATCTCCTCCGGACGAATCGAAAGCTCCGTCATGTTCCCTGCCTCTTCCCTGGATCCGTGTCTGTCAGTTGTCAGTGGTGGCGGGTGGCCGGTCAGCCGGTCAGCCGGCGGCGGGCGTCGTCGAGCCGGTTGGCCACGCTGCCGTCGATCACGTCGTCACCGATCTCGACCCGCACTCCGCCGACGAGCTCGGGGTCGAGCACGACGTGGAGGTGGACGGTGGTGTCGTACTGCTTGCCGAGGGCGTCGGCCAGGCGGGCCTGGTCGTCGGCGCTCAGCTCACGCGCGGTCCGGACGGTGGCCACGGTCTCACCGCGAGCACCGGCCGCGATGTCCTGGAAGGCACGCAGCGAGGTGTCCACGGAGGTGTCCACGCCCGCGACCGCCTGCTCCACCAGCGTGTTGGTGGCGGGGAGCGTCTGGTCGCCGAGCAGGCCGCCCAGCAGTCCCACGCGGTCGGCCAGCGGCCGGGTCGGGTCGGACAGCGCGCTGCGCAGCTCCGGGTTCTCGTCGACCACGTGGCGCACGGCGAACAGCTCGTCGGAGACGCGGCCGCCGTCCTTGCCCGCGGACTGCACGAGCGCCAGGACACCGAGGTGCTCGAGCACGTCGGCCAGGTCACGCGAGCCCGTCCAGCGCCGGCGTACGGCGTCCTGGACGAGACCGAGCGCCTTGTCGTCGACGGCCGAACCGAACACGTTGCCGACGAGTGTCGTCTTGGCGTCGCCCTCGATCGCGCTGTCGGTGACGACCCGACGAAGTGCCACCTCGGAACGCAGCACGCGGGACACGCCGAAAAGGTCCTCACCGAGGGACGCCGCGTCGGCGAGCGTGCGGGTGCCGAGCTGCTCGCTCAGGTCGGCCAGCGCATCGGCCGAGGCGCCTCGCAACATCAGCCGGCCCCGTTCGACGAACCGCTCGAGGAACCACCCGCTGCGCGGGAGGTCTCCAGCGTCTCGAGGTCGGCCAGGAACCGGTCGACGACGCGGTTGCTGCGCTCGTCGTCCTCCAGGCTCTCGCCCACGATCCGGCCGGCCAGCTCGGTGGCCAGCGACCCGACCTCGGCGCGCAGCGACGTGACCGTCGCCTGTCGCTCCGCGGCCAGCTGGGCGTGACCGTGCTCGATGATGCGCCCGGCCTCCACCTGTGCCTGCTCCCGAGCCTCGGCGACGATCCCGGCCCCCTGCTCGCGGGCCTCCTCCCGGATCTTGGCGGCCTCGTGGCGCGCGTCGGCGATCTGCGCCTTGAACGACTCCTCGGCCGCCTGGGCGTTCCGCTTGGCCTCGTCGGCCTCGGCGAACTCCTTGCGGATCGCCTCCTGGCGCGCCGTCATCGCCTTGTTGATCGGCGGGATGACGTAGCGCGCGAGGATCCAGAACATCAGCGCGAACGCGAACAGCTCCACGAAGAACGTGGCGTTCGGGACGAGGAAGTTGCTGGCCATCGGAGTTGGCATCGGTGTTCCTTTGCAGAGGTCGGACGTGGAGGTCAGCGCCTGCGTCAGCCGAGGACGAAGACGAAGAGCGCCATGAACGCCAGGTTGATGAAGAACACGGCCTCACACAGACCGACCGTCAGGAAGAAGATCGTCTGCAGGCGGCCCTGCGCCTCGGGCTGGCGAGCCACACCCTGGATGTAGGACGAACCGGCCAGGCCGTCACCGATACCGGCGCCGATCGCGCCGCCGGCCAGTGCCATGCCGCCGCCGATGAAGGCGCCGGCCAGCTTGATCGAGTCAGAAGTTGCTGACATTGCTGCTCTCCTTGGTTCCGCGCCGTTTGCTCGGCGCCTCTGGGTTACCTCTGGTGCGTACGGACCGGTGCGGTCAGTGCGCGAGTTCGGGTTCTGCGTCCTTCGCGGCGTGCTCCTCGTGGTCGTCGCCGTGGCCGGCTCCGGCCATCGCGAAGTAGAGGACGGTCAGCAGCGCGAAGATGAAGGCCTGGATGCCGCCGATCGCCATGTCGAAGAGCTTCCAGATCAGGTTCGGGGCCCACAGGACGTAGAGCGGGATCAGCCCGATCAACGCCAGCATGATGCCGCCGGCGAAGATGTTGCCGAAGAGTCGCAGCGCCAGCGTGAGCGGCTTGATCAGCTCTTCGAGGATGTTGAGCGGGAGAAGGATCGGAAAGGGCTCGACGAAGTGCTTGAAGTAGCCCTTCACCCCCTTCTCCCGGATGCCGTAGACCCAGACGCTGACCATGGTCAGCAGGGCCAGCGCGTAGGTGAGGTTGGTGTCCGCGGTCGGCGCGGGTGTCAGGTGCAGGTCGTGGTTGATCTCGGTCGGCAGCAGCTCGAGCCAGTTGGCGAAGAGGATGAAGAAGAACAGCGAGATCGCCAGCGGCGCGACGTACGGCTGGAGCCTGCCGAGGTTCTCCTCGACCTGGGTGTTGACCTGGTTGACGATGGTCTCCCAGAACAGCTGCAGCTTGGTGGGGACGTGGTCCTCGGTGTTCTTGGTCAGCTGCCGCCGCGCGACGAAGCCGAGCGTCAGCACCAGGCCGGCGGCGATCGCCGTGGTCCAGATCGTGTCCAGGTTGAACGTGAAGCCACCGATGGTGCGGGTGACGTGCTCGCCGATGGTGATGTCGGACTCGAGGGGTACGAAGGGGGCGGCAGTCATGCCTTCTTCAGCTCCTTCAGCAGGGTCAGGCTGGTCATCATCAGGGCGATCAGCCGGAAGATCGCCAGGCCGAGCAGCAGCCCGACCCCGTCAGGCCACAACATCACAGCGAGGCCGACGGCCACCACCGTGAGGACCAGCAGCCGGACCACGGTGGCGGCGATCATCTCGTTGCGCGTCGCCTGCCGGCCCGACGTGATCAGCCGCAGCAGCCACATCTCGGTCGCGATGTGGTTGGCCAGGGCCAGGGCGACGCCGGCCGCGATGCAGCCGGCCAGGGTCCAGCGGCCCAGCTGCCCGCAGACCCAGAACGACGCCACCATGAAGCCGAGCGCGACGTAGACGATCTTGCGCTGGTCGCGGAACACCTTGACCAGCGACGCCTTCTCGCCGGGTGCCAGCTGAGGGTGGTCGACCTGGGTCATCGCGCACCACCGGTCGAGGTCGACGCGTCAGCCACGAAGGGCTGCACGGACCCTGAGCCAGAAGCCGACGGCACCGGCCACGATGCCGAGCAGGATGCCCAGGAGCGTGAAGACGGGAGACGTGCCGGTGGCCTGGTCGAGGAGGTAGCCGAGGACGAGACCAGCGACGACGGCACCGACCAGGAGGCCACCGAGCCCGATGAGGTCGCGACCTCGTAGGGAGTCCTGTTGCGGGCTCTCATCGGCCATTCACCCTGGTCGCTTTCCCTGTTCTGGTGATCGTCGTGCTGGCTGGCAGGTGCGTAGGCGTCGTCCCACGTGCCGTGCAGGGGGATCGACGACGGAGCGTCAGACGTTGGGACGCTACCACAGCGAAAACCGGCTTCCGAAGGCCGTCCGGACGCACTCACGGACCTGCTCGCGGGGGCTCCCGAAGGGGGTCTGCGAAGTGCGGTCGTCATGGTGGCGGCCGATCTCTCGTCGGGTGGGCAACGGGCGTTTCGAGGTCGCTTGTGAAAAGTAGCACAAAGTCCGGTCGGGGCGAAATCGCCTGTCGGGACAGGGATGCCGGTGGGTCCGACCCGGGTCAGACAGCAGCCTCGCCGGGCCGGTGGAACCGCGGCAGCACGAAGGTCGCGGCCAGGGTGGCCACCGCCCAGGCTCCGATCGCGAGCCACGCCCAGGTGCTCGCGAACAGGCTGGCGAGCACGGTGCCGAACGCGATCAGCGAGGCCCACAGCCACATGATCAGGACCGCCCGTCGTTGCGAGTGGCCGATCTCGAGCAGCCGGTGGTGCAGGTGCTTCTTGTCCGGGTGGTAGAACATCTTGCCCGCGCGGGTGCGCCGTACGACGGCCAGGACCAGGTCGGTGAACGGCACCAGCAGGATCGAGATCGGCAGCAGGATCGGCAGCAGCAGTGCGGCGTTGGCCCGGCTGCCGGCGGCACCGCTGCTCAGGTCGACGGAGCTGAACTGGCCGGTGAGCGTGAGTGCCGACCCGGCGAGCACCAGCCCGAGCAACATCGACCCCGAGTCGCCCATGAAGATCCGGGCGGGGGAGAAGTTGTGCGGCAGGAAGCCGGCGCAGGCACCGCCGAGGGCCGCGCACAGCAGCGCCGCCGTGATCGCCAGGGTCTCGTTGTTGACGTCGGCGAGCTTGTAGGAGAACGCGAAGAACGCGACCGCGCCGATCCCGACCACTCCCCCGGCCAGGCCGTCGAGCCCGTCGACGAAGTTGACCGCGTTGATCGTGCCGACCACCAGCAGGATGGTCAGGATCATGCCCTGGCTGGGGTCGAGCGAGAACTGGCCGACGCCGGGCAGGTTCAGGGAGTAGAACTGCACCCCGTTGACCACCAGGAAGCCCGCCGCCAGGATCTGGCCGCCGAGCTTGGTGAGCGCGTCGAGCTCGATCAGGTCGTCGAGGACGCCGATCGCGCAGATGATCGCGCCGGCCACGACCACCACGCCGGCGTCGTGGAAGACCTGGTCACCGGCCCGGGAGAGGAACGGCAGGTGCTGCGCCACGAGGTAGCCCGCACCGAGTCCACCGAGCATCGCGATCCCGCCGAAGTACGGGATCGGGATCGCGTGCACGTCACGGTCGCGCACCTGGGCGACGGCACCCGAGTGCATGGCGAGCTCCCGGGCGACGACGCACAACAGGTAGCTGATCGTGCCGGCGACCAGGAAGACGACGAGGTACTCACGCAAGAGGCTGGTCGTCCTTGCTGTCGCTCTCGGCCGCCGGCTCTGCCTCTGTCTCTCCCTGTACCGCTGCGTCGTCGGTCTCGTGTTCGGTCTCGTCGTCGGCCTCGTCGTCGAAGCCGTGGCCGGTGTCGGCGAGGGCGCCGTAGATGTCGCGGGCCGAGAGCACGCCCTCGCGGAGCACGTGCGGCCGGTCGCCGGTGCAGTCGACGATCGTGGAGGCCTGGTCGCCGGACGTCTCGCCCGCGTCGAGCACGACCTCGACGAAGTCACCCAGCATCTCGGTGGCGAGCTCGGCGTTGGTGGCCGGCGGGCTCCCGGAGGTGTTGGCCGAGCTCACCGCGAGGGGGCCGGTGCGCTGGATGAGCTCCAGGGTCACGTCGCTCTCGGGCATCCGCACCGCCACCGTGCCTCGGGAGTCGCCGAGGTCCCACTGGAGGGAGGCCTGCTGCATGCAGACCAGGGTGAGCGGGCCCGGCCAGAACTTGTCGACCAGCACCCGCGCCCACTCCGGCACCGCGTTGGTCAACGCGTCGAGCGTGGTGACCGCGGAGATCAGCACCGGGATCGGCATGTCGCGGCCGCGGCGCTTCGCGTCGAGCAGCCGGGTCACGGCATCGGGGTCGAAGGCGTCGCAGCCCACCCCGTAGACGGTGTCGGTCGGCATCACCACGAGCTCGCCGCGCCGGATCGCCAGGGCTGCGGCGGCGAGGCCGTCCTCGCGGGCGGTGTCGTCGGTGGTGTCGTAGCGCGTGGTCACGGGGTCATCGTGCCAGCCGGCCGGACGGAGAGCCGGAGAGGCGGGCGGTCAGGTACCGGTCGCGTCCGGCGAGGTCGCGGTGGTCACGGACGTCGGCCCAGCGCCCGGAGCACGAGAAGACGGCGGGCGCGGACGCGCCCTGGGCGTCGGCGTGCTCGGCGCCGACCACTCCCCCGGGGCGCAGCAGGCGGGCCGCGGTCATCTCGAGCACGCGCACGGCGTCGAGGCCGTCGTCGCCGGACCAGAGGGCCGCGGCCGGGTCGTGGTCGCGGGCCTCGAGGGCGACGGACTCCCAGGCGTCGAGCGGGATGTACGGCGGGTTGCAGACCACGACGTCGACCCTGCCGTCGAGCTCCGGCAGCGCGTCTGCCATGTCGCCGAGCGTCAGCCGGACACCGGTGCCGGCGAGGTTGCGCTCGGCCCACGCGTGCGCCCCCGGGTCGACCTCGACCGCGTGGACGGTCGCCGACGGCACCTCGTGGGCCAGGCTCAGCGCGATCGCGCCGGACCCGGTGCAGAGGTCGACCACGACCGGGGCCTCGAGAGCGGCGGCCTGCTCGACGGCCCAGCCGGCGAGCAGCTCGGTCTCGGGCCGCGGCACGAAGACCCCGGGGCCGACCGCGAGGTCGACGTAGCGGAAACCGGTGCCGCCGGTCAGGTGCTGGAGCGGCTCACGCCCGGCCCGGCGCCGGACCAGGTCGTGGAACGCGTCCACCCGGTCGGCCGGCACCTCGGACACCGAGAGCACCGTGGCCCGGGAGGTGCCGAGCACGTGCGCGAGCAGCGTGGCGGCGTCGTACTCGGGACTGGCGACGCCGGCCTCGGCCAGCAGTCCGGTGGCCTCGGCGGCCAACCGGCGGGCCTCAGTCACTGATCGCCGCCAGGCGAGCGGCGAGGTCGGCGTCGACGTTGCTGGCGATCACGGGCTCGAGGTCACCGCCGAGCACCTGGTCGAGGTTGTAGGCCTTGTAGCCGGTGCGGTGGTCGGAGATCCGGTTCTCCGCGTAGTTGTAGGTGCGGATCCGCTCCGAGCGGTCGACCGTGCGTACCTGTGAGCGCCGGGCGTCGGAGGCTTCGGCGTCCGCCTCCTCCTGGGCCACGGCGAGCAGGCGCGCACGCAGGATACGCATCGCCTGCTCGCGGTTCTGGAGCTGCGACTTCTCGTTCTGGCAGCTGGCCACGATGCCGGTGGGCAGGTGCGTGATCCGGACCGCGGAGTCGGTGGTGTTGACGCTCTGGCCGCCGGGACCGCTGGAGCGGAAGACGTCGATCCGGATGTCCTTGTCCTCGATCGTCACGTCGACCTGCTCGGCCTCCGGCAGCACCAGGACCCCGGCCGCGCTGGTGTGCACCCGGCCCTGGCTCTCGGTGACCGGCACCCGTTGCACGCGGTGGACCCCACCCTCGAACTTGAGCAGGGCGTACGGCGCCTCGCCCGGCTCGGGCGTGCCCTTGGCCTTCACGGCCACCGTGACGGACTTGTAGCCGCCGAGGTCGGACTCGTTGGCGTCGAGGATCTCGGTCTTCCAGCCGCGGGTCTCGGAGTAGCGCTGGTACATGCGGAGCAGGTCGGCCGCGAACAGCGCCGACTCCTCGCCGCCCTCGCCCGACTTCACCTCGAGGATCGCGTCCTTGCCGTCGGCAGCGTCCCGCGGGACCAGCAGCCGCCGCAGCCGCTCCGCCGTCGTGTCGCGACGGTGCGCGAGCTCGTGGGCCTCGTCGGCGAACGTCGGGTCCTCGGCCGCGAGCTCCTTGGCCGCCTCGACGTCGTCGACCAGCCGCTGCCAGTCGTGGTAGGTGCGGACCACCGCCGACAGCTCGGCGTACCGCTGGTTCAGGCGCTTCGAGAGCGCCTGGTCAGCGTGGATCGACGGGTCTGCCAGCCGTGGTTCGAGCTCGGCGTGCTCGGCCAGCAGGCCTTCGACCGCCTCGAACATCACGCGCCTCTCCGGACGGGGAAGCGCTCACTTCTTCTTGGCGTAGCGCGCCTCGAACCGGGCCACGCGGCCACCGGTGTCGAGGATCTTCTGCTTGCCCGTGTAGAACGGGTGGCAGTTGGAGCAGACGTCGGCGTGGATGGACGCGTTCTTCGCCGTGCTCCTCGTCTCGAACGTGTTCCCGCAGGTGCAGGTCACGTGAGTCGCGGTGTACTCGGGGTGGGCGTTCTTCTTCATGGATGTTCCTCTCGGTGACGGCCGCCGGGTCGTTGACGTCGTACGACGCCCACGTGAACCGGAACCAGCGAGTGATTCTGCCACCCGGACCGATCCGGAAGCGAATCGGCGTGGTGGTCAGCTGTCGAGCTCAACGCCGGGTCGTGCCGGCGCATTCCCCGCCGGTCAGTCGTCCTTGCCGTTGCCGTTCGGTGTGGTCTTCTGCACCTGCATCAGGAACTCGTAGTTCGTGGTGGTCTTCTTCAGCCGCTCCAGCAGCAGCTCGAGCGCCTGCTGGCCGTCGAGACCGGAGAGCACCCGGCGGAGCTGCCAGACGATGCTCAGCTCCTCCTTGCTCATCAGGAGCTCCTCGCGGCGGGTGCCGGACTGCACGGCGTCGATCGCCGGGAAGATCCGCTTGTCCGCGAAGTCGCGGCGCAGCCGGATCTCCATGTTGCCGGTGCCCTTGAACTCCTCGAAGATCACCTCGTCCATCTTCGAGCCGCTCTCGATCAGTGCGGTCGCCAGGATGGTCAGCGAACCGCCGTCCTCGATGTTGCGGGCGGCACCGAAGAAGCGCTTCGGCGGGTACAGCGCAGCCGAGTCGACGCCACCGGAGAGGATCCGGCCTGAGGCGGGAGCGGCCAGGTTGTAGGCGCGGCCCAGCCGGGTGATGCCGTCCAGCAGCACCACCACGTCGTGGCCGAGCTCGACCAGCCGCTTGGCTCGCTCGATGGCGAGCTCGGCGACCATGGTGTGATCGCTGGCCGGACGGTCGAAGGTCGAGGAGATGACCTCACCCTTGACGGAGCGCTCGAAGTCGGTGACCTCCTCGGGGCGCTCGTCGACCAGCACGACCATCAGGTGGCACTCGGGGTTGTTCGTGGTGATCGAGTTCGCGATCGACTGCATGATCATCGTCTTGCCGGCCTTGGACGGCGAGACGATCAAGCCGCGCTGGCCCTTGCCGATCGGGGCGGCGATGTCGATCACGCGGCCGATCAGGTTGGTCGGCGTGGTCTCGAGGCGGAGTCGCTCGCTGGCGTAGAGCGGAGTCAGCTTCTGGAACTCGATCCGGTCCTTGGCGGACTCCGGGTCGGCACCGTTGACGGTGTCGAGCTTGACCAGCGGGTTGAACTTCTCCTTGCGCTCGCCCTCGCGCGGCTGGCGCACCATGCCGGTGATCGCGTCACCGCGGCGCAGCGCGTAGCGGCGGACCATGGACAGCGAGACGTAGACGTCGTCGGTGCCCGGCAGGTAGCCGCTGGTGCGGACGAACGCGTAGTTGTCGAGCACGTCGAGGATGCCGGCACAGGGCATCAGCACGTCGTCCTCGAGGATCTGGGTGTCCGGCTCGTTGCGGTTGGTGCGGGTGCTCGTCGTGCTCGTCGTACCCGTGCGGTCGCGGTCGCGACCCCGGCGGCGCCGGTTGCGGCGTCCACCGTCCTCGTCGTTCTGGTTCGCGTTCGGGGTGTCGTTCTGGCTCGCGTTCCGCCCGTCGTTCCGCCCGTCGTTCCGCCCGTCGCTGCGGTTGTCGTTGCGGTTGTCGCTGCGGTTGTCGTTGCGGTTGGCGTTGCGACCGTCGTTGCTGCGGTTGTCGTTCCGGCTGTCGCCGCCGCGGTCGTTGTTCCGCTCGCCGGCGTTCCGGTCGTTGCTGTTGCGGTTCTCGGCGCGGTTGCCGCGGTTGTCCTGCTTGCGGGTGGCCTCGGAGCGGTCGCTGCGGTCCTCTCCCTGCTCCGGGCGGGACTCCGGCGGCGTCTCCTGGCGGGTCTCCTCGCGGGCGCCGTTCTTTGCCCGGCTCTCGCCGCCGCCCCGGTTCGCGCTCTGGTTCGCGCTCTGGCCTTCGCCCGGGCCTCCGCCCTGGGCGGCCTTGATCGCGCCGACCAGGTCGGCCTTCTTCATGCCGGCCGCCTTGATCCCGAGTCCGGCGGCGATCTGCTTGAGCTCGGGCATGAGCTTGGTGTTCAGCCCGCCGCTGCGCGCTCCCGACCCAGATGATGCCCGTCCTGCGGACGGAGCTACGGCCGCCTGCGCCTCGGCGTCGTGGCTGTCGATGATGTCGGTCATGTGGGGTTCCTTCCCCCTGGTGTTCGGCCGCGGCCCTGAGCGTCCGGCCGGCGTGTGGTGGTGCGTTCCTGCTCCCTCCGGCCCGGGGATCTGCTTCGTACGGCAGGCACCGGCGATGAGGGTTTTTGTCAGGAAGAGAGCGCCGCTCGGAGGCCTCGGTTGACCGTAGGGCCGTCCGGCGTGGCGCGTTGCCACACTAACACCGCTCGACGCCGCGGATCACTCAACCCGGCAGAACCCGAGCCCCGTCGACCCCCACTGCAGGCGTGAGGCTCACCCATCCGGGCGGCGTACGACGGGCGGTCGCCTCGACGTCCGCCGCCGGCACCAGCGCGAGCACGGTCGGCCCCGCTCCGGACACCACCGCGGCGATCCCGTCGCCCCGCAACGCCGCCACCAGGTCCAGCGTGGCCGGCATCGCCGAACGCCGGTACTCCTGGTGCAGCAGGTCGGCCGTCGCCGGCAGCAACAGGTCAGGCGCCCCGATCATCGCGGCCACCAGCAGCGCGGCCCGGCCGGAGTTCGCTGCCGCGTCGGCGTGTCGGACCACCTCCGGCAGCAGGCCGCGGCTCACCGCCGTGTGCACCGGTTCGGGCGGCACGAACGCCACCGCCCCGATCGAGGGGTCGACGTCCAGCCGGGCCACCGCCACGTGACCGGCGTCCTGCGTGGCGACCGTGAAGCCGCCCAGCAGCGCCGGCGCGACGTTGTCCGGATGACCCTCCAGCCGGTTCGCCAGGTCCAGCGCCTCCCCGTCGTCGAGCCGGTCGGCGCCTCCCTCGAGCAGCGCCCGGGCCAGCACCACCCCGGCCACGATCGCCGCGGACGAGGACCCCAGTCCGCGCGCGTGCGGGATCTTGTTCACGCACCGCAGCCGGAGTCCTGGGGGCGCGTCGCCGAGCAGCTCGAAGGCGGCCGACATCGCCTGGTGCACCAGGTGCCGCGAGTCGAGCGGGACCTCACCGGCACCTTCGCCCTCGACGGTGACCACGAGCGGCCCGTCGTACGCCTCCGCGGTGAGGGTGTCGCGCAGGTCGAGGGCCAGCCCGAGGCTGTCGAAGCCGGGACCGAGGTTGGCACTGGTGGCCGGCACACTGACGGTGACCGGCCCGGCGACGAAGACCATCAGAGGCCGGCCGCGCGGGCAGCGGCCTCGACGTCGGCGTCCACCACGGTGTCGACGATGTCGGTGAAGGTGGCGAGCGCGGTGTCGACGTCCTTGAGCCCGTGGCCGGTGACCGTGACCACCACGGTGCGCCCGGAGACGTCAGCACCCTCGGCGTGCTCGACCAGCAGTCCAGCGACACCGGCCGCGGACGCCGGCTCCACGAAGACGCCGTCGCGAGACGCCAGATCCCTTTGTGCACTGAGGATCTGGTCGTCAGTGACCTTGCGGAACATGCCGCCGGACTGCTCGGCAGCCTCGACCGCCAGCTTCCAGGAGGCCGGGTTGCCGATGCGGATGGCGGAGGCCAGGGTCTCCGGGTTGGCCACCGGCTTGCCCTCCACGAGCGGCGCGGCACCGGCGGCCTGCCAGCCGCGCATCACCGGCCTGCGAGTGGTGCTGCCCGCGTCGTCGGCCTCGCGGTAGCCCAGCCAGTACGCCGAGATGTTGCCGGCGTTGCCGGTCGGGAGCACGTGGATGTCGGGGGCGTCGCCGAGGAAGTCGACGATCTCGTACGACGCCGTCTTCTGCCCCTGGAGCCGCATCGGGTTGACCGAGTTCACGAGAGAGACCGGGTAGTTGTCGGCCAGCCCACGGGAGAGCCGCAGGCAGTCGTCGAAGTTGCCGCGCACCATGATCACCTGCGCTCCGTGGACGAGCGCCTGGGCGAGCTTGCCGGCCGCGATCTTGCCCTGCGGCACCAGCACCAGCGGCTTGATCCCGGCGCGGGCGGCGTACGCGGCCATCGACGCCGAGGTGTTGCCGGTCGACGCGCAGACCACGGCCTCGGCCCCCTCACCGACCGCGACGGAGAGCGCGACGGTCATGCCGCGGTCCTTGAACGAGCCGGTCGGGTTGTCACCCTCGACCTTGAGCCAGACCTCGGCGCCGAGCAGGTCGGAGAGCCACCCGCTCTGCACCATCGGGGTGCCGCCCTCGCGCAGCGTGATCACCGGGGTGTCAGCGGGGATGTCGAGCCGGTCGCGGTACTCCTCGATCACGCCGCGCCACTGGTGCGTGCGCGCCGGCGCCTCGGTGCTCATCCGGTGCTCACTCCGCGTCGCCCTCGACGCGCATCACCGACGACACCTCGCGCACGTAGGACATCGCGCGGAGCTCCTCGACGGTCGCGGAGAGGTCGGCGTCGGAGGCCCGGTGCGAGACGACGACCAGCTGGGCGTCGTCGCCCCGGCCCTCCTGGCGCACGGTCTGGATCGACACGTCGTGCTCGGCGAACGCCTGCGCGACCGCCGCGAGCACGCCCGCCTTGTCGTCGACGTCGAGCTGCACGTGGTAGCGGGTCTGGGTCTGTCCCATGCTCAGCACCGGCAGGTCGGCGTAGGACGACTCGCCCACGCCGCGCACGGCGGAGAGCCGGTTGCGGGCGACCGTGACCAGGTCACCCAGCACCGCGCTCGCCGTCGGCGCACCACCGGCACCGGGGCCGTAGAACATCAGCTGACCGGCCGCCTCGCTCTCGACGAAGACCGCGTTGTAGGCCTCGCGCACGCTGGCCAGCGGGTGGGAGCGCGGGATCATCGCCGGGTGGACCCGCGCGGCGACGGCCGGCCCGTCGGGGCCCTCGACCACCTCGCAGATCGAGAGCAGCTTGACCACCGAGCCCATCTCGCGGGCGCTCGCGACGTCGCTCGCGGTCACCTCGGCGATGCCCTCGCGGTGCACGTCGGCGGCGGTGACCCGGGTGTGGAAGGCCAGGCTGGCCAGGATCGCGGCCTTCGCCGCGGCATCGAAGCCCTCGATGTCGGCGGTCGGGTCGGCCTCGGCGTAGCCCAGCGCCTGCGCCTCCTCCAGCGCCTCGGCGAACCCGCTGCCGGCGCTGTCCATGCGGTCGAGGATGAAGTTCGTGGTGCCGTTGACGATGCCGAGCACGCGGGTCACCCGGTCGCCCGCGAGGGACTCGCGCAGCGGGCGCAGGATCGGGATCGCGCCGGCGACGGACGCCTCGTAGTAGAGGTCGCGGCCGGCCTCCTCGGCGGCTCGGAAGAGCGTGGCGCCGTCCTCCGCGAGCAGCGCCTTGTTGGCCGTCACCACAGAGGCGCCGTGCTCGAGCGCGGCCAGGATCAGCGACCGTGCCGGCTCGATGCCGCCGATCACCTCGACCACGACGTCGACGTCGTCGCGCGTGACCAGGCCGTGGGCGTCGGTGGTGAACAGCTCGGCCGGGACGTGGCCCCCGCGCTGGAGCTCGGGCCGGCGTACGGCGACCCCGACCAGCTCGACGGGCGCGCCGACACGGGCGGTCAGGTCGGCGGCCTGGTCCTGGATCAGCCGGGCCACCTGGCTGCCCACGACCCCGCAGCCCAGCAGGGCGACGCGCAGCGGCTTGTTATCGGTACTCATGACCGGACCATCCTCGCACCGGTGCGGCAGGCCGCGGGTCAGTTGTCCACGTCGAGGGAGAGCAGGTCGTCCTCGGTCTCGCGGCGTACGACGACGCGCGAGGTGCCGTCGACCACGGCCACGACCGGCGGCCTGAGGGCGTGGTTGTAGTTGCTGGCCATCGAGCGGCAGTAGGCACCGGTGCCCGGCACGGCGAGCAGGTCACCGGGCGTGACGTCACCGGGCAGGAACTCGTCCTTGACCACGATGTCGCCGGCCTCGCAGTGCTTGCCGACCACGCGCACCAGCAGCGTCGGAGCCTCCGAGCCGCGGGAGGCGAGCGAGCACGAGTAGTCGGCGTCGTACAGCGCGGTGCGGATGTTGTCGCTCATGCCCCCGTCGACGGAGACGTAGGTGCGGACCGCGCCACCGTCGAGCTCGACCGCCTTGACCGTGCCGACCTCGTAGACGGTGCACATGGCGGGACCCGCGATCGCCCGACCGGGCTCGATCGAGAGCCTCGGCACCGCGAGGCCGCGCGAGGCGCACTCGTCCTCGACGATCTTGGTCATCTCGGTGGCGAGCCGGGCGGCGTCGGACGGGTCGTCCTGGGTCGTGTAGGCGATCCCGAACCCGCCGCCGAGGTCGAGGTCGCCGAGCTCCACCCCGATCTCGCTGCTGATCTCGGCGTGCAGCGCCAGCACCCGCCGGGCGGCCACCTCGAAGCCCGAGGTGTCGAAGATCTGGGAGCCGATGTGGGAGTGCAGGCCGATCAGCTCGACGCCGGGCGCGGCGTGCAGCAGGCGCACCGCCTCCATCGCGTCGCCGGAGGTGATCGAGAAACCGAACTTCTGGTCCTCGTGGGCGGTGGCGATGTACTCGTGCGTGTGCGCCTCGACGCCGGCCGTCACCCGTACCATCACGCGGGCCGGACGCTCCTGGCTGGCGAGTGCGCGGATCCGCTCGATCTCGTGGAACGAGTCGACGATGATCTTGCCGACCCCCGCGTCGAGCGCCCGCTCGAGCTCGGCCGAGGACTTGTTGTTGCCGTGGTAGCCGATCCGCGCGGGGTCGAAGCCGGCGCGCAGCGCGACGGACAGCTCGCCGGTGCTGCAGACGTCGAGGCACAGCCCTTCCTCGGCGATCCAGCGCGCGACCGTCGTACAGAGGAAGGCCTTGCCCGCGTAGTAGACGTCGTACGACGCGAACGCCTGGCGGAACGCCCGTGCCCGGGACCGGAAGTCGGCCTCGTCGAGGACGTAGGCCGGCGACCCGTGCTCGGCGACCAGGTCGGTCAGCGCCACCCCGCCGACCTCGAGCACGCCGTCGTCACGCTTGCGGGCGGTGGACGACCACAGGTGGGGCACCAGCGCGTTGGGGTCCTCCGGCTCGCGCAGCCACGACGGCCCGCGGACGGAGACGGCCGCGTGCGCCCAGCCGGCCTCGTGCGCCCTCACATCCGCTCCGGTGCACTCACTCCGAGCAGGTCGAGGCCGTTCTGGAAGACGGTGCGTGTCGCGCTGACCAGCACCAGCCGCGCGCCGTGCAGCGCGGAGAACTCCTCGTCACCCTGCGGCAGCACCCGGCACGCGTCGTAGAACCTGTGGAACGACGACGCGGTGTCCTCGAGGTAGCGCGCCACGCGGTGCGGCTCCCGCAGCTGGGCCGCGGCAGCCACCACCCGCGGGAACTCGGCGAGCGCCCGGAGCAGCGCCCCCTCCTTCTCGTGGCTGAGCAGGGCCGGGTCGAACTCGAGGTCCGGGACACCGAGGTCCCTGGCGTTGCGCACCAGCGAGGCGGTCCGCGCGGCGACGTACTGCACGTAGAACACCGGGTTGTCGCTCGCCTGCCGGGTCATCTCCGCGACGTCGAGCGTCAGCGGCGAGTCGGTCGGGAACCGGGCCAGCGTGTAGCGGAGCGCGTCGACCCCGATCAGGTCGACCAGCTCCTGGAGCGTGACCAGCGTGCCGGCCCGCTTGGACAGCTTGAGCTCCTCGCCGTCCTGCAGGATCTTCACGAGCTGGCCGATCAGCACCTCGATGTTGCGGTCGGGGTCGTCGCCGGCGCACGCCGCCATCGCCCGGAGCCGGCCCACGTAGCCGTGGTGGTCGGCGCCGAGCAGGTAGATGCACCGGTCGAAGCCCCGGCTCCGCTTGTCGAGGTAGTACGCCGTGTCGCTGGCGAAGTAGGTCAGCTCGCCGTTGGAGCGGATCAGCACCCGGTCCTTGTCGTCGCCGAAGTCGGTGGTGCGCATCCACACCGCACCGTCGTCGTCGAAGAGGTGGCCCTGGCCGCGCAGCTTCTCCAGCCCGTCGGCCACGGAGGAGTCGGCGTGCAGCGACCGCTCGCTGAACCAGACGTCGAAGACGGTGCGGAAGGTGGTCAGGGACGCCTGCTGCTCCGCGAGCTGGATCCGGTAGCCGGCCTCCCGGAAGGCGACGGCCCGCTCGTCGTCGGGCAGGTCGAGGATGCCGGGCTCCTCGGCGAGCACCAGCTTGGCCACGTCGTCGACGTAAGCGCCCTGGTAGCCGTCCTCCGGCACCGGCTCGCCCTTGGACCGCGCCTCGATCGAGGCGCCGAACTTGTCCATCTGCGAACCGCGGTCGTTGATGTAGAACTCCCGGTCGACGCTCGCGCCGGCCGCGTCGAGCACCCGCGCGAGCGCGTCGCCGACCGCGGCCCACCGCGTGTGGCCGAGGTGGAGCGGGCCGGTCGGGTTGGCCGAGATGAACTCGACGTTGATCCGCTCGCCCGCGAGTGCCTCGTTGCGGCCGTACGCCGCCCCGGCCGCGAGCACGTCGGCCGCGACCACGCCCTGCGCGGCGGCCGCGACCGTGATGTTGAGGAACCCCGGACCGGCGACGTCGACGGCCGCGATCCCGTCGGCGGCCCTGAGCCGCTCGCCGACGAGCTCGGCGAAGGCCCGCGGGTTGGTGCCCGCCTTCTTCGCGAGCTGGAGCGCGACATTGGTGGCGTAGTCCCCGTGCTCCTTGCTGCGCGGGCGCTCGACCACCACCGTGGTCGGGACGCCGTCGGGCAGGCTGACGGCGCCGTCGTCGACGAGCGCCTGGATGACGTCGACGATCGTCGACGAGAGCTGTTCGGGGGTCACGTACCAAGGGTATCGGCGGCGGCGCCCAGGCTTCATGCCGATATCACCGGGGAACCGATTCGTGGGAGGTCCCGTCGCTCGGGTAGCCTTCCCTCGCACCCCAGAGCCCCTGTAGCTCAGGGGATAGAGCACCGCCCTCCGGAGGCGGGAGCGCAGGTTCGAATCCTGCCAGGGGCGCTTGACCGAGCAAGGTCCGGCACGGATCACCGCGAGCACCGCACTCCGCTGGATGGCGGGCTCGCAGGGTCGAATCCTGCCAGGGGCGCTTGACCGACACGGCCGACAAGATCTCGATCTGGTGCGGCGGCCTCGACGGCGCGCCGTGGCTGACCCGCGAAGAGAACCTCGTCCATCCGGCAGCGAGCACGTTCAAGCTCGCGCTCCTGATCGCGCTGCACCGCTCCGGGCTCGACCTGGACGAGGAGATCGAGGTGCGCGCCACGTTGCCGTCGGCGGTTGCGGGCGCGACGTACGAGACCACCCGCGACTACGACAACGACGAGCAGCCCTGGCTCCGCCTCGGGGGTACGGCGAGCCTGCGCTGGCTGGGCGAGCGCTCGGTGGTGCGGTCGAGCAACCTGGCTGCCAACCTGCTGCTCGACCGGCTCGGCACCAAGTCGGTCAACGCGGTCTACGAGCGGGCCGGCGCCACCGGCTGCGTGGTCCGGCGTCCGATTCAGGACCTGCCGGCCAGCGCGGCGGGGCTCGACAACGAGGTCACCGCGTCCGGCCTGGCCGCGACCCTGCGCGCCCTCGCGCTCGATGGGCCGGTCGAGGTGGAGCGCACCATCGCGGCCTGCGAGGACGACGAGATGGCGGCCGCGGGACTCCCGTTCGGCACCTGGTTCGCACACAAGCCGGGCTGGTTCGAGGGCGTCTGCCACGACGCCGGGATCGTGCGTCCGGAAGACGGCCCACCGTTCGTGCTGGTCGTGCTCACCTCCTCCACGCTGGACGACGACGCCGCCCGACGTCTGGTGGCGGACACCGCACGGAGCTGCTGGGAGGCGCGGCAGTGAGCAGGATCGTCGCGGTCCGGACCCGCGTCGTACGCCGGGCGCTGCACACCACGTTCACCACGGCCCTGCGGAGCACGGACACCATCGACTCGGTGCTGGTGGAGGTGGAGGACGCCGATGGCGTGGTCGGCCATGGCGAGGCCGCGGTCGTGCCGGTCGTCACCGGGGAGGACCGGGCGAGCGTGCTGGCAGACCTGTCCGGCCCGCTGCGCACCGCCCTGGTCGGGCTCGAGGCGAGCCACCTCGGCGACGCGCTCGCCCCGCTGACCCGGGCTGCGGCCGGCCCGGGTGCCACGGCGGGCGTCGACATCGCCCTCCACGACCTCGCCGCCCGCCGGGCCGGGGTGCCGCTGGCGGTCCTGCTCGGTGGGCAGGCGCTCGGCGTCGCCACCGACGTGACGGTCGCGGCGGGCGAGACCGACCGGCTGGCGGCCACCGCCCGGGACCGCGCCGCCGACGGCTTCACGTCACTCAAGCTCAAGGTCGGCTCCGACGCCACGACCGACCTGGCCCGGGTGCAAGCAGTGCGCGCTGCCGTCGGCCCGGACGTGACGCTCCGGCTGGACGCCAACCAGGGCTGGACGCCGGACCAGGCGATCCGGCTGATCCGCGCGCTCGAGGACGCGGGTGCCGACATCGAGCTGGTGGAGCAGCCAGTGCCCGCCGCCGACCTCGACGGCCTGGCCCGGGTGACCGCCGCTGTCGAGACACCGGTGATGGCGGACGAGGCCGTGTTCTCGCTCGCCGACCTGACCGCGGTCATCGAGCGGGGCGCGGCGACCCTGGTCAACGTCAAGCTGGCCAAGGCCGGCGGGTTGGCACCCGCTCGCGAGCAGCTGGCCCTCGCTGCGGCGCACGGCATCGGCACCATGGTGGGCTCGATGATGGAGACCGGCATCGGCGTCGCCGCGGCCGGCAGTCTGGTGGCTGCGGTCGGCACCACGGTGGTGTGCGACCTCGACGCCGCCTGGTGGCTGGCCGACGGCGCCGATCCGGTCTCGTACGACGCCGGTGTGCTGCACCTGGCCGACTCCCCCGGCCTCGGGCACGGTCCGGGAATGGCGTGACCGTCGTGGCCGTCCCTCTCACGGACGTCCTCGCCGACCGCGGATCCGGCGAGCGGGTCACCCAGGCGCTCCTCGGCGAGCCCGTCCTGGTGCTCGAGGAGCACGGCGTCGAGGTGCGCGCCGGCGAGGAGGCCGGGGTGGAAGAGCGACCGATCCCCCGCGCGGCGACAGGACCTGGTCGCGGCGGGACGTCTCCGCGGCTGACCGGGGAGAAACTCGGTCTTCACCGCATAACCCTTCCGGCTCACAACCGTTATAGGTGCAATGTCCTGATTTGTCGGTTTCGACCCAGAGAACCTGGAACCGGGTTCGCACGGGGGTGGCGCCGAGGCGTCGTGGCAGGTGTTCACGGGTCGCCCCCCCATCGAAAGGACTCGTCATGTACCGCTCCCCCCACCCAGGTCAGCGCCGAGGTGTCGCCGCGCTCGCCGTCCCGCTCGCACTGGCAGCCACCGCGATCCCCACGATCGGGCCGGCCTTCGGCGCCGAGCCGGTCACCACGGGCTACACGTTCACGGCCGCGTCGTACGGAACGGCAGCCCAGGCACACCTGGTCGGGCTCCGCTCCGCTCGGACCGCCGCATCGGGGATCGGCTGCACCCGCAAGGTGCCTGTGACGACGACCAACGTCGCCGCCGGCGCCCAGGCCGGTCCCCAGCTCCATGCCGACGCAGTGCGGAGTCGCAACTCCACGTTCCAGGTCAACGGGACCACCGGAGCGCGCTCGGTGAGCGAGCTTGACGCCGCCACGATCGGGGACGGCCGGCTGGGGATCTCGATCCGCAACCTGCGGGGCCTCTCGACGGCCTTCGCCCAGAGCACCGGAGAGCTCGACGCCCGCTCGAGCTTCACGTTCTCCTCGATCCGGGTGACCGGATCCGACGCCGGGTTGCTGCCGGCCGACGTGCAGAACCTTCTCAACGGCCCGGTGAACCAGGTCGTCAACCGGCTCCGCACGGGGCAGCCGATCGAGGTGCCCGGGCTCGGTGAGCTCACCATCGGTGACCGGCAGGACGAGGTGACCAGCAGCTACGCCACGTCCGGCTCCACCGGTCTCAACGTCACCCTGTACGGCGTCGACGGCCAGCGTGGCGGTGGGGACGACAGCGTGGTGACCCTGGGCAGCACCATGGCGCGGATCTCGAACGCGTCACCCGACGGACTGCTCGTCGGCCAGGCGTACGGCCTCGACGCCGTTGCCGCCGACGGTCATGTCGTGGTCGGCCCGGACGTCCGCAAGTCACTGCCGTGCGAAGGCACCGACGGCAGGATCCTGACCAACGCCGTCACCCAGCTCAGCCCGCCTGCGCTAGACGGGCTGGCTCTCGCGGGCCTCCAGAACCGGGTGTACGGCGCTCAGATCGCTGGCGGCGTGACCGGATGGACCGAGCACCGGATCGCCAGCCTCGACCTGGGCTCGCGGCTCCACGTCGACGCGGTGGTCGTCCGTTCCACCGTGACTCGGCACGCCGACGGCACCCTGGAGCGTCACGTGATCCGCCGGGTCGGGGCGATCACCGCGAACGGCACCCGCTATTCCGCACCGGCACCCGGACAGTTCCTGGACATCCCCGACGTGGCCAGGATCGAGACGCCGAGGAGCGTCAGCACCGCGACCGGTGTGAGCGCGACCGGGCTCCGGATCACGCTGCTCTCCGGCAGCGCGGCGCAGACCGTGGTGAACATCGCGGTGACCCGCGCGGCGTCGCCGGAGTAGCACGTTCTCACCTCGCGGCGCAGGCCTCCCTTGGGGGGCCTGCGTCCGCGTGTGCGGGGGTCTAGCCTTGACCTCAACCACAGCCGTGCCCACCGGAAGAGGCGAGACCAGTCGTGCCCGAGTCTTCGGATTCAACCCCTCCGTCCAGCAGCGCACTCGATGCGTTCGGAGCCAACGAGTGGCTCGTGGACGAGATGTACGAGCAGTACCAGCGTGACCCGAACAGCGTGGACAAGGCCTGGTGGGACTTCTTCCGCAGCATGGACAAGGGTGGCAACGGCACGTCGGGCGAGAGCAACGGATCCGCCCCGCAGGAGGAGAAGCCGGCTCCGGCGAAGAGCGAGGCGAAGGCCGCACCGAAGGTCGAGAAGCAGGCGGTGGCGAAGCCCGCCCCGAAGCCTGCCGCCAAGGCCGAGCAGAAGCCGACGGCCAAGGCCGAGCCGAAGCAGGCCGAGCCGAAGCAGGCCGAGCCGAAGCAGGCCGAGCCCAAGAAGGCAGAGCCCAAGAAGGCAGAGAAAGCCGACAACGGGAACACCAAGACCGAGCCCTCGACCGCGACCCAGAAGTCGACCGAGTCCAAGGACCCGCAGCCGGCGCAGAAGTCCGAGGCCACCGACGAGCCGCAGTACACCGTGCTCCGCGGCGCCCCCGCACGCACCGTGCAGAACATGGACGTCTCGCTGACGGTTCCCACCGCGACCAGCGTCCGCTCGGTGCCGGTGAAGCTGCTCTGGGACAACCGGATCGTGATCAACAACCACCTGGCTCGCGCCCGCGGCGGCAAGGTCTCGTTCACCCACCTGATCGGATTCGCCCTGGTCAAGGCGCTGCGCTCGATGCCGCAGATGAATGTCGGATTCGACACCGTCGACGGCAAGCCCAACCTGATCACCCCGGCCCACATCAACCTCGGGCTGGCGATCGACCTGCCCAAGCCCGACGGCACCCGGCAGCTGCTGGTGCCCTCGATCAAGGCCGCGGAGTCGATGGACTTCGCGCACTTCTGGACGGCGTACGAGGAGCTGGTCCGCAAGGCACGAGACAACAAGCTCGCGGTCAGCGACTTCCAGGGCACCACGGTCAGCCTGACCAACCCGGGCACGATCGGCACCAACCACTCCGTGCCCCGGCTGATGAAGGGCCAGGGCGCGATCATCGGCGTCGGCTCGATGGAATACCCGCCGGAGTTCCAGGGCGCCTCGGAGGAGACGCTCACCCGCAACGCGATCAGCAAGATCATGACGCTGACCTCGACGTACGACCACCGGGTGATCCAGGGCGCGCAGTCCGGGGAGTTCCTCAAGCGCCTCCACGCGCTGCTGCTCGGCGAGGAGGGGTTCTACGACGAGATCTTCCGGTCGCTGCGGATCCCCTACGAGCCGATCCGCTGGGCCAACGACATCTCGACCAACCACGACGACGACATCAACAAGCAGGCCCGGATCCTCGAGCTGATCCACGCCTACCGGGTGCGCGGCCACATGATGGCCGACACCGACCCGCTGGAGTACCGCCAGCGCAGCCACCCCGACCTCGAGGTCGAGTCGCACGGGCTGACCCTGTGGGACCTCGACCGCGAGTTCGCCACCGGTGAGTTCGGCGGCGAGCGCAGGTTCATGAAGATGCGATCGATCCTGGGCATCCTGCGTGACTCCTACTGCCGCACCGTCGGCATCGAGTACATGCACATCCAGGACCCCGAGCAGCGCCGCTGGATCCAGGAGCGGGTCGAGCAGCCGCACCAGAAGCCGCCCCGCGAGGAGCAGCTGCGGATCCTGCTCAAGCTCAACCAGGCCGAGGCGTTCGAGACCTTCCTGCAGACCAAGTTCGTCGGCCAGAAGCGGTTCAGCCTCGAGGGCGGCGAGACCACGGTGCCGCTGATCGACGAGATCTGCGAGGCGGCCGCGGAGGCCGACCTCGACGAGGTCGCGATCGGCATGGCGCACCGCGGCCGGCTCAACGTGCTCGCCAACATCGTGGGCAAGAGCTACAGCCAGATCTTCCGCGAGTTCGAGGGCAACATCGACCCGCGCACGGTGCAGGGCTCGGGCGACGTGAAGTACCACCTCGGCGCCGAGGGTGAGTTCTCCTCCGACGCCGGCGCGAAGATCGCGGTGTCCGTCGCCGCGAACCCCTCGCACCTCGAGGCGGTCGATCCCGTGCTCGAGGGCATCGCGCGGGCCAAGCAGGACATGCTCAACCAGGGCGAGAGCTTCCCGGTGCTGCCGCTGCTGGTGCACGGCGACGCCGCGTTCGCGGGCCAGGGCGTGGTGGCGGAGACGCTGAACCTCTCACAGCTGCGGGGCTACCGCACCGGCGGCACCATCCACGTCGTGGTCAACAACCAGGTCGGGTTCACCACCTCCCCTGCAGCGTCGCGCTCCTCGCTCTACTGCACCGACGTCGCCCGGATGGTGCAGGCGCCGATCTTCCACGTCAACGGCGACGACCCGGAGGCGTGCATCCGGGTGGCTCGGCTGGCGTTCGAGTACCGACAGGCGTTCAAGAAGGACGTCGTGATCGACCTGGTCTGCTACCGGCGCCGAGGCCACAACGAGGGCGACGACCCGTCGTACACCCAGCCGCTGATGTACGACCTGATCGAGCAGAAGCGCTCGGTCCGCAAGCTCTACACCGAGTCCCTGATCGGCCGCGGCGACATCACGGTGGAGGAGGCCGAGCAGGTGCTGCGCGACTACCAGCAGCAGCTCGAGCGGGTCTTCACCGAGGTGCGCGAGGCCACCGGCACGCCGTCGGAGTGGACGACGGTGCCGGACTACCCGGAGAAGAGCCACGAGGACTACAGCACGGCGATCCCGCGCGAGACGCTGAAGCGGATCGCCGATGCGCACGTCAGCACGCCCGACGGCTTCACCGTCCACCCGAAGGTGCTCCCGCAGCTCCAGCGTCGTGCGGCCGCGATCGCGGAGGGGCCGATCGACTGGGGCACCGGCGAGATCCTGGCGCTCGGCTCGTTGCTGATGGACGGCCGTCCCGTGCGGCTGGCCGGGCAGGACTCGCGCCGCGGCACCTTCGTCTCGCGGTTCGCCACGATCATCGACCGCACCAACGCCAACGAGTGGACCCCGCTGGCCAACCTCACCGAGGAGCAGGCGCAGTTCTACATCTACGACTCGCTGCTCTCGGAGTACGCCGCGCTCGGGTTCGAGTACGGCTACTCGGTGGCCCGACCCGACGCCCTGGTCTTGTGGGAGGCGCAGTTCGGTGACTTCGTGAACGGCGCCCAGATCGTGATCGACGAGTTCATCACGGCCTCGTCGACCAAGTGGCGCCAGCAGTCCGGCGTCGTGCTGCTGCTGCCGCACGGCTACGAGGGCCAGGGTCCCGACCACTCGTCGGCGCGCATCGAGCGCTTCCTGCAGATGGCCGCCGACGACGCGTTCGTGGTGGCCCAGCCGTCCACCCCCGCGTCGTACTTCCACCTGCTGCGACGGCACGCCCTCGGCGAGAACCACCAGCCGCTGATCGTGTTCACGCCGAAGTCGATGCTCAAGCGCAAGGAGGCCGCCTCGCGTCCCGAGGACTTCATGGAGGGCTCGGGCTTCCGCACGGTCACCCCCGACGCGATGGCCGACCCGGAGAAGGTGAAGACGCTGCTGCTGTGCAGCGGCCGGATCACCTGGGACCTGATGGTCGACCGTGGCAAGCGGCAGGGCGACGAGCTGACCACCGCGATCGCGCGGATCGAGCAGCTCTACCCGCACCCGACCGACGCGCTGAAGGCGGAGATCGCCCGCTACCCCCACCTCGAGCACGTGCGCTGGGTGCAGGACGAGCCCGCCAACATGGGCCCGGCACCGTTCTACCGGCTCAACGTGTTCTCCGACCTCGCCACCGAGGGGATCGAGGTCGAGGTGATCTCGAGGGAGGCCTCGAGCTCGCCGTCCGTGGGGCAGCACGCCCGCCACGTCGAGGAGCAGAAGGCCCTGCTCGAGCAGGCCTTCGCCTGAGCCGCCGTGTACTTCACCGACCGCGGTGTCGAGGAGCTCGCAGCCCGGCGGGGTGACGAGGAGGTCACCCTGGCCTGGCTCGCCGAGCGGCTCAGCGAGTTCTGCGACGTGCACCCGGAGTTCGAGACGCCGGTCGAGCGGTTCGCGACCTGGCTGGCGCGGCTCGACGACCCGGACGACGAGTGACCCAAGGACGTCTCACCAGCTACGCGCACGACGGGCTGGTGTTCGACGTGCGCGACGAGGGTCCCCTCGACGGCCCGGTGGTCGTGCTCCTGCACGGGTTCCCGCAGCGGGCCTCCTCGTGGGACCTGGTGGTGCCGCTGCTGCACGCGGCCGGGATGCGCACGGTCGCGCCGGACCAGCGGGGCTACTCGCGCGGGGCTCGGCCGCGTGGGCGCTCGTCGTACCGGATGAGCCGGCTGGTCGGTGACGTCGTCGCGCTGGTCGCGGCGGTCGGCGCCGGCCCGGTGCACCTGGTCGGTCACGACTGGGGTGCCGCGGTCGCGTGGTCCACGGCCGCCTCCCGGCCCGACCTGGTCACGTCGCTGACGTCGGTCTCGGTGCCGCACCCGGGCGCGTTCATCCGCTCGCTGCGCCGGGTCGCCCAGCTGCGCAAGTCCTGGTACATGGCGTTCTTCCAGATGCCCTGGCTCCCCGAGCGGCTGTTCGGGCGTCGCTCCGTCGCCGAGCGCGAGATGCGCAAGAGCGGGATGCCGCCCGCCGCCGTCGCGCGGGTCTGGCCCGAGATCATCGCCGACGGGGCACTGCCAGGCGGCCTCGGGTACTACCGGGCGATGCCCTTGTCCGACCCGCGCCTGCTCCGGGGCACGGTGCGGGTGCCGACTACGCACGTCTGGAGCGACCAGGACGTGGCGCTCGACCGGCACGGCGCCGAGCTCACCGCGTCGTACGTCGACGCGCCGTACCGCCTCGAGGTGCTCGAGGGCGTCAGCCACTGGATCCCCGACGAGGTGCCGGAGCGGCTCGCCGAGATCGTGCTGGACCGGGTCGGGGGCTAGCCGTCGGGCCTGGCTTTGTCGGTCACCCTGCTGTCGTGCCTGCGCAGCGCATGACGCTGCACGGGACGTCGTACGAACTGGCTGCGGGACGACCAGAACGTATGACGTCCCGGCAGCGACGCGTGATCGGCTAGTCGCGTCCGGCGCGACGTGCGGAGTCGCGGATCTCGAACACCTCGGTAGCGAAGCCACCGAGCGCCCTCGCAACGTCACGGACGGCACCGGTGAGGATCGTGGTCACCTGGCCCACGGTGGTGGCCGCCGCCTCGACCGTGTTCTGCACGGCGTCCTTGCGGATCTCGCCCCTGCTCAGGTGGTCGTCCATGTCGCCCAGTGTGGTCGCCACTGGACCCTGCCGACAACCACTCTGCAGGTGAGCCCGCACACGTACGCCCTAGGGTGAAACGCGTGGTCAGCGAGCGGAGCATCGACGTCGCCAGCCGCCGCGAGCGCAAGCAGCGCACCCGGCAGGCGATCCTGGCCTCGGCTCTCGAGCTGTCCCAGGACACCGGCCTCGCCGGTGTCTCACTGCGTCAGGTGACCAAGGAGGTCGGCATCGTGCCGACCGCGTTCTACCGGCACTTCGACTCGGTGGAGCAGCTCGGGCTGGTGCTGGTCGAGGAGTCGTTCGTCTCCCTGCGCGCGATGCTGCGGGACGTACGGCGTGAGCCGGAGCTGACCGGCGTGATCCCCTCGTCGGTGCGGATCCTGCTCGACCACGTGCGCCGGCAGGAGGCGCACTTCCGGTTCATCGCCCGCGAGCGCAACGGCGGCACCCCTGCCGTGCGCGACGCGATCCGGCGCGCCCTCGACCTCTTCGAGCAGGAGCTCGCGGCCGACATCGCGCGGCTCCCCGGCACCGACGTCTGGTCCGAGCGCGACCTGCGCACGTTGTCCTCGATGATCGTCCACGTGATGGTGACGATCGCCGAGAACATCCTCGACGCCCCCCGCGAGGACGCCGCCGAGACCGAGATCGTGCACGAGGCCGAGACCCAGCTCCGGATGCTCGTCGTCGGCGCCCTGCACTGGACCTCGCGGACGGAGTAGGCCCGGCGAATTACCACGTTCACGTGGTAATTCGCCGCTTCGCCACCGAGATCTCCCTGGCGAAGCGGCGAACTGCCGTGCGAGGTGGCCGGTCAGGCGGCCTCGACGACCTCGCCGGGGGCACCCGACTCGGCCGGCTGCACCGGGGCGGCGGGACGGCCGGGGAGCAGGAACGCGAGGCCCAGTACGGCGGTCGAGAGTACGGCGCCCACCGCGAAGGCCCACTGCATGCCACCGACGAGCGCGTGCGCCTGGTCGGCGCCGTTCAGCGCCAGCGAGGTGGCACGCGACGACATCACGGTCACCACGAGCGCCGTCCCGACCGCGGCAGCGACCTGCTGCAGGGCACCGAGCAGCGAGCTCCCGTGGGAGTACAGGTGTGGCGGCAGCGCGCCGAGCCCGAGCGTGAAGACCGGGGTGAACACCGCGGCGAGGCTGACCATCAGCAGCACGTGGGCGACGAGCACCAGCCAGATCGAGGTTTCCAGGCCGAGCCGGGTCAGCAGCCCGAGCGCGACCACGATGCCGGCCGAGCCGGGGATCACCAGCACCCGGCCACCGAAGCGGTCGAAGATCCGGCCGACGGTCGGGCCGAGCAGCCCCATCGCCAGTCCGCCGGGGGCGACCAGGAGGCCGGTCTGCAGCACGCTCAGCTGGCGCACCTCCTGCAGGTACAGCGGCAACAGGATCATCGAGCCGAGCATCGACATGAACGCGAAGGCCATCAGCAGCAGCGAGACGGTGTAGGTGCGCAGCTTCAGCGTGCGCAGGTCCAGGAGCGGGGTGCCGGTGCGCTGCAGGGAGAGCTGGCGCCAGACGAAGACACCCACGACCGCGAGCCCCACGACGATCAGCAGCACCGGTGACACCGTCGTGCCCTCGGCGCCGGCGCCGAGCTGGCTGAGGCCGTAGACCAGGGTGCCGAAGCCGAGTGCCGAGCAGGCCACCGAGAACCAGTCGACCGAGCCCGGGCGCGCCTCACCGAGGTCGGTCAGCCTGCGGAGCCCGACCACGGTGATCGCCAGGGCGATCGGCAGCACGATGCCGAACATCCAGCGCCACGACAGGTACTCGAGTACGACGCCGGAAACTGCCGGCCCGAGCGCGGGGGCGACGGACATCGCGAGCGTGACGTTGCCCATCACGCGGCCCCGGTCGTGCTCGGGGACGATCGTCATCAGCGTGGTCATCAGCAGCGGCATCATCACCGCCGTACCGCCGGCCTGCACCACCCGGCCACCGAGCAGCACCGGGAACGACGGCGCCAGCGCGGCGATCACGGTGCCGGTGCAGAACACCGTCATCGCGATCGCGAACGCCTGCCGGGTGGTGACCCGCTGGAGGAACCAGCCGGTGACCGGGATGACGACGGCCAGGGTGAGCATGAACGCGGTGGACAGCCACTGCGCGGCCCGGGCCGTGACGTCGAACTCCCCCATCAGGCGCGGGATCGCGTTGATCATCACCGTCTCGTTGAGGATCACGATGAACGTCGCGAGCACCAGCCAGCGGAGCACGGCGTAGTCGGCGCCGCCGGTGGCGGGCTGCGCATCGGTGACGGTGGCTGGGACGCTCGGCGTCGTTCAGGGTGGTCATGCACGAACAGACCGGGCCGGGCCGGCGAACTCATCGCCGATGGCGGAATTTCACAGAAACGGACTAATAGCACAATTGCGATCAATAGCTCGTTCAATGTTTGAGTACCCCCGAAAAACGGGGATGATCGCAGGGTTCAGGGGGACTGAACCAGTCGATTCATGGGGGTATTCCAGTGCGTGGCGCCAGCCCGTTCACCAGGAGGACGCGCGGCCTCGTAGCCGTCGCCGTTCTTGCAGCATCACTGACCACCGGTGCGTTCGTCGCACCCTCGTCCGCCCAGCGCGGTGCGGGTCCGGAGGCGTTGATCCTCACGGGTCCGTCCGACCGCACGGCCGACCGCGACGTGGCGCTGACGTTCGAGAGCTCGGTGCCGAAGTCGACGTACTCCACCCGGCTCGACGGTGGCCGCTGGTCCGCCTGGCACCGCACACCGTCCGCGAGCTACCCCGACCTGTCCGTGGGCAAGCACGTCGTCCAGGTGCGCGCCAAGTCGCCCTCCGGCGCGGTCGGCGCGGCGCAGAAGGCCCCGTTCGTCGTCGACCTGACCGACCCGCAGACCTCGTTCGCCGGTGACAAGAAGGCCGCGACCGTGCTCGACCCGTCGTCGGCCATCCGGTTCGGGTCCTCCAAGAGCCGCTCGACCTACCGCTGCAAGGTGGACAAGGGCGCCTACCGGACCTGCACCTCGCCGTACGTCGTGGGCGGCATGGGCGCCGGCAAGCACCAGCTGTCCGTCCAGGCGACCGACAGCGCCGGCAACGTCGACGCGTCACCCGCCTCGCGCACCCTGGTCGTCGACCAGGCTGCCGCGACCGGTTCGCTGTTCAGCGACGACTTCGAGACCGGCAACCTGAGCCGCTGGACGGTGACCACGAAGGGCACCGGCACCGCGGTCGCGCAGACGGCCGTGGTCAAGACCGGCAGCTACGCCGCCCAGTTCACGACCACTTCCGCCACCGGCTCCGCGGCGTACGCCCGCACCTCGCTGAGCGCCGCCGTGCCCGACCTGACCTCGGTCGCCGACGTCCGCGTCGACACCGAGGGCGCCTCCGGCGGCAACGTGCCGCTGCTGCGCTACTTCGGCGACACCGGCACCCGCACCGTCAACCTCTACCGCGCCAACGTCACCGGCAAGATCTGGGTGCAGTTCGGCTCGACGTACGCCGCCACCACTGGCACCCTCCCGCTCGGCACCTGGGGCAACGTCTCGCTCCGCGCGGCCGGCGGCACGCTGCAGGTGAAGCTCAACGGCACGTCGGTCTACTCCTCGACGACGGCCGCCACGGCGTCGACACGCACCCTCCAGGTCGGCAACGAGGCGGCCGCCCAGCCCGGCAAGGTCAGCGTCGACAACGTCAGCGCGACGTCCACGAGCGCCGACCAGACGGCCCCGGAGACCACGATCTCGTCCGGACCCTCCGGCTCGGTCCCCGACGGCCAGGCCACGTTCGGCTTCGCGTCCTCGGAGTCCGGCTCCACGTTCCAGTGCAGCCTCGACGCCGCGGCCTACACGGCCTGCACGTCACCGCAGGCCTACTCCGGTCTCGCGAAGGGCTCGCACACGTTCAAGGTGCGCGCGGTCGACGCGTCCGGCAACGTCGACGCCACCCCGGCGACCCGCACCTGGACCGCCGCGGGCGACCCGGTCCCCGCGGTCATGATCGCGGACAACCAGAACCGTCGGATCCTGGTCACCGACTACTCGGGCAAGGTCCTCTGGTCCTTCGCCAACCCGACCGGTGAGACCTCGGCGTACTCCGGTCCGCTCGGCGTTCGGTTGCTGGCCAACGGCCACATCCTGGCCACGTTCGGCACCGGCACCGTCGGTGAGATCGACATGACCACCAAGTCGTTCGTGTGGCAGACCAAGGGCTACACCGGCGGCTACTTCAAGTCGCCGTACGACGCCGAGCTGATGCCCGACGGCAACATCGCGGTGGCCAACGCCAAGACCAACCAGGTGCTCGTGTTCAACCACACCACCGGCGCGGTCGTGTGGACCTACGCGATCAACTACCCGCACTACGTCGAGCTGATCCCGGCGGGCAAGGGCACCGGCACCTCCAAGCCGACGCTGATGACCTCCGGGTTCAGCAAGCTGTCCGAGGTCGTCTACGCCCCCGGCCAGGCCGACGACAAGACGCTGAAGTACCAGTGGAACGCCGGCGCCAACACCCACCGCGCGATCCTCGACCGTGACGGCACGTCGATCGTGCTGAGCGACTGGGACAACTTCATCAAGCTGGCCAGGCCGACCCAGAACGCCACCTGGACCCGGTTCCAGGGCAACTGCTGCAACGGCGAGGTGCGCGGGGTCACGATGACCTCCGACGGCGGCTACGCGATCGGCTACCGCGTCTGGAACGGCGCGAGCCAGATCAGGTTCACCGACGGGCAGGGCAACCAGACCCACCTGTTCTCGAGCCTGAGCGACGGCACCCGACTCAACCTGCCGTACGGCGTGCGCTCGCTGAGCTGGAACGGCTGACGTAACGCGAAGGTCCGGTTCGCCGATTAACGGACGAACCGGACCTTTCGCGTATCGCTGTCAGGCACCCCTCGGAGCCTTAAGGTGTAACGGACCTGCGAGTCCGTCAGGTCGTCTCTCGTAGGAGCTTCCGTGGGTGCCAGGTCCAGCAGGTCCGTCCAACCGTTCCGGTCGGCGAGCCGCGCCTCGACGCGGATTCTCGTCCTCGTCGCGCTCGCGGTTCCCGCCGTGATCGGCCTGCCCTCCGCGGGCCATGCCTCCTCGGCAGCCGGCCCGGGGGTCGCCATCATCACCGCGCCGGGCGACCGGACACCGCGGACCACCGCCGACCTGACCTTCGAGGCCAGCCAGCCCGGGGCGACCTACGCCGTGCGGCTCGACAAGCACGCGTGGTCGGCCTGGACCTCGCGGGACTCGGCCCGCTTCCGCGGACTGACCGCCGGCCGGCACCAGGTGTCGGTCCGGGCGCGCTCGGCGACCGGGGTGGTCGGCAGGGCCAAGACCGAGTCGTTCGTGGTGGACCTGACCCCGCCCTCGACCCGCTTCACCGGCAGGCAGGCCGCGAGCACCGTGCTCGACCCCGATCAGGTGATCGAGTTCGGGTCCTCCGAGTCCGGGTCGACCTACACCTGCAGCGTGGACCACCGCACCTTCCGACCGTGCCACACGCCCTACCCGCTGGACCGGATGCGGCCGGGCAAGCACCACCTCGCCGTTCGCGCCACCGACGCGGCCGGCCAGGTCGACGGCACTGCCGCGCAGCGAACCCTGACCCTCGCCGCGGCCGCACCGGCGGCATCACTGTTCAGCGACGGGTTCGAGTCCGGCAACCTGAGCCGGTGGACAGTCGCGACGGGCGGCGCCGCCACGGCCCGCGCACAGGGCACGACGGTCCGCACCGGCGCCTGGGCGGCGACCTTCACCACGACCGCGACGACCGGGTCCAAGGCCTACGCCCGCACCCGGCTCGCGGCTCCCGCTCCGGACCTGACCGCCACGGCGGCGGTGCGGGTCGACGGTGAGGGCGCCTCCGGCGGCAACGTGCCGCTGCTGCGCCTGCTCGACGACGCGAGCGCCCGTGTGGCCAACGTCTACCGGCTGAACGGGTCGGGGCAGGTCTGGGTGCAGTACGGCGCGACCTACCTGAAGACGTCGGCAGTCCTGTCCCTCGGCAGCTGGGCAGACCTGTCCGTGCGCGCCGCCGGAAGCACCCTGCAGGTGTCCCTGAACGGGGTCTCCCTGCTCAGCACCACCACGGTCTCCCTCGGCGCCACCCGCACCTTGCAGGTCGGCAACGACGCCAACGCCCAGGCCGGCGTCCTCACCGTCGACGACGTCGTGCTCAGCGGACCCGCCGACGCCGACGTCACCCCGCCGGAGACGACGATCACCTCGGCTCCGAGCGGGAGCGTCCCGGGCTCGACGGCGACAGTCGCCTTCACCTCGTCCGAGGAGGGCACGTTCGAGTGCCGGCTCGACCAGGTCGCCTACGCGCCCTGCACCTCGCCGCAGACCTACACGAGCCTCGCCGCGGGCGCCCACACCGTCGACGTACGCGCGATCGACAACGCCGGCAACATCGACGGCACACCGGCGACCGCGAGCTGGAACTCGGCCGGGGACAACCGCCCCGCTCTGCTGCTGGCGGACAACCAGAACCGGCGGCTTCTGGTCACCGACTACGACGGCAACGTGCTCTGGAAGTTCGACAACCCCACCGGCGAGACGTCGACGTCGTCCGGCCCGCTGGGCGTGCGCTGGCTCCCGAACGGCCACATCCTGGCCACCTTCGGCACCGGCAAGGTCGGCGAGATCGACCCGACGACGAAGACCTTCGTGTGGAAGGTGTCGGGGTTCAACGGTGACTGGTTCGCCTCGCCGTACGACGCCCAACCGCTGCCCGGTGGTCGGCTCGCCGTCGCCAACGCCCGCCAGGGGACCGGTCGGGTGACCGTCTACGACACCGCCACCGGCGCCCAGGTGTGGAAGTACCCGGTCAACTTCGCCCGGCTGGTCGAGATGGTGCCCGCCGGCAGCGGCACCGGCACCAGCCAGCCCACGCTGCTGATGTCCGGCCGCGACCAGCTCACCGAGGCGGTCTACGCCCCGGGAGCGCCCGACGACGCGACCAGCACCTGGCAGTGGGCCGCCGGCAGCAACACCCACCGCGCGATCCTGGACCGTGACGGGCACTCGCTCGTGCTCAGCGACTGGAACAACCTGGTGAAGGTCTCCCGTCCGACCCAGGACCTGGCCTGGTCCCGCCCGCAGGGCAACACCAGCGGTGAGGAGATGCGCGGGATTGCGATGACCGCGACGGGCTACGTCTACGGCTACCGGATCTGGTACGGCGCCAGTCAGGTGCGCTTCGCCGATGCCGATGGCAACCTGCTGCGTTCGTGGACCAGCCTGAGCGACGGCACCCGGCTCAACCTGGTCTGGGGCGTGCGCACGATCTCCTGGAACGGCTGAGACTCAGGCGGGACGGACGGTCAGGTCGCTGATCGTGCCGTCGCGCGGCAGGTCGAGCACGTGGAGCACGGCCTCGGCGACGGTCTCCGGGCGGATCCACTGCCCGGCGTCGTACGTCCGACCCTCCTGCTCGTGCACCTTCTGCTGCATCGGGGTGGCGGTGCGGCCGGGGTAGACGGACGTCACCCGGACCCCGTGCTCGGCCTCCTCGCCGCGCAACGCGTCGGCGAGCGCGCGCAGCCCGAACTTCGAGGCGGCGTAACCCGCCCAGTGCGGGTGAGCAGCGAGCCCGGCTCCGGAGTTCACGAACACGACCGTGCCGCGGGCGGCGCGCAGGGCCGGGAGCAACGCCTGGGTGAGCATCGCGGGCGAGGTGAGGTTCACGTCGAGCTGCTGGCGCCACAGCCGCCAGTCGACGTCCGCGACCGGCGCCAGGTCCACGACGCCGGCGGCGTGCACGACGGAGTCGAGGGCGTCCGGTCCGCCGAGCTCGACCAGCGAGTCGGGGTCGGCCAGGTCGGCGACCACGGTGGCGCAGCCGGGGAACCGGTCGGCCAGGTGGTCGGCCCGTTCGCCCGAGCGCGCCAGCAGCACCAGCCGGTCACCGCGCGTGTGGAGCCGGTCGGCGACGATCTCGCCGATGCCGGACCCGGCGCCGGTGACCAGGTGAGTACGGGTCATCGTGTGAAGACCACCTTGCCGAACACGTCGCCGTCGTTCATCGCGGCGAAGCCCTCGGCCGCCTTGTCCATCGGCAGCGTCCGGTCGATCAGCGGCTTGGTGCCGGTGGCGTCGAGCAGGTTGACCAGGGAGGCCAGCTCGGCGCGGGTGCCCATGGTGGAGCCGACGACGCGCAGCTGGAGGAAGAAGATCCGGGTCAGCTCGGCGTCGTCGAGCTGCGGCCCGGACGTCGTACCGGAGGTGACCAGCACGCCACCCGGCCGGAGGGACCGGATCGAGTGCGACCAGGTCGCCTTGCCGACGGTCTCCATCACGCCGTCGACCTTGACCGGCAGCCGGGCACCCGTCTCGAAGGCCTCGTGCGCGCCGATCTCGAGCGCCCGCTCGCGCTTCGTCTCGTCGCGGCTGGTGGCGAGCACCCGCAGCCCGGCGGCGCGGGCGAGCGTGATCAGGGCGGTGGCGACGCCGCCGCCGGCGCCCTGCACCAGCACCGTGTCACCGGCCGTGAGCTCGCCGCGGGTGAACAGCATCCGGTAGGCGGTCAGCCACGCCGTCGGCAGGCAAGCGGCCTCCTCGAACGACAGCGAGGCGGGCTTCGGGATCACGTTGGCACGGGGTACGGCGACCCGCTCGGCCATCGCGCCCTGGTAGCGCTCGCTGAGCAGCGACCGCTTCGGGTCGAGCGTGTCGTCCCCGATCCAGCCCGGCGAGTTGATCACCGAGTGAACGACCACCTCGTTGCCGTCCTCGTCGAGGCCGGCGGCGTCGGTGCCGAGGATCATCGGCAGCTGCTCGTCCTTCAGACCGACCCCGCGCAGCGAGAACAGGTCGTGGTGGTTGAGCGAGGCGGCCTTGACGGTGACGGTGGTCCAGCCGTCGGGGACGTCGGGGTCAGGACGCTCCCCGACCACCAGCCCGGACAGCGGGTCGTCGGAGGAGAAGGACTCGGCATAGACAGCGAACATGCCCCGACCCTAGGTCAAACCCGGGCCACGCCGTCACGACGGGCGGCCTCGGCGACGGCCGCCGCCACCGCCGGGCCGACCCTCGCGTCGAAGGGGGACGGGATCACGAAGTCCTCGGCAAGGGCGTCGCCGACCAGGTCGGCGAGGGCGCCGGCCGCGGCCAGCTTCATCCCCTCCGTGATCGAACGGGCCCGCGCGTCGAACGCACCCCGGAAGATGCCCGGGAAGGCGAGCACGTTGTTGATCTGGTTGGGGAAGTCCGAGCGGCCGGTGGCGACCACGCGGGCGTGCCGGAGGGCGACGTCGGGCAGCACCTCGGGCGTCGGGTTGGCCAGCCCGAAGATGATCGCCTCGGGCGCCATCGTCGCGACGAGGGCCTCCTCGATGATCCCGCCGGAGACCCCGATCAGCACGTCGGCGCCGGCCAGCACGTCGCCGAGCGAGCCGCTGCGGCCGGTGACGTCGGCGGTGTCGACGGCGAGCGCCTGCTTGACCGGGTTGAGGTTGTCGCGACCCGAGTGCAGCACGCCGCGGGTGTCGACGACGGCGATGTCCTTCACGCCGGCGGCGAGCAGGATCCGGGTGACGGCGACCCCGGCCGCGCCGGCGCCCGAGATCACCACGCGCGTGGTCTCCATCAGTCGCCCGGTGAGCTTGAGCGAGCTCTCGAGCGCGGCCAGCACCACCACGGCGGTGCCGTGCTGGTCGTCGTGGAACACCGGGATGTCGAGCAGCCGCTTGAGCCGGTCCTCGATCTCGAAGCAGCGCGGCGCCGAGATGTCCTCGAGGTTGATCCCGCCGAAGCTCGGCGCCAGCCGGACCACGGTCTCGACGATCTCGTCGGGATCCTGGGTGTCGAGCGTGATCGGCACCGCGTCGACACCGCCGAAGGCCTTGAACAGGACAGCCTTGCCCTCCATCACCGGCATGGCAGCCCGTGGCCCGATGTTGCCGAGCCCGAGCACAGCGGAGCCGTCGGTGATGACGGCGACGGTGTTCGGCACCCACGTGTAGAGGTCGTGCAGGGACGGGTCCGCGGCGATCGCCTCGCAGACCCTGGCGACGCCGGGCGTGTAGGCCAGCGACAGGTCCTCACGGCCCGCGAGCGGAGCCGTCGAGCGGATCTCCATCTTGCCGCCGACGTGCAGGTCGAAGACGGGGTCGCCGACCCGGGTGGCCTCGGTCGCGGAGTCGGGGGTGCTCTTGTCAGACATCGTCTTGCGATGGTCCCACACAGGGATCGGCCTCTCCGCGCGTGTCTCAGAGGCGCTGTGGGTGCGGCCAGACACGGGCCACCGCAACCGCGACCACGTCCGCGTCGGGGATCGTGCCGACGCTCGCCGAGTCCGTGCCCTCACGCGGGTTGTCCCGCTCGACCCACCAGCCGGCGCCGTCGCGGACGGTGGCCCGCTTCACGGCGAGGGTTGCGTCGGGGAACCGCACCACGACCACCTGTCCGGCGCGCGGCGACGCGTCGTACCGCACCAGGAGGCGGTCGCCGTCACGCAGCGTCGGGAGCATCGATCGCCCGTGCACACGGGCGATTCCGAAGCGTGGCACCTGGTGTTCACCTCCACCTCTACGGGTGTTCGAAGGCGGCCGTCGCCCGGGAGTAGTGTCGCAAGGACGCACGACATCCCCGAGACGAGAAGGAATCAGATGTTCAAGCGACTCCTTGCCCCCACCATCGACGTCCACGCCCACTGCGACCTGCCCTGCGGTGTCTACGACCCCGCCCAGGCTCGGATCGAGGCCGAGTCGATCAAGGGGATCATCGGCAAGCTGGCCGACAACGACGACCCCGACTTCCGCACCCGAGCGGTGCTCATCAAGGAGCAGCGCTCCGAGCTGGTCAAGCACCACCTGTGGGTGCTCTGGACCGACTACTTCAAGCCCCCGCACTTCGAGAAGTACCCGGAGCTGCACGGTCTGGTGAACGAGGCGACCAAGCTCGCCGGTGCCACCGGCACCAAGGGCTCGATGGACGCCGAGGTGGCCGACCAGCTCCTCGAGAAGATCGACGCCATAGCCAAGATCTTCTGGGAGACAAAGAAGGCCTGAACGAAGAGAAGGCTTTCGCGTCAGCGAAACGGGGAGAGGCACCACGAAGTGGGGCCTCTCCCCGCCGCTTTTTCGGTGAGGAAAGGAGTGCTGGAGCTGTGCCCGACCGAGTGCGGTCGGGCACCAAGGCTCCAAAACCGAAACCCCAGCCCCGCCAACCCCTAGGCTGACCCCGACTCACATCGGACACATACACCTCGAAGGGGGACCGGTGACGACCCGACCCGACGTAGAGCTCCGCGTGCCCGCGGACACAGCTTTCGTCGCCGTGCTCCGCACCACCACCGCGGGACTCGCGGCCCGGCTGGACTTCACCCTCGACGACATCGAGGACCTCCGGATCGCCGTGGGCGAGGCCTGCGCGATGGTCCTGGAGCAGGCTCGCGAGGACGGCGACCTGCACGCCGCGTTCGAGCTCGGCTCGGGCGAGCTGAGTGTCACGGTGTCCGCGGACGCCGACGGGGCGAGCGAGCCGGACAAGGACGGCTTCGGGTGGCAGGTGCTTTCTGCGCTCACCACGAAGGCCACGGCCGAGGTGACGCCCGATGCGGTCGGGATCACCTTGTCCATGAAATCGGCTCTGCTGGACTGAGGGCCACCACACAGACATGGATCACGGGGACGAGGGGGTCGGGGGACTCCGGACGACGCGCGAGCAGAGCATGGCGCTGTTCGCGGAGTTCACCGCGGGCGCGACCGGCCAGGGGCGCCGTACCGAGTGCCGCGACGCGCTGGTGCACCTGCACCTGCCCCTGGTCGACCACTGCGCACGACGGTTCCGCAACCGCGGTGAGCCGTTCGACGACCTGCTCCAGGTCGGCACGATCGGGCTGCTGAAGTCGATCGACCGGTTCGATCCCGAGCGAGGCGTGGAGTTCTCGACGTACGCGACGCCGACGATCATCGGCGAGATCAAGCGGTACTTCCGCGACAAGGGCTGGGCGATCCGGGTGCCGCGGCGGTTGCAGGAGATGCGGATGATGATCGGGACGGCGACCTCCGAACTCTCCCAGAGCCTGGGTCGTTCCCCCACGCCGCGCGAGATCGGCGAGCGGATCGGAGTCAGCGTCGAGGAGGTGATGGAGGGCCTGGAGTCCGCCAACGCCTACTCCACGCTGTCGCTCGACGCCGGCGGCGACGGCTCCGACGAGAGCGGCCCGTCGATCCTGGACGCGATCGGCGAGTACGACGCCGCGCTCGAGCACGTCGAGATCCGGGAGTCGATCAAGCCGCTCCTCGAACAGCTGCCGCCCCGGGAGAAGCAGATCCTGATGTTGCGGTTCTTCGGCGGGATGACCCAGTCGCAGATCGCGGCCGAGATCGGGGTCTCCCAGATGCACGTGTCGCGGTTGCTGAACCGCACGCTCGAGCAGCTGCGGGAGTCGCTGCACGGGCGGGCGTGAGCCGCGCCCAATTCCCACGCTAGGTAGGGATAACCACGACATACCGGGCGAGGCTGCGTGCTCCCCACGACGTACCTGCGCTTCCCACGATGTGCCCGTCATGGGGAGCGCATGTTCGTCTGCATACCGTGGTGGACCCGCAGCAGCACGACGAAGCCCGGCAGCAGCGAGCGACCTACTCCCGGTGCTCCGGGCGGTTCAGGGCAGCCACCGAGGCCGGGTGCAGCAGGCCGGCCAGGATCAGCACGGCGGACACGGCGACGGCGATCGCGATCACCAGGGTGTCACCGTCGCGGAACGACCAGGCGATCAGGATCCAGACCAGCTCCGCGAAGAGCACCGGTCCGCGGGACCACGGCAGCACCCGGTTCATCCCCCAGGCGCACACGACCAGGCCCACGCCGTAGACGACGAAGAACAGCGCCGTGGTGACGCCCATCACCACCCGGTCACCGGCCACGGAGAACATCTCCGCGATCCCGAGCAGAGTCGTCACCAGGCCCTGGACCGCGGTCAGGGCCGCTGCGGCGGCCAAGGGGGCCGGCGTGCCGTGGCGGGAGTACGGCGAGGCCGGCGTGGGCCGGTCCTGCGGATCGTCGGGCTGCACCACGGCGACGATACCCATCGTGATCCGCTGCGACGGGTGCGGATTCGGTTGTGACGAGAATGACCCGCCGCAGGGCTTGTGTCGAGCGCTGGGAGTTGCAACGATCGAATCCGTTGTGCGCAGTGCCCAGACCCGAGCAGCGAACAACTCCCCTCAGTCCGACCTGCAGTTGCTTGTCTGGCGGGGGGCCTCGTGAAAGTGTTCACAACAGGTGGACTCGGCCACGGGGACCGGGCGGCGCACCCGCCGAAGCCCGGAAGCGACGAACAGGAGCTCTACGCCATGGATTGGCGCCACCGCTCTGCGTGCCTCGACGAGGACCCAGAGCTGTTCTTCCCGATCGGCAACACCGGTCCGGCCATCCTCCAGATCGAGGAGGCCAAGCAGGTGTGCCGTCGCTGCGAGGTGCGCGAGCAGTGTCTCGCGTGGGCGCTGGAGGTCGGCCAGGACCATGGGGTCTGGGGCGGCATGAGCGAGGACGAGCGCCGCGCCCTGAAGCGCCGCAACGCACGTGCCCGGGTCCGCACCGCCTGAACCAGCCGCAGCCGTCCTCCTACAACGGGATCTCCAGCACCGCCTCGGTGCCGGAGGTCCCGCTTCGCGCACCGATCAGCAACGAGCCACCGAGCTCGCCGACGAGGGTGCGCACGATGGACAGCCCGAGGCTGGGAGACGTCTCAGCGTCGAAGCCGGCCGGTACGCCGCGTCCGTCGTCCTCCACGCACACCGTCAGCCGGTCGGGCTCCCGCTCGACGCGGAGCACGATCGTTCCCTGACCATCGGGTCCGAAGCCGTGCTCGGCGGCGTTCTGGAGCAGCTCCGTGAGCGCCATCGCGAGCGGCGAGGCCACCTCCGAGGTGACGGTGCCGAAGCTGCCGGACCGCGAGGTGCGGACCCGGCCGGGCCCGGCGGAGACCTCGCTGACCATCCGGCGGAGCCGGTCGGCGACCTCGTCGAAGTCGACCACCTCCTCGGCCGAGTCGTCCGAGGAGGTGCTGAGCGTCTCGTGCACGATCGCGATCGAGCCGACCCGCCGGACCGCCTCCTCGAGCGCGTGCCGACCCTCCGGCGCCTCGATCCGCCGCGCCTGGAGCCGCAGCAGGGCTGCGACCGTCTGCAGGTTGTTCTTCACCCGGTGGTGGATCTCCCGGATGGTCGCGTCCTTGGTTACCAGCTCACGGTCGCGCCGACGCAGGTCGGTCACGTCGCGCAGCAGCACCAGGCCTCCGGTCAGCTCGCCGGTCGGCCGCATCGGGATCGAGCGGAGGATCACCACCGCCGACCCGTTGCCGAGCTCGGTGTCGCGCGGCATCCGGCCGCCGAGCACGGCGCTGATCGTCTCCTCGTCCGGGCGCAGCCGAGCGGGCACGAGCTCCCGGGTCACCTCGGCGAGGTGCTGACCGGCCAGGTCGCCGACCAGGCCGAGCTTGCGGTAGACCGACATCGCGTTCGGGCTGGCGTAGTCCACCAGCCCGTCGGGATCGACCCGGATGAAGCCGTCGCCGACCCGCGGGGAGTCCGCGTGGTCCGACCGCTGTCCCGGGTAGGGGAAGCTGCCGTTCGCGATCATCTGGGCCAGCTCGCCCGCGGTCTGGAGGTACGACAGCTCCAGCCGGCTGGGGGTCCGCACACCCTGCAGGTTGGTGTTGCGGGCGACCACGGCGATGACGCGCCCGTCGTACCGGACCGGGATCGCCTCGACCCGCACCGGCACGTCGTCGCGCCACTCCGGGTCACCCTCGCGCGCGACCCGGCCGTCGCGCAGCGCGCTGTCGAGCAGGACCCGCTTGCCGAGCGGCAGGTAGCTGCCCACCACGTCGTCGACGTACGCCGTCGGGCCCGTCGTCGGCCGCATCTGGGCGCCCGCCCAGTAGCCGCTGCCGTCGCGGTCCGGCAGCCACATGACCAGGTCGGCGAAGGACAGGTCGGCGACGATCTGCCAGTCCGCCACGAGCCGCTGGAGCCACGCCACGGACTCGGCGTCGAGAGCCGTGTGGCGCTGCGCGAGCTCGTCGAGTGTGGGCATGCTCATAGAGGGTAGAGCGATCTGGAACGCAGGAGGACCTGGTCCGCTCTCGGTGCATAGGATGCGCCTCGTGCAGATGTCTTACTGGGAGTCCGTCGTGGCCGACGGGATGCGGGTGCCCACCAGTCGGAGCCTGCCGGACCTGACCGCGGAGCTCGGGGAGATGCTCGGCAGCTCCGACCCGGTCGTGCGCGACGAGATCGCCTACCCGGTGCTCGCGTCCTGGGTCAGCAACGGCAGCTACGACCACCTCCTGCGCACCCTGGGCAACGGCCTGTGCGTGCTGATGGAGGAGGGCGTCGGCAGCACGACGGACGACTCGGTCTTCCAGCGGTCGTTCTCGGCGCTGGTGCTGGCGGAGATCATCGAGCGCGACAACCGGATGGACGTCGTCGACGACCGCACCCTGCTCGGCTGGGGCGACCGGATCGCGACCTGGCTGGTGGCCGAGAAGGATCTCCGCGGCTTCGTGCAGGGCAAGGGCTGGGCGCACGCGGTGGCACACGGCGCCGACGCGATCAGCGCGCTGGCCCGCTCCCCGCGGATCGACGGGCCCGCCCTGGTGTTCCTGCTCGACGTGGTCGCCGACCGGGTGCTCGAGCCCACCCCGGCGTTCTTCGTGGCCGGCGAGCCCGACCGGCTGGCCTTCGCGGCGATGGTGGCGCTGCGCCGCGACCTGGTCGAGATGGACGCCCTCGACCCGTGGCTCCGGCGGCTCACCGCTCGGGCCGAGCCGGTCAGCGACGACCTGCTCCACCCGTTCCGGGTCAATGGCAACGTGCAGGCGTTCCTGCGTGCGCTGCACCTGCAGCTCCAGCTCGCGCCGGAGCGGCCGGCCGTGCGATCCGACCTGCTGCTGGCCCTGGTGGAGGCGCTGGTCCGCTCCAACCCGGTCTATCTCGAGGCTCGCGGGGCGCACCGCGAGCTGGAGGTTAGCCTGCGTCCATGACGCAGACCCCCGAGGAGAACCTGCCCGGCAACACGGGCGAAAAGCTGACCGGCCACGCCGGCGAGCACGCCGTCGCGGTGGCACGGGCCCACGGGGTGCGCACCCTGTTCACGCTCTCCGGTGCCCACGTCTTCCCGATGTACGACGGGGCCGTCAAGGCCGATCCGCCGATGCAGATCCTCGACGTCCGGCACGAGCAGACGGCCGCCTTCGCCGCCGAGGCCACCGGCAAGCTGTCCCGCACCCCGGGCCTCGCGGTGCTGACCGCCGGCCCGGGTGTCACCAACGGTGTCAGCGCCGTGGCCCAGGCCCAGTTCGCCGGCTCTCCCCTGGTCGTGGTCGGTGGCCGGGCGCCGGCCAACCGCTGGGGCACCGGCAGCCTGCAGGAGCTCGACCAGCCGCCGATCTTCGCGCCGGTCTCGAAGCTGGCCCGCACCATCCACACCGCGGCCGAGGTCGCCGACGGCATCGACGAGGCGTTCACGGTCGCCGGCGCCTCGCACCGCGGACCGGTCTTCGTCGACGTGCCGATGGACGAGTTCTTCAACACCGCGACCTCGGCGATGCCCGTGGTCGGCCCGCGGGTCCGGGTCGAGCCCGACCCCGACGACCTCTCCGAGATCGCCGAGCTCCTCGGCGCTGCGCGACGCCCGGTGCTGGTGCTCGGCACCGACGTCTGGGCCGACGTCGCCGACGAGGCGGCGCTCCGACTCGTCGAGGGCATCGGGATCCCGGCGATCACCAACGGCATGGGGCGCGGCGTCGTACCGGGCGGGCACCCGCTGCTGGTCACCAAGGCACGCAGCGCGGCGCTCGGCGGCGCCGACCTGGTGGTCGTGGTCGGCACGCCGCTGGACTTCCGGCTCGGCTACGGCGTCTTCGGCGGCAAGGAGGAGGGCTCCTCCCCCGCCCGCGTCGTGCACGTCGCCGACTCCGCGGCCCAGGTCTCCCGGCACGCCGACCTCGCCGGCTCCGCGTCCGGCGACCTGACCCTGGCCCTCGACGGCCTCCACGAGGCGGTCACCGCGCTGGTCCGCAAGCCGGACTGGTCGACCTGGGTCACCGAGCTCCAGGACACGGTCAAGGCGGCCGTGGAGCGTGACTCCGCGCTGCTCACGGCGACCGCCGACCCGATCCACCCTGCACGCATCTACGGCGAGCTGGTCCCCCGGCTGGCCGACGACGCGATCGTGATCGGCGACGGCGGCGACTTCGTCTCCTTCGCCGGCAAGTTCGTGGAGCCGAAGCGGCCCGGCGGCTGGCTCGACCCCGGCCCCTACGGCTGCCTCGGCGCCGGTCTCGGCTCCGCCATCGCGGCCCGGCTGCACCGGCCGTCGGCCCAGGTCGTGCTGCTGTACGGCGACGGCGCGGCGGGGATGTCCCTGATGGACGTGGACACCCTGGTCCGGCACGACCTGCCGGTGGTCATGGTCTGTGGCAACAACTCCGCGTGGGGTCTCGAGAAGGGCCCGATGCAGATGCTCTACGGGTACGACGTGGCGGCCGACCTGGCCCCGCAGACCAGCTACGACGGCGTCGTGAAGGCGCTCGGCGGCGCGGGCGAGACGGTCACCGACCCGGCGCAGATCGGCCCCGCGATGGACCGGGCGTTCGCGTCCGGAGTGCCCTACCTGGTCAACGTGATCACCGACGTGAACGCGGCGTACCCCCGCGCCACGTTCGGCATCTGACCTCGTGCGGTTCCGGCTGTGCTGATCCGGAGGGCGCGGCCCGATGACCTCGCGACCGTCGGCGAGGTCACCGTCGCGGCCTACGAGGACTTCACGCTCGGCCCCACCGACCCCTACATCGCGCGCCTCCGGGACGCGGCGGCCCGCTACGAGCAGGCCGAGCTGTGGCTGGCCGAGGACGAGGACGGCGAGGTGCTGGGCACGGTCACCGTCTGCCCGCCGGGGTCGGTCTGGCGCGAGGTCTCGCGGCCCGACGAGGGCGAGTTCCGGATGCTCGCGGTCGCACCCGCGGCACGGGGGCGCGGCGTCGGCGAGGCGCTGGCCCGGCACGCGATCGCCAGGTTCGCCGAGGCGGGGGTGCACGCGATGGTGCTCTCGTCGCTGGACTCGATGCACGGCGCGCACCGGATCTACGAGCGCCTCGGCTTCGAGCGGGCACCCGGTCGGGACTGGTCCCCGATGCCGGGCGTCCAGCTCCTGGCCTACGAGCTGGCCCAGCAGCTAGGCCAGCCGACCCAGGAAGCGTGACCGGTCCACGACCACCCGGGTGACCTCACCGGAGCCGACCAGCTTGCCGCCGTCGGTGGCGGCGACGGTGAAGCGCACCAGCCGGCCGTCCACGTGCGCCACGGACGCGGTCACCTCGAGCACCCGACCGACGGGGCTGGGCGCGAGGTGCTCGAGCGAGACCCGGGTGCCGACGCTGGTCTCGTCGTCGGTGAGCTCGGTGGCCAGCGCCGCACAGGTGGCCGCCTCGCACCAGGCCAGGAGCCGCGGGGTGCCGAGGACCGGCAGGTCACCGGACCCGAGGGCGGCGGCCGTGTCGTCGTCGGTGACGGTGAACGTCTGCTGGGCGGCGAGGCCCGTGAGGATCGGCATGGCCGCGAGTCTGCCCGATTTCGCGCGTGCCGCCGTACCTGAGAGGATGGACGGCGATCTATCGAGGAGGATCCGATGGGAAAGACCGGCCGCAAGCGTCGTGCTCGCAAGAAGAAGGGCGCGAACCACGGCAAGCGCCCCAACGCCTGAGAAAGTCACACTGACGAACGAACCCCGAGCGGACCGCTCGGGGTTCAGTTCATCTCGGGGGTCTCGACCAGCTCGACCACCGGTGGTGCGGCTACTTCTCGGTGATCCGCACCTGCACCTGACGGATGCTCAGCAGCACCCGGTCGCGCAGGCCGTCGGGAGCCACCTCGGTGCACGACCGGCTGACCAGCGTCTTCACGGTGCGCTCGAGGTCGTACTTGGCCAGGCACGGCCCGCACTCGTCGAGGTGCTGCTGGATCTGGCTGCAGTCGGCCCGGTCGAGCTCGTTGTCGATGAAGAAGAACACGCGGTCGATGACTGCGGAGCAGTCCCAGTCCAGGGCTGCCCGTCCGGGGTTGCCGGGCTCGTGAGTGTCGCTCATGCCGTGTCTCCGTCCCGGCCGGCGCCGGCGCGCAGCAGGTCGTTGTCGCGTACGTAGTCGCTGAGCAGCTCGCGCAGCTGGCGGCGGCCCCGGTGCAGCCGCGACATCACGGTGCCGATCGGCGTCTCCATGATCTCGGCGATCTCCTTGTAGGGGAACCCCTCGACGTCGGCGAGGTAGACCGCCATCCGGAAGTCCTCCGGCAGCTTCTGCAGCGCGTCCTTCACGTCGGAGTCGGGCAGGTGCTCGAGCGCCGTGAGCTCCGCCGACTTCAGTCCGCCGGACGTGTGCGACTCCGCGCGGGCGAGCTGCCAGTCCTCGACGTCCTCGGACATCGACTGCTGCGGCTCGCGCTGCTTCTTGCGGTAGGAGTTGATGAAGGTGTTGGTCAGGATCCGGTACAGCCAGGCCTTGAGGTTCGTGCCGGGCCGGAACTGGTGGAACGACGCGAACGCCTTGGCGAACGTCTCCTGGACGAGGTCCTCGGCGTCGGAGGGGTTGCGGGTCATCCGCATCGCGGCCGAGTAGAGCTGGTCGAGGAAGGGCAGCGCGTCGCGCTCGAAGCGCGCGGTGCGCTCGGCCTCGGTCTCGTTGGCGCGGAGCTCGTCGGGGTCGACGGCGGCGGCAGCGGGGCCGGCCTGGGGGTCAGTGGTCTCTGTCATCGCCCCCCAGCCTACTGATCGACCGGGAGACGGCCTGACGTCAGCGGTCTCGAGGGGCGGGAGGAGCGTTGCCAGCATGGTGGTGGAACACCGGCCGATCAGTGGAGATTCCCGGCCACCTCGTCGAGCCAGGCCAGCACCTCGGCCACGACGTCGTCGACGGTCTCGGCCTGGCTGCGGTGCGAGGCCCGGGTGACCGCGAACCCGTGATCCCCACCCGGTACGTCGACCAGCCGCGTGCCGGACGGCAGGGAGGGAAACTCCTCGGGCCCGCCGAACGTGTCTCGCGTGCCCTGCACGACCAGCGTGGGCACCCCGGAGCCGAGCAGCTCGTGGGCCCGCGACTTCTCCGGCCGACCCGGCGGATGCAGCGGGAACGCCAGCGCCAGCGCCGCGACCGCACCCAGCTCAAGGGCCATCCGGCACGAGCAGCGGGCACCCGAGCTGCGACCGCCGAGCACCAGCGGGGTGCGCAGCCGGAGCTGACGGACCACAGCCGCGAGGCACTCGTCGAGCACAGCGGGTCGAGGTGCCACCCGCTTGCCGGCGACCGCGAACGGCTGCTGCAGCACGATCGTGGTGATCCCGTGCTCCGGCAGCCGGGTGGCCAGCGCGACCAGGTCGCGGGCACCGATCCCTCCGCTCGCGCCGTGCTGGAGGATCAGCACCAGCCGCGCGGGGCGAGCCCGCCGGATGTGCACCCGCGCGTGGCCCTGTGGGGTCGGCAGCAGCCGCTCCTCAACCACCGGTCACCTGCGCCGCGACCTCGGGGGGCACCTCGGAGAGCGGGAGCGGCTCCACCAGCTCGGCACCGTTGTTCTGCACGTTGCTGACCAGCGTCGCCACCGGGAAGGCCTCCAGCCGGCCGGGCGCGGCCGGCACCAGCAGGTCGAGCAGGGTGTCGCGGTCGTGCGTGGTCGGGTCGAGCCACGCGTCGTACGCCTCGGGCTCCAGCATCAGCGGCATCCGGTCGTGGATGTGGCCGAGCGAGTCCTCGGCGCTGGTGGTCAGCACGGTCGTGGTCCAGCGGAAGCGGTCGGGGTCGTCCTCGGCCTTGTCCGGGTCGCGCCAGATCTCGTAGAGCCCGGCCATCGCGAGCACCCCGCCGTCGCGCGGGCGGATGAAGAACGGCTGCTTGCGCGGCCTGCCCTTTGCCGTGAGCTGCTCCGTGGCGTACCACTCGTAGTAGCCGTCGGCGGGCAGCAGGCAGCGACGCCGCTCGAACGCACGTCGGTAGGCGGGCTTCTCGGCCACGGTCTCCATCCGCGCGTTGATCATCCGGCTGGCCGCGGACACGTCCTTGGACCAGAACGGCACCAGCCCCCAGGTCAGCACGCGCAGCTGCCGCTCCGGCACCTCGAGCTTGGCGCCGTCCTCGTCACGAGGCGGCCGCTCGACGACGGCGTAGACCTCCTTGGTCGGGGCGACGTTCCAGTCGGCCTCGATCCGCGGCACGTGGTCGGGGACGAGCGTGATCTCGAACTCCTCGACCAGGTCCTCGGGCTGCCGGCTGGACGCATACCTCCCGCACATGGGAACGAGGCTAGTGCGGGCCACCGACGGGTGGCAGGACGAGGAGGAAGGCCGAGCAGCGGAGCGGCGGTGCCATCGCGCGTAGCGGGCGTTCCGCCGCTCCTGCTGCTCGTCCCCCGTGATGCCACGAGACCGGGTACGTCGGGGAGAAGGACCCGGCCCTCGCCGCCGATCGTCGCGCATGACACCGGCGGTGAGGGTCCGGGACACCGGCCCTGGGGGTGGACGGCGTCCCGTTCGCAGCGCTGCCACCGACCTCATCGGGAGGAGGTGACACCTGTGAGACGAGCCAGTTCCACGTCCATGACGCCACTTCGGCGAAAGATTTTCCGGTCATACCGGGTATATCGCAGATCTTGCCCGTCACGTTTTCGCGAGATGTGCGTTTTACTCTCTTGATGAGCGAAACCAGGACCGACTCGGGCGACGACCTGTCGCTGGGTGGAGACGACGAGCTGATCGCCGCGGTGCGCGCCGGCGACGGCTCCGCCTACGGCACCCTGTTCGCGCGTCACGTCTCGGCCGCGACGCGGCTGGCGGTCCAGCTGGCCGGACGCTCGGAGGCCGACGACCTGGTCTCCGAGGCGTTCACGAAGGTGCTGCTGGTGCTGCGCCGTGGCGAGGGCCCGGACCTGGCGTTCCGCGCCTACCTGCTCACCGCGATCCGCCGGCTGCACATCGACCGGCTGCGGGCCCAGAGGATTCTGACGACGACCGACGACCTGACGCCGTACGACGAGGGCGTGCCGTTCACGGACACGGCCGTCGAGGGCTTCGAGGGCGATGCGGCTGCGCGGGCCTTCCACTCGCTGCCCGAGCGCTGGCAGCTGGTGCTGTGGCACCTGGAGGTCGAGGGACAGCGGCCGGCCGAGGTGGCGCCGCTGCTGGGCGTGAAGGCCAACGCGGTCTCGGCGCTCGCCTACCGGGCCCGCGAGGGGCTGCGCGAGGCCTACCTCAACATGCACACCCCCGACGACCTGGCCGACGAGGAGTGCCGCTGGGTGCACGAGCACCTCGGCGGCTACGTGCGCGACGGCTTGTCCGAGCGCGACACCCGCCGGGTCCGCGAGCACCTCGACGTGTGCGTCGTGTGCAGCAAGAGCTACCTGGAACTGGCCTCGGTCAACTCCGAGATCCCACTGCTGATCGGGCCGCTGGTGCTCGGCGGCGCTGCCGCGGCCTACCTCGGCACCGGCAAGTCGGCTGGCATCGGCGTCGGTGCGCTGCTCGGCCGCGCCCGCGACGTGGTCGCGCTCCACGCGAAGACCGCGGCCGTCGCCACCATCGGCACGACCGTCGCCGCCGCCACGATCACGACCGCGCTGGTCACCCACAACGCGCAACCGGACCCCGCGGCCGACGGCAGCACCACCGCCACCAGCCAGTCGCCGGCCCTGCCTGCGGTCACCACCACGCCCGCCAAGTCCACCGACAAGGCGACCGACAAGGCGACCGACGCAGCGACCGCCCGCGCGACCGCGTCGCCGAGCGCCCGCGCGAGCAGCGTCTCGCCCGAGCCGAAGCGGAGGCAGAGGACCGCGCCCGCCTCCAAGCGCGTCACCCGCGCGTCCGGCAGCACGGCGCCCCGGGCGAACATCGGCGTGACCGCGGGCCGCAGTGGCCAGTCCGGGCAGATGACCAGCGGGCGCTGGTTCGTCACCGGGGTGCCCGTCGGCAAGACCGTGCTGCTCACGATCACCGCACCGGGCGGGGTCGCGCTCGCCTCCATCGAGTGCCCGCCGTCCGCGCCGTCCGGCACGCACCTGAGCTGCAGGGTCGGCAACGGCGACGGCTCCTTCCAGGCCGTCAACACCTCCGGCACGCCGCAGCTGGTGACGATCCGGGTCCAGCCCGCGCCCGGGTTCCGCGACCTCCAGCTGGCCAACAACGTGGCCACCCTGACCGCCAACTGACTCCTGCGGCAGCAGGGCCGACCCCTCCGGGTGCGGTTGTTCGACACCGGATCGGGTAGGAAGGAGACATGACCGTCTCCCGACTGCTCGCCCGTCCGCTCCTCGCCTCGATGTTCGTCATCGGCGGCGCCAACTCGCTGAAGGACCCCTCGGGCAAGGTCCCTGCCGCCAAGCCGGTCATCGACAGGATCCTGCCGGTGGCCCAGAAGTCCCTGCCCCAGGTGCCGATCCCGACCGACCCGGCCACCCTGGTCCGGATCAACGGTGCCGCCCAGCTCGTCGCCGGCCTGGCGCTGGCAACCGGCCGCGCACCGCGCCTCTCCGCGACGGTGCTCGCGGCAACCCTGCTCCCGACCACGGCCGCCGGGCACCGGTTCTGGGAGGAGCGCGACAAGCAGACGCGGGCGATGCAGCAGATCCACTTCTTCAAGAACGTCTCGATGATGGGCGGTCTCCTGCTCGCCGCCGTCGACACCGAGGGCAAGCCCGGCGTCGCCTGGCGCGCCCGTCGCGCGGCGAAGGACGTACGGCGCGAGGCGAAGCGGTTCGCGCACGACGCCCAGCGCGAGACGAAGCTGGCCGCCGCCAAGATCGGCTGAGCCTCATCCGCTCCGCCGGACCGGGTGGTGGGCGGCGGGTGAGGACGTCGATCGAGACCGTGCGGACGGCTGCGTGCAAGGATCCCCCCTGTGCTGCACTCACTCGCCGGTCGGGCCGAGAGCACGATGCAGGCCCGGATCCTTGCCCTGCTGCGTGACGACGGGCCGCTGTCCCGCGTCCAGCTCGCCGACGGGCTGGGGGTGTCTCGCACCACGATCGCGGCCGAGGTCTCCCGACTGGCCGAGCTCGGCCTCGCGCAGGAGGTCGGGCACGCCGCGTCGCGCGGTGGGCGCCGGTCGACCATGGTCGACCTGGCCGACGACATCCGGTTCGTCGGGATCGCCATCGGTGCCACGTCGCTCTCGGTGGGGGTCACCGACGGCCGGGTGACCGTCTTGGCCAAGCGCACCATCGCCTGCGACATCCGCCAGGGCCCCGAGCGGGTGCTGGCCACGGCGTTGACCGAGGTGCACAAGCTTCTCGCAGAGCTCGGCATCGAGCGGGTGCTCGGAGCCGGGGTCGCGGTGCCGGGTCCCGTCGACTTCCATCGCGGGGTGCCGGTCTCACCGCCGATCATGCCCGGCTGGGACGGCTACCCGGTGCGGGACGCCGTGGCTCGGGAGCTGGGCTGTCCCGCGACGCTCGACAACGACGTGAACGCGATGGCCACCGGTGAGCAGCACTCGGGAGTCGCCCGGGCGGCTCGGGACTTCCTCTTCGTCAAGATCGGCACCGGCATCGGCTGCGGGATCGTGGTGGACGGCGAGCTCTACCGCGGGGTGGACGGGTGTGCCGGCGACATCGGCCACATCCGGATCGAGGAGTTCGGCCCTACCTGTGCGTGCGGCAACACCGGATGCCTGGAGGCGTTCTCGGGCGGTGCCGCCATCGCCCGCGACGCCACCGCCGCGGCACGTGACGGACGCTCCCCGGTCCTCGCCGCGATCCTCGAGGAGAACGGTGAGCTGACCGCTGCCGACGTCGGCCTGGCACTCTCCCAGGGTGACGCGCTCGCAGCCCAGCTGATCCGCGACAGCGGGCGCCGGGTGGGCCAGGTGCTCGCGACACTGGTCTCGTTCTTCAACCCGGGACTGATCGTGATCGGCGGCGGCGTCACCGGCCTCGGCCACGCCCTGCTCGCCGAGATCCGCGGAGTGACCTATCGCCGCTCACTCCCGCTCGCGACCGGCAACCTGCCGATCGTGCTCAGCGAGCTGCGCGACGAGGGTGGCGTGGTGGGCGCCGCCCGGCTGATCAGCATCTCCGTCTTCGCACCGCTCGCAGGGAGCCGGGCGTGACCCTGGTCGCGGGGATCGACTCCTCGACCCAGTCGTGCAAGGTTGTGATCCGCGACGCCGACACCGGAGAGCTGGTCCGGAGCGGACGCGCACCCCACCCGGACGGCACCGAGGTGGATCCTGCGGCCTGGTGGTCCGCGCTGGTGACCGCCGTCGCCGCGGCGGGCGGCCTCGACGACGTCGCGGCTGTCTCGGTCGGCGGCCAGCAGCACGGCATGGTGTGCCTCGACGAGGGTGGCGGCGTCGTACGCCCCGCGCTGCTGTGGAACGACACCCGCTCCGCGCAGGCCGCTCGCGACCTCGTCGACGAGCTGGGTGGCGCCGAGCAGGGTGGCGCTGCCTGGGCCGAGGCCGTCGGGCTCGTGCCGGTCGCCTCGTTCACGGTGACCAAGCTCCGCTGGCTGGCGGAGCACGAGCCCGAGCACGCCCGGGCGACGGCGGCGGTCTGCCTGCCCCACGACTGGCTCACCTGGCGGCTGGGCGGCGGAGGGGACCTGACCGCCCTGACCACCGACCGCAGTGACGCGAGCGGCACGGGGTACTGGTCTCCGGGGACCGGCGCCTACCGCACCGACCTGTTGCAACGGGCGTTCGGCGCAGCGCCGCTGCTCCCCCGCGTGCTGGGACCGAGTGCGGTGGCCGGCGCCCTGCCGGATGGCGCGGTGCTCGGGGCCGGCGCCGGCGACAACGCGGCCGCCGCACTCGGACTGGGTGCCGGTCCGGGCGACGTCGTGGTCTCGATCGGCACGTCAGGGGTGGTCACGGCCGTGGCTGAGCAGGCGGTGCGGGACGCCAGCGGCACGGTCGCCGGTTTCGCCGACGCCACCGGCCGGTTCCTGCCGCTGGTCGCGACTCTCAACGCCGCCCGGGTGCTCGACGCCACGGCACGCCTGCTCGGCGTGGATCACGACCACCTGTCCGACCTGGCGCTCTCGGCGGATCCGGGAGCAGGGGGCCTGGTCCTGGTGCCCTACCTCGAGGGCGAGCGCACCCCCAACCTGCCCGATGCCACCGGCTCCCTGCACGGCCTCACCCTGGCCACGAGCACGCCTGCCCACCTGGCCCGCGCCGCCGTCGAGGGCCTGCTCTGCGGCCTTGCCGACGGCCTCGACGCCCTGGTCGCGCTGGGCGTCGAGCCGCGCCGGGTGCTCCTGGTCGGCGGTGGTGCCCAGTCTCGCGCCGTGCGCGAGATCGCACCGACCGTGCTCGGAGTGCCCGTCGAGGTCCCCGAACCGGGCGAGTACGTCGCCGACGGCGCCTGCCGGCAGGCCGCCTGGGCGCTCGACGAGAAAGCCGGGGCGCCCGACTGGCGCACCGGCAGCATCCGCACGTACGACGCCGCGCCGCGACCGCAGGTGCGCGAGCGCTACGCCGAGGCCACGGCCCGGCTCCACGACCCTCGCTGAGGTCGCCCGGCGAGGCTCTTCGGCCGACCTCAACTGCGCCATCTCCCCGCGCAACTTTGTCAGATAGTTTTCGAAAGTTATCTGGTGACTCGCGCAGATCCGGTGGTCAGGGCTTGCGCTGTCCACGATCGAGCACTACTTTGTGCATCGCCCCAACGAACAAGTGGCGGGCATCACACACAACGGCGAGGAGGTGCACCGGATGGACCACCACCAGTCCGACACCCCTCTCGACCAGTCGTCCATGCGCCGGTCGAACCTCTCGATGGTGCTGCGCACCCTGCGCGACCAGGGTCCGCGCTCGCGCAGCCGGCTCGCGAGCGACCTCGGCATCAACAAGGCCACCGTCTCGAGCCTGGTCGCCGAGCTCGAGGAGCGGGGACTCGTGCGCGACGGCGCCGTCGAGCGAGGTGGCCTCGGGCGCCCGGGCCTCGCGGTCGAGCTGGCCGACCGCACCGTGTGCGGCGTCGGCGCCGAGATCAACGCGCACCACGTCGCCACGTTCGCGCTCGACCTGACCGGTGCCCTGGTCTCCGAGCGACGGCTCTCGCTCGACACGGCCCACCTCGAGCCGGGACAGGTCGCCGACCGGCTCGCCGACCTGGTCCGGGCCACCTGCGAGGACATCGCCGACCACGGCGGGCGACCGGTCGCCCTGACCGTGGGCGTCGCCGGCCTCGTCGATGCCGCCCGTGCCGTGGTCACCCACGGACCCAACATCGGCTGGCACGACGTGCCCGTCGCTGAGCTGCTCGGGGCGCGCCTGGCCGACCTCGGTTGCCCGATCGTGATCGACAACGAGGCCAACCTCGCCGCTCTCGCCGAGGCGGTGCCCGGTGACGCAGCGAGGCGCGACGTCCTGGTGATCTTCGGAGAGGCCGGCGTCGGAGGCGGGATCATCGCATCCGGCCAGCTGCTCCGCGGCAGCCACGGCTACGCCGGGGAGTTCGGTCACATGATCGTCGACCCGGCAGGTCGACGCTGCGGCTGCGGCCGCACCGGCTGCTGGGAGACCGTGATCGGGCTGCGGGCCCTGCTCGACGCCGCGGCCGACCAGGACGACCCGATCCGCGACCCGGCCCTCGGCCTCGAGGACCGGCTGCACGAGATCAACCGCCGGGCGGGACTGGGCGACGCCCGCACCCTGGCCGCGCTCGAGCAGGTCGGCAGCTGGGTGGGTGTCGGCGTGGCAGCACTCGCCAACGCGCTCAACCCGGCTGTCGTGGTGCTGAGCGGCTACTACGCCGAGGTGGGGCACTGGATGCGCCCGTCGATCGAGGCGCGACTGCACACCGGGGTGCTCGCCCCCGACGCCGGTGGCACCCGGGTCGAGCTCTCCACGCTGGGCTTCACAGCGGCGGTCCGCGGCGGTGCGACCGTCGCCCTCGAGTCGGTCTTCGCCGACCCGACCCTCGTCGAACGGCGGACCCCGGTCTCGCCCGTCCCCCTGGGAGGCAGCCGATGACGGCGACCACGACCGACGCCCTGCTCCAGATGAGCGGGATCGTCAAGAAGTTCCCCGGCGTCCTCGCCCTCGGCGGCGTCGACCTCGACGTCCGCGCCGGCGAGGTGCACTGCCTGCTCGGGCAGAACGGCGCCGGCAAGTCGACGCTGATCAAGGTTCTCGCAGCGGCGTACCAGCCCGACGAGGGCGTGATCCGGTGGGACGGCACGGAGACCTCGCTGGCGACGCCCGTCGCTGCCCTGAAGCTGGGCATCTCCACGATCTACCAGGAGCTCGACCTGGTGCCCGACCTCAGCGTGGCGGAGAACATCTTTCTCGGCCACGAGGTGTCCCGCGGCGGATTCACCCAGCGGCACCGGGCGAACTCGATGGCGCGCCGGCTCCTCGAGCGGCTCGGGCACAGCGAGATCTCGCCGACGCGGAGCGTCGGCCACCTCTCGGCTGCGGCGCAGCAGATCGTCAGCATGGCCAGGGCGCTCTCGCACGACACCCGCCTGCTGGTCCTCGACGAGCCCTCTGCGGTGCTCGACCAGGAAGAGGTGCAGAACCTCTTCCGCGTGATCCGGGGGCTCACCGCCGAGGGCGTCGCCGTCGTCTACATCTCCCACCGTCTCGAGGAGATCCGGCAGATCGGCGACCGGATCACCGTGCTCAAGGACGGTCGCACCGTCGCGACCGGGCTGCCGGTGGACGAGACCCCCACCAGCAGGCTGATCCAGCTGATGACCGGGCGGTCGATCGAGTACGTCTTCCCGCGCCGCCCCGAGACCCCCACGCGCGGTGACGTCGTGCTCGAGGTCCGGGACCTCGCCCTGGCCGGGGTCTTCAGCGGCGTGGACCTCACCGTGCACGCAGGCGAGATCGTCGGGCTCGCCGGCCTCGTCGGCGCAGGCAGGTCCGAGATCATCGAGACCGTGTACGGCGCGCGCCGCGCCACCCACGGCACCGTCACGGTCGACGGCACCCGGCTTCGCCGCGGCGGCGTGCCCCAGGCCGTCGCCGCCGGCGTCGGGCTGTGCCCCGAGGAGCGCAAGAGCCAGGGGCTGCTCCTCGACCAGGCCGTCTACCGCAACATCACCGTCTCCTCGCTCGGCAGGTTCTCCTTCTGGGGCTTCCTCAACAGCGCCGCCGAACGCCGCCGGGCGAAGGCGCTGACGACCTCGCTCGACGTCCGGCCACCGGATGTCACCCGCGCGATCCGCACGCTGTCCGGCGGCAACCAGCAGAAGGTCGTGCTGGCCCGCTGGCTGATGCGCGAGTGCCGGGTGCTGATGCTCGACGAACCCACCCGCGGCGTCGACGTCGGCGCCCGCACCGAGATCTACCACCTGATCCGCGGCCTGGCCGACGCGGGCGTGGCCGTCGTGGTCGTGTCCAGCGAGGTGGAGGAGGTGCTCGGTCTCGCTGACCGGGTGCTGGTGATCCGTGAGGGTGCGGTCGTCCACGAGGCGCCGGCCACCGAGCTCGACGAGTCCAGGGTCCTGGACCTCGTGATGGAAGGAAAGGTCGCATGAGCGAGACCGGCCCCGGGACGTCCACCGAGACGGACCCCCTCGAGTACGTGCAACCGACCGGCCAGACCGGCGACAGCGCCCGCGTCGAGCAGGCAGCCGAGGAGACCGCGCGCGACGACCGCAGCGGGGTCCTCACGCTGCTGCGCACCAGCGCCGGACGCAACCTCGGCCTGACCATCGCCCTGGCTCTCCTCTGCGTCGCCGGCGTGATCACCGCGGGTGACCGGTTCGCCGACGTCGCCAACGTGCTCACGATCCTGCGCCTCGCGGCCGTGGTCGGGGTGGTCAGCATCGGCATGACCTTCGTGATCACCGGTGGCGGCATCGACCTGTCGGTGGGCGCGATCCTGGCGCTCTCCTCGGTCTGGTGCACCACGATCGCCACCCAGGCCCTGGCCCGCGACGTCCACTGGATCGTGATGGTCGGGGTCGCGCTGGCGGTGGGCGCCGGCTGCGGACTGGTCAACGGCGTGCTGATCGCCTACGGGCGGGTGGTGCCGTTCATCGCCACCCTCGCGATGCTCGCGAGCGCCCGCGGCCTGGCCGAGATCCTGTCCAGCCGGCGTACGCAGATCGTGGGCATCACCGAGTTCATCGACTTCTTCAACGCCGAGCCCCTCGGCATCCCGCTCATCATCATCATCTTCGCGCTGGTCGCCGCGGCCGGCTGGGTGCTGCTCAACCGCACCACGTTCGGCCGACGCACCCTGGCGGTCGGCGGCAACCCGGAGGCGGCGCGGCTGGCCGGCATCCACGTCCAGCGGCACACGGTGATGCTCTACGTGCTGGTCGGAGTCTGCTGCGGGATCGCAGCGATCATGCTCGTCGCGCGCACGACCACGGGCAGCTCGACGCACGGCACCCTCTACGAGCTCGACGCCATCGCGGCGGTCGTGATCGGAGGCACCCTGCTCTCCGGCGGTCGCGGCACCATCGTCGGCACCGTGCTCGGGGTGCTGATCTTCACGACGCTCAGCAACGTGTTCACCCTCAACAACCTCTCCATCTCCGCGCAGTCGGTGGTGAAGGGCCTGATCATCGTCGTCGCCGTGCTCCTGCAGCAGCGACTGGCGTCTCGGAGCACCACCTGACGCCGGTCGGCGTGCACCACCGCAGAAGCAGTCACCAACCATCTGGATCCAACTCAGAACCAAGGAGCAGCGCGATGTCCCTGAGGTCTCACACCACACGGCAGTCCACCCGGAAGCGGCTGGCGGCCGGTCTCCTCGCCGGCGTCACCGTCCTCGCCCTCGCCGGGTGCGGCGGCGGCGACGACTCCGGCGACAACTCCAACATCACCGGAGGCACCGACAACGCCAAGTCCGGGTCCAACGACGCGGCCGGCGACAAGGTCACCATCGGCTTCTCGGCGCCCGCGGCCGACCACGGCTGGATGGGCTCCATCACCGACTCCACCAAGGCGGCCGCGAAGAAGTTCTCCGACGTCGACCTCAAGGTCGCGGAGGGCACCAACGACGTGAACCTGCAGATCAGCCAGGTCGAGACCTTCATCAACGACAAGGTCGACGCGATCGTGCTGCTGCCGTTCGACGGTGCCGCGATGACGCCGGTCGCGAAGAAGGCGATGGCCGCCGGCATCCCGGTGATCAACGTCGACCGCGAGTTCGACGACCCCAACGCGGCGCGGGTCACCGTGCTCGGTGACAACTACGGCATGGGTGTCTCGGCCGGTCAGTACATCTGTGACCAGGTCGGCGACAAGAAGGACGCCGTGGTCGCGGAGATCGCCGGGATCGACTCGCTGCCGCTGACCCAGGACCGCAGCCGCGGCTTCAAGGACGCGCTGGCCAAGTGCGGTCAGAACGTCGACAACCGCGTTGCCGCCGACTTCACGGTGGAGGGCGGCGAGAAGGCTGCCTCCAACCTGCTGCAGGCGGCACCCAAGATCGACGCGATCTGGAACCACGACGACGACCAGGGTGTCGGCGTGCTGGCGGCGATCCGCAACGCAGACCGCAACGAGTTCTTCATGGTCGGTGGTGCCGGCTCGGCCAACGCGATGCGCGACATCAAGTCGGGCAAGGGCGTGCTGAAGGCAACGGTCATCTACCCCTCGACGCAGGGTGCGGACGCGATCAAGCTGGCCCGGCTGCTGGTGCAGCAGAAGGCGATGGGTGACCTGGTCGAGGTCGGTGTCCCGCGGACGGTGCAGCTCTACGCACCGGTCGTGACCAAGGACAACGTCGACCAGTACCTGCCCAACGCGTTCGAGTCCTGACCCGTCGCCGGTAGCTCACCCCACGTGTCCGCCCCGGCCCCGGTGGCCGGGGCGGGCACGACCCAACCGAGGAGCAACGCATGAACTCCAGCACGCTCGGTGTCGGCATGGTCGGCCACGCCTTCATGGGCGCCGCGCACTCCCAGGCCTGGCGCACCGCGCCCCGGTTCTTCGACCTTCCGGTCGACCCGGTGATGGCGGTGCTCTGCGGTCGCGACGCGGATCGCGCCGCCGAGGCGGCGCACCGGTTGGGCTGGCAGAGCAGCGAGACCGACTGGCGTCGGCTGCTCGAGCGGGACGACGTCGCCCTCGTCGACATCTGCACCCCCGGCGACACCCACCACGAGATCGCCATCGCGGCCCTCGAGGCGGGCAAGCACGTGCTCTGCGAGAAGCCCCTGGCGAACACCGTGGCGGAGGCCGAGGAGATGGCCGCTGCCGCCGAGCGAGCCGCGGAGTCCGGCGTACGAGCGATGGTGGGCTTCACCTACCGCCGCGTGCCCGCCATCGCGCTTGCCCGCCGGCTCGTGGCCGAGGGTCGGGTCGGCGAGATCCGGCACGTGCGGGCGCAGTACCTGCAGGACTGGATCGCCGACCCCGAGGCCCCGCTCTCGTGGCGGCTGCAGAAGGAACGCGCCGGGTCGGGCGCGCTCGGCGACATCGGTGCCCACATCATCGACCTGGCGCAGTTCATCACCTCGGACCGGATCACGGAGGTCTCCGGCCAGCTCGAGACGTTCGTGAAGGAGCGTCCCCTGGCCGCGTCCCACTCCGGCCTGTCCGGCACCGCGTCGACGGAGCGCGGCGCGGTCACCGTCGACGACGCGGCTGTCTTCATCGCGCGGTTCACCGGCGGCGCCCTCGGCGTGTTCGAGGCGACCCGGTTCGCAACCGGGCGCAAGAACGCGATCCGGATCGAGATCAACGGGTCGCGGGGCAGCCTGGCCTTCGACTTCGAGGACATGAACGTGCTGGAGCTCTTCGACGCCGACGAGCCCGACGAGACAGCCGGGTTCCGCCGGATCCTGGCCACCGAGGTCGGCCATCCGTACGTCGCCGCCTGGTGGCCACCGGGGCACGGCCTCGGCTACGAGCACGCGTTCACCCACCAGGTGGTCGACCTCGTCACGGCCATCGCCGACGACACCGACCCGTCCCCCACCTTCGCCGACGGCCTGCGCGTCCAGCGTGTGCTCGCCGCCGTCGAGTCCAGTTCCGAGACCCGCCAGTGGCAGGAGATCCAGCCGTGACCGACTACACGCCTCGTTCCGAGGACAAGTTCTCCTTCGGCCTGTGGACCGTCGGCTGGCAGGGGGTCGACGTCTTCGGGCCGGCCAGCCGGCCGCTGCTCGACCCGGTCGAGGCGACGTACCGGCTGGCCGAGCTGGGTGCCGCGGCCGTCACCTTCCACGACGACGACCTGGTGCCCGACCCGGCCGAGCGGGAGAAGACCCTCGAGCGCTTCGGCACGGCCCTCTCCGAGACCGGGCTCGTGGTCGAGATGGTGACCACGAACCTGTTTGGTCACCCGGTCTTCAAGGAGGGTGGCTTCACCGCCAACAACCGGGAGGTGCGTCGCTACGCGCTGGCCAAGGTGTTGCGCAACATCGATCTCGCCGCCAGCCTCGGCGCCCGCACGTTCGTGCTCTGGGGCGGTCGTGAGGGCGCGGAGCACGGCGCGAGCAAGAACGTCGGCGCCGCCCTGGACCGCTACCGCGAGGCGTTGGACGTCCTGTGCTCCTACGTCCGCGAGCAGGGCTACGACATGCGGTTCGCCCTGGAGCCGAAGCCGAACGAGCCGCGTGGCGACATCCTGCTGCCGACCGTCGGCCACGCACTCGCCCTGATCGGGGAGCTCGAGAACTCCGAGATGGTCGGCCTCAACCCCGAGGTCGGGCACGAGGAGATGGCCGGACTGAACTTCGCGCACGGCATCGCGCAGGCACTCTGGCACGACAAGCTCTTCCACGTGGACCTCAACGGCCAGCACGGCCCTCGCTTCGACCAGGACCTCCGGTTCGGTGCGGGCAACCTGCGTGGCGCCTTCTGGACCGTCGACACCCTGCTCGGCGGCTCCGGTGGCAGGGCCTACGACGGCTACGTCCACTTCGACTTCAAGCCCCCGCGCGCCGAGGCCATGGACGGGGTCTGGGACTCGGCCCGCGGCTGCATGCGCAACTACCTGATCCTCCGCGAGAAGGTGGGCCGGTTCCGCGCCGACCCGGATGTGGTGGCCGCGCTCGAGGCTGCCGGTGTGGCCGACCTGGAGGTGCCGACGCTCGCCGCAGGCGAGTCGCTCGACGTGGTGCGCGAGGCGTCGTACGACGTGGAGGGCCTGGGCGAGCGGAGCGTGGCGATGGAGGCCCTCGACCAGCTGGCCATGGAACACCTGCTCGGCGTTCGCTGAGCCCAAGGAGAGGACTCGAGATGGCACGACCGATCACCCTGTTCACGGGCCAGTGGGCCGACCTGCCCTTCGAGGAGGTCGCCAAGCTCGCCTCCGGGTGGGGCTACGACGGCCTCGAGATCGCCTGCTGGGGCGACCACCTCGACCCCTGGCAGGCGGCGGAGGACGACGCCTACGTCAAGGACAAGCTCGATCTGCTGGAGAAGTACGACCTCCAGCTGTTCGCGATCTCCAACCACCTCAAGGGTCAGGCGGTCTGCGACGACCCGATCGACGCGCGGCACCAGGCGATCCTGCCCGCCCGGATCTGGGGTGACGGCGACGCCGAGGGGGTCCGGTCGCGGGCGGCCGAGGAGATGAAGATGACCGCCCGGGCGGCGCAGCGACTCGGCGTCGACGTGGTCGTCGGCTTCACCGGATCCTCGATCTGGAAGTACGTCGCGATGTTCCCGCCGGCCACGGAGGAGATGGTGGCCGCCGGCTACCGCGACTTCGCCGACCGCTGGAACCCGATCCTCGACGTCTTCGACGAGTGCGGCGTGCGCTTCGCCCACGAGGTGCACCCCTCGGAGATCGCCTACGACTACTGGACCACCGTCGCTGCGATGGAGGCGATCGGCCACCGCGAGGCGTTCGGGCTGAACTGGGACCCCAGCCACTTCGTGTGGCAGGACCTCGACCCGGTCGGCTTCCTGTGGGACTTCAAGGACCGGATCTACCACGTGGACTGCAAGGACGCGAAGCGCCTGACGGGCAACGGCCGCAACGGCCGGCTCGGCTCGCACCTGCCGTGGGCCGACCCCCGGCGCGGCTGGGACTTCGTGTCCACCGGGCACGGCGACGTGCCGTGGGAGCAGTGCTTCCGGATGCTGAACACGATCGGCTACGCCGGCCCGATCTCGGTCGAGTGGGAGGACGCGGGGATGGACCGCCTGGTCGGTGCGCCCGAGGCGCTCGAGTTCGTGCGCAGCCTGGCGTTCGACGCACCGGAGGCCGCGTTCGACGCCGCGTTCTCGAGCAACGACTGAGGTCTGCTCCCGCCCGGCGCTGGTCGGCGGTGCCGCTCGATAGCCTTGCCGCGTGACCCCGAGTGCTGCCGCCGACCCCTGGCCGGCTCCGCGCGCCGTGACGCCGGTGCGGGCGACAGTGGCGCTGCCGGGCTCGAAGTCGCTGACCAACCGCGCGCTGGTGCTCGCCGCGCTCGCCGACGGCCCCTCCGTCGTACGACGGGCGCTGCGCTCACGTGACACCGAGCTGATGGCGGCGGCGCTGACCTCGCTCGGCTCGGCCGTCGACACGGCCGGTGACGACTGGCGGGTCACGCCGGGGCCGTTCGACGCCGCCACGACCGTCGACTGCGGGCTGGCCGGCACCGTGATGCGGTTCGTGCCGCCGGCGGCCGCGCTCAGCAGCGAGACCGTGCACTTCGACGGCGACCCGCACGCCCGCACCCGGCCGATGGCGGAGGTGCTGACCGCGCTGCGCGGACTCGGCGTCACCGTGGACGACGACGACCGCGGCACGCTGCCGTTCGACGTGGTCGGTCAGGGCTCGGTGCGCGGTGGACAGGTCACCATCGACGCCTCGGCCTCCAGCCAGTTCATCTCTGCGCTGCTGCTGGCCGGGCCGCGCTACGACGAGGGCGTCGACGTGCTGCACGACGGCAAGCCGGTGCCCTCGCTCCCCCACATCGAGATGACGGTCGCGTGCCTGCGCGAGCACGGCGTGGAGGTCGACGACAGCGCGCCGGACCGATGGCGCGTGCACGCCGGCCCGATCCGCGCGGTCGACACCACGATCGAGCCCGACCTCTCCAACGCCGCTCCGTTCCTGATGCTGGCGCTGGTCAGTGGCGGCTCGGTCACCGTGCGCGACTGGCCGGCGCAGACCACGCAGGCCGGTGACGCGCTGCGCGACCTGCTCGGCCGGATGGGCGCCGACGTGTCCCTCGACGACGACGGTCTGACCGTGACCGGCGGCGACGGGATCCACGGGATCGACGCCGACCTGCACGACGTGGGTGAGCTCGCCCCGGCGATGGCGGCGCTCTGCGCGCTCGCCGACTCCCCGTCGTACCTCCGTGGCATCGCGCACATCCGCGGCCACGAGACCGACCGGCTGGCGGCGCTCGCGACCGAGCTCAAGGCGCTCGGGTCCGATGTCACCGAGACCGCCGACGGCCTCGAGATCCGGCCGGCTCCGCTGCACGGCGGCCGGTTCGCGACGTACGCCGACCACCGGATGGCGCACGCCGGCGTGGTCCTCGGCGCCGGCGTCGACGGGGTGCTGGTGGAGGACGTCGCGACCACGGCGAAGACGTTCCCGGGTTTCGCCGACGTGTGGTCGGGGCTGTTCGCCGGATGACGCCGACCGGTCGCTACGGCGAGGAGGACCAGGAGAGCTACGAACGGCCGCGCCGGCACACCCGGCCGCGCACCAAGGAGCGGCCGACGTACGCCGACGCCGTGGACGGCCGCGTGATGACCGTCGACCGGGGCCGCTACACGTGCGTCGTCGGCGGGGTCACGGTGACCGCGATGAAGTCACGCCCGCTCGGCCGCAAGGGCGTGGTCGTGGGCGACCGGGTGCGGATCGTCGGCGACGTGTCCGGTGTCGACGGCTCGCTCGCCCGGATCGTGGAGGTCGAGGAGCGCACCACCGTGCTCCGGCGCACCGCGGACGACGACGACCCGGTCGAGCGCGTGATCGTCTCCAACGTCGACCAGCTGGTCGTGGTCACCGCCCTGGCCGACCCGGAGCCCCGGCTGGGCCTGATCGACCGCGCCCTGGTGGCGGCGTTCGACGCGGGCATGGATCCGCTGCTCTGCCTCACCAAGGCCGACCTCGCCGATCCCGCCGAGCTGCTGTCGACGTACGAGCCCCTCGGAGTGCCGTTCGTGGTGACCCAGCGGGGCGCCGAGGTGGAGACCCTGCGCGAGCGGCTGCGCGACCGCACCAGCGTCATGATCGGCCACAGCGGCGTCGGCAAGTCCACCCTGGTCAACGCCCTGGTGCCCACCGCGATGCGCGAGATCGGCGTGGTCAACGCGGTCACCGGCCGCGGCCGGCACACGTCCACCAGCGCGCTGCTGATGGCGCTGCCCGGCGGCGGCTGGATCGTCGACACCCCCGGGATCCGGTCGTTCGGACTGGCGCACGTCGACCCGGAACGGCTGATCGAGGCGTTCCCCGACCTGCACGAGCTGACCTCCGACTGCCCCCGTGGCTGCACCCACGCCGCGTCCGAGCCCGAGTGCGCGCTCGACGAGGCCGTCACCGAGGGCGACGTGACCGCAGCCCGGGTCTCCGCCTACCGGCGGCTGCTCGAGTCGCGGGAGACGCGCGACTACTGAGGCTCGGATTTACCACGTTCACGTGGTAATTCTCCGCTTCGCCCGCGAGATCTCGCTGGCGGAGCAGCGACTTACCACGTGAACGTGGTAAGTCGCGCCGTCCCCACCCTCTACCCCTGCCACACAGCCCGCGCACCGAGGTCGCCGACGATCACGACCAGCACCAGTGTCGCGACCGCGAGCAGCACCGCGAGCACGGCGAAGGCGCTGGCGAGCGCCGGCTGCGGCGACGTACGTCCCTCGCCGTCGGTGCCCACCCGAGCCGGTACGGCGGCCAGCAGCACCGCGACCACCGCGACCACCGCGAACGCCAGCCCCACCCACAGCAGCAGCCCCGCGCGGTGCTGGTGCTCGCTCACGAGCGGGTTGGCGTCCAGCGTGGGTCTGTCGTTCAGGAAGCTGTTGCCGGTCAGGTACGCCGCCCCGATCGACAGCCCCGCCACGACCGAGAGCGCGAGCGTGGGCAGCCGCAACGACCCGCGACGCGCCGTGAGCGCCACGAAGGCGATCACCGCCAGCGCTGCCAGTGGTGTGAACACCACGGCGGCATGGACCACGAGAGGATGCAGCGGCACTCCGTTGATCTCCATGGTTGAACGTTAACCAAGATCCCTGGGAATAGCCTGTGACCCATGGCCTCCCAATTCACCGACGATCTTCGGCTCGCCCACGTGCTGGCCGACGACGCCGACTCGCTGACCACCGCGAGGTTCAAGGCGCAGGACCTGCACGTGATGACCAAGCCCGACCTGTCGCCGGTGACCGACGCCGACACGTCCGTGGAGGACGGCATCCGTCGCACCCTGTCCCGCGCCCGCCCGCGTGACGCGGTCCTCGGGGAGGAGAGCGGCTCCACCGGGCACTCCCAGCGGCTGTGGGTGATCGACCCGATCGACGGCACCAAGAACTTCGTCCGCGGCGTGCCCGTCTGGGCCACCCTGATCGGGCTGATGGTCGACGGCGAGGTCGTGGTCGGCGTCGTCACCGCCCCGCAGCTCAACCGCCGCTGGTGGGCCGCCGCCGGCGACGGCGCCTGGACCGGCAAGTCGCTGCTGCGCGCCGCTCGCTGCCAGGTCTCCGACGTGTCCCGGCTCGAGGACGCCTCGCTGTCGTACTCCTCGATGGGCGGCTGGGACGAGCGCGGCCGGCTCGACGACTTCCTGTCCCTGGCGCGGCGATGCTGGCGGACCCGGGCGTACGGCGACTTCTGGTCCTACATGCTGCTCGCCGAGGGCGCGGTCGACCTGGCCGCCGAGCCGGAGCTCGAGCTGCACGACATGGCCGCCCTCGACGTGATCGTGCGGGAGGCCGGCGGCCTGTTCACCTCTCTCGAGGGCGAGCCGGGCCCGCACGGCGGCAACGTGCTGGCCAGCAACGGCCGGCTGCACGACCAGGCGCTGGCGTTCCTCGGCTCGCTGCCCGACGACACCGGTGACCTGGCCCACCGCGGTGCGGGCTCCGTGCACGAGCTCAGCGCGCGGAGGCGACCCTCGGCCGACGACGCCGACTGACCGCGGCGACGATCCACGGGGCCAGCAGCAGCCCGGTGAGGTCGAACCAGCCGTAGCCGCCCGCCGCCCCGCTCGGCGGGTTGCCGACCGTCACCCCGAGGATCGGGTCGTGCGCCTGCCAGGCCCAGGTGCCCAGGTGCGTGCCGGTGAGCTCGAGCCAGGTCACGACCACCGCGGCGCCGACGTACACCGGACGCGACGGCCCCCACAGCAGGAAGCCGGCCAGGCACAGGAACCAGAAGAAGCCGAGCCCGTCGCGACGGTCGGCGAGCAGCCAGCCGTACGCCGCCCAGCAGCCGATCGCGACGCCAGCCACCAGCGCGAGCGACCGCAGGTGGCGCTGCACCGGCGGCCAGTGCCCGAGCGCCCAGGCGGAGAGGTAGACCAGTCCGTGCCCCGGCGGCACGTACATCGGCACGTTGTGGAAGCGGTAGAGGTACACCTCGAGCAGCGGGCTGAACGTGAACTCGACCGCGGTAGCAGCCACCACCACGACCAGCGTCTGCGCCCGCACCAGCGGCGTACACGTGGTCAGGAACGCCAGCAGCACCGCCCAGGTGGCGAGGCCGAGCGCCCGCTGCCGCCAGATGTCGCCGCCTCCGCCGACCCGGTCCAGCCAGAGCATCAGGGTCAGCCACCCCATCAGCGCGACGGCGACCCAGAGTCCGTGCCGTTCGAGCCGCATGGGCCATCCAAACACTTCAAGTCAGGCTGGGACGGCACTAGGGTCAGGCCATGAAGATCAAAGACGTGCTCCAGGCCAAGGCGAGCAGTGACGTGATCACCATCCAGCCGGACGCGACCGTACGCGATCTCCTCCGCATCCTCGCGCAGCACAACGTGGGCGCGCTGATCGTCAGCACCGACGGCACCGCCGTCGAGGGCATCGTCTCGGAGCGCGACGTCGTGCGTCGGCTGAACGAGGACGAAGGAGTGCTCAGCTCGCCCGTGAGCCTGATCATGACCAGCGACGTGGCCACCTGCGAGAGCACCGACGAGGTCAACAAGCTGATGGCGCTGATGACCGAGCGCCGGATCCGGCACGTGCCGGTGATGACCGATGGCGAGCTCACCGGGGTGATCAGCATCGGCGACATCGTGAAGCGCCGGATCGACGAGCTGGAGTTCGAGCGCGACCAGCTCGACAACTACCTGCACCAGACCTGAGGCGTCCGACGGGCGTCTGGCAGGGTGGACGCCATGACTGACAAGCCTGAGATCGACTTCCCCGGCGGTGAGCCGCCGACCGAGCTCCAGATCACCGAGGTCACCGAGGGTGACGGCCCGGAGGCAGCAGCCGGCAACACGGTCGACGTGCACTACGTCGGCGTCGCCCACTCGTCCGGCGAGGAGTTCGACGCGTCGTACAACCGCGGCGCGCCGCTGACGTTCCGCCTCGGCGTGGGCCAGGTCATCGCCGGCTGGGACCAGGGCGTGCAGGGAATGAAGGTCGGCGGTCGCCGCCAGCTGGTCATCCCGCCGCACCTCGGGTACGGCGACCGTGGTGCCGGTGGGGTCATCGCGCCGGGTGAGACGCTGATCTTCGTGGTGGACCTCGTCGGCGTGAAGTAGTTGTCCACAGATCGGCCCGCGGGGGTTATCCGCAGGCCGGTTGGGTAGGTACCTTCCAGGCAGATCTCGGGCCGGAAGGAAGCGCGTCATGCGCCGCAGGACTGTTCTCGCAGGGGTGCTGATCCCCCTCGCCTTCGTGCTGGCCGGGTGCGGCGCGGACAACCCGAAGCCCTCGCCGCCGGCGTCGACGTCGCCGTCGGCTTCTCCGAGCGCGTCTGTTTCTGCCTCTGCGCCCACGATGCCCGCGGAGGCGAAGGGGACGGGGCCGGAGGCGGCGAAGGCGTTTGTGCGGCACTACCTGGACGACGTTCGGCTATGCCGCCCGCACAGGTGATGTGACCGGACTTGAAGGACTCGCTCGCGCCTGGATTGCACCGTCTGTGGCCTCGCTGATCGCAAGGATCGAGAACATCTACGCGCAGGTGGAGCGCATCTCTGGACAGCGGGTACCGGGTTGCATCGCCTCGATGTTCAGGACTCACCGAAGGTCTCTGCCGTGAGTCTCCAGGTCGACGTCACTGCAGCTCCCACAGACGGTCCATCCTCGCCAAGGGAAAGCCTCACCGACACACTTTCCGGCGAGTGCACCTTCGCTTCGATATTCACGCTCTCAACTGAAGCTGACGCGATGGAATCTGCAGGACTGGGTTCGCTCATGAAGCTTCTGATCGCACTCCCGCTGTGCTTCGTCCTGACTTGCCTTCGTGCAACTCCCGAGCATTCGCCGTCGACTGCTCAACGAGCGCAGCCACGACGCCTAACGCGATAACGACTGTTGTGACATGTCCAGCCCCTCATGGCGACGTGGACAACCACGAAGACGCGACTTCGAATCAGCAGGTGTTCGAACCTGGCTCCCGTCTTCCCACCCCGCGCAAACATCGGCGCCTGCGGAGCAGCGCTCGCCCTCAACCCGGCAGCCTGTGCGCCCGCCCCGCCGGCAGGCGTTGCCGCGCCGGCACTGACCGCAGGTCGGGTGCTCCAGGCGTTCCAGCGGATCCCGCTGCCACACCTCCGGTCGCAGACCCAGCCGGAGAACAGGACGCTGGTCAACTTCGACACGATCTTCTACGTGGACGCCGACCAGTTCCAGCGGACGATCACGCTCCTCGGCCGGCGGGTGACGCTCGCGATCACACCGAGCAGCTTCACCTGGAACCACGGCGACGGCACGTCGACAGTCACCGGTGACCCGGGCGCGAGGTACCCGAGCAAGGACGTCGTCTACCGCTACCAGAAGGCTCACCGGACCTTCGCGCACAGCGTCACGATCGTGTGGACCGCCCGCTACCGGGTCGGCAACGGACCCTGGCAGGGCGTGCCCGGCTCGGTCACCACGACCGGCCCGCCGACCGACCTCCGGATCGCAGAGGCGACCCCGGTCCTGACCGGCCGCCGCTGACCCGGACTTCCCCATCTCTTCTGGCGCTTCCAAGGAAAGCTACGCCACGGGAGGTGCCAGAAAACCTAGATACCTTGGGAATTCTCCCCCTCAGCAACCACCCGCGCGGCCACCCCCCGCAGCGACACCACGTCCCCGGCATGCAGCTGTCGACCTCGGCGGGTCTCGACCTCACCGTTCACGAGCACGTCGCCGTTCACCATCAGCGGCTTCGCGTCGGAGCCGCTGTCGATCAGGTTCGCGAGCTTCAGGAACTGGCCGAGCCGGATCGACTCGTCGCGGATCGGGACGTCCTCGGGAGCGCCGGTCATGAGATCACCACGGACACAGCATGGATCACGACCCCGACCAGGCCGCCGACGATGGTGCCGTTGATCCGGATGAACTGGAGGTCCCGGCCGACGTGCAGCTCGATCTTGCGCGCCGCCTCGCGGCCGTCCCAGCGGTCGATCGTCTGGGTGATCACGCCGGTGAGCTCCGAGCCGTACCTCTCCACCACGAACACCGCGAGGTCCGACGCCCAGCCGTCCAGCCGGGCACGCAGCACGTCGTCGCGGCCCAACCGCGAGCCGAACCCGACCAGCTCCCGCTCCGCACGCGCGCGCAACGGCCCGTCGGTGTCGTCCAGGGCGTCGGTGAGCGCGACGCGGAGCGCGTTCCAGATCGCCATCCCGGTGGTCACCAGCTGGGGCTGCTCGAGCAGCCGCGTCTTCAGCCGCTCCGCCCGCTGCTGGGTCGCCTCGTTGGTCAGCAGGTCGTCGGCGAGCTGGGCGAGCATGCTGTCGAGCGCCGTCCGCGCGTGGTGGTGCGGGTCGGCCCGGATGTCGGAGACCCACCGGATCGCCTCCAGGTGCAGTCGCTCGGTCACCGCGTGGTTCAGCCGCTGCGGCGCCCACCACGGCGCACGCTCGCCCACCACGTCGGTGAACGTCTCCTGGTTGTGCACCAGCCAGCGGTGGCCCTCCTCGAGCACCAGGTCGACCAGGCCGTGGTGCGCGTCGTCCTTGACGATCTCCTTCAGCAGGCCGCCGGCAACCGGGCTGAACGGCTCCTGCTGCAGCCGCGGGATGATCACCTCGTTCACGACGGCGGCGACGTCCTCGTCGCGCACCTTGCGGATCCCGATCGCCGCCAGCGCCGCACCTTCCCGTACGACGCGCGCCGCGTTGGCCGGGTCCGTCAACCACTCCCCCAGTCTCTTGGACACGTCCGAGCTGGCCAGCCGCTCGCGGATCACCTGCTCCTGGAGGAAGTTCTCGCCGACGAACTGCTCGAGGCTGCGACCCAGGTCGTCCTTGCGACGCGGGATCAGCGCCGTGTGCGGGATCGGGATGCCCATCGGGTGCTTGAACAGCGCCGTCACCGCGAACCAGTCCGCGATCGCGCCCACCATCGACGCCTCGGCGCCGGCGTTGACGAACCCGAGCAGACCGTCCTGGCCGATCGTGGCGACGTACACGACCGCCGCGAACACCAGCAGCGACAGCGCCACGGTCCGCATGTTCCGCAGCCGGACGCGTCGCTCCTCGTCGGCCTCGGGGTCGGCTGTCAGCAGGGAGGTCGTCACTCCCTGAACGCTACTGGCCCATGTGGTGGTGCGTGATCGCGTGGCCCTTGCCGCGAGCGAGCAGCCACCTGTTCACCGGGTACGCCGCCACGAACGCAACCGCCAGGGCCAGCGCGAGCGAGACCCAGTAGAGCCAGCTCGCCAGCCCAGCGGCCATCGCACCCGGCACCACCAGCACGACCAGGTTGTCGACGACCTCCATGACCAGGATCGACAGCGTGTCCGCGGCGAGCACCAGGCGCAGCGCCCGGCCGGCGTCGAGGCCGTTGCGCAGCAGCGGCAGTGTCGACAGCGCGTAGCCGCTCAGGAACGCCAGCACGAACGCCAGCGCCACGGTCTGGCCGTTGCCCAGCCCGATCGCGGAGCCGATCGCGAGGCCGGCGATCTCGCCGACAGCGCAGCCGGTGAGGCAGTGAAGTGTGGCGCTGAGCGCCATCCGGTTGAGGTCCATGCCACGGTGAACCTATACCCTAGGGGGGTATATTCCCCGGAGCCGGTACCTACCGCCGGGTAGCCTCGCGGCATGAAGCTGCATCTCACCGACGAGGAGAGCGCTTTCCGCGAGGAGATGCGCACCTTCTTCACCACCGAGATCCCCCAGGACATCCGCGACACGATCGCGGCCGGCCACCACGTCGGCAAGGACGGGATCGTTGCCACCCAGCAGATCCTGAACAAGGCCGGGCTGGCGGTGCCGAACTGGCCCACCGAGTGGGGCGGCCAGGACTGGTCCCCGCTGCAGCGCCACATCTGGCACGAGGAGATGCAGCTCGCCTGCGTGCCCCCGCCGCTGGCGTTCAACGCCAACATGGTCGGCCCGGTGATCGCGAACTTCGGCTCCCAGGAGCAGAAGGAGCGGTTCCTCCCGGCGACCGCCAACCTCGACATCTGGTGGTGCCAGGGCTTCTCCGAGCCCAACTCCGGCTCCGACCTCGCCTCTTTGTCCACCAAGGCCACGCGGGACGGCGACGACTGGATCATCAACGGCCAGAAGACCTGGACCACGCTCGGCCAGCACGCCGACTGGATCTTCGTGCTCTGCCGCACCGACCCGGAGGCGGAGCGCAAGCAGCAGGGCATCTCGTTCATCCTCTGCCCGATGGACGCCGAGGGCGTCACGCTCCGGCCGATCGAGCTGATCGACGGCGGCGTCGAGGTCAACGAGGTCTTCTTCGAGGACGTGCGCGTGCCCGGCGACCTGCTCGTCGGCGAGGAGAACAAGGGCTGGAGCTACGCCAAGTTCCTGCTCGGCAACGAGCGCGTCGGGGTGGCCCCCGTGGGCGCCACCAAGCGCGCGCTCGCCACCGTGAAGCAGACCGCGCACGAGACCGGCCGACTCAGCGACCCGCTGCTCGCGGCCCAGATCGTCGACCTCGAGAACGAGCTCCTCGCGCTCGAGCTCACCGCGCTCCGCGTCGTCGCGAACTCCACCGACGGCAAGCCGCACCCCGCCTCCTCGGTGCTCAAGCTCAAGGGCACCGAGATCCAGCAGGCCGTCTCCGAGCTCGCGGTCGACCTCGGCGGCCTGCTCTCGCTCGCCTCCGGCGCAGGCGACGGCTCGGACATCCCCGAGTGGGCGCGCGTCTCGGCGCCGACGTACCTCAACCTCCGCAAGGCGTCGATCTACGGCGGGTCCAACGAGATCCAGCGCCAGATCATCGCCGGCACGATCCTGGGCCTCTGAGAGGGACTGAACATGGACTTCACACTCGACTCCGAGCAGACCGCCCTCCGCGACGCGGTGCGCGGCCTGCTCAAGGGGTACGACGCCGAACACCGTCGCCAGGTCACCAAGACCGACCCCGGCTTCGACGAGGACATGTGGGCCAAGCTGGCCGAGATGGGCGTCCTGGGCCTGCCGTTCTCCGAGGACGACGGCGGGATGGGTGCCGGTCAGGTCGAGGTATCGGTCGTCGCCGAGGAATTCGGGCGCGTGATCGCGCCCGAGCCGTTCGTCGAGGCGGTCGTGCTGGCCGGCGGCCTGGTCGCAGCGTGCGGCAGCGACGAGCAGAAGAAGGAGATCCTCGGCGGCATCGCCTCCGGCGAGATCATCCCTGCCTGCGCCTGGGCCGACCCGACCGGCGGCGAGAAGGGCGTGACCGTCGACGGCGAGACCCTGACCGGCGTCAAGGAGCCGGTGCTCAACGGAGGACGGGCCGACACCCTGGTGGTGATCGCCGAGGGCCGGCTGTTCCTGGTCGACGGTGACGCCACCGAGCGCACGTCCTACCGCACCTTCGACGGCGGCCGGGCCGCGCGCATCGCATTCGACAAGACCCCGGCGGTCCCGCTCGGCGACGGCGGTGACGCCACCGAGGCGATCCAGTCGGTGATCGCCGCGGCCCAGGTGGCCTACGGTCACGAGGCGCTCGGCGCGATGGACTCGGCGCTGAAGCAGACCACGTCGTACCTCACGACGCGCAAGCAGTTCGGCATGACGCTGAACCGGTTCCAGTCGCTGAGCTTCCGCGCGGCCGACATGTACACCTCGCTCGAGCTGACCCGCAGCATGGTCAGCTGGGCGACGATGGTGCTCGCCGACGACGACACCACGCCGGAGAAGAAGCGCGAAGCGGCTGCCCGGGCCAAGTTGCAGGTCAGCAAGGCCGGCCGGCACATCGGTCAGGAGGCGATCCAGCTCCACGGCGGGATCGGGATGACCGCCGAGTACTCCGTCGGCTGGCTCACCGCCCGGCTCACCGCGATCGACCACCTGCTCGGCGACGGCCGCCAGCACGCGACCCAGCTCGCCCGCGGGCTCGCGTCGTACGGCGTGGTCGAGCCGCTGCCGTAGGGGCTACTCGCCGACCCAGGCACCCCGGCCGCCGCCGCCGAACCAGTCACCGAACTGCTCCCGGTAGGAGCCGAGCGGTGATCGCGAGCCCAGGTAGCTGTCCACCACGGCCGCACCGAGGTCGTCGAGCTCCGGCGCGATCACGCGGCCGTCGACACGGCGCGCCATCTGCTCGATGAAGCGCGCCAGCCCCGGGTCCTCACCGAGCCGGAAGAACGTGGTCTGCGCGCCGAGCCGGCCCGCGTTGTCGAGCTCCCGGACGCTGTAGGCGACCGTCAGCGGGTGCGGCGGGTAGGAGAAGGAGACCTCCCCGTCGGGCTCGAGGTGCGAGGTCGGCTCGCCGTCGGTGACGATCAGCAGCACGGGCTGGGCGTTGGGGTGCTTGCGGAAGTGCCGGTTGGCCAGCAGCAGCGCGTGGTGCAGGTTCGTGCCCTTGTCCCACATCGCGTCGAGCGCGGTGAGCTGCTCGATCTCCATCACCTCGGCGTGCCGGCCGAAGCCGATCAGCTGGAGCGCGTCGCCGCGGAAACGGCTCTGCACCAGGTGGTGCAACGCCAGCGCCGTGCGCTTCATCGGCACCCAGCGGCCGTCCATCGCCATCGAGAACGACGTGTCCACCAGCAGAGCGACCGCAGCCTGGGTGCGCGCCTCGGTCTCCATCACCTCGACGTCTCCGATCTCGAGTCGTACGGCGGGCTTCCCGGTGGTTGAGGAGCGAGCGTCAGCGAGTGTCTCGAAACCACCCTCGCCAGCCGTGCGGACCACGGCGTTGGTCACCGTGCGGGTGACGTCCCACGGCTCGGTGTCGCCGAACTCCCACTCCCGGGTCGCCCCGCTCCGCTCCCCCGCAGCACCTGCGTGCCGCATGTCGCGGTTGCCCTGGCGGCCCGACATCCGTTGGGCCACGTCGCGCAGCAGCGCCTTGCCCAGCTGGCGCATCGCCTTCGGGGACAGCCGGAGCTGGCCGTCGGAGGTGCGCTTCATATAGCCGGAGTCGCGCAGCGCCTTCTCGAGCTCGGCCAGGGTGCGCGCGTCGACCGAAGCCTCGTCGCCGAGCTGGCGGGCGAGCTTGTCGAGGTCGACGTCGTCCATCCGGGAGCCGTTGTAGGACTGCGAGAGCTGCTCGGAGAGGTCGTCGAGGTCGGCCAGGTCCTGCAGGACGCCGGTGCCGTCGCCGAGCCCGAGGCCCTGCTCGCCGTCAAAACGCTCGGAGCCGCCCCAGTCCTCACCCGGCCGGAGGGCCTGCAGGTTGTCGTCCAGCGCGGAGAGCGACTGCATCAGCTCGGGTGAGCCGAACGCCTGCTGGGACAGGGACATCAGCTCGGCCCGCTGCTCGGCCGTCATCGAGTTCATCATTCGCTGGGCGGCCGCCGACCGCTGGGCGAGCGCGTCGAGGAGCTCGTCGATGTTCTGCGGGTTCTCCGGGAAGAAGTCGCCGTGCTTGTCCATGAACTCGGAGAACATCTCGTCGGTGTCCTCACCGAGACGGTGCGCCTCGAGCATCCGGTTGAGGTCCGTGAGCATCTCGTTGACCCGCTCGCGGTCCTCCTCCGTGGCGTTCTCCATCGCCTGCTTCATGCCCGCGAAGCGCTGGTCGAGCATCTCCCGGCCGAGCAGGTCCTTGATCTTCTCGTAGTCCGCGCGGGCCTCGGAGGACTGCCAGTCGTAGTCGCCCAGCTCGCTCACGGCCGCGGCCGTCGACGCCGGCAGGTTCTCCAGCTGCATCTCCCGGAACGCCCGGTCGGAGTCGTCCAGGTCGACGTCGCGGGCGAGCTGCTTGCGCTCCTCGAGGACCGCGTGGTCGAGGAGCTCCTTGACCTCCTGCAGGGTGCCGTCGAGGTTGTGCCGCCGCAGCAGCTCGCGGCGCCGCTCGGCGACCCGGCGCGCGAGGTCGTCCAGGCCCCGCTGGTCGCGACCCCCGCGCCGCAGGAACTCCTGCATGGCGCGCTCCGGCGAGTAGCCGGCCATCACGTCCTGCCCGATCGAGTCGAGCGCCTCGGCCAGGTCGACCGGGGGCGCCAGCGGGTCCGGCCCACCGGAGTAGCGGCCGTAGCGCGAGCGGTGCTTGTCGGTGCGGGCCATCAGCCGGCTCCTGCGACCTGGTCTCGACAGGCTCGACCACCGCCACCGGCGGTGGTCGAGCCTGTCGAGACCTCACGCACACTCATCCGTACACCGTCTCGCCGCGAGCACCGGTGGCGGTGGTCGAGCCTGTCGAGACCTCACGCACGCTCATCCGTACACCGTCTCGCCGCCGGCGGAGTCCTTGTCGACCTTGCGGGCGAGGTACAGCCCCTCCAGCGCCAGCTCGAGGGCACTCGCACGCTCGCCGTCGTTGGTCGCTCCGAGCCGGTCGCAGACCTCGTCGTAGAGCTCGGACTCGCCCAGCACGGGCAGCCCGGCCAGGAAGTCGCGTGCCGTCACCTGCTCGCCGGTGCTGACCGATGCGCCCCCCTCGATCGCCTCCACCAGCAGCGCGAAGTCGATGCCCCGCAGCAGGTGGCGCACGGTCTCGGCGGTCGCGGTGCGCAGCAGGTGCTCGAGGATGTCGCGCTCCCGGCCCTCCTCGCCGCTCTCGAACTCGACCTTGCCGCCGAGCACGTCGACCGCGGTCTCCAGGTCGACGACCCGCGCCACGGCCTCCGACTCGCCCTGCGCCGTCGCCCGGTGCAGCGCCGCGGCGGCGATCGTCTCGGCGCCGGCGATCGAGAACCGGGCAGAGACGCCGGAGCGCTGGTCGACGGACTGTGACTCGCGCAGCGCGCGGGTGAAGCGGGCCAGGATCTCGACCAGGTGGTCCGGTACGTCGGCGACCAGGGCGGCCTCCTGCCGGATCACGGCGACCTCGTCCTCGAGCGCGACCGGGTAGTGGGTGCGGATCTCAGCGCCGAACCGGTCCTTGAGCGGCGTGATGATCCGGCCGCGGTTGGTGTAGTCCTCGGGGTTGGCGCTGGCCACCACGAGCACGTCGAGGGGCAGCCGCAGCACGTAGCCGCGGATCTGGATGTCGCGCTCCTCCATCACGTTGAGCATCGACACCTGGATCCGCTCGGCGAGGTCGGGCAGCTCGTTGATCGCGACGATTCCCCTGTGGGAGCGCGGGATCAGGCCGAAGTGGATGGTCTCCGGGTCGCCCAGCGAGCGACCTTCGGCGACCTTCATCGGGTCGACGTCACCGATCAGGTCGGCGACCGAGGTGTCCGGCGTCGCCAGCTTCTCGGCGTACCGCTCGTCGCGGTGCCGCCACGAGATCCGCAGGTCGTCGCCGTACGTCGCGACCGCGCGCTTCGAGGCGTGCGTGATCGGGTCGAGCGGGTGCTCGCCGAGCTCGGAGCCGGAGATCACCGGCGTCCACTCGTCCAGCAGCCCGACCAGCGTGCGCAGCAGCCGGGTCTTGCCCTGACCGCGCTCGCCGAGCAGCACCACGTCGTGGCCGGCCAGCAGCGCCCGCTCGAGCTGCGGGATCACGGTGCTCTCGAACCCGTGCAGGCCGGGCCACGGATCGCGGCCCTCGCGGAGGGCGGACAGCAGGTTCTCGCGGATCTCCTCGCGCAGGGTGCGGAGCCGGTGGCCGGACGCGTTGAGCTCGCCGAGGGTGGAGATGGTGGGAGGGGAGGTCTGGGTCACCTTTTCAACGCTACCCATCCACACAACGCCGCAGGTGTCGCTGAGGAGACGGATCTGGGTCACTCAGGCAGCGTGTGGGGCCTCCGGGGCGATCCGGATGCCGCAGCGGGGGCAGTGCTCGCGATGGCTGCAGTCCAGGTCCTGGCCGCAGGAGCAGATGCCTGCTCGGGCCGACGACGGGTTCTCTGCGAGCCACAGCTCACGCTCCGTGGTCATCTGCGTCACCGCCTCGTCGCTGTCGTGGGCCCTTGCCCTACAGACCGCCGAGCCCGGTCCCTGATACTTGTTCGGACCCGAGCACCACATCGGATTCATCGGTCTCCGAAAGACGGTGCGCCATGCGCACCCGTCCGGACGGGCAGTTGTGCAGGAACCGGCTTGTCGGTGTGCTGGGTCTCATGACGCAGACCGCTGAGCCCGACACCACCACGGCCGACGACACCGCGAACCGGTGGTTCGCCGACTTCGAGGCCGCCCTCAAGGCTCGCGACGTCGCCGCGGCGGCCGGGATGTTCGCCACCGAGTCCTACTGGCGCGACCTGGTCTCCTTCACCTGGAACCTGAAGACGGTCGAGGGCCGGGACGGCGTACGCGACCTGCTGGAGCAGACCCTCGAGGGCACCGACCCGTCCGGCTTCGTGCTGGACGAGCCCGCCGACGAGGCGGACGGCGTGGTCACCGCGTGGTTCCGGTTCGAGACGAGCACCGGCCGCGGGCGCGGGCTGCTCCGGCTGATCGACGAGGCGGGCCCGAAGGCGTTCACGTTCCTCACCACCCTCTACGAGCTGAAGGGTCACGAGGAGCCGCGCAACGACCACCGGCCGATGGGCGCCGAGCACGGCGCGAACAAGAGCCGCCAGACCTGGAAGGAGAAGCAGCAGGCCGAGGCGGAGACCCTGGGGAGCACGACCCAGCCCTATGCCCTGGTGATCGGCGGGGGCCAGGGCGGGATCGCCCTCGGCTCGCGGCTGCGGCAGCTCGGCGTACCCAGCCTGGTGATCGACAAGCACCCGCGTCCCGGCGACCAGTGGCGCAACCGCTACAAGTCGCTCTGCCTGCACGACCCGGTCTGGTACGACCACCTGCCCTACCTGAAGTTCCCCGAGAACTGGCCCGTGTTCGCGCCCAAGGACAAGATCGGCGACTGGCTGGAGTCCTACGTCCGGGTGATGGAGGTGCCGTACTGGTCGAGCACGACTGCCACCAGCGCCACCTGGAACGAGGAGCACCAGGAGTGGGTGGTCGAGGTCGAGCGCGAGGGTCAGCCTCTGACGCTGCGGCCGAAGCAGCTGGTGCTGGCCACCGGCATGTCCGGCAAGCCGAACCTCCCCGAGTTCGCCGGCATGGACGCCTTCCGGGGCGACCAGCACCACTCGTCGGCACACCCGGGTCCGGACGCGTACGCCGGCAAGAAGTGCGTCGTGATCGGCAGCAACAACTCGGCGTTCGACATCTGCGGCGCGCTCTGGGAGAACGACGCGGACGTGACGATGGTGCAGCGCTCGTCGACGCACATCGTGAAGAGCGCCTCGCTGATGGACCTCGGCCTCGGCGACCTCTACAGCGAGCGCGCCGTCGCAGCCGGGGTCACCACCGAGAAGGCGGACCTGATCTTCGCCTCGCTCCCCTACCGGATCCTGCACCAGTTCCAGATCCCGGCGTACGAGGCGATGGCCGAGCGGGACAAGGACTTCTACCAGCGGCTGGAGGCCGCCGGCTTCGACCACGACTGGGGCGACGACGGCTCCGGGCTGTTCATGAAGTACCTCCGCCGCGGCTCCGGCTACTACATCGACGTCGGTGCCGCCGACCTGGTGGCCGACGGCGACGTCAAGCTCGCGCACGGCCAGGTCGACCACCTCACCGAGAGCTCGGTGGTGCTCGAGGACGGCACCGAGCTGCCGGCCGACCTGGTCGTCTACGCCACCGGCTACGGCTCGATGAACGGCTGGGCGGCGGACCTGATCGACCAGGACACCGCCGACCGGCTCGGCAAGGTCTGGGGCCTCGGCTCCGAGACCACCAAGGACCCCGGCCCGTGGGAGGGCGAGCAGCGCAACATGTGGAAGCCGACCCAGGTGCCGAACCTCTGGATGCACGGCGGCAACCTGCACCAGTCGCGGCACTACTCGCTCTACCTCGCGCTGCAGCTCAAGGCCCGGCTCGAGGGGCTCGACACCCCCGTCTTCGAGCTGCAGGACGTGCACCACACCGGCTGAAGGGGTGTGCTCAGGACCTGTTTCGCCTGCCTACGTTGGGAGCATGACGCGATTCGGGTACACGTTGATGACCGAGCAGAGCGGGCCGAAGGAGCTGGTCCGGTACGCCGCCGCGGCCGAGCAGGTCGGGTTCGACTTCGAGGTGTCGAGCGACCACTACTTCCCCTGGCTCTCCGCGCAGGGTCACGCGCCGTACGCCTGGACGGTGCTGGGAGCGGTCGCCCAGGTGACCGAGCAGGTCGAGCTGATGACCTACGTGACCTGCCCGATCCTGCGCTACCACCCGGCGGTCGTCGCCCAGAAGGCCGCGACGTTGCAGATCCTCGCCGACGGCCGGTTCACGCTCGGGCTGGGCGCCGGCGAGAACCTCAACGAGCACGTCGTCGGGCAGGGCTGGCCCAGCGTCTCGGCGCGGCAGGACATGCTCGAGGAGGCGATCGAGATCATCCGCGAGCTGCACACCGGCGAGCTCGTGACGTACGACGGCGACCACTTCCGGGTCGACTCCGCACGGATCTGGGACCTGCCCGAGGAGGGCGTCGACATCGCCGTGGCCATCAGCGGCGCGAAGTCGATCGAGCGGTTCGGACCGCTGGCCGACCACCTGGTCGCGGTGGAGCCGAAGGATGACCTGATCACCGCCTGGAACAAGACCGACGGCGCCCCGACCATCGGCGACCCGGCGCGTGCCGTGGGCCAGATCCCGATCTCGTGGGACCCGGACGTCGACGCCGCGACCGAGCGGGCGCACGACCAGTTCCGCTGGTTCGCGGGCGGCTGGGCCGTCAACGCCGACCTGCCCACGACCGCCGGCTTCGCGGGCGCCACCCAGTTCGTGCGCCCCGAGGACGTCGCCGACTCCATCCCCTGCGGCCCCGACCTCGACGCGATCGTCGAGGCGGTCAAGCCGTTCTGGGAGACAGGCTTCACCGATGTGGCCCTGGTCCAGATCGGCGACGAGACCCAGGACCGCTTCCTGGAGGAGGCCGCCGGGCCGTTGTTGGAGAAGCTCCGCGCCGCTGCGGGCTGACCGGGGGTGTGTGCCGCCGGCCGGCGGACAGTGCGCCACGAGTGGGTAGTCCGTGACGTTCGGCGCTTCTCTCGGGTAGTCCGTGACGTTTGGCGCCTCAGAGGCGTGATCCGAGGCGCTTTTCGTCACGGACTACCCCGGAGGACCGCGTCGACAATCCGCAACCCGCACTCCGGGCCAGCCGGTACGGCGGGCGTAACCTCGGCGCATGCCGCGACCCTCGACCCTGATCTTCGACGTCAACGAGACGCTGTCCGACCTGGCGCCGGTGCGGGACACCTTCGCCGAGCTGGGTCTCGCGCCCGACCTGGCCGCCGCCTGGTTCGCGGCGACGCTCCGTGACGGGATGGCACTGGCGGTCGCCGACACGGCCGCTCCGTTCGCCGAGATTGCCGGCGCGGCTGCGCGTGCCCTCCTCCCCCACGGCACCGACGACACCGCCGCGGACGCCGCCGCCGAGCGGGTGCTCGAGACGTTCCTGGAGCTCGACGTGCACCCCGACGTGGCGGCCGGGGTCGACGCGCTCACCGAGCTCGGGCTCGACCTGGTGACCCTCAGCAACGGCGCCGCGAGGGTGGCCGAGTCCCTGCTCGACCGCGCAGGGCTGCGCCACCGGTTCAGCCGGGTGCTGACCGTCGAGGACGTGGGCGTCTGGAAGCCCTCGCCCCGCGCCTACGGCCACGCGCTGGACGCCTGCGGGATCGCGCCCGGGGAGGCGATGCTGGTGGCCGTGCACCCCTGGGACGTCGACGGCGCGCAGCGCGCCGGGCTTTCCGGAGCCTGGCTCAACCGCACCGGCGCGACCTACCCCTCACACTTCTCCGCCCCCACCGTCACCGCGACCTCCCTGCCGGACCTGGCGGCACAGCTGGCATGACCGTCACCTTCCTGGTGGTCACGGCCGTTCTGCTGCTGGTCGCCCTTGCCCTGTTGACGATCACGTACGTCGAGCTGAGTCGCGCGCGGTCCCGGACGCGTGACCTGGAGCAGCAGGTCGAAGACCTGCGCGCAGTCCGGGCCGACCCGGCGGTGCCGCGGTCGCTGCTGGCCGCCGAGCGCGCCGTACGCACCGTGATCGGTACGGCGACACGCATGCGCGAGCAGGGCGTCGGCGGGATGCTGCTCAGCTCGATCGACGACCTGAGCCGCTGGGCGACCGAGGACCGCAGCGAGATCGTGCGGCTGGCGGCATCGGACGGCAGCGTCACCGTCTTCTTCTCCGACATCGAGAGCTCCACCGCGATCAACGCCGAGATGGGCGACGAGAGCTGGGTGCGGCTGCTGATCGCGCACGACACCCTCGTCCGCGCCCACGTCGAGCGTCGTGGCGGCCACATCGTGAAGTCGCAGGGTGACGGCTTCATGATCGTGTTCACCTCGCCGGTCGACGCAGTGAAGGCGGGTCTGGGCGTGCAGCGGGCGCTGCGTTCCAAGCTCCGGGTGCGGATCGGGGTGCACGCGGGCACCGTGATCGCGCGCGACGGCGACTACTTCGGCCAGACCGTCGCGATCGCCGCCCGGGTCGCCGCCCGCGCGACCGGCGGCGAGATCCTGGTCACGCAGCCGGTGGCCGACGACCTGCTGGCCGACGGCCGGTTCGCGCTGCTCGGCGGTGAGCCGGTCGAGCTCCGCGGGGTGCCCGGCGAGCACGCCCTGTGGCGGGTGGGCCGGCGCCGTGGCTGAGCCCGCGCGCCGGATGATCGGGATCGCGGGTGCTCCGGGAGCGGGCAAGACCACCTACGCCCGGGAGTACGTCGCCGGGCTCGGTGCCCGGGCGGCGTACCTCCCGATGGACGGGTTCCACCTCGCCGACACCACCCTGCGCGACCTCGGTCTCCTCGACCGCAAGGGTGCTCCGGAGACCTTCGACGCCTGGGGCTACGCCGCGTTGCTGCGTCGGCTCCGCACGCCTGAGCCCCACCCCGTCTACGCACCCGGGTTCGAGCGCGACCTCGAGCAGCCGATCGCGGCCGCGGTGACCGTGCCGCCGGACGCGGAGGTGGTGGTGACCGAGGGCAACTACCTGCTCCTCGACCGGCCCGAGTGGCGCGCCGTACGCGCTGCCCTGGACGAGGTCTGGTTCGTGGAGGTCGCCGAGGACGTACGACGGGCGCGGCTGGTCGCGAGGCACGTCCAGTTCGGCAAGTCGCCGGCCGAGGCCGAGCGCTGGGTGGCCCAGGTGGACGATCCGAACGCGCTCCTGGTGACCGCCAGCCGGGGTGGCGCGGACCGCCTCGTGGCGGGTGCCACCTGACAGGAGGGATACAGTCGAGGGATGTCCCCCACCTCGCAGACGTCCGACGTCGAACCCGACACCGAGATCGAATCCGAGACGGAGACCGAGATCGGACCCGAGGAGATGCAGGACGCCTGGGCCGCGGCAGCACGCGAGATCCTGGTCAAGCTGGCCGGCTCCTACGGCTCCATGATCACCCAGCAGAAGCTGGCCACGCAGGTGCAGGACCGCACCGACCTGCACACCGACCGCCAGATCCGGCACTGGATCATTGCCGTGCTGCGCCAGGTCGCCGAGGAGTCGGACTCACGCGGCGAGCCGCTGCTGAGCGCCCTCTGCGTCGACACCCGCGGCAGCGTGGGCGACGCCTACACGGCCACGGTCCGCGACCTGCGCGGCGAGGACATCGAGAACGTCGACGACCATGCCGCCCGCGAACGGCTCGCCTGCTACGAGCGCTTCGGCGCCACCATGCCCTCCGGCGGTGGACTCGCGACGCTGGCCCCGCAGGTGGCGGCGGCCCGCACCCGCGCCCGCAAGAAGGCCGCCGAGGAGCGGGTCATCCCGATCTGCCCGAACTGCTTCACCGCCGTCCCTGCGACGGGGGTCTGCGACAACTGCGCGTGACACCTCGCGCGTGACGGCCCCGATCTTCGTGGTGCAGCGACACGAGGCGACCGCGCTCCACTACGACCTCCGCCTTCAGGTCGGTGACGTGCTCGCGTCGTGGGCCGTTCCCAAGGGTCCGTCACTCGACCCGAAGGTGAAGCGGCTCGCCCGGCAGGTCGACGACCACGACCTCGGCCACGCCACGTTCGAGGGTCAGGCCGGACGTCACCGCGGTGGCCCCGGCACCGTGATCGTCTGGGACACCGGCGAGCTCACCAACCTGACCGAGCGCGAGGGCGAACCGGTCGACCTCGCCGACGCCGTGGCCGCGGGACACCTCAAGGTCGCCCTGCACGGTCAGAAGATCGACGGTGCCTTCGCCCTGACCCGCACCTCGATGGACGGCGACCCCACGAACTGGATCCTGGTCAAGGTCGACGACCAGCACGCCGACCGCGATCGCAAGCCGGAGGAGGACGACCTCCGGTCCGTGCTCAGCGGTCGCACCAACGAGGACCTGCGCAGCTGAAGCTCAGCCGTGCACGCGCTCCCCGCCGACCCAGGTGCCGAGCACCTGCGTCGTGGAGATCTCCTCGACCGGGCAGCTGCGCAGGTCGCGGTCGAGGAGGGCCAGGTCGGCGAGCCGGCCGGGCTCGATCCGGCCCGCGTCGTCGCGGTGGTTCACCCACGCCGAGCCCTCGGTGTACGCCGCCAGCGCGTCGCCCACGCCGAGTCTCTGCTCGGGCAGGAACGCCGGTGGATCGCCGATGCGTTCCTCTGCCGGCGCAACCCGGTTGACCGCCACATGCATGCCCCACAAGGGATTCGGGCTGGTCACCGGCCAGTCACTGCCCGCGACGAGGCGGGCACCGGCGTCGCGGAGCGCGGCGAACGGGTACTGCCAGGTGCTGCGCTCCGGGCCCAGGAACGGGATCGTGAGCTCGTCCATCTGGGGCTCGTGCGCCGCCCACAGCGGCTGCATGTTGGCGGCGACGCCGAGCGCCGCGAACCGTCGTACGTCGTCGGGATGCACCACCTGGATGTGTGCGATGTGGTGCCGGTTGTCGCGCGCACCGTTGCGGTCGCGGGCGGCCTCGAACGCGTCGAGGGCGTCACGCACCGCGCGGTCGCCGATCGCGTGCACGTGCACCTGGAATCCCTCCGCGTCGAGCAGCGGCACCGCCTCCTGCAGCACCTCGGGAGGCACGAACGAGAGACCGCTGTTGTCGGTGGCGTGGCCGCAGGCGTCGAGGTACGGCGCCCGCATCGCGGCCGTGAAGTTCTCGGCGACGCCGTCGGCCATGATCTTGATGCTGGTCGCGCGGAACCGGCCACCGGTGAGCTCCTCGCGGGTCGCCACCAGCGCCGCCACCTGGGCCGCGACGTCGGTGACGTCGCGCGGCCACCACAGCGCGCCGACGACGCGCGCGGTCAGGGTGCCGTCGAGCACGGCCTGCCGGTAGATGTGGCCGTTGTCGGGCATCGCGTCGTAGGCGCCGACGATCGCGTCCTGCCAGCCGGTGATCCCCAACGAGTGCAGGTAGCGCTGCCCCTCGAGCAGTCCCGCGGTCATCTCCGCCGGTCCGGGCTTGGGCACCAGCCGCTCGACCAGCGCCATCGCACCCTCGTGCAGGGTGCCCGTCGGCTGTCCCGCGGCGTCGCGCTCGACCCGCCCGCTCTCGGGGTCGGGCGTGTGCCGGTCGACGCCGGCCAGCGCCAGTGCCCGGCTGCTGACCCAGGCGCCGTGGTGGTCGCGGTTGACCAGGTACGCCGGCCGGTCACCGACCGCCAGGTCGAGCGAGGCCGCGGTGGGCGTGCCGCCGGGGAAGGCGGCCATCTCCCAGCCGGCACCCACGATCCACTCCAGGTCCGGGTGGGCGGCGGCGTAGCCGCGGATCCGATCGAGGTAGGCCGCCTCGCCGCGGGCGCCGGTCAGGTCGCAGGTACGGCGCTCGATGCCGCCCTGGATCGGGTGCGCGTGGGCGTCGGTGAACCCGGGCACCAGGAGCCCGCCCTGCAGGTCCACGACCTCGGCCCCGGATGCCGCAGCGGCGTCTTCCCCGACCGAGACGATCACACCGTCACGGACCACGACCGTCGCGTCGGGGGCGTCCACGCCGAGCACGCTCCCGCCGCGGAGCACGAGATCGGTCACCTGAGCTCCTCGTAGGTGCGCGGCACCCGGGCACCGATGCGGGTGACGATCTCGTAGTGGATGGTGCCGATCGCCTCCGCCCAGTCGTGGGCGCTCGGCTCCCCGTCGCGCCCGGGACCGAACAGCACCGCCTGGTCGCCGTCGGACACCTCGAGGTCGCCGACGTCGACCACGAACTGGTCCATGCAGACCCGGCCGCTGATCGTGAACCGCCTGCCGTTGACCGCGACCGGGCCGAGGTTCGAGGCGTGGCGCGGCACGCCGTCGCCGTAGCCCAGCGGCACCAGCGCGAGGGTGGTCTCGCGGTCGGTCGTGTAGGTGTGGCCGTAGGAGACACCCTCGCCGGCGCGGACGCGCTTCACGTTGGCCAGGGTCGCGCGCAGTGTCATCGCGGGCACCAGCCCGTGGTCGCCGTCGACCGGCGAGAGGCCGTAGATGGCGATCCCGGCGCGCACCAGGTCGAAGTGGGTCTCGGGCAGGGTCAGCGCCGCCGCCGAGTTGCCGAGGTGCCGCCAGCGCACGGGCAGTTCGGCGTCCTCGGCCAGCGCGAGCGCCTCCCGGTAGCGCGCGAGCTGACGCGGCACCGACGGGTGTCCCGGCTCGTCGGCGCAGGCCAGGTGGCTCCACACCCCGACCGCCTCGACGCCGTCGCTGGTGCCTGCTTCGCGCACCAGCGCCGGCCAGATGTCGTCGTACGCACCGTTGCGGGAGAGTCCCGTGTCGACCTTGAGCTGGACGCGCGCCGTCACCCCGCAGGCGCTGGCTGCCTCGGCCACGAGCCGGAGCTGGTGGACGCTGCTGACGGAGACGTCGACGCCTGCGGCCACGGCCTCGCGGAGCCGTCCGGTCTCGCCGGTCGTCCAGAGCCAGGCCAGCACCGGCGCCTCGATCCCGGCCGCGCGCAGCGTCAGCGCCTCCTCGAAGGTCGCGGTGCCCAGCCAGGTGGCACCGCCGGCCAGGGCGGCCCGCGCGGACGGCAGGATGCCGTGTCCGTAGCCGTCGGCCTTGACCACGGCCATCACCTCGGCGGAGGTGCCGGCGCGGAGTGTCGTGACGTTGTCGCGGATCCGGTTCAGGTCGACCCGGGCCTCCGCACGCAGCACGCGCTCAGTCTGTCAGAGGGCGTCCGCGTTCGGGCCGGCCACGGGCTTCGGAGGGTCGGTCGGGTTCGCGGTCGGGTCCGGCGGCGGTGTCGGTGACGGGGTCGGGGTCGGGGTGGGCTTCGGCTTCGGCTTGGGCTTCGGCTTCGGCTTGGGCTTGGGCTTGGGCTTGGGCTTGGGCTTGGGCTTCGGCTTGCTCTTGGCCTTCTGCTTCGCCTTCTCCGCTTTCTGGGCCGCCTTCTGGGCCGCCTTCGCCTTGCGCGCCTTCTCGGCCTTGGCCGCCTTCTTCTCGGCCTCCTTCTCGGCCTTGAGCAGGGCCTCGATCTCGGGGTGCGGCACCGGGATCGTCAGCAGCGACGGCACGCCTGCGGTCCGGGCGCGGTACCAGCCGTCGTGCCAACCGGTGGTGAGCTTCTTGCGCTGCGCCTTGGTGCACAGCAGGTTGCCGTCGTACGGACCGGTGAGCCACTGCGTCATCACGACCGGGCCGTCCGTGAACGGGTTGGAACAGGCCTCGCGGGCGCGGTCGATGCCGCCGAGCCCGACCGCCACCCACTGCGGCAGCTTGGTGCGCCAGCCGCCGGTGATCATCCACCAGTAGCCGCCGGTCGAGTAGACGCCGACGTTCTTGTCCGCCTTCCGCAGCGTGGAGACCCAGCCCTTGAGGACCTCGACGTTGGCGGTCGTGTCCGCGCTCCAGAGTCCGCCCTGCGCCGACTCCTCGATGTCGAGCCACCAGCTCTTCGTCTTCGCGTGGGCCCGGCGAGCCGCGGCGAGCGCGTGCTTCGCCTGCGCGACACCGGCAGCGAAGCCCTGCTTCGAGGAGCTCGCGGACGGGCTGTTCGGCACCACGTAGAGGCCGACCTTGAGGTGCTGGCTGTGGGCCCAGGAGACCTGGTCGCCGAGGCACGGGCTGACACTCGAGGCGTGGCCGTCGGTCAGCCCGATCACGGCGAAGTCGAGGTCGATCTTCGGCAGCGTGACGCCGCACTGCGGCCAGGACACGTCGATGCCGTAGCGCTGACCGGGTGCGCGGTCGAGCTTCCGGTTGTGCGTGGCCAGGGCCGGTACGACGCTCAGGTCGGCGCTGCTGTTCAGCGCCGTGCTGGCGACGGGCGAGTCGTCGTCGACGAGCCCGGCCAGGCCGCCACGGTTCGCGCCCAGCGGGTGGGCCGCGGCGTTGGCGGGGTCGTGCGAGAAGCCGGTGAGGCTGACCGCGGAGGTCGCGAGCAGCGCTGCGACCAGTGCGAAGACGATGCTGGTGGTGCCCTGCACCGACGGCAGCAGGCGGCGGAGCACCGAGACCCCGATCGGCTCGGATGCGGGCGCGGCGCGGTGGCGTGCGGCGTCAGACGTTGCGGCCGCGAACGGCCGTGGGTGATCGGGCATGCGGTTACGCCTCAGGAGGCGGCGAGCTGATCGCCTGACTTGTCCGATTCACACCAAAAGTGAAACAGCGGGGGGTGCGCCGCCGCAGGCGTTCGCGGACATCGCCCCGGTGCGGGCGCAGGTGGTCTGGACAGGTGCTCAGTGAGCGACGGCAACCTCGGGCTCCGCAGGGGCGCCGTCGGCCGGCCGCTGGTCACGGCCGCGCGACAGGGGCACCAGGCCGGCGATCAGCATCCCGACGAACGCAGCCGCGGCACCGACCACGAAGCAGATCCGGAACGCCGACTCGGTCGGCACCGCGAACCCGCCGAAGTCCGTCGTCGAGCCGGTGAGGAGCATCGCCATCACGGCCGCCGCGACCGTCGTACCGACCGAGCGCATCAGCGCGTTGATGCCCACCGCCGAGGCCGCCTCGCGCCGCGGCACGGCGTCGAGGATCAGGGTCGGCATGGCGGCGTAGCCTATGCCGACTCCGGCGGAGGCGATGCAGGAGGCGATCAGCAGCTGCCAGGGACTGTCCATCAGGAACACCGCGACGACGTACCCCATCCCGAGCACGCCGGCGCCCAGCATCAGCGTGCGCTTCGCACCCCAACCGTCCATCAGCCGGCCGGAGAGCGGCGCGAACAGCATCATCATCAGGCCGCCCGGAGCCATCCAGAGTCCGGCGGCGAGGATCGACTGACCGAGACCGAACCCGGTCTGCGTCGGCAGCTGCAGCAGCTGGGGTACGACGATCGCCTGCGCCATCATGCCGAAGCCGATCGCGACCGCCGCCAGGTTCGTGAGCAGCACCGGCGCCTGCGCGGTGACCCGGAGGTCGCACAGCGGGTCGGCGACCCGGAGCTCGTACCAACCCCAGGCCAGCAGCACGGCCACGCCGCCGACCAGGAAGCCCAGTGTGCGCGGCTCGGCCCAGCCCCAGGTGTTGCCCTTGGACACAGCGACCAGCGTCGACACCAGCCCGACGGCGAGGCCCAGCGCACCGACGAGGTCGATCTTCCCGCCGGTCGCGTCGTGGACGTGCGGCACGAGGAGCGCGACACCGATGCCGACCAGCAGCGCGAGGCCGGCCGACATCCAGAACAGGGCGTGCCAGTTGAAGTCCTGCGCGACCCAGGCCGCCAGCGGCAGCCCGATCGCGCCGCCGACGCCGAGCGTCGCGCTCATCGCGGAGATCGCGCTGGTGGTCAGGTGCGGCGGGGTGATCTCGCGCATCAGGCTGATCCCGACCGGGATGAACCCGGCGGCCAGACCCTGGAAGGCGCGACCGACCAGCATCGGAGCCAGCGAGTCGGCCTGCGCGCAGATCAGCGAGCCGACCATCAGCAGCACCGTGGTCACCATCAGCACCCGCTGCTTGCCGAACATGTCGGCCAGCCGTCCCGCGATCGGCATCGACACCGCGGCGGCGAGGAGCGTCGAGGTGACCACCCAGCCGGCGTTGGCAGCCGAGGTGTGCAGGAGCTGCGGCAGCTCGGACTGGATCGGGATCACCAGCGTCTGCGTCAGCGCGGCACTGAGCCCGCCGAAGCAGAGCACGACCACGCTGAGCAGGGGCTTCGGGGAAGTCATCGGGTCCTTCGGGCAGGCCGGTCAGAATGCTTGCCCAAGTCAACTATCCCGGTGAGCGCCCGGTCAAATCGACGCGCCACCAACCGCCTGCCCAGGGGTGCTGGACGGCGGGGTGTCCCGGCGGGGTAGTCCGTGACGAAAAGCGGGTCCGTGGTGCGGCGGCTGGGGTAGTCCGTGACGAAAAGCGCTGGGAATGCCGCTTCCGGGGCGCCGAACGTCACGGACTATCGGGAAAGGCGCCGAACGTCACGGACTATCTGGAGACGGCGCCGAACGTCACGACCCGGTGCTGGACGACGGGTCGCCCCCGGTCGGTGCCAACACCGGAAGAACACGACGCCGCCGGTCAGGGCCGATCACGGCCGGTCAGCCGGCGCGTCGTCGCATGTGCGGCACCACCAGCCGCTGCGGCGTGGCTCGCGGCACCCGCGCGTTGAGCCGATGGGCGATCGCCCGGGCCTCGGCCTCGTCGGCGCACCAGCACACGATGTGCAGGTCAGCCGCTGAGACCACCACGGCGTAGGTGCGGTCTCCCCGGACACGCGTCGAGATCGCGTAGGCGCCGGCTCCGCCCTCTTGGCCGTTCCTCATGCCGATCACTCCCCCCAGTGCGTGCTGAAGAGGATCCGCGACTCGCCTCGGGAAAACCTGTCCTCTGCCCGCTCAGGTGGCGAACAGCTGCTCCGGGTCGCGGAACGCCTTGAACTCCAGGGCGTTGCCCGACGGGTCGAGGAAGAACATCGTCCACTGCTCCCCCGGCTCGCCCTCGAACCGGACGTACGGCTCGATCACGAAGTCGGTGCCGGCGTCGGTCAGCCGACGCGCCAGCTCCTGGAACCGGTCGACGTCGAGCACCAGCCCGAAGTGCGGCACCGGCACCTGGTGGCCGTCGACCGGGTTCGTGCCGGCCACGGCGCTGCGGTGGTCGCCGACCTGGTGCGTCACCACCTGGTGGCCCTCGACGTTCCAGTCCGTCCAGAGCTCGTCGGAGCGCCCGCGACCGAAGCCGAGGACCTCTCCGTAGAAGTGCCGGGCGGCCTCGATGTCGTGCACCGGGATCGCGAGATGGAAGGGCGGCAGAGTGGCGGTCATGTCTCCTGTCTAACACCGCACGAAGGGACTGATCACCTCGCGGCTACGGTCTGGACATGAGCGCTCGCCTTCTCGCCGCCACCGGTGTGCTCTCGCGCGCCCAGGCGCGTCCCGACGCCGCGGAGTCGGCCCACCCGACGACGCCGCCCTCAGCGCGGGCTGTCCTGGCCGAGCTCGGGTCGGGCCTGGCCGCCGTGCGACTGGCGGGCGCTCTCCCCCGGCTCCTGCGCGCCCCGCGAGGCGACGGCCACACGGTGATCGACATCCCCGGTTGGAAGGCCCCGGAGCTCTCGGGTGCTCCGCTGCGCGCCTACCTCCGCACGCTCGGGTACGACGCCCGCGGCTGGGGCTTCGGCACCAACACCGGCGATCCGCGCCGTGACGTCGAGCGGCTCACCCGCCGCGTGCTGGAGCTGGTCGACGCCGGCGGGTCCGCTGTCTCGCTCGTCGGCTGGAGCCTGGGCGGCGTGATCGCGCGCGAGGTGGCCCGGGAGCACCCCGAGGCCGTGCGGCAGGTGATCACCTACGGCACCCCGGTCGTGGGTGGCCCCCAGTTCACCGCGGTCGCCCGCGCCTACGGTCCGCAGGCCGGCGGCGCCGCCCGGACGGTCGCCCGACGGCTCGACCTCGAGTCGCCGATCCAGGTGCCGCTGACGGTCGTCTTCACCCGGCGCGACGGCATCGTGTCCTGGCAGGCCTGCATCGACCGCTTCTCGCCGTACGCCGAGCACGTGGAGGTCTCCTCCACCCACATCGGCATGGGACTCGACCCCGACCTGTGGCGCCTGGTGGCCGACCGGTTGACGTGACTCGCGAGAGTCTGTGCGCAGCTCGCCCGAGCCCTCGGCGAGGAGCCATCAGCGGCCTCGGATCGTCTCGCGCGTCTGATGGCCCTCCGACCGTTCGAACCTGCTGGTCAGCAGGGACTCGAGGTTGCCGGTGGCGCCGTGGAGCGTCCTCGAGGAGGGCATCGGCGTGATGGATCACCGTGACCGGGTCCAGTCCCGCGGGTCGGGCCTCGATCAGGCACCTGAAGTCGTCGCCGGTCGTGCGGCCGCCGCTTTCGTTGCCGAGATGGACCTCGACCCGGGTCAACCGTCGCTCGAACCTCGTCAAGGCACCGGCAAGATCTGCCTCCGCTCGTTCGCTGAGGGCCTCGCTGCCTTCGATGCTCGTGTCAGTGTTGATCTGGATCTTCATGGTCGTCTCCTACCTGGGTCGTGGCCGGGTCTGGATGGGGGTCTGGTCCTGCCTCCGTCATGGCTCCTGGCGCCCGGCCGGGATCGGGGTGCCGTTGGACACGATCGGCGCCTCGCGCACAGGGTCGGTCGACGTCTGGGCGTCAGGAAGATCCTTGTCCGTTCGTGCTGCGGCCGCGCTCTCGCGGGCCAGGAACGTGCTGAGCTCCGAGATCGTGCTCATCAGGGGTGCCGGGAACACCACCGTGGTGTTCTTGTCGACTCCGATGTCCACGAGGCTCTGGAGGTTGCGCAGCTGGAGGGCCAGCGGGTGATCCATCATGATGTCGGACGCGTCGCCCAAGGCTGCTGCTGCCATGGACTCCCCCTCGGCGTTGATGATCTTCGCGCGCTTGTCGCGCTCGGCCTCGGCCTGCCTGGCCATGGCCCGCTTCATGCTGTCGGGCAGCTGGATGTCCTTGAGCTCGACGAGGGTGACCTCGACACCCCACTCCCCGGTGATGGCCTCGAGGAACTCGCGGATGTCGAGGTTGATCCGGTCGGTCTCGGACAGGGTCTGGTCCAAGGTGTGCTGACCGACGACCTTGCGCAGCGTGGTCTGCGCGATCTGGTTGATCGCGGCATGGACGTTCTCGATGGCGACCACGGACTTGACCGTGTCGACGACGCGGAAGTACGCGACGGCCGAGACGTCAACGCTGACGTTGTCGCGCGTGATGATGCCCTGGGACTGGATGGGCATGGTCACGATCCGCTTGGAGACGCGGTGCATGACGTCGACCAGCGGAATGATGGCGCGGAGGCCGGGTTCGCGCGCTCCGAGCACTCGACCGAAACGGAGGACGACTCCCTGTTCGTACTGCTTGACGATCCTGATCGACATCACGAGTCCGATCACGACGACGGCGAGAAGTGCCGCCAGGACGATGGCGAACGTGTTCATGGCTGTTGCTCCTGTCAGTGGTGGACGACATCACTGGATGTCGTTTCGAGCACGGTCGTTCCCGGTCCGTCACGTCCTGGACATGGCGAGGCCGACCCAGGGATGTCGCGCGGATCATGCTTGGCGCACGCCTGCACTGCAGTTCCGCTCGTTGTAGTGGCACGGCCTGCACAGGGGCGACATCGGGACGGTGTCCAGCCGAATCGCCGAGAGCGGTTGCGAGCACTTGACGCACAGGCCGTAGCGGCCCTGGTCCATTCGTTCCAGTGCTGCGTCGATCTCACCCAGGGTGGTGCCGGCGGCGATGCGAAGGGCGGTGTCAACACTCTGGTGCCGCGCATCACACGGAGGCTCCGCTGCCAGCGCGGCCAGCTGGCCGACGCGGAACCGGCGTTCGTCGTGGAGACGGCGCCAGCGCCCGAAGTGCCGCTCGTCCAGATCAGCGACGTCGTGGGGGGACATGGTCGACATGGGACTCACTCCTCGGATTGGGTGGATCGCTCGTTCCTGGGACCTCCAAGCATCCGCCCCGTCACGGTGGAACCACAGGGCCCCGCTCGGCCGACCTCGCGCACAGTCCGTTGCCGACGCCCGGCAATGGTTCCCACCAGTGCAGCGCGTTCCTGCCGGGGGCACACTGGAGACATGCACCGCGACCGGAAACCTGTCACCCCTCCTGGAGCGACCGGCTCACCCGCGGTGCTCGCCGTCTTCGAGGAGATGTCGAGCCGGATCATCCGCGGCGGTGGGCACCTGGAGGAGACGGACTTCGACGACCTCCGCAGAGCGGGATCCGAGGCTGCAGCGCAGGGAATGTCCGCACGCGGGGCGGTGGACCAGTACCTGGCGTCTGCCGCACAGGCGTGGAGCTCGATGCCGGCCGGGCAGCACAGGAACGCTCGGTCCGCCGCCCAGACACTGCTGGACGGGATACGAGCGGCCGTGCCGGTGCTCGTCGAGGGTTACCAGAACGCAGGGCAACAGCTGGTCCGGCAGGAGGAGTCGGCCCGCCGCGAGTTCATCGACGACCTGTTGCGTGGCGACGCTGACGCCGCAGGCATCGTCCAGCGCGCCGAGCCCTTCGGGGTCGACCTCACTGCCTCCCACCAGGTCGTGCTCGCTGGCCCGCGAGGCGACGTCCCGGTCGACGAACGGGACGAGACGGTCCTCCAGCGCGAGGTCATCGACAGGTACGGCGACCGCGACGTCCTGGTCACGACCAAGGGCGGCTACCTGATCGCCCTGGTGCCGGCAGCGGCCGGTTCGCCTGACGTCGACGAGCCCGCCCGCCTGCTGCATGCGGTGCTGAGCAGGTTATCGACGACGAAGCTGTGGCGCGTCGCAGTCGGCCGCCCCTACCCGGGCGCCTATGGAGTCGCCCGGTCCTACGAGCAGGCCCGCGAAGGGATCACCCTCGCCGAGCGGCTGCACCCCGACATCGGCCTCGTCCAGTCGCGGGACCTGCTCATCTACCGGGTCCTCGGACGCGACAGGGTCGCGCTCGCCGACCTCGTCGAGTCCGTGTTCACACCGTTGACGCTGGCACGGGGTGGCGCCGGGCCGCTCATCGACACCCTCGAGGCCTACTTCGACACCGGCGACGTGGCCACGCATGCCGCGCGCCACCTCCACGTCTCAGTCCGTACGGTCACCTACCGCTTGGCGAAGATCGCCGACCTCACCGGGTACGACGCGACGATCCCCGCTCAACGACTGACGCTGCACGCCGCCGTGGTGGGGGCGCGACTGCTGCCGTGGCCAGGACCCGCCTCACCGTCCACCGGCTGAGCCGATCCGCATCGGCTGTTCGCCGGGACCTGGCGGCTTCCGTGGAGCGTCAGCCGGGGTCACCTCGGAGCTCGCGCTCCGGGTCGCCGGTGACGGCTTGGCCGCGGCCGACCTTGCTGTGGCGATAGCCGTAGGCGGCGTAGACGACGGCGCCGATCAGGAACCAGACGCCGAACCGCACCCACGTCTGCCACATCAGCTGGCTGGTCAACCACAGCGAGAACCCGATCCCGAGGAGGGGCACGAAGGGCATGAACGGCACCTTGAACGTGCGGGGCAGGTCCGGGGAGCGGTACCTGAGCACGATGACGGCAGCGCAGACCACCACGAAGGCCAGCAGGATGCCGATGTTGGTGAGCTCGGCCGCCGTACCGATCGAGACGAACCCGGCGATGCCGGCCGAGATGATCCCGACGATCCAGACCGGCCGGCTCGGCGAGTGGTGCTTGTTGGTGACGGCGAACCAGCCCGGCAGCAGGCCGTCGCGACTGATCGAGTACCAGATCCGGGAAGCGCCCAGGGTGAACGAGAACAGCACCGTGATGATGCCGACGATGGCCCCCACGGCGACCACCTTCGCGAACTCGGGCCGACCGACGGCACTGAACGCCTCGCTGAACGCAGCGGTCTCCGAGAGGTCGGTGTACTTCACCATCCCGGTCAGCACGGTGGCGGCCAGGAGGTAGAGCACCATGGCGATCGACAGCGAGATGATGATCGCCTTGGGCAGGTTCCGCTCGGCCTCCTTGGACTCCTCCGCAGCAGTGCTCATCGCGTCGTACCCGAAGACCGCGAAGAACACCGTGGCGGCACCCGTGGCGACGCCGCTGAAGCCGAAGGGGACGTACGGCGTCAGGTTGTCGGACTTGATGTAGAAGACCCCGACCCCGATCACGGCGAGAACGATCGCGAGCTTGATGAACACGAGGTAGGTCTCGATCCGGGCACTGGTCTTGATCCCGCGGTTGAGCAGCCACGCGACGCCCAGGCACAGCAGGATCGCGAACAGATCCACCCGGTGACCGTCTCCGCTGCCCGGCGCGCCGAGCATCCAGGCGGGCAGGTCGACGCCAAGAGCCACCAGGAGGAAGGAGATGTACTGCGAGACCCCGATCGCGACCACGGCGACGATGGCGGTGTACTCCAGCAGCAGGTCCCACCCGATGAACCAGCCCACCACCTCCCCCAGCACCGCGTAGCCGTAGGTGTAGGCCGAACCCGCCTGCGGGATCAGGCCACCGAACTCGGCGTAGGACAAGGCCGCGCACGCACTCGCGAAACCGGCCAGCAGGAACGAGAGCGACACCGCAGGACCGGCATCCGCCTTCGCCACCGGACCTGCCAGCGCGAAGATGCCGGCCCCGATGATCGCGCCGAGCCCGATGGCAGTGAGCTGCCACAGACCGATGCTGCGGTCCAGCGAATCGTCTGTCTCACCGTCGATGGGCTTGCGGCGGAACATTCCTGACACGCCCTGGCCTGTGGACTGGCTCATGAATCCACCATCTGCGCTCGAGCGTGATCGCGCAACCTACGCCGGCAACGCCTCTCAGGTCAGACGCAGAGCGATCCCTGTCACCGTTGTCGCCACCCGGCGGCGAGGTACCCGGCGAGGTGCTCGACCACCTCGCGGGCGTCGTCCTCGATGCCGTGCAGGAACGTGGACTTGCGCCGCCGGAGCACCGGCAGCCCGAGCGCGTAGAGCCCCGGGCTGTCGACGACGCCGCCGTCGTGGCGCAGGTGTCCCTTCTCGTCGACCACGGGCACGTCGAGCCACCCGTAGTCGGGCCGGTAGCCGGTCGCCCACACAATTGTCCTGATCTCACCGCTGCGCAGGTCGAGCTGCATCCGCCTCGACTCCGGCACCCGCGTGGGGGCGAGCTCCTCCGGCTCGCTCGCGTCGTACCCCTGCGTGCGCGCCCACGCGTCGAAGGTGCCCAGCAGCCGCCGCATCTTCAGGTCGGCGAGGGAGAACGTGTTGCGCAGACCGCCGGAGAACAGGGCCTCACCGTCACGGACGGCGGCCCAGCGACCCACCAGCTCGACGCCCTGGTCCTGGAGCGTGTTGAGGTCGAGGGTGGTCCGCTCGGCGGTGCCGGCGAGCTGCGGGGACGGCAGCCGGCGGGCGCGGGTCAGGTCGTCGACCTGGTCGTGGCGCTCGTCCCACACCCCCGAGGCGTCCATCCACCAGAGCACGTCGTGGCCGCGGTAGGTGCGCGGCAGCCGCACGTGCTCGCCGACCGAGACCGTCACCGGCCGCCCGGACTGGCGCAGCTCGGCCGCCAGCTGGACGCCGGTCGCCGCCGCCCCCACCACCAGCACGCCGCCGTCGGCCAGCTGGTCGGGGTTGCGGTAGTCGAACGTGGTCAGCTGCTCGACCTCGGCCGGCACCGCGGCAGCGAGGTCGGGGACCGACGGCCGGTTGCAGGCGCCGCTGGCGATCAGCACCGTCCGGCAGCGGATCGCGCCCTCGCTGGTGGTGACGTCGTAGCCGTCGTCCGTACGGCGCACCGACGTGACCTCCACGCCGGTCCGGACGGGGGCCTGCTCCTGCTTGGCGAAGCGCTCGACGAGGTCGACCACCTCCGGCATCGTCAGGTAGCCGTCCGGGTCCGGTCCGTCGTACGGCGAGACCCGGCAGGTTGCTCAACCGGTTGGGCGTGAGCAGCCGCAGCGAGTCCCAGCGCTCGCGGCGCCAGGAGTTCGCGACCTCGCCACGCTCGAGAACGACGTGGTCGATCGACCGTTCGGTCAGGAAGTGGCTGGCCGCCAGGCCCGCGTGACCGGCCCCGATGACGACCGCGGTGATGTGCCCCGTCGTTACCTCAGACAACCTCGACGGTCACGTCCGTGGGGTTGGTCAGGGCGTCGTAGACCGCGGAGCGCTTCTGGGACTGGGCGACCAGCGCCTCGATGTCCTCGGGCGAGGCGTCGGCGTCGATCTTGAAGCTGACCTTGACGTCGTTGAAGCCGTTGCGGACGTCGCTGTCGGCACCGAGGATGCCGCGGATGTCGTGGTTGCCCTCGACCGTGGACTCGATGGAACGCAGCTGGATGCCGCGGTTCTGCGCGACCGACGCGACGCCGGCGGTCAGGCAGCTGGCCAGGCCGACGAGGAGGTACTCGATCGGCGTGATCCCGTCGTCGGTCGCCGCGAAGACGGCCGGGTGGTCGGCGTCGAACACCCTCTCCTGCTTGTGCTGCTGCTCCTCGCCGAGACCGAAGAAGTTCTCGACCTTGATCGTGCTGTGGACGCCGTTCTGCCAGCTGGACGAGGCGCGCCAGGTGAACTGTGCGGCCTCGGGCGCGCCCTTCAGCACGTCGCGCGCGTCCAGCAGTGCCTGGACGTTGACGCCGTTGTCTGCCGCGTTGTCGGTCGTGGTCATCGTGTGGATCCCCTGTTCTCTACAATCTCGATCGGACTACTTGGAAACATACCGGGCCAACGGACTAGCCTTGCGATCATGGCGCCCACGTGGACGCGCACGACCGGATCGGTCGGCCGTGTCGAGACGCAGTTCCTCGACCTCGCGGCGCCGGTGCCGCTCGACTGCGGGCGCGAGCTGGCCCAGGTGCGGGTCGCCTACGAGACGTACGGCGCCCTCTCCCCCGCTCGCGACAACGTGATCCTGGTCTGCCACGCGCTCAGCGGCGACGCCCATGCGGCCGGCGTCGCGGCGTCGCCGACCGGGGAGAGCACCCGCGACGGCTTCGCGGCCGAGGAGCGCGACGGCTACGGCGGCCAGGGGGCTCGGCTGGTGGGACGGGATGATCGGGCCGGGCAAGGCCTTCGACACCGACCGGTTCTTCGTGGTCTCCACCAACCTTCTCGGCGGCTGTCGCGGCACGACCGGTCCCTCGTCCCTCGACCCGGCCACCGGCGCGCCGTACGGGGCGGACTTCCCGGTGATCACCGTCGCCGACATGGTGCGCACGCAGCGCGCGTTCCTCGACGCGCTCGGCATCGAGCGGCTGGCGGCCGTGGCCGGTGGCTCGCTCGGCGGCATGCAGGCGATGGAGTGGGCGGTGCTGCACCCCGACCAGGTCGACGCCGTCGTCGCGATCGCCAGCACCCATGCGCTGCACCCGCAGGGCATGGCCTGGAACGCGATCGCCCGCGAGTCGATCCGGCGCGACCCGGACTGGCAGGGCGGGCACTACTACGACACCGGCCGGCGGCCGGACGCGGGCATGGGGGTGGCGCGGATGGTCGGTCACGTCACCTACCTGTCCGCGGTCGCGCTGGAGGAGAAGTTCGGCCGGCGGCTCCAGCACGCCGACGACATCGGTTACACGATCGACGATCCGGAGTTCGAGGTCGAGAGCTATCTGGACCACCAGGCCGCGTCGTTCGTGAAGCGGTTCGACGCCAACACCTACCTCTACACCTCGCGCGCGCTCACCTACTTCGACCTCGCCCGGCAGCACGGCGGCGGCTCGCTCGCGGCTGCGCTGGAAGGCGTGCAGGCGCGGACGCTGCTGATCGCGTTCAGCTCCGACTGGCTCTACCCGCCGTCTGCTTCGATGGAGGTCGACGACGCGCTGCGCTCGCTCGGCAAGCCGGTCGAGCTGCACGTGATCGACGCGCCGTACGGACATGACTGCTTCCTGCTCGAGGAGGCCCGGCAGACCCCGCTGATCCGGGCGTTCCTGGGCCTGGAGACGGGCCTGGAGACGGGCCTGGAGAACGACGGATGACGCCACGGAAGAGGACCTCGTGACCGACCAGCCCGCTCGCACCGAGGACGACCACGTCTTCGGGTTCGACACCCGCCAGCTGCACGCCGGGCAACGACCCGACCCGAACACCGGCGCCCGGGCGGTGCCGATCTTCCAGACCACGAGCTACGTGTTCGAGGACCCGGAGTCGGCGGCGGCGTACTTCAACCTCCAGGAGTACGGCAACACCTACTCGCGGATCATGAACCCGACCGTCGCGGTCTTCGAGGAGCGGGTGGCCAACCTCGAGGGCGGTGCCGGCGGCGTGGCGTTCGCGAGCGGCCTCGCCGCGCAGGCCGCCGCGCTGTTCACGCTGCTGGAGCCGGGCGACCACATCGTGTCGTCGTCGGCGCTGTACGGCGGGACGGTGAACCAGTTCAAGCACCTGCTGCGCAAGCTGAGCATCGAGGTCTCGTGGATCGACCCCGACGACATCGACGCCTGGCGGGCGGCCGTTCGCCCGGAGACCAAGGCGTTCTTCGCGGAGACGATCGGCAACCCGGGCGGCAACGTGCTCGACATCGAGGCCGTGGCGACGATCGCGCACGAGCACGAGCTGCCGCTGGTGGTCGACAACACGTTCGCGACGCCGTACCTCTGCCGCCCGATCGAGTGGGGCGCCGACATCGTGATCCACTCGGCGACCAAGTTCATCGGCGGCCACGGCACCACGATCGGCGGCGTCGTGGTCGAGGCGGGCACGTTCAACTGGTCCAACGGCCGGTTCCCGGTGGTGGCCGACCCGTCTCCGGCGTACCACGGGCTGCAGTTCCACGAGACGTTCGGCGAGTACGGCTACCTGATGAAGCTGCGCGCGGAGACCCTGCGCGACCTCGGCGGCGCGATGTCGCCGTTCAGCGCGTTCCTGCTGCTCCAGGGGCTGGAGACGCTGTCGCTGCGGATGGACCGCCACGTCGCGAACGCCCGTGTGGTCGCGGAGTTCCTCGAGGCGCACGAGCTGGCCTCGAAGGTGACCTACCCCGACCTGCCGGGCAGCGCCTACGCGCCGCTGGTGGAGAAGTACCTCCCCCGCGGCGCCGGTGCCGTGTTCTCCTTCGACGCCGCCGGCGGCCGCGCCGGGGGCCTCGCCCTGATCAACGGCGTCTCGCTCTGGTCCCACCTGGCCAACGTCGGCGACGCGAAGAGCCTGATCATCCATCCGGGGAGTACGACGCACCGCCAGCTCAGCGACGAGGAGCTGGCCGCCGCGGGCGTCGGCCCCGGCACCGTGCGGCTCTCGGTCGGCACCGAGTCGGTCGAGGACCTGCTCTGGGACCTGGAGCAGGGCTTCGAGAAGGTGGCGACCGCATGACGGACCTCCGCAAGTACCAGGACCCGCTGACGATCCAGCGCGTGCTGCACAGCGCCAAGACGATCGCGGTGGTCGGGCTGTCGAACAACCCGCTGCGGGCCAGCTACTTCGTCGGCTACTACCTGAAACGCCATGGCTACCAGGTGATCCCGGTGAACCCCCGCGAGACCGAGATCCTCGGCGAGACGTGCTACCCGAGCCTTGCCGACGTCCCCGAGCACGTCGACCTGGTGAACGTGTTCCGCGCGCCCGACGCCCTGCCCGGCATCGCGCGCGACGCCGTGTCGATCGGCGCCGACGCGCTGTGGACCCAGTTCGGGGTGATCAACGAGGAGGGCGCGCAGATCGCCGAGGACGGCGGCCTGACCGTGGTGATGGACCGCTGCCTGAAGGTCGAGCACGCGAGGTACGTCGGCCGCATGCACTGGCTGGGCTTCAACACCCAGCGGATCACGTCGGTGCGCTCCGGCCTGCAGTAGCCACCCGACGAGCACCGCGAGGTGCATCATGAGGCGTGGTCCAGTGGTGGCGGAACCTCGTCTCCCGGGAGCTCGCGCGCGTGCGCCGCGACGGCCGCGCTGCGGTGCTCTGGTCGGGACGCGTGACCATCGCGGCCACGGCCAGCTATGTGGTGGCGTCGCTGATCTTCCCCGGCACCCAGCCGCTGCTCGCGCCGCTGACCGCGATGCTCGTCGTACAGGTGACGCCCCTGTCCCTGCTCGCCAGCGGGCTCGACCGGATCATCGCTGTCGTGTCCGGGGTGGTGCTGGCGATCGGGTTCGCGGCCGTCGTACCCCTGGAGTGGTGGAGCCTCGGCCTCCTGATCCTGGTCTCGATCACGATCGGCCAGTACCTGCGGCTGCGCTCCAACCTGGTCGAGGTGGCGATCAGCGCGATGCTCGTCCTCGGCGTCGGCGCGATCGGCGCGGAGGCCGCGGCCGGGCAGCGGATCGCGGAGACCCTGGTCGGCGCGGCCGTGGGCATCGTCGCCACCCTGCTCTTCCCGCCCAAGGTGCCCAGCGGCGACGCCGGACGCGCCCTCGACGGCCTCGCCGACGCGGTCACCGAGCTGCTGCTCCGCGCCGCTGACGAGCTGACCGAGATGGCCGAGAAGCACCGCGACCGGCTGCGCGGCGCCGCCACCCAGTGGCTGGACGACGCCAGGCGGATCACGCACAACATCCCCCAGGTCGGCGCCGCGCTGCTGCGGGCGGAGGAGGGTCGCCGGCTCAACGTGCGCGCGGTCCGCACGCCGCACGTCGAACCCGGCCTCCGGCAGGGCATGGAGGCGCTGGAGCACGCAGCCGTGGCCGTGCGCGGCCTGATGCGCTCGGTGAAGGACTGCGCCCACGACAGCTGGCTGGCCGAGGAGTCAGCGGCGCCCGTGCTCGGCGACCTGGCCGAGACCTTCCGCGAGCTGGCCGTCGGTGTCGACGCGTTCGGCGAGCTGGTGCGCAACGAGGCCGAGGTGAAGGCGCACCTCAGCCTCACCGACGTCGCCCGCCTCCAGCAGGCCCAGGACGGCATGCACCGCTCCCGCACCCGCCTCGACGCCGGCCTGACCACCGCCCAGTCCCCCGACGTGATCGAGCTCTACTCCGCCACCCGCTCGACCGTCCGCCGCCTCGAGCACGAGCTCGCCCTCGACGAGCGCGTCCGCCGCCAGCTCCGCCTGGTCCCCGACCGCCGACGCCGGCCAAGTCCCCTCCACCGCCCGCCTACGGCCGCCCCGCCGTACGCCGAGCCCGACGACGAGACCCAGGTGCTGCCGCGGGTGCCGGACGACCCAGGCTGAGGGCGCCCGCTCAGCCGCCCGGCCGGGTGACGGCCAGCTCTCCCACGATCAGCGGAACGTCGTCCGTCGCGTGCACGGCCACCACGCGCGCGAAGCGCACCGGGTTGCCGTCGCCGTCGAGCTGTGTGCGCAGGTCGTTGCCGTCGACGGTGCCGAGGGTGCGCCAGGTGCTGCCGTCGGCGGACACCTGGACCCGCGCGTCGGCGCTGACGGTGGTGCGGGTGACTCCCTTGTCGCCGCCGGGCGGCGGCGGGTAGGTGGTCAGCGGGTTGCGGCTGAGGGTGACGGAGCCGATCTGCTGGGCCTGACCCAGGTCGACGGTCAGCCTGGCGTTCGCGGTCTCGCCGATCCACTGCGTGGTGTCGGTCCCGTCGTTCGCGGCCTCCGCGGGCTCGGCCGTCGCCGGGGCCGCGGTCGAGGGGCGGCATCGGGCCAAGTTGGTGGTGGGGATCAGGTCGGGACGTCGCGTGCTCAGGGTCATCGTCGAGGTCAGCAGACGAGGGCCGCCCAGGGTCTCCACCTTCACCGGGCTACCGGACACGAGGGTCACCTGCGTGTGCTGCGGTCCGACGGCGACCTTGATCACCCGGCCCCGGTAGTGCAGGGCAGTGGCGGTGACCCCGGTCAGCTGCGGGGGCAGGCTCGGGTCGAGGCGGATCCCGTCCTCCTTCAGGCGGAACCCGGTGTAGCCGTACAGGAACTCCTGCAGGAACCCGCCGGTGCCGGTGGTGAACGTGAACGCGCCACCGCTGCGGGCCTCCGCGAACTGGTCGTACGGCGGGCGCAGGAACGGGTCGACGCTGCGCCGGGTGAAGCTGAACGCCGCACACCCAGCGAAGCCGAGGTCGGAGCTCACGATCGAGTGGATGGCGTCGGTCATGGAAGGGCCGCCGGGGTCCGTGCGGGGGACGTAGTAGTCGAGGTCGGCCTTGGTCACCTTGTCCGACTGCGGGTTCTTCCACGGGTAGGAGAGCAGCGTGACGTCGGCCTGCTTGACCGCGTCACCCGGGTAGCCGGCGTACTCGGGGTGCACCTTCGTGCTGCTGTCGAACAGGATCCGGAGACCGTCGGCGACCTTGGTCCACCTGGGATCCGCGGTCCTGCCCAGCTCGTTGGCCGCCGCCTTCGCGTAGCGGAGCGTGCGGGCGGCCGACATGTTCGTGTAGACGCTGTCGTCCACGCCCTCGGCGTACTCGTCGGGCGGGATGATGTTGCGGATGCTGTAGGAGCCGTCGGAGTTCGCGCTCGCCCGATCGGCGTAGTAGTTGGCGATGCCCTTGAGCATCGGCCAGCCCTGCGTGGCCAGCCAGTGCCGGTCGCCGGTCGCCTGCCAGTACTGGCGGATCGCCAGCGCGATGTCGGCGTTGACGTGGATCTCGAGCTGCCCGGTCTTGGCGAACGCCGGTGTCTCCTCGCTGCCGCGCAGCGCGCTCTCCCACGGGTAGCGGGCGCCGCTCCAGCCGGTCTTCTTCGCGTTGGCGTACGCCGCCTGCAGCCGGTCGAAGCGGTACCTCAGGCTCTGCTTGGCGATGGCCGGCGCGGTGGCGAGCAGCGACGGGTACATCCAGGTCTCGGAGTCCCAGAAGACGTGGCCGTTGTACCCGTCGGACGACAGCCCGCCCGGCGACGGCGCCCACGGGGTGTCGCTGCGGACGCTGGCCATCAGCGCGAAGTACGACGCCCGCACCTGGCGCTGCAGCTTCGCGTCGCCGGCCACCACGATGTCGGAGCGCCAGACCCGCGCCCAGGCCGCGTCCGAAGCGCTCTTCAGGGCGCTGTAACCGCGCTCCGCCGAGTGACGCGAGGCGATCACGGCCCGCTCGTGCGGCTGCGAGTCGTCCACGCTGGTGGCCACGCCGACGTACTTGGTGACCGTGTAGGCCTGGCCGCGTCGTACGTCGAGGGAGACCGCCTGCTTCGCGGTCAGCGGGTCCGGGGAGGCGACGCGGTGGACGGGACCGCCGACCAGCGTCGAGGCCTCCGCGGCGCGCACGTCGAGGCCCTGGCTCGCGACGTCGACCCACTGGGTGTCGGCGTCGCGTCCGGTGCCCTTCGGGTCCAGGAGCTCGGCGGCCCGGCCGTCGAGGGTGTCGGTCACCGTCACCGGTCCGCTGAACCGCGGCACGAGCCGCAGTCGCACGACCGCCGCGCGCCGGTGCTCCCGGTCGGGCGTGACGTCGTAGCGGAGGTCGACCGTGCGGCCCGCCGGGGACGTCCAGGTGAGCGACGTGGTGAGCGTGCCGGTCTTCAGGTCGAGCGCCTGCTGATAACCCGCGACCTCGCCCCGCGACAGCTTGTAGGCCCCGCTGCCGTCGTTGTAGGTCAGGGTCGACCAGCTGGGCAGCGCGGCCCGCCGCTCCACCTTGGGCTGCGGCGGCTCGCCGGGAGGAGCCTTCGGGGTGCCGAGCGCGAACAGCCCGTGCACCTGCGACTGCGTGGGCAGCGGGTCGGTCTGGCCCGGCAGCTTCACCTCCGCGAAGCCCTGACCGTCGAACGGCTGGCGGCCGGCGAGGTAGCCGTTGCCCACGAACGCCGGCGCCAGACCGGGCCCGCCGGGCTGCGTCGTGGTGAGGACGAACCCCGCGTCGGCCGGTGCCTGGCGTGGCGTGGCTGTGGACGGTCCCGCGAGGCCGAGGCCCGCGCAGACGAGAGCAGTGACCGAGATCGAGCTGACCGCACCGAGCCGCATGGTCCATCCATACTCGTCCCGAGGCGCGACGTCCACAGTCGGCGGCGTGCAGGGCGGACGGGATCGAGGGTGGCCTCAGACTCGGGCACTTGAAGACTTCTTCATGTGCTGTATGGTTCAAGTCATGGGAGAACAACGCAACGCCTTCGGCAACGTGCCGCTGTACGAGGCCAAGGCCGAGCTGTTCCGCACTCTCGGCCACCCCACCCGGATCCGTGTTCTCGAGCTGCTCCAGCACGGCGCGCGTCCCGTCCACGAGCTGCTGGCCGAGATCGAGGTCGAGGCCTCGAACCTGTCGCAGCAGCTCTCCGTGCTACGCCGCGCCGGACTGGTTCGATCGTCACGCGACGGCGCGACCGTCCTGTACTCGCTGGCGACCCCCGATGTCGCCGAGCTGCTCCTTGACGGACGTCGGATCCTTGCCGCCCTGTGGGCGGACCAGCAGGAACTTCTCGCGGACCTCCGCGGCCCGGCCGCGTCCGGGTGACGAGCCCGAGCACGATCCACGCACTCACGTCCGCTGCTCGCACCTCCACCCGACGACTGGGAAGCCTGCTTCCGACAGCCGCCGACCTCGTCGCCGTACGACGCAACCCACGCCAGGACCTGGTCGCCGGACTGACGGTGGCGATCGTCGCCCTCCCCCTGGCCCTTGCCTTCGGGGTCGCCTCGGGGCTCGGAGCCCAGGCCGGGCTCGCCACCGCCGTCGTGGCGGGGATCCTCGCCGCGGTCTTCGGCGGGTCCAACATCCAGGTCTCGGGTCCCACCGGCGCGATGACGGTCGTCCTGATTCCCGTCGTCCATGCGCACGGGGCGACGGGCGTCCTGATGGTGGGTCTCCTCGCCGGCCTGGTGCTGATCGGCATGGCGCTCGCCCGACTGGGACGCTTCGTCCGCTACCTGCCCGTGTCAGTCATCGAGGGATTCACCGCCGGCATCGCCGTGGTGATCTCGCTGCAGCAGATCCCCTCCGCGCTCGGCGTGAGCGACGCGTCCGGTGACAAGGTGTGGGCGGTCGCTGCGGACGCCGTACGTCGCTTCGTCCAGCACCCTGACCTGGCACCTCTGGTCGTGTCGTTGGGGGTGATGTCCCTGATGCTGGCCGGGGCGCGGTGGCACCCACGAGTGCCGTACTCCCTGATCGGCATCGTGATCGCCACCTCGGTGGCCCATGTCAGCAACCTGGGTCTGGTCACCCTGGGCCATCTCCCCTCCACCCTCCCGTCGCCGTCGTTGGGCTTCGTCGACCTGGGCGCCGTGAGCACCTTGGTGACCGCGGCCCTCGCCATCGCCGCACTGGCAGCGCTCGAGAGCCTGCTCTGCGCGACCGTCGCTGATGCGATGACCGTCAACGAACGCCACGATCCCGACCGGGAGCTCTTCGGCCAAGGGTTGGCCAACGTCGTCGTACCGATGTTCGGCGGCATCCCGGCCACGGCAGCCATCGCCCGGACGGCCGTCAACGTGCGTGCCGGCGCCGGTTCCCGGCTGGCTGCGGTGAGCCACGCCGTGATCCTGCTCGGCCTGGTCTTCGTCGCGGCACCGCTGGTCTCGGCCATCCCCCTGGCAGCGCTCGCCGGCGTTCTGTTCGCGACCTGCGTCCGCATGGTCGAGGCAGGTTCCTTGATCGTGCTCGTCCGCTCGACGCGCTCCGACGCCTTCATCGTCTGCCTGACGTTCGCGGTGACGGTCGTCTTCGACCTGGTGACCGCGGTCGGCGTCGGCGTCGCGGTGGCGATCGTCCTCGCCCTGGGCAAGGTCGCCAGCGCTGCCCGGATCGACGAGGTCGCGCTCGAGGAGGGTGACCACAGTGACGAGGAGCGGGCCCTGCTCGACGAGCACGTCATCGCCTACCGCATCGACGGCCCGCTGTTCTTCGCCGCCGCCCACCGGCTCCTGCTCGAGCTGCCGGACCTGGTCGAGGTCGCCGTCGTCATCCTGCGGATGTCGCGCGTGACGACCATGGACGCCACCGGCGCCCGGGTCCTCGGCGACACCATCACGCGGCTCCAGCGCCGCGGCATCGCGGTCCTGCTCTCGGGTCTCGCCCCGGAGCAGGAGGAGGTCCTCGCCTCCCTGGGAGTCGCCGGCCCGCTCCGCGCAGCCGGCCACGTCCTGCCCGACACCCCCAGCGCGATCAACGCCGCCCGGCAGCTGCTCGCGGAGGCCCACGCACCGACAAGAGGAACCCACACCACATGAGCTCACCTGACCGCGACGTACGCCCCCGCACACCGAGCCGGGCTCGCTCAGCACGACCCGCACCGCGGCCCCGTGAGCGCTCGTACCTCACGCGCGGGCCCGTCACCGGCGACCAGGCGCGGAGGATCCTGGTCCGGGTGCAGCAGGCCTCCGAGCGCCGCCGGAGCAGCCGCTGAACCGCCCTACCGCGCTTTGACGCGCCTTCGGGAGGGTCAGTAGGTTTCAAGAGGTCTGTCGTCCGCGTGCCTTTCCGGCGCGCGCAAGGCCATCGTCCCCAGGAGCCTCGGTGGAGCGTCTCGCCCGGATCGTCATGCGCCACCGCCTCATCGTCAGCCTCTTCTGGTTGGTCATGTTCTCCAGCGGCGTCGTGGCGGCCGGGCAGCTCAGCGACCGCCTCACCTTCGACTTCTCGCTGCCCGGTCAGCCGGGCGACACGGCGGAGAAGCAGCTGATCAAGACCTACGGTGTCAGCTCGTTCGACACCTACGTGGCGGTGGTGACCGTGCCCGCCGGTCAGACGGTCCCGCAGAGCAAGGACGCCGTGGCGGGCGTGTTCGACGCGGCCCTGAAGGCGACGCCAGGCGCGCAGATCACCGACTTCGCGACCTCCGGCGACAAGGGCTTCCTCTCCACCGACCAGCGCACCACCTTCGCGCTCTTCCAGGGACCCCTCCCCGCCGGCTTCGGGCCCGGCATCCAGACGCAGCTCGAGCCCGCCCTCACCGCGGCCGCCGAGAAGGCCGGCTTCGAGAGCGGGCTCACCTCCTACGGAATGCTGTCCGCCGGTGGGGACACCGAGGGTCCCAGCGTGCTCGCGGAAACCCTCCTGGGCGCGGTCGGGGCCCTGCTCGTGCTGCTGTTCGTCTTCGCCTCGTTCCTGGCCTTCCTGCCGCTGCTGATCGCCGCCGTGTCGATCCTGACGACGTTCCTGCTCGTGCTCGGACTGACGACGTTCAGCGACGTGAGCTTCGTGGTGCAGTTCCTGATCTCCCTGATCGGCCTCGGGGTCGCGATCGACTACTCCCTCCTGCTGGTGTCGCGATGGCGTGAGGAACGCGCGCACGGCCTCGACAACGAGGAGGCCGTCGTGGTGGCGATGAAGACCGCCGGTCACGCCGTCCTGGCCTCCGGCGTGACCGTCGCGATCAGTCTCGTCGCGCTGCTGGTCGTGCCGGTGCCGTTCCTGCGCAGCATGGGCATCGGCGGCATGCTGATCCCGCTGGTCAGCGTCGCCGTGGTGCTGACCCTGCTGCCCGCGCTGCTCTCGAAGATCGGGCCGCGGATCGACTACCCGCGGATCCGCAAGGAAGGCGTGCCCTCCCGGGGCTGGACGGCGTGGGCACGTGCGATCGTGCACCGGCGCTGGCTGGCCACCGGGTTGGCGCTGGTCATCCTGACGCTGCTGATCCTCCCGGTGTTCGGGCTCAAGATCGGCACCTCGGGCATCGACTCGCTCGCGCGCAGCGGCGCGCCGTACGACACCCTGCAGAAGCTGGAGACCACCGGCGTGGGCCGCGGCGTGCTGACGCCGATCGTGGTGCTCGTCCCCTCGAGCGAAGGGCCAGCCGCGGCGAAGGCCGCCGCGGCCGTCGACGGCGTGCGGTTCGCCACGGTCGGTCCGGACAAGGGAGACCTGGCGGTCGTCGAGGTCGTCCCGACCAAGGAGACGGTGGACAGCTCCGGCAACGTGGTCGTGGACGCGGTGCGCTCCTCGGTCGAGAAGTCCGTCGACGGCGAGGTGCTCGTCGCCGGCAGTGGCGCCACCGTGGAGGACTACTTCACCGCGGTCTACGACAAGTTCCCCTACGTGCTCGCGCTGATCGCGCTGATCACCTTCGTGCTGCTGGTGCGGACCTTCCGGTCGATCCTGCTGCCGGTCAAGGCCGTCCTGCTGAACCTGGTCTCCCTGGCCGCCGTGTTCGGCGCCGTCGTCTTCTTCTGGCAGCGGGGCAACGGCTCGGAGCTGGTGTTCAACACCTCGGGCACGGGTGCCATCACCTTCTGGCTACCGGTGCTGATCTTCGCCTTCCTGTTCGGGCTGTCGATGGACTACGAGGTGTTCATCCTGGCCCGGATGCGTGAGGAGTACGACAAGACCGGCGAGACCTCGACCGCCGTCATCACCGGTCTGGGCCGCACCGGCCGGCTGATCACCTCGGCGGCGCTCATCCTGTTCTTCGCATTCGCCGCACTGGCGTCGGCTCCCGGCACCGACATCAAGGTCCTGGGTACGGCGCTGGGCGTGGGCATCCTGATCGACGCCACCGTCGTACGCGCGTTGCTGGTGCCTGCCCTGGTCAGCCTGTTCGGGCGCTGGAACTGGTGGCTGCCACCCGGGCTGGCCAAGCTTCTGCGCGTCGAGCCATCCCCGCTGGCGCCCCGCCGCGCGCAAGACTCGACCTCTGGGTTATGAGCTAGAACGCTGATTCGCTTGGGGCGTCCACCGCCCCAATCCCACGCCCTCCACCGCAGGCATGGTCGACACGCGAAGTTCGAAATCGATCGCTGACGACCGATGGTCACTCGCGGCGGATTGACGCATCCTCAATCGCGAAGGTGATGGACGATCACAGCGGGGACGCGGAAGCCATCCACCCACCCGAAGCCATGCGTGCCCTCGTCATACACAGGTACCAATACGTCAACCGCCTCGTCAGGGATCGCGCCCGAATCCCTCAACTCCTGGGCCAACCGGTTTACGGGGGGAGTGAAGCCCTTGAGTTGTCTGGATGGGTCGTACTCTCCAATTCTGTAGACATCGTCGCGACTCACAAAGCCTCTGTTCTGGGAGGCAAATCGGATGGTTGCCTCTTGGACTGGAGCCTCATAGTTGAGCCGACGAAGCAGTGTCTCGACGGCTTCGGCGGTCCAACCTGTGTGTGGCAGTTCGCCCGTGTCGGGGTCTTCGACACGCGTTGTCCGCTCAACATCCTCGACTGAACCCGAGCGCACGCTGACCGCGACCGCGTCCGCCAATCCCAGCAGTGTGTCTGGTCGGAGCATGAACAGATCCTGACCGCAACGCGTCTTCAGTTCACGGGCGAGCTCCACCCTTGGGCCGCGAGCGCTATTCCCCTCGAAGCGCCACCAGTCTCGTTTCACGTCGCCCGCCACAAAGAGCACGGGCACTCCCCACGCCGACGCCTCCACGAGCACCTGATCCCACACCAGGTAGTCACCGGCCGCGCCTTCGCCACCCCGGTTGACCTGCTTCACGTCGGCGAGGCCAGGAGGTTCACTTGCCTCAGCGCGACGGTTACCTTCCTTCAAAGCGGCGACATACTTCTCCGCCGACATAGGCGATCCCACTCGGCCCCTAAGCACTGGCTCGAGAAGGGAAAGGACCGAGTCGTGCTGCGTGTTCCTGGCGCGCTGTACCGCGGCCTCATCGATGAGCCCATCTAGAAGCGTTTCAGCACTGGCAAAGGCCTCGTTCAGCGAGGACTCAACCGCTTCCTCGTCAGCCTTGTTGAGTGCCGCCCGATTGACCCACATACGCAGTTGTTCGACTGCTGCGGCGCGCAGCTTCTCAAGTTCGTCGGCCGTCTGTTGGACCTGCCCAAGCGGATCCGCGAGCGCCCGCTCTCGGTTCCGCCAGAATTCCTCCAGAACCTGATGCGGGATCCAGAGCCGCTCAGAGAGCGCAGTCATGACGTCGACGACCGATGCCCGCGTCTCAGCGTTGTACCGATACAGGTTCAGTAAAACGTTCGTGTCAAACGCGACCATGCACGTTCGGAGCGCCTCGCGCAGCTCCTCATCGGTATGAGTCCGGTATGCATCGAAGCCTCTATATAACTCGTCGCCGTAGTTCTCGCCCGGCTGCAAGATGTGCTCGATGGTCAGCTCGAAGAAGTGGGGGAAGTCCGCCCCCGCCTCCCCGCGCACGGCCTACCCCTCGTCCATTCCCTCCGGTGAGACCTCGCGGTGCCGGAGGGCCACGCTGCCGACGATTTCGTTCTAGCCGCCAGATGCGGCGACAGCCTGCTAGCAGCGTCCCAGGGCGTCCATTCACAGCCTGCCGGCAAGAGTGCTCAATGAGCGCATACCCGGACGACCGACTCCTGGCAGAAAGACGCAAGCACGTCTGATTCCGGAGCCGCTGCCACATTGGCCCGCGAGGCCGCAACCAGACTCGCTCCGTGAGAACGCGGCCGATCGGCCGATTGGCCTCATGACTGGTCGGCGTCGTGGACGACGATCGCGATCTGTACCCGGTTGCCGGCGTCGAGCTTGGTGAACAGGCGCGACACGTGCGACTTGACCGTAGCCTCGCTCATGAACAACTGGGTGGCCACCTCCGCGTTTGACGCGCCGGACGCGATCGCGAACGCGACTTCCCGTTCGCGATCGGTCAGCGCGGCCAGCCGTTCCGCGGCCACGCGGCACCGTTCGGAGGCCTGGCCGTCGGCGAAGTGAGAGAGCAGCGTGCGGGTGACGGACGGCGACACGATCGCCGCACCCGAGGCGACGAGTCGAACGGCATTGATGATGTCGGCGGGAGGTGTGTCCTTGACCAGAAACCCACTGGCGCCTGCACGCAGGGCGCTCATCACCTGCTCATCTGCCTGGAAGGTGGTCAGCACGATCACCTGTGGTGGCGAGTCGAGCAGGCGCAAGGCAGCAGTGGCGGTGATTCCGTCCATCTCCGCCATTCGGATGTCCATCAGCACGACGTCGGGTCGGTGCTCCCTCACGGCAACCACTGCACGTGCGCCGTCGTCCACCTCCCCGACGACCACGATGTCGTCCGCGGAGGACAGGATCAACTGAAGTCCGCCGCGCACCAGCGCGTCGTCGTCGACCAGCAGCACTCTTATCTTGGCCATTGCAGCTCGGCGTCCACGACGAAGTCGCCCGATTCGTCAGGGCCGTGCACCAGTGTTCCGCCGGCGAGGGCGACTCGCTCCTGCAGTCCGAGCAGGCCAGCTCCGGCCCCTGGGAGCGCCGGATAGGCAGTGGCGCGCACGGACTTCCGATTGCGGACCCTGACGTGTAGGCCGCCATCCGGCCCACCTGTGATCCGAACCCATGCTGTCGAGCCACTGGCGTGCTTGCCGGCGTTGGTGAGCGCTTCCTGCACTATCCGGTAGGCATCTCGCCCCGCGGCGCCGGGTACGGCGTCCGCGTGGTCAACACTCATCTCGAACTCGATCCTGGCTCCAGCCAGCCGGGTCTCGGCTACCAAACGGCGAATGTCTGACAGGGTTGGCTGCGGAGCGGCTGGCGGAAGGGATTCCTGCCCGGCCTCTTCTCGAAGCACTCCAATCACGCCGCGTAGCTCTTCGAGTGCCTGTCGGGCTGTCAAGCGCATCAGCTCCGCAGTCTCGCGCACATTCGCTGGGGGTAGGTCGGGTCGCACCTCGAGTCCACCCGCGTGCAGTGCCAGCAGCGTGATCCGATGTGCGAGCACGTCGTGCATCTCGCGGGCGATCCTGGTGCGTTCGGCCATCCGTGCTCGGTCCTCGTGCAGCTCCTGGTCTCGCTCGGCGCGCGTCGCGCGCTCACGCAAGGTGAGAAGGAGCTGGCGGCGAGCTCGCAGGAACATCCCCCAAGCGATGGCCGCGGCCACGAGCGGGGTGACCAACAAGAGGACCGAGAGTGGGCCGGTCGTCGGACTGTAGAGGGCGAAGCCCAAGAGAGATGGGATCCACAGGGCAGCGACCAGCAGCACCGGCCGAATGGGGCGGTACACCGCCAGCGAGGACAGCGCCAGCAGCCCGGCGGGCGTGGCAGAACTCGAGACCGCACCCAGCGCGACGCAGGCCAGGGCGACACCGAGTGGCCAGCGCCGCCTCCACCACAACGACGCGCACGCCAGCACTCCGCACACGACGTCGACGACAACCTGGTCCTTCGACAGCGTCGAGCCGGCCCCGTGCAGTTCGGGGCTCAGGAAGAGTGCGCCGAGCACGAGCGCGACCAAGCACCCGGCTCCGTCGACGAGCACGTCGCGACCTGTCCTCGATCCGGAGGAGGGCAGCCGCGACGGTTCAGCCGGCGACTGCCACGCCGCGGGCATCACGTGCGCGACACCACTCCAGAGCGGGGACATGACCTCAGCGTAGGGACCGTTCGCAGCACCGCACATAGACGAAGGTCGACGGCGCCGCGACGAAAGTCGGTGCCAGCGGCACTTAGGGGCCGTTCCTTCGACCCTGCAGCGTGGTCTGCCGGCCGATGTGCGCGCCCCTCCCCGACAGCCATCGTTTGGTCATCCACACCGACCAAGGAGCCATCACCATGAAGCAGGCACAGGAACGGCCGCTGACCACCTCACGCAACTCCCGAGGATCGGGGCCTGGCACCGCACGAACCGTAGCGCCCCTCGCCCTGTGGCAGCTGAACGTCCTACGCGTCGGCTACCTCTTCATGGGCGTCGGTCTCGCCCTGATCAAGTGGCCGCTGATCGTCAGCCACGAACCGTGGAGCGTCGTGGAAGGAACGAAGGAGTGCCTGTTCATCGCAATGTCGTTCCTCGCCCTGCTCGGCCTCAGGTACCCCGCACGGATGCTCCCGATCCTGCTGTTCGAGGTGACGTGGAAGGTGATCTGGCTCGCACTCGTGGCGCTCCCAGCCTGGACCGGCGCCGGGCTCCATGGTGCCACCCTCACCCTGTTCCATGCCGTCGCCTTGGTCGTGGTCATCATCGCCGTCATTCCGTGGCGGCACGTGTTCGCGCAGTTTGTGGCCGCACCCGCCGATCCGTGGCGTCGGCAGAAGTGAGCACGGTCCGCAAGCCCGCGGATCAGATTCCCATGACGGGACGCCCCGCCGAACAGCTCGCCCTGCCAGCAAACCGGCAGACCACTTCTCCCCAGGCACAGCCAGCAACGCCACCCATGGTGCCGCCCTAGCAACCGCGGCCACGTCTCTTGCCCCATGGGAGCTCGTCGGGTTCCCGCCGAGCTTGTTGGACTTCGATCCCCTACCGATCACCGATCGGATGGTGCCGATCCGGCCAGTCGAGGCGAGATCACCGTCTGAGCGTCAACCTGCACGACCCGTCAGAAACCTCGCGGCCTCCCGCCGCGGGTGACCTTCCCATCAAGCTCTTCGGAGGAACCATGTCCCACCCCATCCCCGCGACCTTCTACCGCATCGCCGCAGTCGCCGGTGCCGGAAGCGCCGCCGTACTGATCGTCAATGCCGCCAAACGAGCCGAGGTCATCCCGACCTCGGCCCTCACCCAGCTCGTCGCCCCACTTGCGCAGATCCTGGCGCTGGCACTGGTCACCGCCCTCTACGTCGCATTCGGGCGCCGCACCGGCACCTTCGGCCTGGTCGCGTACCTGCTCAACGCCTTCGCCTTGACCGCGCTGGTCGGCGTGGAGTTCGTGATTAACCTCGTCTTCAACGACCTGCCGACGACAACCGTCGACGCCCTCCGGGCCGGCTCACTGGGTGTCGCGCTCACGGTGGCCTCGGTGACGTTCCTCCTCGGCACGCTCATGTTCGTGACCGCCATGGTGCGAGGCGGTGAGATCCCCAGGATCCCTCTGGCGATGTACGCCGTCGGCGCGATCCCGGTCGCGTTCCGGGCCTTCGTCCCCGAAGTGGCTCTTGACCTCGGACTCCTCACCGTCGCCCTAGGGATCGGATGGCTCGCGATCTGGCTCTTCCACAGCTCCAGCCGCATCCAAACCTGGACGATGCCGCCGTCGCACGCCCTCCACCACGTCGACGCCTGAGCTGTACAGACGGCCGGCCCCAGAACGGGCCCGGCCACCCAGCCCTCAACCTGACAATGAAGGAAACCAAGTCATGATCAGCATCGAGTCCCTCACCCGGACCTACGGCGACTTCACCGCCGTCGACCAGGTCAGCTTCACGGCCCGTGCGGGGCGGGTGACCGGGTTCCTCGGCCCCAACGGGGCCGGGAAGTCCACCACCCTTCGCATCCTGGTGGGTTTGACAGCGGCGACGTCGGGCACCGCCACGATCGGCGGGCGGCGGTACGTCGACCTGCCCAACCCGGGCCTCGAGGTCGGTGTCCTCCTGGACGCATCGGCCCAGCATGCGGGCCGCACCGGCAGGGAGATCCTGACCATCGGCCAGCGGTTCATGGGCCTGCCGCGCACTCGGGTCGAGGAGATGCTCGCCCTGGTCAGCCTCACGCCATCAGAGGCGTCGCGCCGGGTCCGTGACTACTCGCTCGGGATGCGGCAACGCCTCGGGATCGCGACCGCACTCATCGGTGAACCGGAGGTGCTGATCCTCGACGAGCCGGCCAACGGCCTCGACCCGGCCGGCATCCGGTGGATGCGCGGCCTGCTGCGCGACTACGCCGACCGCGGAGGCACCGTGCTCCTCTCCTCCCACCTGCTGCACGAGATCGAGGTCATCGCCGACGACCTGGTCGTGATCGGCAACGGCCGCATCGTCGCGGCCGGAGCCAAGGACGACCTGCTCAGGTCCGCCGGTTCGGTCCTGCGCACCACCGACCGCGACGCCGCCGCCGAGGCGCTCTCACAGGCAGGCATCACCTCCACCCACGTCGGCACAGACGGCCTGCACGTCTTCGCCGAACCCGCTGCGGTCGGGGCCACCGCCTTCGCCGCCGGCGTACCGCTCCTCGAACTGCGCCCCGCCGACGGCGCCGGCCTGGAGGAAATGTTCCTCGCCCTCACCGCCGAGACCCAACGCGAGACCACCACCGACAACCATCACGAAGGAGCAGTCACATGACCACCCTCGACAGCCCGACCCGGGCCTCCGCGCCTGAGGCCGCCCTCCGGCGCGCCATCCCGCTCCATCGGATCGTCACCACTGAGGTCCGCAAGATGTTCGACACCAGGTCCGGGCTCTGGTTGATGTCCAGCACCGGGATCCTGGCCCTCGCTCGCGTCCGCTGTGGTTATCGCGTTCTCCTCGGCGAAAGGCGTAACCTACTCCTCGTTCGCCACCGCCGTCTGCTTCCCGATGACCGTCGTGCTGCCCGTCATCGCGATCTTGTCGGTGACCAGCGAGTGGAGCCAGCGCAGCGGCCTGACCACGTTTACCCTGGTGCCCCACCGCGAACGAGTCATCGCAGCCAAGGCGATCGCCAGCATCGGAGTCGCCGTCGCGACCATCCCACTCGGCCTCGCCATCGGCGCACTCGGAAACCTCCTCGACGCAACGATCCGTGGCATCACCCCGGTTTGGGACGTGACCGTGGCCAACATGCTCACCCTCGTCCTGGCCAACGTGCTCAGCCTGCTCGTGGGATTCATGCTCGGGGTCCTGATCCGCAGCTCGGCAGGAGCGCTCGTGGCCTACTTCGTCTACTCGTTCCTGCTGCCGACCCTGTCGATCATCCTGGCCAACTCACAGGACTGGTTCCGCCACCTGCAACCCTGGGTCGACTTCCAGTACGCCAGCGGCACCCTGATCGACGGCACCGTCACCACGGACCAGTGGGCTCACCTCGGAGCCTCCGCCTCCCTCTGGCTGGCCCTCCCGCTGGTCGTCGGGCTCGTGCTCGTCAGCAGTGCGGAGGTCAAGTAGCTCAGTCGAACCACGATGCTTGGCGAGACCGCCATATCCGCACCAACCCGAGGGGGAACCTCATGTCAACCCTGCCAGTGTTTCTCGACCCGACCGACGAGAGCGTCGGCCAGCTGTTCCAACGAGGCATCCCCGGCCCCATCACCATGCTGAACCCTGCTCCGGTTCCGCGACTGGGCCGACTACACGGACTTCCCCGACGCGGCGCCACCACACCCGATCACCGGAAGAGAAGCGTACGACCGCTACATCGACCACACGCTGCCGTTCCTGGCCGCCAGCGGTGGCTCCGTCAGTCTCCTCGGCGTCGGAGGGCACTGCCTCGTCGGGCCGCCGGGTGAAAGGTGGGACCTCGTCATCGCCGTGAGGCAAGCCAGCGTGCAGGACTTCCTCGCTTTCGCCACCAACAAGGCGTACCTGGCAGGCGTCTGCCACCGCACCGCCGCACTTGAAGACTCGAGGCTGATACCACTGGTCGAGTCCGGTGTCCCCTCACCGCTCCGCGGCGGTGCGCAGTCCGCTGAGTGATGACCTCTAGCTAGGGCAATGGCCGCGAGGAGAGGTCAGCCTCACATTCACCCAAAAGCATTTAAAGCACGCGACAACACGTGGTCTGCCGCTGACATATTGCTGACATTGGGCCGGAGCAATGCCAGAGCCCCTTCCCGGACTCCGGAAACGGCCTCTGACCTGCGGTTTTATCTTGTAGCGGGGGCAGTGTGCTGGTTCAGGACATCCCGGAGCCATGTCTCAAGACATCCCGGAGTGATGTCGCGGGTCATCCCGGAGTAGACGCGTGAGCACCGCCAGCGTCCCGGGCATGACACTGAACCGATTGCTGATCACCTCCGTGGTGGTCGAGAACCGACCCGTCCGCGAAGTCGCCGCCGCCTACGGCGTCTCTGAGTCCTGGCTCTTCGAGCTCATCGCCCGCTACAAGGCCGAGGGTGAGGCCGCCTTCGAGCCCCGCTCCCGACGCCCGAAGAGGGTCCCGACCACGACACCCACCGAGGTCGTCGACCTGATCCTCGAGCTGCGCGAGAAGCTGGCCGCCACCGGCCTGGACGCCGGCCCCGACACCATCAAGTGGCACCTCGAACACCACCACTCGACCGTGGTGTCCCGGGCCACGATCTCCCGCTACCTGAACCGTCACGGCCTGGTCGTCCCGGAGCCGAAGAAGAAGCCCAAGTCCTCCTACATCCGGTTCGCCGCCGAGCTGCCCAACGAGACCTGGCAGGCCGACTTCACCCACTACCGACTCACCAGGAGCTGCCGGCCGACCCGGCGCGGACTGCGAGATCCTGACCTGGCTCGACGACTGCTCCCGCTACGCGCTCTCGGTCACCGCCCACCACCGGGTCACCGGCACCATCGTGCTGGCCACCTTCCGTCAAACCGTTGCCGAGCACGGGATCCCCGCCTCCACGCTCACCGACAACGGCATGGTCTTCACCACCCGGCTCTCCCAGGGCAAGAAGGGCGCCGGCACCCGCAACGGCTTCGAGACCGAGCTGCGCCACCTCAACGTGGTCCAGAAGAACGGGCGACCCAACCACCCCACGACCCAGGGCAAGGTCGAACGCTTCCAGCAGACGATGAAGAAATGGCTCCGCGGCCAGACCCGAGCAGCCGAGCACGATCGAGGACCTCCAGGCCCTCCTCGACGCCTTCGTCGAGGAGTACAACGACCACCGGCCGCACCGCTCCCTCGACCACCGGGCGACCCCGGCCACGATCTACACGACCCGCCCCAAAGCCACCCCGAGCACCGGCGACCGGGACGACGACACCCACGACCGCGTCCGCCACGACAGGGTCGACAAAGCCGGCAAGATCACCTGGCGCTACCGCGGCCAGATGTACTCCATCGGCATCGGCCGAACCCACACCGGAACCCGCGTCATCGTCCTGGCCCAGGACCTCAACATCCGGATCATCGACGCCGCCACCGGCGAACTGCTCCGCGAACTCGTCCTCGACACATCCAAGCGCTACCAAGGCACCGGACGCCCACCCGGCCCCACCCGCTGAAACAAAGGAGGTCCGAACCCACATCTATTGGGTTCGGACCTCCGCGATGTCTTGAGACATCACATTTGTAGCGGGGGCAGTGTGCTGGTTCAGGACATCCCGGAGCCATGTCTCAAGACATCCCGGAGTGATGTCGCGGGTCATCCCGGAGTAGACGCGTGAGCACCGCCAGCGTCCGGGCATGACACTGAACCGATTGCTGATCACCTCCGTGGTGGTCGAGAACCGACCCGTCCGCGAAGTCGCCGCCGCCTACGGCGTCTCTGAGTCCTGGCTCTTCGAGCTCATCGCCCGCTACAAGGCCGAGGGTGAGGCCGCCTTCGAGCCCCGCTCCCGACGCCCGAAGAGGGTCCCGACCACGACACCCACCGAGGTCGTCGACCTGATCCTCGAGCTGCGCGAGAAGCTGGCCGCCACCGGCCTGGACGCCGGCCCCGACACCATCAAGTGGCACCTCGAACACCACCACTCGACCGTGGTGTCCAGGGCCACGATCTCCCGCTACCTGAACCGTCACGGCCTGGTCGTCCCGGAGCCGAAGAAGAAGCCCAAGTCCTCCTACATCCGGTTCGCCGCCGAGCTGCCCAACGAGACCTGGCAGGCCGACTTCACCCACTACCGACTCACCAGGAGCTGCCGGCCGACCCGGCGCGGACTGCGAGATCCTGACCTGGCTCGACGACTGCTCCCGCTACGCGCTCTCGGTCACCGCCCACCACCGCGTCACCGGCACCATCGTGCTGGCCACCTTCCGTCAAACCGTTGCCGAGCACGGGATCCCGGCCTCCACGCTCACCGACAACGGCATGGTCTTCACCACCCGGCTCTCCCAGGGCAAGAAGGGCGCCGGCACCCGCAACGGCTTCGAGACCGAGCTGCGCCACCTCAACGTGGTCCAGAAGAACGGGCGACCCAACCACCCCACGACCCAGGGCAAGGTCGAACGCTTCCAGCAGACGATGAAGAAATGGCTCCGCAGCCAACCCGAGCAGCCGAGCACGATCGACGACCTCCAGGCCCTCCTCGACGCCTTCGTCGACGAGTACAACGACCACCGGCCGCACCGGTCCCTCGACCACCGGGCGACCCCGGCCACGATCTACACGACCCGCCCCAAAGCCACCCCGAGCACCGGCGACCGGGACGACGACACCCACGACCGCGTCCGCCACGACAGGGTCGACAAAGCCGGCAAGATCACCTGGCGCTACCGCGGCCAGATGTACTCCATCGGCATCGGCCGAACCCACACCGGAACCCGCGTCATCGTCCTGGCCCAGGACCTCGACATCCGGATCATCGACGCCGCCACCGGCGAACTGCTCCGCGAGCTCGTCCTCGACACATCCAAGCGCTACCAAGGCACCGGACGCCCACCCGGCCCCACCCGCTGAAACGAAGGAGGTCCGAACCCACATCTATTGGGTTCGGACCTCCGCGATGTCTTGAGACATCACATTGTAGCGGGGGCAGGATTTGAACCTGCGACCTCTGGGTTATGAGCCCAGCGAGCTACCGAACTGCTCCACCCCGCGTCGGTGAACAGAACGTTACCGGGGCGGGGCGTGTGTCCAAATCGGGGTGGTCCGGTCTCGAGGCGCCCGCTGCGCTCGCTGCTCGATCACCGTCCCAGGGTCTCGACAGGCTCGACCACCGATCGTTTGGCTCGGCACCGGTCCTGCCCGTCGTACGGAGGTTCGAGACGGCTGCTGCGCACTTCCTCAACCACCGGGGTCTCGACAAGCTCGACCGCCGGGTTCGCTCGACCACCGGCCCCGCCCGTCGTACCGGGGGTTTCGAGACGGCGCTGGCGCGCCTCCTCAACCACCAGGGTCTCGACAAGCTCGACCGCCGAGTCCGTGCTGACCCCGACTCCTCTCGACCGCCGGGTCTCGACAGGCTCGACCGCCGGCTCAGTTCGCCTTCTTGGGTTGGTCGGAGAGCTTGATCGCCTGGTCGACGAGGGCTTGGGCTTCGTTGACGTTCTTGGCGTACGCCGCGAGGTCGCCGGCCTTGAGGGCCTTGTCGGCGGCGGCGAACTTGTCGTTGGCCTGCTGGAGCAGCTTGAGGGCGCCGCTGTTGACGCCCGTGCCGGTGCCGGTGCCGGGGGTGGTCGGGGTGCCGCCGCCCGCGGGCGTGGTGGTGTCGACACCCAGGACGTCGTCGAGGGCCTCGTTCAGCGTGGAGCCGATGCCGACGTCGCTGCCGAAGGAGACCAGGACGAACTCCAGCTGGGGGTACGACGCCGCGCCGCCGGACCGCAGCGTGTACAGCGGCTGCACGTAGAGCAGGCCGCCGCCCACGGGCAACGTGAGCAGGTTGCCGTAGCGCACCCGGGCGTTGCTCTGGGTGAACGATCTGAGTCGGGTGGCGATCGCGTCGTCGCTGTTGAACTGGTTCGCGATCTGCGAGGGGCCGGGCACCTGGGTGTTGTCGGGCAGCCGCAGGATCCGGATCTTGCCGTAGGTCGTCGGGATCGGACGCGTCCGCGCCGACCGCCATGAACGAGGCGAGGTTCTGGCGCTTGGTCGGCACGTAGACCGAGGTCAGCGAGAACGTGGGCTGCTGGCCGGTCTGGGTGGCCACCGAGAGCCGGTAGGGCGGCTGCTTGCGGCCGGCCGACTCCGGGTCCTCGGGCACGTCCCACTTGTCGGAGCCCTCGTAGAACGTCTTCGGGTTCGTCACGTGGTAGTCGGCGAGGATGTTGCGCTGCACCTTGTACATGTCCTCGGGGTAGCGCATGTGGTCGAGCAGGTCGTCGGGGATCTCCGAGCGCGGCTTCACCACGTTCGGGAACACCTCCTCCCACGCCTTGAGCAGCGGGTCCTTGTCGTCCCAGGCGTACAGCGTCACGGTGCCGTCGTAGGCGTCGACCACGGCCTTGACCGCGTTGCGCATGTAGTTGATGTGGTCGGTCGGCAGGGTGGCGTAGGTCTGCCGCGGGTTCAGCGCGTCGGAGACCATCTCCTCCAGCGAGCGGCGCTCGGAGAGCGGGTACTTGTCGCTGGTGGTGTAGCCGTCGAGGATCCACACGATCTTGCCGTCGACGACGGCCGGCAGCGCGTCGCGGTCGACGGTCAGCCACGGGGCGACCTTCTCGACCCGCTTGCTCGGGCTGCGGTCGTAGAGGATCCGGGAGTTCTCGTTGACCCGCGAGGACAGGAAGATGTTGGCGTCGCCGAACTTCATCGCGTAGAGCAGCTTGTTGAACGTCGACCCCACCGGGACGCCGGTCTTGCCCTGGTAGATGTTGTTGTTCGACTCGCTGGCGCCGCTCGCACCCTGCGGCACGTCGAGCTCGATCGCCTTGTCGCCCTTGGGGCGGCCGACGATGGAGTAGTCCGGGCTGCGCTCGCCGTAGTAGATCTGCGGCCGGTAGCCGTCGGGGCTCTGGTCGGTGAGCTGGCCGCTCGGCGGCAGCTTCTCCTCGGCCCAGACCGGCTGGCCCTTGTTGTTGGTCACCGGCTTGTCGTTGGCGTCCTGCTGGTTGCCGTAGGCGGCGATCATCCCGTAGCCGTGGGTGTAGACGGTGTGCTCGTTGGCCCAGTTCTTCTGGGCGTCGGGCAGGCCGTTGAGGTTCATCTCGCGCGCGGCCAGCACGACGTCGCGCTCGCGGCCGTCGATCTGGTAGCGGTCGACGTCGAGCACGCTCGGCACCGAGTAGTAGCCACGCACCTGCTGGAGCTGCTCGAAGGTGTCGCTGACCACCTGCGGGTCGACCAGCCGGATGCCCGGCAGCGACGCGGCATCGGCGCCGAGCTTGCTCTGGCTCAGCGTCGAGGTGGCCTGGTAGGCACTGACCTTGCTGTCGCCCACGTCGTACGCCGTGCGCGTGGCCTCGATGTTCTTCTGGATGTACGGCGACTCCTTGTCGGCCGCCGACGGGTCGACCTGGAACTTCTGCACGATCGCCGGCCACACCATGCCGAGCAGCACGGCCGAGAGCACCAGCAGCGCGATCCCCACGCCGGGCAGCAGCCAGGTGCGCCGGAAGACGTTGGCGAACAGCAGGATCGCGCAGATCAGGGAGATGAACATCAGGATGTTCTTCGAGGGCAGCACCGCATGGTCACGGGCGTAGGTCATGCCGGTGATCAGGTTGCCGGAGGAGGTGGTGAGGTCGAACCGGTCCAGCCAGTAGTCGCCGCTCTTGAGCAGCAGCAGCAGACCCAGCAGCGCGGAGATCTGCACCTGGGCGGCGCCGGAGAACCGGTTGCCGCCCTGGAGCCGGATGCCGCCGTAGAGGTAGTGCACGAGCACCGCGGCCATCAGGCCGATCACCAGCGCCGTGGTCACGAAGTCGATCAGGTAGTGCAGCCAGGGCAGCGAGAAGAAGTAGAAGCCGATGTCCTTGTGGAAGTACGGGTCCTTCTGACCGAAGGACTGCCGGTGCTGCCACAGCAGGAAGGTGCGCCACTGGCCGGTCGCGGAGACGCCGGCGAAGATGCCGAGCAGCGCGCTGACCCCGACCAGCAGCCACTTGCGGATCGGGGTGACCACCTCGCGGTAGCGCTCGAGGTTGGCCTGGTCGGGGGTGTTCGGGCGGAAGATCGGACGCAGCCGGTAGGCGACGTACAGGTTCACCCCGACCACGACCGCCATCACCAGGCCGA
>CAWFHJ010000027.1:0-85705 GCA_963815585.1 uncultured Actinomycetota bacterium | reverse complement strand
TAGGACCCATACGGTCGAAGCGGCCTCCGGCGTCGTGCCGGGGGCCGCTTCGACCTTGTCGGGAGAATCTCCGGGTCGACCTACTTCACCTCGGACCGCAGCACCAGCCGGACGCCGATGGCGAGGGGGACCAGCACCCAGATCACGCTGGTCACCCCGAGGTGTGCCCACTGGGAGGCGTTCATCGCGCCGTCGTACAGCTGACCCTGCGCGAAGTTGAAGTCGACCCAGGGCTGGAGGTCGCGGAACCAGGCCTGGCTGGTGGCGAGCAGCAGCGCCAGCGTCGGGAGCACGAAGGCGAACACGAAGTAGCCCACGATCGCGCCGGCCGAGTTGCGGATCAGCACGCCGAGCATGAAGCCGACCAGCATCCCGAGCACGTTGGCGAGGACGATCGAGAGCACCTGGTTCACGGAGATGTCCCACACCGTGTCGACGCCCTTGATCGTGGAGCCGAGCACGTTGCCGAGGGCACCGATCCCGAGCGCGACGAACATCGAGGTCACCCCGACCACCAGGGTCGCGACCAGCTTGGCGGTCACGATCCGGCCGCGGTGCGGCACCAGGGTGAACGTGGTCAGGCCGCTGCGCTGGCTCCACTCGCTGGTGACCGAGAGGATCGCCACCACCGGCAGCAGCACGGTCATCGGCACCCCGATCGCGGCGCCGAACGAGTTGTAGGTGATCGAGCTGTCCGAGGCGAACAGGATCACCGCGCCGGTGGCGAGGGTGGCCGCGATCGCGATCCCGGCCATCAGCCAGAAGCCCGACCGGGTGTCGAACATCTTCCGGAGCTCGACGCCGACGATCCGGGTCATCGGGATCCCGTCGATGCGCTTCGGCCGCGGGAGCCGCGAGGTGTCCACGTCGGGCCGGGCGGTCAGGGTGCTCATGCTGCTGCTCCTTCTCGTGAGGTGTCTGCGGTGAGCTCGAGGAACATGTCCTCGAGGCCGGCGCCGTCGGCGGTCCGGAGCTCGACCAGGGGTACGCCGGCGGCCAGGGCGACCTTGCCGACGTGCTCGGGATCCGCGTCGGTGCGGAAGCCGTCGCCCGAGCGGGTGAACTCGACGCCGGAGCCGGTCAGGGCGCCGGCCAGGTCGGCGTCGCCGGCCGCGCGGACGAAGGTGCCGGCGATCTGCAGGAGATCGGTCTTGCTGCCCTGCGCGACGATCCGGCCGTTGCCGATCACGACCAGGTCGTCGGCGATCACCTCGATCTCGTGCAGGAGGTGCGACGAGAGCAGCACGGTGCCGCCCTTGTCGGCGTACTCCCGGAGCAGGTCGCGCATCCAGCGGATGCCGGCCGGGTCGAGGCCGTTGGCCGGTTCGTCGAGGATCAGGACCTCGGGCTCGCCGATCAGCGCGGTGGCGATGCCCAGCCGCTGCCGCATGCCCAACGAGTAGTTGCGGACTCGCCGACCCGCTTCCGTCGGGGTGAGGCTGACCCGCTCCAGCATCTCGTCGACGCGGCTCGAGGGCAGGCCCATCGTCCGCTGGGCGAGGGTGAGGATCTCCCGCCCGGTGCGCCCGGCGTGCTGGGCGGAGGCGTCGAGCAGGACGCCGACCTCCAGACCGGTGTTCGGCAGGTCGGCGAAGCGTCGACCGCCGATCGTGGCGGCGCCGGACGTGGGCGGGGTGAGCCCGACCATGACTCGCATCGTGGTGGACTTGCCTGCTCCGTTGGGTCCGAGGAACCCGGTGACGCGACCGGGGTGCGCCGTGAACGTGATGTCGTCGACGGCGGTGAACCCGCCGTACTTCCGTGTGAGTGACTCGACCTTGATCATGTCGAGAAGGGTGTCGGCGAACGACACCCAGCACATCAGGGAAAGTGCTGAAGACGCCCCGGAGGCAGCCCCCTGAGTCCCCTCAGGGTCGACCCCGGGACCACTCCTCGGCGGTGATCCTCATGACCTGCGACTCGCCGGGGTACCAGCGCTCGTGCACGCCCAGGTCGGTCATCCCCAGCCGGGTCATCACGGCGCGGGAGGGCATGTTGGCCGGGTACATCACGGCCCAGACCTCGCTCAGGCCGCCGGCGAAGGCGTGGTCGAGCACGGCCGTGGCACCCTCGGTCGCGTAGCCCTTGCCGTGCGAGTCGGGGTGCAGCCACCAGCCGATCTCGATCTCGCCGTGCTCGGCGTTGGGCAGCGTCTTCAGCAGGATCGCTCCGGCCGGTACGTCGTCGCCGTCGCGGGCCACGATCGCCCAGATCCCCTGGGGCGGCTCGGCGAAGAACTTCTGGTAGCGGCCGATCCGGCCCCGGGCGTCGTCGACGTCCTTGAGCAGCTCGGGGTTGTCGAAGTCGTCGCTCAGCCACTGCACGACGTCGCGCCGGCTCTGGATGTCGTACAGCCGCGGTGCGTCCTGCTCCCGCCATCGGCGCAGGACCAGGCGTTCGGTCTCGAGCGGGTCCTGATCGGCGGTCACGGGAACAGCCAACCACCGGGCGCGGTTGAGGTGCACGTGATTGTCGAGATCTGGAGCGACGTCGTCTGCCCGTGGTGCTACATCGGGAAGCGCCGGCTCGAACGGGCGCTGGACGCGTGGGTCTCGACAGGCTCGACCACCGATGCGACAGGCTCGACCACCGATGCGACAGGCTCGACCACCGATGCGACAGGCTCGACCACCGATGCGACAGGCTCGACCACCGACAGGCAGGTCGAGCTGCGCTTCCGCTCCTTCCAGCTGGACCCCGCCGCCCCGACCGTGCCGAGCCAGACCGTGGTCGAGCACCTCGGCGCGAAGTACGGCGGGGGTGACGCCGCCGGGCAGGAGATGGTCGACCGGGTCGAGGCGCTCGCGGCGGAGGAGGGCCTGGTGTTCCGGCTGGCCGAGGCGCAGCGCGGCAACACCGCCGACGCTCACCGGCTGCTCCACCTGGCCCTGGCCGGGTCGCCCGAGGTCCAGGCCCGGCTCAAGGAGGAGCTGCTCGCGGCGTACTTCCTGCGCGCCGAGAACGTCGCCGACCACGAGGTGCTGCTCCGCGCGGCGACCAGCGTCGGGATCGACGAGGTCGCTGCCAAGGAGGTGCTGGCCGGCGACGCGTACGCCGACGCGGTCGAGGCCGACATCCGCGAGGCGGCGTCCCTGGGCGCCACCGGCGTGCCGTTCTTCGTGGTCGACCGGAAGTACGGCATCTCGGGTGCGCAGCCGGTCGAGGTCTTCAGCCAGGTGCTCGAGCGTGCCTGGGCCGAGGCGCACCCGGCGTCGCGCTAGTTGCCGAGGTCGACGTCGGCCCAGACGGGATCGCCGGCGATGACCCGCACCTGCTCGAGGTCGAGGGAGGGCGTCTTCCGGCTCTTCCCGAGCTTCTCCCCGGCACCGTTGTAGGCCGAGACGTGCACCTGGAGGCCCTCGGGACGGTAGGCCGTCGCCTCGTTGGAGTACTCGCCCCGGTCGCGCGCGTCGGAGTACGTGCGGACCTTCTGCCACATCACGACGGTGCCGTCGTCGAGCACCTCGCAGGCCTGGCCGCCGGTGCCCTCGCCCGCGGGTGGGCACGCGCTGTCCAGGCCGGCCGCCGTGTCCAGGCAGCGGCTGCCCGCGGGGCAGGCCGACCCGGAAGGCAGCGGCGCGCAGGTCAGCACCCGGCTGCCGTCGACGTCGCAGCTGACCGCGGAGTCCTTCGACTCGTCCCGGGTGACGGCGACCGTGACGCTGCCGGGTCCGGACACGTCGGCGACCATGCCGGTGCCGGCCGCGATGCCGTTCTCGGCGTAGGGGTAGGACGAGAGACCGGAGATCTCGCCGTACGGCGACAGCACCTGGCGGTAGACGGCGGTGACCGAGCGGTGACCACGAGGCGCCGGCGCCACCGTCGTCGGTGAGGGGGAAGCGGTCGGGGCCGTGGGCGTGGTCGTCGGGGCGAGCGCGACGCTGTCGCGCGACGGTGCCTGCGACAGGTTCTCCGCGACGAGCACGCCGCTGGCCACGGTCGCCACGACGGCGAGCGCGCCGACGCCCTGGACCCACTGCCGGCGGCGCCGCAGCCGACGGCCGAGACGCATCGCGCCGTCCAGGCCGGCCGGTCGGTCCAGCCCGGTCGGTGCCTCGTTCGCCGCCCGGCGCAGCAGCACGGCGACGTCGGCCGCGTCCTCGTACGGTTCCATCTCGGTGTCCTCGGTCATCTCTGGTGGGTCAGGAAGTCGTCGCCCAGTCGCTCGCGGAGCCTGCCGACGGCGCGGGAGCTGCGGGTGCGGACCGCGGACTCCGTGACGCCGAGCTCGGCTGCGGTCTCCGCGACGGACAGGTCCTCGAAGAACCGGAGCACCAGCACGGCCTGGTCCTTGCGGTCCATGTCGCCGATCGCGGCGCGGAGGGCGAGCGTGGCGGTCCCGTCCTCGGTCACCCCGCGTTCGGGCAGCCGGTCGGTGACCAGCTCCGTGGAGCTCTTGCGGCGCCGGGAGCTGATGAACAGCCGGACCAGCGCCGTCCTCGCGTAGGCCGCCGGGTTGTCGATCGGCGTACGCCGGTGCCACCGTGCGTAGACGCGTGCCAGCGTCTCCTGCACGAGGTCCTCGGCCGCGTGGTGCTCACGGGTCAGCAGCCAGCCCGTGCGGAGCAGCATCGGCGCCACGTCCACAGCGAAGGCCTCGAACTGCTCGTCGGTCGCCACGCCGCCCCTCTCGTTGTCTCTCTTCTACCCGTTCTGACGTCCCGGGAGGCGCAGACGTTGCACGCGGGTCACGCCGATCTCGTCGAGGAACGTCTCGTCGTGGGAGACGACGACCAGCGCGCCGCGGTACGACGCCAGCGCGCCGACCAGCTGGTCGCGCGTCGAGCCGTCCAGGTTGTTGGTCGGCTCGTCCAGCATCAGCAGCTGGGGTGCCGGCTCGGCCAGCAGCAGGGACGCCAGCGTCGCCCGGAACAGCTCGCCGCCCGAGAGCGTGCCGACCACCTGGTCGCCGGCCGCGCCCTTGAACAGGAGCCGGGCGAGCTGCGCGCGCAGCCGGTTCGGCTCGACGTCGGGTGCGTGCGCCGCGACGTTGCCGAACACGCTCAGCTCCGGGTCCAGCACGTCGAGCCGCTGGGGGAGCAGCCGCAGCGGCACCCGCACGTCGACGGTGCCGCTCGCGGGCGGCACCAGACCGGCCAGCGTGTGCAGCAGGGTGGTCTTGCCGCTCCCGTTGGGACCGGTGACGGCCACGCGCTCCGGTCCTCGCAGGTCGAGGTCGAGCGCGAGCCCGGTGCGCAGCCGGAGCGCGGCCGTGGTGAGCACGATCCGGCCCGGCGGGACCTCGGTGCCGGACAGGTCGATCCGCACGCTCTCGTCGCGCCGGAGCCGGTTCTGGGCGTCGTCCAGTCGTTCGCGGGCGCCGGCCAGCCGGTCCTGGTGGGTGGCGCGGTACTTCGCCGCGGACTCCTGCGCCGCGCGCTTGCGTGCCCCGATCACGATCCTGGGCAACCCCTGGGTCTCGGCCGCCCGCGCCCCCTGCCTCTTGCGCCGGGCCAGCACCTCCTGGGCGGTGACCAGGTCGTTGCGCTGGCGGCGTACGTCGGACTGCGCGGCGCGCACGGCCTGCTCCGCGGCCGCCTGCTCGACCGCGACGGCCTCGACGTACGACGACCAGCCGCCGCCGTACCACCGCACGTCACGGGAGTCGGCGCCCCGTGCGCGCAGCTCGCCGACCCGGTCGACGTGCTCGAGGAGCTCGCGGTCGTGGCTGACCACGAGCAGCGACCCGCGCCAGCCGTCCACCACCTCGACCAGCCGCTCCCGGGCGACGCGGTCGAGGTTGTTGGTGGGTTCGTCCAGCAGCAGCACGTCGGGGTCGTCGAGCAGCAGCCGCGCCAGCGCGAGCTGGGTGACCTCGCCACCGGAGAGCTCGCCGAGCCGCCGCTCGAGCACGTCGTCGGGGAGCCCGACCCGGTGCAGCTCGGCGAGGGCACGCTCCTCGACGTCCCAGCGGTCGCCGACGGCGGCGAAGTGCGCGGGATCGGGGTCGCCGCCCTCGATCGCGGAGATCGCGCGGCGCACCTCGGCGAGGCCGAGGTGCTCGTCGACGCGCAGGTCGGCCCGCAGCACGAGGTCCTGGGGCAGGTGGCCGAGCCGGCCGTGGACGCTGACCGATCCCGACGTCGGCGCCAGGTCACCGGCCGCGAGCCGGAGCAGGGTGGACTTGCCGGTGCCGTTGTCGCCGACCAGGGCGGAACGGCCCCGGGGCACCTGGAGGTCGAGCCCGGCGAACACGGCGGTGCCGTCGGGCCAGGCGAAGGTGAGGGAGGACAGGGAGAGAACCGGGGCAGGCATGGGGCCTCGCGACGTCGTACGGAACCACCCACCGTCGGCGGGCTTCACGGGCGTCGTCTAGATCTCCACCACCTCATCCTCGGGGCCGCCCCGGGTGCCGGACAACCGGTTTTCGGTCAGGTCGGTCGGGTAGGGTCGCGGACGGGCACAGCGTCGTGCGCCGGCCGCCGGACACCCGCCACGTGAGGACCCCGTCGTGACCCAGCCAGCAGACGCAGCCGCCCGCCGACCGGTGGTGCTGATCGCCGAGGAGCTCAGCCCCGCGACGGTCGAGGCGCTCGGACCGGACTTCGAGATCCGGCACTGCGACGGTGCCGACCGGGCCGCGCTCCTGCCCGCGATCGTCGACGCCGACGCGATCCTGGTGCGCAGCGCCACCCAGGTCGACGCCGAGGCGCTCGCGGCTGCTCGCAGGCTCAAGGTGATCGCCCGGGCCGGCGTGGGACTCGACAACGTCGACGTCCGCACCGCGACCCAGAGCGGTGTGATGGTGGTCAACGCGCCCACGTCCAACATCGTCAGCGCCGCCGAGCTCGCGGTCGCCCTGATGCTCTCCGCCGCGCGGCACATCAGCCCGGCGCACGCTGCGCTCCGCAACGGGGAGTGGAAGCGCTCGCGCTACACCGGCATCGAGCTCTACGAGAAGACCGTCGGCATCGTCGGGCTCGGCCGGATCGGGGTGCTGGTCGCGCAGCGGCTGAGCGCGTTCGGGATGCGGGTCATCGCCTACGACCCCTACGTGCAGGCCGGCCGGGCCGCGCAGATGGGCGTCCGCATGGTCACCCTCGACGAGCTGCTGGACGAGGCCGACTTCATCAGCGTGCACCTGCCGCGCACGGCCGAGACGGTGGGCCTGATCGGGGCCGAGCAGCTGGCGCGGGCCAAGCCGCAGCTGGTGCTGGTCAACGCCGCGCGAGGCGGCATCGTCGACGAGGAGGCGCTGTACGACGCGCTGAAGACGGGGCAGATCGCGGCCGCCGGCCTCGACGTGTTCGCCGAGGAGCCGTGCACCGACAGCCCGCTCTTCGAGCTGGAGAACGTCGTCGCGACGCCGCACCTCGGCGCCTCGACCGAGGAGGCGCAGGAGAAGGCCGGCATCGCCGTCGCCCGCTCGGTGCGGCTCGCGCTGAGCGGCGAGCTCGTCCCCGACGCGGTCAACGTGCAGGGCGGCGTGATCGCCGAGGAGGTCCGCCCGGGCATCCCGCTGACCGAGAAGCTGGGCCGGATCTTCACCGCCATCGCGGGCGAGGTCGCCCAGCAGGTCGACGTCGAGGTGCGCGGCGAGATCACCGAGTACGACGTGAAGGTGCTCGAGCTCGCGGCACTCAAGGGCATCTTCTCCGACGTCGTCGAGGACCAGGTGTCCTACGTCAACGCGCCGCTCCTGGCCGCCGAGCGCGGCACCGCGGTCCGGCTGGTGACGGAGACCGAGAGCCCGGACCACCGCAACCTGATCACGATCCGCGGCACGCTCGCCGACAGCACCCAGCTGTCGGTCTCGGGCACGCTGGTGGGGATGGCGCAGCGGGAGCGGCTGGTCGAGGTCAACGGCTACACGGTCGACCTCGAGCCGACCGACCACCTCGCGTTCTTCCGCTACGAGGACCGGCCGGGCATGGTCGGGGTCGTCGGCCAGATCCTGGGCGAGTCCCACGTCAACATCGCCGGCATGCAGGTCTCGCGCGACGAGAAGGGCGGCATGGCACTGGTGGCGCTCAGCGTCGACTCGGCGGTGCCGGCCGACGTGCTCGAGCGGATCCGCGAGGCGATCGACGCCGACCAGGTGCGGGGCGTCGACCTCAGCGAGTAGCCGGCCCTCAGGCGACGACGGTCGCGCGCCTGGCCCCGCCGGTGCCCCGACCACTCGTGGCGGCCGGGAGCGAGACCCAGGCTCGCGCGAGGCGGCGTACGGCCTCGGCCATCACGTCCGGCGGGTGCGTGTGCGGGATCCGGAGCCAGTGCTCGAGGCCGCCGTCCGCGGCGAACGCCGGGCCCGACGCCAGGTGCACGCCCTCGTGCTGGGCAGCGACGGCCAGGTCGGTCGAGCGCGCCTCGGGCAGCCGACACCACAGGGACAGGCCACCCGGGCCCGGCGTCAGCTCCCAGTCCGGGAGCGTGGTCGCGAGCGCCCCGGCCAGGGCGTCGCGCGACGCGGCGATCGTGCGGCGGTGGTGGCGGCGCACGGACTCCTCGTCGTCAAGCATCTCCAGCAGCGCCAGCTGCTCCAGCGGAGGTGACGCCAGGTCGAGGCTGATCCGTGCAGCGGTCACCTCCTCGACGCGGTCGTGCGGCACGCGGATCCAGCCCGTGCGAAGGCCGCCCCAGAATCCCTTGGAGGCGCTGCCGACACTCAGCGCGTCGGGCGCGAACGCACCGAACGGGGCCGGCAGTGGCCGGTCGTCGAGGCACGTGTCGACCAGGGACTCGTCCACCACCGGCACCACGCCGAGCCGGTCGAGCCCGGCCGCGAGCTCGAGGCGCTGCTCCTCGGGCATCAGGGCCCCGGTGGGGTTGTGGAAGTCCGGGATCAGGTACGCCATCCGGGTGCCGCGCGCGACCCGCAGCGCGTGCGCGACGTCCCAGCCGTGCGCGGGGTCGACCGGCGTGGTGACCAGGCGGGCGCGGCGCGCACGGAGCGTGGTGATCGGGTTCGGGTACGTCGGCGACTCGACCAGCACCCGCTCACCCGGCCGCGCCAGCACCTGGGCGGCCAGCGCGACGCCGGCGAGTGCACCCGCGACCACGATCAGCTGCTCGGGGTCGGTGGGCAGTCCGCGGGCGTCGTACCTCCGGGCGAGGGCCTCGCGCAGCGCGGGCACGCCGGTCGGGTAGTAGCCGCTGCCGGAGAGGTACGCAGGGAACCGCTCGACGGCGCGCTCGAAGGCGGCCGCGGTGCCCGGGGGGGCCATCGGTGTCGCGATGGTGAGGTCGATCTGGTCCTGCCCGGGCCGGTCCCGGAACATCAACAGGTGGTCGGTGCGGCCGGCGCGCGAGACGGGCAGCCGGGTCACGCTGCCGGAGCCCTGGCGGCTCTCGAGGTAGCCCTCCTCGCGGAGCACGTCGTAGGCGCGCGTGACCGTGGTGCGGCTGACCCCGACCGCGCCGGTCAGGTCGCGCTCGCTGGGCAACCGGACGCCGACGGGCACCCGACCCTCCGCGATCAGCGTGCGCAGACCCTCGGCGAGCCCGCGGAAGGCGGGGGAGCGGGGGAACTCGCCGACGAGGGCGGCCACCCGGGGCGCGGCGAGGGTCGGAGGTGCCGGTGCGGTGCTCACGTCGTCAGCATCGCACGATTGGCCTTGTCAGCCGAGGCCAATGGTTGCCGGGACTAGCCTCACCGGATGGCCCTCCTGCTCCGCGCGCTGCTCTGCGTGGGCTCGGCGCTGGTCGCGGTGCCGGGACTCCCTGTCGCGGCTTCGGCGGTCGCCGGCCCGACGCTGGCGGCGCGAACCGCGGCAGAGGCCGGCCACACGCTGCCGCTGGTGGGCCGCACCGTCGTGGTCGATCCGGGACACCAGCTCGGCAACTCGCGTCACCTGCGCGAGACCACCGCGCTGGTCGACGACGGGGCCGGCGGTCGCAAGGCGTGCAACACCACTGGCACCGCGACCGACGCCGGCTACCCCGAGGCGACCTTCGCGTGGCAGGTGGCGGTCGGTGTGCGGGAGCGGCTCCGCGAGCTCGGCGCCACCGTCGTGATGACGCGAGTCGGCAACCGTGCCGACCGCTGGGGGCCGTGCGTCGACGTCCGCGGCCGGCTGGGCGACGCGGGGTACGCCGGGCGGCGCACGGCGGCCGACCTCAAGCTCAGCATCCACGGCGACGGGTCGGTGGCCGGCAATCGCGGCTTCCACGTGATCGTCGGGACGGGTCCGGGGGAGCGGGCGGCTTCGGAGCAGTACGCCGTCGCCACGCGGGACGCCCTGGAACGTGCCGGGTTCGCGCGGTCGAACTACGTCGGCGGCGGTACCGGGCTCGACCACCGCGGCGACCTGGGCACCCTCAACTGGTCGCGGATCCCGACGGTGATGGTCGAGCTGGGCAACATGCGCGACCCCGGCGACGCCGCACGGATGACGTCGAGCGCCGGCCAGCGGGCGTACGCCGCTGCCCTGACCGAGGCCGCCCGACGGTTCCTGGCCCGATGACGAGCAGACCACTCCGTTGCGATTGGCTCTGTGCGAGAAGGCCAATCTCGATCAGACTGGGACCATGACGTCCTCCGCGCCTCCGCGCCCCCGTCGCGAGCTCAACCGGCTCGGCCCGGTGGAGCAGCTGCGCGCGGGCCGCCTCGGGCGCCGGCTCCCGCAGCTCCTCGTCGGACTGCTGCTGTACGGCGTGACCCTGGCGATGATCATCCGCGGCACGCTCGGCAACGCGCCCTGGGACGTGCTCCACCAGGGCCTGGCCCAGCACCTGCCGCTCAGCATCGGCGCCGCGGTGATCGCGGTCAGCCTGCTGGTGCTCCTGCTCTGGATCCCGCTGCGCGAGATGCCGGGCCTGGGCACGATCGCGAACAGCGTCCTGGTCGGTCTCTCGGCCGACGCCGCGCTCGCCGTGATCGCGCACCCCGACCAGCTGTGGGTGCGGATCCTGCTCACGGTCGCCGGCGTCTTCCTCAACGCGGTGGCGACGGCGATGTACATCGGCAGCCAGTTCGGCCCCGGCCCGCGTGACGGCCTGATGACCGGCCTGCACCGCCGTACCGGCCTCCCGATCGGCCTGGTGCGCACCGGCCTCGAGGTGGGCGTGGTCGCCCTGGGCTGGCTGCTCGGCGGTGTCCTGGGCCTCGGCACCCTGCTCTACGCCGTCGCGATCGGCCCGCTCGTGCAGTGGCTGCTGCCGGTCTTCGTGGTCGAGCTCTCCGGCGTGCGGGAGTCGAGCGCCGACTAGGGCATGTCTCCCAATCCCATGGCCTGCTACGCGCCGCCCTGCACGCACGCTGACTGCGTTGCCGTTCGGTCGACGTGGCGCTGCCACGCCTTCCCTCCGGCGCCTTGCCATCGCACGCACAGGACGACGCTCGCGACGGCCGAGGATTGGGAGACGGGCCCTAACGCTTGGTCGCGATCAGCACCGAGGCGTCGCTGGCGACCATCACCTCGGCGGTGGTGAACCGGTCGTCGCTGAGCCACTCCTCGCGCAACGAGTCCACCCGTCCGGCGAACATCGGTGGCCAGGACTCGCACGGCGTGAAGTCGTCGAGCACCACGATCCCGCCCTGCTCGACCAGGTCGACGACGGCGTCGACGCCGGCGTCCTTGGGCTCGCGGGCGTCGAGGAACAGCAGGGTGAACGGCGCCCGGTCGCGGAGCGTGGACCAGTCGGCCGAGACCACCTCGACCTGCTCGTCGTCGTCGAAGATCTCCGCGGCCGCGGTGGCCAGCCTGGGGTCGAGCTCGGCGCTGAGGATCTGGCTGCCGGCGGGCACGCCGGAGCGCAGCCAGGCGGTGCCGACACCGCAGCCGGTGCCGAACTCGGCGAGGGTGCCGGTGCGGGTCGCCGCCAGCGTGGCCAGCAGCCGGCCGGTCTCGTTGCGGCAGAAGGAGGCGTAGCCGGCGCGCCGGGAGACGTCGAAGGCCCGCGAGACGATCGTGGGCAGGACGGGCGAAGCGCTCATTTGACGGAGTGTGTCACGCAGGGAAGAAGCGGCGACGCCCGTCACAGGAGTCTCGCGATGTGGAACGTCTGCCCAAAGGGTGGGCACCACGCCTCGCCTCGGCGTACGGTCGTCCACATCATGCGGAGCGTGTTCGTACTTATCGAGCGCCGCGGCGAGGCCTAGCAGGTAGGCCACCTCGCCGCGGGAGTTCGTCGTTCACGGCTTACCACCCTCCGCAGCGAAGATCCGCCGGTCCACGACCTGGCACCCGCGTCGACACGCTGTCGGAACGCCTCATCTGGCCCTGTACTCAGGTGCCCGGGGCAGCGCCGCGGCGATCCCGCTCCCGCTCTCCGGGCCCTGCAGGACCTGTCCCCGTCCAGCAGCGAACAAGAGGAGCACCACGATGTACGACATGTACCCCGAATGGGGGCCGGCGAAGAACGACCCGGAGAGCCCGACCAGCGCGACCGCCGTCCAGCAGGCTCTTGACCTGCGAGACAACGGCGGCGAGCGGCCCGACGACAACTAGTTTGGGCCACATGCCGCCCAGCGACCCCTCGTCCAGCACGGTCTCGAACAGCACCGTCCAGCTTGCCGTGATCCCGGGAGACGGGATCGGGCCCGAGGTCACCACCGAGGCGCTGAAGGTGCTCGAGCAGGCCACCCCCGGCTCGACCAAGTTCGAACCCACCCGCTACGACCTCGGCGCCGAGCGCTACCTCGCCAGCGGCGAGGTGCTGCCGGACTCGGTGCTCGCCGAGATCCGGGAGCACGACGCGATCCTGCTCGGCGCGGTCGGCGGTCGCCCCGGCGACCCGAACCTGCCGCCCGGCATCCTCGAGCGAGGCCTTCTGCTCCGGCTGCGCTTCGAGCTCGACCACTACGTCAACCTGCGGCCCTCGCGCATCTTCCCGGGCGCCGTCTCACCCCTGGCGAACCCGGGCGAGGTCGACTTCGTGGTCGTCCGCGAAGGCACCGAGGGGCCCTACACGGGCAACGGCGGGGCACTGCGGGTCGGCACTCCCCATGAGATCGCGACCGAGGTCTCCGTCAACACCGCCCACGGCGTGGAGCGCGTGGTGCGCGACGCCTTCCGGCGGGCCCAGAAGCGACGCAACCGGCTGACCCTGGTCCACAAGACCAACGTGCTGGTCAACGCGGGCGCGGTCTGGTCGCGGCTGGTGCGCGAGGTCGGGACCGAGTTCCCCGACGTCGAGGTGGACTACCTCCACATCGACGCGGCGACGATCTTCATGGTCACCGACCCGGCGCGCTTCGACGTGATCGTCACCGACAACCTGTTCGGTGACATCATCACCGACCTCGCCGCCGCCGTGACCGGTGGCATCGGGCTTGCCGCCAGCGGCAACGTCAACCCCGACCGCACCGCACCGTCGATGTTCGAGCCCGTGCACGGCTCGGCGCCGGACATCGCCGGCCAGGAGAAGGCCGACCCGACGGCGGCGATCCTGTCCGTCGCGCTGATGCTCGAGCACCTCGGGCTCGACGACGCCGCGAAGGCGGTCGAGGAGGCCGTGGTCGCCGACCTGGCGGGGCGCGAGCCCGGCAGCGCCCGTCGTACCTCCGAGATCGGCGACGCGATCGCCGCCCGACTCGCGGGCTGACCGCGCCCGTGGTGCCGTCGTCGCTGCGCACCGACCTGCTGGTCATCGGCGCCGGTCCCTACGCCTACTCGGCGGCCGCCTGCGCGCGCGACCACGGCATCGACACGCACATCGTGGGGCACCCGATGGCCTTCTGGCGCGACCAGATGCCCACGGACATGTACCTGCGCTCGGGCACCGACTGGCACCTCGACACCCGCGGCGAGCACACGTTCGCGGCGTACGTCGAGGACCGCGGGCTCAACGCTGCCGACCTCGACCCGATCCCGATCGGGGTGTTCCTCGACCACACCGAGTGGTTCCGCGAGCAGAAGGCGCTCGACATCGACCAGCGACTCGTGGCAGACCTCGCCGAGTCCGACGGCGTCTTCGTCGCCGCCCTCGAGGACGGCGCCACGGTCACCGCCGAGCGGGTGCTGGCGGCTCCCGGCATCGGGCACTTCGCACACCTCCCCGCCTGGTACGACGAGGTGCCCGACGGCCAGCGGGCGCACACGAGCGACCTCGTGGCCTTCGACGACCTCGCCGGCGCCCGGGTCGTGGTCGTCGGCGGCCGGCAGAGCGCCTACGAGTGGGCCGCGCTGCTCTGCGACCACGGAGCCGCACGGGTCGACGTCGTGCACCGGCACCCGACGCCGGCGTTCGAGCGGGTGAGCTGGGCGTTCCTCGACGACTACGTCGACCAGAGCCTTCGGCAGCGCGGCTGGTGGCGCGGGCTGTCGGCGACCGAGCAGCAGGCGATCGCCCTGCAGTTCTGGCAGGTCGGCCGACTGACGCTCGAGCACTGGCTGGCGCCGCGGCTGCGCCCGGACGTGGTGACCAGCCATCCGCAGTGCGAGGTGGAGGCAGTGGCTCCGGGGGAGGTGACGACCGACCTGACGCTCTCCGACGGCACGGTTCTCACCGCCGACCGGGTTGTCTTCGCCTCCGGGTACCGGGCCGACCTGGCCCGGGTGCCCTACCTCGCGGGAGTGCTCGACCGGGTCTCGGTCACCGACGGCTTCCCGGACCTCAGCCCCGGGTTCGAGACGACCCTGCCGGGGCTGCACGTCACCGGATTCGCCGCGACCCGCGACTTCGGCCCGTTCTACGGCTTCACGAAGGGCTGCCCCTCCTCGGCCAGCATCGCGGTCGCGGAGATGACCGGCGGGCACGCCGTCGGCACCTGAGTCACGCCCCTCTCCCGCTCGCGAAAGGTCGGATACCGTGCCACCCATGGACATCAGCATCACCCGGTCCGACCACCCGCGCACCGACGCGGACCTGGCGGAGATCCTGGCCAACCCCGGTTTCGGCACGCACTTCACCGATCACATGTTCACGGTCGAGTGGACTCCGGAGAAGGGCTGGCACGACGCGCGCGTCACGCCGTACGGGCCACTGACGCTCGACCCGGCCACGGCGGTCCTGCACTACGCGCAGGAGACCTTCGAGGGGATGAAGGCCTACCGGCACGCCGACGGCTCCGTGTGGACCTTCCGGCCCGAGGAGAACGCCAGGCGGATGACGCGCTCCAGCCAGCGCCTCGCGTTCCCGGTGCTCGACCCCGACGACTTCGTGCAGGCCGTCGACGCTCTGGTCGAGATCGACCAGCGCTGGGTGCCGGAGCCGGGTGAGGGCGGCGAGAAGAGCCTCTACCTGCGCCCGTTCATGATCGCGACCGAGACCTTCCTCGGGGTGCGGCCGTCCCAGCACGTGACGTTCATGGTGATCGCGTCGCCCGCGGGGCCGTACTTCAAGGGCGGGGTCAAGCCGCTGACGCTCTGGCTCACCGAGGAGTACACCCGCGCCGGCAGGGGCGGCATGGGCGCGGCCAAGACCGGCGGCAACTACGCCAGCTCGCTCGTCGCGCAGCAGGAGGCCACCCAGGAGGGCTGCGACCAGGTGGTGTTCCTCGACGCCCAGGAGGGGCGCTACGTCGAGGAGCTCGGCGGGATGAACATGTACTTCGTCTACGACGACGGCCGTGTGGTCACCCCCGAGACCGGCACCATCCTGGAGGGCATCACCCGCGCCGCGATCATCGAGCTTGCCGGCAAGATGGGCCACCAGGTGGAGGAGCGCAAGCTCTCGATCGACGAGTGGCGCGAGGGCGTCGCCGACGGTCGGATCACCGAGGTCTTCGCGTGCGGCACCGCCGCCGTGGTCACCCCGGTCGGCAGCCTGAAGTGGGACGGCGGACAGGTGGCGGGTGCGGGTGGCGACACCGGTGGCGAGCTGACGATGGCGATCCGCCGCGAGCTGGTCGACATCCAGTTCGGTCGCGCCGACGACACGTTCGGCTGGATGCACCGGGTCGTCTAGCTGCGGCGGTCTCGCTTGCCGCGCGAGACCTCGGTGCCGAGCGCGTCCAGGCGCTGCTCCCAGAATGCACGGAACGGAGTGAGCCACGCGTCGACCTCGGCCAGAGGCCCGGTCTGGAGCGCGTAGATCCGACGCGCGCCCTCGGCCCGGGTGCTGGCGAAGCCGCTCTCCCGCAGCACCCGCAGGTGCATCGACACCGCCGGCTGGCTGATCCCGAACTCCTCGGCGATCACGGCGACCACCTCGCCCGAGGCGTGCTCGCCCTCGGCCAGCAGCTCCAGGATCCGGCGCCGCACCGGGTCGCCGAGCACGTCGAACGCGTGCACGGCTACTCCTTCCCGGAGTACGCCGCCGTGCACCGCGCCGCCGCGGCCCGCGACTCCTCGGGGTCGTCGCCGGCAGCGGTCCGGGCCTCGCCCCAGGCGTCGCTGCAACCCGCGAGGTACGCCCGGCCCTCGTCGCTCGCCATCCCGGCCATGAACGCCTCCGGGTCGAGGGCCTCCCCGCTGGCCACGTGCTCGGCCAGGCCGCGGAGCCCCATCTCCCAGCCGATGCCGACCGCGCCGGGTCCGTAGGTCTGCCAGTGGTCGTCCTCCGGGAGGTCGTGCACCAGCTCGAGCAGCGTCGCGTCGCCGGCCGGGGTGAGGGAGACCGTCACCCAGCTCACCTGCCCGCCGTACTCCCAGGTGAGGGCGAGGCTCGTGGGCGGCTCGCAGCCGAGCACGTCGCCGCCGGCGTTGCCCTCGAGCTGGTAGCGGCCGCCGACGCGCAGGTCGCCGGTCACCGGCAGGAACCAGCGCGGCAGCCGCTCGGGGTCGGTCAGCGCCTGCCACAGGTCCTCGGCCGTCGTGGGGTACCGGCGCGCCACCGTCAGCCGGCGCAGCTCGCGCCCGTCACGCTCGGTGGTGGACAGCCGCCGCTCGACGGCGCCGAGGTGGTCCGTGGGAGAGGTCATGCTCCAGAATATATCAGCGACACCTGATATCAGCAAGGCTTGACGCGTGTGGGCCGCCGTAGGCAGCCCGTTACCGTTGTCCGGTGACCACCCTGCCCGGCAAGAAGCCTGAGGAGACGCGCGTCGGCGGCTACCGGCTGATCGCGCGGATCGGCGAGGGCGGCATGGGTGTGGTGCACCTGGCGCAGGCGCCGGACGGCAGCCGGGTGGCGCTCAAGGTGCTGCGGCCGCACATCATCGGCGACGACGAGGCGCGCGAGCGGCTGGCCCGTGAGGTGAGCTCGCTGCGGCGGATCACCAGCCCGCGGATCGCGGAGGTGCTGGATGCCGACCCGCACGGGCCGACGCCGTACGTCGCGACGCGCTACGTGCCGGGGCTCTCCCTCCACGAGCACGTGCGCGAGGAGGGCCCGATCGAGGGCGCCGACCTGCTGCACTTCGCGCACGCCCTGGCCGAGGCGCTGATCGCCGTGCACGCGGTCGGGGTGCTGCACCGCGACATCAAGCCGTCCAACGTCCTGATGGAGGGTCGTACGCCGGTCCTGATCGACTTCGGCCTGGCCCGCCTCGCCGACGACCCGCGGCTCACGCACACCGGCTGGCTGCTGGGCACGCCCGGCTACCTCGCGCCCGAGATCCTGTACGGCGACGAGGCGACGCCGGCCTCCGACGTGCACGCCTGGGCGGCGACCGTGGTCTACGCAGCGACCGGTCGCCCGCCCTACGGCAAGGGGCCGGCGATGGCGATCATGGACCGGGTCCGACGCGGCGACCACGAGCTCTCGGCCGTACCCGACCAGCTGGTCGGTCTGCTGCGAGCCTGTCTCGCCCCGGAGCCGCTGGAGCGCCCCGGCATCCACGAGATCCACACCTGGCTGCGCCAGCAGCTCGACCTGGCCGCGGTGCCGCAGCCGGTGCACCCGGTGCCCGACGAGTGGACGATGCCGGTGGCCGCGCTGCACCGGGAGCCGGCGACCGAGGTGCGCCCGGTGGCCGGCGTGCGGCCGGTGGCGTCACCGGAGCAGGCAACGCCGCACGAGCCCGCCACCCGGATCATCCCGGCCGTCAGCGGAGTCGCACCGGTGCCGGGCATGGCGCCCGGAGCGCGGCGCCGACGAGGAGGGCTCGCGTGCCCAGCGCCGGCTGCAGCTCACGGGCCTCGGCGCGGTGACGGCGGCCGCGGTCGCCTACGCGCCGTACGCCGCCGCCCTGCTGGTCGCGCTTGTCGTGCTGGCGATGCGCACGCTCTCGATCGGCCGTGAGCGGCATGCCCGGCGGCGGATGATCCGCGGTCGCGCCACGTGGTACGACGTGCCGACCACGACCGTGTCCACCCCCGGCTACGCCGCACTGGCGCTCGGCGGCACCCTCCTGCTGGTCGGCTGGGCGGCCGGTGCCGCGGTGGCGTTCGGCGTGCTCGAGGCGATCGTCGGCCCGCCGCTGTCGGCCGGCATGCTGCTGGTCGGCGTCGTGTTCAGCGGCGCCCTCTGGTGGGGTCCCGGCTCCGGTCGCGTGAAGCAGCTGACCCTGCGCACCTTCGCGCGGTCCTCGCGCGGGGAGTACGCCGGCCTGTTCGTCATCGGGATGTGTGTGGTCGCGACCGCGGTGCTGGTCGCGGCGCTGCTCGGCACCGGTCCCAACTGGGCGCCCGCCACCGGGTCTCCCTGGCGCGACGGCGTGCTCGCCGACGTCGCCCGCCTGCTGTCCTGACCGTCAGGGACGGGCGACCCGCACCAGCGCGGGGGCGCCGATGGTCATCGGTGGCACCGTCGCCATCTGGCCGGGTCGACCGAGCGGCAGCTGCATCAGCACCAGGGCGCCCCCCTCGGGCGCGCTTCCGATGAAGAGCCCGCCGTCGCGCACCCGCACCGCCTGCTGCACGAGTCCGAGCCCCAGGCCGGTCTGCGACTTCGGGTCGGCGGCGAAGGCATCGGTCCCGACCGAGGCCGTCTCGTCGAGCAGGATGTCGAGCAGGGCAGGACTGAAACCGTCACCGCCGTCGGCAACGCCGATCGAGAGCACGTTGCCCTCCACCCGGGAGACCAACCGCACCACGTCGCCGTCCCGCGTGTAGCGCACCGAGTTCTCCACCAAGGTGTCGAGGCAGACCAGAGTGCGCTCCGGCGAGCACGGCTGGATGCCCGCGGTGCTGTCCAGCTGCCAGTCCCGGTCGGCCAGGATCCGCCACCGCTCCAGCACGTGACCGAGCAGGGCACCGAGGTCGGTGCGCTGGAGACCGTCGTTGTCCGGGAGGGCAAGCGTGCGGATCAGCCGCTCGGTGCCGAGACCGATCCGCTCGACCTCCTCGAGCACGACCGTGAGGTCGTCCCGCTTCTGCGCCTCCGTCTCGGCGCCGAGCATCAGCTCGAGGTAGCCCACGGCGATCGTCGCCGGGGTGCGCAGCTCGTGCGAGGTCATCCGGCTCAGGTGTTCCCGCTCGGCGGCGCGCCGCCGTTCACGTTCGGCCAAGACCGTGACGGCGGCCAGGGCGTCGTCGCGGCGTCGTACGTGCCACACCATCAGCAGCATCAGCAGCGCCATCAGGGGGATCTCGGCGGTCTCACCCCACGCGAGCACCCCCGTGGCCGCGCGTTGGATGATGATCGCCCCGGTGACCGCCGTGAAGCCGATGATCGACCAGACCGCGCGCGACCGGGGCCACGGCTCGAGCCCATAGGCAGCCGCGCAGCTGATGTAGGCGAGGTGGTACGGGATCGTCTCCGCGCCCGGGAACTCCCACATCAGGAAGGAGCACCACCCGGCGAAGACCAGCCAGCCCCAGAACAGGCGGGTGCCGGTGCGCATCTCAGGCTCCGTAGAAGCAGTAGCCGACGCCGCGGACCGTCTCGATCGGAGGCCTGTTCAGGCGCTTGCGCAGCCTCTTGACGCAGACGTCGACCACGTTGCTGCCCGGGTCGTCGTCGAGTCCCCAGATGTCGTGGAGCAGCTCGTCGCGACGACAGACGCTGCCCCCTCGGCGCATCAGGTGAGCGAGCATCGCGAACTCCCGCTCGCTGAGCGCCACCTCCACCCCATCCGCCGTGGCCCGCCGACGCTCGAGGTCGAGCCTGATGCCGCCCCCCTCCAGGTAACGGCTCTGGTTCACCTCGCGCGCCGGCACCACGGTCAGATGGCGACGCACCCGAGCCAGGAGCTCGGACGTGTGGAACGGCTTGACCACGAAGTCCACCGCACCGAGATCCAGCGCCTGGACCCTGGTGGCGACGTCGTTGACGGCCGAGAGCACGAGCACCGGCGTCGTGTCGTGGCGTTCGCCCATCGTTGCCAGCACCTTGTGACCGGTGCAGCGCGGCATCCGCAGGTCCAGCAGCACCAGGTCGAAGGAGTCGCCCGACAGGTGGTCGAGCGCCGCCAGACCGTTGTTGGCCCCCGTCACCGAGTGGCCCTCCTGCGTCAGCAGCCTGCGCAGCACCGTGACCACGCGTTCCTCGTCATCGACCACCAGAACGTGGCTCATGGCTCCCCCACCGACTCATCGTGTTTCCCCACGATGAAGCCTCCTCCGGGAGCCCGGATGGCAACACCTGGTGCCGTGAAAATAGGGCGTTCGGACGACGCGCATAGCTAGAACGGACTATCCATGTCCGATTTGTCTTCCCGCATCCTGGTGGAGGGCTCCGCCGAACATGACCGCCGGATGACAACGACGTGGCCGGGCATGACCGCCTCGGGACAGCCGGGGGACCGGTTCGATGACATCAGGCTGACCTACGGCTGACGGCGCTGACACGTTGCTGGCGCACGCCCTCCACCACCTCCCACTGTTGGCGCGCAGGTCATGGGACCTGGAGCTGGAGGAGTAGGCCGATGCCAACCAAGAACGTCGAGCGAACCATCCGTCGCGTGCTGCTGGTCCCCACTGCGCTCGCGCTCGTGGCTGCCATGCTGCACGCGGTGTCGGTGCCTGCCTCTGCACGGGGTGCGGTGAGTTCCGCGGCCGCAGGTCCCGGCGCGATCACCTTGCACGTGCAGGCCGCCCGGAGTGTCGGCACGGCCGCAGGCCTGGTCCACGAGGGCGACGAGGTCACCTCCTACAAGTGGATCATCAACAAGGACGACGCGGGAGATCCCGGAACCGCGGCCCACCCGCTGCTGGACAAGTGCCTGCCGGCTCGGGCCAGTGGCGGGTCCAGCTCCCCGGACTACGCCGACACCTGCCCCTGGCCCTCGGTGCGCAACACCTCCGGCCAGGCACCGATCGTCGCGCAGGGGGACCAGGGCGACCTCGGCGGCACCCACGCCCTCGACGGTCTGGAGCCGGGCAAGTACCTGATCTCCGTCCTCGCGGACGGCTTCAAGATCGACGGTGAGCACTTCACGGTCGAGAGCGGTGTCAGCAAGCGGGTCACGGTCGAGATGAACCCCACGCCGCTGCCGCTGGCCACGATCCGGATCCAGGTCTTCAACGACAGCGTGCCGGTCGACTCCACCTACGAGGTGGGCGCCGAGCAGCCGATCTCCGGATTCACGGCCAACCTGACCGACGTCTTCGGGGCGATGAGCGTCGACTACTACGGCAACGCGCTGTGCACGGCGTACCAGCACGACAACGCCGACGGCAGCGGCCCGATCACCTTCGCGAACGGCAAGCCGGTCGTCGACCAGGCGCACTCCGACGGCAAGTGCACCAGCAACGCGGACGGCGAGATCGTGATTCCCAACCTCGGGCCCAACCGCTACGCCGCGACGGTCGCGCCCCCCACCGCGCAGGCGGACCAGTGGGTGCAGACCACGACGCTGGAAGGCGCCCGCGACTTCGACATCTGGATCCAGGAGGGGGAGACCGGCTACGACAACGAGGTGGTCAAGGGTGCAGAGATGGTGCCGATGGTCCAGTTCGGCTTCGTGCACCCCAAGGCCCTCACTTCGACCACGCCTACCGGCGAGGTCAAGGGCACCGTCGTGGCCGGCCTGGCCTACATCGGCGGCTCGCCCAACGGTGCGGTCGACGGGGCGATGCCGTTCCCGCTCACGAAGAACGGCGGCCCGATCGCGAAGCCCTGGGTGGCGCTCTCGGACCTCGGCGCCGGGGACCAGGCGGTGTACGTCGGACGGGGTGCCGCTGACGGCAGCTTCGACATCAAGCACGTGCCGGACGGCACCTACCAGCTGACGCTCTGGGACGACGACATCGACTACATCATGTACAGCTTCAACGTCGAGGTGAGCGACGGACAGGTCAGCGACGTCGGCAACCAGGCGCTCACGGGCTGGTTCACCCACATCCACGGCCACGTCTTCGTCGACTCCAACGAGAACGGCAAGCGTGACCCCGGCGAGCGCGGCGTGCCGCAGTTCCCGCTGAGTGTCCGGGAGCGCGACAACTCGCTGATGGACCAGTACACGAACTCGGCCAGCACGGACACCTCGGGGGTGTACGACATCCGGGAGACCTACCCGCTGAGCAAGTGGCTCGTGCTCGAGGCCTTCGACACCCGCTACCAGACGACGGGCATCACGTACCAGGGCGAGAACGAGAACGAGAGCACCACGAAGCTCGGCTCGCTCGTCGACCTCGACTTCCTGCCGGTCATCGGCATCGGTGCCGAGATCGACTGGGGGGTCAAGCCCTACGACCCGGGCACCAACGGCGGTATCGCGGGCACCGTCAGCTACGACACCACGCGGAACGAGCTCGACCCGGCCGACGCAGCGTCCGAGGCCTACCAGCCCGGCATCCCCGACGTGCCCGTGCACCTGTTCGCGTCGACTCCCTGCACCGAGACGACGGCAGCCGACAAGGCGAACAAGTGCCGCCAGGGCAAGGAGATGGTGCCGGTGCAGGTGCCGGATCCCGACCCGAACGCTCCGGCCGGCAGCATGGTGAACAACCCTGACCCCAAGCGCGGGTCATTCGTCAAGGGGCCCGAGCTCGCGGACACCTACACCTCCGAGACCTGGTCGCCCCCGCGAGGCTGCACGGCCTACGACTACAAGGGCGACGTGCTGAACGACCAGGCAGCGCTCCCGGAGTTCGGCGAGGACGCGAACCGGCTCTGCGTGGAGGCGCCCATGATGGGCGTCGCGATCGGCCCGAGCGACAAGACCCCGGGCGCCGCGTCGCAGACCGTCAACGGCAACTACGGGTTCGGCAGCTCGAAGCTGAACCTCTACCCGCCGGGCAACGCCAACAACCCTGCGCCGGACCACCAGCTGCCGTTGTACGCCGACCTGGCGGGCGCCGGCTACCCGGAGCAGGACCTGAAGGCCGCGGACTACATCGTCTCGGTCGACATCCCGGACAACCCGGTCGGCGGCGGGAAGATGTACAAGGCGACCTCGGAGGAGGACGTCAACGTCTTCGACGGTGACACCTACCTGCCGCAGGACAACTTCCCGATCACGTCGGCCTCCGCGGCCGACAACGCGGCCGGCCCGCCCACCCCGGACGTCACCCAGCCCACCCAGCCGCCCTCGCAGCAGGCGGGCATCATCTCGCCCTGCGCCGGTGCCCTGCACAAGGTGAACGTCACCCACCAGGCGTTCGTCGACGGCGGCGGCAGCCCCTTCCAGGGCCAGGACCGGCCGTCCTGCGAGGACAAGCTGGTGACGGTCCGCACCGGCCAGTCCACGGCGCCCAACTTCAACCTGTTCACCGAGGTGCCGCTGCCCACGCACTTCTGGGGCCTGACCATCAACGACCTCGGGATCGCCTACGACAAGCGTTCGGCCAACTACGGAGAGGCGCAGGGCATCCCCAACGTCCCAGTCGGCCTCTACGACTACGCCGGTCGGCTCACGGACACCGTGCACACGGACTTCAACGGCTTCTACGAGGCCCTCGAGCCCAGCACCGACACGTTCAACTGCCCGGTGCCCGCGGGTCCGTGCGCCAACATGTACAAGTTCGTCGGCAACGACCCCGGGCAGCCGGGTCACATCAACGCCGACTACAACCCGAGGTTCCGCACGATCGCGGCCACCTTCCAGGGCTGGCCGGGCTTGTTCACGGTGACCGACGAGGCACCCACCCAGGTGGCCAACACGGTGACCAGTCCGGACGGGACACAGGCCAACGTCGCGCAGTGCGACCTCGGACCCGACTACCCGCAGCTGTTCGCGGTCGACCACCCCTACGCCCGGCAGACCACGACGCCGACACGCACCAGACGACAACGCCGTGGTCACCGTCAGCGGGCGCCCACTTCGGCAGCACGGCGGGCGCGCTCTCCCTGGGCGGGACCGCGGTCCCGACCGAGTCGTGGAGCGACGAGAAGATCACGTTCCGGGTCCCGACGGCAGCAGCGCTGCGTGGTCCGAAGCGCGATCGAGATCACCCGCGCCGGAGGCCTGGCCAGCGTCAACTCGCTCACCCTGCAGGTGATCGCGCCGGCTTCGTCGCCGCTCTCCGTCGACCAACCCGAGGATCGCCGAGGTCGGCCCCGGCAAGCAGTTCTCGACGGTCCAGGAAGCGCTTGGAGTTCGCCAAGCCCACGGCTGCCGCGCGCTACTGGCTGGTCGTGGTCTGGCCGAACGCCCAGACCTCCGCCAACCCGCGAGGCGAGTACACCGAGAACCTGATCCTGCACCACCGGGTGCGGCTCCAGGGTGTCGGTCCCGGTGGCTTCGACTCCAACGGCGGCTACGTCCCCGGCTCGATCGTCGACGGGCTGGGCTTCAACCCCGACAACCCCCAGGGCGACGCCTGGCTCAACCTGCTCAGTGGCCTGACCTACACCGGCGACCAGCAGGTGCCGGACGCCGCGGTGATGACCGTGCTCGACGACCCGCAGGGTCCGAGCGGCACCTACACGCCGTCGATCGACGGGTTCACCTTCACCGGTGGTGTCCAGCTCGACTTCACGGGCAACATCAACGCCACCTCCGGCCAGGTCAACACGCCGTACGGCGCGGCCGGGCGCCCTGATCACGCAGGGCGGCGGTGATCTACGTCCACCACAACGTGCGCCAGCTCGCGATCACCGACAACGTGATCCGGGGCAACGGCGGCTCGTACGCCGGCGGGATCCGGGTCGGCACGCCGTACTCGGGGTCCAACGGGAACACCGACCTGGTCGTGGCCCGCAACCAGATCCGCGACAACGGCGGCAGCAACCTGGCCGGCGGCATCGGGATCTTCAACGGCAACGACCGGTACTCCGTGCGGGACAACGCGATCTGCGGCAACCACTCGGCGGAGTACGGCGGTGCGATGACGGTCTACGGCTACAGCGCCGGACCGAGCAGCATCAGCAACAACCGGATCTGGTTCAACGGTTCGTACGACGAGGGCGGCGGCGTGATGATCGCCGGCGAGCTCCCGGCCAACCCGAACCAGCTCTCACGGGGGGCCGGTGCCACCTCGATCGACCACAACGTGATCTCCACCAACATCGCCAACGACGACGGTGGCGGGATCCGGCTGCTGCAGACCACCGGGATCGTCCGCGACGCGGGCCAACCCGCGCACCATCTCGATCACGGACAACGACGTGGTGAACAACATCTCTGCCCACGAGGGAGGTGGTCTCGCCCTGGACGACGCGGTGTTCGTGGACATCGTCGGCAACACGGTGGCACGCAACCTGACCACGGCCACCGCGGTCACCAGCGACGGCAGCCGGGCCCCGGCCGGGTTGTCGACGGCGACGAACAGCGACCCGCTGCAGAAGCGCCTGAAGTCGACCTCGCTGTTCGCGGGCTCGCAGACGCTGGCGAACACCACGTTCAGCAAGCCGACCCTGCTGGACAACCTGTTCTGGGACAACCGGGCAGGGACGTACCAGGACGGCACCATGTCCGGCATCGGTGTCCTCCCGGACGGCACCAACAGCGGCACCGACCACTGGGACATGGGGATGACGGACACACCTGTCGGCCAGCTCACGCCGAGGGGCTCGGTCCTGCAGACCACCGAGGGCACCGACGTGAACCCGTTCTCGCCCGGCGCGACCGGCAACAAGGTGACCGACACGTCCAGCGTCAAGGACCCCTACTCGGTGACGGTCGACGTGATCGCCTCGCGCACCTTCCCGGCCTTCCGGGAGGCCGCGGTGGTGGCGCAGATCCTGCCGCCGAACCAGCTCGGCGACTACCACCTGACGGCGACCGGCTCGCCGGCGTCCGGCGCCGGGATCGCGTCGACGACCGTCACCTGGGGCACGGGCGGCGGGGCGTGGTCCTACCAGGTCCAGGCACCGGCCGATGACCGCGAGGGCGACCCGCGGCCGTCCGGGAGCCCGCCCCGGTACGACGCGGGGTCGGACCAGGGGCCCTGAGATCTCTGGTGGTCACGGCCCCCTCCCGTGACCACCAGACCTCCCCGTCCCATCCCTCCCTCCACCGACCCACCACCAGACCTACTCACGACACGGAGCTCACGATGACCGAGACGAATCTCCCGGGCCGATTCTCCCGCCGAGGATTCCTCGCGGGCGCGGCCGGCCTCACCGGCGCCACGATCGCCGGTGCCCAGCTCGCAGGGTCGGTGCCGGTGCGCGCGGCCACGAACCTGCGGGCCGCGGCTGCGGGGACACACCCGCAGAAAGCCGTGCACCTGGTCGGTACCGACGGCTGGGTGTCGATGCCCCAAGGGGCCCCGGCCGACCCGCCGTTCTTCCCCGACTCGTTGGCACCCGATCCCTTCAACACCTACGTCTTCGGGTTCCGCAACGTCACCGGACTCTCGCCGACCGAGGTGGCTGCCCAGCGCGGCAAGGCCCAGATCAGCGCCCCGATGCTGGCCTTCGACGAGGAGGACGACATCACGATCACCCTGTCGAACCTGGGCCTTCTCCAGCGGCCCGACCTCTTCGACGGCCACACCCTGCACTGGCACGGCTTCGTGAACGCGATCCCGCTGTTCGACGGCGTCCCCGAGCTCTCCTTGTCGGTGCCGGTCGGACGTGACTTCTCCTACTTCTTCCGCCCCCACGACGCGGGCACGTACATGTACCACTGCCACTTCGAGGACGTCGAGCACGTCCAGATGGGCATGACCGGCATGGTGTTCATCCGCCCGAAGCAGAACAACGCACCGGTCGGCAACGACCCCGTGGGCACGAAGTACGCCTACAACGACGGGGACGGATCCACCCGTTACGACCGCGAGTTCGCCTTCATGGTCACCGAGCTCTGGTCGGCCGCCCACTACCGCGACGCCCACATCCAGGTGAGTGACTGGACCGACTACGACCCCAGCTTCTTCCTCCTCAACGGTCGGGGGTTCCCCGACACCCTCGAGCCCAACGGAAACCCGCTGGTCTCCACGGCCGGCCGGCTGCAGTTCCAGCCGATCAGCTCCAGGATCACCTGCAACGCGGGGGAGCGGGTGCTGCTGAGGCTGTCGAACCTCGGCTACCGCAACCACGCGATGACGGTCGACAACATCGACCTCTCGGTCGTCGCCAAGGACGCCAGCCTGCTCAAGGGCCGGGACGGCACCAACAACTACATCCACACCAACACGGTCGACGTCGGACCCGGCGAGAGCCGGGACGTGATCTTCGAGGCGCCCGGGCCCGGCGAGTACCTGCTCTACGACCGCAACTACTCGTACCAGGCCAACGGTGGAGGCACCGGCTACGGCGGGATGATGACGAAGATCGTCGTCTCCGACGGCAGCCTCCCGGCCCAGACCACGGCGAACGCCTGAAGGCGGGGGAGACATCATGAAGCTGCTGTCACTGCTGGCACACCGCGGAACCTCCGTGGTCCTCGTGGCCCTGACGCTCGTCGTCACGGCTCTCGCCGCCGGGGGAGGTGCCCAGGCCGCCACGTCGGAGGGCCTCGACTGTGCGACCGACGCCCACCAGACCTTCTCGCTCACCGCGCACGACGGGTACGTCTCCACCCCGGACGGCAACTCGATCTACATGTGGAGCTACGGGATGTCGTCGGGCAAGTTCCAGCTGCCCGGGCCGACGCTGTGCGTCACGTCCGGACAGCTCGTCACCGTCGTGCTGCACAACGCGCTGCCCGAGGACACCTCGATCATGTTCACCGGTCAGAAGGCCGTGAAGGCCGACGGCAAGCCCGCCCAGCCTCAGCTCACCGACACCGGGTCGATGAGCTCGATGGTGCAGCCGGCCGACGCGAACGACGGGTCCGTCACCTACACCTTCACCGCCGGACCTCCCGGCACCTACCTCTACGGCTCCGGCACGGACCTGAACAAGCAGCGGCAGATGGGTCTGTACGGCGCACTCGTGGTGCGACCCGACGGTCACCCTGACCAGGTCAACGCGCGCGGCGACTCCCGGTTCAACACCGAGAAGGAGTACGTGTTCCTCCTCTCGGAGGTGGACCCCGACCTGCACCTCGCCGTCGAGAACGGTGAGCCGGTGAGCTGGAGCGACTACCGCGCGCGCTACTACATGATCAACGGCCGGAGCATGCCGGACACCCTGGCGCCGAACCACGCCTCGTGGCTGCCGAACCAGCCGTACGGCGCCCTCGTGCACATCGCGCCGTACGACGCGACCAGCAACCCTCGTCCCTCGGTGATCCGCTACCTCAACGCGGGCACCGTGAACTACCCGTTCCACCCGCACGGCAGCGACGAGCGCGTCGTCAACGTGGACGGTCGCGCGCTGGACGACGGCGGGAACGACCTGTCCTACCTCAAGTACGACATCGACGTGATGCCCGGGCAGTCGGTCGACGCGTTGATGGACTGGCGCGACGTGGAGAAGTGGGACCCGGTCACCAACCCGATCCCGACGGCTCTCCCCGCCATCCAGGACCAGATGCTGGTCGGCACCGACACCTGGTTCAGCGAGAGCCCCTACCTGGGCACGAAGGGCGGACTGCCGCCGAACATCACCGTCAACAACCAGTGCGGCGAGTACTACCACGTGGCCCACAGCCACGCGCTGGAGCAAGCCACCAACTACGGCGCGACCTTCGGGGGGATGATGACGGTCTTCCGCATCGACCCGCCCGCCGGTTGCCCGGCGAACTGAGGTCGAAGCGATGTCCACCTTCCACGTCCTGTCCTCCCGGTCCCGGGTGACCCGCGGCGTCGCCGCCGCGCTCGTCACGGCCACGGCCCTGGCGCTCAGCCAGGTGCCTGCGGTCGCGACCACCCAGCAGCCCGCCGCGGCCGCCGCAGCACACCGATCCCCCGCGGTGCGTGCGGTCGCGGCGCCTCCGATCGGCGCGCTGTCGCCGAGCGGGTGCACCACCAGCGGCGGGGATGCCCAGTGCGACATCTACGCGATGACCGGCACCACCCAGCTGCTCGGCACCGAGATCCCGATCTGGGGGTTCTCCAGCACCGGCGACGCCGGGAGCGCCAGCGCCCCCGGCCCGGTCCTCGCGGTGCAGGAGGGCGACACCGTCACGCTGACAGTGCACAACGGCCTCGACGAGAACGTGTCCCTGAGCCTGCCCGGCCAGCCTGCCTCGGAGTTCACCGACGGCCTGTCGGTCGCCGACCAGACCGAGGGCGCAGCACCGGGCGGCACCCGTTCCTACACCTTCCACGCGACCCGCCCCGGCACCTACCTCTACGAGGCGGGCCACACCCCCGGCGGGGCACGGCAGGTCGCGATGGGCCTCGCGGGGGCGCTGATCGTGCTGCCCGCCGACGGCACCGCGCACGGACAGGCGTACGACGACGACGCGGTCGTCGTGCTCAGCGAGATCGATCCGGCACTCAACGCGCACCCGTCGACCTTCGACATGCGCAGCTTCGAGCCCCGGTGGCGGCTGATCAACGGCAAGGCCTTCCCGGAGACCGCGCCGATCGGCACCGACCAGGGCCGCACGGTGCTGCTCCGCTACGTCAACGTGGGCGCGAACACCCACCCGATGTCGCTGCTCGGGGCGGACCAGCTCGAGCTGGCGCGCGACGCGCACCCGCTCGCGCACCCGCAACGAGAGGTGGTCGCCGAGGTGGAGCCCGGCTCCACCCACGACACGCTGGTCACGATGCCGACCGGTCCGGACACCCGGGTGACCCTCTTCGAGGAGGGAGCCCACCTCGACAACGCCGGCCAGACCGAGGCCGACCCGTCGAAGATCGCCACCGGCGGCATGATGACCTTCCTCGACACGAACGCGCCGGCACCCGTCGACGACCTGGTGGGGCCGGCCGCGACGCATGCCAGCTCGACACCCGCGATCTCCGACGGGCTCTCGCCGGTGCAGATCGAGGCAGACCTCAGCGACGTGAAGTCCGGTGGGGCGGACATCTCCGCCGCCGAGCTCCTCGTCGACGACTCGTCCACGGCCGCCGGATACGGCATCCCGATGACCGGCACGTGGGGGAATCCCACCGCCCACGTCACGGGCAGCATCCCGGTCTCGCCGGGGGCCGGCGGATGCACGCCGATCAGCGGGCCGGAGCCGGTGGCCCTCGAGTGCCTCGACGCCGGCAAGCACGTGGTCTACGTGCGCGGACAGGACTCCGTCGGCAACTGGGGCGTGATCAGCTCCGTGGTGCTCAACCTCGCCAAGGCCGGTCCGGCCACGACGAGTGGTGCCACCAACCCGGCGCCCGCCAACGGAGCCAAGGCGATCGCGATCTCGGCGACCGGTGACGACACCTCGGCGGACGGCACGATCACCCAGGCCGAGTACTTCGTTGACACCGTCGGCACTCCCGGTGCAGGCCGGGCGATGACGCTCAACCGGGTCGCCGCCGTGGTCAGCGAGACCGCGATGCTGCCCCTCAACGCGCCCAGCTGCGCCGACCCGACGGTGGCCGCGAAGTGCCTCACCGAGGGTCCGCACCACGTGTTCGTGCGGAGCAAGGACTCCCTGGGCCTGTGGGGTCCGGTGCTGGACATCCCGCTCACCGTCGACAAGACCGGACCGGGTGTGGACGGGGCGGACGTCACGCCGACCCCCAGCAACGGCGCGATCTCGGCGCCGGGCAGCACCGGCTACCTACGGGTCTCGGCGCTGGTGACCGACCGGGACAACGGAGGCGCCCTGCAGGACAACGTGGTCGCGGCCGAGGGCTTCTTCGCGCCGACCTCGGCCACGCCGGCGCCGGGGAGCGGCTTCGGGATGCTCGCCGTCGACGGGAAGTACGACAGCACCAGCGAGAACGTCTACGGACGGATCCCGCTGTCACAGGTGAAGGCCAAGCCCGACGGCCGCTACGACGTGCTGGTCCGGGCCAAGGACTCGGCCGGCAACTGGGGGCAGCTCTTCGGGATGAAGCTGGACATCGACAAGACGGCGCCGGGCCTGGCAACGCTCATTGCCAGCCCGAACCCGACGGCCGGCGCTTCACTCCTGACCCTCTCGACGGCCGTGGCGAACGACACGTCGTTCCAGGCAGCGGAGTGGTGGACCGGTGACACCGACCCCGGGGTCGGGCAAGGCGACGCGCTCCACCGTCGGCTTCGGCAACGGCATGGCCGTGGTGAACCTGCCGCTGGCCGGGATGCCACTGGGAACGCGCACCTTCAACCTGCGGGTGCGGGACATGGCCGGCAACTGGAGCAACGCGGTCAGCACGCCCGTGCAGATCACCTCGAAGCCGGCAGATTGTTCGCCGACAGCTTCGACGGCGGAAGCCTGAGCGGATGGTCGCGGCAGACGAACGCGGGTGCGGGAACGATGGCCGTCACCGCGGCGGCCGGGCTCCCGCTGGGAGGCACGAACCTGGGTCTCGCAGCAACCGGCACCGGCGTGCACTACCTGCGGGACAGCACGCCCGTCGCGGAGTCCAGCTACCACGCGCAGTTCGACTTCTCGGCCAACACGTTCGCCAGCGGCACCGCCCCAGCGGTGACGATCATGGATGGCAGGACGTCGACGGCGCGGGCGTTCGCGGTGCAGTACCGCAAGCGGGCCTCGACCGGCACCCAGGTGCGTATTGTCCTCGATCGGCAGGGCGGTGCGGCGACCAGCACCTGGCGGTCGCTGCCCACGGGCTCGCACACGCTCGGTGTGGACTGGACGTCCGGTCCGGCAGCGGGGACCGACCCCGGGTCGCTCGTGCTCTCGATCGACGGGACGTCGGCGACCACCCTCACCGGGGACACCGGTCCACGACTGATCGATGCGGCGTGGCTGGGACTCGTCCGGGGGCTGAACAGCACCTCCACCGGCACGGCGTACTTCGACAACTTCGCGTCGTCGCGGACACCGCTGCCCTGACGGGGTCACGCGGCGGGCGCCCAGCCCGCCGCGTGACCCACCACCCGGCCCGACCGGGACACCACCAGATCGAGGGGATCGACACCATGAACGACACCACCGCACCCGGACCGAGGCGCCTGCGCGGCCGGCTCGGGGTCAACCTGACCCTGGCCGTCGTCGCCGTGCTCGCCGTCGTGCTCGTCGCCGTGCTGCCCGGACAGCGGTCGAGTGCGGCGCCGAAGCCCGGAAAGGTGCCGCACAGCGCCGTCATGGAGAAAGCCACCGGGGTGCGCTTCACGCGGCTCGCGGTCGTCGGCGACAAGGGCCTGGTCACGCTGTTCTACGTGGTCACCGAGCCGGAGCTGGCGACCCAGTTCCAGTCCGATCGCGACCACCCGCCGAGGCTGACCAGTGACAGCCGCGACGGTGGCACCCAGCGTGCCTCGATCATGCGCGCCGGCCACCAGATGCGGGCGGGGCAGACCTACTACCTGGTCTACGAGAACACCCGTGGCGCGATCCGGTCAGGAGAGCTCGCGACCATCAGCTACGGGGGCCACGCCCTGCACGGGATGCCGGTGCTGTGATGCCCGCCCTCCTCGTCGCCGGGAGTCGCCGGTCGCTTGCCGGCCTCGCGACCCTCGTGGTCGCCCTGCTGCTGGTGGTCCTCACCCCGGCCAGCGGCTCCGCCCACGCCTACCTGCAGTCCAGCAACCCTGCTGACGGCGCCACGCTCACGCAGGGTCCGCAGCACCTGCGCCTCGGGTTCAGCGAGCACGTGGTCCTGTCGGCGACGAAGGTGGTCCTGACCGACAGTGCGGGACACGCGCACCCGGTGACGGGGCTGCGGCTGGCGACGGAGGACGCGGGGGACACCGAGGAGCCGGCCACGATCGTGGGCGCCCTCCCGGACCTGCCGCGCGACACCTACCGGGTGGCCTGGCAGACGCTCTCGAGCGACGACCTGCACCAGACGTCGGGCACGTTCGTGTTCGGCGTACGGACCTCCGTGCAGCCCTCGCCCTTCCACGAGACTGCGCCGCTCCCGGGTGAGTCGGCGGCCACCGCCATGCTTCTGGTCGGGCTGGCGCTCGCCTTCGGGGGACTCCTCGCGCGTCGTTCGCTGTCCCGCGTGCCAGGTCCCACCGGCTCCGCACTCCGACTGCTCCTGCAGCGCGTCGCGCGGGGCGGCGTCCTGCTCGCCCTGGTCGGCTCGGTCGTCCCGGTCGTCGCAGACCTGCTCGGGTCCGGACCGGCCAGGCTGACGTCCTCCGGCTCCTACGACGTGCGATGGGCGGTGCGCGAGGCGGGCCTGGTGCTCCTGCTGCTCGCCGTGTCCGGCAGGCGAGGCGACGCGGGCCGGAGCTCGCGGGTGGCGCTGATCGTGGGGGGCTGCCTGGCTGCCGCCGGGATGGCCTCACTCGGGCACGCGGCGACGGCTCCGGACCAGCCGGTCCGGCTGGCAGCCACGGCGCTCCACCTGGTCGCCGCCCTGACCTGGGCCGGCGCCGTCGCCTGCCTCGGCCTCGCGCTCCTGCGTGCGCGTCGCGCGTTGCCACGCCCCTACGTGCGCGCTGCGCTGCGGCGCTTCGGCAGGCCCGCTGCGTCCTGCCTCGCGGTCGCTGCGGTGACCGGCACCTACCTGGCCAGCGACACGATCGGATCCGTGGATGCCGCTCTGCGCACCACCTACGGTCGCTCGTTCCTGCTCAAGCTGGTGCTCGTGGCCCTCGCCGCGTGCGTCGCCCTGGTCAACCACCGGCGGATCCGGAGCCGCTCCGAGGGAGTCCCCACGTCCACGGTCGCCGTCGAGGGACTGGTCGCCCTCCTGGTGGTGCTGGTCACAGCGGTGCTGGTCAGCGGCCAGCCGGCCACCGAGCCGCAGCTCGTCGACCGCGGCCCGGCAGCGACGGTCGGTCCGCTCGCCGGTCGCTTCGCGGATCTCCAGGAGTCCTTCGACATCCGACCGAACCGGCCCGGGGACGGCTCCGCGGTGGTCACCGTCTTCGACTCCCGGCGCCCGTCGCCCGGACCGGTTACTGCCGTATCACTGCGGATGGGCATCCACCACCCGGTGCCGGCGACGCAGGTGAACGACGGCACCTGGGCCGCGCGCCTTCCCGCGCTGAGCGAGGGGCCGGTGGAGGTCGAGGTGCGGGTGACCCGTGCAGGAGCGCCGACCGTCACCGCCCACTACGCATGGACCGTCGCCACCGCCGGCCGTCCCGAGCCGCGTCTCGTGTCGCGCGCCCCGCTGCGGATGCCGCTGCAGTGGGCCGCACTCGCGAGCGCGCTCGGGATCGCCCTGGCCACGGGTCTCCGGCTCCGGCTCCGCCGCCGGTCCGGGCGGGCGCGGTCCTCGACGGTGCCCCTCGAGGTGCCCGCACCCCCGGAGCCCGAGCCCCAGCACGTGCTGGCGGGGAGACCATGACCGGGTGCCGACGCCCGTGGGCGCGCCTGTCCGGGTGTCTCGCCACCGCTGCGCTGACCACCGGGGCAGGGCTCGTGGTCGCCGTCGGTGCTGCTGCGGAGGGGTCCGGGGGGCTCGACGGTGAGACCCTGGTGCTCCCGATCGCCGGCCAGTACGACGCCTGCCCGGCCGGTGCCTCGTCGTACACGTTCCCAGTCGAGGGCGAAGCGGCAGGGCCCCGGGGCGGCCACTACGTCGGCCAGGTCACCCACCAGGTCGAGGGCGCAGCGGTGGTCGTGGTGGTCGAGGCCACGATCGGCACCGCCCAGGGCGAGCTGCACCTCACGCAGACCGGCACCGCCGACGCGGGTCCTGACGGAGCCTGCGCACCGCTGGTGGCCGGGCAGGTGCTCGACTGGACGGCCGACCTGGCCGGTCAGGAGGTGGACTCCGGCACCACGCTGCTCAGCGGGGACCTGTCCGCACTGGTCGCGCAGCTCACCAGCGCGCCACCGGTCGCTGCCAGCCCGACGCCGAGTGCGGATCCCACGCCCGCGGATCCGTCCCCGGGTCTGCCGCCACCCGATCCGTCGACGACCCACTCGCCCGGTCCCGCGACGGTGGACGCGGACATCGCGTTCACCTACCACGTCGTCGCACGCGACGGGCAGACCTCCGGAAGCTGCGACGTCCGTGGCGGCACCGACGTAGCCCCGGTCCACATCGTCTGTGCCGACGTGGGCTCCTACGAGCGCCACGGCCGGACGGTGCGCTTCTCCGGTGCGGCCACGATCAACGGTGAGAGCACGACGTACTCGATCCAGATCGTCGACGGCGCCGGAACGGGCGAGGACTCGTTCCTGATCCGTGCCGGCGACGGCTACGTCGGGGGAGGTGGGCTCACCAGCGGTGATCTCCGGGTGCGCTGAGCGCTTCGCCGCCAGTGACTCAGCCGGCCAGCCGACCCGGCCAGCCCTCACCCAGCTCCGCGGCCAGCGTGGCGGCCTGGGCCTCGCCCGCACGGGCTGCACCGACCCGCTTCGACGGGTCGAGCACGTTCTTGCCGATCGCCTCGAGTGACGCCGCGTCGGGGGTGATCGTCGCCGTCCGCCGGGCGCCGGTGCGCGCCAGCTGCTGCGGGAGTGCGTGGTAGCGGGACAGCGACCGGGGAAGCGGCGCGATCGCGACCACCACGTCACAGCCGGTGGCGAGGTCGGCGTTGGCGGCCGAGCGCATGCCGCCGTCGACGAAGTGCCGGTCGCCGATCTCGACCGGCGGCCACACCAGCGGGACGGCACAGCTCGCGGCGACCGCGTGCAGCAGGTCGACGTCGCCGCTGCGGTCGAACACCCGGAACGAGCCGCTGTCGGCGTCGACCGCGGTGATCCGGAGATCGCGCGCCGGCCAGGCGAGGGGGTCACCGTCGGGGGTGACCAGCCGGGAGCCGATCACGCGCAGCCGCTCGGTCGCCGGACCCGGGTGCGCCCTGCGCGCCGCGCGCCCGAGCCGCGCCCGCCGGCTGCGGCCACTCGCAGGCAGCATCATCAGCGCGACCAGCTTGAGCATCGTGCCGGCGCCGAAGTCGGCCCCGATCTCGGCATGCGCCGGCCGGGTCTGCTCCTCGAAGAGGTCCTCGAGGTCGACCACGCTGGTGATCTGGGCGCCGACCACCGAGCCGGCGGAGGTGCCGATCACGGTGTCCGCGGTGGTCAGGTCGACGCCGTGGTCGCGCAGACCCTTGAGGATGCCGAGCTCCCAGGCGATGCCGGTCACGCCGCCGCCGCCGAGCACCAGGCCGGTCCGTTGAGTCATGGGGGCGAGCCTGTCATGGTCTCGACAGGCTCGACCTCCGGGGGAGCAGGCTCGAGCTCCGGGGGAGCAGGCTCGACCTCCGGGGGAGCAGGCTCGACCTCCGGGGGAGCAGGCTCGGTCGCCGAGGCTGCCCGGATGACGGAATCGGCGTACCGAGGGATGGACGGCTGTGGCACACTCGACCGTGCTCGACCACACCATCATCATCACCTAGCGCGACGGGACCCCCGTCGCGCCAACCTCTCGTCACCGGGAGGTTTTTTTGTTGCCGAAAACGCCCCCGAGACCTCTGAGAGTCCGCGATGACCAGCACGTTCGACGTCTACGACACCACCTTGCGCGACGGTGCCCAGCAGGAGGGCCTGAACCTCTCCGTCGCGGACAAGCTGGCGATCGCCCGACAGATCGACGGACTGGGCGTGGGCTACATCGAGGGCGGCTGGCCGGGTGCGAACCCCAAGGACACCGAGTTCTTCCGGCGCGCGAAGGAGGAGCTCCACCTCGAGAACGCGACCCTGGCCGCGTTCGGCGCCACTCGTCGGGCCGGGCTCGCGGCCGCCGACGACCCGCAGATCGCGGCGTTGCGTGACAGCGGCGCCTCGGTCGTGACGCTGGTGGCCAAGTCGCACGACCGGCACGTCGAGCTGGCCCTGCGCACCACGTTGGAGGAGAACCTTGCGATGGTGCGCGACACGATCACGCACCTGACCGCCGAGGGTCAGCGGGTGTTCCTCGACGCCGAGCACTTCTTCGACGGCTACCGCGCCAACCGCGACTACGCGCTCGAGGTGCTGCGCACCGCGTACGAGGCCGGCGCGGAGGTGGCCGCGCTCTGCGACACCAACGGCGGCATGCTGCCGGGCTGGGTCTCCGACGTGGTCGCCGACGTGGTCGCCCGGGTGGCGGCGCAGTCCGGCGGACGGGTCGGCATCCACTGCCACAACGACACCGGCTGCGCGGTGGCGAACACGCTGTCGGCGGTCGACGCCGGCGCCATGCACGTGCAGGGCACCCTCAACGGGTACGGCGAGCGCACCGGCAACGCCGACCTGGTGAGCGTGGTCGCGAACCTCGAGCTCAAGCTGGGGCGGCAGGTGCTCCCCGACGGGCTGCTGCGCGAGGCCACCCGGATCGCGCACGCCGTGGCCGACGTGACCAACGTGCCGCCCGCGTCACGGCAGCCCTACGTGGGCGTGAGCGCCTTCGCGCACAAGGCCGGCCTGCACGCCAGCGCGATCAAGGTCGACCCCGACCTCTACCAGCACATGAAACCGGAGGGTGTCGGCAACGACATGCGGCTGCTGGTCAGCGACATGGCCGGCCGGGCCTCGATCGAGCTCAAGGGTCGCGAGCTCGGGTTCGACCTCAGTGGCGACCGCGACCTCGTCGACCGGGTGACGGCGCGGGTCAAGGAGCTCGAGGCCCGCGGCTACACGTTCGAGGCCGCCGACGCGTCGTTCGAGCTGCTGCTCCTGGAGGAGAGCGAGGGCGCCCGCCCGTCGTACTTCGACGTCGAGTCCTGGCGCGTGATCACCGAGACCCGCCCCGGCCAGGAGGCGGTCTCGGAGGCGACGGTGAAGCTGCGGGCCGGGGGAGCGCGGATCGTGCAGACCGGTGAGGGGAACGGTCCCGTCAACGCCCTGGACCAGGCGCTGCGGGAGGCGATCGGACAGGCCTTCCCGGAGGTGACGAAGTTCGAGCTGATCGACTACAAGGTGCGGATCTCGGACCAGGGTCACGGCACCGACGCCGTCACGCGGGTGCTGATCGAGACCACGGACGGTGTGTCGTCGTGGGTCACCGTGGGCGTCGGTCACAACGTGATCGAGGCGTCCTGGGGAGCACTGGTCGACGGCCTGACGTTCGGGCTGCGGCGCCAGGGCGCCTAGCCACGTCCAGCCCCGACCCTGCGTGTCCCCAACACGCTGGGTGGTGGAAACCCTGCACTCGCTCACGCTGACGACGCCTGACGGCGCCGGCCCTGTCAGTGGTGCGAGTGCAGGGTTACTCCACAACGCGGGCAGTGGCCCGTGTGGCAGCAGTCGAGGGCCTGACCGCAGGCGCACGTGAGCAGCTCGTGCGCGAGCGTCGGGCCCAGGTTCAGGCCGGTGTTCTTCTGCATAACGGCGGTTGCCATCAGATCCCCCCAAGGTCTCTGGTGATTCTTCAACCAGAGAACGCCCTCGCCGCGGACGTCGTCCGGCGATTTGTCAAGTTCTGGCGTGACGGTCTACCCGGCATGGCCCGAAGGGGTCATGCCGAGGCGCCGCAGACCGGTCGTACGGGCCATCTGGGCCGCCCAGCGCTAGGTTCGTGCCGTGGCCGAGCTTCACGACCTGACCGCCCTCGAGCAGGGTGCCGCCGTCCGAGCGGGTGAGACGTCGTCGCTCGAGCTGGTCGAGCACTACCTGGCACGCATCGACCGGCTCTCCGTGGAGCTCGGGGCGTTCGTGACGGTCACCGACGAAGCCGCCCGGTCTGCCGCGGCGACTGTCGCCGGTGACGGCCCGCTGGCCGGGGTGCCGACGGCGATCAAGGACCTGAACCTGACCGCCGGCGTGCCGACGACGTTCGGTGCCGCGCTGTTCGCCGACTTCGTGCCCGATGTCTCCGACGAGGTGGTGCTCCGGGTCGAGCGGGCGGGGCTGGTCAGCCTGGGCAAGACGAGCACCCCGGAGCTCGGCTCGCCCTGCTACACCGAGCCCGACCCGGCCGTCATCTCCTCGCCCGCTGTCACGCCGTACGACACGGGCCGGATGGCCGGCGGGTCCAGCGGCGGCTCGGCGGCTGCGGTGGCGGGCGGCCTGGTGCCGGTGGCGCAGGGGTCCGACGGCGGCGGCTCGATCCGGATCCCGGCCAGCTGCTGCGGGCTGGTGGGCTTCAAGCCGACCCGGGGAGTGATCTCCGGTGGCCCGATGTACGGCGACCCCGTCGGCCTGGCCACCAACGGGCCCCTCGCCCGCACGGTGCGCGACGCCGCCGCGCTGCTCGACGTGATGGCCGGGCGCGCCGTCGGCGACCCGACCTGGACTCCGGTCGAGCCCTACCTGGCCGCGTGCGAGCGTGAGCCCGGCCGGCTGCGGGTGGCCAGGTTCGTGGAGCCGGTGATCGCCGAGGCCGCGATCGACGACGAGTGCCGCACCGCCTGGGAGAACGCCTCCCGGCTGCTCGAGGATCTCGGCCACGAGGTGGTCGACGTCGAGGTGCCGGTGCCGCTCGAGGCGGTGCCGGTGTTCGAGACCTGCTGGGCGGTGCTGACCGCGCTGACCCCGGTGCCCCGGGACGCGCGCGGCCGGCTGCGCCCGCTGACGCGGTGGCTGATGGAGCGCGGCGAGGCGGTGAGTGCGCCCGAGTTCGGGCGCGCGATCGGCGAGCTCCGCCGGATCGCCGCTCGCGCGCTCACCGCGCTGGCGCCGTACGACGCCGTGCTGACGCCGACCCTGGCCGTGCCGCCGCTGCCGGTGGGCGCGATCCGCGACGACGCCGACCCGGCTCGCGACTTCGAGAACCAGAAGCGGTTCACGCCGTACACCTCGACCTGGAACATCACCGGGATGCCGGCCGTGTCGCTGCCGCTGCACGTGACCCCGGGCGGGCTGCCGGTCGGCGTGATGCTGGCCGGGCGCCCGGGCGAGGACGCCGGGTTGTTCGCGCTGGCCGCGCAGGTGGAGTCGGCAGTGCCCTGGCACGAGCGTCACCCACCGTGCTGGTGAGACGTCAGCGGGTGCGGGCGACCGGCACCAGCCGCAGAGCCAGCCGCGGGCAGGCCCGCACGGCTTCCCGGGCATCCGCCAGGGCACGTCGCGTCACGTCACCGGTGACGACCGGGTAGCCCCACTCGTCGAGCGAGACCACCTCGGGGAGGAGCTCGGCGCACAGCCCGCGGGCTTCGCAGCTGGGCCAGTCGACCTGCAGCCGGTGGCTGGTCATGCGGTCACCCGCGCCGTCGCGCAGGCGCCGCCGACGTGGCTCGCGAACTCCTCGGGGAACGCGGCCACGGCCGAGCGCACCAGGCGCGTGACGCCGTCCGGGTGGGCGCACGCTCCGCGGCCCTCGACCAGGCCGCAGAGCTCGCGGACCCGGTCCAGCACCGGCTCCCCGGCGACCAGGGCCTTCAGCGCCCGGGCCAGCGCCGGGAGTCCGTTGAGGCACGGTCCGCACCGACCCGCTGACTGCCGTGCCAGGTAGTCGACGACGGCCACCGTGCGCTCCAGCGGGCACTCACCCTCGGCCAGGGAGATCACCAGGCCCGCTCCGAGCGTGAGCCCGGCGGCGCGCATCTCCGAGGTCGACACCCGGCGCTGCGCGAGAGCCCCCGCGGGTGCCCAGGTCCCGTGGTAGCCGCCGAGCAGGACCGGTCGTGCGAGCAGCTCGGCCGGGAGGACGTCGGACCACGGTGTGCCGTGCTCCACCTCGGCGACGAGGTGACCGGTGCCCGGCACCACGAGGGTCAGCAGCCGGGTGCCGGGCTCGTCGGGTGACCCGAGTGCGAAGTACCGGTCGGGGTCGGACGCCAGGACCGCCATCTGCGCGAAGCTCTCGGCGTTCGAGAGCAGGGTCGGCCGCCCGCCGACGCCGGCCAGGGCCGTGGGCTGCCAGGAGGTGACGGGGAGGTTGGTGCGCCCCGCGATCAGCTCGACGACGGCGCTGCCCTCGCCGGACACGAAACCGTGCTCCGCGCGGTGGAACCGGATCTCCGGGGCCAGCTCGCGCTCCGCCAGCGCTCGGCGGAGGGCCTCCTCCACCTCGGGCTCGTCACCGGGGACGACGAGGTGGATGGTCCGGCTGCGCAGGGTGCGGGCCACGATCTCCGCGCCGTCCAGCACCAGGTGGGGCCGCTGCACACCCAGGACGACGTCCTTGCGGCTCTCGGGCTCGCCTTCGGCCAGGTTGACCACGACGGGCGCCCGGCGCCCGTGGTCGAGGACGGCCCGCAGCTTCTGTGCCAGGGGGAATCCGGCACCGCCCCGGCCACGCACGTCGGCTTGCTCGAGGAGCTCGCCGAGGCCACGCGCGGAGAGGCTCGGAAGCCCGCCGTACGTCGCCCGGTGCGTGGCCAGGTCGGTGCCTGTCTGCTGCAGGATGAGTGGCCCGTCGAGCACCCGGGAGATGGGCATCGTGCTCATCGGACCTCCTCAGGGACGCGTTCGGGGGTTGTTCGCGCCCGCGAGGACCATCGCAGCAGCACCGAGACCGCGACCGCGGCGAGGCAGGCGTAGCCGAGCCAACGGGCCCAGGCAACGGTCGCGTCCGTGCCGATCCCCACGCCGTGGGCGAGGGAGATCGGCCAGGCAAGGTAGGCCAGCCAGTGCAGCGCACGCCAGCTGCGCCAGCTGAGCCGGGACCGGAGCAGGCTCGAGACCACCACGACGGCGATCAGGTCGAGCGCGACGGCTCCGAGTCCGAGCCACAGGGGCTCGTAGCTGGCTCCGACGGGCGAGAACGCCTGCCACCAGCGGATGTCGACGTAGGAGTCGACCACGGCCGTGATCACGTGCGCGGTCAGCAGCGCGACCGCGAGCAGGCTGAGGTCGCGGTGGAGCACCTGGCGCACGAAGGCGGGCACCCGGCCGCCCGTGTCGGCGCGCGAGGCGAACAGGCCCAGGCAGGTCGAGACCGTGAGCAGCACCAGCAGGACGACGCCCGTGCCCCGGTTGAGGTACCAGAGCAGCGGGCCGGGCTGGTCGGTGCTTGCCGCAGCGGCAAGCAGGAGCTCCGCGCTCATGCGCCGACCCCCGCCAGCGTGTCGGCGGGCCAGCCGTTGAGCGGTGTCACGTGCCCGTCGGTGTCGACGAGCCGGGCCGGGATGCGGCGGTCCTCGAGCCACGCGACGGCTGCCTCGCCGAGAACCAGCGCGGCGGTGCTCGCGGCGTTGGCGCTCACGCAGCTGGACCCGGTGGCGGTCACGGTCCGCCACGGACCAAGGACGGGTGCTCCGGTGCGGGGGTCCAGCAGGTGGTGGCGCTCCACGCCGTTGCTCGACCAGCGCCGGACCAGCGTGCTCGAGGTGGCCAGGCCGCCACCGCTCAGTCCGATCACCTGCTCGGGCTCGGCACCGGGTCGCTCGCTGATCGCGACGGGCCAGTCGCCGCCGCGGAGGGGCACGGTGGAGACGTCGCCTCCCAGGCTCACCAGCACCCCGTCACCGACCTCCTCGGCGACGCTCTGGGCGATCAGGTCGCTCGCCCACGCCTTGCCGGTCGAGCCGAGGTCGATGCTCACGTCGCTCGGCACCGCGACCAGGTCGCCGTCGAACCGGATCTCCTGCCAGGCGCCGAAGCGGGGGACGGTCACCGACCCGACGGCCCGCCCCTCGGCCTGCACCCGCGCGAGATCGGCGTCGTACCCGAGGGAGACCAGGGCCCTGCCGAGGCACGGGTCGACCATGCCGCCGGTCTCCTGCGCCACCCGGACCGCCACGTGCAGCGCCGCCACCAGCAACGGGTGCACGGCGACCCAGCGCCCCGTCGACCGGTTGAGGCGGGTCAGGTCACTGTCCGGGCGGAACCGGCTGCAGGTGCGGTCGACCTCGTCGAGCACCCGGCGCGCCACCACCTCGGAGGCGTCGAGGTGCGACTCCTCGACGACGGCCAGGTGCACGTAGGTGCCGAGGGCCGACCAGGACCGGTGACCTGGCACGCGTCAGGACCCGCTCGACGGGGCCGGCGCCGGCGCCGGGGCGGGCGCCGGCGCCGGAGCTGCGGGGGACCGCGGTACCGCGGCCGGCGCCTGCCAGGCCGAGACCGCCGGTGCGGGAGCGAAGGAGCGCTGCGCCACCTGTTGCACGACGCGCGTGCGCACGACCACCCGCTGGGTGCGAGCCCGGATCACCAGCCGCGGCCGCGGCACGCGCAGCATCGGATCGGGCTGAGCACGCCGCTGGGCGTCCAGCGCGGACGCCCGTGCCTTCGCGACGTCGCGAAGATGGGTCTGCTGAGCCGACGCGACCGTGGCCACGCCCGTGCCGGCGACGGTCCCGAACGCTGCGAGTCCGGTCACCACCGCGGTCAGGCTCCGGAACAGGTCACGTCCTCGAGGCGTGTACCTCCGGGTGCTGGTCATGCGTCCTCCGGGGTAGGGGAGAGCCCAGTGCCGGGCCCGGACGCCTACTGTCACCGAAACCAGGACAAGCGATCCTCAGCGCCGTGTTAAGCCGACGTGAGGATTTGCGCGCTTTCGGACGGACTTTGCACGGACTTGACGTTCCGACGAGGCGCAGTCAACGCGCGGCCGACGATCATCGGTCCTCGTGGCCCCGGACCGACCGGATCCGCACGTGAGGAGCAAGCATGCGCCTGAGGACCACCGTCACGGCCATCTTCGGGAGCGTGGCAGGTCTGGCCGTCGCTGTGACGACCTACCAGTCCCAGGTGCCGGTGGAGCAGCCGCGAGTCAGTGCCGCACCCCGCCCGGTGGGCACGTCGGCGACGACGTACCCGCCCCGCGACGTGGTGCTCTGGATGCCGTGCGCGGCCGGTTCACACCTGCGCGGCCACGCGTGCGTCCACGTGGAGCACCGGGTGGTGACCGTGGCCGCCCCGGCTGCACCCGCGGCGCCCGTCTCCGCGCGGCGGGCCGCTCCGGTGGCTCCGGTCCCGCCGGCCGCCCAGCACCACAAGACCAAGTCGGAGCACGCCGCAGAGCCGGCCGACCACGAGAGCGACCCCGAGGACGACCACGACGAGCCAGACGACTGACGTCCGATGTGGATGACCTGTCTCGGGTCAGGGCTCCCGTCGTACCGCCACCGTGATCTGGGTTCCCCCCGACCCGGACAGCACGGAGAGGTCCCCCCCAAACCCCCTGGCGGTACGACGGGCCATCTCGAGCCCGAGACCGGTCGAGCCCTCCCGCGGAACGTGCTCCTGGCGCGGGTCGAAGCCCGCGCCCTCGTCGCTGACCCGCAGGTCGACCCGGTCGTCGTGGACCTCGAGCAGGACCGAGAAGGGCACCCCGTCTGCCGTGTGTGCGAACACGTTGTCGACGAGCACGTCGAACAGGTCGCTCACGTCGGACTCGTGCGCGCGCACCCGCACGGGGCCGGACGGAAGCGACGTGGTGAGCGTGCGGCCCTGCTCCTCGGCGAGGATCAGCCAGAAGTTGACCCGGTCTCGGACAGTCGCCACGATGTCGCTGCTCGCGCTGGTGTCGGTGCGGACCGGGCGGCGGGCGTCCTTCACGATCGAGTCGATCGTGCGCTGCAGCCTGCCGACGTGGAGCTGGAGCCGCTCGGAGACGTCGGGCTCGGCCACCCGCTCGACCTCGAGCCGCAGAGCCGTCACCGGGGTCCGCAACCGGTGGGACAGGTCACCCACGGCTGCCCGCTCCGCGGCCAGCAGCTCGACGATCCGCTCGGTGAGCCGGTTCAGCGCCTCGGCCAGCGCAACCGTCTCGGCGGGTCCCACCAGCTCGGCCCGCGCCGCCAGGTCGCCGTCCCGGATCCGGTCGGCGACAGCGGCCACCCGGGTCACCGGTGTGCTGATCCGCCGCCCCAGCCGACCGGCCGTGAGCACGGCGACGAGCAGCAGCAGCACGCCGAGTGTTCCCGTCGTGAGCCATGCCCGGGCAACACCCTCGTGCAGCACCGCCGGCGTCACCGTGGTGCGGACGACGTCGGTGCCGTCCTCGGCGATCACCGGCACCAGGACGTGACCGCCGTCGTGGTCGACCGTCGTGAAAGCGGCCCCCGCCCGTGCGCGGACCACCATCGGGTCGGAGGCGATCTGGTCATCGGGCTCGCCGAGCACGCGGCCGTCGGCGAACAGCACCGTGGTGTGCGACGGGAACCTCTGGTCGACCGCGTCGATCAGCCCCGGCAGCCGGTCGCTCTCGCCCAGGCTGGACACGATCAGGGCCACGTTGCGCGCCTCCTGGTCGGCGCCGGCGAGGGCCCGGTCCTGCGCCATGTTCCTGACCAGGAGGCACAGCGGGATCACGAAGGCGAGGATGATCGCTGATGTCGTGGCCGCCACCAGCCAGGCGATCCGGCGCCGCATCAGGTCGGCTCGGAGACGTCGCCGAAGGCGTCGTCGTCGGGTGCGGACAGCCTGATGCCCACGCCACGCACGGTGTGCAGGTAGCGGGGAGCGGCCGCGCTCTCTCCCAGTTTGCGTCGCAGCCACGAGAGGTGCACGTCAACCGTCCTGTCACCGCCCCCGTACGGCTGCTGCCACACCTCGGCCAGGAGGGTGCGCTTGGTGACGACCTCGCCCGGCCGCATGGCCAGTGCGAGCACCAGGTCGAACTCCTTGCGGGTGAGCTCGACCGCGGAGCCGGCCAGGGTGACCCGACGCGGCCCCACGTCGACGACCAGCTCGCCGACCCGGATGGTCGGCGACTCCTGGCCGGGGCCACCCCGGCGCAGGACGGCCCGGATGCGGGCGGCGACATGGTCGAGGCCGAACGGCTTGACCACGTAGTCGTCGGCACCGCTGTCGAGGGCCTGGACGATGGTGGCGTCGTCGTCACGGGCGGTGATCACGATCACCGGCACCTGGCGCACCCCGCGCATCATCCGCAGCACCTCGAGTCCTTCGACGTCGGGAAGGCCGAGGTCGAGCAGGACCACGTCGGGCTCCTCCTCGAGCAGCATCTGCAAGGCCTCCAGACCGGAGGCGGTGGCAGACACGGCGTGTCCCTGGTCGGCCAACCCGCGGCGTACGGCGTCGCGGATCTCGGCCTCGTCCTCGACCAGCAACACCTTCGCCATGAGCCGACGGTAGTGGTTCGAGAGACCCGGCGGAGTGATCTGGAATGGTGGTCGTCATGAGGCGTCGAGAGACCGCGATGGTGCTGTGCGCCTGGCTCGCTGTCGTGGGTCTCGGCGCCGGGCTGGTCTGGTTCGTCATCGGCGACGCGGGCCGGGTGGTGTCCTTCGCCGGAGCGCCCCTGGCCGGTCCCGCTCCCGCCGACCCGGTGCCCAAGGGCACCGGCATCGCCTCGCCGACGAAGGGGTCCCCCACGCCGGCCAAGCACCGGCCGAAGGCGACGCCCACCCAGCGCTCCACGGCGCCGGCGACCACCGCCCCTGCGCCCGTCGACCCGACGCCCCGGCCGTCGTCCCGGCAACCCCGACCCCGGCATCCGGCCACGAAGTCAACGCCGCCGAAGCGACGGAGCGTGGTGCGCACCTGGTCGGGCACCGGGGGATCCCTCACCGTCTCCTGCCGAGGCCGCACGATCCGGCTCAAGGGTGCGACGCCCGACGACGGGTGGCGCGTCGAGCGGGGAGCGGCCGGACCGACCGAGGTCGAGGTGACGTTCGAGAAGGACGATGCGCAGGTGCAGGTGCAGTCCCACTGCTCCGGCGGCACACCGGTCTTCCGGGTCGAGAGGGAGGGCTCCGACAAGCGTGCACCGGCCGGGAGCACCGCGCACTAGTCTTCTGCCTCGTGGGGGACAAGGTCTCGGATGACTCCGCGGAGGAGTCGGGTGCCGCGAGCGCTGCCGGCGCGGCTGCGGAGACGGGTCGTCGCGCCCGCGTGCGCTCGTTCGTGCAGGCGCGGCCCCGGTCGCAGCGGCTGGCCGCCGTCGTGGCCGTCGCGCTGCTCCTGACCGCCCCCTTCGGTGGCCTGGAGCAGGCGAAGACGCCCGAGCCCGACGCCGCCCCGGTGGGCAAGGCGTTCCAGATCGGCCCGTTCGACGTGACCGTCGAGAAGGCGTTCACCCTCGGCAGCCTCACCGGGGACGAGCCCGAGCCAGACGGGAAGCGCTTCCTCGTGGTCAGGGCGGTCGTGAGCAACCCGGGCACCCGTCCCGAGTACCTGTCCTACCTGACCGAGGTGCTCGCGGTGAAGCACGGCGGCGTGGTGTTCGAGGAGGGGTCGAGACGGGCCCAGGCGCTGTTCGTCAAGGACGCCAGCTCGATCGGCGAGATGAACCCTGGCCTCACCTACGAGCTGGCGCTGGTGTTCCCGCAGCGGGCCGGCTGGACGAGGCAGGACATCACCCTGGAGATCGGGGGCACGAACTTCGTGCACGAGGACCCGCTCACGCTGGACGGTGACTTCTGGCTGCCCACCGACAAGACCGTCGCGACGATGACGCTCCCGGTCGAGGTGAAGAAGTGAGGCGCTGGGCGGGGCTGGCCGTGGTCGTGATCGCGTCGATGGCGCTCGGCCGGGTGATCACCGACCACGCGACGGTCGAGGGCTCCGCCAACCGGCCGTTCGTGCGCAGCGGCTCGATCGGGTCGCCCGTGCACCTGGAGTACGCCGACGTGACCGCGACCGGGGTGCGTGCGGCCCCGGCATTCACGGGCACCTCGCCGGTGGCCGCCGGTGGCCGGTTCCTGGTGGTGGACCTCACGGTGGTGGCGCGCAGCGAGCCGACCAGGCTGCAGGGCCTGTACCTGCTCGACGGCGACGGCCACCGCTACGCACCGACCGACCGGGGCACCGGCTGCGCGAAGGGCACCCAGGCGCCGACGGGGCTGTCCTGGTACCTGATGGTCTGCTTCGACGTGCCCAGGCGTGCACTCGAGGGGTCGACCATCGTGGTGGCGCGCGGCGACTACGGCGTCAACGGGTCGGGCCAGCGTCGCGACGACCAGGCCCGGATCTCACTCGACATCGACGAGGGACGGGCCGACCGGCTGTGGGCCGCGGGCGGGGCGTTCGAGCCGGACTTCCCGGGGCTGGCGCCGCTCGACACGAGTCGCAAGGCGGCGCCGAAATGAGCCGGTCGAGGTCGTGGCTGCGCGCGAACCGGTGGTGGCTGGTCGTGCTCCCGGTCGCGCTGGTGCTCGCGGTGGCGGCGTCGTCGTACCGGGTGCGGACGTTCTGGTACGACGACGGCTTCCACCACCGGGCAGCGACGTCTGATGCCGGCCAGTACGTGCGTGTGGTCAACCACTTCGAGGACGCGATCGGCAGGACCACGCGCACCTTCCGGGTGCGTGCGAACGGCCTCACCGAGCTCAACACCGTGCCCGACGACCTCGAGGAGGCGGGCAGGCCGACGCCTCGGGGCGCGACGGCCTACGGCGTCGACCTGGAGTTCACCGCCGATCCGGGGCAGGACCTGAACGCCTGCCGCGTGGTGCTCGTCGACGAGGACGGGCGGAAGTTCGGCGGCTCCGACACCGACCTGCTCGGTCAGGTGAACCTGTGCGTGCCGGACGAGACGCCCGGGCCGCGCACCCCCCTGTTCGCGAAGGACCAGCGTGGCCTGCTCGAGGAGGGTCAGGACCCACGGCCGGAGTCGTGGTCGATCGGGCCCGTGGTGCTGGTGCCGAAGGGGGCCGTCATCCGCTCGGTGCAGATCTCGTTCACTCCGCCGGACTACGTGGACCTTCCGCTGCCTCGGTGAGCTCGGGCTCGTCGACGTGCGGGGAGGTGACCCGGGCGGCGACCAGCCAGTCGACCGCAGCCGCGAGCAGCGGGGCGGTGATCGCCATCGACAGGGCCAGCCCGAGGCCGCTCTCCATCGGGGAGAACGCGAGCCACGTGTTCGTGTCGGTGGGCCCGACGACGAGCCGCACCAGCTGGGAGACGATCACCGGCAGCCGGATCGCGAGCAGGAACACCAGCCCGAACGCCAGCATCGGCATCAGCCCGGCCGCTGCCAGGAGCCGGAGGCCGCCCCAGAACGCCGACCAACGCTCACGGATGTCGCCGAGGAGCGACGCCGTCACCTTGCGAACGCGCAGCGGCACCCGGGCGAAGCGGTCAGGGCGCTCGTGCGGCCGGGGCGGCGACAGCTTGTGGCCGAGGACCACCGCGCCGACGGTCAGCCAGGCGACCGGGACCACGATCACCGCGTCGAAGGAGCCGATCACGGCGAACAGCCACGTGGTCACCGTGTCGATCGGGTGGCCGAGCCAGCCGAGCTTGTCCACGACGCCGTCGTACACGCCGAGGATGCCGGTCGTGGCCCGCCTGGTCTCGACCCACGAGCTGCCGTAGGCCTTGAGCCCGAGCGACTGCTGGGCGACCTGACCGGTGTAGTAGACCTCCATCAGCGCGCCGACGAAGGCGAGCGCCAGGAACCGGGTGCGGTTCTCGATCCGGCCCAGGGTCCAGCGCAGCACCCAGGCGACGGCGACGATGATCGCGACGACCTGCAGCGGGTAGAGCCCGACCCGGCCGGCGAAGTCGTAGTCGACGGTCTTGCTCAGGCTCAACCGGTTGAACTCCGCGAACGTGGCCTCGTTGAGGAACCGGTCGCGGTCGGCCTTCACCAGACCGTAGGAGACGTAGACCGCGAGGAACGGCACCAGCATGCTGACCGCGACGTCGACGAGCCGGCGCTCGCGGCGCTCGGTGGACGCTGTCGGGCCGTCCGCCCGGGCGAGTGCGCCGACGTGCTCCAGCGAGTCACGGCACAGGTAGAGCATCGCGATGATCGGCAGCAGGTAGCCGAGCGGCGTCAGCACCAGGATGAGCTGGCCCAGGAACGCAGAGTGGTCGCTGACCTTGACCGCCGCCCACAGCGACGCCGCACGCAGCGCGACACCGAGGAAGGCCAGGGCCAGCAACGCCGGCCAGTGCTTGACGACCAGGCGGCCAGCCGTCACCAGGACGTGCGGGATGTCGCGCACGCTGGTCTGCATCTCCGTCGCCATGCCGCCCCCGAGTCCGTCGTCGTGTTGCCCGTCGCGAGCAGATCGTATGACGCTCGCTGGTTCTCACCCAGCGGTGGCGGCCCGCTTGCTCCGGACGTGCATCCGCTCGCCCTGCGGGCCGAAGACGCTGAGCACCTCGGCCACGCGGCGCTCCGCGCAGCCGAACCAGTGCGGCACGCGGGTGTCGAACTCCGCGACCTCGCCCGGGCCGAGCACCAGGTCCTGGTCGCCGAGGACCAGCCGCAGCCTGCCGTCGAGCACGTAGAGCCACTCGTAGCCCTCGTGCGAGCGTGGGTCGGGGGTACGACGGGACGCCGGGCGCAGGACGTGCTTGTAGGCGCGCAGGCCGCCGGGCCGGTTGGTCAGCGGGATCACCGTGGTGCCGTCCATCTCGAACGGCTTGGCGTGCACGCGCGGGTCGCCGGTGGCGGGTGCGTCCACGAGCTCGTCCAGGGTCACGCCGTACGCCCGGGCGAGGGGGAGCAACAGCTCCAGGCTCGCCTTCCGGCCGCCCGACTCCAGCCGGGACAGCGTGCTCAGAGAGATGTCGGTCTGCCCGGACACCTCGGCCAGGGTCAGGTTGCGTTCGGTGCGGAAGGCGCGGAGCCGGGGGCCGAGCCCAGCGAGGGGATTGTTTGCCATAGTGGCAACTGTACTTGTCATTCGCGCAGGCCTCGCGGATGCTAGGCGCAGGTGATCATGGCAGCCTGTGACGGGGTGAAGGCGGCCGCGCAGATCAACATGAGCCTGGTGACCGAGGACGCCGACGCACTGGTCAGCGCGTAGCCGCCAGCAGCCGGTCGCACTCGTCGACCAGCCGCTGCCGCAGGGGCGCACCGCGCTCGGCGAACGCGCGCTGGGCGGCGACGTACTCCTGCTTGCCCTCGGGCGTCTCGATCCGCACCGGGTCGAAGCCGAGGTCGGCGAAGTCGTACGGCGAGGCGCGCATGTCGAGCTCGCGGATGTCCCAGGCGAGCGCGAAGCAGTCGGCGACCAGCTCGGACGGGATCAGCGGCGTCAGCCGGAACGCGTGCTTGTAGAGGTCCATGCCGGCGTGCAGGCAGCCCGGCTGCTCGAACGCCGGCCGGTCGTCGCGACCGGGACGCAAGGTGTTCAGCGGGCGTGCCGAGTCGGTGAAGAACCGGAACGCGTCGAAGTGTGAGCAGCTGATCCGGTGCGTCTCCACGACCGTGTCGGTGCCCGTCGTACCCAGCCGCAGCGGCCAGTCGTGCCGCGTCGCGTCCGTGCCGTGCACCATCGCCCACTCGTGCAGCCCGAAGCACCCGAGCGTCGGGGCGCGCCCTGCCGTCGCCGCCAGGAGTCCCCGGATCGACTCGATCAGGAGGAGCTGGGAGTGGAGGTGGTTGCGGGAGACGGATAGTCCCGACCATTCGGCACCTTCCGGGGGCCCCTGGGCATGCCTTTTGGCCGGGACTACCCCGCCGTAGCCCTTCACCTCGGCGTACTCCGCCGCATCCTCCAGCACCACCCCGAATCCCGGGTGCCAGCGGCGCAGGGCAGCGGGCCGCTGCGAGTAGTAGTCGAAGAGGAAGTCGTGGACCGGGTGTTTCTGGCCCGTACGACGCCGCGCGAGGTGGGGCTGGACCCAGACGTCTACCCGGGCGGCGTGCGCGTCGGCGCGGGCCCGCCACGTCGGGCGGTCGAGGAGCTCCACGAGGTCCGAGGGTACGTTCCCCGCATGCCGGTTCTGCCACCAGTGGCCGCGGGCGGTGTCGTCCGGCCCGGCGACCCGATCGTCGTGGTGCTCCCGGAGCAGCCGCACCGGCCGCTGGAACCCGTCTGACCGACGACTAGGCTTCCGGCGTGCGTATTGCGAGGTTCACAGCGGGAGACGACCCCCAGTTCGGTGTCGTGACCGGCGAGGTCGACGACAACGGCGTGCCCGACGACGACTGCGTCGTGGTGGCGCTCACCGGCGACCCCTTGTACGTCGGGATCAACCTGACCACCGTCGAGCACCGGCTGGCCGACGTGCGGCTGCTGGCGCCGGTGATCCCGCGCAGCAAGGTGATCGGGATCGGCAAGAACTACGCCGCGCACGCCCAGGAGATGGGCGGCGACGTGCCGGACGAGCCGATGATGTTCCTCAAGCCGAACACCAGCGTGGTCGGACCCGGCGACCCGGTGTTCTACCCCCGGCAGAGCCGCGAGGTGCACTACGAGGGCGAGCTGGCAGTCGTGATCGGCCGGATCTGCCGTGACGTGCCGGCCGAGAAGGCCACCGACGTGATCCTCGGCTACACCGTCGCCAACGACGTGACCGCCCGCGACCTGCAGCGCGGCGACGTCCAGTTCACGCGCGCCAAGGGCTTCGACTCCTTCTGCCCGCTCGGCCCGTGGATCGAGACCGACCTCGACCCGCACGACTTCACGGAGGGCCGCGCGGTCCGCACGTGGCTCAACGGAGACCTGGTGCAGGACGGCAGCACCAAGGACATGGTGTTCGACGTGCCCGCCCTGGTCGCCCACGTGTCCAGCGTGATGACCCTGCTCCCCGGTGACGTGATCCTGACCGGCACCCCCGAGGGTGTCGGGGCGATGGAGGTCGGCGACGAGGTCGAGGTCTCCGTCGCCGGCATCGGCAACCTGACCAACAAGGTGACTACCCGTGACTGACCCCACCCCCGTGCGCGTGCGCATGGCTCCCTCGCCGACCGGCTCGCCCCACGTCGGACTGGCGCGCACGTTCCTGTTCAACTGGGCGTTCGCGCGGCACGCCGGCGGCACCGTCGTCTTCCGGATGGAGGACACCGACGCCGCCCGCAACACCCAGGAGTCGCACGAAGCACTGATCGACGTGCTGCACTGGCTCGGCCTGACCTGGGACGAGGGACCCGAGGTCGGCGGTCCGGTCGGCCCCTACCTCCAGTCCGAGCGCTCGGAGATCTACACCGACGCGCTCGCCCGGCTGCGCGAGGGCGGGCACACCTACGACTGCTACTGCACGACCGACGAGGTCGAGGCGCGGCGCAAGGCGAGCGGCTCGAAGATCATGGGGTACGACGGGTTCTGCCGCGAGCTCACGGACGACCAGGTGGCTGCGTTCCGCGCCGAGGACCGGTTGCCCGTCGTACGTTTCCGGATGCCTGACCGCCCGATCACCTTCGACGACCTGGTGCGCGGCGAGGTGACGTTCCAGAGCGAGCACGTGCCCGACTACGCCCTCGCGCGGGCCAACGGCCAGCCGCTCTACACCCTGGTCAACCCGCTCGACGACGCGATGATGGGGATCACCCACGTGCTCCGCGGCGAGGACCTGCTCTCGAGCACGCCACGCCAGCTCGCCCTGTACGACGCGCTGATCGAGCTCGGCATCGCGCAGGAGGCGCCGCGGTTCGGCCACCTTCCCTACGTGATGGGGGAGGGCAACAAGAAGCTCTCCAAGCGCGACCCCCAGGCCAGCCTGGTCATGTACCGCGAGGCCGGCTTCCTGCCGGAGGGCTTGCTCAACTACCTCGCGCTGCTCGGCTGGGCGATCGCCGAGGACCGTGACGTGTTCACGCTCGAGGAGATGGTCGAGGCCTTCGACATCGCCCGGGTGAACCCCAACCCGGCGCGCTTCGACCTGAAGAAGGCCGAGGCGATCAACGCCTCCCACATGCGGATGCTGTCGATCTCGGAGATGAGTGACCGGGTGACGCCCTACCTGGTCGGCGCCGACGTGCTCTCCGACCCGCCGACCGACTACCAGCGCGAGCTGCTGGCCAGGGCGATGCCGCTCGTGCACGAGCGGATGAACAAGCTGACCGAGGCGCCGGCGATGCTCGGCTTCCTGTTCACCGACACGCTGGCGTACGACGACGCCGACGTCGCGAAGCTGCTCGACGACGACGGGCGCTCGGTCGTGGCCGCCGCCCACGACGCGCTGTCCGGGCTCGACCAGTGGACCACCGAGACGATCGACGAGGCGCTCCGCGCGAAGCTGGTCGACGAGCTCGGACTCAAGCCCCGCATGGCGTTCGGCCCGGTGCGCGTCGCCGTCACGGGTCGCCGGGTGTCGCCGCCGCTGTTCGAGTCGCTGGAGCTGCTCGGCCGCGAGGTGACCCTGGCCCGGCTGGGTTCGCTCCCGGCGCCGGTCGAGGCCTGATCATGGGGTGGCCGCTCGGGGGGCAGCGCGTCGTACCTCCTCCCGGGTCGCCGCGCTTCCAGCACCCGCACCCGGAGCCGACGGCCTACCCGCAGATGCTGCGCACCTGGTCGTGGCAGCAGGACTGGTGGAAGGCGATCATCGGCATCCCGGTGCTGCTGATCGGCACCTTCGTGGTCGCCGGCTTCGCCACGCTGCCGATCCTGGCGCTCGCGGTCGGAGTGCAGACCGTGATCGACGGCACCGACTTCGGGACCGTCTTCACCGACTCGCTGTCTCTGGACAAGGTGACGCCGGCCTCGATGCTGTGGCTGAACCTCACCCTCGCCTCGGCCACCCTGATCGCCTGGGCGCTGGTCCGGTGGCTGCACCGGCTCTCGCCGCGCTGGCTGACCTCGGTGAAGCCGGGCATGCGGTGGCGGTTCTTCTACGCCTGCCTCGGCCTCGCCGTGGTCGCCGTGGCAGCGCAGGTGGTGCTCTCGGTGTTCCTGCCCGACCAGGAGACCGCCGGGCAGGTGACCAACGCGGTGAACCACCTCAGCGGCCAGGACGTCGCGATCGCTGTGGTGATCCTGTTCACCACGCCCTTGCAGGCGATCGGTGAGGAGTACGCGTTCCGCGGCTACCTGATGCAGGCGCTCGGGTCGTTGTTCGGCACCTGGGTGGCGGTGATCACGACGGCCCTGATGTTCGCCGTCGCGCACGGCATCCAGAACTTCCCGCTGTTCTTCGACCGGTTCGCCTTCGGGCTGCTCGCGGGCTACCTGGTGTTCCGCAGCGGCGGCCTCGAGGCCGGCATCGCGCTGCACATCCTGAACAACTACGTCGCGTTCGGCTTCGCGCTGCTCTTCGGCGACATCTCCGGCACCCTCAACGTGCAGGAGGTCTCCTGGTGGAACCTGCCGCTGACCATCACCCAGAGCCTGGTCTTCCTCGGCCTGGTGCTGTTCGTGGCCCGCCGGATGCGACTGCGCGACAGGACCGATCCGCCCGCTCCGGAGACCTCCGCCACCCCCCTCACGGGAGCCCCGATCCCGATTGGTGACGGCCCGACCTGACGTGTATCGTCTCTCCTCGGTCCCACCCCCGGGTGCGGGCCGATCCCATGGGGTATGGGGTAATTGGCAGCCCGACTGGTTCTGGTCCAGTTAGTCTAGGTTCGAGTCCTAGTACCCCAGCGACGTACTGATTGGACTCTCTCGTCAGCCGGACGATAAAGTTCCGCAGGCGCCCACGTTCGTGGGCAAGGCCCCCGTTGTGTAGTGGCCTAGCACGCCGCCCTCTCAAGGCGGTAGCGCGGGTTCGAATCCCGTCGGGGGTACAGATGAGAAGGGGTCCTGACTCGCGAGTGCGCGGGTCAGGACCCCTTCTGACGTTGTCGGCTCACCGGATGTCCAGCCGTCGGAACCCGCGCCGGGCGACCGCGCACAGCACGCCGCCGGTCAGCAGCAGGACGACCAGCGCCCGAACGGAGAGCCCGTGCACGAGCTGGTCGTCACCGACCGACCAGTAGAACAGCGAGCCGTACCTGAGCGGGTGGATCCCGTGGACCACGGGTGCGAGCGAGCTCACCACGTAGGACGCTGCGGCCAGGCCCGCCGCCACTCCGACGGCACCGGCGCGACTGCCTGTCCACGCACCCCAGGCCAGCGCCACCAGTCCGAAGTCGAGTCCGAGCAGAGCTGCGCCCACCGTCGTGCCGATGAGCGGACCGGTGCCGAGCGTGACCTCCCAGTGACGCCCGGCGATGGCCACGAACAGACAGAGCACCGGCACCGGCAGCGACAGCAGGACCAGCGTCACGATCTTCTCCAGCAGGATCTCTGACCGGCTCCGCGGGAGCACGGCGACATCGCCGAGCGTTCCGTCCTCGTTCTGCCCGGCGATGGCCCCGGCCCCGTAGCCGACGGTCATCAGGAGCACGAACAGCGGTAGGAAGTTGGCATAGAGGTTCGCGTTCATCCACCCGTCCGGTGAGGTGAGCGATCCGGTGGCGCCGAACAGGGCGCTGAGGGTGTTGTCACCCGCGGTGAGCTTGTCCAGGGACGCATCGGTCCTGAAGGTCGGGTAGAGCACGACGATGAGGACGGCGTACGCGGTCACCCCCACCGTGCAGGCGACCGCGCTGCGTGCCCGGAGACGCAGGTCGAGGCGGCAGACGTCACCGGGCATGAGGGGTCTCCGGAGATCGGTAGAAGCTGCGGAACAGCTCGTCGAGGTCGGACGGCCGGGCCACGATGCCGACGGCATGGTGGGTCGCGGCGTTCGCAAGGAGGGGGGCGACGTCGCCGTCGACCGAGAGCACCAGACGATCACCGGTCGCGTCGACGACCTGGACACCGAGGAGGAGGTCGAAGCCGGCGGGGTCGACCGGCTGACGGAAGGTCAGCTCGATGAGGCTCGGAGCGCGTGCGCGTAGTCCCTCGACGGTGTCCTGCAGCACGAGCCGACCGCTGCGGATGATCGCGATGTGGTGGGCGAGCCGCTGAACCTCGTCGAGATCGTGGGAGGACAGGAGGACGGTGCTGCCCCGCCCGACGCACTCCTCGAGCAGGTCGGCGAACTCCTTCTGCAGCAGAGGGTCGAGGCCCGAGGTGGGTTCGTCGAGGACGAGGAGCTCCGGGTCGTGCTCGAACGCGCGGATGATGCCGATCTTCTGACGGTTCCCCTTGGACAAGGTGCGGACCGGGCGTCCGAGCTGCGCATCGAACCGTTCGGCGAGTCGTCGCCGGGTGGCTGGTCGGGCGCCTCCTCGGGCGCGCGCGTTCCAGCTGAGGATCTCCTCACCGGTCAGACGCGACGGCAGTGCGAGCTCTCCGGCCAGGTAGCCGATCCGTGCCCGGATCGCCGGTCCGTCGCGCCACGCGTCCGTGCCGAGGACAGTCGCCTGTCCGCTGGTGGGCGCGGACAGTCCCATGATCATCCGGATCGTCGTGCTCTTGCCGGCGCCGTTCGGGCCGAGGAAGCCGAAGACCTGTCCGGAGCCGACCTCCAGGTCCAGATCGGAGACGGCGACAAGCTCGCCGAAGTGCTTGGTCAGGCCGACCAGGCTGACGGTGGCGGTCTGTGAGCTCATCGCACCGGTCACCACGCAATGGCGGTTGCGTCGTCAAGAGCCAGCGGCTCGTCGGCGGCCGCTGCGAAGGCCAACAGCGCTTCCACCAGCTCCGCGCGCCGGGACTCGGGCATGGCTCTGACGATCAGCTCGATCGCCTCACGTCGGCGGGTCGTCACGTCGTCGACCAGGCGTCGACCACGCTCGGAGAGCTCGATGACCACCTCGCGGCGATCGTTCTCGTTGGCCCGTCGGACCACCAGGCCGGCCGCGACCATCCGGTCGATCGTGCGCAAGGCCGTCGAGGAGTTCACGCCGAGGCGATCGGCAAGGCGGTTCAGCCGGCTGGGACCGTGTGACTCGAGCACCACCAGTGTCCGGAACTGGGTGATCGTGACCGTCTCCTCGACCTCCGCGATGGATCTCGCCGAGATGCCGACCAGGGCGCGGGACGCGGTCAGGAGCGCCGGCACCAAGTCGTGCGCGGAGTCCGTCCCCCGGTCGTCGACCCGAGGCTCTCGGTCTTGTTCCGACCTGCGACCCCTGGGTGATTTCACGGTGCAATCATTGCATGATGCAACTACTTGCACCAGCATCATCCCGCCGCTCACGTCGGTTCCCGCTGGTTGGATCTCTGGTGTGCCCGACGTCGTGATCCCGGTCCGCGAGCCCTACGCGCGGGCGGCGCTCGTGCACTTCCTCTCCCTGGGCTGCGTGCCGGGGGTGGAGACGCTCCTCGACGGGGTCTACGCGCGGACCCTGCGCCTTGCGCACGGACCGGCCCGCGTGGAGGTGCGGCCGCTCGCCTCCGAGCCCGGCACGGTGCGCTGCGGCTACGACGGCGACGCCGCCGACCTCGTTGCCGCCACGGCCTGGCTGGGCACCCTGGTCGACGCCGGACACGATCCCGAGCGGGCCGACCGCGTGCTCGCCGCGCACCCGATGCTGGCGCCGCTGGTCCGGGCCACCCCGGGGCTGCGGGTGCACCGGGACGCCGACGTGTTCGAGGTGGCGGTGCGCACCGTGATCGGCCAGCAGGTCAGCGTGGCCGGTGCTCGCACCCTCACCAGTCGGATGGTGAGCGCGGTCGGCACGCCGGTCGACCTCGGCGAGGGGCTGACGCACCTGTTCCCGACGCCGGAGCAGGTGGCGCGGTTGACGCCGGAGGACTTCGCGATGCCACGCGCCCGCGGTCGTGCCCTGATCGGCCTGGCGACCGCCGTGGCCGGGGGAGAGGTCGACCTCGCTTCCCCGGAGGAGCTGCTCGCACTGCCGGGGATCGGCCCGTGGTCCGTCGACCACGTCGCGATGCGGTCAAGGGGTGACCCCGACGTGTTCCTGCCGACCGACATCGGGGTGCGGCGAGCGGCCGAGCGGCTGGGCAGCGACCTGCCCGCCGTCGTGGCCGCCAGCGAGGGCTGGCGGCCGTGGCGGTCCTACGCGCTCACCCACCTGTGGCAGGTGGCCACGACTGTCGGCCCTCCCGCCTAGAGTCACGCTCATGTGGACCGTGGTGCCGTCGCCGGTCGGCGACCTGCGTGTGGTGGCCCGGGAGACTCCGGGCGGCGCCGTGGTGACCGCGATCGAGTTCGCGCCGTGGCGTGCCGAGGGCCGACCGCTCGGCGACCGTGCCGACGACCACCCGGTGCTGGTGGCGGTGCGCGACCAGCTCGGGGAGTACTTCGCCCGCGACCGACGCAGCTTCGAGCTGCCACTCGACCCGACCGGCAGCGACTTCCAGCGGCTGGTGTGGCGCCAGCTGGAGCAGATCCCGTGGGGCCAGACGGCCTCCTACGGCGAGGTGGCACGGCGGATCGGCATGACCAACGCGGCGTCCCGCGCGGTCGGCCTGGCCAACGGCCGCAACCCGATCCCGATCGTGATCCCGTGCCACCGGGTGATCGGCGCCGACGGGTCGCTCACCGGCTACGGCGGCGGGGTGGAGCGCAAGTCGCTGCTGCTCGCGCTCGAGCAGGACGCGCTCTTCTAGGAGACCGGTTCGTCCGGCTCCTCCGACGGCTCCCAGCTCTTCTCGGCGATCCAGTCGCGCGAGGCGTGCTCCTGCGCCAGCCGGCGCAGCAGCAGGATCAGCGGCTCGTAGAGCGCCGTGCCGATCACCACGCTGCGGATCGCAGCGTCGTGGCTGCTGCTGGCGTCGACGTGGGAGATCTCGAACGCCGCGATCTGGTCGACCACCTGCGCGTAGAAGTCCAGGAGCACGTCGTTGATCGAGCTGTCGACCTGGCTCAGGGTGTCCAGGCTGGCCGCGAGCGCGACCCGGTGGACGCTCTGGTCCCAGATGTCCCAGCCCTGGCGGGCGATCACGCCGTCGACCGTGGCCAAGGACTGGGCACTGGGCTCGTGGTCCTCCAGGAACCGTCGCGACAGCTCGTAGTGCGCCTGTCCGAGCGCCTGGCGCAGGCTGGTCTGCGACTCGTCGACGGAGTCGAAGACCCGGCGCACCGAGTCCAGGCGCATGCCCCCGATCTCGATCATCGCGCGGATCAGCCGGAGCCGCTCGACGTGCGTCTCGTCGTACTCCGAGCGCCGGTCGGCGATGGGAGTGCCACGGTGGAGGACTCCGATCCTCAGGTAGTGCTTGATCGTGTCGATCGGCACCTGAGTTCGTTCACTGAGCTCGGAGATCCACATGTCGGCTTGAACCTATTCGCCCGCTGCCCTCCGCAGCGACTCGGAGAGCCGGTCGGCCGCCGCCAGCACGGCCGGAGCGTGCATCCGGCCCGGCTGACGGGAGAGCCGTTCGAGCGGACCCGAGACCGACACTGCCGCGATCACCTTGCCCGAGGGGGAGCGGACCGGGGCCGAGACCGAGGCCACGCCCTGTTCCCGCTCGCCGACCGACTGGGACCAGCCGCGACGCCGGATCCCGGCGAGGGCGGTCGCGGAGAAGGCGGCGTTCTGCAGTCCGCGGTGCATCCGCTCGGGGTCCTCCCAGGCCAGCAGGATCTGGGCAGCGGAGCCTGCTCGCATGGTCAGCTGGGAGCCGACCGGGATCGTGTCGCGCAGGCCGGTGGGCCGCTCGGCCGCGGCCACGCAGACCCGGTGCTCGCCCTGCCGGCGCCAGAGCTGGGCGGACTCGCCGGTGATGTCGCGCAGCCGGGCCAGCACCGGCCCTGCCGCGGCCAGCAGCCGGTCCTCGCCGGCAGCCGCGGAGAGCTCGGAGAGGCGCGGGCCGAGCACGAACCGGCCCTGCATGTCGCGGGCCACCAGTCGGTGGTGCTCGAGGGCCACCGCGAGCCGGTGGGCGGTCGGCCGGGCCAGCCCGGTGCCGGCCACCAGGCCCGCCAGCGTGGCCGGTCCCGCCTCCAGGGCGGCCAGCACGAGGGCCGCCTTGTCGAGTACGCCGACGCCGCTCGAGTTGTCCATATACCAATACTGCCGTCTCAGATCATGGGATGCAAGCGTAAGGTGACGATCGGCAAAGTCAGACACACGAGACGCACGAGGGAGTGCACCGACATGGGTAAGACCCTGGCCGAGAAGATCTGGGACGAGCACGTGGTCCGCAGCGCCTCGGGGGAGCCCGACCTCCTGTTCATCGATCTCCACCTGATCCACGAGGTGACGTCGCCGCAGGCCTTCGACGGGCTGCGGCTCGCCGGTCGACCCGTACGCCGCCCCGACCTCACCCTGGCCACCGAGGACCACAACGTCCCGACGATCGACTGGGACAAGCCGATCGCCGACCCGGTGTCGCGCACCCAGGTCGACACGCTGCGCGCCAACGCCAAGGAGTTCGGCGTCCGGCTGCACTCGCTCGGCGACGTCGAGCAGGGCATCGTCCACATCATCGGTCCCCAGCTCGGGCTGACCCAGCCGGGCATGACCATCGTCTGCGGCGACTCCCACACCTCCACCCACGGCGCGTTCGGCTCGATCGCCTTCGGCATCGGCACCTCCGAGGTGGAGCACGTGCTCGCCACGCAGACCCTGATGCAGGCCAAGCCGAAGACGATGGCGGTCACCGTCAACGGCGTGCTGCCCGACGGCGTCACCGCGAAGGACCTGGTGCTCGCGCTGATCGCGCACACCGGCACCGGCGGCGGGCAGGGCTACATCGTGGAGTACCGCGGCGAGGCCATCGAGGCACTCTCGATGGAGGCACGGATGACGATCTGCAACATGAGCATCGAGTGGGGCGCGAAGGCCGGGCTCATTGCGCCCGACCAGGTCACCTTCGACTACGTCGAGGGCCGGCCCGAGGCGCCGACGGGTGCCGACTGGGACGCCGCAGTCGCGCACTGGCGCACCCTTGTCACCGACGAGGACGCCCAGTACGACAAGGAGATCGTGCTCGACGCCTCGACGATGACGCCGTTCGTCACCTGGGGCACCAACCCCGGACAGGGCGTGCCGCTCGGAGCCTCGGTGCCCGACCCTGCTGACCTCGAGGACGCCGGCGACGTTGTCGCAGCCGAGAAGGCGCTCGAGTACATGGGCCTGGTCGCCGGCACCCCGATGCGCGAGATCCACGTGGACACGGTGTTCGTGGGCTCGTGCACCAACGGGCGGATCGAGGACCTGCGGGCCGCGGCCGAGGTGGTCAACGGCCGGCACGTCGCGGACGGCACCCGGCTGCTCGTCGTACCGGGATCGGTACGCGTGCGGCTCCAGGCCGAGGACGAGGGGCTCGACGTCGTGTTCAAGGAGGCGGGCGGCGAGTGGCGCGGCGCCGGCTGCTCGATGTGCCTGGGCATGAACCCCGACCAGCTCGAGCCGGGTGAGCGCAGCGCGTCGACGTCCAACCGCAACTTCGAGGGCAGGCAGGGCAAGGGCGGTCGCACGCACCTGGTCTCGCCGCTGGTCGCGGCCGCGACCGCGGTGCGCGGCACGCTCTCCTCCCCGGCCGACCTTTCCCCGGTGGTCGAGCCTGTCGAGACGCTGGAGGCCTGAGATGGACAAGTTCAGCACCCACACGGGCGTTGCGATGCCGCTGCGGCGCAGCAACGTCGACACCGATCAGATCATCCCGGCTGTCTACCTCAAGCGGGTCACGCGCACCGGCTTCGAGGACGGACTGTTCGCGGCCTGGCGCAACGACCCGTCGTTCGTGCTCAACCGCCCGGAGTACGCCGAGGCGTCGGTGCTGGTCGCCGGTCCCGACTTCGGCACCGGCTCGTCGCGCGAGCACGCCGTGTGGGCCTTGCAGAACTACGGTTTCCGGGTCGTCATCTCCTCGCGCTTCGCCGACATCTTCCGAGGCAACGCCGGCAAGGCCGGCCTGCTCGCGGCCCAGGTCGACGAGAAGGTCGTGCAGCGGATCTGGGACCACCTCGACGACCATCCGGGTGCCACCGTGAGCGTCGACCTCGGCAGCCGCACCGTGCGTGCCGGCGAGGGGCCCGACGCGATCGAGGACAGCTTCGACATCGACGACTACACGCGCTGGCGCCTGCTGGAGGGCCTCGACGACATCGGGATCACGCTCTCGCACGCCGACGACATCGACGCCTTCGAAGCGCGTCGTCCGACCTTCAAACCCGCCACACTCTGAGGGTTCGGCACCGAAATCGGTCGGTTAGCGTCCGTTAACCGTCGAGATTCGCGTTGATTCACTGCAAGAAAGGTGCGTGGCGGCGTTGTGGGGCCTGCCTTTCTGTGCCTAGCGTGCGATGTGTACGGCGGGCAGGTTGCCCAGCCGGGTTCACCGGAAGGGAAACTCGTGAACAAGTCGCAGTTGGTTGATGCGCTTGCCGCTCGTTATGAGGGCAACCGCAAGGCAGCCGCACATGCACTGGAGTCTGTGCTCGACACGATCACCCGCGAGGTCGCTCGCGGGGAGAAGGTCGCGATCACCGGCTTCGGATCCTTCGAGAAGCGCGTGCGCGACGCACGCTGGGTGCGCAACCCGCGCACCGGCGAACGGATCAAGGCCAAGAAGACCGCCATCCCCAAGTTCAACGCGGGTGCGGACCTCAAGGCAGTCGTGTCCGGCGCCAAGAAGCTCCCGAAGCTGACCCTGGCCGTGGCCAAGAGCGCGGCGCCCGCGAAGAAGACGGCCACGAAGTCCACGGCCAAGAAGGCGACCGCCACCAAGACGGCCGCCAAGAAGGCGCCGGCGAAGAAGGCGACCGCCACCAAGACGGCTGCCAAGAAGGCGCCGGCGAAGAAGACCGCGACCAAGAAGACCGTGGCCAAGAAGGCACCCGCCAAGAAGACCGCCACCAAGACGGCCGCCAAGAAGGCACCCGCCAAGAAGGCGCCGGCGAAGAAGGCCGCTGCCAAGAAGGCACCCGCCAAGAAGACGGCTGCCAAGAAGGCACCCGCCAAGAAGGCGACGGCGAAGAAGGCCGCGAAGAAGTCCTGACACCACCGAGGGCGGCGGTTCCGGGTGACCGGGACCGCCGCCTTCGTCATGCCCGACCGGCGAGCACGCGCGTCGTACGCGGACCGAGGCCGAGCCGTCCGGCGGCCGCGAGATCCTCGGCCGTGTCGACGTCGCGGCGCAGTGTCGGCACCGGCAGCGTCACCTCGGCCAGGCCGGCCGCGAGGTGGGCTGCTCGCGAGCCGATCCCGAAGTGCGACGCGAACCACGAGGCGTCGCGCACCGCGACCAGCGTGGTGCCGGTGCCGTCGCTGTCGGCCACGAAGCCGTTGTCCTGTACCGATGCCAGCGCCTGCTCGAGATCGGCGGGCACCAGGCACGGGAGGTCGCCGAGCATCGCCGCGACCGGGCCGCTGGGCTGAGTACGGACGGCGGCACTCAACGCGCGGTTGAGGTCGCCGGCCCCTTCGTCGGGCAGCACCGTGCAGCCGAGTTCACCCACCAGGCGGGCAAGGTCGGGCTCGTCGGTCACGACCGCGACCGAGACGACCGCCGGGCAGGCCAGCGCGGCGGCCAGCGCGTCGAGGGCGAACGCGGACGCCAGGTCGCGGCGTACGTCGTCGGTGAATCCGGTGAGCCGGGACTTCGCCAGGGTCAGCGTCTTCACCGGTACGACGAGGGCGAATCGCGGCAAGGTGCTCATCGCGGACGATCCTGTCACCGGCGCTACGCTTCACGCAGTCCGGGACAGGAGGGAAGTCGAGTTGGCACGACAGCGCGAGCTGGACCAGAAGCGTGGGTGGGCTTTCACCACTGCTGTGTCCATCGTCAAGCCGACCCTGCTCGTCCTGACCAGGCGCGAGTGGCACGACGGTCTGAAGATCCCGGCCAAGGGTGGCTGCGTGGTCGCGATGAACCATCTCTCGCACGTCGACCCGCTGACCTACGCCCACTTCATCTACGACCACGGCCGGATCGTGCGCTACCTCGCGAAGCAGGAAGTCTTCGAGATGTTCTTCGTGAAGACGATCGCGGTCAACGCCGGGCAGATCCCGGTCGCGCGGCTGAGCAGCGACGCGTCGAAGTCGTTCGACGCCGCCGTCGACGCCGTGCGCGAGGGACAGTTGGTCGCGTTCTACCCGGAGGGCACGATCACCCGCGATCCCGACCTGTGGCCGATGCGCGGCAAGACCGGCGCTGCCCGGGTGGCTCTGGAGACCGGCTGCCCGGTGATCCCGATCGGGCAGTGGGGCGTGCAGGAGCTCCTGCCGCCGTACGGCAAGCCGCACCTCTTCCCGCGCAAGACGATCAAGGTGAAGGCCGGTGACCCCGTCGACCTGGCCGACCTGCACGGCCTGCCCCTGACCAACGAGGTGCTGCGACAGGCGACCGACCGGATCATGGCAGCGATCACCAGGCTGGTCGAGGACCTGCGGGGCGAGAAGGCACCGACCGAACGGTTCGACCCACGCAAGGCAGGGGTGCGCCAGACCGGCAACCCGCAGGGCAACCCGCACGGCGACGCGAAGCGGAAGCGGGGCGAGCGATGAGCAAGGTGGCGGTGTTCGGCGCGGGCTCGTGGGGCACCGCGTTCTCGATGATCCTGGCCGACGCCGGCAACGACGTCACGATCTGGGGCCGGCGCGAGGACGTCTGCGCGACGATCAACGACAAGCACGAGAACACCGACTACCTGCCGGGCATCGAGCTGCCGCCGACGATCTCCGCGACGCACGACCCGGAGCAGGCGGCGTCGGGTGCGGAGTTCACGGTGCTCGCCGTGCCGTCCCAGACGCTGCGCGAGAACCTCGTCTCCTGGGCCGACGTGATCCCCCGGGAGACGGTGCTGGTCTCGCTGATGAAGGGCGTCGAGCTCGGCACCCTCAAGCGGATGAGCGAGGTCATCGCCGAGGTCACCGGTGCCGGCCCGGAGCGGATCGCGGTGGTGAGCGGGCCCAACCTGGCCAAGGAGATCGCCCAGCGCGAGCCGGCGGCGTCGGTGATCGCGTGTGCCGACGAGGACGTCGCCAAGCGGCTGCAGGAGTGCGTGCACACGCGGGCGTTCCGGCCCTACTCGACCTCCGACATTCTCGGCTGCGAGATCGGCGGCGCCTACAAGAACGTGGTCGGCCTGTGCGTCGGGATGGCAGCGGGACTCGGCTTCGGCGACAACACGACCGCGTCCCTGATCACCCGCGGGCTCGCCGAGACGGCCCGGCTGGCGATGGCGCTCGGCGCCGACCCGCTGACCCTGATGGGACTGGCCGGCCTCGGTGACCTGGTGGCCACCTGCTCGTCGCCGCTCTCTCGCAACAGGACCTTCGGCGAGAAGCTCGGCCAGGGGATGACCACGCAGGAGATCATCGACTCCACGCGCCAGGTGGCCGAGGGTGCGAAGTCGTGCACGTCGATCCGCGACCTCGCCCGTCGTACCGGCATCGACGCACCGATCGCCGAGCATGTCACCGAGGTGATCAACGGCGACATCGGTGCCGCCGACATGGTCGACGCGTTCATCAACCGCGCGACGAAGTCGGAGAAGGACTGAGGGAGCGACTGTGGGTGGGGTGGAGAAATACCACGTTCACCAGTTGTTCCGCCGCTCCGCCACCGAGATCTGGCTGGCCGAGCAGCCAACTACCACGTGAACGTGGTAAATCGCGCGGCCGCTACCCCGGCAGCTGCTCCAGCGCCTGCACCAGGTCCGCCCACAGGTCGTCGACGTGCTCGATGCCGACCGACATCCGCACCAGCGACTCGTCGATGGTCGACGCCTCGGTCTTCCAGCGACGACGCCGCTCGAACGTGGACTCGACGCCGCCGAGGCTGGTCGCGTGCACCCACAACGTGGTGGCGTGCGTGAGCACGTCTGCGGCCATCGCGCCACCGGCGAGCTCGATCGCGACGATCCCCCCCAACCCGGGGTAGCGCACCGCCGAGATCTCCGGGCGCTCACGCAGCCGGTCGACCAGTTCGACCGCGTTGGCCTGCGCGCGCTCGACCCGCAGCGGCAGGGTGCGCAGGCCGCGCAGCGCCAGCCAGGCCTCGAACGCTCCGGGGATCGCGCCGACGAGGTCGCGCCGCCCCTTCAGCACGCCGTGCAGCTCGAGGTCGCGGGTCACCAGCGCGCCCATCACCACGTCGGAGTGGCCGGCGATGAACTTCGTCGCCGAGTGCAGCACCAGGTCGGCGCCGAGCTCGAGCGGACGCTGCAGGATCGGCGTCGCGAACGTGTTGTCGACCACCACGTGGGCGCCGGCGTCGTGCGCGGCTGCGATCACGGCTGGTAGGTCGGCGACCTCGAGGGCCGGGTTGGTCGGCGTCTCCACCCACACCAGTGAGGCGTCCTCGCACGCCGCCTCCACCGCAGCGGTGTCCTCGATGTCGACGCGTACGACGGTGAGCCGGCCGCGCAGCTCGAGGTCGTCGAGCTGGCCGAGGCTGCCCTGGTAGGCGTGCCGTGGCACCACCACCTTCTCGCCGAGCGCGACCAGGTCGAGCACGGTCGCGACCGCCGCCAGCCCACTCGCGAACGACAGGCACTGGCCACCCTCCAGGGCGCCGAGCGCGTCCTCGAACGCGGTCCAGGTCGGGTTGCCGTAGCGGCCGTACTCCAGCGCCCCTCCGGCGACGTACGTCGAGGCCATCGTGATCGGGGTGTTCAGCGGCTGGTCCGGCTCGTGCGGCGGCCGGCCGCACGTGACCGCGAGGGTGTCGGGGTGCAGCTTCTCGTCCTCGGCCATGGGACACACCCTAAGGACCGCTGGCGGCCCCGGACGCCACCGGTAGGGTCGCTGCGATGTCTGACTCCAAGCCCCGCGTGGCCGTCGTGTTCGGCGGCCGGTCCGACGAGCACGGGATCTCCTGCCTCACGGCCGGAAGCGTCCTGGCCGCGATCGACAAGGACACGTACGACGTGGTGCCGATCGGGATCGCGCCCGACGGACGCTGGGTCCTCGAGAGCGGTGAACCGGGCCGGCTCGCCCTCGGCGCCGCCGGCGAGCTGCCCGCGGTCGACGCCGCCGCGCCCGGCGTCCAGCTCACGTCCGGCAGCGACGGCTCCTCGGGGCTGGTCGTGCAGGACGCGGCCGACGTACCCAAGAGCCTCGGTGACGTCGACGTGGTCTTCCCGGTGCTGCACGGACCGTGGGGTGAGGACGGCACGATCCAGGGCCTGCTCGAGATGGCCGGCGTGCGCTACGTCGGCGCGGGTGTGCTCGCGTCCGCGGTCGGCATGGACAAGCACTACATGAAGGTCGTGCTCCGCGCCGCGGGACTGCCCGTGCTGCCGCACGTGCTGATCACCGCGCAGGGCTGGGACGACGACCGCGAGGCGTGTCGCGAGGGCGCACTGGCGCTTGGCTTCCCGGTGTTCGTGAAGCCGTGCCGCGGCGGGTCGAGCTTCGGGATCAGTAAGGTGCACGACCTCGACGGTCTCGACAAGGCGGTCGAGGAGGCCCGGCGGCACGACCCGCGGGTGATGGTCGAGGCGTACGCCGGCGAGGGCGCCCGCGAGTTCGAGTGCGGCGTGCTGCAGGGCCGTGACGGCGGGGCGCCGGAGTGCAGCGTCGTCGCCGGGATCACGGTCAGCGGCGACCACGAGTTCTACGACTTCGAGGCCAAGTACCTCGAGGACGCGACCACGCTCCAGATCCCGGCCGACATCGAGGACGAGCTCTCCGACGAGATCCGTGACCTGGCCGGCAAGGCCTTCGAGGCGGCAGGCTGCGAGGGCCTGGCCCGGGTCGACTTCTTCGTCCAGCACGACGGACGCGTGGTGATCAACGAGTTCAACACGATGCCGGGCTTCACCCTGACCTCGGTCTTCCCGCAGGCCTGGGCCGCGACCGGCCTGGACTACCCGGCGCTGGTGGACCGGCTGATCGCGCTGGCGCTGGCGCGCGACGTCGGCCTGCGCTGAGCGGGGGGCTAGATGCAGCCGCCGGTCTTCCTCGTGTGCGCCTTCACGGACGCGGCGAGGTCGATCATGACCGAGGTCGGTGGCCAGTAGTCCTTCGGCGCCCGCACCCGGATCCGCGGACTGCGGCCGACGGTGGTCATCGTGACGTCAACCGGCCGGTCGCCGAACTCGGCGTCGGGGATGTACCAGTCGACACCGTTCCAGTTCTGGCAGCGCGAGACCTGCGTGAAGCCATCGGGCTCCGCGACCCCGCAGGTCAGCACGATCGCCGGGTCGCCCCAGGCGGCGCCGCGCCCCGCGTCGTCGACGTCCCGCTTGCGCTGGTCGGCCATCCGCGCCGGGACGGACGCGACGTACTCCTTGCACGCGGAGCGGACACCCGCGTCGGCGTCGGGCGCGTCGACCGAGACCGCGCACCCGCCGAGGAGCACGAGGGCCGCACACGCAGCGACGCCCCGCACCCGGTCGAGTGCGAGGCGTCGTACGACGGGCCCCAGAACGGGCAAGGTCGTCAGATGTGCACGACCGGACACGTGAGGGTGCGAGTGATCCCGTTGAGCGTCTGCACCTTGGCGACGACGAGCTTGCCCAGCTCGTCGACGTTGCGGGCCTCGGCCCGGACGATCACGTCGTAGGGACCGGTCACGTCCTCCGCGAGAATCACGCCCTTGATGTCGGTGATCGACTTGGCCACCTCGGCGGCCTTGCCGACGTCGGTCTGGATCAAGATGTACGCCTGCACCACCATGTGCATCTCCCTTGCGCTCTCGAGGTCGGTCACCCTTGTGTCTCAGGGCGTCTCGAAACCTACACGCAAGCGGGCACAGCGGAAACCGGAGGCACCCGTGGGGTTGGATGGATCCATGACGCCAGCCCCGGTCCCCGAACGTGTGACCCAGGAAAGCACCCTCGCCGACATCGGGGAGTTCGCCCTGATCGGGATGCTGGCACCGCTCTTCGCCCAGGGCGAGCACGTCGTGACCGGACCGGGTGACGACGCCGCCGTGCTCCGGATCCGCAACGGGCACGTGGTGGTCTCGACCGACCTGGTCGTCGAGGACCGGCACTTCCGTCGCGACTGGGCCAGCGCGGAGCAGATCGGTCACAAGGCGGCCGCCGCGGCGCTCTCCGACATCAACGCGATGGGTGGCCGGGCGCACTCCGTCACGGTCGGGCTGGCCGCACCCACCACGCTGCCCGTGCAGTGGGCCCTCGACCTGGCCCGCGGGATCGGTGAGGAGTGCGCGAAGGTCGGCGCGTCCGTCGTCGGCGGCGACCTGACCCGTGCCGAGCAGGTCGTGGTCGCGCTGACGGTACTCGGTGGTTGTGAGGTCGCTCCGGTGCTGCGGTCGGGTGCGAAGAGCGGCGACGTGGTCGCGATCGCGGGCCGGCAGGGCTGGGCCGCCGGCGGGCTGGCCGTGCTCGGACGTGGTTTCCGCTCGCCCCGCAAGCTGGTCGAGGCCTACCAGCAGCCGAACCCGCCGTACGACGCCGGGATGGTGGGTGCGAAGGCCGGCGCCACCTCGATGATCGACGTCTCCGACGGACTCCTCGCCGACCTGGGTCACGTCGCTGAAGCCTCCGGGGTGGCGATCGACGTCGAGACCGGCGCCTTCGACCTGGCCGAGCCGCTGCAGGCCGTCGGCGCCGCGCTCGGCGTCGACCCGATGCAGTTCGTGCTCGGCGGCGGCGACGACCACCCGCTGGTCGCGACGTTCTCCACCCTCGGCGACGTCCCCGACGACTGGACCGTGATCGGTTCTGTCTCCGCCGGTGAGGGTGTCACCGTCAACGGGGCGTCGTACGACGGCCCGCGGGGGCACGCCCACTTCGGATAGTCCGTCACGTCTGGCACCTGCTGGGTCCCCATTCCGGTGCCAAACGTGACGGACTATCCGGCGACGACCCGACGCAGGGCGGGCTGGGCGGCGGCGAGGGTGAGGGCGAGAGCGGCACAGGTGAGCCAGAGGAGGTGGGGGCCACCGGCATCGAGGAGGCGGGTGCCGAGGAGCGGGGCGAGGACGCCGGCGACGCCCCAGGAGATGCCGTACGCCGCGAGGTAGCGGCCGCGGGCGCCCTCAGGGGCGAGTCCGGAGACGATCGCGAACGGCAGGCCGAGCAGCAGCACGTCGCCGAGGCTCCAGACCACGGTGGTGGCGAGGAAGCCCGCGAGGCCCGTCGCCCAGCCGGTCGCGGCCAGCCCGGCGCCGAGCACGAGGTAGCCGACCAGCATCGTCCCGAACGGGTTGCCCGGCACCAGCCGCGACGCCAGCAGCGGCTGGGCCAGCACCACGGTCACCGACGACGTGGTCATCAGCAGCCCGAACTGCGCCGCCGGCAGTCCCCGCTCGACCAGCGTCAGCGGCAGGCCGACGCGGATCTGGAGGTACAACGTCGCGAAGCACGTGCCGGCCGCCAGCATCGCGAGCAGCCGCGGGTCGCGCCACGGTCGCGCGGCCACCCCCGCCACGGTCGTACGGCGCCGCGACCGCGGGAGCGCCACCGCGACGACCGCCGCGCACGCCAGGCAGCTCATCGCGTCGGCCACGAACAGCAGCCTCAGGTCGAGCGACCCCAGCAGCGTCGCCAGCAGCCCCGCCCCGACGCCACCGGCCGCGAGCGCCGCCCCGAACAGGCTGAACGCCCGCGGCCGAGTCTCCTCGTCGGTGAGGTCGGCGATCATCGCCTGGCTGGGCGGCTCGTACAGCTCGAAGGCCAGCCCCAGCACCGCGGCGGCGACCACGGCCTGCGCCAGCGACGTGCCGACCGCGATCGCGACCTGGGCGACGGCGCAGCCGGTGAGGCCGATCACGATCGTGGCCCGGTTGCCGATCCGGTCTGCCAGCCGGCCGCCGGCCAGCCGGGAAGGGATGGTGGCCACGCCGAACAGCGCGGTGACCAGACCCGCCGTCGCCAGCGACGCGTGCCGGTCGCGGACCAGGACCACGGCCAGGAAGGGCAGCGTGAACGCCCCGAGCTGGTTGACCGCACGGGCGCCGATCAGCAGCAGGACCGGCCGGGGGAGGTCACGCCAGGGTCGCACCGTCGTATCTCCCGCATGGTCGAAGTAACTGTCGAAACACGTATGATCAGTGATGCACGTCGAGACTACGAGACAGGAGGTGACTGGTCAAATGAGGTTCGACAGTCATGTGCTGAATCTGATGAGCACCGCTGTCCGGCTGGTCAACGCACTCACGCCGGGGCAGGACGGGGGCCACCCGGTCCAGCGCCTGCGCGGGGACGCGCTGGTCGACGCGGTCAGCGACGCGCTGGCCGGCCAGGGTGGCGTCACCCGGGTCGCTCCGACCGACGCGGAGCGGCTCGACGCGGTGGTGCAGCAGGTGCGCCCGGTGTTCGACGCGGTGGACCGCGACGACCTCGACGCCGCGGCGGGGCAGGTCAACGCGCTGCTGGCGAGCACGGACGCGCGGCCACGGCTGAGCCGGTTCCCCGACCGGCCGGGTGAGGACACCTGGGGACTGCACTTCCACGGCCCGGACACCACGGTCGCGCGCGGCTGGGCGGCGGGGCTCGCGGCCGGCCTCGCGGTCGCGCTCGGCAGCGACCTGGCCGGACGGCTCGGGGTCTGCGACGCGCCCGGTTGCGACCGGGTCTACGTGGACACCTCGCGCAACGGTGGGCGGCGGTTCTGCTCGACGCGGTGCCAGAACCGGGTCAAGGCGGCGGCCCACCGCAGCAGAAAGGCCGCCCCCGCAGGGACGGCCTGACGTGCGGTGCGGCTGTGCGCCCGGGTTGGGGTCAGCGGGTGACCTTGCCGGCCTTGAGGCAGCCGGTGCAGACGTTCAGTCGCTTCGGCGCACCGTTGACGGTGGCGCGGACGCGCTGGATGTTCGGGTTGAATCGACGCTTGGTGATCTTGCGCGACCAGGGTCGGTTGTTGCCGAAGCCGGGCTTCTTGGCGCAGATGTCGCAGACGGCAGCCACCGTGCACTCCTTGTTGCTTGCTGACATGGTTCGAGACAGAGGGCCCGGCATCCGCTTGAGCAGCGCTCGGGCAACCGCACAAGACTAACCGAGACCGGGTCGACGACGCGAATCGAGGGCGCTACCCACTAACGTCCCGCTCATGGCCGACGAGCGGGGTGAGGAGATCGCCACCTTCGACCTGTCGGTGCTGGTCCGTTACGCCGATCTCGCGGTCGAGGGGCTCGGCGCCGCGCGCGAGGAGATCGACGCGCTCAACGTCTACCCGGTGCCCGACGGAGACACCGGCACCAACATGTACCTCACCGTCGAGAGCGCCCGCGACCAGATGGCTGAGCGGCTGGCCGTCTCTGACGACCTGAGGCTCGCCCTGGCGTCGTACTCCCGTGGCGCCCTGCTCGGTGCCCGCGGCAACTCCGGGGTCATCCTGAGCCAGCTGATCGGCGCGTTGATCCGCCGGATCGGGAAGGCCGGCCCCGATGACCGCTCCGCGTCGGTGTTCGCCGAGGCGATGCGCGCGGCGTCCGATGCTGCGTACGCCGCCGTGGGCGAGCCGGTCGAGGGCACGATCCTGTCCGTCGCCGCGGCCGCCGCCGGCGGCGCCGAGAAGGCGGCCACCGACCCGCACGTGCGGCTCGATGCGGTGATCCGCACCGCCGCCGCGGCCGCCGCCGAGGCCCTGTTGCGTACGCCGGAGCAGCTGGCGATCCTGCGCGACGCCGGGGTGGTCGACGCCGGCGGGCGGGGGCTGTGCGTCGTGCTCGACGCGGTCGAGTCGGCGATCACCGGCAAGCGACCGGTCCGGGCCCCGGTCGGGTTCGGCAGCCACGCGATCCCCGTCCCGCACTCGGTGTCATGGCCGGCCGACGACCTCACCGCCGACGGCCCGGCCTACGAGGTGATGTACCTCCTCGACGCCGAGGACGACGCGATCCCGGCGCTGCGCACCCGTCTCGCCCCGCTGGGTGACTCGCTGGTCGTGGTCGGTGGCGAGGGTCTCTGGAACGTCCACGTGCACGTCGACGACGTCGGGCGTGCCGTCGAGGCCGGGATCGAGGCCGGCACCCCGCGCCGGATCCGGGTCACGCACTTCGCCGAGCAGCTCGAGCGCACCCGCACGACGCGGCCGAAGCGCACCGGCCGCGCGGTCGTCGCAGTGGCGGCCGGGCCGGGGCTGGAGGCGCTGTTCGCCGAAGCCGGCGCGACCGTGATCCCCGGCGGGCCGGGACGGCGGCCCTCCACGGGCGAGATCCTGGCCGCGATCCGGGCCAGCGGCGCGCAGGAGGTGATCGTGCTCCCCAACGACCCCGACTCGGTGGCCGTGGCGGAGGCGGCAGCCGGTGCCGCGTCGGAGTCCGGGATCAAGGTGGTCGTCGTGCCGACCCGCGCGCAGGTGCAGGGGATCGCGGCCCTCGCCGTGCACGAGCCGGGCCGGCCGATCGAGGGCGACGTCGTCGCGATGACCTCGGCCGCCCGTCACGCCCGCCACGGCGCCGTCACGATCGCCGCGAAGGAGGCGATGACGAGCGCCGGTCCGTGCTCGCCCGGCGACGTCCTCGGTGCGGTCGAGGGCGACTTCGTGCGCGTCGGCGACGACCTGTTCACGGTCACCTCCGCGGTGCTCGACCTGCTGCTGTCCGGCGGCGGCGAGCTGGTCACGATGGTGGCCGGCTACGGCGGCACGGAGCTCGCCGAGCGCGGGGCGTCGTACGTCGAGGAGCACTTCCAGGGCGTCGACGTGGTCGTCTACGACGGGGGGCAGGAGCGCTACCCGCTGCTGCTGGCGGTGGAATAGAGCCATGCCCTCGACGATCACCTGGGACGCGAACATCGCCGCGGTGGCAGGCAAGGACGCCGCCAAGGTGGAGAAGGCGCTCGACCTGCACACGGTCGGTGACCTGCTCGGCCACTTCCCCCGCAGCTACGTCGCCAAGGGCTCGCTCAGCGACCTCGGCGAGCTCCACGAAGGCGACTTCATCAGCGTCTTCGGGCAGGTCACCCGCAGCGAGCCGAAGCAGTACCAGGACCGGCGCACCCACCGCACCGCCTACCGCACCGAGGTCGACATCAAGGGCAGCGACGGCCGTCTCGCGCTGACCTTCTTCGACAAGCGCGCCAACACCGCGACCTGGCGGGCCACGGAGTTCGCGGTCGGGCGCTTCGGCCTCTTCTCCGGCAAGCTCAAGTGGTTCAACGGGCACTGGGAGCTGAACAACCCCCGCGCCAAGATGTACGCCGCGGAGGGCGACGCCAGCCAGGCGTACGACGCCGTGCCCGAGCTGATCCCGATCTACCGCGCGGCCGGCAACGTCGACACCTGGCAGATCGAGGGCGCGGTGCGGGTCGCGCTCGACCTGGTCGACCGGGTGCCCGACGTGCTGCCCGAGCAGGTGCGCAAGGAGCAGGAGCTGCTCGATGCCCGCACCGCGCTGACCTGGGTGCACCGGCCGGACTCGTGGAGCCAGGTCAAGGCGGCCCAGAAGCGGCTGAAGCTCGACGAGGCCTTCGTGGTCCAGGTGGTGCTCGCCCAGCGCCGTCGCGACCTCGCGCTCCGGCCGGCCGAGCCCCGCACCGGGCGGGCCGGCGGGCTGCTCGACCGGTTCGACGCCGAGCTCCCCTTCGAGCTCACCGACGGCCAGCGAGCGGTGGGGGAGACGCTGATCGAGGACCTGGCCCGGCCGCACCCGATGCACCGGCTGCTCCAGGGCGAGGTCGGCTCCGGCAAGACGATCGTGGCGCTGCGGGCGATGCTCCGCGTCGTCGACACCGGGGGCCAGGCGGTGCTGCTCGCCCCGACCGAGGTGCTCGCCCAGCAGCACGACCGGTCGATCCGGCAGATGCTGGGACCGCTCGCCGAGGGTGGCCTGATCGGCGGCGACGCCGACGGCACCCGGGTCGCCCTGCTCACCGGCTCGATGGGCACGCCCGCGCGCCGGCAGGCGCTGCTCGACGTCGCCAGCGGCGAGGCCGGCATCGTGGTCGGCACCCACGCGCTGCTCGAGGACAACGTCTCCTTCTTCGACCTCGGGCTGGTCGTCGTCGACGAGCAGCACCGGTTCGGCGTCGAGCAGCGCGCGGCGCTCACCTCCAAGGCCGCGAAGCCGCCGCACGTGCTGGTGATGACCGCGACCCCGATCCCGCGCACGGTCGCGATGACCGTCTTCGGCGACCTCGACACCTCGACCCTCACCGAGCTCCCGCGCGGTCGGGCCGACGTCCAGACCTCCGTCGTGCCGCGCGCGATGCAGGCCTGGCTCGACCGGGCCTGGGAGCGGATCCGGGAGGAGGTCGCGGCCGGCCGGCAGGCCTACGTCGTCTGCCCCCGGATCGGCGACACGGAGCCGGCGGTCGACGAGTCGACGCTGAGCGCAGTCGAGGAGATGGCCCCCGAGCTGGCCGACGGACCCCTCCACGGGCTGCGCGTGGAGAAGCTCCACGGCCGGATGCCGCCCGACGACAAGGACGCCGTGATGCGCGCGTTCGGCGCCGGCGAGATCGACGTGCTGGTCTCGACGACGGTGATCGAGGTCGGCGTCGACGTGCCCAACGCCTCCGTGATGGTGATCCTCGACGCCGAACGTTTCGGCGTCTCGCAGCTCCACCAGCTGCGCGGCCGGATCGGGCGCGGCGAGCACGCCGGCCTGTGCCTGCTGGTCACCGGCGCGATGGCCGGGTCGGTCTCGCTGGAGCGGCTGGAGGCGGTCGCCGGCACTCGCGACGGGTTCGCGCTCTCGGAGGTCGACCTGCGCCAGCGCCGCGAGGGCGACGTGCTCGGCACCGAGCAGTCCGGACGACGCTCGACGCTCAAGCTGCTCTCGGTGCTCGACGACCTCGAGACGATCCAGCTCGCCCGGGCACTGGCCACGGAGCTCGTGGAGGAGGATCCTGATCTCGGCCGCCACGACGACCTCCGTGCCGCCGGTGCCGACCTGCAGGACCAGGCCGACTTCCTGGAGAAGACATGATCCCCACCGCATGACGCGCATCGTCTCGGGCTCGGCGCGAGGACGCCGGTTGCGGACCCCCGTCGGGGACCGCACCCGGCCGACCTCCGACCGCGTGCGCGAGGCCCTGTTCTCGGCCCTCGAGTCATCGCTCGGGTCGCTGGAGGGGCTCCGCGTGCTCGACCTGTACGCCGGCTCCGGTGCGGTCGGGCTGGAGGCGATGTCGCGCGGTGCGGGGGTGGCCACGTTGGTCGAGAGCGACAGGCGCACCGCCCGGCTGGTCCAGCAGAACGCCGACGACCTCGGCTTCCGGCGGGTCGAGGTGGTGGCGGTCCCGGTGGAGAAGGCCGTGGCCCAGCTGCCCCGTGCGCCGTACGACGTGGCGTTCCTGGACCCGCCGTACTCCCTGTCCGAGGACGCCCTGGCCCGGGTCCTCGTCACGCTGGCCGGCAACGGCTGGCTGGCCCGCGGTGCCACCGTCGTCGTCGAGCGCTCGACCCGCGGCGACGAGCCCGCGTGGCCCGAGGGGATCACGGCCGAGCGCAGCAGGGAGTACGGCGAGACCGTGCTCTGGTACGCCACCGCCGAGTGACGTCACACTGGCCCGACTCGACACGGGGCGGGCCCACGAGCCACGATGGATGAGAGTTCAACCCATCCGCCCGCCGCCCCCAGGAGATTCCCCGTGCGCAGAGCCGCGTGCCCAGGGTCGTTCGACCCCGTCACCAACGGGCACATCGACATCATCTCCCGGGCCTCCGCGCTGTTCGACGAGGTCGTGGTCGCGGTCGGCATCAACAAGGCCAAGGCCGACGCCCGGATGTTCAGCGCCGAGGAGCGCATCGAGATGCTCGAGAAGGTCTGCGCCGACTTCGACAACGTCACCGTCGACGGGTTCGAGGGCCTGCTCACGACGTTCTGCGAGGAGCGCGGGATCGGCGCGATCGTCAAGGGCCTGCGCGCCGTCTCCGACTTCGACTACGAGCTGCAGATGGCGCAGATGAACTCCAGCCTGGTCGACGTCGAGACCGTGTTCATCCCGACCAGCCCCGAGTACTCCTTCCTGGCCTCCTCGCTGGTCAAGGAGGTCGCGACCTTCGGCGGCGACGTCTCCAAGCTGGTGCCGCCCGACGTGCTGCAGCGACTGACCGTCCGGCTCGCCGAGCGGGCTGCGAGGGGCTCCGCATGAGTCCGGACCCCGAGCTCGACCGCACCGTCAGCGAGCACCTCGAGGCGCTCCGCGAGACTCTCGACGGCGCGCGCACGATGCCGATGTCGTCCTCCGTCGTGGTCAACAAGGCCGACCTCGGTCACCTCCTCGACGGGCTCGAGGAGTCGGTCACCGCGGCGATCAGCGAGGCCCACGACGTGCTGCACCGGCGCGACGAGCTCCTCGCCGCCGGCGAGTCCGAGGTCGAGGGCATGCTGCGCGAGGCACGGATGGAGCGCGACAGGCTGGTCGCCGACACCGAGGTGTTCCACAGCGCGCTGCGCGAGGCAGACCGGCTCCGCACCGAGGCCGGCGAGGACGGCCTGGCGTTGCGCGAGGACGCCGAGTCCTACGTCGCCGAGCGGCTGGCGACGTTCGAGGACACGCTCGACTCGACGCTGGAAGCGGTACGACGAGGGCGCGAGAAGCTCACCGCGAAGGGCACCGGCCGGCGTGCGACCCGTGACGTGAACGGCTACGCGAACGGCCACTCCAACGGGCAGCCGAACGGTCAGCCGCACCCGATGGCGGCGCTCGGTGACGACACCGACGTCGACGCGATCCGACTTCCGGAGCACCTCGACCGTTGAGGTCGCGACGGCTCGTTTTGGCCGTCGTACCCGATGGCCGATAGACTCATCCGGTTCTGTTGATGCGCCCAAATCCCGGAAGTGAACCCCTGAGCAGCCTGGACCCGAGAGCGCCGCTCGTGCTCGACACTCGCGAGCTCGGCCGCCGCCCGGGGTCCCAGCGTCAGGTGTCCTTCCGGGCCGAAGCCCCAGCAGAGCTCGGCATCGAGGTCCTCAGTGTCCCCGAAGGTGCGCCGGTCGACATCGACCTGCGCCTGGAGGCGGTCATGGAGGGCGTGCTCGTCACCGGGGAGGCGGACGCCGACCTGGAGGGGGAGTGCGTACGGTGCCTGGAACCGATCGAGGACACCATCCACGTCGACTTCCAGGAGCTGTTCGTCTACGACGACCCGGACATCCGGGAGATCGACGACGACGAAGATGTCAGCCGGCTCGAGAAAGACCTGCTCGATCTCGAACCGGTGCTGCGGGACACGGTGGTGCTGGCACTGCCGTTCCAGCCGTTGTGCCGGGAGGACTGCCCCGGGTTGTGCGTCGAGTGTGGCGCGCGGCTCGCGGACGATCCCGGACACGCCCACGACGAACCGATCGACCCCCGATGGGCGGGCCTTTCTCAGGTGACAGCCGAGATGGCAGGCGGACTGGCCCCCGTGACCGACGACGACAAGCGGGCCGATTCCGGCCCTGATGAGGAGTAACCGTGGCAGTCCCGAAGCGGAAGATGTCGCGCAGCAACACGCGCCACCGCCGTTCGCAGTGGAAGGCCTCTGCGCCCCAGCTGGTGACCTGCAGCAACCCCCAGTGCGGCTCGAAGCACCTGCCGCACCGTGCGTGCCCCCAGTGTGGTCAGTACGGCGCGCGTGCCGACCGTCGTCAGGTCCTCTGACGCCGTCCGACGTCCCGTCGGACCCGGCCACCCCGGTGGACGCCCGGCTGGAAGCGCTGCGGGAGCAGCTCGGCGGTCCTGAGCTGACCGACGAGCTGCTGGACCTTGCCCTGACGCACCGGTCCTACGCCTACGAGCACGGCGGCCTGCCCACCAACGAGCGGCTGGAGTTCCTCGGCGACTCGGTGCTCGGCGTGATCATCACCGAGACCCTCTACGTCACCCAGCCCACCCTCTCCGAGGGGCTGCTGGCCAAGCTGCGGGCGGCGGTCGTCAACGCTCGCGCGCTGGCAGAGGTGGCCCGCACGATCGGCCTCGGCGAGCACATCAAGCTCGGCAAGGGCGAGGAGTCGACCGGCGGCCGCGACAAGGCCTCGATCCTCTCCGACACGGTCGAGGCCGTGATCGGGGCGGTCTACCTCAGCGGCGGCTTCCGGCACGCTGAGCAGATGATCCACCTGCTCTTCGACCCGCTGCTGGAGTCCGCCGCGGGTCTCGGCGCCGGCCTGGACTGGAAGACCAGCCTCCAGGAGCTCTCCTCGGTGCACGAGCTCGGCGTCCCCGAGTACGTGATCGAGGACGAGGGTCCCGACCACGAGAAGACGTTCACCGCGCAGGTGCGCGTCGGCGACCGGATGCACGGCCACGGTGTCGGTCGCTCGAAGAAGGAGGCCGAGCAGCAGGCCGCCGAGTCGGCCTACCTCACCCTCGCCGAGGAGCACGGCGACCCGGCCGCGACGGCCACCACTCCGGGCCCGGGTGCCTGAGCTTCCCGAGGTCGAGGTCGTCCGACGCGGCCTCGAGGCGCACGTGCTCCACCGGCCCGTGGCCGCGGTCGAGGTGCTCCACCCGCGCCCGGTCCGCCGACACCTGGCCGGCCCCGACGACTTCGCCGCCCGGCTGACCGGTCGCACGTTCACCGACGCCCGGCGCCGCGGCAAGTACCTCTGGCTCCCCTTGGACGGTGCCGATGGACAGGGAAGTGACGCCCTCCTCGGCCACCTCGGGATGAGCGGCCAGATGCTGGTGCAGCCGGCCGACGCCCCCGACGAGCGGCACCTGCGCGTGCGCTTCCGCTTCGACGACGGCGGACCCGAGCTCCGGTTCGTCGACCAGCGGATGTTCGGCGGCCTCTCGTTCGCCGAGGGTGGCGCCGAGCTGCCGAGCGAGATCGCGCACATCGCGCGCGACCCGCTCGACCCGGAGTTCGACGAGGCGGCGTTCGTGGCCCGCCTCCGCCGGCGTACGTCGGGGGTGAAGCGGCTGCTGCTCGACCAGGGACTGATCTCCGGCGTCGGCAACATCTACGCCGACGAGGCGCTCTGGCTGGCGCAGCTCCACGGCGACCGTCCGGGCGACCGGCTGCGCCGCGCAGATGTCGAGCGGGTGCTCGCGGGGGCACGTCGGGTGATGGTCCAGGCGCTGGGCGAGGGCGGCACCTCGTTCGACGCGCTCTACGTCAACGTCAACGGCGAGAGCGGCTACTTCGACCGGTCCCTGCAGGCCTACGGACAGGAGGGCCGGCCGTGCTCGCGGTGCGGCACCGCGATCGTGCGAACGGCGTTCATGAACCGGTCGTCGTACTTCTGCCCGACGTGCCAGCCGCGGCCCCGTCGGCGTCGTACAGCCGGCTGATCGCAGGCCTCGACACGACCTTGGACGGCATGCGACTCTTGGAGGTGGCCCGAGAGCGCTCGGACCGCCCCCACACCCGCGAGAGGACATTCATGGCCAAGGCACTCCTCGGATACATGGGCACCGACCCCCGGATCGTCGCCCGCCTCGCGTCCGAGAACCGCCTCCTGCGTCAGCGGGTTGCCGACCTCGAAGCTCACGTGATCCGGCTCCAGGCCGAGAACGACGCCCTCGCGTCGGTCTCGCACGAGGAGCTCCTCACGCTCGACGAGAGCATGCAGCCTGCCTGACCCGGCACCGCCGAGGCCGATCCCGGACAATCCGGTTGACCGGCTGGTCGAGCCCACGGTTGTCTGAACCACCGTGAGGCTCTTGGAGACGGTCGTGCCTGCGCGCCTCGGCACCCCGTTCCGCTGGCTGCTCGCGTCGTCGTGGACCAGCAACATCGGCGACGGCATCGCCCTCGCCGCCGGTCCTCTGCTGGTCGCCTCGCAGACCTCCGACGCGACGCTCGTCGCCCTGGCCGCGCTCCTGCAGCGGCTGCCGTGGCTGCTGTTCGGGCTGTACGCCGGCGTGGTGGCCGACCGGCTCGACCGGCGCAGGCTGGTGATGGTGGCCGACGCCCTCCGGGTCGTCGTGCTCGGCCTGCTCTGCGCGAGCATCGTGATCGGCCGGGTCGACATCTCGCTGGTGCTGGTCACGTTGTTCGTGCTCGGCACAGCGGAGACGTTCGCGGACACGGCCACCCCGGCGCTGCTGCCGATGGTGGTGGCCAAGGCCGACCTGGGCGTGGCGAACTCGCGGATCTTCGCCGGCTCGCTCGCCGCCAACCAGCTCGCCGGCCCGCCGATCGGGGCCGGCCTGTTTGCGATCGGCATGGCCTGGCCGTTCGTCGCCCAGGCCGTCTTCATCGGGCTGGGGGTGGTGCTGGTCTCGCGGGTCGCGCTCTCACCCACGGTCGACCCGTCCCGCGAGCGCGTCGAGGGCCTCGTCGCCGAGACCCGCGAGGGGCTGCGCTGGGTGTGGCACCACGCCCCGGTCCGCACGTTGGCGCTGACCATCTTCACGTTCAACGTCACCTGGGGCTGCGCCTGGTCGGTGCTGGTCCTGTACTCCCGCGAACGGCTGGGCCTCGGTGAGGTCGGCTTCGGGCTGATCGCCACGGTCACCGCGGTCGGCGGCATGGTCGGCACGGCGTCGTACGGCTGGCTGGAGCGGCACCTGTCCCTGGCGACCGTGATGCGTGGCGTGCTGCTCGTCGAGACGCTGGTCCACCTCGCGCTGGCGCTCACGACGGACGCGCGTCTGGCGATGGTGTGGTTCTTCGTCTTCGGCGCGGAGGCGTTCGTCTGGGGCACGACGTCGACCAGCATCCGGCAGCGCGCGGTCCCGACAGAGGTGCAGGGCAGGGTCGGCAGCGTCTACCTGCTCAACGTGATGGGCGGCATGGTGGTCGGCGCCGCCCTCGCCGGTCCGCTCGCCCACCAGTGGGGGATCACCGCCCCGTTCTGGTTCGCCTTCGTCGGCTCCGCCCTTCTTCTCGCGGTGATCTGGCGCCAGCTCGGCCACGTCGCCCACTCCGACGAGGAAGCCCTCGCCGACGAGCCGGCATGACCTCCGGGTCGGTCGGTCGTTGACGGGGGTATGCGCCGATCCCGCCTGCCTGCTCTCGTCGCCGCTCTTGCCGCGACTGCCGTCGTCACGCTGACTTCTGCGCCGGCCGACGCGCACGGGGACCGCAACCGGATCAAGGCGGAGCGCGCGCTGCTGAGCGCGGACACGGGCACGCCGCTGATCGCGAGCGACAACGTCTCGCTGGTCTCGTCCAACCCCGGCTCCGCGGGTATCTCCGGCTGCTTCCAGAAGACGGCACCGCTTTTCGTGCAGTCCAGCCTCGACTCGATCAAGGTGTACGACGTCAGCACGCCGACGCGACCGGTCCTGAAGGGCACGATGCCGAGCGCGCACTTCGAGAACGAGGCGATGAACTGCGGCCAGCGCACCCTCCCGGACGGCAGCGTCCGCCGCTTCGCGATGATCGGCGTGGACAGCTACCAGGCCTCGCCCGGGGACATCCAGCACGCCAACGTCGGCGGCGGCGAGCTGGTCGTGGTCGACGTGACCGACCCGACCGACCCGCACATCACCGGCCGCGCGCCCGGCTCGACCAGCACCCACACGGTCGCCTGCGCCAACGCGCTGAACTGCACCTACGCCTACTCCGCCGGGTCGGAGGGCAGGTTCTCGATCTTCGACCTGCGGACGCTCGACCAGCCCAAGGAGGTCGACGGCGACGCGGCGACCGCCGGGGTCCAGGGTTTCGTGTCTCCGACGTACGGCCACAAGTGGAACTTCGACGGCGCCGGCTACGGCACGCACACCGGCTACGACGGCGCCTCGATGTGGGACGTCCGCAGCCCGAGGTCCCCGAAGCTGATCACGACGACCGGCGCGGCCGGCCGCGGCGACGACCCCCGCTACCCGGGCTGGAACGACTTCATCCTGCACAACTCGCAGCGGCCCAACGCGAAGGCGTTCGTTCCCGGCGCCACCCCGTCGGTCGCCCACGGCAACGTGCTCTTCGTGACCGAGGAGGACTACGAGCAGACCGACTGCAGCAAGGCCGGCTCGTTCCAGACCTGGTGGGTCAAGCGTCTCGACGGCACCCGCAACGCGATCGTGCCGCTGGACAAGGTGGAGCTCTCCGACCTCGGCAGCTTCCCGTCGCCGCAGGGCGCGTTCTGCTCCAGCCACTGGTTCGACTACCACCCGAGCGGCATCGCGGCCGTGGCCTTCTACGGTGGCGGCACCCAGTTCATCGACACCCGCGACCCGCGTGACCTCAAGCCCTACGGTCACGCGACTTGGGGCACCTCCGAGGTCTGGGACAGCTACTGGCTCCCGGTCTACAGCAAGGCCGGCGCGATGACCTCGAAGAAGACCAACCTGGCCTACTCCGTCGACCTGGTCCGCGGTCTCGACGTCTACCGGGTGGACCTGCCCGGCACGTCGTACGACACGAGCACGAACCCGTCCGCGGGCGGGGGCTGGTCCGGCCCGGTGGGTACCGCGGGCGCGGCCGGTGCGGCGCTGCTCGTGGCCCTGGTGATCCGGCGTCGCACCGTCGTCCAGCAGACCGCGGCCGCCTGAGCCCTACTCGCCGCGGTAGGACCCCAGGCTCCACTCGTTGCCCTCGGGGTCGGCGACGGTGCTGCCCCGGCCGCCGTAGTCCATGTCGGTCGGCTCGCGCACACTCGTGAAGCCGTGGTCCAGCGCCTGCTGGTGCACGCGGTCGACGTCGGTGTCCCGGGGCACGACGAGGTAGGCGAACGCGACCCCGGTCGGGGCGTCGTCGGAGGCGGAGCCGAGCATCACGCCGCCGTTTCCGGGCCAGCTCAGCTGCGCGTGGTGGACGCGGGACGGGTCGTCCGCCGAGAGGTGGGCCGCGACCTGCTCGAATCCCAGTCCGGCAACCAGGAAGTCGAGCGCCGCGACGGCGTCGCGGTAGCGCAGGGAGTGGAAGAGGGTCGTGTTCATGGAGCCGAGACTGCCGCGTGGGCCCGGTCGGCGTCTTGGACGAATGGGCGCTCCGCGCAGAGATACTCGCGCGGTGAGTAGCCGGCGATCTCGCGCCACTCCCGGTTGAGGTGCGGCTGGTCGGCATAGCCTGCAGCCGCGGCCACCTCCGCGAGGGTGATGCCCGCGTCGACCAGGTGCCGACTCCGGTCGAACCGGGTCACCCGGGCCGCCTCCTTCGGGGTCAGTCCGAACTCCGAGCGGAACCGGTCGCCGAGCCGGCGACGGCTCCAGCCGACGGCGGTGGCCAGGTCGGCGACCCGGACGGTGCCACCGCTGCCCTCGACCAGGGCCCAGGCCCGGTCGAGCTCCACGTGGGGGAGCCGAGCGGGCTCGTGGGCGGCCACCGCGGCCAGCAGCACCCGGTCGAGGAGGGCGAACCGGCGCTCCCAGGTGGCGCCCGGCAGCTCGTCGTACGCGGGCAGCGGGAGGAGGTCGTCGAGCGGGATCAGGGCGCGGGCCAGGTCGGCGGCGGGGACCCCGAGCAACGCCCTGCAGCCGAGAGGTGTCAGCCCGAGCTGGATGCCGTGCTGGAGGCCGTCGTGGCGGATGTCGACCGGCACTCTGTGCAGCCCGGAGGCCAGTGCCCAGTAGCGGCCCCGAGTCTCCTCCTGCAGGTGCCAGGCGAGGTCGAGAGGGTCGTCGAAAGCAAGCACGACCGTCAGCCGGTCGGACGGCATCCCGCGGTGGAGACCAGGTCCGGCGGTGCGGTGCCGGTAGCCGACGTAGGGGTCGACGAACGCCCGCAGGGCCGGGTGCGGGGCTCGCCGCATGAACACCTCGTCCATGCGTGCCACGCTACGCCGCGCGCCCGACCACCTCCGCGGATCGGGGGTGGCGCGCGGGTAGGGTGAGCCGCGCTGAGCTTCCCCTCGGACCGGTGACCCGGTGCGGTCAGCGTGCTTGCCGACCGCACGACCACCGCTCAGGGGAGCCCAGACGAAGGAGCCCAGGCTTGTACCTCAAGAGCCTGACCATGAAGGGCTTCAAGTCCTTCGCGTCCGCCACGACCCTCCAGCTCGAGCCAGGGATCACCTGCATCGTCGGCCCCAACGGCTCCGGCAAGTCCAACGTCGTCGACGCCCTCGCCTGGGTGATGGGTGAGCAGGGCGCGAAGTCGCTGCGCGGCGGCAAGATGGAGGACGTCATCTTCGCCGGCACCTCCGGCCGCCCACCGTTGGGCCGCGCCGAGGTGGTCCTCACGATCGACAACACCGACGGCGCGCTGCCGATCGAGTACGCCGAGGTGACGATCGGCCGCACCATGTTCCGCAACGGCGGGTCCGAGTACGCCATCAACGGCAACCCGTGCCGGCTGCTCGACGTGCAGGAGCTGCTCAGCGACTCCGGCATCGGCCGCGAGATGCACGTGATCGTCGGCCAGGGCCAGCTCGACACGATCCTGCACGCGACGCCGGAGGACCGGCGCGGCTTCATCGAGGAGGCCGCCGGCGTCCTCAAGCACCGCAAGCGCAAGGAGAAGGCGCTCCGCAAGCTGGAGTCGACCGACGGCAACCTGACCCGGCTGGCCGACCTGCTCAGCGAGATCCGGCGCCAGCTCAAGCCCCTGGGGCGCCAGGCGGAGGTGGCCCGCCGTGCCGCCGTCGTCCAGGCAGACGCCCGCGACGCCCGTGCCCGGCTGCTCGCCGACGACCTCGCCACCGCCCGCTCCGCCCTCGAGCAGGAGATCGCCGACGAGTCGATCCTGCTCGAGCGCAAGGAGGAGGTCGAGCGCGAGATCGGCACCGCCCGCGAGCGCGAGGCCGCGCTCGAAGCCGCCCTGCGCGAGGACCTGCCGGCGCTCGCGCAGGCCCAGGAGACCTGGTTCGGGCTGTCCGGGCTGCGCGAGCGGATCCGCGGCACCCAAGGGCTGGCCCTGGAGCGGGTGCGCAACGCCGCCGACCAGTCCGCCGAGGCCGAGGCCACCGGCGGACGCGAGCCCGACGAGCTCGAGGC
>CAWFHJ010000026.1:0-45597 GCA_963815585.1 uncultured Actinomycetota bacterium | reverse complement strand
GCCGGCGCGCGCGGAGCAGCTGATGCTCTCCGGCGACATCACCTACACGCTCCCGGCGAGCGACAGCCTCAAGCCGGGCAGCATGCACAAGGCCCGCACCAAGGCTTCCGACGACGTGGTCGGCCGGCTCACCCAGGTGATGGAGGAGTTCGGCATCGACGCGCAGGTCACCGGCTACACGCGCGGCCCGACGGTCACCCGCTACGAGGTCGAGCTCGGCCCTGCCGTGAAGGTGGAGCGGGTCACCCAGCTCTCCAAGAACATCGCGTACGCCGTCGCCAGCGCCGACGTGCGGATCCTCAGCCCGATCCCCGGCAAGTCCGCGATCGGCATCGAGATCCCCAACCTGGACAAGGAGATCGTCTCCCTCGGCGACGTGCTCCGGTCCAGCACGGCCCGCAACGACCACCACCCGATGGTGGTCGGGCTGGGCAAGGACGTCGAGGGCGGGTTCGTCTGCGCGAACCTCTCGAAGATGCCCCACCTGCTGGTCGCGGGCGCCACCGGATCCGGCAAGTCGTCGTTCATCAACTCGATGATCACCTCGATCCTGATGCGCTCCACGCCCGACGAGGTGCGGATGATCATGGTCGACCCGAAGCGTGTCGAGCTGAACGCCTACGAGGGCGTCCCACACCTGATCACGCCGATCATCACGAACCCGAAGAAGGCCGCCGAGGCGCTCCAGTGGGTCGTCCGCGAGATGGACATGCGCTACGACGACCTTGCTGCGTTCGGCTTCCGTCACATCGACGACTTCAACAAGGCCGTGAAGGCCGGCAAGGTGACCGTGCCCCCGGGCAGCGAGCGCAAGCTGGCGCCGTACCCCTACCTGCTGGTGATCGTCGACGAGCTCGCCGACCTGATGATGGTCAGCCCGCGCGACGTCGAGGACTCGATCGTCCGGATCACCCAGCTCGCCCGGGCCGCCGGCATCCACCTGGTGCTCGCGACGCAGCGGCCGAGCGTCGACGTGGTGACCGGCCTGATCAAGGCCAACGTGCCGTCGCGACTGGCCTTCGCCACGTCCAGCCTCGGTGACAGCCGGGTGATCCTCGACCAGCCCGGCGCAGAGAAGCTGGTCGGCCAGGGTGACGGCCTGTTCCTGCCGATGGGTGCGAGCAAGCCCGTGCGTGTGCAGGGCTCCTGGGTCACCGAGGCCGAGGTCCACGGCATCGTCAAGTACTGCACGACGCAGCTCCAGCCGACCTACCGCGAGGACGTCACCGTCCCGCAGCAGGCCAAGCGCGAGCTGGACGACGACATCGGCGACGACCTCGACCTCGTGGTGCAGGCGGTCGAGCTCGTGGTGTCCACGCAGTTCGGCTCGACCTCGATGCTGCAGCGCAAGCTGCGCGTGGGCTTCGCCAAGGCGGGCCGGCTGATGGACATCCTCGAGAGTCGCGGCGTGGTCGGGCCCAGCGAGGGCTCCAAGGCACGCGACGTACTGATCAAGCCCGACGACCTCGACGACGTGATCGCGACCTTGCAGGGGGAGCAGTGAGCAGCCTCGACGCCCAGCACCACGACCAGCACGACGACAGCACGACGAGCAGCACGAGCACGACGACGTCGCCGAGCCGAGGCCGCCGCTCGAGGTGGAGGTGCGCCGCAACGCCGGTGTCGCCGCGCTCGTGGGCGCCGCGGCGTCCGCGCTGGCGATCGCCTACGTCGCCCGCGCCGCCTCGACCGGGGGAGTGCTGGACTGGGGCTTCGCGGTCGTCCTCGGCGGCCTCGGCATCTCCCAGCTGGTGTCCCTGGTGGACTCCCGCACGCCGCTGCTGGTCGCCGACGGGTTCGGCATCCGGCTCCGGCTCGGCCGTGAGTGGCGCGGCCTGCCCTGGGACTCCCTCGAGCAGGTCGTCGTCGAGCCGCGCACCTCGCTGATCCACGACGGACGGCTGGTGGTCGCACCGCGGCACCTGAACCGTGCGCTCGAGGGCCTCGACGGCAAGGCCAGGCGCCAGGTCGCGGTCAACCAGTCGCTGTACGCCGCCCCGCTGGTGGTGCCGCTGGGGATGACCACCCGGGTCTCGACCGACGACCTCGTCACCGACCTCGCGGAGCTGTCCCACGGCCGCGCGGCGGTCGTCGAGATCGCCGGGTACGTCGCCCAGCCCGTGCTGCCGGACTCCCCGGCCACCGTGAGCCGCCGCGAGCGGATCCGCGAGGGGCACCGGGTCACCGAGGCGCACGCCGTCGGCGGGGACACCCAGATCGAGGGCCACGACCCACGCACCGCCCGCGTGCTCGGTGGCCTCGGCACCTTCGTGTCCCGGATCGGCCACGGCCGCGCCCACGACGTCGACGCCGACCAGCCGCACCACGAGCCCGCCACGGCCCTCCACGACGAGGAGCCGGCTGCGCCGTCCTACCCGCCGGCGGCACTGCTCCGCGACGCACGCCCGGCTGCGCGCATCGAGGTGCGCCTCGACCAGCCGGCACTGATGACCAGCGCCGCGCCGAAGCTCCGCTACGACGCCGAGCGACGGCGATGACGTGCGCCGCGGACTGCCCGAGGACGACGAGCTCCGCCGCCGCGACGAGCGGTGGGAGAGCCAGGGAGTGGTCCCGATCGCCCGCCCCGGTCACGCGGTCGCGCCGCTGGTGATCGACGACTTCGCCACCGAGCCGGCCCTGGCGCCGGTGATCGGCCCGCGGATCGAGCAGGCGCGCACCCGGCTCGGCTTCGGCATCGACACGCTGAGCACCCGCACCCGGATCCGGCCACACGTGCTGGAGGCGATCGAGGTCGACGACTTCGAGCCCTGCGGCGGCGACTTCTACGCCCGCGGCCACCTGCGCACGCTGGCCACCGTGCTCGGGCTGCCGGGCGAGGAGCTGGTCGCCGAGTTCGACGAGCGCTACTCCTCGGCGCCGATCAACGCCCGCCGGGTGTTCGAGGCAGAGCTCGCGACCGGCATGTCCGGCGGGATCAAGACCTCGATCGGCGGTCCCCGCTGGGGGCTGATGATGGGCGTCGTGCTGGCCCTGGTCCTCGCCTGGGGGGTCGCGCGGCTGTTCACCGACACTCCGGAGCAGGTCACCGCCCAGAGCCCGGTGCTCAACGGGTCGGCCGGTCTGGCCTCCGACCAGGAGCCGATCACGTCCTCGTTGGGCACACCCGTGAAGATGACCGTCAAGGCGGTCCGCGGGCCGTCCGACGTGCTGGTGCGCGACCACAGTGGCGCGATCCTGTGGGCCGGTCACCTGGTCGAGGGCGGCCACAAGCAGCTGTTCGGCACCGGTCCGTTCACGGTCCGGGCGGTGCACCCCGCCGCGGTCGACGTCTGGGTCGCTGGCAAGGCCCGGGGCGTGGTCGGTGACGGCGACCGGGCCGCGCGTCGTACCTTCCGCTGACACGGGCTCAGGGCCGATTCGGGGACGGCGCCCGCCGTACGGGATACTCGGTCAGATGACTGCCCCCACGACCGTCGCGCTGGTCACACTCGGCTGCGCGCGCAACGAGGTCGACTCCGAGGAGCTCGCGGGGCGGCTGGAGGCCGGCGGGTTCGCGCTGGTCGACGACCCGTCCGACGCGCAGACCGTGGTGGTCAACACCTGCGGCTTCGTCGAGCAGGCCAAGAAGGACAGCGTCGACACGCTGCTGGCGGCCGCCGACCTGAAGGGCACGTCGGGCACCCAGGCCGTGGTCGCGGTCGGCTGCCTCGCGGAGCGGTACGGCGACCAGCTCGCGGCGTCACTGCCCGAGGCCGACGCGGTGCTCGGCTTCGACGACTACCCCGACATCGCCGACCGGCTGCGCGGCATCCTGGCCGGCGAGGCGCACCACCCGCACACGCCGCAGGACCGCCGCAAGCTGCTCCCGATCTCGCCCGCCGAGCGCTCGACCGCCGACGTGGTCGTGCCGGGGCATGCTCCGGTGGTCGAGCCTGTCGAGAGCATCGGTGCAGGCGCGCCCGCCTCCGGCCCGCGCACCGTCCGGCGCCGGCTCGACGGCGGCCCGATGGCCCCGCTCAAGCTGGCCAGCGGCTGTGACCGGCGCTGCTCGTTCTGCGCGATCCCGAGCTTCCGCGGGTCGTTCGTCTCGCGCCGGCCGACCGACGTCGTCAACGAGGCACGCTGGCTGGGGGAGCAGGGAGTCAAGGAGCTGTTCCTGGTCAGCGAGAACTCCACCTCCTACGGCAAGGACCTCGGTGACCTGCGGCTGCTCGAGCGGCTGCTGCCCGAGCTCGCCGAGATCGACACGGTGGAGCGGGTGCGCGTGTCCTACCTCCAGCCTGCGGAGACCCGGCCCGGCCTGGTCACGGCGATCGCGAGCACGCCCGGCGTGGCGCCGTACTTCGACCTGTCCTTCCAGCACGCCTCCGGTCCGCTGCTGCGACGGATGCGCCGCTTCGGCGACGCGGAGAGCTTTCTCGCGCTGCTGGAGCAGATCCGCGGCCAGGCCCCCGAGGCCGGCGTGCGCTCGAACTTCATCGTCGGTTTCCCCGGCGAGACCGAGGACGACCTCGCGACCCTCTGCTCGTTCCTCGAGGGGGCCAGGCTCGACGCGATCGGCGTCTTCGGCTACTCCGACGAGGACGGCACGGAGGCCGCGTCGTACGACGGGAAGCTGGACGACGACGAGGTCCGCGACCGCGTGGAGCACGTCACCCGGCTGGTCGACGAGCTGACCTCCCAGCGGGCCGAGGACCGGATCGGCGAGGAGGTTCTGGTGCTCGTCGAGTCGGTCGAGGACGGCGAGACCGTCGGCCGGGCCGCACACCAGGGCCCCGAGGTCGACGGTGCGACGTACCTCCGGGCGCCTGCGTCGGTCGGTGACCTGGTGCGGGCCGAGGTCGTCGGCACGGACGGCGTCGACCTGGTCGCGAAGGCCCTCGGATGAGCGACACCCCCGCGGATGAAGAGCAGGCCGTCAGCAACTGGAACGTGCCCAACGCGCTGACCACCCTGCGCATCGTGATGGTGCCGTTCTTCGGCTGGGCGCTCCTGCACGACGGCGGCGACTCCAACGGCTGGCGCTGGGTGGCCTACGTGCTGTTCGTGGTCGCCATGATCACCGACAAGGTCGACGGAGACCTGGCCCGCAAGCACAACCTGATCACGAACTTCGGCAAGATCGCCGACCCGATCGCCGACAAGGCGATGACCGGCATGGCCTTCATCGGGCTCTCGGTGATCGGTGAGCTGTGGTGGTGGATCACCGTCGTCGTGCTGATCCGCGAGTGGGCGGTGACGGTCGCGCGGCTCTCGATCGCCAAGCACGTGGTGATCGCGGCCAGCCAGAGCGGCAAGCTGAAGACGCTGACCCAGGTGTTCGCGCTGGGCGGGTTCATCGGGCCGTTCAAGGGGCACGGACCGGCGACCGAGCTCACCGGCGGCTGGGACACTGTCGGCGACCTGGTGTGGTGGGCGGCGGCGGTCCTGATGGCGGTCGCGCTGGTGTTGACGATCACCTCCGGGCTCGAGTTCGCCCGCGACGCGATCAAGCAGAGGCGTGCGGCACGGGCCGTGCACTGAGGGCCGGCAGCCCGTCGATGCTGGTCGCGTTCTTCTCCGCCCAGTAGCGGTCGTAGTACGCGTCGTCGCGACGCTCCTGGCTGCGGTCGAGCAGGTCGCGGTCGCCGACGTAGTCCATCAGCGGCACCGCGTAGCCGCAGGAGTCGGCGATCCGGTCGCAGGTGACGACCACGATCGAGCGCTGCCCGATCTCGCGGGGCTTGCTGAACAGCGGACGCAGGTCGGCGAACTCGGGCTCGTCGTGCATCACGACCCGGCCGGTGCCCTGCAGGCGCACGATGCTGGGCGGACCTTCGAGCGCCATGAACATCAAGGTGATCCGGCCGTTGTCGCGCAGGTGGGCGATCGTCTCCGCGCCGCTGCCCGTGTAGTCGAGGTAGGCGACGGTGGTCTCGTCGATGATCACGAACGTGCCCGCCATGCCCTTGGGGGAGGCGTTGACGTGGCCGCCCGCGCCGGGCGCTGTCGCCACCACGAACACCGGCTGTGCGAGCAGCCAGTCGTGCAGCCGCCCGTCGATCCGCTCGTAGGTCTTGCTCATGGCTCCATGCTCCCACCGGCTGGGCTGAGGGGACCGAGGGCGTCGAGGGCTCAGACGAGATCGAGCGGGTAGTTCGACAGCCTCTCCGGGCCGGCCTCGGTGATCAGGTACTGCTCCTCCAGCTTGACGCCCTCGCCCCCTGACCGGGCGCCGACGTACGCCTCGGTCGTGAGCACCATGCCAGGCTGCAGCACTCCGTCGTAGCCGATGGACTCCCACTGGTGCGGCAGCACGATCTCGGGGTACTCGTCGCACTGGCCGACCCCGTGGGCGCCGACCGAGTAGTGCCGGTAGTCCTCGACGGGGGGCATCCAGGTCGCCTCGCAGACCTCACGAAAGGTGCGTCCCGGCATCAACAGCTGGTGATTCCGCTCGATCTGCTCCCGGGCCAGCTCGAAGATCCGCAACTGGGCTGTGGTCGGTCGCTTGTCGCCGATGAGCCAGGTGCGCGAGATGTCGCACATCATTCCGTAGGAACCGACCAGGTCCGTGTCGTAGGCGAGCAGCTCGCCCTCGTTGATCACTCGGCTGCTGGCCTCCTGCATCCAGGGGTTCGTGCGTGGACCGGACGACAGGATCTGGGTCTCGATCCACTCACCGCCGCGCCTGATGTTGCCGGCGTGCAGGACTGACCACAGCTCGCGCTCCGTCATCCCCGGCTTCAGGGTGGCCCGCATCTCACCCATCGTGGACTCGCACGCGGCGATCGCGCAGCGCATGGCGCGGATCTCCTCCACCCCCTTGACGGAGCGGGCGAGTTCCATCAGCTCTGTGCCGTCCTCGAGCCGTACGCCGGCGTCGAGCAGCAGCTGCACTTCGAGCGGACGAGCCGTGTCGACCGCGATCCGGGGGCGAGGACCGGCGTGGGAGCGCAGCACGTCGAGTATCTCCGCAGTCCAATCGCGGGCCTTCTCCTGGTAGCGCGGACCAGCCAGGAAGTAGAACGAGCTGATCGCGGGCCGGACCTCTTGCACGACGGGGTTGTGCCCACTGAGGAACTCGCACCCGGCGAACTCCCACAAGATGACCGACTCGTCGGCGCCCACCCACACGTAGCGCGCGGGGTTGTGCATCACCCAGACTTGCATGTTGGTGCTGTCGGTGGCATAGCGGATGTTCATGGGGTCGCGCAGGATCGCGCCGTCGTACCCCAGCTCGAGCAGCTGGGAGCGCACGCGTCCGATCCGGTACTCGCGCATCGCCGTCAGGTCAGGGAGCGCCAGGCCCGCGGCGAGCCATTCCCCCTCGACGGCAGGTCCGGGTCCGAGCGTGGCGTGGTGCAGCTCCTGCCCCGCTGCGTGACCCCGCCCCTCGGAGGCCCGCATGCTCGCGGCCACCCTTCCGACCACGTGCTCACCGACGTTCTCTCACTCGCGGGCACCGGCTGCCACTCCTGGACGCGAGCGTAGGGCGCCACGAGAGGCCGCGTCTACGGGTCGTCCCGGTCCGAAGCGCTCGCTGTCGTCCGACCGCGCGAGGGATCCCGCTCTCGCAGGCTTGCCGTCCGCCGACCGAGTCCGCATGCACGTTGGACGTGCGGAAGACCAGGACGCATGACGTTCTGCCGTGGTTCAGCGCGGCGGATCCGGACTCCCGATGCCCTGCTCGGCGTCACGCAGCGCCATCGCCGCGCCGACCAGGGTGAGGTGGGAGAACGCCTGCGGGAAGTTGCCGGCCATCCGGTCGCCCGCCACGTCGTACTCCTCGCTGAAGAGACCGACGTCGTTGGCGAGACTCAGGAGGTGCCGCATCAGGCGGCGGGCGTCCTCGAGCCGGCCGGCCATCGCGTAGGCCGACACCAGCCAGAACGAGCACGCCACGAACGGGTGCTCGTCGCCGGCCAGGCCGTCCACGCCGGAGGAGGTGCGGTAGCGCAGCAGCAGGCCGTCTCGCATCAGGTCCTGCTCGATCGCCACGATCGTGCCCAGCATCCGGGGGTCGTCGCCCGCCACGAACCCGACTTGCGGCAGCACCAGCAACGAGGCGTCGACCTCGTCGGTGTCGTAGTGCTGCGTGAACGTGTTGCGCTCCTCGTCGAAGCCCTCGGCCATCACCTCGTCCCGCACCTCGTCACGGAGCTTGCGCCAGCGGTCGGCGGGACCCTCGAGGCCGTGCTGCTCGACCGCTCGTACGGCGCGGTCGAACGCGACCCAGACCATCACTCGGCTGTGGGTGAACTTGCGACGCTCTCCACGGATCTCCCAGAGCCCGTTGTCGGGCTGGTCCCAGGTGTCCGCGAGCTGGTTGACCAGCGTGCGCTGGAGCGACCAGCTGTCCTCGGTCTCCATCAGACCGGCGGCCCGGGCGAGGTCGAGGGCGTGCATCACCTCGCCGAGCACGTCGGTCTGGCGCTGGTCGACCGCGCCGTTGCCGATCCGGACCGGGCGGCTGCCCTCGTAGCCGGCGAGGTGCTCCAGCTCGCGCTCGGGCAGGTGCCTCCCGCCGTCGACGGTGTACATGATCTGGAGGTCCTCGGAGTCGCCGGCGACCGCGCGCAGCAGCCAGCCGCGCCACAGCTTCGCGACCTCCGAGCGTCCGGCGGCCAGCAGCGCGTCGAGGGTGAGTGAGGCGTCGCGCAGCCAGCAGTACCGGTAGTCCCAGTTGCGCTCGCCGCCGAAGTCCTCGGGCAGGCTCGTGGTCGGCGCGGCCACGATGCCGCCGGTCTGCGCGTGCGTGAGCCCGCGCAGCGTGACCAGGCTGCGCACGACCTCCTTGCGCCACGGCCCGTCGTAGTCGCACTCATCGGCCCACGCCTGGTGCTCGTCGATCGTCTCCTGGATCCGGCCGTCGAACTCGAGCAGCCGCGGCACCGGCAGGTGCGAGGGGATCCAGGTGGTCGAGAAGGTCAGGACGTCGCCCTCGTTGACAACGAACTCGTCGCGGTGGTGGCCGTCGACCGCGACCGGCAGCCGGGGCCCGCGCAGGACCAGCTTGTCGGGGCCGGCGATCGCCACGATCAGCTCCCGGTCGCCGCGCCGCTCCCGGTGCACCCACGGCCGGATCCGCCCGTAGTCGGGCCGGACCGTCCACTCGTGGACCATCCGCAGGCTGCCCTGGACACCGGTGACCCGGCGCACCAGGTCGGCCCGCTTGTCGTTGACCGGCATCAGGTCGGTGACCACGACGGTGCCCTGCCGGCAGGTGTACGTCGTCTCCAGCACCCCGGTGTCGCCGATGTAGCGACGGGTCACGCTGTGCCGGCCCGTCGGGCCGATCAGCCACCGGCCGTTGGAGGGGTCGCCGAGCAGCGCCGCGAAGCACGCCGGGGAGTCGAAGCGGGGGAGGCACAGCCAGTCGATCGATCCGTCCTTGCCCACCAGCGCCGCCGTGTTGCCGTCGCCGAGAGCCGCGTAGTCCTCGATCGGCAGCGCCATGGCGCGAGGCTATCCCGCGCGTCGCGGCCAGACGGCGGGCGTCCGCCGTCGCCGCGCAGGCGTGTCCCGGAGGCGAGCGGACGATTCGGGCACTAACATCCTTGCCTCGTGACATCTTTGCGCCGCGTGCACTTCCCCCTGCTGGCGCCGCTGGTCGCATGCGGCCTTGCGGTGGTGCTGTCGCTCACCCTGATCGCGCCTGCGGACGCCGCAGCGCGGCCGAAGAAGTGCGCCGACAAGCACTACGCGAAGACGCACCCCAAGGCATGTGCGAAGCCGAAGCCCAAGCCTGTCTGGAGCCCCGGCCCGGCCACCACGTTCAACTACCCGTTTGCCAGCGTCCGCGAGCGGGACGCGATCCGGCACCGCGTGCTCAAGGCGATCAAGTACGCCGCCAGGGGCTCGCGGATCCGGCTGGCCACCTTCAGCTACTACGACGCCAAGATGTCGCGGGCCCTGATCCGGGCGCACAAGCGCGGCGTCAGCGTGCAGCTGCTGGTGAACCGCGACGGCAAACGGCTGGGCAGGCCCTACGACAAGCTGCAGAGGGCGCTGGGAGACCGGCGCAAGCCGCACCGGGGGCAGTCGGCCTCGGACGTCAGCTTCGCCCGCTCGTGCCTGCGCTCGTGCCGCGGACCGGGCGGCAACCTGCACTCGAAGATCTTCTTGTTCAGCAAGGTGGGGCACACGAGCTGGGTGAGCCTGGTCGGCTCCGCGAACCTCACCACGATGGCGTCCACCGGCCAGTGGAACCACCTGGACACGGTGATCGGCAAGGCGACGTACGTGCGCCTGGGCATGCTGTTCAACCAGATGAAGGCAGACGGGGTGCCGAAGCACCCGATCTGGAAGTTCCAGACGAAGGCCGCCGTGTTCTGGGCGTTCCCGCACCCGCTGGCCGACCCGAGCCGCGACCCGATGGTGCGGGTGCTGCGGGGCATCAGCTGCCAGGCCACGCCCCACACCGGGATCCCGGTGGGTCACCCGCAGCCCACCAGGAAGCCCACGAAGAAGTCGCACCCGAAGAAGCACGCGCCGAAGCCGATCACGCGACGCACGATGATCCGGATCGGCATGTACGCCTGGTTCGACGACCGCGGCAACTACCTGGCGCGCGAGGTGCGGCGCAAGTGGAACGAGGGCTGCAGCGTCAAGGTCGAGTACTCGGTGCTCAACAAGACGGTGAAGAAGGTGCTCTACAACCCGACCGGTCGTGGCCGGATCCCGATGCGCCGCGTCGTGCGCACCGACCCGGCGACGGGCGAGATCGTTGACTACGACCACAGCAAGTACGTCGCCGTGAGCGGGACCTACCAGCATCGCGGTCGCGAGCTCGTGTGGACCGGGTCGATGAACTTCACCGGGCTCGGTGTCCACAGCGACGACCTGCTGCTCCGGCTGCACGGACACCGGGTGGTCACGGCGTACTTCCACGGCTTCCGGCGGGTCTGGCACTCGCCCAAGGCGAGCCCGCCGATCCCGACGCGGTCCTTCGGCACGCTCTCGCGGCTGGCGCCGGTGCCTGGCGCCGTGGTGCAGGGCGGTGCCGCTGTCGCGCCCGAGACCGAGGAGCTCGACGACCCGGAGCTCGGCGTCGGCGCGCTGTCCGAGTTCGACCGGGACTGACCGCGACCCGGGTGGCAGGCTGGCGGGCATGGACGCCGTCACCCTCGCCGCCGACCTGCACGCCCTGCTCGAGGAGCGCGGCGCGACGATCGCCTCGGCCGAGTCGCTGACCGGTGGTGGTCTCGCCGACCTGCTCAGCGGCACAGCCGGCGCGTCCGCGTCGTACGTCGGGGGAGTGGTCAGCTATGCCACCTCGGTGAAGGTCGCCGTGCTCGGTGTGCCCGCCCACCTGGTCGAGCTGTACGGCGTGGTCAGCGAGGAGTGCGCGGGCGCGATGGCGACCGGGGCGCGCGACCTGATGGGAGCCACCTGGGCGGTCTCCACGACGGGAGTCGCCGGGCCGACCGAGCAGGACGGGCAGCCGGTCGGCACCGTGTTCGTCGGCATCGCCGGGCCGGGCGGGGTCACTGTCGCGGGCCTCGCGCTCGACGGTGACCGGGCCGCGATCCGGGCGCAGACCTGCCTGCTGGCGCTCGACCTGCTGCGCACGACCCTCCTGCGCTGAGACCGGCTCGTGAAATGCTCCCCTCATGGGGGCCGACGAACGACTTCTGAGCCTGGCCGGCGAGCTGTACGGCGGGCTGCCGGCCGAGTTCACCCCCGACCGCACTGCGGCCGAGAAGGCGGCGAAGGCAGACGGCGACAAGGAGCTGGCCGCCGCGGTCAAGGCGCTGAAGCGGCCGTCGGTCGGAGCCTGGGCGGTCAACCTGCTGGTGCGCCGTGAGACCGGGCAGATCGACCAGGTGCTGAACCTGGCCGAGTCGCTGCGCGCTGCTGCCGAGGCGCTCGACGGTGCCGAGCTGCGGGCGTTGACCAAGCAGCGCCGTCAGCTCACCAGTGCGCTGACCACCCGCGCCCGGCAGCTGGCGCTCGAGCACGGCACCCGGCTGACGCAGGCCGTCGCCGACCAGGTGGAGGGCACGCTCAACGCCGCGATGCTGGACGCCGGTGCCGCCGAGGCGGTGCGCACCGGGTTGCTGGTGACCACCCTCAGTGCCACCGGGGTCGACGAGCAGACCTGGGAGGCCGCGGTGGCCGTGCCGGGTGCGCTCGGCACCCGGGTCGCGCCGACGGCTGCGCCGTCCGGGCCGGCGCTGCACGTCGTACCGGAGAACAAGCGGCTGCTGCGCGAGTCGGCCGAGGAGAAGCTGGCCGAGGCCGAGGACGAGGTGAAGGCGGCGACCAAGGCCGCGACCAAGGCCGAGAAGGCGGTCAGCGACCTGCAGGGCAAGCGGTTCCAGCTGCGCAGCGAGATCGACGAGCTCCAGCGCAGGATCGGCGCCCTCGAGGACCGGATCGAGGGGATCGACGACGACATCGAGGTCGCCGAGCAGGACCACGAGGACGCGGTCGAGGCGGTAAGCGAGGCCGAGTCCGGCCGCGACGCCGCCCAGAAGGCGTTGGACAAGCTCGGCTGACGGGCTACTCGGCCCAGGCCTTGGAGCGTTCGACGGCGTCCTTCCACTTCGCCCACTTCGCGTCCAGGTCGGCGCGGTCGCCGGTGGGCTCGAACTTCCGGTCGAGGCTCCACGTGTCGCGCAGCTCGTCGTACGACGACCAGACGCCGGTGCCGAGACCCGCCATGAACGCGGCGCCGAGGGCCGTCGTCTCCACGATCTCCGGTCGTTCGACCGGGACCCCGAGCTGGTCGGCCTGGATCTGGCAGAGCAGGTCGTTGGCGGACGCGCCGCCGTCGACCCGCAGCGACGACAGCGACGGGCCCGAGCCGTCGGCCTCGATCACGTCGCGCACCTCGAACGCGATCGCCTCGAGGGTGGCGCGCACGATGTGACCGCGCGTCGTGCCGCGGGTGATCCCGAGGATCGTGCCGCGTGCGTGCGGGTCCCAGTGCGGGGCGCCGAGCCCGGTCAGGGCGGGCACGAACACCACGCCCTCGGTGTCCTGCACCGTGGCCGCGATCGCCTCGGTCTCGGCGGCCGACCCGACGATCTGGAGACCGTCGCGCAGCCACTGCACCGCGGCGCCGGTCACGAAGATCGCGCCCTCGGTCGCGTAGACCAGGTCGTCGTCGGGAGTGCGCCAGGCCGCCGTCGACAGCAGGCCGGCGTCGGAGCGGACGATCGACGTGCCGGTGTTGGTGAGGATGAACGACCCGGTGCCGTAGGTGCACTTGGAGTCGCCCTCGTCGAAGCAGGTCTGGCCGAAGAGCGCGGCCTGCTGGTCGCCGGCGATGCCCGCGATCGGGAGCTCGAGGTCGAGGAACGCCTTCGGGTCCGTCGTCGCCAGGTCGCCCCAGTTGGGCACCAGCTCCGGCAGCGCGTCGCGGGGAACGCCGAACAGGTCGCACAGCTCGTCGGACCAGTCGCCCCGCTCGAGGTCGAACAGCAGCGTGCGGCAGGCGTTGGAGACGTCGGTGACGTGCCAGGTGCCGCGGGTCATCCGCGCGATCAGGTAGGAGTCGACGGTGCCGATCGCGTAGCGGCCGGACTCCACCAGCGCCCAGGTGTTGGGCTCGTTCTCCGCCAGCCAGACCAGCTTGGTGCCGGAGAAGTACGGGTCGAGCCGCAGCCCGGTCAGCTCGGTGACCCGCTCCTCGTGGCCCTCGTCACGGAGCCGGCTGCAGATCGCGGCGGTGCGACGGTCCTGCCAGACGATCGCGCGCCGCGGGGAGCCGAGTGTCTCGCGGTCCCAGAGCAGCACCGTCTCGCGCTGGTTGGTGATCCCGATGCCCTTGAGGTCGGAGGCGTCGCCGTCCCACGCCTTCAGCACCGCGCGGGTCGCCTCGAGGGTGGCCTGCCAGATCTCCTCGGGCGCGTGCTCGACCCAGCCCGGCTGGGGGAAGTGCTGGCGGAACTCCTCGTAGCCCTTGGCCGCGATGCGACCGTCGGCGGTGACCACGAGCGCCGTGACGCCCGTCGTACCGGCGTCGATGGCCAGGATGGTCACGAGCGCTCCTCGCGGATGATCGCCAGCACCATCCTGTCGATCCAGGTCGGCTGATGGCCCTCGTCGACGCGCATCTCGTAGTTCTCGGTGCCGACCCAGGCCACGAAGCCGTCGCTGCCGAGCGCGCGCGCCCGCTCGTCGAGCTCGGCCGCGAGCTCGGGCGTGACCGGCACCCGCTCCTCGTCGGTGGACGCGGTCAGGTACAGGTCGTTGAGGTCGAGCAGCCGGCCGAGCTCGGTGACCGGGTCGTCGTGGTCGTCGACCCGGAGGTCGACCGCGACGTCGTCGAACCCGGCATAGCCGGCCTCGTCGCGTACGACGAGCAACGCGGCGCTCTGCCGCCCGCGCCGGTCACCGCCGGCGTGGTCGCCCGCAGCCAGCGCGCCGAGCAGCCGGCGCTCGAGCGGCTCGTCGACGGAGCCGTCCCACGCGCTCTTCATCGCCTCCACCACCTCGGGCCCGACCAGGATGTTGCCCTGGATCGCGACGTCGCGGTCGGTGACCCCGCCCGCCCAGTCCAGGCAGTCGGAGCCGGTGAACGTGGCGGCGCCGCCGTCCATGTCGACCAGGCCGACCTGCCGGTCCTCGCGGCCCTCGTCCTCCTCCAGCAGCCGCTGGAGGGCCACCTCGGCGGTGGCGCCCTCGTCGAGGTGGGAGAGCGCGAGGCCCTTGTAGGCCGTGTTGGCCGAGGCCTGGGTGGCGATCGCGCCGATCCCGGCGACAGCCGCGGGCACCGCGGAGCCGACAGCCAGGAACTTGGAGGCGACGGCGACGCCCCAGGACTCACCATCGGCGGACCGGCCCACGATCGAGAACGTCATGGGCTCAACCTAGAGGCAGATGCCGCGTCGACGAACGCGTCGTCCCGGAGCACCGGCACCACGGTGCTGGTGTCGACCTCGGCGGCCACGTCGACGTCGTCGCCGAAGCCGATCGCGTCGAGCTCCTGGCCGCCGGCGCACGCGTGGAGTGCCGCCGCCACGTCACCGTCGAGCGCGTCGTACGCCGCCCGGGCGGCTCGGGCCTCCGGGGAGAAGCCGGTCCTGCCCAGCGCCGCCAGCGCGGAGAGCACCGCACCGGCGCCCCAGAGGTCCTCCACCGCGGGCCGCAACGAGTCGTCGGGCCACCGCTCTCCGGCTGCCACCACCGCCACCCTGGCCGGCGCGGGGAAGGTCTGCTGCACCCAGGCAGCCACCGCGCCGGCGTTGCGCAGCGAGCCCGCGACGCAGGTCGTCGTGCCCGAGGCGAGCCGGTGCGCGATCGTCGACCCGTTGGGGGACGGCAGCACGACGGCCCCTCCGGCGGGGGCGGCTGCCCGCATCCCGGCGGGCGAGAGGGTCAGCAAGTCCTCGCCCGCGCGTGAGCGGCCGACCGCCACCACAGCACCGTGACGCTCGGCGAACGCGGCCGCGGACTCGTCCCGCCAGGCGTACGGGAGCACCCGCGCGCCGGCGTCCAGCGCCACGCTGACGGTGGTCGTGAACGACAGCACGTCGACCACCACGGCCACGTCGGCGCCGTCGGTAACGGCCTCCGCTCCGGTGAGCGCCCAGTCGAAAAGCGTACAAAAAGAATGCTGCCGATGAACCGCAGGTATCCGCACTGCACAACTCTGTCACGCCACGGACGCACAAACAGTTGTGACGCTGGCCTCAGGACCGCAAGATGTGCGGGTGCTCTCCCGTCTCGGCTTCCCTGCGATCGGCCGGCACCGGCTGTTCGTGACGGCGATCGGGATCGACGCGCTCGGCAGCGGTGTCTGGATGCCGCTGTCCGTCCTCTACTTCATCCGCGTCACCGACCTGAGCCTCGTGCATGTCGGTGCGGCCCTCTCGATCGCCGCCACGCTGTCCTTCCCGCTGGCACTGGTGATCGGTGCCGTGGTCGACAGGTACGGCGCCAAGGGCGTGCTCCAGGCGGGCAACGTGCTCCAGGCGATCGGGTTCGCGGCGTACCCCTTGGCGCACTCGGTGGTGACCGTCACGCTCGTGGTCGCGATCGCGGCGATGGGCCGCACCGCGTTCTGGGGCTCCTACTCGCCGATGGTCGCGGCGGTCTCCGAGACGGGCGAGCGGGAGAAGTGGTTCGGGTTCCTCGGCGCCCTGCGCAACTGCGGGTTCGCCGTCGGCGGCCTGATGGCGGCCGCCGCGATCACGATCGGCACGGACGGTGCGTTCCACGCCGTCGCCCTCCTCAACGCCGCGAGCTACGTGCTGGCGTTCGTGCTGATGGTGCGTGTCGAGGTGCACGGCGTGCATCGCGACGGCATGCTGCAGCGCCAGGGCGGTGGTTGGTCCGAGGTCGTCCGCGACCCCGGCTACCGGTGGCTGGTCGGCGCCAACTTCGGCTACGCGATGGGGTGCCTGGCGCTCAACGTGGTGATGCCCGTCTACATCGTGCAGATGCTGCACCTGCCCGGCTGGGTCTCCGGCTCGGTCTACGTGATCAACACCGTGCTGATCGGGGTCGGTCAGGGACTGATCGTGCGGCAGATGACCGGCTCGGCCCGATGGCGGATCGTGGTGCTCGCGGCCGGCTTGATGATCACCGCCTTCCTGATGATGTACGGCGCCGGTGAGCTCACCATGAACCTCGCGATCGCGGTGGTGATGCTCGCCGCCGTGGTCTACACGCTCGGCGAGATGGCCGGCGGACCGGTGCTCGCGGCCCTGGCGGCCGAGTCGCCGCCCCCGCACCTGCGCGGGCGCTACCTCGCGGTCTACCAGCTCTCGTGGAACGCCGCGTCCGCCGTGGCGCCGGTGCTCTACCTGTGGCTGCTGCACCGTGGCCACCTGCCCGCATGGGCGGTGCTCTCCACGCTGGCACTGTTCGGTGCCGCCTGCTGCTTCCCGCTGCGCCGGCTGATGCCGCTCGCGGCGCAGCACGTGACCAACGCGGTGCAGGTGCCCTCCGAGGCCTGAGCACCCGCCCGCAACCGCAGCTCGGACCGGACGGTTCCGCCGGGGGACCGATGTGGTTAGGGTGATGGTCGGACTTGAACGATCCAATGCAGGAGGAGTCATGCGCGTCGGAGTGCTCACCGGAGGCGGTGACTGTCCCGGCCTGAACGCCGTGATCCGTGCCGTCGTCCGTCGTGGCGTCAAGGAGTTCGGCTACGAGTTCGTCGGATTCCGCGATGGTTGGCGGGGCCCGCTCGAAGGTGTGACCAGCGAGCTCGGCATCCCGCAGGTGCGCGGCATCCTGCCGCGCGGTGGCACCATCCTCGGCTCCTCGCGCACCAACCCCTTCAAGATCGAGGGCGGCGTGGAGAAGATCCAGGCCAACCTCGCCGAGCTCGGCATCGACGCCCTGGTCGCGATCGGCGGCGAGGACACGCTGGGGGTGGCCACCAAGCTGGCCGACCTCGGCGTCAACGTGGTCGGGGTGCCGAAGACGATCGACAACGACCTCAACGCCACCGACTTCACGTTCGGCTTCGACACCGCGGTCAACATCGCGATGGAGGCGATCGACCGGCTGCACACCACCGCCGAGTCGCACCACCGGGTGCTCGTGGTCGAGGTGATGGGCCGGCACGCCGGCTGGATCGCGCTCCACGCCGGCATCGCGGGCGGCGCCAACGTGGTGCTGATCCCGGAGCAGCCCTTCGACATCGAGAAGGTCTGCGCCCACGTCGAGGAACGCTTCAAGAGCCACTACTCACCGATCATCGTGGTCTCCGAGGGCGCCTTCCCGGTCGAGGGTGGAGACATGAGCCTGGTCTCCGGCGAGAAGGACGCGTTCGGCCACGTGCGGCTCGGCGGCATCGGAGACCGGCTGGCCAGGGAGATCGAGGACCGCACCGGCAAGGAGTCGCGTGCGGTGGTGCTCGGCCACGTGCAGCGCGGCGGCACGCCGTCCGCGTTCGACCGCTGGCTCGCGACCCGCTTCGGGCTGCACGCGATCGCGGCCGTCGCCGACGGTGACTTCGGCACGATGATGGCGCTGCGTGGCACCGACATCGTCCGGGTGCCGCTGATCGAGGGCACCGGCGAGCTCAAGCTGGTCACGCCGGAGCAGTACGGCGAGGCTGAGGTCTTCTTCGGCTAGCCCACCGCGATGCGGGCCCCCATCAAAGCCCGCCACGCCCCGCTCGTCAGGGGTTTGCGCAACCGGCCCGCCGGCCGCCATATGAGAAACTGTGGCCCAGGTCACCATCCGGGAAGGGGCACCCCCATGAGCGACACCGCAGGCACTGTCACCGAGGACGTCAACGGACCAGAGCCGGATCTCAACCGGGTGATGGGGCCGAAGCTCCTCCTCCTGTTCATCGTCGGAGACATCCTCGGCACCGGCGTCTACGCCCTCACCGGTGCGGTCGCCGGCGAGGTCGGCGGTGCCTCCTGGGCGCCGTTCCTGGTCGCGTTCGCGGTCGCCACGGTCACCGCGTGCTCCTACCTCGAGCTGGTCACCAAGTACCCGCAGGCCGCCGGCGCCGCGCTCTACACGCACAAGGCGTTCGGCGTGCACTTCGTGACGTTCCTGGTGGCGTTCGCGGTGATGTCCTCGGGCATCACGTCCGCGTCGACGGCGTCGTACGCCTTCGCGAGCTTCCTCAACGACGGCTTCAAGCTCGACCTGCCCACGGGAGGCGGCGGCCTGATGCTGATCTCGATCGCCTTCATGCTGGGCGTGGCGGCGGTGAACTTCCGCGGTGTCGGGGAGTCGGTCAAGCTCAACGTGGTGCTCACGATGGTCGAGCTGTCCGGGCTGCTGCTGGTGATCTTCATCGGGTTCTACGCGATCACCCAGGGCAACGCCGACTTCAACCGCGTCGTGGTGTTCGAGTCGGCCGAGGGCAAGGGCACGTTCATCGCGGTGGCCACGGCGACCGCGCTCGCGTTCTTCGCGATGGTCGGCTTCGAGGACTCCGTCAACATGGCCGAGGAGTGCCAGAACCCGGGCCGTGACTTCCCGAAGATGATGCTCACCGGGCTCGGCCTGACCGGAGTGATCTACGTGCTGGTCGCGATCACCGCGGTGGCGCTGGTGCCGGTCGGTGACCTGACCGACACCGACAAGGGCCAGGCGCTGACCCAGGTGGTGCAGGCGGGGGCGCCCAACCTGCCGTTCGACACGATCTTCCCCTTCATCGGCATGTTCGCGGTGGCCAACTCGGCGCTGATCAACATGCTGATGGCGAGCCGCCTGCTCTACGGCATGGCCAACCAGGACGTGCTCCCGCGGGTGTTCGGCAGGGTGCACAAGACCCGTCGTACGCCGTGGGTCTCGATCATCGTCACCACCGCGATCGCGGTCGGCCTGATCGTCTACGTCGTGCGCGCCAACGCCAGCACGGACGGCACCGCCAACGTCGCCCTGCTCGGCGGCACCACCGCGCTGCTCCTGCTGCTGGTGTTCACCGTCGTCAACGTCGCGCTGCTGATCCTGCGGAAGGACAAGGTCGACCACAAGCACTTCCGGACGCCGACCTGGCTGCCGGTCGTGGGCGCGCTGACCTGTGCCTTCCTGGCCGGCCCGTGGGCGCGCAGCGAGGAGAACCAGGCGCAGTACAAGATCGCGCTCGGCCTGCTCGTGGTCGGTGTGGTGCTCTGGGCGGTCACCTGGTTCACCAACCGCGCGGTGCGCTCGCAGGCGACCGGTTTCCGCGACGTCGACCACCTGGAGTAGCCGGGAAACCGGTGGTCGAGCCCGTCGGACCCCACCGCAGCGGAACACTCGCGGTCCCGATGGTGAACAACAGGTGAACGCCCCGCGTGGGTGGTCAGCAGGGCCGCTCACGTGCCCCCACGCTGGTGTACGTGACCGAGCTGATCATTCTCGTGCTCGTGGTGACGACGGCCCTGGCCTTCGACTTCACCAACGGGTTCCACGACACCGGAAACGCCATGGCGACCTCGATCGCCACCGGCGCCCTCAAGCCCAAGGTGGCCGTCGCCCTGTCGGCCGTGCTCAACCTGGTCGGAGCCTTCCTCTCGCTGGCGGTCGCCGCCGCGATCGCGAAGGACCTCGTCGACCAGAGCGTGATCACGCTGCCGCTGCTCTTCTGCGGCCTGGTCGGAGGCATCACCTGGAACCTCCTGACCTGGCTGCTGGGGCTGCCCTCGAGCTCGTCCCACGCGCTGATCGGCGGCATCGTCGGCGCCATGATCGCGGGCGTCGGCACCAACGGTGTGCTCTGGACCGGCGTGGCCAGCAAGGTGGTGATCCCGGCGCTGATGGCTCCGGTGATCGCCGCCGTGGTCGCCGGCATCGGCACCTGGCTGGTCTACCGCTCCACGCGCCGCGTGCCGCAGGGCAACCGTGACCAAGGGTTCCGCTGGGGCCAGGTGGCCTCGGCCTCGCTGGTCTCGCTGGCCCACGGCACCAACGACGCCCAGAAGACGATGGGCGTGATCCTGCTGGCGCTGATCGCCTACGGCAGTGTCGCCCCCGGCGGCGACGTGCCGTTCTGGGTGATCGTGTCGTGCGCCGCCGCGATCGCGTTGGGCACCTACATCGGTGGCTGGCGGATCATCCGCACGCTCGGCAAGGGCCTGGTGGAGATCGAGTCCCCGCAGGGGATGGCAGCCGAGGCTTCCTCCGCCGCCGTGATCCTGGCCTCGAGCCACTTCGGTCTCTCGCTGTCCACCACCCACGTCGCCACCGGCTCGATCCTCGGGTCGGGCGTCGGCCGCCGCGGTGCGCAGGTCCGGTGGGCGGTCGCCGGCCGGATGGTCGCCGCCTGGCTGGTGACGCTGCCGGCCGCCGGCCTCGTCGGTGCCGGCACGTTCCTGGTCGCCGACGCGATCGGCGGACTCGCCGGGATCCTCGCGGTGTTCGTGCTGATGCTGGCCACGGCCGGCTTCATGTGGACCCGCGCGCGCCAGGCACCCGTCACCAGCGACAACGTCAACGAGGAGTGGGCCGGCGAGCTCGCTCGGCCGACCCCCGTCCTCGCCGGAAGCGCAGGAGGCTCCCGTGTCTGACTACATCGACCTCAAGGTGGTCGGCCAGGTGATCGCGGCCGGCCTGCTGCTCGGCGCCGGGTTGCCGCTGGTGTTCGCCGCCGGCCTCCGCGCGCTGTCGCCCGCCGACGAGAGCGGCACGGGTACGGCGCCGTACAACAGCGGGTTCGTGGTGACGCGCAACCCGGCGATGATCGCGGTCGCGGTCGTCTGCTTCGCCGTGGTGGCCGCCTCGATCGTCTTCGGCATCTACCTGATCATGCACAAGTCCTGAGGGAGCGCGACTGATGTCCAACCCGGTCGGCAAGGTCCTCGACTGGCTGCGTGCGGGCTACCCCGAGGGCGTGCCGCCGAAGGACGTCTTCCCGCTGATCGCGCTGCTGCGCCGTCAGCAGCTCACCGACGACGAGGTGCGTGAGGTCGCGGCGGCCCTGGCCACGGAGCACGACGGTGGCCCGATCAGCCCGATCGACATCGGCGCGCTGATCACCAAGGTCACCAACGAGCTCCCGCACCCGGACGACGTCGCCCGGGTGGGCTCGCGGCTGGTCGCGGGCGGTTGGCCCCTGGTCGACCCGCACCGGGACTGACTGCCGAGCGTGGGCACCCTCGCCAGTACGCTGGATCGGTGACCGAGCAGCAGATCCCGTCCCTGCGTGAGCTCCATGCGCGCGGGGCCGCGCAGCAGCCGACGTACGCCGACCCGGAGATGGTCGACGCCGCCGTCGCCCGGCTGCGGAAGATGCCGCCGCTGGTGTTCGCGGGGGAGTGCGACGAGCTCAAGGACAAGCTGGCCGCGGTCGCGCGAGGCGAAGCGTTCCTGCTCCAGGGCGGAGACTGCGCGGAGACCTTCGACGGCGTCACCGCCGACAACGTGCGCAACAAGCTGCGCGTGCTGCTGCAGATGGCCGTCGTGCTGACCTACGCCGCCTCGGTGCCGGTGGTGAAGCTCGGCCGGCTCGCCGGCCAGTACGCCAAGCCGCGCTCGTCGGACGACGAGACCCGCGAGGGCGTCACGCTGCCGGCCTACCGCGGCGACGCGGTCAACGGCTACCCGTTCACCCCCGAGGCGCGGCGGCACGACCCGGCCCGGCTGATCGAGGTCTACCACTCCTCCGCCGCCACGCTGAACCTGGTGCGCGCGTTCGTCACCGGCGGTTATGCCGACCTGCGCCAGGTGCACACCTGGAACACCGACTTCGTCCGCGACTCCGCCGTGGGCGCCCGCTACGAGAACCTCGCCCAGGAGATCGACCGGGCGATGAGCTTCATGTCGGCGATCGGCGCCGACCCCGACGAGTTCCACCGGGTCGACTTCCACTCCAGCCACGAGGGCCTGGTGCTCGAGTACGAGCACGCGATGACCCGGATCGACTCGCGCACCCTCACGCCGTACGACGTGAGCAGCCACTTCGTGTGGATCGGCGAGCGCACCCGTCAGCTGGACGGCGCTCACGTCGAGCTGTTCAGCCGGATCCGCAACCCGATCGGCGCCAAGCTCGGCCCGACCACCAGCCCCGACGACGCGATCGCGCTCGCCGGTCGGCTCAACCCCGGCAACGAGCCGGGGCGGCTCACCTTCATCACCCGGATGGGCGCGGGCAAGATCCGTGACGCCCTGCCGCCGCTGGTGGAGAAGGTGACCGCGGCCGGCGTCGACGTGGCCTGGGTCTGCGACCCGATGCACGGCAACACGTTCGAGGCCTCCTCGGGCTACAAGACCCGGGCGTTCGACGACGTGATCGCCGAGGTGCAGGGCTTCTTCGACGTGCACCGCGCGGTCGGCACCTGGCCCGGTGGCGTGCACGTCGAGCTCACCGGTGACGACGTCACCGAGTGCGTCGGTGGCGGCGAGGAGCTGGCCGAGATCGACCTCGGCAACCGCTACGAGTCGGTCTGCGACCCGCGTCTGAACCGCGTGCAGTCCCTCGAGCTGGCCTTCCTGGTCGCAGCGATGCTCCGCAAGGCCTGATCTTTCCGCAGGCTCTTCGCGGGAGCCGGCCCGCGACCCGCGTGCCCACCGGCCCTACGGTGGAGACATGATCGACCTGCGCTCCGACACGCTGACCCGGCCCACGCCCGAGATGCGGAGGGCGATGGCCGAGGCCGAGGTCGGCGACGACGTGTACGACGAGGACCCGACGGTCCACGCGCTCCAGGAGCGCGTCGCCGGGCTGTTCGGCAAGGAGGCGGCGCTGTTCGCGCCTACCGGGTCGATGGCCAACGTGCTGGCCCTGGCGTCGCTGGTCGGACCCGGCCAGGAGGTGCTCTGCGAGGCCCGCGCGCACATCCTGCGTGCCGAGCTCGGAGCGCACGGCGCGTTCACCGGTCTGACCAGCCGCACCTGGTCGCACCCGCGCGGGCAGGTCGACCTGCCCGCGATCGAGGAGATGTACGCGCCCGACATGGGCCCGTTCTTCGTGCGCACGACGGCTGTGTCGGTCGAGAACACCCACAACTTCGCCGGGGGAGCGGTGCTGCCGATCGAGGACCTGCGGGCGCTGCGCGCGTGGGCCGACGGGGTCGGCTGCGCCCTGCACATGGACGGCGCGCGCATCTGGAACGCCCACGTCGCGACCGGCACGCCGCTCCACGAGTACGGCGCGCTCACGGACGCGCTGGCGGTCTGCCTCTCCAAAGGTCTCGGCGCCCCCGTCGGCTCGCTGTTCGTCGGCACCCAGGACCAGATCGACCAGGCCCGCGTGCTGCGCAAGCGGATGGGCGGCGGGATGCGGCAGGTCGGCGTGCTGGCGGCCGCCGGGCTGCACGCGCTCGAGCACCACCTCGAGCGGATGGCCGAGGACCACGAGCACGCGCGGCTGATCGCCGAGGCCTGCGGCGTCGATCCGGCCAGCGTGGACACGAACATCGTGGTGGTCGACGTACCGTCCGCACCCGACGTGGTCGCCGCCGCGGCCGAGCAGGGTGTGCGCGTCGGCGCCGTCGGGCCGCGCCGGGTGCGACTGCTCACGCACCTCGACGTCAGCCGCGACGACGCCGAGCGAGCCGCGAAGGTGCTGGGCTCGCTGCTCTAGCTACTGCGGAGCCCGCACGCGGGTGCTCGCGTCCACCCGGCCCACCACCGGCGGCAGCTGGCGCACGGCCTTGGCCAGCGCGCGCAGGTCGCTGCCGAGCAGGGCCTGCGGGCCGTCGCACAGCGCCTCCTCAGGGTTGGGGTGCACGTCGACGATCACGCCGTCGGCTCCGACGGCGATCGCGGCGCGGGAGAGCGGCACGACGAGGTCCTTGCGACCTGCGGCGTGCGACGGGTCGACGATGATCGGCAGGTGGCTGATCGACTGCACCACCGGCACCGCGGAGATGTCGAGCGTGTTGCGGGTGGCCGGCTCGAAGGTGCGGATGCCGCGCTCGCAGAGCACCACGTCGAGGTTGCCGCGCTGCGCGACGTACTCGGCGGCCATCAGCCACTCCTCGATGGTGGCGGTCATCCCGCGCTTGAGCAGCACCGGCTTGCCGGACTCGCCGGCCGCCTGGAGGAGCCCGAAGTTCGCCATGTTGCGGGTGCCGATCTGGAGCATGTCGGCGTGCTCGGCGACCACCGGCACGTCGCGGGCGTCGACCACCTCGGTGACGACCGGGAGCCCGGTGAGGTCGCGCACCTCGGCCAGGATCTCGAGACCCTTCACGCCGAGGCCCTGGAACGCGTACGGCGAGGTGCGGGGCTTGAACGCGCCACCGCGCAGGATCGTGGCGCCCGCGGCCTTCGCCATCTCGGCCGCGTCGAGCGTCTGCTGGGCGGTCTCCACGGCACACGGCCCGGCAAGGAACGTGAAGGTCTCCGGTCCGATCGGCACCTGGTGGTGCGGCTGGCCGACCCAGACCGTCGAACGCTCCGAGTGGTGCTGCCGGCTGACCAGCTTGAACGGGTCGGAGATCCGGTGCACGTCGGCGACGCCGGGCAGGCTGCGCAGGTTGAGCCCGTGGAAGGAGTCGATGTCGCCGACCAGCCCGATGATGGTGCGGACGACGCCGCGGCTGACGAAGGCCTCGCCGCCGACGCTCGCGACCCGCTCGGTGACGTGCTCGATCTGCTCGTCGGTGGCGTCGGGTGCCATGACCACGACCATGATGGTGTTCCTCTCGGGTGGCGGCCCACTGCCCGGCGTCGTACACACGAACGCCCCTGGGCTGGTGGGCCAGGGGCGGTGGATGTGTGCGGACGCGCGACTCGTTACGCCTGCTCGGGGACCCCGGGCTCGGTGGTAAAGAGATACGTCCAGGTGCGGTGCACGCTCACAGCGTAGGCCGTGAGGTCCGGATCGCGGACCTGCTGGTCAGGATGCGGACCGGCGGGAGCGCCGCTGCGGGTCAGCGGGTCGTGTGCGGACGCCGCAGCACGGCGGGGAGGTACGCCGCCCCGGGGGCGTCCCTTGACATCGCGGCGACGTCGAAGGGATTGGAGATCGCGCAGCGCTGGAGCGACAGGCAGCCGCATCCGATGCACGAGTCGAGTCCGTCGCGGAGCTTCTCCAGCGCCGCGATCTGGTCGTTGAGCCGGGTGCGCCAGTGCCGCGTGATCCGCTGCCAGTCCGCCTTGGTCGGCGTGCGGCCGCGGGGGAGCCGATCCAGCTCGTCACGGATCTCCTCGAGCGTGAGCCCCACGTTGCTGGCCGCCCGGATGAACGCGAGCTGGCGCAGCACACCGCGCTGATAGCGGCGCTGGCCACCGCCGCTGCGCGTCGCCTCGATCAGCCCTTGGCTCTCGTAGTACCGCAGCGCCGACGCCGCGAAGCCGCTGCGCGACGCGACGTCGCTGACGGTGAGGACGTCGTGGGTGTCCATGAGCACCTCCTTGACTTCAAGTTCACTTCAACTTGAAGACTGTCATGCAGAAGCACATCGAACAAGGAGAAGTCCATGTCAGTCGCACTGATCACCGGCGGTTCTGCCGGACTGGGCCGGGTGCTCGTCCGTGCTCTCGCCGAGCAGGGCTGGACGGTCGTCACCGACGGCCGCGACCACGCACTGCTCGCGGAGATGGACGCCGAGAACGTGATCACCGTCAACGGAGACGTCGCCGAAGCCGGGCACCGCGCCGCGCTCGCTGCCGAGGTCGACCGGCTGGGCCGGCTCGACCTGCTCGTGCACAACGCGAGCACGCTCGGCCCGCTGCCGATGCGTCCGCTGCGCGAGCTCTCGCCGCGCGACCTGTACGAGACCTGGGCGGTCAACACCGAGGCACCGCTCGCCCTGACCCAGCTCCTGCTGGGGCACCTGAAGGCAGCGGACGGCGTCCTCGTCTCGCTGTCGTCGGACGCGGCGGTGGAGCACTACGAGACCTGGGGTGCGTACGGCGCCTCGAAGGCCGCTCTCGACCACCTCACGCTCACGTGGGCCGCCGAGGAGGGCATTACCGGCTACGCAGTCGACCCCGGCGACATGCGCACCGGGATGCACCAGGACGCCTTCCCGGACGAGGACATCTCCGACCGGCCGCTGCCGCGCACCGTCGTACCCCACCTCCTCGAGCTGCTCGGGCAGCGACCGCCGTCGGGCCGCTACCGGGCCGCGGACATCGCCGTGAAGGTGGATGCCTGAGATGCGGATGCTTGACGAGCACCCCTCCACCGTCTTCGAGGCGCCGGAGTTCGCGCCGGCCCCGGCCGAGCAGCGAGGTGTCGACCGCGATGCGGTGCGGCTGCTGGTCGCGCGGGCGACCGGAATCACCCACGCGCGGTTCCGCGAGCTGCCCGACCAGCTGCGCGCCGGTGACGTGGTCGTCGTGAACAACTCGGCGACGATCGCGGGCGAGGTCGACGCGGCCGGAGACACCCGCGGGCCGGTCGTGCTGCACGTGGCGACCCCGCTGGACGACGGCACCTGGGTGGTCGAGATCCGGACCGCGCCCGACGCCGCGCGGGCGGTGCTCGACGGCGTGCCGGGGGAGCGCTTCGCGACGGGTCTGGTCGGGCTGACCCTGGTCGAGCCGTACCCGCGCGACGGCTCCTCCCCGACCGGGCGCGGCAACCGGCTCTGGCGGGCACGCGTCGACGGTGACCTGGTGGGGCACCTGACGCGGGCGGGGCGGCCGATCGCCTACGGCTACCTGGACCGGCGCTACCCGCTGAGCGACTACCAGTCGGTGTTCTCGGCACTGCCGGGCAGCGCGGAGATGCCGTCGGCCGGCCGGCCGTTCACGCAGGCGATCGTGACCGAGCTGGTCTCGCGGGGCGTCGCGGTCGTGCCGATCACGCTGCACACCGGCGTGTCCTCGCAGGAGGCCGGTGAGGCGCCGCAGGCCGAGCGGTTCGTCGTACCGGATGCCACAGCCCGTCAGGTCAACGCCGTCCGGGCCGGAGGCGGCCGTGTCGTCGCCGTGGGGACGACGGTGACCCGGGCCCTTGAGTCCGCGGTCGACGACGACGGCCGCCTGGTCGCGCGCAGTGGCTGGACCGAGCGTGTGGTCACCCCGGCCGACCCGCCTCGCATCGTCAGCGGCCTGGTCACCGGCTGGCACGACCCCCAGGCTTCCCACCTGCTGCTGGTCGAAGCCGTTGCCGGCACCACCCTCACCCAGCAGGCCTACGACGCCGCCGTCGCCGGCCACTACCTCTGGCACGAGTTCGGCGACGCGGCCCTCCTGCTGCCGTAATTGGATAGTCCGTCACGTCTGGCACCTGGAAACGCAGTTCGGCGGTGCCAGACGTGACGGACTATGCCGACCTGACCGACTCAGACGGCGATGTGCTGGACCTCGCCCTCGATCGCACGACGGGGGAGGAGCTCGACGACGAGCATGGCGGCGATCACCATGGGGCCGCCGACGAGCATCCGCCAGGTGACGCCCTCGCCGCCGAGGAGGACCGCGAAGAAGGCGGCGAAGACCGGTTCCATGCTCATGATGATCGCGCTGCGGGTGGAGTCCAGCTGGGACTGCGCCCAGGTCTGGCCGAGCATCGCGAGGGCACCGGCGATCAGCGCCATGTAGGCGACCGAGAACCAGTCGGCGCCGGTGCTGGGCAGCTCGATCCCGCCCGGTACGGCGGCGACGCCGCAGATCGCCGTGATCACGATGATCTGGAGGATCGACATCCCGAGCGCGTCCGCAGCCGTCGACCAGTGGCCGAGGCCGACGATGTGCAGCGCGTAGCCGACGGCGGCGACCAGCGTGATCGCCTCGCCGAAACCGATGCTGAAGCCGCTCAGGGTGAGGACGCCGATCCCGGCGACCGCCAGCGCGACCGCGGCCCAGGTGGCCCTGCCGATCCGCGTGTGCAGCAGCAGCGCCGCCAGCACAGGTGTGAGGACGACGTAGAGCCCGGTGATGAACCCCGAGACGCTCGCGGGTGTGTGCGCCAGCCCGGTGGTCTGGAGGATCTGTGCGACGCCGTACAGGCCGCCGAGCACGACGGCGTGCCGGCGCTTCTCCGCCGAGAGTCGCGGGATCGCGCGGGGTGCGACGAGCACCATCGCGACGGACGCGATCGCGAAGCGCACGGCGAGGAAGTCCGCGACCGGCACCCGGTCGAGCAGGTCGTGGATCAGGTAGAACGTCGATCCCCACGCCGCCGCCATCCCGAGCAGGGCGAGGCTCGCGAGCACCTTCCGGGACGGCATGGCATCACCCTAGGAGGGGCTCTCAGTGCAGCGGACGCCAGCCGTGGTCGAGCATCCGCTTGAGGTGCTTGACGTTGCGGACGTAGTGCTTGGTGCTCTTGTACATGCCGTTCGCGTGCACGGACCCGAGCCCCTGGTAGTAGCCGGCGAGCGCCCCGCGCACGGTGTGGTCGCGTCGCAGCAGCTTGTAGAGCACGATGCCGGCGACGACGTTGTCGTGCAGCCGGGTGATGTGCAGCTTGCGCCCGACGAGCGTCGAGACCCAGCGCCCGGTGCCGGGCATCACCTGCATCGTGCCGACCGCGCCGACGGACGAGCGCACGTGCTGCTGCCAGCCCGACTCCTGCCAGGCGATCGCGAGGGCCATGTGCTGGTTGACGCCGTGGCCACGTGCGACCCGCTTGACCTCGTCGCGGACGGTCGCCCGCGACGGGTGCGAGGTGTGGTGCTTCTTCTTCTGCTTCTTCTTCTTCGAGTGGTGCTTCGTGGGCGCGTGCTTCTTCTTCGCGGCGTGGTGCCCGGCTCGCGCGCTGACGACCGGCACCTTCACCTTCTCGCCGACGAACCAGAACGACGAGGAGGTCTTGTGGTTGATCGCGAGCAGCTCGGCGGTCCAGGCGTGGAAGCGCACGGCGATCCGGGTCGCGGTGTCGCCGCTCCTCACGTGGTAGGAGATCACCCGTCGACCCGGGTGCCCCGGCCACTTCTTGCCCGCGTGGTGGTGCGGGGCGACGGTCGCCGCGACCGGCTGCACCAGCGTCGTCGTACGACGGGTGGCGCGGTCGTCGGTCGCCACCGTGCCGTCGAGCGCGAGACCGGTGGCCACCAGCCCACCGACGGCGACACCCGCCGTGAGGGTGCGGCCGGCCCGCTGGACCACGGCCCGCACGGCACTGGGCATGCTCGACACCTCACCAACTCGACACCCGAAGTCATCGACAGTGACGGATGTGACGTGTGTGAGTCAAGTGGTGCGTGTGACGAGGGGCTACACGAGGAACAAGGTGATCGTGCTGCCCTTGGGCACCATCGAGCCCGCCTTCGGGTCGGAGCGGAGCACGTAGTGCAGCCCGAGGTAGGTGCTCGAGTGCCGGTACTTCACCGTGAAGCCGGCCTCCTTGAGCAGGTTGCCGGCCGCGCCCTGGCCCATCGCCACGACCCGCGGCACCTCGACCAGCACCGGCCCCTTGGAGACCTTCAGCCCGACGGTGTCGCCCTTGAACAGGGTGCCGTCGGCGGGGTCCTGGGAGATCACCTTGCCCTTGGCCACCTTGTCGTCGTACGACGAGGTGGAGTCGACCTCGAGCCCCAGCTTGCCCAACGCCTTCTCCGCGTCCTTGGCGTCCTTGCCGGTGAAGTCGGGTACCTCGATCGGCTTCTGGCCCTTGCTCACGACCAGGTCGACCGCGACGTCGCGCCGCAGGCTGGTGCCGACGCCGGGGCTGGCCCTGATCACGCGGCCCTTCTTGACGGACTCGGAGTACTTCCCGATCGCGCGGCCGTAGCTGAGCTGGGCGTCCTGCAGCATCGCCTGGGCCGTGTCGAGGGTCTTGTCCTCGACCTTGGGCACGGCGTGGCGCTCGGGGCCGAGCGAGACCACGGCGTCGACGGTGCCGTCCTTGGCGATCCGCGAGCCTGGGGCCGGGTCGGTGCTCAGCACGGAGCCCTTGGCGACGGTCTCGGAGTAGCCGGTGCCGGTGATGTCGAACGTCAGTCCGGCCTTCACCACCTCGACCTTGGCAGCCGCCTTGGTCATGTTGATCACGCCCGGCGTGGTCGTGTAGCGGGCGAAGCCGAAGTACCAGGCGGACAGCCCCACCACGAGCGCGGTCACCAGCAGCAGCACCAGCCACAGTGGGCCGCGCGAGCGGCGTCGACGCGGTGGCAGCGGCTGTACGGCGGACGGACGCTCGAGCGGGTGGCGACCCGCGTCACCCGGAGCTGCCAGCGCCGACCGGGCGTAGGTCGAGGTGGGCTCGCGCTCCTGGTCGTAGACGTCGTCGGCGACCCCGGTCGGGTCGTCGAGGGAGGGGTCGATGATCGCGCGCGGCAGCTGCCCGTCGGTGTCAGCGAACGGGTCGCGGCCGCGGGCCGGTGCCAGGTCGGCGGTCAGCTCCGGGTCGTCGGTCACGCCGTTCTCGAGCGCGTTGCGCACCCGGCGGAGCTGGTGGAGGAGCACGCCGGCGTCGGCCGGACGGAGCGCGGTGTCGCGGGCGGTGGCGCGGGCCACCAGCGCGTCGACGTACGGCGGGAGCGAGGGCATCAGCCGCGAGGGCGGAGGGATGTCCTCGTGCACGTGCTTGTAGGCGACCTGGATCGGTGAGTCGGCCTGGTGCGGCTTCTGGCCGGTGAGCATCTCGTAGATCAGCACACCGGCGGCGTAGACGTCGGAGCGCGCGTCGGCATGACCGTCGACGACGAGCTCGGGGGAGAGGTAGGACACGGTGCCGATGAGCACGCCGGTGCTGGTGTGCTGGGTCTCGGAGTTGACCGCGCGGGCGAGCCCGAAGTCGGCGACCTTGACCCTGCCGTCGTCGGCGAGCAGGACGTTCTCGGGCTTCACGTCGCGGTGGATCATGCCGGCCCGGTGGGCCGCGCCGAGCGCGGACAGCACCGGCTCGATGACGGTCAGCGCCTTGACCGGCGACATCGGGGCGTCGGAGCGGATCAGGTCGCGGAGCGTGATCCCGGGGACGTACTCCATGACCAGGAACAGCGTGCCGTTGTCGTCGCCCTGGTCGAAGACCGCGACCACGTTGTGGTGCGCGAGCCGGGCCGCGGCCTGCGCCTCGCGCCGGAACCGGCGGGAGAACTCGTCGTCGTCACCGAGGCCGGAGTGCATCACCTTGACCGCGACGGTGCGGTCGAGGCGAGTGTCGGTGGCCTCGTAGACAGTGGCCATGCCACCCCGGGCGACCCGCGGTCCGACCAGGTAGCGGTCGTCGAGGAGGCGGCCGATGAGAGGGTCGGAGACCCGGTCGGCTGTCATGCGCTCCACGTGTTCGACCTCCACGTCCGGTGGGGAAGAGACCGGCTGCCGGACGAAGTCTAGTTGGGGTGGTCAGCAAACCACCGTAGGCGCGTGTCGTCGCGCACGCACCTCTGCGGCGGGAGAGAGCCGTCACAGGCGGCGCGTCACGCCTCGGATCGGGCCGATTGTCCGATCCCGGGGCGGCGTGGCGGCGTGGTTCCGCCTCGGCGACGGCGGTTACGACGGCCGGCTGGGCTGACGGGTTGTGCCGCGTGGGCCTCCGGCTGGCAGAGTTGGTGGCGTGAACGACGACACCGCCGCCCGCGCCGCGACCGACGACCTGGGCACCCTGGTCGGCGACTGGATCGACTGGAGCACCTGCGCCGAGGAGCTCGGGGTGACCGTGGCCAAGGTGCGGACCTGGATCCGCGAGCACCAGCTGGCCGGCGCGGTCCCCGCACCGGGCGCCGGGCAGCAGGTCCCGGCGCTGCTCGTGATGGACGGTGTCGTGGTCAAGGGCGTGGGGGGCGTGCTGACCGTGCTGCACGACGGCGGCTACGACGACCGCGAGGCACTGGTCTGGCTGTTCACGCAGGACGAGTCGCTGCCGGGCCGGCCGATCGACGCGCTCCGCGAGAACCGCGGCGCCGAGGTCAAGCGGCGGGCCCAGGCGCTCGCGTTCTGACCCGTTGACGTCGGCCCGGCCGGGCGCGAGGCTGGCGTCTGTCGGCGACGAAGGGAAGACGAGCAGATGAGCGGACTTGCCGGGATCCTCGCGGGTCACCACCCGGTGGGCGTGTACCAGTGGCACAACCACCTGCCGGAGCCGGAGGTCCGCCACGCGGTGGAGCATGCCGGCTGGGAGTACGGGTACGTCGACGGCTGGACGCACCAGGACAAGCACGCGTTCCTGGAAGGTGTCTCCGCCGGGCTCGCCCTCCCCGACGACGCCTCGTCGAGCTTCGACGCCATGGTCGACAGCCTGCGTGACGTCGCGAAGCCGACCGTCGTGCTCTGGGACGGCTGGGGGCCGCTGGCGCGTGAGGACGAGCAGGCGTTCAAGGTCGCGCTCGACGTGTTCATCGAGCGCGCGGGCGAGACCCCCGCGTTCGGCGTGCTGCTGCGCGGCGACGGCCCCTCGATCTCGATCCCGTCGCTGGACTGAGATGGCCCAGCGGGTCTGGGAGGGTTCCCGCGACCGGCCCCGGCCCCGCGCGCTGGACACGCTCGGCTACGAGCTGCTCGCGCTCGACCGGGAGGCCGGCACCGCCGAGGCGTCGTTCACGGTCGGCGAGGAGTTCGGCAACACCGTCGGCAACGTGCAGGGCGGGTTCCTCGCCGCGATGCTCGACGCGACCCTCGGCACCGCGATCGTGGCCACGCTGCAACCCGGCGAGATCGCACCGACCGTCGAGCTGAAGATCAGCTATCTCCGGCCGGCGTTGATCGGCACGATCATCGGCAGGGGCCGGATCCTCAAGCGGGGCTCGCGGGTCGCGTTCCTCACCGGTGAGCTGTACGACGCCGAGGACCGAGTCCTGGCCACGGCCAGCGGCACCTTCCTGCTGACGCCGGCGCCGGACGTCGGCGACGCCTGACCCGTCTGCTCAGACGGCGCGCTGGGTCGCCGCGGCGGCCAGGGTGCGCAGCACGCCGCGCGCGCGGTCGTCGATCGAGGCGGCGTCGAGCGAGGTGAGCGCGCGCGCGGTCAGCTCGTCGATCACGTGCTCCACCTGGGCGCGGGCGCCGGAGCCGTCGATCAGCTCGCGCAGCCGGGTCACCTGCGCCTCGTCGAGCGGGGTCCCGAGGGCCGCATCGAGGTGGCCGGCGTCGGCGGGGGAGAGCGCGTCGAGGGCGAGCGCGACCAGCACCGTGCGCTTGCCCTCGGTGAGGTCGTCGCCGGCCGGCTTGCCGGTGGTCTCCGGGTCACCGAACACACCGAGCAGGTCGTCGCGCAGCTGGAACGCCTCCCCGAGGGGCAGCCCGAACCTGGTCAGCTCGCCGATCGTCTCGCTCGACGCACCCGCCAGCGCGGCGCCGATGTGGAGCGGGCGCTCGATGGAGTACTTGGCGGACTTGTAGCGCAGCACGTTCATCGCCAGGTCGACGTCGCTCGCCCCGCGGGCCTGGGCGCTGACGTCGAGGAACTGGCCGGTGACGACCTCGCTGCGGGTCAGGTCGAAGAACTCCTGCGCGGCCCGCACCCGCTCGCCGTGCAGGCCGCAGGTGCGCAGCAGCTCGTCGGCCCAGCTGAGCAGCAGGTCACCGAGCAGGATCGCGGCGGCGGCGCCGTACTGCTCGGGGTCGCCGCGCCACCCCGACCGCTCGTGCAGCTCACCGAACTCGCGGTGGGTGGCCGGGCGCCCTCGTCGTACGTCGGAGGCGTCCATGTAGTCGTCGTGCACCAGCGCGCTGGCGTGCAGCAGCTCCAGCGACCCGCAGGCGCGCACCAGCGCGGCCTCGTCCCTCGGGGCGATCGTGCCGGCGACGGCGTGGTGGCCCCAGTAGCAGAAGGCGGCCCGGAACCGCTTGCCTCCGGTGACGCTGGTGCGGGCAGCTGCGACCAGCCGGGTCGCGTCCTCGCCGAGCCGGTCGAGCCACGCGGCGTGCTCGTCGACGAAGCCCAGCAGCTGCCGCTCGACGTCGGCCCGGAACTCGGCGGCGTCCCAACGTGGTTGGTCGGGCGCGTCCCACGCCGTGTCCGCCGGTGTCACCGGGACACCGTAGTCCCCGTATCCTTCTCGGCATGCCTGAGGCCCCTGTGCGTATCGGAGACCTGATTTCGGCGGGCGGCAAGTCGTACTCCTTCGAGTTCTTCCCGCCCAAGGACGACGACGGCGAACGCGTGCTGTGGCAGTCGATCAGCGAGCTCGAGCCGCTGCGACCGACCTTCGTCTCGGTGACGTACGGCGCCGGCGGCACCACCCGCGAGGGCACCATCCGGGTCACCTCGCGGATCGCCCGGGAGACCTCGCTGACCCCGATGGCGCACCTGACCTGCGTCGGCCACACCGCCGACGAGCTGCGCGGCATCCTGTCGTCGTACGCCGAGGGTGGCGTGCACAACGTGATGGTGCTGCGCGGCGACCCGCCGGACGGCCCGGGGACACCTTGGCCGGTGACCGAGGGCGGGTTCACCTACGCGTCCGAGCTGGTCGAGCTGGTGCACTCGCTCGACGGCTTCGGCGTCGGCGTCGCGGCGTTCCCCGAGGGCCACCGCGACGCGGCCTCGCTCGAGGACGACGCGCAGGTGATGCGCCGCAAGCACGATGCCGGCGCCGACTTCGCGGTCACCGAGATGTTCTTCCGGTCCTCGGACTACTTCGGCCTGGTCGAGCGCTGCGCGGCCAACGGCGTCGACTTCCCGATCATCCCGGGGATCATGCCGATCACGAACCTCCGCTCGATCGAGCGGATGACCGAGCTCTCGGGTCGGGACATGCCACCCGAGGTGCTGGCCCGCTTCGAGGGCGTCACGGAACCCGCCGAGGTGCGCAAGATCGGGATCGAGCTGGCCACCGAGCTCTGCGACACCGTTCTCGCGGGTGGCGCACCGGGGCTGCACTTCTACACGCTGAACCGGTCGAAGGCGACGCGTGAGATCTATGCGGGGCTGAACGAGCGGGTCTGATCAGCCGGGCAGCGGGAGGCCGGGCAGCACCCACGTGGGGTTGTCGGAGGGCGACTCGACGGCCACGGTGCACTGGCCGCTCGACAACCGGCAGCGCAGGATGTCGTGGCCCGCGAGTGCCACCGTGTCGTCGTCCAGCCACTCGACCAGCGTGAGGTCCGGCTCCGGCCCCGGGTCGTAGCGCGTCGGGAGACGCAGGTGCACCGCGCGGCCCGTCGCGGTGTCGAACGCCTTGCTCGGGATGTCCTCCCCGTGGTTGGCGTGCGCGAGCACGGGCACCAGCCGGCGACCGGCGACCCGGAAGCTCTGCCGCACGCCGTTGACCTCACCGCTCTGCCGGTCCTCGCCGACCACGAGGGCGCGCGGTCGCGACCGCAGGTCGTCGGCGTACGCCCGCGGTGACGAGGGGTCGAGCTCGCCGGTCGTGACGTCGTAGGCGAGGAACCGGTGGATCGCACGGCAGTGGTCGGCGTCGCACGTGCGATCGCGGGTGAGGTAGACGTGATTGCCGACAACGGCGACGAGGCCGCAGCGCTGGAGCACGAAGGTGTCCTGCACATCGGCGCACCCGGGCACGGTCCGCCGGGCCACGACCCCGAGCGAGGCGGTGTCGAGGACCACCAGGTCAGGGCGCCGCGGGTGCGCGCAGTCGAACCACACGGCCAGCGACCCTGCGTTCGGCGTCACCACCAGGTCGGTCGCGAAGTTGCTTGGCCGGCCGCAGGCGGTCGTCGTCACACGCCGCGGCCGGCCGCCGCCGCTGAACCACAGCGCACCGCCGTCCTCGCTGAACACGAACCCGTCGTCGGTGACGTCCAGGTGCACGTGGCTGCTCGGCGCCCTCACCACGCGGGCCCCGAGATGGATGCGCGTGCCCGTGTAGCCCTGGCTCCAGACGATCTCGCGGACGGGCTGTGCACCTGTCCGCGTCGGCCGGTCCGGGCGGTCGACCGGAGCGTTGCCGCGGCCCACCGGGTCGTGGTTGAGGAAGCCGAGCGTCAGCGCCACCACCAGGAGGACGACGGCTGCGCTGCCGAGGACCGCGGTCATCCGGCGGCGTCGGAGCCGGTGTTCGCCGAGGTCGACCAGCGCATCGAGGTCGAGCCGGGGAGCGCCGGTGTTGTCGGCCTCACGGTCGAGGACGTCGCGAAGGGTAGGGCTCATCGGGTCACCGCCTGGTCGTCGGGGAGGACGCCGGCCACGGGGCCGACCTTCACCCGGAGCTTGGAGAGCGCAACGGACACCTGGCTCTTCACGGTGCCCACGGTGCAGCCCATGAGCTCCGCCGTCTCCGCCTCGGAGAGGTCCTCGTAGTAGCGCAGGACCAGCGCCGCCCGTTGACGTGGCGGAAGGGTGCGCACGTGCGCCCACAGCAGCTGGTGGGTCACCAGGCGCTCGGTGTCGTCGGGCTGGGGGAGATCGGGCAGCGGATCGGCGGGGCGCTCGTGGTACGACCGTCGGCGGCTCCACGAGATCGCCGTGGTCACCACGGTGCGCCGGACGTAGGCCTCCGCGTTGCCCACCTCCCGGATGCGCGGCCAGGCGACGTAGGCCTTGACCAGCGCCTCCTGCAACAGGTCCTGGGCGAGCTGGTGGTCGCCGACGACGACGTACGCCGTGCGGTAGAGCGCGTGCGAGCGGGCCGAGACGAACTCCGAGAAGGCCGTGAGGTCTTCCTGGCTTCGGATCGCCATGGTCGCTCCTGGACGTCGGCTCCATCTTCTGCCTTGTTGACGCATCGAGCGAGCAAAAGGTTGGACGGCGCCGCCGGTCAGGTGGCCGCACCCACCGCCTGGGCGACCAGCGCGGCCGACAGGCCCACCCACGGCAGCCCGGCCCCGGGTGTCGTGTGGGCGCCGGCGCAGTAGACGCCCGGCAGCGGGGCCTCGGTGCCGAGTCGCTGGTCCAGCGTCCTGCGGCCCTGCCAGAGCACGCCGTACGGCGAGCCGCGCCACGACTCCACCTGCTCCCGTGGCGACCGGTCCACGCGCACCTGGACGTGGGCGCGGACGTCGATCTTGTGCCGTGACAGCGCGGTGACCATGTCCTCGGCGATCCGGCCCCGGCCGAGGAGCGTCCACGCGTGCGCCCCGTCGGGGGCGGTGCCGTTCGTGCGAAGCACCAGCAGGGGGTCACCGTGCAGCACCACCTCGTGCGGCAGCTCGGGCACGTCGCCGACCAACCCCAGGTGCGCGACCACCGGCGGGATCGCCGGCATCGTGCGACGCACGTGCTGGGCCAGCGCGGGCAGCCGCCGCGGGTCGATCGCGACCACGACCACGTCGGCGGGCAGCACCTCGTCGTCCGTGCGCACCCCCGAGACACGGCCGGACGTCACCTCGAGGTCGCGCGCCTCGACACCGGTGCGCACGTCCACCCGACGCGTGGCCAGCCGCTCGACCAGCGCCGTGGTCAACGCGCCCATCCCCCCGGGCACGGTCCAGCTGCCGAAGTTCTGCTCGACGTAGGACACCAGCCCGGTCCACGCGGGCACGTTGCGCGGGTCGTGGCCCTCGAGGAGCGCCGGAAGGGTCGCGATGTCGCGCAGCCGGTCGTCCTTGAGCAGCTTGCCGGTCATCTTCGCCAGGGTCAGCCGGCTGCCCAGCAGCTCTCGTGCCTTCCTGCTCGCGTGCTGCGGCGACCAGGGACGCTCCAGCCAGTCCTTGCGCAGCGCCTCCCAGGCCTCCGGGAACTCCGCCGTGTACGACGCCCACGCCTGGCCGAGCCCCGCACCGAGCGCGCCGTCGATCGCCTCGATCTGCACCGAGCGGCTGCCGCTGGGCAGGTCGAGCCGGGTGCCGTCCTCGAACCGGTGCTGCCGCATCGGCTCGACCGGCACCAGGTCGAGCTCCTTCTCCAGCGGCCGGCCGGACTTGCGGAACAGGTCGCGCACGACGGCCGGCAGCAGCATGTGCGTCGGCCCGGAGTCCCAGCGGAACCCGTCCCGTTCGACGTACCCCAGCGCGCCGCCGAGCCGGTCGGACACCTCCAGCAGCGTGACCTCGTGCCCGAGCTTGGCCAGCCGGGCGGCGCTCGCCATGCCGCCGAAGCCGCCCCCGACCACCACGACGCGCGCCATGTGCGGAACCTACCGGGCGGGTAGTGGCCGACCCTTCCAACGTCGCCACCCGCGACGCACCAGCCGCAGCGCGAAGAACAGCGCGACCAGCCCGACCACCAGCAAGGTGGCGCTGACGCCGAGCGCGAGCCACGGGTGGTTGATCGCCAGCGCCACCACGCCGAGCACGGTCACGTCCTCGCCGAGGCTGGCGCCGATGTTGGTGAACGGCTCGGGCGAGGTGTTGATCGCCAGCCGCGAGCCGGCCTTCACCGAGTGGCTGGCGAACGCCGTGACACCGCTCAGCAGCGCGTAGCCGATCTGGTTGGCCTCCGGGTCCTGCCCGGCCACCAGCGCGCCGAGCGCGACCGCGACGCCCGGTCGCAGGACGGTCGAGACCGCGTCCCACGTCGAGTCCAGGTAGGGCACCTTGTCGGCGACGAACTCCACCGCGAACAGCGCCCCCGCCACCACCAGGACGTCGGTGCGAGCGAGCTGGTCGGGGATCTGGGCCAGGTGCCCGAACCGGTCGGTGATCCCGAGCACCAGCACGACCAGGTAGGCGTTCACGCCGCTGGCCCAGCCGGTCGAGAACACCAGGGGGACGAGATCCACGCACTCATCCTAGGAACGAGAGCGATCTGAGTACCTCGACTGAGTATTTCCGCGGATGCTGCAACGGATCCCGCTCCTGAAGAGTCATATGTGCGACAGGCGGTGGTTCGGGCACCACGGGGGTGGGTCCGAACCACCGCCGTCGTCCAGCCTGTCGTCCAGCCTGTCGTCCAGCCCGTCGTCCAGCCCGTCAGAGGGCCGGCTCTCCAGCTGCCAGCCGCTCGCGCACCTCGCGGATCGAGGACCGGAACGGGTACTCCTGTCCCGCCCTCGGCAGGCGTCGTACGACCGCGCCGACCCGGCGGGTGAACCGTTCGAACCATCGCTGGTCGGCCGCCGACCACGACAGCCGCATCTCCTCGCGGAACGCCGGCGGCAGGAACCCGGTCACCACCCGCGCGCGACGGTCGATCAGGGAGTCGTGCGGCGGCTTCGGCAGGTAGCGCATCCGGATCACGCGGGTCAGGTAGTCGCGCACGTCGTCGTCGATCCGGATCTGCCCCTCGGCCTCACGCCACGCGTGGGCGAACGCCGCCCGGGAGGTCGGCCACGCAACCTCGGGCACCTGCAGCAGCCCGCCCAGCACCCGACCCTCGGCGAGCAGCGCCTCGCGGTCGACGGGACCGTGCACCAGCTCGAACGACTCCTCGAAGGCGCGGTAGAGGCATGCCGCCACCCACCACTGGTGCTCCGGGTCCATCGCGCCCGCGACCGGGGCGTGCGAGGCGTTCACGCCACGGCGGTACGCCGCCCGCTCGGCCGCGCTCCCGTGCGTCGCCACGGCCAGGTAGCCGACCGTCGTCCGGCGCCGTCGGCTCGGGTCGTTGAACAGGGCCGACGGTGCGTCGCTGGTGCTGACCGCCCGGCCGACCTCCGGGCGGGCCAGCTGCATCACCACGTTGGCGGTGCCGGAGAGCATCAGCACCGGGTTCGCCGCCCGGCGCAGCAGCGGGGTCGGGAGCGCGTCGATCCGCATCCGTTCCTCGCGTGCGGTCATCGCTGCTCAGCTGCCGCTCTCCGCGGCGATCACCCGGGAGACGGCGTCCTCGTCGCGCCCGAGGACCGTGGTGCCGTCGTCGGCCGTGATGATCGGCCGCTGGAGCACGCGTGGGTGGGACGCCAGAATCGCGAGCCATGCGTCCCGGTGTCCGGCGTCGCGGGGGAGGTCGATGCCCTCCTCGCGCGCCTCCTTGTCCCGCGCCAGGTGCCACGGCTCGAGCCCGAGCCGGTCGAGGACGGTGGCCAGCTCGTCGGGTGTCGGCGGGTCGTCGAGGTAACGACGCTCGGTGTAGGTGATGCCGGCCGCGTCCAGGGCGTCGCGGGCGGAGCGACACTTCGAGCAGGCCGGGTTGACCCAGATCTCCACCGGTCAGGCCACGTCGATCTCGGTGGCGCCGGTCATCGCGAGCAGCTCGTCGTACGTGGTCGAGAAGACGGCCGCCGGGTGACCTGCCGCGGCCCAGATCTCGGCGTACTGCCGCAGCCATCGGTCCAGCCAGGTGCGCACCGGCGTGGGGTGCGCGATGGGGGAGACCCCGCCGATCACCTGGCCGGTGTGCTCGCGCACGAACTCCGGCTTCGCCCGCTTCAGCGACGTCACGCCGATCTCCGCGGCGACCTTGTCGGTGTCGACGCGGTGGGACCCGGAGGTGAGGATCAGCACCGGCTCGCCGCCGGCGTCGAACAGCAGGCTGTTCGCGATCGCCCCGACCTCGCAGCCGAGGGCCTCGGCGGCCAGCGCGGCGGTGTGGACGGAGTCGGGGAGGGTCACGATCCGGCCCCGGCCGCCCTTGGCCTCCAGCGCCGTGCGGAACCTGCCGATGCTCGCGTGCTCCCCACCCGGTGTCATGGCCCGAGGCTAGCGAAACTGCGTCCCCCCACATGGGGGCAGAGGCCCGTCCCCCACCTAGGGGGTCCTAAGACCTTCGTCCGATTGACGCGCGGTCCGCAACGGAGTTGCGTCGATCCCAGCAGGACGGCGCTTGATGCACAGGCGCCCCGGGAGGGTGATCAGCATGGCGATGGTCGACGCACGACGCAGCAGGAGAGTCGGGATCGCGGCGCTGTTCGCCGCCGTGCTCGTGGTGGGCGTGGCCTCGGGTGGCCCCGCTGTGGCCCGTCATGGCCACGGTGATGACCACGGCGGCTATGCCCAGCGCAACCTGGTCTCCGACATCCCCGGGATGGCGGAGCTCCTCGACCCGGTGGTCAAGAACCCGTGGGGCATCGCGTTCGGACCGATGGCCACGCCGACCCCGCTGTGGGTGAACAACCAGTTCAGCCCCGACCCGACGAAGGCGGTCACGCTCTACCGCGGTGCCACCAGTGCGACCGACCCCGTGGCCAAGGTGCCGCTCGAGGTCGGCGCCTCCTCGCCGTTCGGCATGGTGTTCAACCCGACGACGGACTTCACCATCACCCAGGCCGGCGTGCAGACACCCGCCCGGTTCATCTTCACCGAGCTCTTCGACGGCCCCGGCGGCGCGCCGGAGGGCCGGATCACGGGATGGGCACCCGGTGCCGTCACCACCACCTCGACCGACGCGCGCGCCTTCCCCTCGCTGCCGTTCGGGCTCGCGCTGGTGCCCGGCAAGGGTGACCGCGGCAACCGGCTCCTGGTCGCGGACACGCTCACCGGCGCCGTCGACGTCTACGACGCAGCCTTCCAGAAGGTCGACGACCCCAGCCTCTTCGTCGACCCGAAGATCGCCAAGACGGGCTACACGCCGTACAACGTGACCTTCCTGAAGGACCGCGTCTACGTGGCGTACGCCCCCGGACCGGGGATCCCGGGTGGAGCGATCAGCGTCTTCAAGGCCGACGGCACGTTCAAGAAGCGCCTGGTCACCGACGACCACCTGTTCGGCCCGTGGGGCATGGCGATCGCGCCCAAGCACTGGGGCAGGTTCGGTGGCCGGCTGCTGGTCGGCAACGTGGACGACGGCCTGATCCACGCCTTCGGGCGGCGGAGCGGTCACTTCAAGGGCACCCTGAAGGACGCCTCAGGCAAGCCGCTGGTCAACCCCGGCCTCTGGGGAATCGAGTTCGGCAACGGTGTGATCGGCACCCCGAACAGCCTGATCTTCGCCGCTGGTATCGGCGATGAGGTGGACGAGCACGTCTACGAGCACGGCCTGGTCGGGCTGATCGAGCCGACCGGTGAGGAGGACGACGACTGAGACACCCCTACGCTCAACCCCCCAGAAACCCCCGACAGGCCCAGTTCCCCCCGGCTGGGCCTGTCGGCATGTCCGGACGACGTCTGCACCGGTGACGGTGACGGCTTGACGTCGCGGCCGGGGAGAGGTGTACTGGAGATGTTCGAACACATGTTCGAAGGGTCGAGGTCCGGTCAGTCAATCCGGTGGTCGAGCTTGTCGAGACCGGGGAAGGAGTCGACATGCGGCGGTACGACGATCCCGTGGACGTGCGCAAGGGGCGGGAGGAGGAGCCCGAGCAGTTCCTCTGGCGCGGGCGGTTGTGGCAGGTGCGCGGCGTGGTCGCGCACTGGGTCGAGACCGGACCCTGGTGGCAGTCGGCCGGGGTGCGGGCAGTGGTCGGCTCCGACGACGAGCAGCCCGGCCCGGTGGCCACGCTGGCGTCTCCCGACCTGCTGGCCGAGCGCGAGGTCTGGCGGGTGGAGGCGGCCCGCGGACGGGCGGTCGCCGCCCACGACGACCCCGGGTTCGGGGTCTTCGACCTCACCTTCTCCTGGTCGACCGGCGGCTGGCGGCTGACCGGCTGCGTGGACTGAGGGGGAGTGATGAGCCAGCTGACCCAGACGGCGCCGGGCTACCTCCCGGCCGCCACCCATTCCTACCTCGACCGGGCCGCGGAGTCTCTGCACGCGGCGGCGCTGACCGCCGAGGTGCCGGCCCGCTACGCGCTGGCCCACGTCGCGGCGCTGCGGGCGACCGCGGGGCTGCTCGCGGCCCGTGCCCGTCCGGTGCCCGGCGCCCGGCGCCGACCGCAGAAGAACGCCTGGGTGCTGCTCGCCGAGGTGGCCCCCGAGCTCGCGGAGTGGGCGACGTTCTTCGCCGCGGGTGCCGGCAAGCGGGCCGCCGCGGAGGCGGGGTCCACCCGGGCGGTGACCGAGCGTGAGGCCGACGACCTGGTCCGTGACGCCGACCGGTTCCTGGCCCTGGTCGAGTCCTCTCTTGGGCTCACCCGGCACGACGCGCTCCCGGCGTCCCGCCAGGGACAGCTGCAGGGACACGGGCAGGGACACGGGCAGGGGCACGGGCAGCGGGCACGTTGCCTGACGGCTTCGTCCACCTCCACGTCGCATCCGGCTTCTCGCTCCAGTACGGCGCCTCCCACCCGCAGGCGCTGGTCGAGCGTGCGGCCGAGCAGGAGATGGACGCCCTCGCGCTGACCGACCGCAACGGCACCTACGGTGCGGTCCGGTTCGCCAAGGCCTGCCAGCGGGCCGGGATCCGTCCGATCCTCGGCGTCGACCTCGCGGTCGCCCCGGTGGTTGAGGAGGTTGCGCAGCAACCGTCTCGAAACCTCCGGGGTTTCGAGACAGGCGCCAGGGCGCCTTCCTCAACCACCGGAAGGGGCGAGCGCACCCCCGTCCGCGGCGGCGCCTTCCGCGACGCCCGGCTGCCCCGGGTGACCTTCCTGGCCAGCGGCCGCAGCGGCTGGGCGGCCGTGTGCCGGCTGGTCTCCGCGACCCATCTCGCCGGCGAGCGGGGCGACCCGGTCTGCTCGCTCGACCTGATCGCCGAGCACGTCGCCGGACAGGACGTCCTGGTGCTGCTCGGTCCCGGCTCCGAGCTCGGCCGGGCGGCCACGCTGCGCCGCGACGACCTCGGCCGCGCGGTGCTCGACCGCTGGCGCGAGGCGGTCGGTCGCCACGACCTGGTGGTGGAGGCGGTCTCCCACCGGGTCGCCGGCACCGGCCCCGGCTCGTCCACCCACGCCGCCCGGATGGCCGGCCTGGGCCGGGCGTCCGACCTGTCGGTGGTGCTGTCCAACGCGGTGCGCTACGCCGACCGCGCCGATGCCCCCACCGTCGACGTCCTCGACGCCGCCCGACGGCTGGTCCCGCTCGACACCCGGCACCTCGACCGCGGCAACGCGGAGGGGTTCCTCAAGTCCGGCAAGGAGATGCACGAGGTCGCCGAGGAGATCTGCCGCTACGCCGGCCTCGACGGCCACCACGACAGCACCCGGCTGCTCGCGCACACCCGCGCGGTCGCCGACCGGTGCGTGCTCGACCCGCGCGAGGACCTCGGGCTGGGAGAGGTGCACTTCCCGGAGTTCGCCCTTCGACAGGCTCAGGAACCGGGGGACGGCTGGTCCGAGGCGCGTCCCCGCTCGCGCGACGCCTCGTTCCTCGGTGACGCGCCGGCCGACGCGGCGCTCCGGGCGCGGTGCGAGGCGGCGGTCGGCTGGCGCTACGGCGGCGCGCCCCGGCAGCGCATCTGGAAGCGGCTGGCCGACGAGCTGGAGATCATCCGCGGGCTCGGCTTCGCGTCGTACTTCCTCACCGTCGGCGACGTCACCGACCTGATCCGCGAGCTCGGCATCCGGTGCGCGGCACGCGGGTCCGGTGCGGGCAGCCTGGTCAACTACCTGCTCGGGGTCTCCGGGGTCGACCCGATCCGGCACAACCTGCTGATGGAGCGGTTCCTCTCGCCGCTGCGCGCCTCGCTGCCCGACATCGACCTCGACGTGGAGTCGGCGCGACGGCTGGAGGTCTACGAGGCGATCCTCGACCGCTACGGCGCCGAGCGCTGCGCGTGCGTGTCGATGATGGAGACCTACAAGGTGCGCCACGCGATCCGCGACGTGGGCGCCGCGCTCGGGATGCCGCCGGGCGAGATCGACGCGATCGCGAAGTCGTTCCCGCACATCCGCGCCCGCGACGCCCGGATGGCGCTGCGTGACCTGCCCGAGCTGCGCGCCTCGGGGCTGGCCGAGGGCCGGCTCGACCTGATGTTCGGCCTGGTCGAGAAGCTCGACGGGCTGCCCCGCCACATCGCGATGCACCCGTGCGGGGTGCTGCTCTCCGACGCCACGCTGCTCGACCGCACCCCGGTCGAGGCCAGCTACGCCGGCTACCCGATGAGCCAGTTCGACAAGGACGACGTGGAGGACCTCGGCCTGCTCAAGCTCGACGTGCTCGGCATCCGGATGCAGTCCTCGATGGCCCACGCGGTGGCCGAGATCAAGCGGATCGAGGGCCGCGACCTCGACCTCGACGACGAGGCGCAGGTGCCGTTCGACGACCCCAGGACCTACCAGATGATCTCCAGCTCCAAGACCCTCGGCGTCTTCCAGATCGAGTCGCCGGGACAGCGCGAGCTGGTCGGCAAGTCCGGGATCGACGACTTCGAGGACATCATCGCCGACATCTCGCTGTTCCGGCCGGGGCCGGTCAAGAGCGACATGATCACGCCCTACCTCGAGGCCAAGCAGGGCTGGAAGATGCCGCTGTTCCTGCACGACGACCTGCGCCCGATCCTGGGCAGCACCCACGGTGTCGTGGTCTTCCACGAGCAGGTGATCGAGATCATCCAGCAGTTCACGGGCTGCACGTTCGCGGAGGCCGACGAGTGGCGGCGCGCGCTCGGCGACGTCGAGGGGATGGCCGACACCAAGCTCTGGTTCCACCCGCGGGCGATGGCGCGTGGCTACGACCGGCCGCTGGTGGAGCGGATCTGGAAGGTGATCGAGGCGTTCGCGTCGTTCGGCTTCTGCAAGGCGCACGCCGCCGCGTTCGCGCTGCCGACCTACCAGTCGGCGTGGCTCAAGGCGCACTACCCGGCGCACTTCCTGTCCGGGGTGCTCACGCACGACCCCGGCATGTACCCCAAGCGGCTGATCCTCGACGACGCCCGCCAGCTCGGGATCACGATCCTCGGGCTCGACGTCAACCTCTCCGAGGCGACGTACC
>CAWFHJ010000025.1:0-12026 GCA_963815585.1 uncultured Actinomycetota bacterium | reverse complement strand
CTTCGACGAGCGCTCGCTCGACGGTGACGAGGTCATCGACTTCAACGGCGTCGCCGTCGTCGTCGACCGGATGAGCGTGCCCTACCTCAGCGGGGCCACCATCGACTTCGTCGACACCATCGAGAAGCAGGGCTTCACGATCGACAACCCCAACGCCACCGGCTCCTGCGCCTGCGGGGACTCGTTCCACTGAGTCCTCGCTTCCGCTGAGCACGACAAAGGCCCCGTCTCTCGACGGGGCCTTTGCGCTGCGCCTGCGTGGACCGGCGGCCGCCTTCGTGGGGTGATGGGCCTGGTCGGGAGAGGACTCAGTCCAGATGCAGGTGCAAGGCAGTGGCGAGGCGGCGCGCGGCGTCGCTCACGCGGATGTCGCGCTTGACGACCTCGCGGGCGTTGTCCTCGAACCGGATGCTCGGCGCAGCGCGGAGCACGTTGATCTGCAGGGCGGCGGCGTCGCAGTCGCGGCGCATGATCGCGGTGGTGTCGGCGTCGGCGTAGGGCAGCCGCTCATACGGGCGCAGGGGCGTCATGACTCGACGCTAGGCGTTACCTCCCGGTATCCCGTGCGGTACCAGCCGGTAGTGTTCACGGGTCCGCGAGACCGGGCAAGGATGGACTCCCATCACCAAGAACAGGCCCACCAGAACAGGATCCCCATGTCTCTGCTGATCGCCGGCTCGATCGCCTCCGACCACCTGATGTCGTTCGGTGGCAAGTTCTCCGACTCGCTCGTCGTCGAGCAGCTCGACAAGCTCTCGGTGTCGTTCCTGGTCGAGGACCTCGAGGTACGACGCGGTGGCTGTGCTCCGAACATCTCCTTCGGCCTGGCCAGGCTCGGGGTGCGCCCCGTGCTGGTGGGCGCGGCCGGGATCGACTTCGGCGAGTACCGCACCTGGCTGGAGGACAACGGTGTCGACTGCGACTCCGTGCACATCTCCGAGACCCGGCACTCCGCCCGCTTCGTGTGCACGACGGACAGCACGATGGCGCAGTTCGCGTCCTTCTACCCCGGCGCGATGAGCGAGGCCCGTGAGATCGAGCTGGCGCCGATCGTCGCCCGGGTGGGTGACCCGACGTACGTCGTGATCGGGCCCGACGACCCCGACGGCATGCGGCGCCACACCCGCGAGTGCCGCGAGACCGGCTACCCGTTCATCGCCGACCCCGGCCAGCAGCTGGCGTTCGGTGACGGCGAGCTGATCCGCGAGCTCGTGGACGGCGCGGCCCTGCTGTTCAGCAACGAGTACGAGTCGCACCTGATCGAGCAGAAGACCGGCTGGTCGGAGGCCGAGATCCTGGACCGGGTCGGCGTGCAGGTCTCGACGCTGGGTGCGGACGGCGTGCGGATCAAGCAGAAGGGCGAGACGACGATCGAGGTCGCCGCGCTCGACGTGACCGCGGTCGAGCCGACCGGTGTCGGCGACGCCTTCCGGGCCGGCTTCCTGGCCGCGCTGTCGTGGGGGAGCGGCTACGAGCACGCCGCCCAGGTCGGCTGCACTCTCGCGGCGTACGTCGTGGAGAGCGTCGGCACACAGGAGTACGGCTTCACCAAGCAAGAGTTCCTGACCCGCTTCGAGAAGACGTACGGCGCCGCCGCGGCCGCCGACATCGAGCCCAACCTCGTCTGACCGGGCTGGTTTGACCGGGCTCAGCTGACCCGGCGCACCCGGTAGGACGGGACGCCGTCGGCCGCCGGCTCCTCGCCCAGGTACTCCTGGGAGCGCATCCGGCACCACGCCGGCACGTCCACCCGGGCCGCTACGTCGTCTGCCTCGACTACGACGACGCCGCCCACGGGCACCTCGCCGATCCGGCGGCCGAGCAGCACGACCGGCATCGGGCAGGCCAGGCCGCGCCCGTCGATCACCAGGTCGGGAGCGGTCACGGGGTGCCGCTCTCGCGGCGCAGCCGGTCGACCACCTCGGGCAGCACCCGGCAGAACGCCGTCACCTGCTCCGCAGTGGTCTCGCGGGTGAGCGACACGCGCACGTTGCCGTGCGTCAGCGCACCCATCGCGGCCAGCACGTGGCTCGGCTCCATGGTGCTCGCCGTGCAGGCCGATCCGCTCGCGACGCCGAACCCGCGCCGGTCCAGCTCGGTCACCAGCGCCTCGCCGTCGAGGTAGAGGCAGGAGAACGTGACCAGGTGGGGGAGCCGGTCTTCGGGGGCGCCGACCACCTCGGTGTCCGGGACCGCGGCCGCGGCAGCCCGGATCCGGCCCACCAGCGTGTGCTGACGGCGGTTGGTGGCCTCCGCCTCCGACACGACTGCCTGCATCGCGGCCGCGGCAGCGAGCGCAGCGGGCACGTTCTCGAAGCCGATCGTGCGTTCGTCCACCCGGTCGTCGGCCGGGAACGGGTTGCGCCAGCGTGCTCCCTTGCGCACCAGCAGCACGCCCACACCCGCGGGCCCGCCCCACTTGTGCGCCGAGCCGGCGGCGGCGGACCAGCCGGCCGGCAGCGGGAGCCGCCCCATCGAGGCGCACGCGTCGGTGAACAGCGGCACGTCCGGCACGGCTGCCGCGACCTGGGCGACGGGCTGGAGCGTGCCGACCTCGTGGTTGGCGGTCTGGACGGCCAGGACGCCGCCCCCGTCCGTGTCGCTGACGGCGACCACCATCTCCTGCGGGTCGAGCCGGCCCCGGGCGTCCACGGCCACGGACACGGTGGGTGCCTGCGACCAGGCGGCGGCGTGGAGCACCGCGGAGTGCTCGACCGCCGGGTGGACCACCGTCCTGCCCTCGTCGCGGCGACGCCCGGCGAGCAGCCCGAGGAGGCCGAGGTGCACGGCGTGGGTGCCGCTCGGTGTGAACGTCACCTCGTCGGAGCGCACGCCCAGGCACTCCGCGACGACGGCTCGCGCGTTGTCGAGCACCAGTCGCGCGTTGCGAGCCGGGCCGTGCAGCCGCCTGGCGTCGGCGTACGCCGTGCCCAGCGCGGCCGCGAACGCCTCGCGTGCGGCCGGGTGCAACGGCTCCGACGAGGCGCTGTCGAGGTACGACGGGGCCGGTTCCACACCTCGAAACGTACTCGGAACCTGCCGGGGACCTGCTCCCTCTGCGAGCCGTGCCCAGTAGTAGGGTTTGGCGTGACGTCGGTATGTGTCTGCTGTGCATGACGAAAGAGGTCTCGTTCGTGGCTCCACATCTCCGCAAGCGCTTTCGTCGCGGGGCGCTCGGCACCGTCCTCGGTGTCGCGGTGCTCGTGCTCAGCGGGTGCTCTGCCGAGGGCAAGAACCAGATCGAGCGACTCGCGATGCCTGCCCCGCGCACCAAGGAGGCCCAGAGCATCTACGACCTGTGGCACTGGTCGTGGCTGGCCGCGATGATCGTGGGCGTCCTGGTCTGGGGCCTGATCGCGTGGGCCGTGATCCGCTACCGCCGTCGCAGTGAGACCGAGGTGCCGGTCCAGACCCGCTACAACCTCCCGATCGAGATCCTCTACACGGTCGCCCCCGTGATGATCGTGATCGTCTTCTTCTTCTACACGCTCAAGGTGCAGGACGACGTGCTGCCGGCCGACCAGGGCACGCCCGCACACACGATCGAGGTCGTCGGGCAGCAGTGGTCGTGGACGTTCAACTACGTCAAGGACGACGCCATCGACGGCGAGACGGTCTACGAGGGCGGCACCACCGCCGACGCGCCGACGCTGTGGCTGCCGGTCGACCAGAAGATCCGGTTCAACCTGTACTCGCCCGACGTCATCCACTCGTTCTGGGTGCCGGCGTTCCTGTTCAAGATGGACGTCGTCCCGGGCCGGGACAACAACTTCTCGCTGACCCCCGACCGCAGGGGCAGCTACGTCGGCAAGTGCGCCGAGCTCTGCGGCGTCTACCACTCCCGGATGCTCTTCAACGTGAAGGTCGTCTCCGAGGAGGCCTACAAGGCGCACCTCGAGGACCTGAAGCTCAAGGGCAACACGGGCCTGGCCGAGGGTGGGTCTGAGGTCAAGGAACAGCCCGGACTGAAGTCCGAGAGCGGAGGCACGGAGTGACCGCCCCAGCAATCGGTCGGGCCGACCGGGTCGCAGCACCCGGGTTCACCCCGTCCCGCACGCTCGGCCAGCAGGTCGTGCGTGTGCTCACCACCACCGACCACAAGCTGATCGGCAAGCTCTACCTGGGCACGTCGTTCGCGTGGTTCATCGTCGGCGGCATCATGGCGCTGCTGATCCGCTCCGAGCTGGCGTTCCCCGGCACCCAGGTCGTGAACGACGAGGTCTACAACCAGCTGTTCACGATGCACGGCACGATCATGCTGCTGCTGTTCGCGACACCGCTGTTCTTCGGCTTCGGCAACGTGGTGATGCCGCTGCAGATCGGCTCACCCGACGTGGCGTTCCCCCGACTGAACATGTTCAGCTACTGGCTGTTCCTGTTCGGCGGCCTGATCACCGCCTCCGGCTTCCTGACCCCGTCCGGCGCCGCCGACTTCGGCTGGTTCGCCTACACGCCGCTGTCCAACGGCGTCCGCTCGCCCGGCATCGGCGGCGACCTGTGGATCATGGGCCTCTGGATGGCCGGTCTCGGCACGATCCTCGGTGCGGTCAACTTCATCACCACGATCATCTGCATGCGCGCGCCCGGCATGACCATGTTCCGGATGCCGATCTTCGTGTGGAACACCCTGGTCACCAGCCTGCTGGTGCTGATCGCGTTCCCGATCTTCGCCGGCGCGCTGCTCTCCCTGGAGGCCGACCGCAAGATCGGCGCCCACGTCTTCGACGCGGTGCACGGAGGCCCGATCCTCTGGCAACACCTGTTCTGGTTCTTCGGGCATCCAGAGGTCTACATCATCGCGTTGCCGTTCTTCGGCATCATCACCGAGATCCTGCCGGTGTTCAGCCGCAAACCGATCTTCGGCTACGTCGGACTGGTCGCGGCCACGCTCGGCATCGCGATCCTGTCCGTCGCCGTGTGGGCGCACCACATGTTCGTCACCGGCGCCGTCAACCTGCCGTTCTTCGCCGGCATGACGTTCCTGATCGCGATTCCAACCGGGGTCAAGTTCTTCAACTGGATAGGCACGATGTGGGGGGGAAGTGTGTCCATGGACACCCCCATGCTGTGGTCCGTGGGCTTCCTGACCACGTTCCTCTTCGGTGGTCTGACCGGTGTGATCCTGGCGTCCCCGCCGCTGGACTTCCACGTCTCCGACTCCTACTTCGTGGTCGCGCACTTCCACTACGTGGTGTTCGGCACCGTGGTCTTCGCGATGTTCGCCGGGTTCTACTTCTGGTGGCCGAAGATGACCGGCCGGATGCTCGACGAACGGCTCGGCAAGATCCACTTCTGGCTGCTGTTCATCGGTTTCCACACCACGTTCCTGATCCAGCACTGGCTCGGTGTCGAGGGCATGCCGCGGCGCTACGCCGACTACCTGCCCAGTGACGGCTGGACCACGTTGAACCAGATCTCCACGGTGGGCGCGTTCCTGCTCGCCTCCTCGACGCTGCCGTTCCTGTGGAACGTCTACAAGTCCGCCCACGGGCCGTTGGTCACCGTCGACGACCCGTGGGGCTGGGGCCGCTCCCTGGAGTGGGCCACCAGCTGCCCGCCGCCGCGGCACAACTTCGTCACCATCCCGCGGATCCGCTCGGAGTCCCCGGCCTTCGACCTGCACCACCCGGAGATCGCGGCGCTCGAGCTCGCGGACAACGAGGAGATGCGCGAGGGCGACGGCGGCGAGGACCAGGGCGGGTTCCAGGACGCACCTGCCACCGAGGGGCGTGCGGGACTGCTGCGCGAGAACCTCGCGGCCCAGGGCAAGGACGTCGCGGAGCCCACCACGGACAAGAAGGACGAGCACTGAGATGAAGTCCGAAGCCTGGATCTTCGCGATCTGCACCGTCTTCCTGGTGTTCGTGTCGCCGGCCTACTGGCTGGTGACCAACGACTGGACCGGCACGTCCGCGCTCACCATGACCACCCTGCTGACCCTGATGGTCACCATCTACCTCGGCTTCCACGCCGCGAACATGGAGCCGCGTCCGGAGGACCGCAAGGACGCCGAGATCGCGGACGGGGCCGGCGAGCTCGGGTTCTTCCCGCCGTACAGCTGGTGGCCGCTGTGGTGCGGTCTCTGCCTCGCGGTGGTCGTGCTCGGGGTGGTGGTCGGATGGTGGTTGTTCATCATCGGCGCCGCACTCGGCGTGGTCGCCCTGAGCGGCTGGATCTTCGAGTACTACCGGGGTGTGCACGCGCACTGAGGGTTATTCCACGCCACGCCGCGGACGGCGGGTGAGCCTCGCCACGGCGGTCGATTCCGGTTCTGGGCCGTGTCGTTGTTACCCTTGACGAGATCCCAGACTCGACCTTTCGGGGGAGCCTTCATGGCCCTGCGCCACCATCGACCCGCCCGCCGTGCACTGACGGGCGCCGTGAGCGCGCTCGCGGTCCTTGCTCTCGCCGCCGGCTGCGGCGGCACACCCGCTGCCGGGCCGGACCTCGTGGCCAAGGACGGCGACAGCCCGTCCGCTTCCGCCACGCCGACCCCGTCGGTCGTGATCACGTCCAACGTCAAGGACAACGCCAGCGGCGTCCGGGTCAACCGGATGGTGGAGCTGAACGCCAGCGACGGCACCTTCCGCAAGGTGTTCGTGCACACGCTCAAGGGCGAGAAGGTCCCCGGTGGGATGAACACCGCGAAGACGAAGTGGACCGCGTCCTCCCGGCTCGAGCCGAGCAAGAAGTACGTCGTGCAGGCCGTGGCCGAGGACTCCGAGGGCACCACCAAGACGTTCAGCTCGCGCTTCAGCACGGCCGAGCTGACCCTGGACCAGCAGACCTTCCCGAGCATCTCACCGCTCAGCGGCTCGACCGTGGGCGTCGGGATGCCGATCATGATCCACTTCGACGTGCCCGTGACCGACCGCAAGAACTTCCAGAAGCACATGAAGGTCACCAGCTCAGCGGGCCAGAAGGGCCGCTTCTACTGGATCGACAACCAGAACGTGCACTACCGCCCGCAGGGCTTCTGGAAGCCCGGCTCCAAGATCAACGTCGACGTCGCCGTCAACAGCGTCAGCGCCGGCAACGGGATCTATGGCCAGGAGGACCGCAAGGTCTCCTTCGACGTGGCCCGCTCGATGGTCAGCAAGGTCAACATCCAGACCCACCAGATGAAGGTCTTCCGCAACGGCAAGCTGATCCGCACGATCCCGATCACGACCGGCGAGCAGCCGAAGTACACCACCCGCTCCGGGATCAAGGTGATCGTCGAGAAGTTCCGGCACAAGCGGATGAACTCCGAGACGATCGGGATCGACCCCAACAGCGCCGACGGCTACGACCTCGACGACGTCGAGTACGCGATGCGGGTCACCTACTCCGGCGAGTTCGTGCACGCCGCGCCGTGGTCGGTCGGCTCGCAGGGCCGCGCCAACGTCAGCCACGGCTGCACCGGCATGAGCACCTCGAACGCTGCCTGGCTCTACGACCAGAGCATGCCGGGCGACGTGGTCGAGTACACCGGCTCCAGCAAGGGCATGACCCTGACCAACGGCTACGGCGACTGGAACATGTCGTGGGGCAACTGGGCGAAGGGCTCCGCGCTCTGAGGTGAGCAGGGTCCCGACGCGGCGTCCACTGCTGACCGCACTGGTGCTCGGGGTGTTCGCGGCTGTCTGGCTGAGCTGGGGCGGGGGCGAGGCCCCGGCGTCCTGGGACGTCCCGCTCCGGGTGGCCGGCTGGCTGGCCGTCGCGGTGGCGGTGGTCGCCGGCGTGCTGCTGCTCCGCCGAGGACGCACCGACAACGGCCACGACCCCTCGACGTCGCGCCGCTACGGCCGCGTGGTGCTGGTCAGCTACCTGGTGATCGCGGTCGGCACGGTCGCGTTGCTGGTGGCCGGGCTGGCGGAGTACGTCGCGCCCTGGGTGGCGTTCGTCGTGGGCGCCCACTTCTGGGCGCTGGCCCCGGTGCTCGGCGACCGGCTTCTGGTGCCACTGGGGCTGGCCGTGCTGGTCGTCGCGGTCGTGGCCGCGGTCGGTGCGGGGTCCACGGAGGCCGATCCGACCTTCCTGACCGGGCTCGGCACCGGCGGCGTGCTGCTGGTCGGTGCCGGCCTCGAGCTCGGCCGGGGCTCAACCTCCGTGCAGCGCCCTGACCGTGGGTGAGCTCTCCACGTCGGGTGCGTCCGGGTAGGTGCCGAACAGCCGGTCTGCCGTGCCCGCGGTGGTGACCGTGAACCAGTAGTGCTCGTTCTTGTAGTGGTGCAGCCGGTGGTTGCGCCACACCGACCGGAACGCCCGGGTCGCCGGCTTGTAGTCGCTGTGCACCAGGTAGTGCACCCACTCGTAGCCGAGCATCAGTCCGGTGGCCGCGACCAGGAAGCTGAGCCCGGCGGCACGGTCGGGGAACACCACCAGTGCCACGGCGACGTACGCCGGCAGCAGCCAGAGCTCGACCTGCCAGGGGATGAACACGAGCGGCAGGTCGCGCGGGTCGGCATGGTGGGCGCGGTGCTTGCGCGCCAGCAGCGAGTCGACCGCGATCGGGCCGAGGCTGCGGGGCCTCCGGTGCAGGATGCAGACGTGGACGACCCACTCGATCACGGGGAACAGCACGACGAGGGCGACCGGCACCAGCAGCTCGGGCCACGAGAACCGCGGCACCAGCACGCGGGCGACGATGCCGCCGACGAGCACCGACCCGATGAGCCAGGGGGAGGGGTGACGCAGGAAGGCCCGTGCAGCTTGGCCCAGCGACTGGCTGGTGCGACGGCCGCCGGGGCCGGACTCCAGGCGGGCGACGTCGCGGGCCAGCCGGGACGCTGCCTTCGCCTCGATCTCGGGGGTGGCCTTGCTCATCGATGGTCTCCTTCGTCGGTGTCGTCGAGCGCGGCCAGCACGGCGAGGATCGCGGTCGTGGCCGGGCGGAGCAGGTCGTCGGCAGCGGTGCGGGCGGCCTCCTCGTCACCGGCGGCGACGGCGTCGCTGAGTGCGCGGTAGCCGTGGAGGTTGCCGACCTCCGCCTCCATCAGCGGGGCCAGGGCCGGGATCGCGGGCTCGTAGGCCAGCCGCAGGCTGTTGAACATCAGCCGGAACACCACCGAGTCGGCGGCGTCCGTGACCGCGTCCCAGAACGCCAGCGCGGCGTGCTGGCGCGCCAGTGGGTCGGCCGCCTCCGCCAGGTGCGTCACCGCAGTGGTGACGGCCGCCAGGTCGCCCTCGCGGCGCCGTACGGCAGCCATCGCCGCCACCGTCGGGCCGATCGCGAGGCGCGCCTCGAGCACGCCGCGCCCGACCGCTGGGTCGATCTCGCCGTTGCGCACCAGGAGCCGGGGGAGCAGGTCGAGCCCCGCGTAGCGCCGGAACTCCCGGACCGTCGTCGCCCCACCGTGCCGCACCTCGACCAGCCGGGTCTGGGACATCCGCTGGAGCGCCTCCCGGACCGCCGGCCGGGACACGCCCAGCATCTCGGCCAGCCGCCGCTCGCTGGGCAGGCTGTCGCCCGCCGTGAGCTCGCCGTCGACCACCTCGTCGAGGAGCTGGTCGAAGACGTCGTCGGGGACCAGCTTGCGGGCCACGGGTCGCAGTGCCATGGGTGCGACTGTGGTGCGGCTACTGGTCAGTGGTCAAGTGGTCATACCAGTTGCCGAGATCACGGCGTGAGGCCAGAAGAGCGGGCGATTACCCGTTCACGTGGTAATTCGCCGCTTCGCCAGCCAGATCTCGGTGGTGAAGCGGCGATTTACCACGTGAACGTGGTAAATCTCCGCCGACCTCAGTGCTCGCGGTGGTGCGCCAGGTCGTCGCCCTCGACATCGTGCCGGCCGTCGAACTGGTGTCCGTCGGCGGCGTGGCCGATCATCGGGGCGTCGTGGGCGTCCTCCACCTCGGTGTGGTGGTGGGCGTCCTGGAGCTCCGCCGCGGTGGGCTTCTGCACGTTGTGGGAGTACCACCACCGCGAGAGTCGTGCCTGGACCCGCGCCTTGCGGGTGCCGGGTGCGGTCACGCCGTTGTCGTCGGTGCTGGACTCGAGCTGCCGGATCTCGTCGCGGTCGCGCGCGGTGAGGGTGTAGGCCTCGTTGACGGGCAGCGGCAGGTGCCGCTCGGTGTAGCCGCCCATCGCGTCGCGCATGATCACGCCGGTCTCGTAGCCGTGCAGCAGGTCGTCCTGGTCCTTGCGCTGCAAGGAGATGCACCAGCGCTTCGTGATGATGAACGCGATCACCGGGCCGAGGAATACCGCCACCCGCATGAAGTGGGTGATCTGGTTGATCGACAGGTGGAACGTGATCGCGATGATGTCGTTGCCACCGGCCGCCCACATCAGGCCGTAGAACGTCATCAGCGCCACCATGATCGCGGTGCGCGTCGGTGCGTTGCGCGGGCGCTGGAGCAGGTGGTGGTTGCGCTTGTCACCGGTGATCCAGGACTCCACGAACGGCAGCATCAGCAGGATGGTGAACATCAGTCCGGGCAGCACGATGATCGGCAGGAAGACGTTCCAGCTCATCGTGAAGCCGAACAGGTGGGTCTCCCAGCCGGGCATGATCCGTAGCGCCCCGTCGGGCCAGCCCATGTACCAGTCGGGCTGGGAGCCCGCGGTCACCTCGGACGGGTTGTAGGAGCCGTAGCGCCACACCGGGTTGATCGAGAGGAACGCCCCCATCAGCGCGGTCACGCCGAACACGATGAAGAAGAACCCACCCGCCTTGGCGGCGTAGACCGGGAGCATCGGGTAGCCCACGACGTTGTCGTTGGTGCGTCCGGGCCCGGGCCACTGGGTGTGCTTGTGGTAGACGAGCAGCAGCATGTGCGCCGCGATCAGGGCCAGCAGGACGCCGGGGATCAGCAGCACGTGCACCGTGTAGAGCCGCGGGATGATCGAGTCACCCGGGAACTCCCCGCCGAACAGGAAGAACGACATGTAGGTGCCGACGACGGGCATCGACTTCATGAAGCCGTCGGCGGCCCGGATGCCGGTGCCGGAGAGCAGGTCGTCGGGCAGCGAGTAGCCGGTGAAGCCCTCGAGGGTGCCGAGGAGCAGCAGCAGCGAGCCGATCACCCAGTTGAGCTCGCGCGGCTTGCGGAAGGCGCCGGTGAAGTAGACGCGCATCAGGTGCACGAGCATCGCGGCGATGAACAGCATCGCGGACCAGTGGTGCATCTGGCGCATCAACAGACCGGCGCGGACGTCGAAGGAGATGTTCAGCGTGGAGGCGTAGGCCTCCGACATCTCCAGCCCGCGCAGCTGGTCGTAGGAGCCGTTGTAGACGGTCTCGCCCATGCTGGGGCGGAACCACAGCGTCAGGAACGTGCCGGTCAGCAGCAGTACGACGAAGCTCCAGAGCGCGATCTCGCCCAGCATGAAGGACCAGTGGTCCGGGAACACCTTGCGGATCTGCTTCTTGGCCATCGTGGCGAGACCGAGTCGTTCGTCGGCCCACTCCGCGACCGCGCCGACGCGGTTGGGCTTGGGAGTCGCCGCCGCCTTGGTGCCGTTGCTCGTGAATGGCGTCTTCATCTCGGAATCACCCTCGTTCCCAGTAGCTCGGGCCGACTGGTTCGGTGAAGTCGCTCTGGGCCACCAGGTAGCCATCCTTGTCCACCATGATCGGGAGCTGGGGCAAGGATCGAGCGGCGGGACCGAAGATCACTCGGCCGTTGTCTGCCAGGTCGAACGTCGACTGGTGGCACGGGCACAGCAGGTGGTGCGTCTGCTGCTCCCACAGGGAGATCGGGCACCCGACGTGGGTGCAGATCTTGGAGAAGCACAAGATGCCCTCGACGCCCCAGTCCTCGCGGCCCTTGCTGGCCGTGATGTCGTCGGGGTGCATCCGGACCACGATCGCGGCGGCCTTGGTCTTGGCTTGCAGGAGTGCGGTGCCGGCGTAGAGCGGCTCACCGTCGGGGCCGTCCTTGTAGAACACGCCGGGCTCGGCGTTGACCAGCTGGCCGATCTCCATGTCGGACGCCTTGATCGGGGTGCCGGTGACGTCCTGCACGACACGCACGTTCTTCTTCCAGACCGTGTGCGCGAGCTTGTTGCCGGGCAGCGGGCCGAGGTCGCGCAGGAAGAT
>CAWFHJ010000024.1:0-234359 GCA_963815585.1 uncultured Actinomycetota bacterium | reverse complement strand
TGCGTGCCGTGGCAGCGACTCACGCGCATGGCAACAAGACCAAGTCGCAGATCCCCGGCGCTCGAGTCCCTGCCGTGTCCCGCAAGCCGACCTCATGTGGACACAGCACAGAAGATCACCGAGCCGCCGTGGGCTGCGTCCCGTTAGACCCGTCCGCGATCATCACCGGGACCGGTTCGTCCTACGGCGCACGGTGCTGGCCCTTCAAGGCTGTGGCCGCGTCCGGTAGGCGGCGGTATGACGCGTGCCAGCGGGTCGGGCGGCGCTGAGGGCTTGAGCTTTGGGGCGATCACGCTGAACCCGGAACCATGAGTGGCCGGTTTCCGCGGGAAGATCCGTTCATGAAGCACTTCGGTGAGTACCTCCACATGTCGTCCTACCCGGCCCTTGCCGTGATCGTGACCACGGCCGTGATGTACCTGCTGCTGGCGTGGGTGCTGCACCTGTGGGGTGCCCGGTTGTTAGCAAATCCGGCAAGTCACACCACTGCGACGATGGTGGTGTTGGGAGCCATCGTGGGGCGGGCCAGCCTGGGGTTGACGCCGGACCTGGAGGCCGGGGTCCTGGCTCTGGCGACGGTGTTGGTCGTCATGGTTGCTCTCGGCAGGCTGCGTGGACATCCGCGCGACCGGGCCGAGGTGATCGTGTTGGAAGGCGTCATGCAAGACAGGACACTGCGTCGGCTCGGGCTGACCCAGGGGGACGTGTGGAGCAGGCTTCGACAGGCCGGCCGGGGGTCATTAGATGGGCTGGCTCTGGCGTTACTCGAGCCCAGCGGAGTCGTCACCTTGTTGAGCGCTGAGGTCCCTCTGATGCGCGAGGCGCTCGTCGATGTGCGCGGTGCGGAGGACCTGCCGAACCACTTGTTCGCGGACGGATAGACGACTGCTAGGCGGTGAAAGGACGCGGGTTCACCGGCCGGCGGGATCACGCGTGGAGCAAGCACGAGCGGACGGCCCTGAAGCCGATCCCGACCGGACCCCGCCAGCCGTCGGCGAACTCTGCGAACGCACGGACGATGCCGATGAGCGCGAGATCCTGGAGGCTGGTCATGGGGTGCTTGCTGAACTGGAAGCGCCGAGTGAGAACGATGTCTTGGCGAAGTGCAACGGACCGTCGCGCAGGTCGTTTGCGAACCGAGCACCCACCTCATGCCAAGCAGCTACTGGGCTGTAGCTCGTCACCGCGTCCGCAGCCATCGGACGCCGAGGGCGCCGCCGACGACGAGGGGCCAGAGCCACCAGCCGAACAACACGATGGCAAACAGATCGACAGGCGACGGCAAGGTCAGGCCGACAAGGGTGGCTGCACCTGCGGCAGCGATCGCGAACCCGGCCCAGGAAGTCCAGCGCGCCATGAGCCTGTGTCGCAGAGCGAGCCACGAGTAGGTCGCGACCAGGACCATGCACGGAGCCGCGACGGTGAGGGTGTATAGCCATTGTGCGATGGCAGCAACGTCGTACATCGTGACGAGGGTGGTATCCGAGACCTCCGAGAGCTGATCGGGCAGTCCGAAGATCGACGTTACCGCGGTCAGGTACATCACCTGGGCAGCGATGACGGCGCTGAGGGAAACGAGGATCACCGGCCCGATCCAGCCCCGCTGACCCTCGCGGACCAGTTGCGCTAGGCCGGCCACGAAGAAGAGGAGCAGTCCGACACAGATGAGCGAGGCGAGAGTGTTGGCCCTGATCGTGCCTTCGTGGTCGGCGGCATAACGGCGGATCTGCGCGGCAGTCGAGCTTCCAGCCTCGGGTGACACCTCGGGGGCGAAGGTGCCGATGCTGACAAGGAACAGGGTGAGGCCGGTGAGGGCGGTCCGGCCGACCAGGGAACGGCTCGGAGCGAGAGCTGCCTGGTCGACTGGTGCGTGGTGTTCGGCTGTGGTCATGGTGCATTCCTCCTCAGGGGTGTCGTTATCACCGCAGCCTTGTGTGCGCAGCGTCCTCTCTGGAACGGTCGGCCGTCCTCGTTGCGCCCTGGAAACTTCCCGCCGGTCAGGGACCGATGTCCCTCGGTTGCGGGACGCTGAGAGTCGTAGGTTCGATCCAGGAGGGACGCCAGTGTCTGCTGCTGCAGTACGAGGGACGGGGGTCGCTGCTGGTCTGACCGCGACTGTGGTGCTCGGCGCTGGGATCGTGGCTCGCGGTCATGCTGCCGGGTGGGGAGCCGCCCAAGCTCTCGGATCTCATCTGGTTCGCGAGTTTCCTCACCTTCCCGTTGGCCGGACTGCTGATCCTCTGGCACCGCCCGGACAATGCCGTCGGGTGGCTCTTCGTTGCGGTCGGTCTCGCCCAGGCCGTCGCAGCAGCCGCGGGACTGGCCTCCCAAGTGATCCTCCTGCGCGATCCGGCCGAACCGTGGGGCAGCCGGGCTGCTCTTGGTCAGCTATGTCGGGCTGATGGTCGCCTGGGTTCTCGCCACGACGTACCCGTTGCTGCTGTTCCCCGACGGCCGACTGCCTTCGCGGCGGTGGCGCTGGGTTGTCTACGCCAACACGCTGTGCCTGGGCCTGGCGGTGCTCTCCATCGTCGTCAAGCCAGGGTCTTTCGGGTCTGATGACCCCGTCAACCCGCTCGGTGTCTCCGCTCTGCAAGGGCTCCCGGGACTGGTTCTCGCCGGGTCGCTGACCGGATGCTTTCTGGTCTCCGTTCTCGCGGTGATCTCGCTGGTGCTGCGCTGGCATCGTGGCACCGAGGAGGTGAGAATGCGGTTGGCGTGGTTGGCGCTCGCGGTCTTGGTGGTCGTCGTGGTGCTCTCGGTGGGCCTGGTCACGAGCCCGTGGACGCCGGAGTGGGTAGGTGCGATCGAGGAGTCTGTCTGGGTTGCGGCGCTCCCTGCCGCAACGGCTGTGGCTGTCCTTCGATCGAGGCTCTTCGACGTGGAGGCGGTGCTGGACAGGTCGCTGGTGTACGTCGCCCTGACCGGGCTGGTCGTGTTGATCTATGCCGGGACCCTGGCCATCGTCACGTCGCTGGCGGGCCTCGACGCGAGCACCGGCGCTGCTGTGCTGGCCGCCGCACTGATCGCGGTCCTGCTGAGCCCGGTCAAGGAGTTCCTCCAGCGAGGCATCGATCACCTTCTCTACGGCGACCGAGCCAGGCCCTACACCGTCCTCTCGGGGCTCGCAGCGGCACTCGGACGCACAACCGGTGAGAAGGACCTGCTTGCGACCGTTACCGCGTCAATTGCGCGAGTCTCTGCGGGTCCCCTACGTCAGGGTCGCGGTGGGTGAGTATGTCGAGGTGCCGGACGACGCCGTCGGATTGCCCCTGATCTCCCATGGCCGGCAGGAAGGTGTTCTCCTCATCGGGCAGCGTTCCGGCGGCCGAGGGTTCGACGCAAGCGAGCTACAACTCTTGACCGACCTCGCCCGACAGGTCGCGGTGGAGAAGCGCGCCGGGCGCCTGGCCGAGGACCTGCAGGATTCCCGCGAACGCATCGTCCGAGGCCGGGAGGAGGAGAGGCTCCGGGTGCGCCGCGACCTGCACGACGGGATCGGCCCGACGCTTGCCGCCGCGAGCCTGCAGTGTGATGCCCTGCGCGAACGATGGCCGATCGCCGACCCGAAGGCCGCTGTCCTGCTCGGCCAGATCAAGTCGGAGATCTCCCAGTGCGTCCTGGATATCCGTCGAGTCATCGACGGGCTACGCCCGCCTGCGCTGGACGACCTCGGCCTCGCCGGAGTTGTCCGTGAGTACGCGGCGTCACTCAGCGCAGCCGGATTGAAGATGCAGGTCGAGTGCCCGCCCGATCTCGACGTCGCCAGTGCAGCGGTCGAGGTCGCCGTCTACAGAATCGTCACCGAAGCGATGACGAACGTGGTCCGCCACGCGGACGCCTCGCACTGTGCCGTTGCCCTGCGTCGCGAGGCGGGATGGCTCCGAGTCCGAGTCAGCGACGACGGCGTCGGAATGCACCAGACTCACCGCGACGGCATCGGCATGTCGTCAATGCGCGAACGCGCAGCCGAGCTCGGTGGTTCCTTCAGCGTGAAGAGCCGCCCGGGTCGCGGCGTCCGAATCACGGCCGACCTTCCCGTCCCGGTTCGAGCCACGTCGTGAACGTCGTGCGAGTGTTGGTCGTGGACGACCATCCGATCTTCCGCGACGGTCTTGCGACAGCGCTGGGCGGTATCGCCGAGATCACAGTCGTCGGGGCGGCCGAGGACGGGGAGACAGCGTGTGCACTAGCCCGGGAGCTTCGCCCCGACGTCGTACTCATGGACCTCAACATGCCCCGAACCGGAGGCATCGAGGCAACCCGGAGGATCGTGGCGGACTCGGAGACTTCCGTCCTGGTGTTGACGATGCAGTCCGACGACGATGCAGTGTTCGCGGCGGTGCGGGCCGGAGCTTCGGGGTACCTCTTGAAGGGTGCCGACCGCGGCGACGTCGTGCGCGCAATCCTCAGCGTAGCGGCCGGAGAGGCTGTGTTCGGGCAGACCATCGCCCAGCGCATGCTCACTCTGTTCACCTCCGCAACGCAGCCCTGGGAGGGAACACCCTTTCCCGAGCTCACGGCCCGCGAACGCAAGATTCTCGACCTCGTGGCACGCGGACTCGGCAACCAGGCCATCGCGCGAGAGTTGTCGCTCGCGCCGAAGACGGTTCGCAACAACGTCTCGAGCATCCTCGGAAAGCTGCACGCGACAGACCGAGGCGAGGCGATCGAACGGGCGCGCCGCCATGGTCTGGGCGACCCAGGCTGACGCGTCGAACATGGGCCGCCGTACGCCGCCAGGAACATACAGAACGACCCAGTGCTCAGCACAGGGTCGTTGAAAATTCTGCTAGAAGCCTGCCAATTCTGCGAAGACCTTGCCTGCGATCGTCCAGCTCCTGACCACGCCCGCACATACCGCGGAGCGTGTTCGGTCTCTCGTCGCAATGGAAGTCGATCTCAATTCGTCGATGTCCGTCAGGGAACGTCATGTGGACACAACACAGAACATCCCCAACCCGTCGTGGGCTGCGTCTCGTCAGACCGTTCGCGCTCATCTCCGGGAGCGGTTCGTGCTACGGCGCACTGTGCTGGCCCTTCAAGTCCGTGGCCGCGTCCGATAGGCGGCGGAATGACGCAAGCCCTGTGGCCGCCTGGCGGTTTTGTTGATCTAGCTTGCCGGACCTGCGAAAGGAAAGGCGTCGAGCCTGACAGTGGACGATGAAACACTCTGGCATTCATCCGAGGCGCGCTGAAGTCTGAGGGTGAGTGGGTGGCAGGTCGAACTCGTCGGTGCTCATCGTCAGGAGCCGACGGCTGACGGCGGCACATCCCACGGCGAGCACGACAAGTCCTGCGCCGTGGACGACGTGCCCGAACCCACCGATGAAGATGTGTGTCGCGCCGCCGAGTCCGACGAGTGCGGCTGCCCAACTGGGGATGGCCTGGCTCCTCCACAGCGCGAGCGCGACCAGGACAGAGCCGATGACGATGGCGACCAGGAAGCCCAGCACGCCAAGACCCGTGCGAGGGTCGCTGCCAATGTCGTCGATGAGCCGGCCGGTCCCCGTGGGATCGAGGCCGTTCTGAGCTGCCACCCACGCCACGTGGTCGCTGGAGAGGTTGAGTGGCAGGACCATCAGGAACCCACCCCCCATCACCAGGGTTGCTGCTGCCGCGAGTCGTGGCGCACCGCGACGGGAGACCACGGCCATCGCGAGGATCGACGGCACGACGAGTACGACGAACAGCAGGTCGAGCCATTGGAGATACGTGTAGACGTCATGGCTCGCGAAGTACCTGACCTGGTCGGAGCTGTGTTCGAAATCCGGCTCGAACACGATGTACTGGATGCCCTTGGCCAGCCAGGGCATCGGCACGACGACGGCGAGAAGGACTCGCCAGAGCCCTCGGGCATCGTGCACCTTCGAGCGGGGTGTTGACTCGACTGCTGCGGTTCCCATGACGACTCCTGGCGGTGGCGCGGAGGTGTGCCACCACGGTCGCCTTGGGCGCCGCCCGCTCCCAGAGCATCCGATCACGCGGTGTCGGGAACCTTTCCCGAGAACACGGGAGACCATGGCTTTGGCGGTGCAGATTGGGCATTCTCAGGGCATCGAGACCACGGCGCCGCCCTTCACTGTCCGGTACGCGAGCACAATCGCGGCCGTGCTGCTCGTGCTGTCCGCGACTGCCGCCGCAGCGATGCTCTGGGTGTACCGCGAGGACGCCGAGGTTGCGCGCCTCGTCAACGCCCCGCTGACCACCGTCTTCGAGCTGTTGTGTTACGGCCTCGTCGGTTCCCTGCTCATCTCCCGGCGACCTGATCTCCCCTTCGGCTGGATCCTCGGGCTGGGTGCGGTGTCCGAGATCGCGTTGGTGGGGATCGGGCTGCCGTCACTTGCCCTCGCCGATGGAGGGAACCAGAGCCAGTTCCTCGCGTGGGGCATCTGTCTCGGTGTCGTCCAATGGGTGCCCACGGCTCTGCAGGGAGTGATCAACGTCCGGTTCCCCTCCGGGCGGCCGTCGAGCGCAGTGGGGCACTGGCTCGACCGCGCCCTGTGCTACGGCATCGCCCTTGCGTTGGTCGGGAGCTACCTGGGCGACAGCGTCCTCGCCAACCTCGCGGAACCCGTGTCGAACCACCGGTTCGTCGACGGTACCTGGGTGACTCCGATCGGCAACGCGAGCATCGTTCTGATCCCCTTCCTGATTCTGCTCGGTATCCTCGCCGGCATCGGGGTCATCGTGCGCTGCTTCCGGGCACGGGGCATCGAACGCGAACAGCTGCAGTGGCGAGCCGCAGGGGCAGCCGCCTCCCTTCTTCTGTTCCCGCTCACCCTCCTCGGGGTCTTGGACGGCCTCGAGGCGGTGGCGCCGATCGTCTTCGCGTCGACGCTGGCGATCCCCGTGCTGCGCTACCAGCTCTGGTCGGGAGACCGGTTCCGCGTCGCCGTCGAGTCGGCCCTCTGGTGTCGCGGCGCACGTTGGTCGAGGCCCGGGAGGAAGAGCGCCGGCGCCTCCGGCGCGACCTTCACGACGGACTCGGCCCCCTGCTCACCGGCCTGCGCCTCAACCTCGACGCCACCCAGGCGCAGTTCACGAGCGATCCGGAGAAAGCCCTGGAGCACCTGGCCACAGCACGCGAGGCCTCGGCCGAGGCCATCTCCGACCTGCGCGGTCTCGTCTACGGAATGAGGCCGCCGGCCCTCGACGAGCTGGGCGTGGCCGGCTCGTTACGACTGCACCTGGCCGCGCTGGTCACGGACTCTCCGCTGGAGGTCACTCTGGACGTCGACGAGCAGCTGGTTGCCCCAGCCGCGGTAGAGGTCGCCGTCTACAGATCGGCCTGCGAGGCGGTCACCAACGTCGTGCGCCACGGCACAGCGCATCGGTGCGAGATCACGGTGGCTACCGATGACACCAGCGTCATCCTCACCGTCGACGACGACGGAGCCATCCACCACACCTGGCACGCCGGGGTCGGCCTCACCTCGATGCGGGAACGAGCGGTCGAGCTGGGCGGCACGTTTGTCGCCAGCTCGGGGCCGTCCGGGTTCCACATCAGGGTGAGCTACCCGAGGACATGACATGACCACCGTGGTGCTCGTCGACGACCACCCGCTCGTCCGTCAAGGCATGCGGGCGGTCATCGATGCCCAGCCCGACATCGAGGTGGTCGGCGAGGCGTCGGACGGAAGGGAGGCGGTCCGGGTCTGTATCGAGACCAAGCCTGACGTGGTCGTCATGGACGTTCAGATGCCGGGCCTCAACGGCATCGAGGCAACCAAGCAGGTCCGGGCGGCTTCGCAGTCGACCGCCGTCCTCGTCCTGACGATGTACGACGACGACACCATGGTCTTCGAAGCGATCGCGGCGGGTGCGGTCGGCTACCTGGTCAAGGGAGCCGACGGTGCCGACATCGTCGCCGCGATCCGGTCAGCCGCTCAGGGGCAGGCAGTCTTCGGGGTAGCCCTGGCCAGACGTCTGCAGACTTTGTTCGGCCGGCCACAACGCTCAGTGAACCCGTTTCCCGAGCTGAGCGACCGCGAGCAGGAGATTCTGGACGGCGTCGCGGCCGGGATGACCAACGCCGAGATCGGCGCGACGCTCTTCCTTTCGCCCAAGACCGTCGCGAACAACATCTCCATGATTCTGGACAAGCTCCATGTTGCCCACCGCGCCCAGGCAATCATCAAGGCTCGCGACGCCGGACTCGGCCAGTACCGCTAGCACATTCGCCTACGAGGCTTCGTCACGAGCCAGTCCGTTGAATCGGTGCGCCTTCGCTTGCTCCAACTTGATTCTCGATCTGGCTCCGTGGCACCAAGGAGCCGCGGTGGCTGACACGCGGCTGATCGCGTGCACCACGGCTCACGCCGAGCGTGCCGACAGGCGGCGGTGAGACGCAGGTGCTGAACCGTGCCGCGGGGCTCACGCATCGATAGCTGGTGGTGGGCCGAGGATCTCCTGCCCACCAAGCTTCGCAGCCTCGACGAGCGTGGGGATGGTGATCTCCCAACCTTCTGGGCGCGGACCGCGCAGATCGCGGCCGGCGGCGCGGAAGAAGTCCTCCATGCCGCTCGGCGTGCAGATGGTGAGCAGATCCACCTCGGGTGAGGTGAAGCGGTAGGCGTGTGGAATGTTGCGGGGCAGGAAGACCGAGCCGCCCTGGCCGACCTCATGACGCTCGTCACCGACCCAGAAGAGTCCTTCGCCCCTTAGCAATACGAACATCTCGTCCTCGTTGCGGTGCAGGTGCAGTGGCGAGTCAGACCCCTCCGTCAGGTGGCTGCGGACCACCGTCACCTGGCCGCCGGTGGACTTGCCGTCGAGCAGGATCTCCAGGGTGTGGCCGCCTATCCACTCCAACTGCTGGTGGTCGGCAGCCTGTGCGATGTAGGCCAGGCTCATCAGGGACTCCATCCGGATATTGACATACTGATCACCTAACGAATAAGTCTTGAGTGTAATCTTCTGTAGGTGCCGGATGTCAATAAGCGTCGTTACGACTCCCCGCTCCGGGCTGCGCAGGCCGCCACGAGCCGCGCCGCCATCCTCACTGCGGCCCGTGAGCTATTCGTTGCCCAGGGTTACGGCGCGACCACTGTCGACCAGATCGCGCAGCGTGCGGGCGTCAGCAAGCCGACCATCTTCTCCGCGGTCGGCAACAAGGCTGAGGTGTTGAGGGTCGTCCGGGATGTCGCGATGTCGGGAGATGACGATCCCCGATCGGTCACCGACCGTGAAGACGTTGCGGCCATCGCTGCTGCCGGCGATCGCGACCACGCGATCGAGCTCACCGCAGGGCACATCGTCGACGTGGTGGCCCGATACCACCAGGTCCACGAGGTGATCCGTGGGGCGTCGGGGACCGACCCCGTGGTCGCCGAGTTGTGGGAGACCGGAGAGCGTGAGCGTCGGATCGGCGCTCGCCACCTGCTCGAGCGTTTGGGTGCCCCGGCTGGGCCCACGCATCGGGCAGTAGATCGGCTCTGGCTGCTGATGGCGCCAGACAACTACGATCGACTGGTCATTCGCCGTCACTGGTCGCGCCGCCACTTCGAGCGCTGGCTGGCCGACCAGATTCGGGCTCTGTTCTGATGGTTGATCGACGGCACTCGAAATGTTGGCTAGGCCCGCCCGGTTCGAAGGTGTTTGGGGGCGAGTCCATGCTGCCGATGTGTTGAGGGTCGTCGGTGTTGGCCTTCGCGGCTACACGTTGGCGTTCGATGGCGCGGTAGACCGTGGAGCGTCCTACACCGAAGAGCTCGGCGACCTCGAGCGTGCTGTACTCGCCGCTATGCACCAACGAGACCAGGTGAGCTTCCTGCTTCCGGTTGAGCTTGGGCTGCTTGCCGCGCAGCCGGCCCTTGGCCTTGGCAACCTTCATGCCTTCGACTGTGCGAAGCCTGATGAGGTCGGACTCGAACTCAGCAACCATGGCGAGAACGTTGAACAACAGCCGCCCGACGGCGTCGGTGGGGTCGTAGACCGAGCCGCCGAGCGAGAGGCTGATCTGTCGCGTGGTTAGCTCGTCCGCGATCGCCCGGGCATCGGGCAGGGACCGGGCCAGACGGTCGAGCTTGGTCACTACCAGGGTGTCCCCTGCCCGGCAGGCGGCGAGAGCCTCGCGTAGCCCAGGTCGTTCCTGGTTGGTGCCGGTCAGGCCGTGATCTACGTAGATCCGCTCGGACTCGACGCCCAGGCCGAGCAGGCCATCGCGCTGGGCGGTGAGGTCTTGTTGATCGGTGGAGCATCGGGCGTACCCGACAAGCAGGGCGCTCATGGCGCACCTCCAAAAGTGGGCCCGGTCGCATCGCGGAACGCGTCGACTCGAGCATCGGGCAGTGCCCGACTCAATCAGCAAGGCGCTCCGGGCATTCGGCTGCAAGGGCGGCAGCCCGTGGTCGCAACGGCCCACCTGGGAGTGTCATGTTTGCCGCGGCTCATAGTCGAGGTTTGCCCGGTCTTTTGGCTACACTATGGGCATGACCGCTGTTCCCCTGGGCGACGCACGAGACCGGCTCTCTGAGTACGTCTCGGAGGTCGAACGCACCCACCAGCGGGTGACCATCACCCGTCACGGCCACCCGGCTGCGGTTCTCATCTCCGCCGACGATCTCGCCGCCATCGAGGAGACCTTGGAGATCCTCGGAACGCCCGGCGCTGCTGAAGCCATCAACGAGGGCCTCGCTGACGCCGCCGCAGGCCGCTTCGCCGACAACGACGCACTCAAGTCCCGCTACGGGATCGCCTGAGTGCAGGAGCGGTACTCGATCCGAGTCACGGCTCGAGCCGAACGCGATCTACAGCGATTGCCAGAGAAGATCGCCACGGCCTGCGTCGAGTTCATCTTCGGGCCTCTCGCTGACAATCCACAGCGAGTGGGCAAGCCCCTCCGCGGCGAGCTCGCCGGGTTGCACTCGGCTCGTCGAGGTGACTACCGGGTGATCTACGGCGTCGTTGAAGATGCCCGCACGGTGGAGATCGTGCACATAGACCGACGCAGCGACGCCTACAGACGCTGAGAGGGCCTTCGCCGTCCCGCTCACCGATCCCCCTCTGGCACGCTCCGCGTGCCGATCCTCTGGCGGCACAGCAACCGCGCGGATCGCGCTGCTTGCATTTCAGTCGCGTCGGTGAGAGAGAGCGACGACGACAGCCTGAGTGCGGTCGCGCACGCCGAGCTTCCGCAGGATCGATGCGACGTGGGACTTTACCGTTGGCAGGCTGACGAACAGGTGCGCAGCCATCTCTGAATTGGACAGGCCTTCGACCATGAGCTCCAGCACCTCTGCTTCGCGGGGTGTCAGATGCTGCAGCGCGCTCGGGCTGGCGGACACCCGCGCCACGTTCAACCCCTCAGTCGACTGGAGGCGCTCGCGCTCGGTTGACGACTGGCTGCGCATCCACGCAAGGCTGCCGACGAGCCACGGCACGACGAAGGTTGTGAGCACGATCGCGAGATAAATGTTGATGCGGAACGGGTTCGTGGCGAGTAAACCGAATGCGAGCCCGATGCCAAGACCGATCACCGCACGCTTCCGGTCCGTCAGGTGACCGAGCGTGAACCACGTCGTGACCAACGTGCACATGAAGGTCGCGGAGAGCGGTTCGACGTCCTGCGCCAACGAGACCTGAGCCGCGAATGCGAACAGCGTGCATTCGGCGAGGGCCAGCACCAAAGGATAGTGCGATCGCCACAGCATCAGTAGCGCTGCCCCGCCCGCGATTCCGGCGGCAGCGGCGGTCCCTCCCAGCCGGCCGAACGCCCATACCTCGACTTGGCTCACCAAGAGCAGGACGCCGGCGATGGCGGTGTCCAACCTGGTCATCTGCATGGCATAAGACAACCACCTGTCACCTCGTTCGGAAGGCTGAAACTGGGTGGCTTCATCCCTCCGAACGAGGCGTCACACCGCTGGCCAGGCCTAGTTTCAGCCGACCCAACCAACTCACGGAGGTTCACATGAACTCTGCCCGCTCCCTGCTCAGCGCAATTGCCCTCATCGCCGGTCTTTCCGAGGTCGGCATGGCCATTCAGTTCGCTCTCGACGGCAAAGCCGACAGCGCACCCGCCCCGGCAGGTGCCTTTGCCGCAGCCTTCCTGCTGCTGGCCTGGTTCGTTCGCGCCGACAACCTCTGGTCAGTCATCGCCCTCATCGTGCTCTTCGCCCTGGAGATGGCATTTGTGCCGACGTTCACCCGGGAGTCGTGGATCGACTGGGCTGAACAGACAGGCTTCGTGGCCATCTCAATCGTCGGCCTCATCGCTGGCATCGCCGCCGTCGCGAGTCGCAAGCGCGCTATCGCCTGACACTCACCCATGAGGTCCCCAGTCGGACACGAAGTGACCGCACACGTCTGGAGTCCCCGTCGAGCCGTGCTCTAATCTCGGCTGCTCCGGGCGGCTCCCGTGAGAGGAACCGCTCATTACGCCGATCCGGCTGTCCCAGCGGTTCGCGTCGCCAGTCCCGCAAGGGATCGGCACGCGGAGCGTGCCAGAGGGGGATCCGCCTGCGGCACGCTCTGCGTACGCACCGATGTTGCATCGGTGCTGTTAGCGTGCGAGCCGGTTGGCCAGGATCGGCTGCCCTGGACCGGCCAGCTCCTCGACGGCACCCTGGCGACCGGCGACCGCCATCAGCACCGCTTCTGCCGGGCCGGTGATCTCCGGCCCCGAGCCGTGACTCCAGTCCAGGTCTGTTGGTTTCAGGCGGACCCCGCGGGAGAGGTGCCACCCCGGCAGCTCGGGACTGCGTACGCTGTCGCCCAGGACGCAGCGCAACCGTTCAGCCGGGATCTCGCGTGGTACGCCCAGCGGGCGTCGAATGTCTTGATGATGGATGGTGACGTCGAGCAAGGCGAGCCGGCCCCCGAAGGTGGTGGCCAGCCCCTGTGGCCGAAGCTGAGCGCGCAGCTTGTCAAGGAGTTGTTCGGTGCTGAGTGACGCAAGTTCGTCAACGCCGACCTGGTTGATGTGGACGATCCGGCCTCGGACAGCGCGGCCGAGCATGCCGAGCAGAGTGACGCCGTCGAAGCTCAGCACATGAGCGACGACGTCTCGTACACGCCAGCGTTCACACAGCGATGGCGCCTCCCACTGTTCGAGCGTCAGAGTCGCCAGAAAATCGGCCAGGTCCGCGCGCTCGGCCGTGCTCATCTCCATGCCGTTCACCCATCACCGCCCGACTCCGAGGCTCCCAGCCAGGACAAGTCTGACGTCTCGTCGAGACATCGGTCCATAGCTGTCAGGACACGGCTGCTGGCAGCGCCAGACTCTCAGCGGCAGCAGACTCGCATTCACGTCGACCACCCTGTGCTGCCCCTGATCGGTACCTCTGGGTTCGGTTACCTCCTCAAGGATCGTGTGATCGACCTGGCGGACTTCATTGCAGCCGCGAAGCGCGTGGCGCAGGGCGGCAGTGCACTCGACCCCGAGATCGTGCATGCCCTCGTTCGCTCCAAGTCTGGATCCGCGGTCGACGGCCTGTCCGATCGCGAGCGCGATGTCTTGGGACTGGTGGCTGAGGGTTTGTCCAACAGCACAATCGCAGAGCGTCTCGTACTCTCGGCGCGCACCGTCGAGACACACATGCGCTCGGTCTTTACCAAGCTCGGCCTCCATGACGACGGCACCACCCACCGCCGCGTTCTGGCCGTCGTGAAGTACCTCGAGACTCAATGAGGGTTCTCGCGGGGCCCAAGCACTCCTACGCGGCGTTTCCGCTGCACCTGTTCCGTTGCGCTCACAGACATGGCTCCCAGCGACGCGCCCGCGTCTATCTGGGCGCCCCGACGCGGCGCTGTGTAGCGCCTTCGACACACGCCCTTTCTGGGCGAAGTGACTCACCATTTCATCCGTCAGAACAGCGCGGTCAGCTCCCGCCGCCGAACAGGGCGGTCGTGCCGTCGGCCCAGACCACAAGGCCGCTCTGGCGCCCGCGGCCGCGTAGCCAGTCGAGGGCGTCGCCGCCCATCGCGAAAGCGGCGGTGGCGTCGATGTCGGCCCAGACCAGGTCGGGTCCGACGACCGTGACCGAGGCGATCTCGTCCCGGCGTGCGGCCGGTGCGGGCGTCGACGATGTGGTCGCCGCGGTGCGCCAGGCCCGAGGTGGCTACGGCTCCGTTGCGCACCGGCACGACGGCGACGACCTTCGACGGATCGTGCGGGTGCTCGATGCCGATTCGCCAACCGGGGCTGACGTCCTGTCGCGTGCGGCAGACCATGTCGCCGCCGGCGGAGAGGCAGACGTCGGTCTCGGCGAGTCCGTCGAACGCGCGGGCCGCGCGGTCCACGGCCCAACCCTTGACGACGCCGCTCGGGTCGAGCACGGTCTGGCCGTCCGGCCCTGCCCGTCGTACGTCGAAGGCGCCGCCGGACTGCTTGCGCGCCTGCTCGCCGAGCGCGAGGACGTCCCGCACCTCGTCGGGGCACTCGTCGAGCGAGAGCTCGCGGCGAGCGAGACGGGAGACCACCGAGTCGCTCCGGTAGGTGCTGAACACCCGGTCGGCCTCGTGCAGAACTTCCAGCGCTGCCTGCCAGGCCGCCTCGCCGCGCTCGTCGTCCTCGTGCCGACCGCGCAGCGCGAGGCTGATCGGCATGCCCATCACCTGCTCCACCCGGCGGTGCACCTGGGTCACAGGTTCGCCTGGTCCAGGGCGCTCTGGAGGGACTGCACGTAGCCGTCGCTGGTCACCGTCGCGCCGCTCACCATGTCGATCTGGGCGCTCTGCGCGTCCATCGTCTCCTGGGTCAGGATCGGCAGGGCGTAGGAGTTGATCTCCTGGTCCCTGCCGTTGCCGTTGGGGTACTGCACCACGGTGACCTTGCTGATCTTGCCGCTGGCCACGGTCAGCTGGATCTGCACCGGACCCCACTGCGTGTTGGCGACCGCACCGGTGACGGACTTGCTGGCAGGAGTGGCGCTCGACGCGCCGGTGCCGACGAGCCAGGTCCGTCAGCCGTCCGTCGAGCCAGAGCTGGTGGTGCCCGTGCTCGAGCCGGAGCTGGATCCCGAGCTGCTGATCGGCGGGTTCGACACGACGGACGTCGGCGAGCTCGTGGCCAGCGGCCCGGAGGTGGAGGTGCTGTAGCCGAACAGCAGCACCACGGTGGAGAGGGTGCTCAGCACGAATAGGGTGATGCGCTTCATCGGGTCACCACGCAAACGTCTCGAGATGGATCTGGGCAGGGGAGAGGCCGGCGTCCTCGAGGGAGCGCCGGACCAGGTCGGTCCACGGTTCGGGGCCGCACACGTACACGTCGCGCTCAGCCACGTCGGGGATCCAGTGCTTCAGCGCACCGAGGTCGTCGATGCGGCCCATGCCGTCGCCGAGCCAGGAGTCTGCGCTTCGACGGTGCCCGGGGAGGCGCAGCACCTGCAGCCCACGCTCGCGCGAGAGGGCGTCGAGCTCGGAGGTGAAGAGCGGCTGGCGCTGGAAGCGCTCGACCAGGATCGCCTCGCCCGGTGCGTACGCGAGCCCTTCGGCGAGCGAGCGCAGCGGCGTGATGCCGACCCCAGCGCCGATCAGGGCGATCTTGCGGCGGGTGCGGGGGCGGTCGCTGAGCCGGCCGTAGGGACCCTCGACCATCGCGCGGGTGCCGCGGCGCAGCCTCCGCGTCGCGACGCTCCCGTCACCCACGCCCTGGACGGTGATCCGCAGGCTGCGCCCGTCGGGCGCGGCGGACAACGAGTACGGGTTGGCGCGGCTCCAGCCGGGGCCGGTGAGGAAGCGCCACGTGAAGAACTGGCCGGCCTCGACCCGGAGCTCGTCCAGCCGGTGCCCGGTCAGGTAGACCGACCAGGTCCCAGCGCCCTCGTCGACCACCGCGCTGACCCGGATCCGGTGCCGCAGGTTGAGCAGCAGCGGCCGGCCGACCCGCCAGACGAGGACGGCGGCCGCCGCGAGCGCCCACGCGGTCCACCAGAACACGGTCTTCGCGGTGGACCCCAGGAACTGCTGCCCGGTCCACAGCTGGTGCGGCAGGGCCAGCCCGACGCCGAGGTAGGCGTACAGGTGGAGCAGGTGCCAGGACTCGTAGCGCAGCCGGCGCCGGGCCGCCTTGATGCTGGTGAAGACGACCAGGAACAGGCACACCGTCCCGGCCGCTGCCAGCAGCATGCCGGGGTAGTCGACGGTGAGCTGCCAGAGCATGCCCGGGGTCGCCAGGACCTGGCCGGCGGCGTAGCCCCACGTGATCGTGACGACGTGGAGCACCATCAGGGTGAACGAGGTGAAGCCGACCAGCCGGTGCATCCGGGCCAGGCGGTCCTGGCCGAAGGCGCGCTCCAGGGCGGGCACCCGGGCCATCAGCACCACCTGGGCAAGCAGCAGGACCGACGCCACCAGGCCGCTGAGCCGACCGACCGAGGTCAGGCCGGTGGCCCAGCCGGTGAGGTCCTCGACGCCGCGGTCGGCCACCCACCAGTAGGTCGCGAGCAGCAGCGACAACCACAGCGTGGACAGCGCGGTCAGGCGTACGGCGCCGTCGATCCGGGCGCGACCTCCGAGACGCTCCGGGCGACGCATGTGAGCGATACTGCCCTGACGTCCTTGGGTAATCGTCGTCACGTGTCGTCGCTCCCGCCGACCAGGCCGTCGTTCGAGGTCCCGGGCTGGTTGCCCGGAGTCCCCTCATCGGGCGCCTGACCCGGGGGAGTGCCGCGCGGGCCGTGGAACCCGCGCCCGTGGTCGTCGCCGGGCAGACCGTCCCGTTGCGCTGGTGCGCCGCTGTCCGACCGGTCGTGCGACACCAGCTGGGCAAGGCCGAAGCCGCCTGCTCCGCCGAGCACGAAGACCACGATCGCGAACGCGCCGATCCGCGCCCCGGCGGTGCGGCCGAACCCGCGCATCCGGGAACCGAACCCGGACCGACGTGGGGCGGCGGACGCCTCCGCTACCGGCTGCTCGGCAGCCGGTGTCGAGTCGCTCGAGGGTTCCCAGCGGTTGCCGCTGGTGGGCTGGTCGTTCACGGTTGCTCCCGGGAGTCGTCGGTGACGTGAACTCTCCGGCCATCCGCTGGCACGGACGTGAGACCTTCCTGTGAGACCGCTGTGTGAGCGCGGCCATCCGCCCTGAACTGACAACGTAAGGTTCGAGGGGAGGGCCGCAGCCCTCCCCCATCGATCTCGGAGGCCACATGTCGTCCACCCCACCGGAGCGGCCCGCTGCCGACCCGCAGCCGCCCGCGACGGACGCGACGCAGCCGGACGCCGGCGCGTCCGCGCCGACGCGCACCGACGCGAGTCCGAAGGACCCGCTGCGCGCTTCACGCACCAGCGGCGCCTGGATCGGTGTGGCCGTGATCGCGGCCCTGCTGGTCCTGATGATCATCTTCATCGCGCAGAACACCCAGAAGGTGCAGGTCAGCTTCCTCGGCTGGGACGGTCGTACGCCGCTGGCGGTGGCGATCCTGGCCTCCGTGGTGGTCGGGCTCGTGGTCGCCGCGATCGCCGGCTCGGCCCGGATCCTCCAGCTCCGCCGACGCGTGAAGCGTTCCAACCGGTGACGGGCGAGGCGCGGGACGACGGCCCGTCCGACGCCCCCGAGACCCAGGGCGCGACGGAGGAGCACGAGGAGGAGCGCAAGGCTGCGCTCGACGCCATGCCGGCGGGCAACGCCACCACCCAGGACCAGGTCACCCAGCGAGAGCCCGACACCGAGGACCACGAGGACTGAAGCCGGCTGGCTCAACCGTGGATCGGCGGAGCCCAGCCAGGTCTCGGGATCAGGCAGAACGGGTGGCCCGCCGGGTCCGCCCACACCGAGCCCTGGTCCGAGTCCAGTCGCCGCGCGCCGAGGGCCTCGACCTCCGGCTCAGCGGCGACGACGTCGTCCACCATCACGTCGAGGTGCACCTGCTGCGGACGCGCGGGGTCGCCCCAGGCGGGCGGCTGGTGGTCGGGTGCGAGCTGGAAGGCGAACCCCGACGTGTCCGGCTGCGCGGCGACGACCACGAAGTCATCGCTGGTGTAGGTCACCGGCAGTCCGAGCAGCTCGGCGTAGAACGCCGCCAGGGCCGACGGGTCGGGACAGTCCAGTACGACGTGGTGCGCGCGTCCGATCACGTGACCAGCATGCCGGTCCGGCCCGTCGTACGCCTGATCGCGCTTGCGACACCCCGCTCAGGAGATGACGGCGTCGATCGTCTTCTTCAGGGCACTTGGCTGTGAGGGCCGCTTGGGGGCCTTCTTGCGTGCCTGGACCATCTCGGCGCCGATGTCCTGCAGCACCGATCGTCCGAGGCCCTCGCGCACCTTCGGAAACCAGTCCTGCTCCTCCTCCTCGATGTGGTGCCGCACGTTCTCGATCAGCACCGTGGTCTTGGCGGTGAACCTCTCGGCGTCCGGCTTCATCGCCGCGAGCTCGACGACCAGCACGTCGGCGACGTGGTGCTCCTCGTAGGACTCCAGGACGTCGTCCTCCACCTCGGGCAGCAGCGCCCGCACGCGCGGGTACATGACCTCGTTCTCGATGTAGGTGTGCTGGGTGAGCAGCTCGATGATCCGGTCGACCAGCTTGCCCTTGGCTGCGTAGGCGGTCTCACCGGCCTTCTCGAACTGCGTGAAGAGCTTGCGGATCTCCTTGTGGTCGTTCTTGAGGAGCACGATCGCGTCGGTCGACATGAGGGGCCTTTCGCCGGAAGCAGGGGGTGACTTTCAGGCTTGCGCATCCGGGCTCCGACGCCTAGGTCCCTTCGGGCGTGCCCAAAGGGGTTCCACCCCGACAGGGGAATCGCGCGCACGGCGTCGGGAGTAGACAGGAGTCATGGCCACCAACGAACGACGTATCGCCACGACGCCCGACCGGGTCTGGGCCGTGCTCGCCGACGGGTGGCTCTACCCGCTCTGGGTGGTGGGCGCCTCACGGATGCGCGAGGTCGACGACAGCTGGCCAGCCGTGGGCACGCGGCTCCACCACTCGGTCGGGTCGTGGCCGTTGCTGATCGACGACACCACGTCGGTGCTGGAGTGCGTGCCGCACTCGCTGCTGAAGGTGCGGGCGCGGGCCTGGCCGGCAGGTGACGCAGAGGTGACGATCCACCTGAGCGGGTCGGGAGCCGGCACCCTGGTCAGGATCGAGGAGGACGCCGCGTCGGGCCCAGGCAGGCTGGTGCCCAAGCCGGCACGCGACCTCGGGCTGCACTGGCGCAACGTCGAGTCCCTGCGACGGCTGTCGTTCCTCGCCGAACGTCGCGCCGGCCCTGCATGACCACCGACACCTACGACGCCGTGGTCGTCGGCGCCGGACCCAACGGCCTCGTCGCTGCCAACCGGCTCGTCGACGCGGGCTGGTCGGTGCTCGTGCTCGAGGCGCAGCCAGAGGTGGGCGGAGCCGTGCGGAGCGACACCGAGGTGCAGCCGGGCTTCGTGCACGACACCTTCAGCGCCTTCTACCCGCTGGCCGCGGCCTCGCGCACGATCCGGTCCTTCGCGCTGGAGGAGCACGGCCTGGTGTGGCGACACGCGCCGGCGGTGCTCGGGCACCCGTTGCGGGACGGGTCGTGGGCGCTGCTCCACCGCGACCGGACGGTGACGGCCGCCCTCGCCGACGATCGCCACCGCGGCGACGGTGACGCGTGGCTCGAGCTCTGCCACGAGTGGGACGTGGTCGGGGAGGCACTCGTCGACGCGTTGCTGACCCCGTTCCCGCCGGTGCGTCCCGGCCTGCGGGTCCTCGCGCGGCTGCGGCGAGCCGGCGGCCTGGCCCTGGTGCGCAAGCTGCTCACTCCCGCCGCTGACCTCGGCCACGGCTACTTCGGCGGGGACGCACCGCGCCTGCTCCTGGCGGGCAACGCCGGCCACGCCGACATCCCGCTCGACGCCCCCGGCTCCGGCCTGATGGCGATCCTGATGAGCATGCTCGGGCAGACCGTCGGCTTCCCGGTGCCCGAGGGCGGGGCCGGACAGCTCACCCAGGCGCTGGCCAGGCGGCTCGAGTCGGGCGGCGGTGAGATCCGGTGCGGCGCCGAGGTGACGGGCATCGTGGTGCGGGACGGCCGCGCGTCTGGGGTGTCACTCGGTGCCGGTGAGCGCGTCAAGGCACGGCGGGCAGTGGTGGCCGCGGTGACCGCACCCGTGCTCTACGGGCGGCTGCTCGCCCCCGAGGACGTGCCGGCCTCGACCCGCCGCGGGATGGAGCGCTTCCAGCTCGACCCCGGCACGGTGAAGGTCGACTGGGCGCTCGACGGCGTGGTTCCGTGGGCCGGTACCCCGTCGTACCAGCCGGGGACGGTGCACGTCGCTGACAGTGTCGCCGACGCCACCGAGTCGCTTGCCCAGGTGGCGGCCGGCCTGGTGCCCGCGCGTCCCTTCCTGCTGGTCGGGCAGATGACCACGACCGACCCGTCCCGGTCCCCGGTGGGCACCGAGTCGATGTGGGCCTATACGCACGTGCCGCAGCACGTGACCCACGACGCGGGGGAGGGCGGCATCCGCGGGGTTTGGGACGCGAGCGACAAGGAGCGTTTCGCTGACCGGATGCAGGCCCGCATCGAGGCACTGGCGCCCGGCTTCGGATCGCGGATCCTGAGCAGGCGCGTGCTCGGACCGCACGACCTTGAGGCCCGCAACGCCAGCCTGATCGGCGGTTCGATCAACGGCGGCACCTCCCAGCTGCACCAGGAGCTGGTCTTCCGGCCGGTGCCCGGCAACGGGCGCGCCGAGACCGGGGTGGCCGGTCTCTACCTCGGCTCGTCCTCCGCCCACCCAGGCGGCGGGGTGCACGGGGCCGCCGGCATGAACGCGGCCCGCGCCGCCCTGGCGCACGCGCGGGTCTCGCGCGTGGTCGACGCGCTCCCGCTCAGGCGTCGTCGCGCTGGCTGATCGCCGCGGCGACCGCCTTCGGCACGTCCATGTTGAACACCGACGGGATGATGAACGACGCGTTGAGCTCCTCGTCCTTCACGCAGCGCGCGATCGCGTCGGCCGCCCGCAGCAGCATGTCGATCGTGATCTCCGAGGCGCGGGCGTCGAGGAGTCCGCGGAAGACACCGGGGAAGGCGAGCACGTTGTTGATCTGGTTGGGGTAGTCCGAGCGGCCGCTCGCCACCACCGCGGCGTACGGCGCCGCCGCGACCGGGTCGATCTCCGGGTCGGGGTTGGCCAGCGCGAACACCACCGGGTCGACCGCCATGTCGGCGATCCACTCCGGCTGCAGCACGTTGGGCGCCGAGACACCGATGAACACGTCGGCGCCCCTGAGCCCGTCGTGCAGCTCGCCGCGGCGCAGCTCGGCGTTGGTGACCCCTGCCAGCCGCGCCTTCGCCTCCGAGAGCCGGTCGTCGTCGCGGGAGAGCAGTCCCTCCCGGTCCCAGACCGTCACGTCTCCTGCGCCGGCGGCCAGCAGGAGCGTCACGATCGCGCTGCCCGCTGCACCCGCGCCGGCGACCACGATCCGCACGTCGGGCAGCCGCTTCTTCACGCAGCGCAGGGCGTTGGTGAGCGCGGCCAGCACCACGATCGCGGTGCCGTGCTGGTCGTCGTGGAAGACCGGGATGTCGAGAGACTCGCGCAGCCGTGCCTCGACCTCGAAGCACCGCGGTGCCGCGATGTCCTCCAGGTTGATCCCGCCGAACCCGGGCGCGATCATCTCCACCGCCCGCACGATCTCGTCGGTGTCCTGGCTGGCCAGGCAGATCGGCCACGCGTCGATGTTGGCGAACCGCTTGAACAGCGCCGCCTTGCCCTCCATCACCGGCAGCGCCGCGCCGGGTCCGATGTTGCCGAGCCCGAGCACGGCCGAACCGTCGGTCACCACCGCCACCGTGTTGCCCTTGATCGTCAGCTTGCGGACGTCGTCGGGGTTGTTCGCCAGCGCCATCGAGACCCGGCCCACGCCCGGGGTGTAGGCCATCGACAGGTCGTCACGGGTGCGCAGCGGGACCTTGGAGGTGACCTCGATCTTGCCGCCGATGTGCAGCAGGAAGGTGCGGTCGGAGACCTTGTGCACGGTGACGCCCTCGATCGCCTCGACCTGCGCGACGACCGCCTGGCTGTGCTCGGAGTCCTGCGCCGAGCAGGTGACGTCGACGACCAGCCGGTCGTGGCGCGACTCGGCCATGTCCATCGCGGTCACGATCCCGCCGGCCTGCGCGATCGTGGTCGCGACCGTGCCGATCACCCCGGGATCGGGGTCGGTGTAGAGCCGCATGGTGATCGAGTACGACGAAGCCGTGGCGCTCATGGCTGCCACATTAGTGTTCCGCGCGGGCTGCCCGTCGGAGCCGTCTGCGCAGCGCCAGTCGCGCGGCGTGGCCGAGGTCGTCGACCACGTCGACCAGCACGGCAAGCTGTTCGAGCGCGCCGAGCGCCGCGTCGGCAGCATCCGGGTCGACCCCGTCGTACAGCTCGATGCCCACGAACGCCGCTGCCACGCCCCGGGCAAGCCCCGGCACGTCGACCGCGTCCTTGACCGGGCTGGTGGCCAGCAGCCGCGCCAGCACCGGCTCGATCTCGGCCACCCACAGCGACAGCGCCTCGCGCCCGGCAGGCACCAGCCGCTCGTCGTGGCGAGCCCCGGCCAGCACCTGCGCCATCACCGTCACGTTGCCGCGGTCGTCCTCCTCGTGGTGCAGCTGGCGCCCGAGTGCGAGCAGCGATCCCAGCGAGGTCACCGAGGCGAACCGTTCGCGGTACGACGCCACGCGAGCCGCCGCGCCCTCGCGGCAGGCCGTCGCGAGCAGCTGGTCGACCGAGCCGAAGTGGTAGAAGACCAACGCCTGGTTGACCTCCGCCGCGCTCGCGATGGTGCGGGCGGAGACACCGGCGATGCCGCGGTCGCGGAGCGTGTCGAGCGTGGCCTGCACGAGGCGTTCGCGGGTGTCGGTCACGCGCCCATCATGCCGAGGATCCGGCGGGTCCAGTACGCCGCTCCCAGCGCGGCCGCCGTCGCGCACCCCAGCACCACCCAGCCGTCCACGCCGACCGTCAGGGTGAGTGCGATAGGGGCCACCGCGAGGGTCGCGGCGAGCACCCGCGCCGCTCCGAGGTGGTCGAGCAGTCCCGCGCCGGCCAGGCCCAGGCCGATCCCGACCACGAACCCGTCCACCATGCCGACGGTTGCGCCGGCGATCAGCCCAGCTGGGCAGTAGATGACCAGGACGCCGAGGACCTCCCCCCAGTCCGCACCGCTGCCCGGCTGCCGGAGAACCATGCCTCCGAGCCACCACACGAGCAGGACGGCCAGGCCGCACGCTGCGCCCGACAGGGTCCCGAAGGCGAAGGCGCGCGCGAAGACCGCGCCCGGTTCCCAGAGGACGGTCCTCCGGTCGGTCGTGGTGCTGGTCATGGGAACCCCCTGGCATCGGGTTGAGCGGTCGCTCAAACAGCACCGTAGAGCAGTTTGAGCAATCGCTCAAGTGGTAGGGCGCGCCCCGCCGACCGGCCCGAGGCGCGTCGGTCGGTAGGATCCCGTCGGGTCGGGTACGGGGGTCGGAAGGCAGCGCATGGGTGTCGTGGCAGCAATCAAGGGCGCGGTACGACGCACCCTGATCGCGCGGTCGGACGGCATCGACCTGTCCCGGCTGGACAAGGTGCCCGACAGCCTGTCCTGGCCGCTCCGCCGCGACGAGATGGCGCCCTCGGCCCGGCTCAGCGCGGCCCGCGACGAGGCTCCCGTGCACAAGCTGACCTCGTTCCTCGGCATGGACATCTGGCTGGTGACCGGCGACGCGGAGGCGCGGGAGGTGCTCGGCGACACCACGTCGTACTCGACGGACATCCGGCCCTACATGGGCCGTCGCGGTTCCGTGACCGACGGCGACTTCGGCGGCCTCGGCTTCACCGACCCGCCCGAGCACACGCGGCAGCGCAAGTTCCTGACGCCCGAGTTCACGATGCGACGGCTGCGTCGGCTGGCCCCCGGGATCCAGGCACTGATCGAGCGGCAGCTCGACGAGGTGGAGCGCGCCGCGACCGACGGCGACGGCACGGTCGACCTGGTGCCGACGTACGCGTTCCCGGTGCCGTTCCTGGTGATCTGCGACCTGCTGGGGATGCCCGACGAGAAGCGCGAGACGTTCAGCACCCTGGCCACGGCCCGCTTCGACGTCTCCAAGGGCGGCACCGGCACGGTCGGCGCGATCGGCGGCTCGCGTGAGTTCCTGCTCGCCGAGACTGCGCGACAGCGCACGGATCCCGGCCCCGGGCTGATCGGCCAGATCATCCGCGAGCACGGCGACGAGATCAACGACTTCGACCTCGGCGGACTCGCCGACGGGGTGTTCACCGGCGGGCTCGAGACCAGCGCGTCGATGCTGGCGCTCGGCACCGCCGTCCTGCTCGAGAACCGCGACCTCTGGGACCGGCTGCTCGGCGACCTCGACAACGAGCACGGCACCGTCGACGCGATCGTCGAGGAGCTGCTCCGGATGCTGGCCGTGGTGCAGGTCGCGTTCCCGCGTTTCCCCAAGCAGGACGTCGTGGTGGCGGGGGTGCCGATCTCGAAGGGTTCCGTGGTCCTCGCCTCGCTGCCGGCCGCCAACCGCGACCCGCGCAGCACGGCGGGCGACGTGGTCGACCTCGAGCGGGCCAACGGCTCGCACCTCGCATTCGGCTACGGCTTCCACCGCTGCGTCGGTGCCGAGCTGGCCCGGATGGAGCTGCGGATGGCGTTCCCGATGCTGGCTCGACGCTTCCCGGACCTGCGGCTCGCCGTACCTTCGAAGGACCTGGACTACCGCACCCAGAGCATCGTGTACGGCGTGGAGGCGCTGCCCGTCACCCTCCGCTGACCCGTCGCAGATGGTGGTTCACGTAGCGCTGACCCAGCGCAGATGGTCGGGTGAGCGTTGGTTCGCGCGACCATCTGCGCCGGGTGGGCGTGGTTTGCGTGACCATCTGCGCCGGGTGGGCGTGGTTCAGTCGGCGGGCACCAGGTCGGTGGCCTCGATCGCGAGCAGCATCGCGCCGATCACGGAGGCGTTGTCGCCGAGCTTGGCGGTCACCACCGGCGTCGTCGAGGCGCCGGCGAGGACGTGCCGGCGCAGTCCGATGCGCGCGGAGTCGAGCAGCAGGTCGCCGGCGCGCGCCATGTCGCCGCCGACCACGATGATCCCCGGGTTCATCACGTTGGTGAGCGCGGCGAGTCCCCAGCCGAGGTGCAGGCCGGCGTCCTCGAACACCCGCAGCGCGGCGACGTTGCCCTCGTTGGCCGCGTGGACCAGGTCGTCGACTGTTGCGTCGGGCATCTGCTCGGCCATCATCGAGAGGGCTGTGCCCGAGGCGGCGTACGCCTCGAGGCAGCCGCGGCTGCCGCACCGGCACAGCGGCCCCTGGTCGTCGAGCGTCAGGTGCCCGATCTCGCCGGAGGTGCCGGTGCTGCCGCGGAACGGCGCGTTGTTGATGATCAGCCCGGCACCGACACCGGACGAGACCTTCACGAACACCATGTCGGCGTGCCCCTGGCCGGCGCCGTGCCGGTGCTCGGCGAGCGCGCCGAGGTTGGCGTCGTTGTCGATCTGCACCGAGAGGCCGAACGCCTCCGTCGCCGCCAGGCGGGCGTTCACGCCGACCCAGCCGGGCAGGATCGCCGAGGACATCACGACCTCGTCGGAGATCGGGGCGGGCAGGCCCAGGCCGATGTTGCGCACCTCGTCGCGGTGCGCGTCCAGGCCACCGAGCAGGCCGTCGAGGAGCTGGCTCGCGCGTTCGAGACCTACGTCGTGCTCGTGACCGGGGTCGATCGGGCGCCGTACCTCCGCCAGGATCTGCCCGGTCATGTCGCCGACCGCGACGCCGACGTGGCTGTGGCCGAAGTCGACACCGGCGACCAGGCCCGCTCCGCGCGCCAGCTGCACCGTCGTTCCCCGGCGCCCGCTGCCGGCCACCGTGTCCACCACCGCCGCTGCGGCCAGCTCGCGCACGATGCTGGACACGGTGCCCGCCGCGAGACCCGTGGTGCGGGTGAGGTCGGCCTGGGTGACTGCCTCTCCTCGGGCGTCGAGCAGCACCGCCAGCACCCGCTGGAGGTTCGCGACGCGCAGCGACGTGGCCGAGCCGGGCGACTCCCGGCTCGTTCCGCGCGTCTCGACAGTCATGGGGTGAACTGTGGACGACGTGGCTCTAGTGGTCAAGCATTACGGGTTAGATCGATGGTCTGGTCCAATACAAGATCGTTACGTTCAACTCTTGACGACTAACGTGTGACCGACCACACTCGACCCAACGCAGGGCGTCGTCGTCGCCCCGACATCAGGAGGAACCCCGTGGCATTTCTTTCCCGTCGCGTCGCCGTGGCCGGCGTCGCCTTCGTTCTCGCCGCGACGCCCGCGCTCGCCGCGTGCGGCGGCAGCCCGAACTCCAGCGGAGGTGCCAGCAAGAGCAAGACCATCGCGCTGCTGCTGCCCGAGTCGAAGACCACCCGCTACGAGGCTTTCGACAAGCCCTTGTTCGAGAAGAAGGTCAAGGAGCTCTGCTCCGACTGCAAGGTCGACTACTACAACGCCGACCAGGACTCCGCCAAGCAGGCGCAGCAGGTCGACACCGCGCTCGGCAAGGGCACCAAGATCCTGGTGCTCGACCCGGTCGACGGCAAGGCAGCGGCGGCGTACGTCGACTCCGCGCACCAGTCCAAGGCCAAGGTCATCGCCTACGACCGGTTCATCACTGGCGCGGACTACTACCTGTCGTTCGACAACGAGACTGTCGGCAAGCTGCAGGCCCAGTCGCTGGTCGACGCGATGGGCGGCAAGGGCAACATCCTGATGCTCAACGGCGCCCCGACCGACCCCAACGCCGCCCAGTTCAAGAAGGGTGCGCACAGTGTCATCGACAGCTCGGGCGTGAAGATCCTCAAGGGCGGGGAGTACGACAACCCCGACTGGAGCGCGGACAACGCGCAGAAGTTCGTCACCTCCAAGCTCGGCCAGTACAAGGGCAAGATCGACGGCATCTACGCCGCCAACGACGACCAGGCGGGTGGCTCGGTCGCCGCGCTCACCGGCGCCACCTACAAGATCTCGGACCTGCCCCCGATCACCGGCCAGGACGCCTCCATCCCGGGCATCCAGCGACTGCTCACCGGCGAGCAGATGATGTCGATCTACAAGTCCTACATCCTCGAGGCCCCGAAGGCCGCCGAGATCGCGGTGGCGATCGTGGGCGGCAAGGACGTCGGTGAGACCACCGACTACCAGGGCGTCAAGTCGGTCATCTTCACGCCGGTCGTGCTGAAGAAGGACAACATCAAGGACACCGTGATCAAGGACAAGCTGTACACCGCCGCGGACATCTGCACGTCGGACTACGCATCGGCGTGCAAGGCGGCCGGTCTCTCCTGATGACCACCGCGCCAGACGCGCCGGCCAGGGAGAGCGTGCTCTCCCTGGCCGGGGTCAACAAAAGGTTCGGTGCCGTGCAGGCACTGACGGACGTGCATCTCGACGTGAAGCCCGGCGAGGTGGTCGCGCTGGTGGGCGACAACGGCGCCGGCAAGTCGACGCTGGTGAAGGTGATCTCGGGTGTCTATCAGCCCGACTCGGGCACCATCACCTTCAACGGGCGCCAGGTCCACGTGTCCGGCCCCTCCGCCGCCCAGGCGCTGGGGATCGCCACGGTGTTCCAGGACCTCGCGCTCTGCGACAACCTCGACGTGGTCGCCAACCTGTTCCTCGGTCAGGAGCACACCAGGGCCGGGCATGCTCGACGAGGTCTCGATGGAGACGGAGGCGTGGCGACTGCTGCGCACCCTGTCTGCCAAGATCCCGTCGGTCCGGATCCCGATCGCAGCGCTCTCGGGCGGTCAGCGCCAGACCGTCGCGATCGCCCGCAGCCTGGTCGGGGCACCCAAGGTGGTCATGCTCGACGAGCCCACCGCCGCCCTGGGCGTCGCCCAGACGGCCGAGGTGCTCAACCTGATCGAGCGGCTCCGGGAGACCGGCCTCGCCGTGATCCTGATCAGCCACAACATGGCCGACGTACAGGCCGTGGCAGACCGGATCGTGGTGATGCGTCTCGGTCGCAACTCCGCCGAGTTCAACGTCGAGGAGGCCTCGACCGAACAGCTGGTGGCGGCGATCACCGGCGCCTCCGACAACGTGGTCGCGACCCGCGCGGGTCGAGCGGCCAGGACGGGAGCCTCGGATGCCTGACATCCAGGAGGTCGAGGAGCCCGGCGCAGCCGTCCCGCTCCCCGCGGACCTCTCCGACGAGCGGTTGATCCAGAACCAGGGGTTTGCCGGCTACGCCAAGATGTTCGGCAACCGGGTCCGGGGCGGTGACCTCGGCAGCCTGCCGGTGGTGGTCGGCCTAGCCGTGATCCTGCTGGGCTTCTACATCAAGAACCCGTCGTTCCTGTCGTCGTTCACCGTGGTCTCGATGATGCAGTTCGCGGCACCGGTCGGGATCATCTCGCTCGGCATCGTGCTGGTGCTGCTCGTCGGCGAGATCGACCTGTCGGTCGGTTCGGTCAGCGGCCTCGCCGGTGCCACTCTCGCCGTGATGCTCGTCTACCACGGCCAGTCGATGATCGTGTCGCTGATCGGCGGCATCCTGGTCGGCGTCGCCGTCGGTCTGCTCTACGCGGTGCTCTACAACTACGTGGGCGTGCCGAGCTTCGTGATCAGCCTGGGTGGGCTGCTGGCCTTCCAGGGTGCGCTGCTGGTGGTGCTCGGCAAGAACGGCACCGTCAACCTCCCGAACACGTCCGGCATCGCGCGGTTCGCGCGCAACGAGTTCGTGACCGGGGCGGCCGCCTACGTGATGGTGCTCGTGATCGCGGCGGTCTACCTCGGGGCGATGCTCTACGGCCGCTCCCGTCGTACGACGGCGGGGCTCTCGGCGGGACCGGTCCTGGTGCCGGTGGTCAAGGCCGTGGTCCTCCTGGCCGGCCTGCTGGTCGTGACCTGGTGGATCGACAAGGACCGCGGCTGGAGCTATCTCTGGCTGCTGTTCGTGGTGCTGGTGGTGCTGATGGACCTTGCCCTCCGGCGTTCCACCTGGGGCCGGCACCTGTTCGCCGTCGGCGGCAACGAGGAGGCCGCTCGCCGTTCCGGCATCAAGGTCGACCGTGTCTACGTGAGCGTGTTCGTGCTCTGCTCGACGCTGGCTGCCCTCGGCGGCGTGCTCGCGGCCGGCCAGAACACCGCGGTGACGCAGTCGTCCGGCACCACCGACACCAACCTGACCGCGATCGCGGCCGCCGTCATCGGTGGCACGTCGCTCTTCGGTGGTCGAGGGTCGGCGTACTCCGCCATGCTCGGGATCCTGGTGCTCCAGGCGATCCAGACCGGGTTGAACGTGATCGGTGTGGCCTCGGAGGTGCGGTTCATCGTGACCGGGGCCGTGCTCCTGCTCGCGGTGGCGATCGACTCGATCTCCCGCCGGGCGCGGTCCAGCAGCGGTCGCGGCTAGTCCCGCCCAACGGGTCGAGTGCCCGGGTGGTCGTCCTGACGACCACCCGGGCACTCGTCGTCGTGTCAGCCGGTGAAGAGGGTCGCCGCCTTTCGGATGGTCTCGAACAGGCCGTAGAGCAGGGGGACCAGGACCAGCAGCCAGGCGATCGTGAGACGGGCGCTCATGCGGGAACTCCTTCCGTGTGGGTGGAGGCGTCGTCGGGCTCGTGGAAGCGCTCGTCGACGGGCGTGATCAGCAGGTTGCACACGAACCCGATCGCGAGCAGCACCACCATCGTCAGCAGCGCGAGACGGTAGTCGCCGGCGGTGAGCTCGCCGGGGGTGCCTTCGGCGTCGAGATACTTGTTCACGATCAGGGGTCCGGCCACGCCCGCGGCTGCCCAGGCGGTGAGCAGCCGGCCGTGGATGGCACCGACCTCGAAGGTGCCGAACAGGTCGCGGAGGTACGCCGGGACGGTCGCGAACCCGCCACCGTAGAAGGAGATGATCACGGCCGCCAGCAGCACGAACAGTGCGGTCGAGCTCTGGCCGGCGAGGGCGAGCAGGACGTAGAGCACCATGCCGCCGCCGAGGTAGACCATGTAGATCGTCTTGCGGCCGACCAGGTCGGACGTGGATGACCAGACGAAGCGGCCCCCCATGTTGAAGATCGACAGCAGCCCGACGAAGCCGCCCGCGGCGGCTGCGCTGACCGTCGAGGCGTCGCCCGTGCGGAAGAAGTCCTGGATCATCGGCGCTGCCTGCTCCAGGATGCCGATGCCGGCGGTGACGTTGCAGAACAGCACCACCCAGAGCAGCCAGAACTGCTTGGTCCTGATCGCGTTCGCGGCCGACACGCTCTCGGTGGTGACCAGCTTCTTCTCGCTCACCTGCGACGGGTGCCACCCCTCGGGCCTCCAGTCGTCAGCAGGCACGCGCACCGTGAAGGCGCCGAACAGCATGAAGACGAGGTAGCCGACGCCGAGGGTGACGAACAGGGACGCCACCGCGCCGCCGCTGGCCACGGAGGTGACGTCGGTGGAGTCGTAGCCGCTGTCGTACAGCCCGAGCAGCCGTCCGCTGAGCGGGCTGGCGATGAGTGCACCGCCTCCGAAGCCCATGATCGCCATGCCGGTGGCCAGACCTGGTCGGTCGGGGAACCACTTGATCAGGGTCGAGACCGGGCTGATGTAGCCGATGCCCAGGCCGATGCCGCCGATCACGCCGTAGCCGAGGTAGACCAGCCAGAGCTGGCCGCTGCTGATGCCGAGGGCGGCGACCAGGAAGCCGGCCGACCAGAACAGCGCGGCGGCAACCATCGCCGCCCGCGGGCCGTTGCGGTCGACCCAGGTGCCGAGCACGGCCGCGGAGAGGCCGAGCATCACGATCGCGATCGAGAAGATGATCCCGATCGCGGTGAGGCTGGAGTCGAAGTGCGCGACCAGGGCGGTCTTGTAGACGCTGGTCGCGTAGACCTGGCCGATGCACAGGTGGACCGCGAGCGCGGCCGGTGGGATCAGCCAGCGGTTGAAGCCGGGTGGCGCCACCGTGGCCTCGCGTCGCAGGAACGAGGGGAGCCAGCTGCTGCCGGCGCGGGACGTGGTCGTCGCCATGGTGTACCTCCGAGTAGGCGTGGTCCGTGTCTACCCCGGAAGTGGTTGAACCCGCAACGTCCCGAAGGAGGGGACTAGGCGCTCGCGGGTGGCGGCGACCCGGCAAGAGCCGAGCGCAGCAGTGCCTCCGCCGACCACTGCATCAGTGCTCGCGCCTCCTGCCGATCAAGGCCGGCGACGTCGGTGAGCCAGACCAGGGACTCGATGCCACAGCAGGCCCGGATCGCTCGCACCAGCTGGTCGTGCTCCGCTCCCGACAGCCGGTCGCGGATCGGCTCGAGCGCCTCCCCGATCCAGCCGATGGCCCGGCCCTGGCGAAGCGGCAGCTCGTGGTCGGGGCCGGCGGTGAGCGAGAGCCGCAGCATGGTGCGCTGCTGCGCCTCGGTGTCGACGACCAGGTCCGTGAAGCCGGCGACCACGGCGGAGAGTCGGCGGAAGGGGTCGGTCTCGGAGTGATCGGGCAGCAGCGAGGTGGTCTGCGTCTCGGGATGAGCGGCCGCGAGCAGCGCTCGCTGGTCGGGAAAGTAGCGGTAGGCGGTGGCTCGCGACACCGCAGCACGTGCGGCTACGGCGTCCACGGTGAGTGGTGTGCCCTCGGCGACCAGGTCGCGGGCCGTCGAGAGCAGGTGGTCGCGCGTGCGTTGCTTCTGCCGGGCGCGACCTTGGTCCTCGTAGCTGATTGACACGTCGCTCATGATACGTCAGTCTCTTCGTAAGACATGTGTCTTACGAACGGAGACGACGATGGCGACCGAGACAGTGCAACCGCTGGTCAGGAACGCTGCGGAGGGCGAGCGGCGCTGGTTCTTCGGCGGCGGCCAGCACACCTGGCTGGTCCGGGGCGAGGAGACCGACGGCGCGTTCCTGCTGGTCGAGGACCGGATGACGGGTGGCAAGGCGACGCCGCTGCACGTGCACCCGCTGTCCGACGAGACGTTCTACGTGGTCGAGGGGGAGATCGTGGTGCATGTCGACGGCACCGACCACGTGATCAGCGCGGGTGGCGTCGCGGTGGCTCCGCGCGGCGTACCCCATGCCTTCCTGGTCACCTCGGCCGAGGCGCGCGTGCTCTGGATGCACACCCCGGCCGCGTGCCAGGCGTTCTACCTCGATGCCAGCGTGCCCGGCGACGAGGAGGGAGAGGTCGACCTCGACAAGGTGAGGTCAGCAGCCGCCGCCGACCCGGGGATCGAGCTGCTCGGACCTCCGCCGTTCAGCCGCGGCTGACGCGGCGCCAGGTGGTCGCTGCGCGCACGGTCCGGGCGACGACCGTCGACACCGCCGTGCACGGCAGGTCGGGGAAAGCGGCACGCGTCGCGCCCACGTCCACGTCCACCGCGAGGATGGTGTCCATGGCCAGCGCAGCACGGAGCTGACGTCCGAGTCCCGGCCGCACCCGGCCCAGCGTCCAGGCGGCCGCCTGCAACGCACGTCGTGGCACGTGGCGAGGCGAGCCGGGCCATCCTTCGTGCTCCATCACCGCGCAGGCGAGTCGGTGCAAGCTCAGCCGCTCCGGTCCGGCGATCTCGAGGACCTGCCCGCGGAGGGCGGTGTCATGGCCGGCTCGCTCCACGAGTGCGGCCACGTCTTCGACGTCCACCCAGGCAATCGGGTTCGTGCCGTCGCCGAACACGAGGGGGCGACGCGACCGACCTGCCGTCTTCTCCAGGATGTCGATCCAGGTCTGGGCGAAGGCTTCCGCTCGGACGATCGTCCACGCGCAGGTGCTCGCGCGGAGGCGCTGCTCGGCGGCGTACTTCATCCGCGACAGCTCCATCGGGTCGCCGGGCGCGGCACGCAGCACCGACACCAGCACCAGATCGGCGCCGCCGCGCTCGGCTGCGGCGACGAGGTGTGCGTTGCCGTCGCGGTCGACGCTGGCGGGAGTCACTCCGCCGGGTCCGAGGAAACCCTGCACCGTCGAGACCACCGTCGCCGCGCCGCTGACCGCCCGCTCGGTTGCGGCGGAGTCGCGCACGTCACCGATCAGCACCTCGATCGCCGGATCGAGTGGGTGCGCAGCAGAGGCGCCGCGGCTCAGTACCCGCACCGCGAGCCCTCGTGAGGCAAGGCGGTTCGCCACCCGTGAGCCGAGCCGGCCGGTGCCCCCGGCGACCAGGATCATGCAGAGGGTGCGGCGACGACGCGTGCAACCGCACGGTCGGCGTCGGCCCCGTCGAGCGTGACGGGTTCCAGGTAGAAGCGAGCCGACCGGGCGCGAGGCCCGTCGTCGAGGTCGAACACGATCACGCCTCGCATCAGGTGCTGACCGCCGTCGAGCCGGTGCCCCGTCATCTCCCACTCGCTCCACACCCGGTCGTCGACCTGGACGGCTGCGACCACGGCGGCAGTCACGTCAGGAACACCCGCGAAGATCTGGGTCCAGTTGCGACGAACCTGGTCCTGGCCGCGGAACCCGCGCTCGGGGTGGACCGGCGTCACGTTCTCGTAGTCCGCCGTGAAGCAGGCCGCGACCCGGTCGACGTCATGGGCGTTGGTGGCGTCCACGAGCCGGACCAGGAAATCGGGAAGGGGCGGTGCTGGTCGTTCCATGGAGGCTCCCAGATTTTGATACAATGTGTTGTATCCAAAAGGAGTGTGCGCCCTGTGGTCCCGTCCGTCAAGCCTTCGCGACGCTACGACGCGACGGGTCGGCGCGCCCAGGCACAGGTACGACGGGAGAGCGTGCTCCGTGCCGCGAGTGCTCAGTTCCTCGAGAAGGGGTACGCCGCCACCACGGTCGGCGCCGTGGCCGCGGCGGCCGGTGTCTCGACCGAGACCGTGTACAAGGTTTTCGGCAGCAAGGGCGGCCTGGTCCGGGCACTGCGGGAGCAGGCCCTGCAGGGCGCTGACCCGGTGCCCGCGGAGACCAGGTCGGATGCGCTGCACCTCTCGGACGATCCGCACCTCGTCGTGCGGGGATGGGCCCGGCTGGCCACCGAGGTCGCGCCGCGCGTGGTGCCGGTGCTGCTGCTCGTGCGGGACGCTGCCGCGGGAGGTGACCCCGAGATGAGGCGTCTGATCGACGACCTGGAGGCGGATCGTCGTCGTCGGATGGCGGACAACGCCGGCCGGCTGGCGGAGCGTGGGCACCTGCGGCAGGGGGTCAGCCGGAGTGATGCCGCGGATGTCCTCTTCGCCGTCTCCTCGCCGGAGATGTTCGAGCTGCTCGTCCTCAGGCAGCGGTGGTCGCTGGAGCGCTACGGGGCGTTCGTGGAGGACACTCTCGCGGCCGCGCTGCTCGCGTCCTGAGGGGTCAGGCCGCGCCGTACGTCGTGGTGCGCTGCACGACCGGGCGGCCGATGCCGGCACCGATCGCGACCAGCTCCTCGACCGTCTTCGCGGAGCCGTGCTCGGAGCCGGCCATCCGGGAGATCGTCTCCTCCATCAACGTGCCGCCGACGTCGTTCGCGCCCGCCTGGAGCATCGCCTGGGTGCCCTCGACGCCGAGCTTGACCCACGACGTCTGGATGTTGTCGATCCGTCCGTGCAGCAGGATCCGCGCGAGGGCGTGCACCGCGACGTTGTCGCGCAGCGTGGGGCCCGGTCGAGCCACACCCGCAAGGTAGATCGGCGCACTGTGGTGCACGAACGGCAGCGGCACGAACTCGGTGAAGCCACCGGTCTCGTCCTGGATCCGGCTGAGCACCCGCAGGTGCTGCACCCAGTGCCGAGGGTTGTCGACGTGGCCGTACATCATCGTGGAGCTGCTCGGCAGGCCCACCCGGTGCGCCGTGCTCACCACGTCGATCCAGGTCTGCGTCGGCAGCTTGCCCTTGGTCAGCACCCAGCGGACCTCGTCGTCGAGGATCTCCGCCGCGGTGCCGGGGATCGAGCCCAGCCCGGACTCGCGGGCCTTGATCAGGAAGTCCTCGAACGAGAGCCCGGTGCGGCTGGACCCGTTGACGATCTCCATCGGGCTGAACGCGTGCACGTGCATGTCGGGCACGCGCTTCTTCACGGCGGCAGCCAGGTCGAAGTACGCCGTGCCGGGCAGCTCGGGGTCGATCCCGCCCTGCATGCAGACCTCGGTCGCGCCGAGGTCCCACGCCTCCTGCGCCCGGTCGGCGACCTGGCCCAGGGAGAGCGAGTAGGCGTCGGCGTCGTTGCGCCGCTGGGCGAACGCGCAGAACCGGCACCCGACGTAGCAGACGTTGGTGAAATTGATGTTGCGGTTGACGACGTACGTCACGTCGTCGCCGACCGTGTCCTTGCGCAGCTGGTCGGCCAAAGCCGCCACCTGCTCCAGCCGCTCGCCCTCCGCCGTGATCAGGTTCAGCGCGTGCTCGTCGCTCAGGTTGCCCGGATCGTTCTCCGCGGCTCTCATGGCGGCGGCGAAGTCATGGGCACTGGTGGTCGAGCTTGTCGAAACCCCCGCTGTCGTCTCGACAGGCTCGACCAGCAAGGACTCCCAGTCGCCGTAGACGGTGTCGAAGTCGGCGCGACGGTCGGCGGTGCGGCCCTCGGTGTCGATGGAGGCGTGGAGGTCGGTGCGGCCGGAGCCGGTGCCGACGGTGGCGAAACCACCGTCGGGCTCCTGCCAGCGCAGGCCTGCGGGGCGTACGCCGGGGCGCGCGAGGCCGTCGTCGGTGGCGAGGGCGGCGACGTGGCCGGAGACCCGCGGGTCGATCCAGGGTTCGCCGGTGCGGACGTACTCCGGGTGGGCGGTCAGCCTTGCCTGCAAGGAGAAACCGGCCTGCTCAGTGATGTCGCGCAACCGTTCGAGCGAGGGCCAGGGCCGCTCCGGGTTGACGTGGTCGGGGGTCAGCGGGGAGACGCCACCCCAGTCGTCGACGCCGGCGCCGAGCAGTGCGGCGCACTCAGCCAGGTCGACCAGGTTGGGCGGAGCCTGGATCCGCACCTTCGGCCCGAGTACGACGCGCGCGACGGCGATCGTGGCGAGGTACTCGTCGAGCGCCAGGTCGTCCTGGTGCCGCATCGCGGTGTCGGGCTTGGCCCGGAAGTTCTGGACGATCACCTCCTGCACGTGGCGGTACTGCCGCGCCACGCGCCGGATCGCGAAGAGCGACTCGGCCCGCTCGGTGAGTGTCTCGCCGATGCCGACCAGAATGCCCGTGGTGAACGGCACCGAGAGCCGGCCGGCGTCCTCGAGCACCCGCAGCCGGACGGCCGGGTCCTTGTCGGGGGAGCCGTGGTGCGCCTCGCCCTTCTCCGTGAACAGACGGGTGGAGGTGGTCTCGAGCATCATCCCCATCGAGGGCGCGACCGGCTTGAGCCGGTTCATCTCCTCCCACGACATGACGCCTGGGTTGAGGTGCGGCAGCAGGCCGGTCTCCTCGAGCACCCGGATCGCCATCGCGCGCACGTAGGCGATCGTCGAGTCGTAGCCGTGCGCGTCCAGCCAGTCGGCCGCGGCCGGCCAGCGGTCCTCGGGCCGGTCGCCGAGGGTGAACAGCGCCTCGGTGCAGCCCAGTGCCGCGCCCTCGCGGGCGATGTCGAGCACCTCGTCGGGGGAGAGGAACGCCGACTCCCCGTCGCGCTCGAGGTGGCCGGGCGTGGTGACGAACGTGCAGTAGTGGCAGCGGTCGCGGCACAGCCGCGTGAGCGGGACGAAGACCTTGGGGGAGTACGTGACCATGCCGGGGCGCCCCGCGCCCTCGAGACCGACGTCGCGGACGCGCGCCGCGATGCCGGTCAGCCGGGTCAGGTCCTCGCCGCGGGCAGCCAGCAGGGCGGTGGCCTCGTCGACGTCGAGGCTGGCTCCGCGGTCGGCCCGAGCGAGCGCGCGCCGTACCTGCTGGGGGGTGATGTCCATCGGGTTCAGGCTATGCGGGTCTCGACCGGCTCGACCAGCGAGGGGTGGTCAGGACACCCACTCCTTGACCTTGCTCACCAGCGCCGGGGCGTCGTCGGCGACCGGGATCACCTGGAGGTTGGTCACGCCGGCCTCCCGGAAGGCGGCGATCCGCTCCTTGACGTAGGACTCCGGGCCGACCAGGTTGCCGAGCTCGAGCAGCTCCATCGGCACCTCGGCCTCGGCGTCGCGCTTGTTGCCGCCGAGGTAGAGATCCTGGATCTTGGTGGCCGCCTCCTCGAAGCCGTACTGGCAGGCGAGGTCGAAGTAGAAGTTCTTGCCGCGCGCACCCATGCCGCCGACGTACAGCGCCACCATCGGGCGGGCGAAGTCGAGTAAGCCCTTCACGTCCTCGCCGACCGCGACCATGCCGCCGGCGGAGATCTCGAGCGGCGTGAGGTCGCTGCTGCGCTTGGCGGTGCCGGCGCGGAGCGCGTCGCCCCAGACCTGGTCGTAGAGCTCGGGGACGAAGAGGAACGGCAACCACCCGTCGGCCACGGCCGCGGTGCTCTCGACGCTCTTGGCGCCGAGCGCGGCGACGTAGATCGGGATCGAGGAGCGCTCCGGCTTGGTCAGCATCTTCAGCGGCTTGCCCAGGCCGACACCCTGGTCGGCGGGGAGCGGCAGGGTGATCGTCTTGCCGTCGTACTCGAGCCTCTCGCGGCGCAGGGCCATCCGGACGACGTCGATGACCTCCTGGGTGCGGGTCAGCGGTTTGGTGTAGGGCAGCCCGTGCCAGCCCTCGATCACCTGCGGGCCGGAGGCGCCGAGGCCGAGGATCGCGCGGCCACCGGAGACGTTGTCGAGGCCGGCCGCGGTCTGGGCGAGCGCGCCGGGGGTGCGCGAGTAGACGTTGAGGATCGCTGCGCCGATCTCGATGGTCTCGGTCTTGGCGGCGAGGTAGCCCATCAACGTGGGGGAGTCGAAGCCGTACGCCTCGGCCACCCAGACCGTGTCCAGACCCGCCTTCTCGAGGGCCACCACCTGGTCGGCGGCCTCGCGGGGGTTGCCGGAGTACATCAGCATCTGGGAGAGCTTCATGGGAGTCCTTCGAGCCGTCGAGAGCGGGTGCAATACGCTGACAGTAATACTGTCACGGTTGCGCCGGACAGGTCCGAACCGAAGGAGAGCCCCCGTGGGAGAGCAACGTCACACCATCGCCGTCGTCGGCGGCACCGGCCCGCAGGGCAAGGGTCTGGCCTACCGGTTCGCCAAGCACGGCCACGACGTGGTGATCGGCTCGCGCTCCGTCGAGCGTGCCGCGGAGGCCGCGGCCGAGATCAGTGGCCGCGACGTCAGCGGGACCGTCACCGGCGCCGCCAACCAGGACACGCTCGCTGCTGCGGACGTCGTCCTCCTCGCGGTGCCGTACGACGGGCACGACGACCTCGTGGCCTCGCTCGCCGACGGGTTGGCCGGCAAGGTCGTGGTCAGCTGCGTGAACCCGCTCGGCTTCGACAAGCAGGGCCCCTACGGTCTCGACGTCGACCAGTCGGCGGCCGAGTCCGCCGCCGCACTGGTGCCCACCGCGCACGTGACCGGCGCCTTCCACCACGTCTCGGCGGTGACCCTGTGGGGCGACGAGGAGTACCTGACCCACGAGGACGTGCTGGTCTGCGGCGACGACGCCGACGCCGTCGCCCTGGTCGTGGACCTCGCGTCCACCGTCACCGGACGCCCGGGTGTGAAGGCCGGCCGGCTCCGGATGGCCCGCCAGCTCGAGCCCCTGACCGCCGTCCTGATCTCGATCAACAAGGCCTACAAGACGCGGTCTGGGGTCGCGATCTCGGGCGTGCACGACTGACCTGTCGTTGGTCGAGCTTGTCGAGACCCTGTTCGTTGGTCGAGCTTGTCGAGACCCTGTTCGTTGGTCGAGCTTGTCGAGACCCTGTTCGTTGGTCGAGCTTGTCGAGACCCTGTTCGTTGGTCGAGCTTGTCGAGACCCTGTTCGTTGGTCGAGCTTGTCGAGACCCTGTTCGTTGGTCGAGCTTGTCGAGACCCTGTTCGTTGGTCGAGCTGTTCGTTGGTCGAGCTTGTCGAGACCCCGTTGGTGGTCTCGACAAGCTCGACCGCCGGATGGTCAGCGGTTCCAGGACGCCCACAGGTCGGCGTACGAACCACCCGCCTCGACCAGCTCGTCGTGCGACCCGAACTCGCTGATCCTGCCGTCCTCGACCACCGCGACCCGGTCGGCGTCGTGGGCGGAGAACAGGCGGTGCGCGATCGCGATCACGGTGCGTCCGTGGAGCACGGCGGCGAGGGAGCGTTCGAGGTGGCGGGCCGCGCGGGGGTCGATCAGCGACGTCGCCTCGTCCAGCACCAGGGTGTGCGGGTCGGCCAGCACCAGCCGGGCCAGCGCGACCTGCTGCGCCTGCGCCGGGGTGAGCTCACGGCCGCCGGCGCCGACCACGGTGTCCAGGCCGTCGGGGAGGGCCAGCACCCAGTCGCGGGCGTCGACGGACTCGAGCGCGTCGAACAGGCCGTCGTCGGTCATCGGCTCGTCCGTCGCCAGCGCCAGGTTGTCGCGCAACGTGCCCACGAACACGTGGTGCTCCTGCGTGACCAGCGCGACGTGGCCGCGCAGGTCGGTCAGCATCAGCTCGGTCAGCCCGACCCCGCCGACGGTGACCGAGCCGGTGCGTGGCGGGTGGATGCCCGCCAGCAGCCGGCCGAGCGTCGACTTGCCCGCACCGGACGGGCCGACCATCGCGATCCGTTCGCCGATCCCGACGTCGAGGTCGACGCCGTGCAGGACGTCGCGCCCGTCGACGTAGGCGAACCGCACGTCCTCGGCCGCCAGCTTCTCGTCGAGCGGCCGTGCGCCGGTGACGGTGCGGTCGTCCGGCACGTGGGCGACGCCGAGCAGGCGCGCCAGCGAGGCGCCACCGACCTGGAGCTCGTCCAGGATCGAGACCACGCGGTCGAGCGGGTCGACCAGCATCTGCACGTAGAGCGTCGCCGCGGTCACGTCGCCCAGGGAGACCTGCCCACGCAGGTAGAGCCAGCCGCCGAACAGCAGCGTCGCCACGGTCGGGATCAGGTAGGCAACCTCGACCGCCGGGAAGAACCGCGTGCGTAGGCCCAGCGTGTAGCGCTCGGCGGCGAAGGAGCTCGCGATGTCGCCGTCGATCCGGGCGACGCGCTCGCGGCCGAGTCCGAGCGCCTCCACCGTGCGTGCACCCTCGACGGTCTCGGTGAGCGAGGCGTTGATGATCGAGTACGACGCGCTCTCGCGCAGGTAGCCGTTCTTCGCGCGGGCGAGGTACCACCGCAGGCCGCCGACGAGGATCGGGACGCCGAGCAGGCAGGGCAGCAGCACCCACCAGCCGACCAGTGCTGCGCCGACCAGGGTCACGATCGTGGTGATCACCGCGATCACCCACTCGGGCAGTGCCCAGCGCACCGACCAGCCGAGCTGCTCCACGTCGCGCGACGTGCGCGTCAGCAGGTCACCGGAGCCGGCGCTCTCGACGACGCCGACCGGCAGCGCCAGCGAGCTGGCGACGAAGTCCTCACGCAGCTCTGCCAGCACCTGCTCGCCCAGGCTGGACGACCGGAACCGCGCCTGCCGGGTCAGCACCGTCTGCACCAGCAGGAAGCCCACCAGCGCCAGGATCACCTTGTCCACATGGGCGGTCGTGGTGCCGGTGTCGACCGCCTGCACGAGCTCGCCGAGCAGGCGGGGTCCGGCGAGACCGGCGACAGCGGCGAGCAGGTGCAGCGTCAGCATGATGGACATCGCGCGTGGGTGCTTGCCGAACAGACCACGGACGTAGGCCCACACCTGCTGGCCGTCGGCGACCGGCAGCATCGCGCTCATCGCAGCGCTCCTTCCGACTCCGAGTCGACCTCGCGGGTGACGACCGCGCGGTAGGCCGCGCTCTCGACGAGCAGCGCCTCGTGAGTGCCTTCGGCGACCAACCGGCCGTCGAGCACGAAGCAGACGACGTCGACCCGGTCGAGCACCAGCGGGCTCGACGTGGTGACCACGGTGGTGCGACCGGCGCGGGCATCCCGCAGCCGCTCGGCGATCCGGGCCTCGGTGTGGGCGTCGACGGCCGAGGTCGGGTCGACCAGCACCAGCACCTCGGGGTCGGCGGCGAGGGCGCGCGCGAGCACCAGCCGCTGCCGCTGGCCGCCGGAGAACGTGCGGCCCTTCTCGGCGACCTCGGTCTCGAAGCCGTCCGGCAGCGACTCCAGCACGTCGTACGCCGACGCCGTGTGCATCGCCTCGGCGACCCGCTCGGCACCGTGGCCACGGATGTCGACCTGCGCGACCAGCGGGCCGCTGAACATCATCGCCGCGGTGTCGGAGACCACGATGCGCTGCCGGACCAGGAGTCGCGGCAGGTCGGCGAGGGCGACGTCGCCCCAGCGCACGTCACCGTCGCGGAACCGGCCGAGCCGGTCCGCGAGCTCCGCTGCCTGCTCGGGAGGCTCGGTCACGATCGCGGTGGTCAGCCCGGGCCGGATCCGGACCCCCGTGGCGACGTCGAGGAGAACGGCATCGGCGCCCGGCGCGGCCACCGCGTCGGACGGGTCCTCGATCTCGGGCTCGAGGGCGAGCACGTGGATCACCCGGCGGGCGGAGACGACCGCCCGGATCGCCTTGTTGGCGAACTCGGTCGCCGTGCGCAGCGGCATCATCAGGAACGCCGCGTAGCCGTAGAACGCGACCAGCTCACCGGGGGTGATCCGGTCCTGCACCGCGAACCGGGCGCCGATCCACACCACGGTCACCACGAAGAAACCGGGCAGCAGCACCTGCAGGGCGTCGAGGAGCGACTGGAGCCTGGCGACACTGACGCCGGCCACGCGGACCCGCTGGGACTCCGCGGCGTAGCGCGCGTGGAAGACCCGCTCGCCACCGATCCCGCGGAGCACGCGCAGCCCGCCGACGATGTCGGAGGCCAGGTTGGACAGCTCGCCCATCATCTCGCGCTGGGCCATGTTGCGGCGCTGCAGCGGTCGGAGCAGCGGCCCGATCGCGAGCAGCAGCACGGGGACGCCGATCAGCACGACCAGGCCGAGCGTGGCCGAGGTCTGCAGCAGGATCACGGCGACGACCACGAACGAGACCACGGCGCCCGCCGCCCGTGCGCTGACGTCCATCAGGTTGCCCATGTGTGCAAGGTCGTTGGTGCCGATGGCGACCACCTCGCCGGTGGCCACCTTCTTCGACAGCGTCGCGCCGAGGTGCGTCGCGTGCCGAGCCACCAGCTGGACGGTGCGGTACGCCGCCGTCAGCCAGTTCGTGACCGCGAACCGGTGCCGGATGATGCCCGAGACCGCCCCCACCACGCCGATCCCGAACAGCACCATCGACCACTGGAACAGCCGCGCGGGGTCACGTCCGGCGATGCCCTGGTCGATCGCCTTGCCGATCACGGCCGGCATCACGGCCGAGCTGCACATCCAGACGATGCCGAACGTCATCCCGCCCAGCAGCGTGCGCGACTGGCCCTTCGCCATCCACCACAGGAACCTGACCGGCGACCGGTGGTCGGCGGTGCCCGGGTCAGCGAGAGGAAGGGTGCGCACCCGCCCCACGGTAGGGATCGGGCGGGTGCGCAGCCACTCGTTTTAGCGGCCTGCGTCGGCCGATGCGGGCACCTGCTCGGTCGCCTTCCGCGGCGTCTTGTCGAGTGCGCTCGGCCACCAGATCACGCCACCGAGGTCGAGGTTGAGCGCCGTGACCAGCACCGACCGGACCACCAGGGTGTCGAGGATGACGCCGAGCGCCACGGCCACGCCGAGCTCGGTCAGGAACACCAGCGGCAGGGAGCCGAGCACCAGGAACGTGGCGGCCAGCACGATGCCGGCCGAGGTGATCACGCCTCCCGTCGCCGAGAGCGCGATCAGCGAGGCCTTGCGGGTGCCGTGCTGTGGTGTCTCCTCGCGCACCCGTGTCATCAGGAAGATGTTGTAGTCGATGCCGAGGGCGACCAGGAACACGAACACGAACAGCGGGAACGAGGCGTCCGCCCCGGCGAACCCGAACACGTAGTGGAACAGCAGGGCACTCAGACCCAGCGCGGCTCCGAACGACAGCACCACCGTGATCATCAGCAGGAACGGCGCCAGCACCGCTCGGAGCAGCAGCATCAGGACGAGCAGCACCACCAGCAGGACGATCGGGATGATCACCTTGTTGTCCCGGCTGGAGGCGTTCTCGACGTCGAGCAGCACGGCGGACTGGCCACCGATCAGGGAGTCCGAGCCGGAGACCTGGTGCACCGCCGTGCGGGCCTCCTCGACCGCGGCGAACGACGCGGGGGAGGTGGCGTCGTTCTGGAGCGGCACCGTGATCAGCGAGACCCCTCCAGCGGCCACCGGCGGCTGCGGGGCGTCGAGCCCCTTGATCCCGGTCACCGCCTGACCGACGTCGGCCGCGGTCTTCGTGTTCGTGACCACCAGCAACGGGCTCGACGCGTCGGCCAGACCGTGGGCGTTGAGCACCTTCTGGCCGATGACCGAGTCGAACTCCTTGGTGTAGGAGTCCTCGGTGCTCAGACCCGTGGCATTGAGCTTGAACATGCCGAAGCTGGCGACCAGCAGCAGGAGCGCCGTGCCGACCCAGACCGCGCGTGCCCGACCGGAGATGCGCAGGCCGACCCGGGACCAGAGACCGGTGGCGGTGGGCTCGGCGGACCCGGAGGTGGGCCGTGCGGGCCAGAAGAACCAGCGCCCGAAGATCACCAGCATGGCCGGCAGCAGCGTGAGCATCACGGCGAGCGCGACCGCGATCCCGACGGCGAGCACCGGCCCGAGCCCAGCGGTGGAGTTCATCTCGGCGAACAGCAGGCAGAGCATGCCGAGCACGACGGTGCCGCCGCTGGCGAAGATCGCCGGGCTGGCCCGGTGCAGGGCGAACGCCATCGCCTCGTGCCGGTCGTCATGGCGACGGAGCTCTTCCCGGTAGCGCGCCACCAGCAGCAACGCGTAGTCGGTGCCGGCGCCGAACACGAGCACCGTGAGAATGCCCTGGCTCTGCCCGTTGACGGTCAGCCCGAAGTCCTTGGCGAGGAAGTAGATGACGGCCTGGGCGACGGTCAGGGCCACGCCGGCGGAGAGCACCGGCAGGATCCACAGCACCGGGCTCCGGTAGGTGAAGAGCAGGATCACGATCACCACCAGCACGGTGGCGATCAGCAGGATGCCGTCGATGCCGGCGAACGCCTCGGCCGAGTCGGCTCCCTGGCCGCCCTGGCCGGCGACGTGGACCGCCATGCCGTTGCCGCGCGCGATCTCACGGATCTTGTCGGCGACGTCGGGAAGGTCGTTCCAGCCGTTCTTGCCGAAGTTGAACGTGACCAGGGTCTGCATCGCCTGGCCGTCCTTGGACGGGAAGGGACCGAGCACCTTGCCCGTGACGCCGTCGAGGTCGGCGAACTCCTTCGCGTCCGACTTCGCGTCGGCGATGTTGGCGGGGGTGAACCCGCTCTTGTTCTCGTAGACGACCGTGGTCGGGATGGCGTTGGGGTCCTGGAACGCCTCCAGCTTGTCGAGGGCCTTGGTCGACTCGGCGTTGCCGGGCAGCCATGAGGCGGCCTGGTTGTCCTGGACGTCGGCGAGCTTGCCCGCGAACACGCCGGACCCGACGAACACGGCGACCCAGAAGACGGCGACGAACCACTTGGTGACAGGACTGGTGAGTGAACCTGCGAGCTGACGATGCATGGGATGACTCCAGCAGATGAGGGGCGGTCGGTGCCTCGGGTTTTTGCCCTGAGATATCCCTGAGGAATGTCACGAGTCTGACTCTCCCCGCCGACAGGACTCATCGGTGGTCCATACCTCAGGTCAGGTGGCGAGCCCCTCGACCACCTCGGCGCCCGGGATCCGGGCCAGGTCCGCCCCGGGCAGCAGCAGCTTCGACCGGCGTACGCCGCTGCCGATCAGCGCCACGTCGATGTCGACGCAGCGGGCGTCGACCAGCAGCCGCCAACCCTCCGGCAGCCCGATCGGGGTGATCCCGCCGTACTCCATGCCGGTCTCCTCGACTGCTCGCTCGTGAGCGTGGAAGGACGCCTTCCGCACGTCGAGCAGCCGCCTCACCGTGGTGTTGACGTCGGCCCGCGTGTCGGCGCGGACGACACAGGCCGCGATCCGCTCGTCGCCCGCACGCTTGCCCATCACGACCACGCAGTTCGCGCTGGCCTCCGGCGGCAGGTCGTACGTCGCGTTGAGCGTCGCCGTGTCCGCGAGATCGGGGTCGATCTCGACGACCGCGACCCGCTCGGCGGCGTCCCAGGACGCCAGCGCGGCGGCCACCGTGGGGCCGAGCAGGTCCGGGCGGTCGAGTGCGGGGTGGGACTCCAGGGTGCCGATGCTGGGGAGGCTCATGTCGCCGATTCTGCACGCCGAGTTGGCCTGCGCGTCACCGTGGTGTCACCCGCGCTGGTCACGCTGGCTGTGTGACCACACCGCTGGTGATCGCCCACCGTGGGGCCTCCGGGCACCGTCCCGAGCACACGGCCGGAGGCTACCGGCTCGCCTACCGGCTGGGTGCCGACTCGGTCGAGCTCGACCTGCTCGCGACGCGTGACGGCGAGCTGGTCTGCCTGCACGACCTCGAGCTGTCACGCACCACCGACGTCGCCGCCCACCCCGAGCTCGCGCACCTCCGCCGCACCGTCGAGGTCGAGGGCAAGGTGCGGAGCGGCTGGTTCGTGCACGACCTCACCCTCGCCGAGCTGCAGACGCTGCGCTGCCGGGAGCGCTGGCCGCGCAAGCGTGCCGCCAGCTCGACGTACGACGGGCGCTGGGCCGTGCCGACTCTGCAGGACGTGCTGGACCTCGTCGACGGGGAGTCGGCCCGGCGCGGGACCTCGCTCCGGATCCACGCGGAGCTCAAGCACCCGGCCTTCCTGGACTCGGTGGGGCTGTCGCTGCCCGACCTGGTCGCGCCCTACCGACGACAACGCGTCACCTGGATGAGCTTCGACCCGATCGCCCTGCGACGGCTGGCGCTGCGAGGCTGGCGAGACCTGGTGCTCCTCCACGACGGGAAGCCGTCGGGGCGAGAGATCGCGGTGGCGGCGTCGTACGCCACAGGGATCGGCATCCGGCGCAAGGTGGTGCTGGGCACCGACCTGGTCACCAAGGCGCACCGGCGTGGGCTCGACGTGCTGGTGTGGACGCACCGCGCCGAGAACCAGCACCTCCCGAAGGAGCTGCGGATCGGGGGTGCCGACCATGCGCACGGACTGGCGCAGCGTGCCGCGGAGCAGCTGTTCGAGGCAGGCGTGGACGCGGTGATCACCGACCACCCCGAGACGGTCGTCGCCGCGCGTCAGGCCGTCGGCGGCAGGGAGCGCCCGGCGGCCGCCAGCACCCGGCGAGCGCGGTCGGGATAGTTCGTGATCCACCCGTCGACCCCGAGGTCGAGGAAGCGAGCCATGTTGCCCGGGTCGTCGACGGTGTAGGGCACCACCGCCAGCCCGCGTGCATGCGCCTGCTCGACCAGCGCCGACGTCACCAGCCCTTGGTAGGAAGGGGACACGGCGTCGAAGCCGAGCTCGGCAACAGCAGCCACCAGGTCACCGTCGAGGTCGTCGATGTCGAGGCCGCCGAGCCACATCGAGCGTCCCGGACGGCCGATCTCCAGCCGCTCCTCGTTGGCCAGCGCGTAGCGCCGGATCCGGGGCTCGGCCCAGCCGACCATCCTGAGCAGCTGCCAGTCGAAGCTCTGCACCGAGACCCGGTCGAGCATCCCGGCACGACGGATCGCGCCGAGCGTCTTCTCCACGAACCTCTCGCGTGGCGCGGTCTCCGCCGGGTGGACAACGTCGAACTTCGCCTCGACGTTGACCCGCACCTGCGGCGTCGTGGCCGCCAGTGCGAGCACCTCGTCGAAGTACGGCATCCGCTCTCCCGGGACCGCTCTCTGGCCGGGGAACGCGGGCTGGGTGAGCGAGCCGCAGTCGAGGGTGCGGAGCTGGTCGGAGGAGAGCCGGCACACGAAGCGCCCGACGTACGGGAACTCGGGGTCGTCCGGCGTCACCGGCACGGTGTCCCGGCACTTGCCCGGCGACACCACCCGGTCGTGGGTGACCATCGGGACGCCGTCCGCGCTGATGTTGACGTCGCACTCGAGCGTGGTGACGCCGACGGCCAGGGCGGTGCGGAACGCCGCGACCGTGTTCTCCACGGTCACGCCGGCACCGCCGCGGTGCGCCTGCAGGTCGAACGGCGCGGGGTCGAGTGCTGGAGTGGTCATCAGGGCGACCACTCCAGCACACGACCGGGTCAGGCAGCGACCGCCGCAGCCGTGGCCGGTTCCAGGGCCTTGGCGACGACCTCGCGGACGTCGGAGACCAGGTGCACGGTCAGTGCCTCGAGCACGTCGGCCGGGACGTCATCCAGGTCCGGCTCGTTGCGGGCCGGCACGAACACCTCGGTCAGGCCGTTGCGCTGGGCCGCCAGCAGCTTCTGCTTCAGCCCGCCGATCGGCAGCACCCGGCCGGTCAGGGAGACCTCGCCGGTCATCCCGACCTCGCCGCGCACCGGGCGTCCGGTCGCCAGGGACACCAGCGCCGTGGTCATGGTGACGCCGGCAGACGGCCCGTCCTTGGGTACGGCGCCCGCGGGCACGTGCACGTGGACCGGCTTGTCGAGCGTGGCCGGGTCGACCCCGAGCTCGGCAGCGTGCGAGCGGACGAAGTTCAGGGCGATCTGCGCGGACTCCTTCATCACGTCGCCGAGCTGCCCGGTCAGGCTGAGCCCGGCCGTGCCCTCCGGGAGCGCCGACGCCTCGATGTAGAGGACGTCGCCGCCGAGCCCGGTCACGGCCAGCCCGGTCGCCACACCCGGCACCGAGGTGCGCTCGTGCGCGTCGGGCGTGAACCGCGGTCGGCCGATCAGGTCCTTGAGCACCGGCAGGTCGATCGCGATCGGTGCCGGAGTGCCCGACGCCAGCCTGGTCGCGGCCTTGCGGAACGCCTTCGCGATGATCCGCTCGAGCTGCCGGACCCCGGCCTCCCGGGTGTGGTTGGCCGCGATCTCGCGCAGCGCGTCGTCGGTCACGGTGACCTCGTCGGCGTCCAGCGCCGCCCGCTCCAGCTGACGCGGCACCAGGAAGTCGCGAGCGATCGCCACCTTGTCGTCCTCGGTGTAGCCGTCGAGCGTGACCAGCTCCATCCGGTCGAGCAGCGCCGGCGGGATCGACTCCAGCACGTTGGCGGTCGCCACGAACAGCACGTCGGACAGGTCGAGGTCGAGTTCGAGGTAGTGGTCGCGGAACGTGTGGTTCTGCGCCGGGTCGAGCACCTCGAGCAGGGCGGCCGCCGGGTCGCCCCGGTAGTCCGAACCGACCTTGTCCACCTCGTCGAGCAGAACGACCGGGTTCATCGAGCCGGACTCCTTGATCGCACGGACGATGCGCCCGGGGAGCGCCCCGACGTACGTGCGCCGGTGGCCGCGGATCTCGGCCTCGTCACGGACACCACCCAGCGCGACCCGGACGAACTTCCGGCCGAGCGTGCGCGCGATCGACTCACCCAGCGAGGTCTTGCCGACACCGGGAGGGCCGGCCAGCAGGATCACCGCGCCGCTGCCGCGGCCACCGACCACGTCGAGACCGCGCGCGGCCCGCCGGGAGCGGACCGCGAGGTACTCCACGATCCGGTCCTTCACGTCCTCCAGCCCGTGGTGGTCGGCGTCGAGCACGGCACGAGCCGCCTCCGTGTCGGTCGAGTCCTCGGTCTTGGTGTTCCAGGGCAGCTCCAGCACGGTGTCGAGCCAGGTGCGGATCCAGGCCACCTCGGGGCTCTGGTCGCTGGAGCGCTCGAGCTTGTCGACCTCGCGCAGCAGCGCGTCACGCACCTCGTCGGGAAGGTGCCCATCGTTGGCGAGCGCCTCGACCCGGGCCCGGTAGTCGTCGGACCCGTCCGGTTCGCCCTCGCCGAGCTCCTTGCGGATCGCGGCGAGCTGCTGGCGGAGCAGGAACTCGCGTTGCGACTTCTCCATGCCCTCGCGGACCTCGGTGCCGATCTTGTCGTTGATCTCGACCTCGGCCAGGTGCTCACGGGTCCACTCGGTGAGCAGCTCCAGCCGGCGGTCGACGTCGGGCGTCTCGAGCAGGTCGCGCTTGCGCTCGTTGCTGAGGTACGGCGCCCAGCCGGCCGTGTCGGCGATCTGCTCGGGGTCGGTCAGCGACCCGAACTGGTCGATGATCTGCCACGCCTCGCGCCTCTGGAGCACGGCGACGACGAGCTTGGAGTACTCGCTGGCCAGCTCGTGCGTGTGCTCGGTCGGCTCGGCGGGCTCGACCGGGGTGGCCTCCACCCACAGCGCCGCACCGGGGCCGGTGACGCCGCTCCCGATCTCCGCTCGTCCGCCGGCGCGCAGCACGGCGGCGGGTGGGCCGCCCCGGCTGAACCGGCCGACCTTCTCGAGAGTGGCGACGACGCCGTACGACGCGTAGCGGTCGTCGAGCCGCGGTGCCACCAGCAGCTCGTGGCTCTCGGTGGCCTGGGCGGCGTCGACCGCGGCCTGGGCGGCCTCGTCGAGCTCGATCGGCACGACCATGCCGGGCAGGATCACGACGTCGGGGAGGAAGAGCAGGGGGAGCTGGGTCATCGGCTGTGTCATGGGTGGGCCCTCGTTCGCGAGACTTGACAGATGAAGGCTCAACTTCGGGGCAAGGGTGGTTGTTCCGGTCGGGGGCGTTGTTCACCGGAGGCGAACGTGGCGGGGCTGTGGTTTCCCCACGGTATGCAGAGGAACCCGCGCTCCCCACGACGAGCAACTCATGGGAAGTGCATGCTCATCGTGGGGAGCAGGCCTCGTCGCCCGGTTTGCCGTTGTTATCCCGGCATACCGTGGTGGACCGTCACATCCCACGACGAAGCTACGCGTAGAGCGCCTCGATCTCCGCTGCGTAGTTGTCGTGCACCACGCGCCGCTTCAGCTTGAGCGTCGGGGTGAGCTCGGCGGACTCGGCGGTCCACTCGGTCGGGAGCAGGGTCCAGCGCTTGACCTGCTCGGGCCGGGAGAGCCGGGCGTTGGCGGCGTCGACGGCCTCCTGCACGGCGGCCCGGATCTCGGGCGCCTCCACCAGCGACGCGAGGTCGGTGTCGGAGATGCCGTGCTGCGCGGCGAGGATCGGGGCGATCTCGGGGTCGAGGGTGAGGATCGCGACGACGTAGGGCCGGTTGTCGCCGTAGGCCAGGGCGTGCCCGACCAGCGGGCTCTCCTTGAGGTGGTTCTCGATGTTCGACGGAGCGATGTTCTTGCCCGAGGAGGTGATGATCAGCTCCTTCTTGCGGTCGACCACACAGACGAACCCGTCGTCGTCGATGGTGCCGATGTCGCCGGTGTGCACCCACCCGTCGTCGTCGAGCAGCGCACGGGTGACGTCGGGCCGCTTGTGGTAGCCGCCGGTGTTGATCGGGCCGCGGATCAGGATCTCGCCGTCATCGGCGAGCGCCACCTCGATCCCGGGCTGCGCGCGGCCGACGGTGCCGAGCCGGAACTGCTCCGGCCCGCACGCCACTGCCGATCCGCAGGTCTCGGTCATCCCGTAGACGTCGTAGATCGGGATCCCGAGACCCGCGAAGAACCGCGCGGTCTCCAGCGGCATCGGTGCCGACGCGCTGCCGGACCAGGTCACCCGGTCGAGGCCGAGCATCCCGCGGATCGGAGCGAGCACGGCTGCGTCCGCTGCGTCGTACGCCGCCTGGACGTCGGGCGTGGTCTCGTGACCGGTCTGCAGCGACTCGACGTACGCCAGCCCCGCCGCCATCGCCTCGGCGGTTGCCTGCTTCTTGGCCGGGTCGGGCTCCATCGCGAGCAGGCCGCCGATGCCGGTCTGGATCTTCTCCCACACCCGAGGCACGCCGAAGAAGCGTGTCGGGTGCACCTCGCCGAGTGCGCCGACGAGCAGCGACGGGTCTCCGATCAGGTGCACCTGCGCGCCGATCACCTGGGGGATGTAGAGCCCGAGCATCCGCTCCGCGATGTGCGCGTAGGGCAGGTAGGAGACGCCGATGGTCTCGCCCTCGTTGCCGGACGTGCGCAGCCCGGCCCCGGCACCGAACATCACGTTGCGGTGCGTGAGCACCACGCCCTTCGGATCGCCGGTGGTGCCGGACGTGTAGAGGATCGTCGCCGGGCTGTCAGGCATGACCTGGCTGTGCCGCTCCTCGCACTCCTCGGCGTGGGCAGTCCGGAACGCCTTGCCCTGCTGGAGAAACTCCTCCCACGAGAGGTACGACGAGCCAGCAGGCACCGCGTCGGTGTCGAGCACCACGATCGCCCGCAGGCTGGTCGACTCCACGATCGCTCGACCCCAGCGCTCGAGCTGGTCGGCGCCTTCGAGGAAAGCCACCGTGGGCTCGGAGTGGCCGACGACGAAGGCGACCTGTTCGGGCGAGAGCGTGTTGTAGATCGACATCGGGGTCGCAGCGGCGTGCACCCCGGCGATGTCGGCGAGCAGGTGCTCGGTGCGGTTGGTCGCCATGATCGCGACCGTGTCCCCGGGCTGCACGCCGAGAGCCATCAGCCCCGCCGCAGCGTCGAGCGCGGTCTCGCGCACCTGGGACCAGGTGAGCGTGCGCCAGCCGGGTCCCTCGACGCCGATCTTGTCGGAGTAGGCGGGCGTGTCCGGGTGTGCTGCGGCCGTGTCGGCCAGGGCGTCGACCAGCGTGCGGCCCTCGACCTCGGTCTCGATCTCCTTGCGGGCAAGGAGGATGTCGTCGGGGTTCACCGTCACAGTCCCAACGACCTGCCGATGATCTCCTTCTGGATCTCGGTGGTGCCGCCGTAGATCGTCTGCACCCGGCTGTTCACGAAGGCGCGCGCGATCGGGTACTCCATCATGTAGCCGTAGCCGCCGAACAGCTGCACGCCCTGGTCGACGACCCGCTTCTGGAGCTCGGTGGTCCACCACTTCGCCATCGACGCCGTGCTCGCGTCGAGCTCGCCGACGAGGTGCCGCTTGATGCAGTCGTCGATGAAGACGCGTGCGATGTGGGTCTCGGTCGCCATCTCCGCGATGGCGAACCTGTTGTGCTGGAACTTCCCGATCGGCCTGCCGAACGCGGTGCGCTCCTTGACGTAGGCCAGGCACTCGGCGAGCACGTGCTCGCACGCGGACGCGGCGGACACGGCGATCGAGAGTCGTTCCTGGGAGAGGTTCGTCATCAGGTGGAGGAAGCCCGCGCCCTCCTCGCCGAGCAGGTTCTGCTTCGGCACCTCGACGTCGTCGAAGAACAGCTCCGCGGTGTCCTGGGCGTGCTGGCCGATCTTGTCGAGGTTGCGGCCGCGCTCGAACCCGTCCATGCCGCGCTCCACGACGAGCAGGCTGATGCCCTTGTGCCCGGCCTCGGGGTCGGTCTTGGCGACCACGATCACCAGGTCGGCGAGGATCCCGTTGGAGATGAAGGTCTTCTGGCCGTTGAGCACGTAGTGGTCGCCCTTGTCGACGGCCGTGGTGCGGATGCCCTGCAGGTCGGACCCGGCCTCGGGCTCCGACATCGCGATCGCCGCGATCAGCTCGCCGGAGGCCAGTCGGGGGAACCAGCGCTGCTTCTGCTCGTCGTTCGCGCTGGCCACCAGGTAGGGCACGATCATGTCGTTGAACAGCGGGAACGCGGCGCCGTAGACGCCGCGGCTGGTCATCTCCTCGCCGATCACCACGTTGTAGCGGAAGTCGGCCGTGCCACCCCCGCCGTACTCCTCGGGGAGCTGGAGACCGAGCAGGCCCTGCCCGCCGGCCTTGCGCCAGACCTCGCGGTCGACGACGCCGTCCTTCTCCCACTGGTCGTGGTGGGGGACCACCTCCTTGTCGAGGAAGGTGCCCACCGCCGAGCGGAACGCCTCGTGCTCGTCGTCGAAGATGTCACGCGCCACGGGTGCTCCTGTACGTCGCCGGAAGGACTGTTGCCCTCATACTGTGACAGTAATACTGTCAAGGTCAATGGACACCGAAGGTGGGATCGCGATGACCGCTCGCGCGGGCGAGGTCGAGGACCGGGCCGACGACGACGGTCAGCTGCTCACCGTCGACGAGCTCGCCGCGGTCACCGGCATGACGGTGCGGACCACGCGCTACTACGCGGGTCTCGGCCTGCTGCCGCCGCCGGAGCGTCGCGGCCGGATGGCGTACTACTCGACCCAGCACCGGGCGCGGCTGGAGCTGATCCGGGCTCTCCAGGACCACGGGTTCACACTGTCGGCGATCGAGAGGTACCTGGCCCGGCTGCCGCTCGACGCGTCGGTGGAGGACCTGGCGATCCAGCGGGTGATGCTGACCTCGTGGCGCGCGACGCCGCAGGAGCTCGTCAACCGCCGTCAGCTCGAGGTGCGCGCGCGCCGCAAGGTCGACGACGACATGCTGGCGCGGCTCGAGGCGACCTCCGCGATCCGGCGCGAGGGCGACGAGTTCGTGCTGCTGCCCGGGTTCGAGGTGTCGATCAAGCTGCTCGAGCTCGACCTGCCGATGGAGTCCCTGGTCGAGGCCGACACCGCGATCACCCGGCACATGGACGCGCTCGCCGACGAGCTGACCGAGATCCTGCGCACCCGGGTGCTGGCGCCGTACCGCAGGCAGCCGCGGAGCGAGGCCGAGAAGGCGCGCTTCGAGCAGACCATGGCCAAGCTGCGGCAGCTGACCATGGAGGCCGTCGTGTCCGGCTTCCAGCGGGCCGCCAACCAGGTGATCGGGCGGTCGCTGGCGCGACGCTCTGACTAGCCCCGGCGGGGGTGGTGCTTCTGCGCTGTCGGGGCGATGATGGGCATCCACGCCCTCCGAGACCCGATGGCTCCTGCATCGTGAAGGCCCGGAGGCCATCATGTTCTCCATCGGCCCCGCCCCGGTCTCGGAGCGGGCGCAACGGCAGATGGTCCTCGACGCCGAGGCGCTGAAGCCACGTCTGCGCGGCTGGCTCCACCTGGGCAGCCTGCCGGTGGCCGTGGTCGCCGGCGTGGTCCTGGTCGTGCTCTCGCCCACCGGTGTCTCCCGACTCGGCTCGGCGGCGTTCGCCGTCTCGGGGGTGCTCCTCTTCGGGGCGTCGGCCGCCTACCACCGGGGGACGTGGTCGCCGAGAGCCCACCTGGTGATGCGTCGCCTCGACCACTGCGGCATCTTCGTGCTGATCGCCGGCACCTGCTCGGCCTACAGCCTGATCCTGCTGGACGGACCGGATCGGGTCGCCCTGACGGTGACCGTCGTCGTCGGCGCGGCCCTGGGCATCCTCAGCCGGATGCGGTGGCCGCAGGCGCCACGGTGGGTCTCGCCGCCGCTGTACATCGCGCTCGGCCTGGCCCCGGCCCTGTTCGCGCCCGCCCTCGTGGGTGGCGCGCGCGGTCTCGGCGGCCCCGGCGTCGCGGCGCTCCTGCTGGCGGCGATCGGCGGTGTCCTCTACATCACCGGCGCCGCCGTCTACCTGCTGCAGCGCCCCGATCCCTGGCCCGCGTCGTTCGGCTTCCACGAGGTGTTCCACGTCTTCACGGTCCTGGCCTTCATGTGCCACTTCGTGGGGATCGCCGTGCTCTCGTCGTCGCTCACCTGACGCGGGGTTGCGGGCCCACGCCCGATCAGTCGCCCTTGCCCGTCGCCACGTCCGCCAGTGACAGGTCGACCAGCCACTCCACGGGCGCGCTGGTCGTCGGTGTAGACGGGTCCGCCGCGCAGCGCCGGCCGCAGCCGGTCGGCGGCGGCGTCCAGGGTCTCGGCCCAGGTCGCTCGGCACCGTGACCGCGGCGGCGTGCAGGGTCGAGGCCGGGTCGGCGTCGGTGGTGGTCGCCAGCAGCATCGTGTTGGTGGGCTCGCTGTCGTCGCGGAACACCCGGTCGGTGCCGAACGCCGCGCGCATGGTCGCCGCCAGCGTCTTCTGGAGCTTGACCGAGCCCTCGGGGTGGCCGACGTTGACCACCACGACGCCTCCCGGGGCGAGCCTCTCGCGCACCAGGCGGAAGAACTCGATCGTGGTCAGGTAGAAGGGGATGTAGGGCTGCCGGTAGGCGTCGATCACGATCGCGTCCTGCTTGCGGGGATGCGTGCGCAGCCACGGCCGGGCGTCGGCGTCGTACGTGTGCAGGTCGGGTGCCTTCATGTCGAACAGCCTGCGGCCGACCTCGGTGACCTGCGGGTCGATCTCCACCGCGTCGATGCGGGTCGCGGGGGAGTAGTGGCCGACCGCGCGTGCCGTGGTCCCGGCCGCGTTGCCGAGGATCGCGACCGACCGGAGCTGCTGGCGCCCGGACCAGAGCAGCGCGAGCTGGGCGTCCCAGTAGCCGTCGGTGAGGTACTCGCCGGGCCGGTAGATCGAGTGGATCGCCTGGCCCTCGTTGAGCTCGAGGATCCGGCGACCGGAGGTGTCCTGGAGCACCCGGGCGTACTGGTACTCGGTCTCCTTCTCCCAGATCACCTTGTCGCCCTTCGGTCCCGGCTTGAGCGTGCCGTCGGGGATCGCGATCAGCGCCAGCACCACGACCGGCACCACCAGCGCGGGCACCCGGAACCGCGCCAGCCCGGGCAGCGCGGCGAGCGCGAGCAGGACCGCGAAGACCAGGAAGGTACGACGGGTGCCGGCGAACGGGATCAGCAGGAGCGCTGCTGCGAAGGTGCCGACCAGCGACCCGAACGTCGAGATCGCGTAGAGCCGACCTGCAGTCCGGCCGGCGTCGGCGACCCGGTCGACCTTCAGCCGCACGGCGTACGGCGACACCATGCCGAGCAGCAGCAGCGGCACCGCGATCAGCACGCTGACGCCGACCAGCGAGCCGACGAACGTGCCGATGCTGAGGTGGTCGAAGGCGCTCACCGACGCCCGCAGGAACGGGCCCGACACGAACGGCACGACCGCGATCAGCACCGCGGCGACCAGCACGATCCGCGACAGCCCGGAGATCGTCGGGTCGCGGTCGGCGAGCCGGCCGCCGATCGCGTAGCCGATGGACAGCGCGACCAGCACGATCGCGATCGTGTTCGCCCAGACGATGGTGGAGGCGCCGAACCACGGGGCCAGCAGCCGCGCCGCGGCGATCTCGGCGCCGAGGCTGGACGCGCCCACGACGAACACCAGGATCTCCAGCGGCATCACCCGGCGTCGCTCTGTCACCCGCACAACCTAACCGGGCGGCACCAACCGCTCAGCCCGGCTTGGCCACCCGGTCCACCAGGTCACCGACGACGACGTTGCGGTTGTCGGTGTGGAAGAGCTCCGCACAGGTGAGCAGCGTGATCAGTCGCCGGGTGGGCTTGCGGTCGCGCGCGTCGGGCGCCGGGACCGGCCAGAGCGGCCAGGCCGTGTTGAAGTCGACGGTGATCGCCTGCCCGGCGTTGCGCAGCCGGTAGGTGTACGTCGCGGTGCGGGTCTCGATGGTGACCTTGTCGCCCTTGCGCAGGTCGGGGAACTGCCGGAACGGCTCGCCGTGGGTCACGCGGTGCCCGGCCAGGACGTAGTTGCCGACGCCACCGACCTCGGCACCGTCCGGGTACCAGCCGACGCCCTTGGCCAGTGAGTCGGCACCGAAGCCCTTCACGATCGGCACCTCGAAGTCCTTGCCGAAGCGCGGCACCCGCAGCAGCCCGAGCGCGGGCGGCGTCGACCCGTCGGTCCAGGCCTGCCGGGTGTCGCTGGTGATCCCCTCGGCCCGGTGCCGGGAGATCACGTTGGTGCCGAACATCTGCCAGCCCAGGTAGCCGAGCACGGCGAGCCCGGCGGCGAGCAGCACGAGCCCCGCGCTGCGCAACGGCCGGGAACGGCGCTGCGGGCGGGACACCTCGGCCATGGCCTCAGTATCACCGCCCGCAGCTGGGGTTGCCGCAGAGCTCGCGACGTCTCACTCCTCCGGGATCAGCGCCCAGGCGATCAGGTAGGCGATGCCGGGGGTGAAGAACCCGACCAGCAGGGCCACCACCATCAGCACCCGGACCAACGTGGCGTCGATGTTGAGGTAGCGGGCGACGCCGCCGCAGACGCCGGAGATCATCCGGTCGTCGCGGCTGCGCGTCAGCCGCTTCGGGCCCGGCTGCTGGAACCGGGTGGGTTCGGGGTTGGTCATCGGTCCTCCTCCTCGTGGATGACGAGATTGTCGTCGCTCTGGTCGGTCTGGTGGGCGTCGATGCTCGTGGCGTCGGTGTCGGCGGCGTTCACCGGTTGCGGCCGGTTGCGGCGCAGGGTGCCGGCCACCATCGCCAGCAGGCCGATCACGCCGGCGGCGACCAGGATCACCGGCAGCAGCCAGCCGACCCCGACGTCGCCGATCACGCCGCCCTCGCGGAGCGCCCAGCTCCCGGCCAGTCCCAGGAAGACCACGCCGGTCACCAGGTGACCGACCTTGACCCGGGTGTCGTTCGGAACGTTCGCATAGCTGCTCATGGCTGCCTCACATCGATCTCGCCGACCCGCAGGTCGAGGTCCAGGTTGATGGTCGGGTCACTGGTGGTGCCCCCGAACGTGGTGTCGACGGACCGGTCGAACCCGCCGCCGTTGAAGTTGTCGCCGATGTCGTAGCCGCCGACCACGTGGATGTCGGCCTGCACGTTCACGACCATGTCGGAGGGCACCACCACGGCGATCCGTCCTGCGCCGCCGTCGACCTTGATCGTCTGACCGTCGAGCGCGGCGGGGTCGGAGACCTGGGTCAGGTCGAGGGTGACCTCGCCGTTCTGGAACTCGTACGACGACCGGACGTCGCTCGCCGTGCCGGGTGAGTAGGTGACCGTGCGTCCCTCGTCGAAACCTCCGGTGGCGCTGCCGGCCGCCATCGTGAGGGCGGAGACGATCCCGATCAGGATCAGTCCGCCGGGACGACCGACGAAGGCGCCGACGACCAGCATCACGCCGGTGATGGCCAGTGCGAGCGCGGGGTAGGCCGCGTCGACGACGGTGTTGCCGGCGTTCTCGTAGAGGCCGAGGATCCCGAGTGCGATCGCGACCAGCGCGAGCGTGGGCCAGAACAGCTTCAGGCCCTGGCGACGGGGGCGCGGCGGCGGGGCGACGTACGGCGGCGGGCTCCACGACGGCCGCGGCGGCGCCGGCGGCATCGCACCGGCCGGCGGCTCGCCACCGGCGGTCGCACCGGTGTCCGGGACAGGCGCGGTGACGGTGCCACCGGGGGCCGCGTAGGTGGCGGCGTAGGTGGCCGTCGGGTAGCTGCCGCTGTAGGGGCCGTAGGGCGCCGGGGTGGCCGCGGCGCGGTTGCGGTCGCGACTGACCAGGTAGAGCACGGCGGCGATCGCGACCAGCCCGATCGGCCAGCCCGGCCCGAACCACCAGTTGCCCCACGCGTGCCCGAGCACGATCAGCGCGGCGACCACGCCGACGACGATCAGCAGGATCTTGCGGGTGTCGTCCCGGGTGGGCACGGCAGCGCTGTCACGACCGTCCTCGGGGACCAGCAGCCACAGGGCGCCGTACAGGAGCAGCCCGGCGCCGCCGAAGAAGGAGGCGACGACGAACAGCACCCGGATCACGGTCGGGTCGACGTCGAGGTGCCGACCCACGCCACCGGCGACGCCGGCGATCTTGCGCTCGCTGACGCTGCGACGGAGCCGGCGCAGGTCACGCATGTCCTCGTGGCTGACGCGGGGGCCGGTCTGCTCACCCGTGGGCGGCGGTCCGGGCGGAGGTGGGGTGGCGGTGGTGCCGCCGGGGGAGTCCTGGGTCTCGTTCATGGCTCCATCCTTGGTGCCGGGGCGTCCGGCCGCCATCGGGGAGCACCCTGATTTCGACCGTACCCCGGGCGTTGCGGGTCAGGGTCGGGTCAGGGGCGAACCTCATGGGGCGGGCCCCTCCACTGTGTGACGATTGAGGTCGACATGAACTCTTCCCTGCCCACATCCGCAGCCGCGCCCGTCAGGGCCCACGGCGGGCCTCGCCGCGCCTACCGCAGCCTCGACGACGCGCTCGTCGGCGGTGTGGCGTCCGGGTCTGGCCGCGCACCTGGCGGTGCCGGTGCTGTGGGTGCGCGCAGCGTTCCTGATCCTGACGGCGGTCGGCGGGTTCGGGCTGCTGGCGTACGCCGGGCTGTGGCTGCTGCTGCCGGCCGAGCGGCACTTCGACGACGACGCCCCCGGGATCTCCGCGGCGACCCGCCAGGGCAAGCGGCCCGGTCGACGCTCGATGGCGCTGGCCGACGTCGGGCCGCTGGTCGCGCTGGCCGCGATCGCGATCGGGATCATCGCCCTCGTCGCCGGGCTGACCGGCGGCGCGGTGTTCCTCTGGCCACTGCTGCTGGCCGCCGTCGGGATCGGGGTGCTGTGGCGCCAGGCCGACGAGGCCCAGCGCGCACGTTGGCGCGACACGACAGGTGGGGTCGACCCGGTCCGCGCGCTGATCGGGCTCGGTGGTTGGGCGTCGTACGCGCGGATCGTGGCGGGCGTCGCCTTCCTCGTCGGCGCGATCGTGCTGTTCACGGTGCGCGGCGGCAACATCGGGGTCGCCCGCGACGCCGTGATCGCGGCGCTGCTCGCGGTGCTCGGCGTCGGCCTGATGATCGGGCCCTGGCTGTTCCGGCTCTCCTCCGACCTGACCGAGGAGCGGTCCGAGCGGATCCGCTCGCAGGAGCGGGCCGACGTGGCCGCACACCTCCACGACTCGGTGCTCCAGACCCTGGCGCTGATCCAGAAGACCGCCGACGACCCGGCCGCCGTGGCCAGGCTCGCGCGTGCGCAGGAACGCGACCTGCGCTCGTGGCTCTACACGACCGACAACGTCGACGGCACCACGTTCGCGGCGGCGCTGCGGGCGGCCGCGGCCGAGGTGGAGGACCAGTTCGGGGTGCCGGTCGAGCTGGTCTGCGTGGGTGACCGCGACCTCCCCGAGACCGTGCGCCCGCTCGTGCTCGCCACCCGCGAGGCGATGGTCAACGCCGCCAAGCACTCGGGCGCCACCCAGGTCGACGTGTACGCCGAGACCACGGATCGCGGCACGGACGTGTTCGTGCGCGACCGCGGCGCCGGCTTCGTCGTCGAGCATGTCGCCGACGACCGGCACGGCGTGCGCGACAGCATCCTGGCCCGGATGGACCGGCACGGCGGCGAGGCGACGGTCCGCAGCACGCCCGGCGAGGGCACCGAGGTGCGGCTGCACCTGCCGAACGACGAAGGGAATGGCCGATGACGCCGCTGCAGAGGGTCGTGATCGTCGACGACCACGCGATGTTCAGGTCCGGGGTCCGCTCCGAGCTCGGCGGGGCCGTCGACGTCGTCGCCGAGGCCGAGGACGTCGACACCGCGGTTGCCGCGGTGATCACGCACCGCCCCGACGTGGTGCTGCTCGACGTGCACCTGCCCGGCGGGGGTGGCGCCGAGGTGATGCGTCGTACGGCGACCAAGGCACCGGACACCCGGTTCCTCGCCGTGAGCGTCAGCGACGCCGCCGAGGACGTGATCGGCACGATCCGGGCCGGCGCCCGTGGCTACGTCACCAAGACGATCACCGGGCCGGAGCTGGTCGACGCGATCGCGCGGGTGGCCGCGGGCGACGCAGTGTTCTCGCCGCGGCTGGCCGGGTTCGTCCTCGACGCGTTCGCGGGCTCGATCCAGGTGGCGCAGGTCGACGAGGACCTCGACCGGCTGACCGAGCGGGAGCGCGAGGTGATGCGGCTGATCGCGCGCGGCTACTCCTACAAGGAGGTCGCCTCCGAGCTCTTCATCTCGATCAAGACCGTCGAGACGCACATGTCCTCGGTGCTGCGGAAGCTCCAGCTCTCGTCGCGGCACGAGCTGACCCGCTGGGCCAACGAGCGGCGTCTGCTCTAGAAGCGCTCGACCGGCAGCAGGCTCGCCCAGGGCGGGCGCCAGGTCGGGGCGCGCTGGTCCATCTCAGCGTGCAGGGAGGACATCGTCGGGCCTGCGGCCGGGGGTACGTACCACGCCGGCCAGGTGTCGTAGGCGCGCTCGACCTCGACCGAACGGCCGTTGCTGGTGACACGGGCGAACAGCCAGGCACCGGACTTCTCGTCGGTCTCCGTCATCCGGAGCTCCATCAGCACGTTGTCGATCGAGCGCTGCTCGGCGTCGGCGAGCCCGTTGTTCGTGGCCGACGGCACGAACCCGCCCCCGCGTTCGACGTCGACGGCGCACACGGCATGACGGAAGGGTGCGCCAGTGAGGTTCACCCGCGACCACTGCCGGAGCAGCGCCGGCCGGGCCGGGTGTCCGCGGTCGCCGAGCTCCGAGGAGCTGCGCATCTGGAGGTGGATCTGCTCGCGCAGGTGCGCCGTCGCGGTCGCCGAGAGCGGATGAACGGCCCAGCTCCGGCCGAGCCCGACCTGCTTGCCGGCCCGGGTGGCACCCGCAGCGCCGACCACCGCGGCCAGGGAGGGACCCTCAGGCCGGTCGAGGACCGAGGCGAGCCGCTCGGCCGTCGCCTCCGGCCAGGTGGTGTGCCACCAGTCGGCCAGCACCGCGTCGGAGCCGAGCGGGGCCAGCATCTCGCCGACCTCGGACGGCAGCGTGCCGGACACGGACGACCAGCCGCCGTGGGCGTACCAGCCGAGGAAGCCGACGTCGCGGACCGCGTGCGCGCTGTCCACGTCGTACGCCCAGTCGGGGGCGGTGTCGAGCAGCTCGTCGCGGAACCGCTCGTCGGGCATCAGCCCCGGGTGGTGGCCCCAGACCACGGCCCGGTTGCCGGCGAGCCGACGCATCCGCAGCCACGCCCCGGCGCCGTCGTCGAGGTGGGCGCACGAGTCCTGGCGCCGGATCTCGCAGCCATGCTCGCCGAGCGCCGCGCGTCCGGCCGCGAGGAGAACCCACCGGCGCCAGAGTGCGGCGGGGGTGCCGAGGTCCTGCAGGTCCACAAGATCATTGTGCGGGCTGACAGGTGGGACACCAATAGGTCGCCCGTTCCTGGCCCTCGGGACCCTGCTGGTCGACCCGGATCCGGCTGCCGCAGCGACGGCAGGGCTGGCGGTCGCGGCGGTAGACCCAGTGCTGCCGCCCGCGCCGCAGGTCGCCGGTCGTCACCTGCTCGACCCGCTCGCGGTTGACGAACAGCATCCGCTGGGCGCGGTCGACGACCCGGTCGAGGTCGGCGACCCGGCCGACTGGGGTGCGCGGGTGGTGGCCGGCGAGGAAGCAGAGCTCGTTCTTGTACAGGTTGCCGATGCCGGCCAGGTTGCGCTGGTCGAGCAGGGCGTCGGCGATCTCGCGGTCGGGATCGGACGCGAGCCGGCGGACCGCCTCGGCTGCGTCCCAGTCGTCGCCCAGCAGGTCGGGGCCGAGGTGTCCGACGACCGTGTCCTCGGCATCGGTGCGGACCAGCTCGACGACACCGAGCGCGAACCCGACGGCCGTCCAGTCCTCGCCGGTGAGGACCACGCGAGCCTCGTGGGCCGGGCGTCGCCAGTGCTCGCCGGGGCGGTAGAGGTGCCAGGACCCCTCCATCTTCAGGTGCGTGTGGAGGGTGTCGCCGTTGTCGAACCTGGTCAGCAGGTGCTTGCCGCGCGACGCGCTCGTGGTGACGGTCGCCGCAAGGTCGGTGGTGGCGAGCTGGGGCACCCGGAAGTCCACGGTGACGGCCGCGCCCTCGAGCGCCTTGCCCAAGGTCCGCGCGGTCTGCCAGACGGTGTCTCCCTCAGGCACGTCGCTGCCTCGGGCTAGGCACGCAGCCTCAGTCCTCGTGGGGTCGCCACGAAGCCGGCCGCTTCGAGCGCCCGGCGCAGCGACGTGCTGCGGTCGCCGCTGCCGAGGAGCGTCTCGCCGTCGGCCTTCTCGACCGTGAGCCGGCCCAGGGCACCCCGTCGTACGGCGGCGGCGAGGGCGTCGAACGCCAGCGTCAGCAGGTCGTCGGCGTCGGTCTCGTGGTCGATGCCGGCGTCGCCGTCGAAGGTGAGCAGCGTGCGCCCACCGCGCTCGACGTAGACCACGAGCACGCCGTCGACGAGCACCACGAGCGCGCCGGCCTTGCGGCCTGGCCGGTGGCCGCCCTCGCCCGCCTCGGGCCACGGCAGGGCGGCGCCATAGGGGTTGGCCGGGTCGGTCGCGGCCAGCGTCACCACGGAGGGCTTCTCTCCGGGACGGCCGTCGTCCTTGGTCAGGGCACGGAGCCGGTCGACCGCGCCGGCACCGCCGAACTGGGCGGCGCCGAGACCGGCCACGAAGTAGCCGCGGCGGCAGCGTCCGGACTCCTCGAAGGCCGACAGCACCTTGTAGACACCGGCGAATCCGCCCGGGACCCGTTCGCTGACGGCCGCACCCCGGGTCACCACCCCGTGTCGCTCGAGCATGCCCTCCGCGACGGCGTGCGCCCGGCGGGTCGGGTCGGTCTCGATCTCGGGCAGCAGGAACCAGCGTCCGGCCGTCTCGGGCGGCCCGGTGCGGGTCGGCATCGCGGGACGCCCGGGTCGGCCGCTGGTGCGGGTGCGCGGCGGTGGCCGGCGGGACCGGTGCGCGGGCCGACCTCGGCCGGTGCCCACGAGTGCCCGGAGCGGCGCGAGCGTGTCGTTGCCGACGCGGCCCGACCAGGCCAGCTCCCACAGCGCTGCGGTCATCGCACGGTCGTCGGTCGAGCCGACGGCGTCGGAGAGCTGGCGGAAGAAGTACGCCCCGCCGCCGGCCAGGGCGTCGACGATCGAGAAGTGCGTCGGCGACAGGTCGAGGTCCTGCGGGTCGGGCAGCGTGAGCGGGGCGGAGTCGGAGAGGTGGAGCGAGACCCAGCCGTCGGAGCCAGGGAGAGCGCCGTGGCCGGCCCACAGCAGCTCGCCGGTGGCGGTCAGCTCGTCGAGCATCGCCGGCACGTAGTCGACGATCCGCGAGGGCAGCACCAGGGACTCCAGCGCGCTGCCGGGCACGGCGCACCCGGCGAGCTGCTCGACCACGGTGACCACGCCGTCGACGCCGCGGAGTCCCCGGTTGGTCGAGCCTGTCGTGATCACGTGCTGCCAGGCGGGCAGGAAGCGACCAAGCGTGGCCGGCTCGACCGGTTCGACCTCGTGGCGCAGCCGGGCCAGGGACCGGCGACGGAGTCGGCGGAGCACCTCGGCGTCGCACCACTCGGCGCCGACGCCGGCCGGGCGGAACTCGCCCTCGAGCACGCGTCCGGAGGCGGCCAGCCGGACCAGGGTCTGGTGCGCGACGGCCACCCCGAGCCCGAGCCGGGTCGCCACGTCGGCGGTGACGAAGGGGCCGTGGGTGCGCGCGAACCGGGCCACCAGGTCGCCCAGCGGGTCGTCGACCGGGTCGGTGAACGCGTCGGGAGTGCCGGGCGGCACCGGCACGCCGAGTCCGTCGCGGAGCCGGGCGACGTCCTCCACGATCGCCCAGCGCTCGACGCCGGCCAGCCTCACCTCGACCACCCGTCGCGACTGCGCGAGCAGGGACATCCAGTCGGTGACCTGGTCGGGCGACGTGCAGCGGGCCATCACCTCGTCGGTGGACAGCGGTCCGAGCAGCCGGAGCAGGTCGACCAGCCCCTCGGCGTCGCGCGCCCTGCGGTCGTCGGCCAGCCGCTGGAGCTCGGCCTCGACCTCGGCCAGCACCTCGGGGTCGAGCAGCTCGCGGAGCTCGGCCCGGCCGAGCAGCTCGGCGAGCAACCCCTGGTCGAGGGTGAGCGCGGCTGCGCGGCGCTCGGCGATCGGGGAGTCGCCCTCGTACATGAACGCGGCGACGTAGCCGAACAGCAACGAGCGCGCGAACGGCGACGGCGACTGCGTGGCGACGTCGACCAGCTGCACCTCGCGGCGCTGCACCCGCTGGAGCAGGGCGGTCAGGGCCGGCACGTCGTAGACGTCCTGGAGCACCTCGCGCACGGCCTCGAGGATGATCGGGAAGGACGGGTACTTGGAGGCGACCTCGAGCAGCTGGGAGCTCTTCTGCCGCTGCTGCCACAGCGGCGACCGGCGCCCGGGGTCACGCCTCGGCAGCAGGAGCGCACGCGCGGCGCACTCGCGGAAGCGGGACGCGAACAGCGCCGAGCCGCCCACCTCGGTGGTCACGATCTGCTCGATCTCGTCGGGCTCGAAGGCGATCAGGTCGGCGCCGGGCGGGTCCTGGTCGGTCTCGGGGATGCGCAGCACGATGCCGTCGTCGGCGGCCATCGCCTGGGCGTCCATGCCGTAGCGCTCGCGCAGCCGCGCGTTGATCGCCAGCGCCCACGGCGCGTGGACCGGGACGCCGTAGGGGGAGTGGACGACGATCCGCCAGTCGCCGAGCTCGTCGCGGAAGCGCTCGACCACCAGCCGGGTGTCGCTCGGCACCGCGTTGGTGGTCTCGCGCTGCTCCTCGATGAGCGCGACCAGGTTGTCGGCGGCCCAGGCGTCGAGCCCCGCCCCGGTGGCCCGGGCCAGCGCCTCGGGCCGCGACATCGCCGCGATCTCGCGGGTGAAAGCGCCGACCGCGGCGCCGAGCTCGGCGGGTCGGCCGAGGGTGTCGCCGGTCCAGAACGGCAGCCGGCCGGGCTGACCGGGTGCGGGCGAGACGAGCACCCGGTCGTGGGTGATGTCCTCGATCCGCCAGCTCGTGGTGCCGAGCGTGAACACGTCACCGACGCGGGACTCGTAGACCATCTCCTCGTCGAGCTCGCCGACGCGCCCTCCGCCGGCCGAGGCCCCGACCAGGAAGACGCCGAACATGCCGCGGTCGGGGATGGTGCCGCCGCTGGTCACCGCCAGCCGCTGCGCGCCGGGTCGCCCGGTCAGCTCGCCGGTGACCCGGTCCCAGACGATGCGCGGGCGGAGTTCGGCGAACTCGTCGCTCGGGTAGCGGCCGGCGAGCAGGTCGAGCGTCGCGTCGTACGCCGACCGCGGGAGCCCGGCGAACGGCGCACTCCGGCGTACGACGGCGTAGAGGTCGTCGACCGCCCACGTGTCCATCGCGGTCGAGGCGACCACCTGCTGGGCGAGCACGTCGAGCGGGTTGGCCGGCACGGACAGTGCCTCGATGCCGCCGCTGCGCATGCGCTCGACGGCGACGGCCGTCGGCACCAGATCGCCACGGTGCTTGGGGAAGAGCACCCCGCGGGACGTCTCGCCGACCTGGTGGCCGGCGCGTCCGACGCGCTGCAGGGCGCTGGCCACCGACGGCGGCGACTCGATCTGGATCACCAGGTCGACCGCACCCATGTCGATGCCGAGCTCGAGGCTGCTGGTGGCCACCACGCACGGAAGGCGACCGCGCTTGAGGTCGTCCTCGATCACGGCGCGCTGCTCCTTGGAGACCGAGCCGTGGTGGGCGCGCGCGAGCAGTGGCGCGGCGCCGGTGGACTGCCCGGACTGGGCCATCATCTCGGCCGGCGCTCCGGGGGCTGGTTTCGAGACGCTCGCTGGCGCTCGCTCCTCGACCGCCGCCTGGCGGTCGGCTGCGATCTCGTTGAGGCGGGCGGTGAGCCGCTCGGCGAGCCGGCGCGAGTTGGCGAAGACGATCGTGGAGTGGTGCTGCTCGACGAGGTCGACCACGCGCTCCTCGACGTGGGGCCAGATCGAGGAGTGCTTCGTGGCTGCCGACGCCGGGCCGGAGGACGGTTCTTCGGCGGCCTGGCCGAGCTCGGTCATGTCCTCGACCGGGACCACGACGCTCAGGTCCCACCGCTTCTCCGAGGGCGGCGCCACGACCTCCACCGGAGCGGAGCCTCCGAGGAACCGGGCCACCTCTTCGACCGGCCGGACCGTCGCCGAGAGCCCGATCCGCTGCGCAGGACGCTCCAGGAGCTCGTCGAGCCGCTCGAGGGACACCGCGAGGTGGGCGCCCCGCTTGGTGCCCGCGACCGCGTGCACCTCGTCGAGGATCACGGTGTCGACGCCGCGCAGGGCCTCGCGTGCCTGCGAGGTCAGCATCAGGAACAGCGACTCGGGCGTGGTGATCAGGATGTCGGGCGGGCTGGTCGCCAGCTTGCGACGGTCGGCGGCGGTGGTGTCGCCCGAACGGACGCCGACGCGGACGTCGGCGATCTCCTGGCCGAGCCGGTCGGCGGTGTGCCGGATGCCGGCCAGCGGAGCACGGAGGTTGCGCTCGACGTCGACCGCGAGCGCCTTGAGCGGCGAGATGTAGAGGACCCGGCAGCGTCTGAGCTTGTCCTTCGGGCGTTCGCTCGTGGTCAGTCGGTCCAGCGACCACAGGAACGCGCTCAGCGTCTTGCCGGAACCCGTCGGTGCCACCACGAGGGCGTGCCTGCCTGCCGCGATGGTGCGCCAGGCGCCGACCTGGGCTGCTGTCGGGCCGGCGAAGGCAGCCTCGAACCAGACCCGGGTCGGGTCGCTGAACCCGGGCAGCTGGTCGGTCGCGTCGTCCACCCGTCCATCTTCGCCCAGCCCGCCGACAACCGGTTGCTCAGCCGAGACGGCCCCGCTGGATCTCCTTGCCGGCGGCGTCGAGCAGCCGCCACCGGACCGGGCGGAGCCCACCGGTGGTCGGGACCTTGAGGACGGCGGCGACGTTGCCCTCAGAGATCGGGTAGGACGCCTCCTTCAGGCCGGGCCACAGGAGCATCAGGGTCCTGGCCCTCTTCGTCACGTGGCCGGCGACCAGGGTCCACGCCGCCGACTCGTCGACGATCGACTTGTGGGCCGCACCGGTCGTGCCGGAGGTCGAGAAGAGCAGGCCGGCCGGCACCTCGCTGACTTGGGCGAGGCCGGCGTCCCAGGTGACCGGCTCGGTGGCGCAGGCGAAGTACCGCGACCCCTTGACCAGCAGCGTCATGGTGACCTCGCCCTCGGACCAGGAGTTGCCGACGGCAGCCGTGCGCAGGTCGAGGCGGGGCTCGGCCTGCTGGGCGCAGATCGTGCGGAGGTGGCTCTCGGCGCCCATGGTCGGTGTGAAGATCTGGAAGGGCACCGGGCCACGCTCCTGACCCGGCTTCGGGATGTGGCAGAACGCCGGGTTGCCGTGGCGGCCCTGGAGCAGCACCACGTCGCCGGTGCGGTAGTCCCACGCATGGAGGGGCGTCCAACGCGCCGTCGAGGGCTTCTGGTCGTACATCGGGAGCGTCGCGTACTTGGCGAGCTGGGGAAGGCAGCGCTCCCGGATCTGGGCGTCCGTCAGTGGTTGCTCGCGGACCGTGCGGTGGGGCGGTGCCGCGGGTGCCGGAGCCGGAGTGGGCTGCAGCGCCGTCACCGCGGCGACGGTGGCGGCTGTCAGGAGGGCCGCGCCGCCCACGATCCCGGCTCCGACGAGACCGCGCCGTCGGGTGCGTCCGTGGCGGGCCCGGGCGAGCAGCCGGTCGAGGTCGGTCCGGACGGGCCGGTCGTCGTCGGCGGCGGTGCGGGCCAGGAGCGTGGTCAGGTCGTGGTCGCTCATGACATCCCTCTCGTGGGCGCGGACAGATCCTCGCCGAGCTCCTCGCGCAGCTGGGCCAGAGCGTCGGAGCACTGGCTCTTCACGGTGCCCTCGGAACAGCCGAGGGTTCGTGCGGTCTCGGCGACCGACAGGTCGAGGTGGTAGCGCAGCACCACGCAGGCCCGCCGCCGTGGCGCCAGCCGGGCCAGCGCCCGCAGCACCCGGTCGCGCTCGTCGACGTCCGCGGTGGCGTCCGCGCCGACCTGACCCCCGTGCAGGTCGACCAGCGCGTCGTCGAGCCCGGGACGCTCGCGGCGGAGCGGCCGGCGAGTGTCGTCGATCATCAGCCGGACCGTCGTACGGCGCGCGTAGCCCAGCAGCGACTCCCGACGCTCGATCCTGCGCCACGAGCGGTACACGCGGATCAGCGCCTCCTGCGCCACGTCCTCCGCGCGGTGCCAGTCGCCGCACATCAGGTACGCGGTGCGGCGCAGGTCGCGCAGGGACCCGGCGGCGAACTCGGTGAACTCCGCGTCGTACGACTCCACCTGCCACCTCCTCCGCCGGTCCTTCTCACCATGAGGACGAGAAGGGACCCCTCCAAGGTTGGGTACCGTCCCGGTCAGGCCCCGATCGCGACCAGGCACAGCGCGAACGACGCGGCCATCAGCACGGTGCGGAGCGTGTGCGCGCGATTCCACGGCACCTCGAAGGCGGCGCGCGCCGGCCCGGGATCGGAGGCCACGGCGAGTGCGTTGTTGAGCGGGATGTTGACCACGGGAGTGACCGCGAGCCCGGCCAGGTGCACGAGCAGGGCGAGCACCAGGAACACGTCGCGCGGTCCGACGAAGGTGGCCGCCGCGAGCAGCACGGGCGATCCGAGGAACAGGACCAGGAACAGGGGGTTCACGATCGCTACGTTGATCCGCTGCATCGTCGCCAGGAACACCGCGTCGTCGGTCGCGCGCAGCCCCGGCATCACGGCCACCGAGAACGCGAGGAAGAGCCCCGCGACGAGGCCGGTGCCGAACGTCGCGGGCACCAGCAGCACCGAGCCCAGGTCCACGGGAACAGCAAACCCGGGTGCACCGTGTCGGCGCCAGTGGATAGCGTCACTCCTCGTGACCGACACGGGGAGCGGCGAGCTGATGGTGCGGGCCCGGGGGCTGCGCAAGTCGTTCGGGTCCTTCGAGGCGGTCAAGGGCATCGACGTCGACGTACGACGGGGTGAGGCGTTCGGCTTCCTCGGACCCAACGGGGCCGGCAAGTCCTCGACGATGCGGATGATCGCGGCGGTCTCCCCGGTGACCGAGGGCGAGCTGAGGATCCTCGGCCTCGACCCGGCCGAGCACGGCTCCGAGATCCGCGGCCGGCTCGGCGTGTGCCCGCAGGAGGACACCCTCGACACCGAGCTCAACGTCTTCGACAACCTCTACGTCTACGGGCGCTACTTCGGCATCGCGCGCGGTGAGGTGCGCAGCCGCGCCGCCGAGCTGCTCGAGTTCGTGCAGCTGACCGAGAAGGCGAAGGTCAAGGTCGACGACCTCTCCGGCGGCATGAAGCGACGGCTCACGATCGCCCGCTCGCTGATCAACAACCCCGACCTGCTGCTGCTCGACGAGCCCACCACGGGGCTCGACCCGCAGGCACGCCACGTGCTGTGGGACCGGCTGTTCCGGCTCAAGCAGCAGGGCGTGACGCTGGTGATCACCACGCACTACATGGACGAGGCCGAGCAGCTCTGCGACCGGCTGGTGGTGATGGACAAGGGCCTGATCGTGGCCGAGGGGTCGCCGTCGACGTTGATCCGCGAGCACTCGACCCGCGAGGTGGCCGAGCTCCGGTTCGGGGTGGTCGACCACGAGGACTACGCCGACCGGGTGCGCGACCTCGCCGATCGCGTGGAGGTGCTGCCCGACCGGCTCCTGCTCTACAGCGACGACGGCGAGGAGGCGGTCGCCAAGGTGCACGAGCGCGGGCTGTCGCCGGTCGCGACGCTGGTGCGCCGCTCGTCGTTGGAGGACGTGTTCCTGCGGCTGACCGGCCGGACCCTGGTGGACTGATCGGTGCCCTCCTCCTTCGAGCTCGCGAGCCGTCAGTACGACTACTGGCTGACGGTCTACAAGCGCACCTGGAAGGGCACGGTCGTCTCGTCCTTCGTCAACCCGCTGCTCTACGTCCTCGCGATGGGGGTGCTGCTGGGTGGCTTCATCTCCGGTGACCCGAGCCGGCTCGAGGGCGCTCCGACGTACCTCGCCTTCATCGCGCCGGGACTGCTCGCCGCCCAGAGCATGACGGCCGCGGTCGGCGAGACCACCTACCCGGTGATGAGCATGGTCAAGTGGCAGAAGGTCTACTTCGGCATGCAGCACACGCCGTTGCGACCGCTCGACCTGGTCAACGCGCACCTGGGCTTCATCGTCTTCCGGCTGGCGTTCACGTCGGCGGTGTTCGCCGCGGTGCTCGCGCCGTTCGGCGTCTACCACTCGGTGCTCGGGGCGGTCGGGGCGTGGCTGGTGGCGGTGCTGGTGGGCCTCGCGATCGGGCTGCCGGTCTATGCGTTCGCCGCCGGTGCACCCGACGAGTCGTCGTTCGCGCTGGTCTTCCGGCTGGGCGTGATCCCGCAGTTCCTGTTCTCGGGTGCGTTCTTCCCGATCTCGAACCTGTCGCCGGTGCTGGAGGCGACCGCTCGCGTCACGCCGCTCTACCAGGGCGTCGACCTGGCCCGGATGCTCACCGTCGGCACCCTCGAGGCCGGCCCTGCCCTGGTCCACGTGGCCTACCTGCTGGTGCTGGTGGTCGGCGGCCACGTGCTCGCCGTACGCCGGCTGACAGGTCGGCTGGTGGTCTGATGTCGATGACCCTTGCCGGCGCGACCCGGGTCCTGCTGCTGCGCAACTACATCTCCTACCGCAGCGCGTGGTGGGTCTTCCTCAGCGGCTTCCTGGAGCCGGTGTTCTACCTGTTCTCGATCGGCGTCGGTGTCGGCAAGCTGATCGAGTCGTTCGACGTCAACGGGCACGCGATCCCGTACTCGGAGTTCGTCGCACCCGGCATGCTCGCCGCCTCCGCGATGAACGGCGCGATCCTGGACTCGACGTTCAACATGTTCTTCAAGCTCAAGTTCCAGAAGCTGTACGACCAGATGCTGGCCACGCCGCTGACGACCACGAACATCGCCGTCGGCGAGCTCGCGTGGTGCCTGCTGCGCAGCGGCATCTACTCCGCGGCGTTCCTCGGGGTGATGGCGGCGATGGGCCTCACCAGCTCGTGGCTGGCGCTGCTCGCGCTGCCCGCGGCGCTCCTCATCGGGTTCGCGGTGGCGTCGGTCGGGATGGCGCTGACCAGCTACATGCGGTCGTGGCAGGACTTCGAGTTCGTCACGCTGGCGACGATGCCGATGTTCCTGTTCTCCGCGACGTTCTTCCCGCTCGCGGCCTATCCGTCGTGGCTGCAGTGGGTGGTCGAGGCGACTCCGCTGTACCGCGGCGTGGTGCTGTGCCGCGAGCTGACCACCGGCCACGTGACGTCCGCGTCCGCCATCTCCGTCGGCTACCTGCTGGTGATGGGTGCGATCGGTTTGAGCGTCGTGAGCAAGAGGCTCGAGAAGCTGCTGCTGACCTGAGGGGGGCGGGTGGTGGGGTTGCGGGGCGGGGGCTGCGGTTTCCCAACACTTGTCCCGGAACTGCACGGGAATCGCGGAATCCGGTGCAGTTTCCCAACAAGTGTCCCGAAACCGCAGCCACCCGCCCCCTCACCCCAGCAGGTCCTCCCGACCGAACATCACGGCCGTCGCACGCGCACTCGGCTGGCCTGCGTCGAGGTCGGCCCCAGCGCCGGTCAGCACCGCGACCACGTCGTCCTCGCCCTTGAACAGGGCGCCCGCCAACGGACTCTGGCCGCGGTCGTTGAGCCGGTCGACGTCGGCTCCACGGTCCACGAGCGCTCGGACGGCGGCGGCGTGCCCGTGGTACGCCGCGAGCATCAGCACCGTGTTGCCGGCGGCGTCGGTGAGGTCGACCGGCACGCCCGCGTCGACGTACGCCGCGAGCCGCACGTCATCTCCGCTGCGGGCCAGGTCGAGGACGTGGTGGGCGATCTCGACGAGCTCCGGGTCGGGTTCGGTCACCTGCCCACCCTAAGGAACCACACTCACCCTGCTTGACTGTCCGGATGGCATGGTTCGAGGCGAGCAACCACTCCGAGGCCGTCGTGGCTGCTGACCGCAAGGAGGTCTGGGCGGCGCTGACCGACCCCGAGCTCCTGCCGAAGCTGACGCCCTTCCTCCGGCACATCGAGGTCGACGGCGACCACTGGCGCTGGGAGCTGAGCCGGGTGCCGATCCTCAGCACCAGCCTCACGCCGTCGTTCACCGAGCGGATGACGTTCACCGAGCCGACCCGCATCGTGTGGACGCACGACCCGGGAAGCCGTCGCGAGCGAGTGGGCGTCGAGGGCTGGTACGGGCTCGAGGAGGCCGCGGACGGCGGCACCCACCTCGAGATCAAGATCGGTGTGCGCGCCGACCTGCCGCTGTCCCGGTTCGCGAAACCTGCCGTCACCGCTGCGATGCGCGCCGTGCTCGGTGGCATGGGCAAGCGGTTCGGCGACAACCTGCTCGACCACCTCGGCGCCCGTTAGAGCTCGAGCTGCCAGAAGCCGGTGTCGATCCACCGGTCGAACTTCCAACCGACCTCGTCGAGCGTGCCGCGGTGCACGAAACCGAACGACTCGTGGAGTCGCACGCTGGCCTCGTTGGGGAGTGCGATCACGGCCAGCGCCGTGTGCGCGCCGGCGGCACGCAGCCGGTCGAGCAGCTCGCCGTACAACGCCTTCCCGACCCCCGCCCCGCGCGCGGACTCCGCCAGGTAGACCGACACCTCGCGCGTGCGGTCGTACGCCGGCCGCGGCCGGTACGTCGATGCGTAGGCGAACCCGCCGACCTCCCCGGAGACCTCCGCCACCAGCAACGGCCCGGCGAGCTTGTCGGCCCAGAACTCACGGGACCGGCCGACGGCGTCGAAGGTCGCGATGCCGTGCCGCGCCTCGTGCTCGTAGATCGCGCCCACGGCCGCGAGGTCGTCGGCGGTGGCGTCGCGGATCTCCGGGCTGCCCACTCGTGGAGTCTGGCAGGTCGGGCAGACTGAGCGGGTGAGACCTGATCCCAGCGAGATCGTCCCGATCGAACCCGACGCCAAGGACTGGACCTGGGTGCTCCGGATGGAGTGCCCGGACTGCGGGTTCGACGCCCAGCGGCTCGATGTCGCGGCGCTGCCGCAGCTGCTGCGCGACCACGCGTTCGCCTGGGGCGAGCTGCTGGCGCGGCCGGAGGTGACCGAGCGTCCGTCGTCGCAGGTGTGGTCGCCGCTCGAGTACGCCTGCCACGTGCGTGACGTGCACCGGCTCTTCGACGAGCGGGTCGCGCTGATGCTGCACGAGCTCGACCCGGAGTTCGCCAACTGGGACCAGGACCTGACGGCCGTCGCCGACGACTACTTCCACCAGGACCCGGCCACCGTCGCGCTCGAGCTGGTGGAGGCCGCCGGCGCCGTCGCGGGTCGGTACGCCGCCGTGCACGAGAGCCAGTGGCCGCGACGAGGCCGCCGGAGCAACGGCGACGAGTTCACGGTCGAGTCGATCTCGCGCTACCACGCGCACGACATCGTCCACCACGCCCACGACGTGGGGCTCGACGTCCCGCACGTCGGTTCGTACAACGGGCCGCACGACGAGGCACCGGGAACGGGTGCATGAGGCACACCGAGTTCTGGGCACGGATGAACCAGGTGCTGGGCCCGGCGTACGCCCGAGCCTGGGCGGACCAGCAGGTGCTGGCGGACCTCGGCGGCCACACGGTCACCGAGGCGCTGGCCGCTGGTGAGCCCCCGAAGGTGGTCTGGCGCGCCGTCTGGAGTGCCCTCGAGCTGCCCGACCGCGAGCTCTGAGCCGTCCCGGGAGTTCACCGGGATGTGACCTTGCCCGGGATTCCCTCGGCCCGGTATGCGGGTTAGCCTTCCGGCAATCGCCCTGACACTCGGGGCTTGGCGAGGAGAGACATGTCCGTCCGTTCACTGAGGCGCCCGCTGGGCGTCCTGGCCGTGGGGGCCACCGCCCTGCTCACGGCTGCCACCCTTGGCGCACCTTCCCAGGCGGTGTCGGGCCACAAGCCCAAGCCTCCGCGGATGCAGCAGATCCAGATCCTGTCGTTCAACGACTTCCACGGCAACCTCGAAGCCCCGTCCGGGTCGTCGGGACGCATCGTCACCGGCCACACGTTCGACGCGAACGGCAAGCCGGTCGACACCACGCAGGACGTCGGCGGCGCGGAGTACCTCGCCTCCCACCTCAAGCGCGCGCGTCAAGGTCACGCCAGCTCGCTGACCGTCGCGGCCGGCGACATCATCGGCGCCAGCCCGCTGCTCTCCGCGGCCTTCCACGACGAGCCCACGGTCCAGTCGATGAACAAGCTCGGCCTCGACGTCAGCTCGGTCGGCAACCACGAGTTCGACGAGGGCTACGTCGAGCTCCAGCGGATGGCCAACGGCGGCTGCCTCGACGACGGCGCCGGCGCGAACAACCAGAACTCCTGCCCCGACGGCTCGTTCAGCGGCGCGAACTTCGACTACCTCGCGGCCAACGTCGTCTACGCCGGGACCAAGAAGACGATCCTCCCGCCGTACGCGATCAAGGACGTCAACGGCGCCAGGATCGGCTTCATCGGGATGACCCTCAAGGGCACCCCCGACATCGTGACCGCGGCCGGCGTCAAGGGCCTCTCGTTCACCGACGAGGTCAAGACGGCCAACAAGCTGGTGCCGGTGCTCAAGAGCAAGGGCGTCAAGGCGATCGTGGTGCTGATCCACCAGGGCGGCCTGCCCAAGCAGCAGCCGCTGACCAACCCCAAGGGCGAGACGGTCCTCGGCAACCCGACGTACGACTACACGTGCGCGAAGGGTGGCGCGCTCGACCCGGTCAGCTCGCCGATCCTCGACATCGCCAAGAACCTCGACCCGGAGATCGACATGGTCGTCTCGGGACACACGCACCAGCCCTACGTGTGCGACGTCAAGGACCCCAAGGGCCGCGACCGGCTGGTGACCTCGGCGTCCTCGTTCGGCCGGCTCTACACCGACACCGAGCTCACCTACGACCGGAAGAAGCGCGACATCGTGCGGACCTCGGTCGAGGGCGCCAACATGCCGGTCACGCGGGACCAGAAGGACCCCGAGCAGACCACGCTGATCGCGCACTACCTCGAGCTGGTCACGCCGATCGCCAGCAAGGAGATCGGCCAGATCACCACGGACGTCAAGAAGGACCCGCCGGCCGGGAGCACCAACGGCGAGAGCCAGCTCGGCGACCTGATCGCCGACGCCCAGCTCGCCGACGACTCCACCGTGACCAACGGCAAGACGCCGGTGATCGCGTTCATGAACCCGGGCGGGATCCGGGCGGACCTCACCTACGCGCAGTCGAAGTACCCGGCCGAGGTGCCGGGTGACGTCACCTACGAGGAGGCGTTCACGGTCCAGCCGTTCAACAACTACCTCGTGTCGATGGACCTGACCGGTCAAGACATCTACGACCTGCTCGCGCAGCAGGTGACCGGCCAGACCAACGGCGTGTCGCCGAAGATCCTGCAGATCTCGCAGGGCTTCACGTACAAGCTGACGCCCACGGGCGCCGAGGATGGTTCGGTGATGCTGAACGGGACGCCGATCGACAAGGCGGCTACCTACCGGATCGTGACGAACAACTTCCTGCAGGGTGGTGGCGACGGCTTCCCGTCGTTCACGAAGGGCACCGACGTGTACTACGGCGGGCTCGACATCGACGCGTTCGCCGACTACCTGTCGGCGCACTCGCCGTACACCCCGGGTCCGCTGACCCGGATCACGCAGTAGCAGCACCGACGACGCCCCTTCGGTCCACCGACCGGAGGGGCGTCGTCGTCGTACGACGGGGGTTTACGCGACACGCCGCACGGAGACGCGCTGGTCGAACAGGTGTTCGGGATACCTTTGTGATCCACAGGCGCCGGAAGGGGTCGGTCGTCCACAGGTCCGGAGCAGCAGACCGGGACTGTCGGAGGCCCCGCCTAGCGTCTGTCCCGACAAGCCAGGCAACCGACCGCGGAGCGCGGTCACCGATCGGATGGATGGTCAGACATGGGTGTTGCGGTGGGCAACAAGGACAAGGCGCTCGACGCGGCGCTCGCCAACATCGAGAAGCAGTTCGGCAAGGGCTCGGTGATGCGGCTCGGCGACGAGGTGCGTGCCCCGCTCGAGATCATCCCGACCGGCTCGATCGCGCTCGACATCGCCCTCGGCCTCGGCGGCCTGCCGCGCGGCCGGGTGGTCGAGATCTACGGTCCCGAGTCCTCGGGCAAGACCACGGTCGCCCTGCACGCGGTGGCCAACGCCCAGCGGGCCGGCGGCATCGTGGCGTTCATCGACGCCGAGCACGCCCTCGACCCGGAGTACGCCCAGCGGCTCGGTGTCGACACCGACGCGCTGCTGGTCTCCCAGCCCGACTCGGGTGAGCAGGCGCTGGAGATCGCCGACATGCTGACCCGCTCCGGCGCGCTCGACCTGATCGTGATCGACTCCGTCGCCGCGCTGGTGCCCCGCGCCGAGATCGAGGGCGAGATGGGCGACAGCCACGTCGGCCTCCAGGCCCGGCTGATGAGCCAGGCGCTGCGCAAGATGGCCGGCGCGCTGAACAACGCCGGCACCACCGCGATCTTCATCAACCAGCTGCGCGAGAAGATCGGCGTGATGTTCGGCTCGCCGGAGACCACGACCGGTGGCAAGGCGTTGAAGTTCTACGCCTCGGTCCGGCTCGACGTGCGCCGGATCGAGACCCTCAAGGACGGCACCGAGCCGGTCGGCAACCGCACCCGGGTCAAGGTCGTCAAGAACAAGGTCGCGCCGCCGTTCAAGCAGGCCGAGTTCGACATCATGTACGGCCTCGGCATCTCCCGCGAGGGTGGCCTGATCGACGTCGGCGTCGAGGCGGGCCTCGTCCGCAAGGCAGGCGCCTGGTACACCTACGAGGGCGACCAGCTCGGCCAGGGCAAGGAGAACGCCCGCACGTTCCTGCGGGACAACCCCGACCTGGCCAACGAGATCGAGAAGAAGATCCTCGAGAAGCTCGGGATCGGCCCCTCCGTCGCCGAACCCGCCGACAGCTTCGTCGCCGACGGCCCGGTCGACCCCGACGGCATCGACTTCTAGGCGCACCCCGGGTGCGACAGCAGAAGGCTCCCGACGACGTCGAGCGGCTCGGGCCGCCCGAGAACGCCGAGGCGGTGGCACGCAAGATCCTGCTCGACCAGCTGACCGGGCGTGCCCGCAGCCGGTCCGACCTCGCGGCCAAGCTCGCCCAGCGCAACGTGCCCGACGAGATCGCGACCCGGCTGCTCGACCGGTTCGAGGAGGTGGGGCTGGTCGACGACGCCGCGTTCGCCCGCACCTGGGTCGAGCAGCGGCAGTCCGGCCGCGGTCTCGCCCGCCGTGCCCTCGCCCAGGAGCTGCGCCGCAAGGGGATCGACGACGAGGTCGCCCGCGAGGCGCTCGACGGGATCGACCCCGACGACGAGGTGGAGGCCGCCCGGATGCTGGTGCGCCGCAAGCTCCGCACCGTGCGCGGGCTCGAGCAGCAGGTCGCCGTCCGCCGGTTGACCGGCATGCTCGCCCGCAAGGGCTACTCCGGCTCGGTGGCGTTCCGGGTGGTCCGCGAGGAGCTGGACGCCGACCTGATCGATCCCGAGCACCTCACCTAGCGCGACGTTCGGCGCCTGTCCGCGATAGTCCGTGACGTTCGGCGCCTGTCCGCGATAGTCCGTGACGTTCGGCGCCTCCGCGGACCAGATGGAGGCGCTTTTCGTCACGGACTATCCGCCGTCCCCCGCCAGCAGTCGCGGCGGTTCGAGGTGTGACGCCGCTCGTGCCTGCTCCGGCACCGGTCGGGCTAGCCTCCGGGGCATGCCATCCGTGCTGGAGCTCCACCGCCGTGCCGTCCGCCTGCCGCTCGGCGATCGCGTGTTCTCGTTCCTGTTCGCCCGGAAGGCGCCGTACTTCGGCACCGTCCGGCCACGGTTCACCGTGCTGGAGCCGAATCATGTCGAGCTGGTGATCCGAGACCGCCGTGCGGTGCACAACCACATCGGCACCGTGCACGCGATCGCGCTGTGCAACGGGCTGGAGGCGGCGATGGGGGCGCTGGCCGAGGCCACGATCCCCACGCACCGACGATGGATCCCGAAGGGGATGGAGGTCGCCTACACCGCCAAGGCCGACAGCGACGTCACCTGCATCGCCGAGACCGACCCGGCGCAGTGGACCGGCGACGACCCCGACCTGCCGGTGCGGGTGCGCGGCGTCCGGAGCGACGGCACGGTCGTGATCGAGGGCGTGATCCGGCTCTGGGTCACCGACAAGCCGGCTCGCTGAGCACGCACGGTCTCTACGCGTCGTACGGCCGGCCGGCCCGACCTCCTGACGTTGGCCGATGTTGTTCCCGGGCGTCCCTGACGAAGCGGACCCGGCCGCGCCGTAGCCTTGTCCCGCCATGACACGCACCTACGAGGTCCGCACCTACGGGTGCCAGATGAACGTCCACGACTCCGAGCGGCTCACCGGGCTGCTGGAGGAGGCGGGGTACGTCGCCGCGCCCGCGGGTGACGACGCCGACGTGGTCGTGTTCAACACCTGCGCGGTGCGCGAGAACGCGGACAACAAGCTCTACGGGAACCTCGGTCACCTGGCGCCGGTCAAGGCGAAGCGCCCGGGCATGCAGATCGCCGTCGGTGGCTGCCTCGCCCAGAAGGACCGCGGCGAGATCACCAGGAAGGCGCCCTGGGTCGATGTCGTCTTCGGCACCCACAACATCGGCTCGCTACCGGTGCTGCTCGAGCGGGCACGGGTGCAGGAGGAGGCGCAGGTCGAGATCCTCGAGTCGCTCGAGGTGTTCCCGTCGACGCTGCCCACCAAGCGCGAGTCGGCGTACGCCGCCTGGGTGTCGATCTCGGTCGGCTGCAACAACACCTGCACGTTCTGCATCGTCCCGAGCCTCCGCGGCAAGGAGAAGGACCGCCGGCCCGGCGAGGTGCTCGCCGAGATCGAGGCGCTGGTCGCTGAGGGCGTCACCGAGGTGACCCTGCTCGGGCAGAACGTGAACACGTACGGCGTCGAGTTCGGCGACCGGCTGGCGTTCGGCAAGCTGCTCCGGTCCTGCGGGGAGATCGAGGGGCTCGAGCGGGTGCGGTTCACCTCGCCGCACCCCGCGGCCTTCACCGACGACGTGATCGCCGCGATGGCCGAGACCCCGACCGTGATGCCGCAGCTGCACATGCCGCTTCAGTCCGGGTCGGACAAGGTGCTCAAGGAGATGCGTCGGTCCTACCGGCAGGAGAAGTTCCTCGGGATCATCGACCGGGTGCGGGCCGCGATCCCGGACGCCGCGATCACCACCGACATCATCGTCGGGTTCCCGGGCGAGACCGAGGACGACTTCCTCGAGACGATGAAGGTGGTCGAGGCGGCACGGTTCGCCGGCGCCTTCACCTTCCAGTACTCCAAGCGGCCCGGAACCCCGGCCGCCGATCTCGACGACCAGGTGCCGAAGGCGGTCGTGCAGGAGCGCTACGAGCGGCTGGTCGCACTGGCCGACCAGGTCGCGTGGGACGAGAACAAGAAGATCGTGGGCACCACCGTCGAGCTGATGGTGGCCGAGGGTGAGGGCCGCAAGGACGGCCAGACCCACCGGCTCTCCGGCCGTGCGAGGGACAACCGGCTGGTGCACTTCACGCACACCGACGTACGGCCCGGCGACATGGTCGAGGTCGAGGTGACGTACGCCGCCCCGCACCACCTGGTGGCCGACGGCCCGGTGCGCTCCGTGCGTCGCACCCGCGCCGGCGACGCCTGGGAGGCTCGCACCGCGGCTCCCACACCGACCAGTACGGCTGTCTCGCTCGGCCTGCCGACCGTGGGTGCGCCCGCGAGCTAGGCCTAGGCGGGCTCCTCGGGCCGGTCCTGCTCGTCGTCCTCGGCGGGCTCGGTGAGCGACTCCTTGCCCTCGTCGGCCGGGTCCTTGGCGTCACGGGAGCCGGCGCCGTCGGCCTCGTCCATCTTTTCCGGCTGCTCGATCTCGTCGGGCATGCCCTCGATCTGCGCGGACCGCGGCTGGTCGGGGACCCGCGGGTCGGGCCCGGCCGCCTCCCAGTCCGGGACCGAGTCCGGGCCTCCGGGGCCTTCGGCCGGCGGGGCGTCGATGTGCGGCTCGGGAGCGGAGTCGGATGCCATCAACGCGTCGCCTTCTTGTCGGGGCCGAAGTCGTCGTTCTTGCCGTCGAGCTTGTCCAGGGCACCCTCGGCCGCCGTCTTGCCCTTGGCGATCTTGTCGGTGTACTTGCCCTTGGTCTTCTTGTCGACCGCGTCCCCGGCCTTGTCGAGGCCGTCGCGGATCTTGTCGCCGTGGTCGTCGACGGCCTTGGTCAGCTTCTTCTTCGCATCGTCCAGGAATCCCATGCCGCAACCGTGACAGCCACCGCCAAGACCGGCAAGCGTGGGCCGCGAGACCGGCTGGGACACTGGCGCCATGTCCGCGCTGCCCGTCGTCGCCGTGGTCGGCGCCACGGCCGCCGGCAAGAGCGAGCTCGCGCTCGACCTGGCCGAGCGCCTGGGCGGCGAGGTGGTCAACACCGACTCCATGCAGCTCTACCGCGGCATGGACATCGGCACCGCGAAGCTGCCGCAGTCCGAGCGGCGAGGCATCCAGCACCACCTCGTCGACGTCCTCGACGTGCACGAGGAGGCCAGCGTCGCGGAGTTCCAGATGCAGGCGCGGGCGGTGGTGGACGCATGTCGTGCCCGCGGCGTGGTGCCGGTCCTGGTCGGCGGCTCGGCGCTCTACACCCGGGCGGTGCTCGACCGCCTCGACTTCCCCGCCACCGACCCAGACGTGCGGCGCCGGCTCGAGGGTGAGCTCGAGGCCGAGGGGCCGGCAGCGCTGCACGCCCGGCTGCACGAGGTCGACCCCGAGGCGGCGTCGCACATCGAGCCGGCCAACGCTCGCCGGGTCGTGCGCGCGCTGGAGGTCGTCGAGCTGACCGGCGCGCCGTTCGTGGCCCGGCTGCCGCGCCCGTCGTACGTGTTCGAGGAGGCGGTGCAGATCGGCGTCGACATCGACCGGCCGACGCTCGACGAACGCATCGCGCGCCGGGTCGACCGGATGTGGGCGGACGGCCTGGTCGAGGAGGTACGACGCCTCGAGGGGCACGGCCTGCGCGACAGCCGTACGGCGAGCCGCGCGCTCGGCTACCAGCAGGTGCTGGCGTTCCTGGCCGGCGCCACCACCGAGGCCGAGGCGCGCGACAAGACCGTGACGGGCACCCGGAGGTTCGTGCGCCGCCAGGACGCGTGGTTCCGCAAGGACGACCGGGTGACCTGGGTCGCGCACGACGACGCCCACCGCGTCGACCGCGCGCTCGGCGCGATCCGGTCTCCCTAGACTGGCGCCCGTGGAGATCTCCTTCGTCAAGGGTCACGGCACCGAGAACGACTTCGTGCTCGTGCCCGACGCCAACGGCAAGCTCGAACTGACCGGCGAGCAGGTGGCGGCGCTGTGCAACCGGCGCACCGGCATCGGTGGCGACGGCGTCATCCGCGTGGTGCGCACCGACGCCACGGACGACCCGGCGGCTGTCGCGGCGCGCGGGGACGCGGTCTGGTTCATGGACTACCGCAACGCCGACGGCTCGCTCAGCGAGATGTGTGGCAACGGGATCCGGGTGCTCGGGCTCTACCTGGCCACCCACGCCGACGTCGACCCCCGCAACCCGCTCCCGATCGCGACCCGCGACGGGATCAAGACGCTGACCTTCGGCGACGACGGGATCACCGTCGACATGGGCAACCCCCGGGTGCTCGAGGAGACCGAGGTACGCGTCGGCGAGCACTCCTGGCAGGCCACGCACGTCGACCTCGGCAACCCGCACGCGGTCACGATCGTGGACGACCTCGAGGACGCCGGCGCGCTCACCGACCCCCCGTCGTACGACGCCGCGACCTACCCCGACGGCGTCAACGTCGAGTTCGTGGTCTGGCTCGGCGACCACCACGTGGCCATGCGCGTCTACGAACGCGGCTCCGGCGAGACCCGCTCCTGCGGCACCGGGGCGTGTGCCGTGATGGTCGTCGCCGCGACGCGCGACCGGGCCGAGCGGGGCACGCCGTACACCGTGGACGTGCCCGGCGGCTCGCTGCAGGTGACCTGGACCCACGACGACCGGCTGGTGATGACCGGGCCTGCCGTGCTGGTGGCGGAGGGGCTCGTCGAGGTCTGACACCTCGTGGTGGTCGAGCATGTCGAGCCACCTATGCTCGCTGACCATGGAGATCAGTGGAGCCAGCGCAGTCGTCACGGGAGCCGCGTCCGGCATCGGAGCAGCCGTCGCCCGCCAGCTCGCGGCCGCGGGCGCGCACGTCGTGGTCGCGGATCTCAACGCGGAGCGCGGTGAGGCGCTCGCCCAGGAGATCGGCGGTGCGTTCGTCGCTGTCGACGTGACGAACACCGACCAGATCAAGGCTGCCGTGGAGAGGGCCGAGGAGCTCGGCCCGCTCCGGATCCTGGTCAACTCTGCTGGCATCGGCTGGGCCCAGCGCACCGTCGGCAAGGACGGCACCTTCGAGTCCGCGGCCGACCTCGAGGCGTTCACCAAGGTGATCGGGATCAACCTGATCGGCACCTTCGACTGCATCCGGCTGGCCGGCACCGCGATCAGCAGGCACGAGCCGACGCCGACGGGTGAGCGCGGCGCGATCGTCAACCTGGCCTCGGTTGCCGCGTTCGACGGCCAGATCGGGCAGGCGGCGTACTCGGCCTCCAAGGGCGGCGTCGTCGGGATGACGCTGCCCGTCGCGCGCGACCTCGCGGCGATCGGGATCCGGGTCAACACCGTGGCTCCGGGCCTGATCGACACCCCGATCTACGGCGACGGCGAGCAGGCCGAGACGTTCAAGGCCAAGCTCGGCGAGAGTGTGCTGTTCCCCAAGCGGCTCGGGGTGCCCGACGAGCTGGCCAGCATGGTGCTCGAGTGCATCCGCAACTCCTACATGAACGGCGAGACGGTGCGCGTCGACGGCGGCATCAGGATGCCTCCCAAGTGAGCGACGCACGGGGGACCGGGCGGGGAGATCGTGGGGCTGCTCGTGCTCGCGGTGCTGGCCACGGGCTGCAGCACCGGTGGCGACGACAAGTCGGCCACGCCGAAGGACAGAGCGCCGAGCACCAGCGCCTCGGCGAAGACGGGCTCGCTGGACTGGAAGTCGTGCGACGGCTCCTTCCAGTGCGCGTCGCTGAAGGTGCCCCTGGACTACGACCGGCCCGCCGGCGAGCAGCTCACGCTGGCGCTGGTCCGCCGTCCCGCCGACAACCCCGACCAGCGCGTCGGCTCCCTGCTGGTCAACCCCGGCGGGCCCGGCGGCTCCGGCATCGACCTGGCGGAGAACAAGCAGTTCCCCGAGGACATCCAGCAGCGGATGGACGTGGTCGGCTTCGACCCGCGCGGCGTCGGCAAGAGCTCGCCGCTGAACTGCCACTCCCACCTGCAGGAGATGTACGACGCCGACCCGACCCCGGTCACGCCGGCGGAGAAGGCGGCGTACCTCAAGGTCAGCAAGGCGTACGTCGACGAGTGCGCGCGCAAGGAGAAGGCGATCCTGCCGCACCTCGGCACCCTCAACGTGGCCCGCGACATGGACAAGATCCGCGAGGCGCTGGGCGAGAAGAAGCTGAACTACCTCGGCTACTCCTACGGCACCTCGATCGGCCAGATGTACGCCCAGCTGTTCCCGACCCGGATCCGCACGATGGTGATCGACGGCGTGGTCAACACCGAGCTGACCGGCCTCCAGGGTGCCGACGAGCAGGCTGCCGGCTTCTACCAGGCGCTGCAGGCCTACCTCGCGGACTGCAAGGCCGACAGCGCGTGCGTGCTCGGCTCCGACCCGCGAGCCAAGGTCTCCGCGCTGGTCGACAAGGCCGAGCAGGAGCCGATCCCCGCCGCTCAGGCCGACCGACCCGCCACCCCGGGCGTGGTCCAGCTCGCGATCGGCGTCGCGCTCTACAGCAAGACCTCCTGGCCGGTGCTGTCCCAGGCCGTCGACGAGGGGCTCAAGGGCGACGCCAGCCAGCTGGTCAACATGGCCGACAGCTACCTCAGCCGCAAGCCCGACGGCAGCTACGGCAACGGCTTCGACATCTACTTCGCGGTCAGCTGTCTCGACAGCGCCTGGCCCACCGTCCCGGCGAAGGTGTTCGCCAACGCGAAGGCGACCGGCGCCAAGGACCCGCTGGTCGGCGAGGGCCTGGTCAACGACTACGTGCGCTGCGCCCTCTGGCCGACCCCACCGCAGCCGCTGCCGAGGCTCACCGCGAAGGGCTCGCCGCCGATCGTGGTGATCAGCACGACCCGCGACCCTGCCACGCCGTACGCCTCGGGGGTGAAGGTCGCGAAGCGGCTCCCGCACGGTGTGCTGGTCACCAACGACGGCGACGGTCACACGGTCTACGCGCAGGGCAAGGCCTGTGTCGACGACGCGGTCACCCGCTACCTGGTCGAGGCCAAGCCGCCGGAGAACGGGCTGGAGTGCAAGTAGCCCGCTGACCGCCTGCCACCCCTCCGGTGGCTTGCGCGTCCGACGGGTTAGCGGCAGGGTCGAGAGGTCGGATCCGTTCTCGGGAGGCCACACCATGCTTCGTCGTCGTACCCTCCGCCGCTCCACGGTGGCAGCCACCGCCGCAGTCGCCACGTGTCTTGCCGGCCTGGCGTTCGCCCCGGCGCACGCGAAGGCTCATCCGCACGGCGACGGGAAGTACTACACGACCAAGACGCCGACCAGCACCGGCGCCGGGGGAGCGGCCACCTCGGTCGATCCCGAGGCCAGCAAGATCGGCCGCGACGTGCTCAAGCGCGGCGGGAACGCCGCCGACGCGATCATCTCGATGGCGGCCGCGCTCGGTGTGACCGAGCCCTACAGCTCGGGCATCGGCGGCGGCGGCTTCCTCGTCTACTACGACGCGACGTCCGGCAAGGTGAGCACCATCGACGGCCGCGAGACAGCGCCGCAGTCGATGCCGCACGACGCCTTCATCGACCCGAAGACCAAGAAGCCCTACAACTTCACCCCGGAGCTGGTCACCAGTGGCGTCTCCGTGGGCACGCCCGGCACACCGGCCACCTGGGACCGGACGCTGCGCCGCTTCGGCACGCTGAGTCTCAAGAAGGCGCTCAAGCCCGCGACCCGGTTGGCCGAGCGCGGCTTCGTGGTCGACCGCACGTTCCGGCAGCAGACCCTGGACAACAAGGTGCGGTTCAGGGCCTTCGACTCGACGCGGCACCTGTTCCTGCGCGGCGGCGACGCCCCGAAGGTGGGCTCGGTGTTCCGCAACCCCGACCTGGCCGCGACGTACCGGTTGCTCGCGAAGGAGGGCCTGGCCGGGTTCTACTCCGGGCGGCTCGCCGCCGAGATGGTGCGGACCGTGCAGGAGCCGCCGAAGCGCTCCGGCACCACGCTGCCGGTGCCGCCGGGCTACCTGGAGAAGTCCGACCTCGCGGCCTACCGCGCGATCGGCCGCGCGCCGACCCACGTCGGCTACCGCGGACTCGACGTCTACGGCATGCCGCCGTCGTCCAGCGGTGGCACCACCGTGGGCGAGGCGCTGAACATCCTCGAGCGCTACCGGCTCGCGGGCATGTCCGACGCCGACGCGCTGCACCGCTACCTCGAGGCGAGCGCCCTGTCCTTCGCCGATCGGGGCGCCTACGTCGGCGACCCGGCGTACGTCGACCCCCACGTCGCGGACCTGCTCTCCGACACCTATGCCAAGGAGCGGGCCTGCGAGATCGACCCGGACACCGCCCTCACGAAGCCGGTCGACCCGGGCGACGTGGAGAACTACGACGGCCGGTGCCCGCGCAACTCGACCGGGCCGAACGAGAAGCCCGACACCGAGAACGTGTCGACCACGAACCTCACCGCGAGCGACCGGTGGGGCAACGTCGCGGAGTACACCCTGACCATCGAGCAGACCGGCGGCTCCGGGATCGTGGTGCCCGGCCGCGGCTTCCTGCTCAACAACGAGCTCACCGACTTCACGGCCGTCTACGACAAGGACGACCCGAACCGGATCGAGGGCGGCAAGCGTCCGCGCTCGTCGATCTCGCCGACGATCGTGCTCCGCGACGGCAAGCCGTTCCTCGCGGTCGGCTCGCCCGGTGGCTCGACGATCATCACCACGGTGCTGCAGATCCTGTTCAACCGGCTCGACCGCGGGATGACGCTGCCGCAGGCGGTCGCCGCGCCGCGGGCCTCGCAGCGCAACACCGCGGACGTCACGGCCGAGCAGGCGTTCATCGACGCGTACGGCGCCCAGCTGAAGCCCTTCGGCCACACCTTCGTGGTGCCCGGTCCGGCCCGCAGCAGTGCCTCGGAGATCGGTGCCGCGACCGGCATCGAGTTCCGCGACGGCGGCCGGGTGATCGCGGTCTCCGAGCCGGTACGACGCGGCGGTGGGTCTGCGCTCGTCGTACGGCCGGGGCGGTAGGGGGACGGCGGGGCGGTAGGGGAAGGGGGGGGGGAGACGGCAGGATTTACCACGTTCACCAGTGAATTCGCCGCTCCGCCAGCCAGATCTCGCTGGTGGAGCGGCGATTTACCACGTGAACGTGGTAAATCCGGAGCATCCCACCACCTACAGCGCACGCACCCGGTTGTTCCGGGCGTCATGGGTGAGCTCGACCAGTCCCAGCGCCTCGAGCAGCGGCGGGACGTACATCCCGAAGCGACCGCGGTAGCCCTTGCGAAGGCCGTACCAGCCGCCGACAGGGTTGCCCTCGTCGCGCGCCCAGGCCTCGAGCGTGCCGGGTTTGGTGTCCTTCTTCTCGTCGGCCGCGCCGAGGTCGACCCAGTCGCCCTGCTCCTTGAGCCAGGCGTGGGCGTCCTCGATCGCCGCGAGGTGGTACTTCAGCGTGGTCGTCCCGACCTGGCAGACGAGGGTGGGCGGGTCGCCGTCCTCGTCGCGGTACATCGTGTACTCCGAGGTGCCCGGCGCGGTCGTCAGTGCCCACGGGTCCTCCTTTGTTCCGGTCATCGTTCGGCTGTCCTCTCCTGTGTCGCGGCGCCCACGGCCGCGAGGTAGTGGGGGAGCAGGCTCGTCCAGCCGCCCCGGTTGCGGTCCCGCCAGGTCTGGGCGTCATCGCCCAGCCGTTCCCAGCCGGTGTGCTCGATCTCGACGCGGGTGCGGTCGTGGCCGACGGGTTCGAAGCGCACCAGCACCTCGGTCGCGTCGGCGCGGTCGCGGCGCAGGTGCCACAGGTAGCCGAAGCGGTACGGCGGGTCCCAGGTGACCACCTCGCCCCACTCGTGCTCGGTGCCGGACGGCGTGACCTCGTAGATCCGGCCGCCGACGCGCCGCTCGAGCACGACCCGCAACCCCGGTTCGGCGGAGACGGAGTGGTCGGCCGGCCACCAGGCGTCGATGTCGCGCGTCCATACCGTGAACGCGTGCGCCGCCGGGCAGGTGACGTCGAAGCTGAGCAGGAGGGGCTCGGTCATGGCACCTCCGGCGTCGTGTTCTCGGCGCGCAGCCGGAACCTGGTCGCCGCGTCGCCCCAGACCTCCTCGAGGTACTGCTGCACGGCGGCGACCCCCTCGTCGCGCAGCCGGTAGATCCGCCTGGTGCCGACGGGTTCCTCGCTGACCAGGCCTGCGTCCTTCAGCAGTCGGAGGTGGCGCGAGACAGCGGGTCGACTGATCGGGAGCTCGGCGGCCAGCTCCTGCACCGAGCGGTTGTCCTCGCCGAGCAGCGCCAGGATCCGGCGGCGGTGCGGGTCACCGAGGGCGGTGAAGGGTGCGTTCGACGGATCGATCGGCGCCTCCATGACATCCCCTCTCGGTAGCAAGAGCGTTACCGTAACCCACCGGTTACCAAGTCTGCCAGCGCTGCGGGTCAAAGTCGAGTGACTGAGTGGGATATGGTGCCGGCATGGATTTCGCCGCACCTCCCCGGACCCGGCCGATCCACAAGCCGTTGCCTCCCGAGCACTTCGTCGACCACGGCACCAACGCCGAGATGCGCTGGGACGCCGCACCCGGCACGGGCGACACTCCTGCCGACCGGCTGTTCGTGCGCAACCACACGGTGACCCCGTTGCTGGACGCGTCGACCTACCGGCTCTCCGTCCACGGTGACGGGCTCGAGCGCGAGGCGGTGCTGTCGCTGGACGACCTCCGAGCCCTCCCGGTGACGCGCACGACCTGCGCGCACGAGTGCACCGGCAACGGCCGCAGCTACTTCGCCACCCAGCAGGGCCAGGAGCCGCCGGGCACCCCGTGGCACCTCGGCGGCATCGGGCAGGTCTCCTGGGAGGGCGTCCGGCTCGCGGAAGTGCTGCAGCAGCTCGGGCTCCGCGACGACGCGGTCGACGTGATGGCGACCGGTCTCGACCCCAGCTACGTCGACGACGACGGCGTGGACAACGGTCCGGTACGACGCCCGCTGCCGATCGACAAGGCGCTGGACGACGCGTTGCTGGCCTGGGGGATGAACGGCGAGCTGTTGCCGCCCGACCACGGGTTCCCGCTGCGCCTGGTGGTGCCGAACTGGGTCGGCGTCGCCAGCATCAAGTGGCTGGGCTCGCTGGAGGTCGCACGGCGGCCGCTGGAGTCACCCTGGAACACGAAGTGGTACCGGATGACCGGCGGCGACTTTCCCGAGGACTCCGCGCCGCTGACCCTCAACCCCGTGCGCAGCGTGTGGGAGCTTGCCGAGCCGGCGGCCCTGCCGCAGCAGGCGGGGATGCTGCTGCACGGACGCTCCTGGAGCGGCGCGGGCGCGGTCGACCAGGTCGAGGTCAGCGTCGACGGCGGTGCCACCTGGACCCTGGCCGAGCTGGACCCGGCCGGTGAGGCCTGGACGACGTGGCGGTTCCGCTGGCCCGGCGCGGTGCCGGGCGACCACGCGCTGATGGCGCGCGCCACCGACGTAACGGGACGCACCCAGCCGCTGGTGGCGCGGTGGAACGACGAGGGCTACCTCTTCGACGCCGTGGTCCGGCACCCGGGTCGCGTAACGCGACGGACCTAACGGCGGTTGTCGGCAGCTGCTCAGGCGGCGAGCTGTTCCCGGCGCGGCTGTTGGGTCCGTCCGGTTACGAACGCGACGGCGGGTCGGGGTGCAGGTCGGCACTGGTCAGGCACAGCACCCCGCTCGACTCGTGCGCCACCAGGACGGCCAGGTCGAGTTCCGGCGACGCTAGCCCTGCTCGCCGATCCGGTTGCCGTGGTCCTTGAGCACCGGCTGGTCGGGGTGCGGCTCGCCGGTCGCCGGGTTGGCGGACTGCTCCGGCGGGAGGTCGTCCTCGGGCGTGGGCACCTGGGTGTCCATCGCGCCGTAGGTGCCGTGCTCACCGTCCGCACCGCGCAGCTCGCCGATGCGTTCACTGCTGACGCCCATGCCGCCGGCCAGGCCCTCGGCACTGTCGGCATTGGGGTCGCTCTCCTGTACGTCGGTCTCGCGGGCGTTGCCGCCACCCTCGGACTCGGGGTCGGTCTGCGGGTCGCTCTCGGTGTCGGACATGTCCCCACCGTACGGCGCCCGGCTGGGGCGATGGCAAGACATCGGGTCGGGCGGCCCCGGGGGTTTCGAGACGGTTGCTGCGCAACCTCCCCAACCACCGAGGCTCTGCGCGGGCGTCTTGCGCGAGGGAAACGAGTTCGCACCTGCCCGGGGCGCGACCTAGGCTGGTGCACAGATGACGAACGCACCTGACGACTTCACCCTCGACGACGAGCTCGCCACCACGCAGACGTGGGAGGACGAGCACGAGTCCGGCTACCTCGACGATCCTGACGGTCTCGACAAGCTCGACCGACGGGGGACGGGCGAGATGGACCTCGCCGAGCGGCACGCGCTGCGGCGCGTCGCCGGGCTGTCGACCGAGCTCGAGGACATCACCGAGGTCGAGTACCGCCAGCTCCGGCTGGAGCGGGTGATCCTGGTCGGGGTCTGGACCGACGGCTCGGTCGAGGACGCCGAGAACTCGATGGCCGAGCTCGCCCTGCTGGCCGAGACCGCTGGCTCGGAGGTGCTCGACGCGCTCTACCAGCGGCGTCAGTCGCCCGACCCCGCGACCTACATCGGTCGCGGCAAGGTCGAGGGCCTGGCCGAGATCGTGCGCGCCACCGGCGCCGACACGGTGATCCTCGACGGTGACCTCGCGCCCAGCCAGCTCCGCAACCTCGAGGACAAGCTGAAGGTCAAGGCGGTCGACCGCACCGGGCTGATCCTCGACATCTTCGCCCAGCACGCGAAGAGCAAGGAGGGCCAGGCGCAGACCGAGCTGGCCCAGCTCAACTACATGAAGCAGCGGCTGCGCGGCTGGGGTGGCAACCTCTCCCGGCAGGCCGGCGGTCGCGCCGCGGGCGGCGAGGGCATCGGTGGTCGTGGCCCCGGTGAGACGAAGATCGAGACCGACCGGCGCCGGATCAACACCAAGATCGCCAAGCTGCGCCGCGAGCTGAAGGACATGAAGGGCACCCGCGACACCAAGCGCGCGGAGCGCCGCCGCAACGCGATCCCCAGTGTCGCCATCGCCGGCTACACCAACGCCGGCAAGAGCTCTCTGCTCAACAGGCTCACCGACGCCGGGGTGCTGGTCGAGGACTCGCTGTTCGCGACGCTCGACCCCACCACCCGTCGTACGACGACCTCCGACGGACGCATCTACACGATGAGCGACACCGTCGGGTTCGTGCGCCACCTGCCCCACCAGCTGGTGGAGGCGTTCCGGTCCACGCTGGAGGAGGTGGCCGACGCCGACCTGGTGCTCCACGTGGTCGACGGCTCCCACCCCGACCCCGAGGGCCAGCTGGCCGCGGTCCGCGAGGTGCTCGCCGAGATCGGCGCGTCCCAGGTGCCCGAGCTGGTGGTGATCAACAAGGTCGACGCCGCCGACCCGATGGTGGTGGCCCGGCTCAAGGCACGCGAGCCGCACAGCGTCGCGGTGAGCGCGCACACCGGCGAGGGCATCGCCGAGGCACTGCTCGCGGTGGAGGCCGATCTGCCGCGGCCGGGCGTCGACATCACCGCGCTGGTGCCCTACGCCCGCGGCGACCTGCTCAACCGTGCACACGAGCACGGCGAGGTGCTCTCGCTCGAGCACACCGGCGAGGGCACCCTGCTCCACGCCCGGGTCAACGACGACCTCGCCGACGACCTGGCGCCGTACGCCACCGAGGGGCTCACCACCGCGTAGCCCGCTTCCCGGGTCCCGGATAGGTAGGCTCCGGCCATGAAACGGTTGGGGGCGTCTCTTCTCGGCGCGCTCGTAGCCGTGCTGGCCATGTTCTGGCCGGCCGTCAACTTCTTCTCCACCAGCGACGAGACACCCGAGTTCGCGCGGATCACCGACTACCAGGCGACCTTCGACGTCGACAAGGCCGGCTCGATGCGCGCCCACGAGAAGCTGACCGTCGACCTGCCGCTGGGCCGGCACGGCATCTTCCGGTTCTTCGACATCGCCGACGTCAACTCCCCGCACGTGCGCTACCTGCCGAAGGACATCGAGGTCACCCGCGACGGCGAGCCCGACGGGGTCGCGATCACGCACGAGAGCGAGGGTCGGTTCGTGGTCGCCCGGATCGGTGACGCCAACACCACGATCAGCGGCTCGCACGTCTACGACATCAGCTACCGCGTCGACGGGGTGCTCTCCGAGCGCGGCTCGGACACGGAGTTCTACTGGAACCTGATCCCGAGCGGCTGGCGGATGCCGATCTCGAAGAGCTCGCTGACGGTCACCCTCCCCGGGGCGCCGGGCAAGGTGCTGTGCGCCGTCGGGGTGAGCTCGTCAGGTGGCTGTGACGCCACCGTGAGCGGAGACACGGTGCGCGTGAAGACCGGCGCACTGGAGCCGAACACACCGGTCACCATCCAGACCCCCGTCGACACGGCTGCACCCGGCCAGCACACGCTGCCGTGGACGTTCACGTTCGACCCGGTCTTCGGTCACTCGCTGCCGGTCGCGATCGTGCTGGCGGTGCTCGCGCTGCTGGCAGCGATCGCGGGCTTCCTGCTGGGTCGCAGCGTGCAGGAGCCGGAGCCGGCGTACCCGCTGATGTACGCGCCGCCGGAGGGCATGGGGCCGGCGCAGGGCGCCTACCTGCTGACCGAGCGGATCAACGACGAGATGTACGCCGCCACGCTGCTGCAGATGGGCGACCACGGGATCGCGAAGATCGAGCGCAGCCCCAACGGCTGGTCGCTGCTCGGCGAGAACGGTGACGGCCGCCCCGTCGACACCGTCACCGCTTCCACCGCCGACCAGCTCGGGGTGCGCCCCGGCCAGCGGTTCGACGCCGCCCGCGACGGGGTGGAGGTCGGCAAGAAGATGCAGGCGGCCCGGCGGGCGTTCGACAGCGACGTGAAGGGCTGGGCGCGCAGCAACGGCCTGCTCGAGTTCAAGGCGCTGCCGGCCCTCGGCTCCGTCGGCGTGCTCGGCGGCCTGGTGATCGCGGCCGTCTGCTTCTTCTGGAACCCGTTGTCGCTGTCGCTGCTCGGGCTGCCGTTCGCGATGTTCGCGGTCTTCGCGCTGCCGGTGCTCTCGCCGGGCGCGTCGACGATCCGCACGAAGACGGGCCGTGACGCCTGGTCGCGGCTCGGCGGCTTCCGCCGGGTGCTCGGCACGCCGTCGAGCGAGGCCCGCTTCGACTTCTCCGGCCGCAAGGAGCTCTACACCGCCTACATCCCGTGGGCCGTCGCGTTCGGCGTGGCCCGCGAGTGGGCGGAGAAGTACCGGGTCGAGGTGCAGGAGGAGCCGCCCCTGCCCGGCTACTTCATCGGCGGCTACCCGGGGATGTACGGCGGCGGCGGCTCGATGGCCGACTTCGCCAACGACTTCAACACCACGATGCACTCGGCCATCTCGTCGTACCAGGCCACGCAGAGCTCGTCGTCGGGCGGTGGAGGCGGCGGCTTCTCCGGCGGCGGGGGCGGTGGCGGGGGCGGCGGCGGGTCGTGGTGACCTATACAGCGTCCCGGTCACACCGGGTGAGGAAAGGAATCGACCCATGTTGATTGCACTGATCGTGATCGCGGTCGTCGTGATCGGGCTGGTGGTCTTCGTGATCTCCGGCTTCAACAGGCTCCGCACCACCGACATCGCAGCCCAGGAGGCGATCGGCGGGGTGGACGTGCAGCTGACCCGGCGGGCGGACCTGATCCCCAACCTGGTCAACACCGTGAAGGGCTACGCCGCGCACGAGCGGGGCGTCTTCGAGGCGGTGACCGAGGCCCGGTCGCGGGCCAGCGCGGCGGCCAAGGGCACCGACGTGCACGAGAAGGCCGCGGCCGACCAGCAGCTGAGTCAGGCGCTGGTCAACGTGATGGCGGTCGCGGAGGCCTATCCGGACCTCAAGGCGAGCCCGCAGTTCCTCGACCTCCAGCGCCAGCTCGGTGACACGGAGAACCAGATCTCCTTCGCGCGGCAGTACTACAACGACGCGGTGACCAAGCTGAACACGATGGTCTCGACGATCCCGTGGATGCTCCTGGTCGGCGTGGCCGGGGTCTCCAAGCGCGAGTTCTACGAGGCACCCGAGGGCCAGGACGCCGCCCCGCGGGTCGACTTCGGGACCGACGCCCCGGCGTCGGTCGGGTCGACGTACACCCCGGCGCCCGCCGTACCTGCTGCTGCGGAGACGCCGCAGGTCGAGGCGGCACCGCCCTCCGCAGTGCCGACGGATCCGCCGGACGACCTGCCGCCGACCACGGGGTCCGCTCCGCAACCGCCCCAGTAGTGGTGATGCGGGAGCTGATGCTCCTGTCCAACTCGCGCCGCCACCCCGGCGACGCGCTGTTGGCGCACGTGCACGAGGTGCTCCGGGAGTGGCTGCCCGGCCGGGCACGGGTCGCCTTCGTGCCCTACGCGCTGGCGGAGCACGACGACTACACCGCGAGCTTCCGGACCGCACTGGAGCCGATCGGCTGCACGGTGCAGGGCGTGCACGAGGGCACCGACCCGGTGCAGGTGCTGGCCGACAGCGACGCGGTGTTCGTCGGCGGTGGCAACTCGTTCCGGCTGGCGCGCTCGCTGCAGGAGACCGGCCTGGACCGGGCGATCGCCGACCACGTGCACGAGGGGATGCCGTACGTCGGGTCGAGCGCCGGCAGCAACGCCGCCTGCCCGACGATCCGCACCACCAACGACATGCCGATCGTGCAGCCGCGCACCCTGGCGGGGATCGGGCTGGTGCCGTTCCAGATCAACCCGCACTACGTGGACCCGGACCCGTCGAGCGTCCACATGGGGGAGACCCGCGAGGAGCGGATCCTGCAGTTCCTCGAGTGCAACGACGTGCCGGTGGTCGGGCTGCGTGAAGGGTCGTGGTTGCGGGTCTCGGGCGACGAGGGCGAGGTCGGTGGCGAGCTCAGTGCGCGGCTGTTCCGGCGCGGCCACGCACCGGTGGAGCTCGAGCCCGGTGCACAGCTCGCCGACCTGCTCGCGACGGCGGCGCTGTTCGACACATAGGGTGCTCGGGTGCCTGACGCAGCCGCCTCATCTGCCGACGACTCGCGGGTCCGCGAGGTGCTCGCGGCAGCCGTCGCGGCGCTCGGCGGCCAGGAGCGGGCGGGCCAGGTCGAGATGGCCGAGGCGGTCGCCGACGCGATGGAGTCCGGCGAGCACCTGCTGGTGCAGGCCGGCACCGGCACCGGCAAGTCGCTCGGCTACCTGGTGCCCGCGATGCTGCACCGCGAACGGGTCGTGGTCGCCACCGCGACGCTCGCGCTCCAGCACCAGCTGGTCGAGCGCGACATCCCGGCGCTGGTCGCGGCGGTCAGGGACGTGCTCCACGAGACGCCGTCGTACGCCGTGCTGAAGGGGCGCTCGAACTATGCCTGCCTGCACCGGATCCGCGAGGGTGTGCCCGACGACCAGGGTGCGCTGGTCGAGCTGCCCGAGGGCTCGGTCGGCGCCGAGGTGCTGGCGATGCGCGAGTGGGTCGAGGAGGAGGCCGAGGACGGCGGCACCGGTGAGCGCGACCACGCGCCGCGGCACACCGACCGGATCTGGCGCCAGGTGTCGGTGTCGCACCGCGAGTGCCTCGGAGCCGCGAAGTGCCCGTACGGCGCCGAGTGCTTCGCCGAGCGCGCCCGCGAGCGGGCGATGCGCTCCGACGTCGTGGTCACCAACCACTCGCTGCTCGCGATCGACGCGATCGAGGGGGTGCCGATGATCCCCGAGTACGACACGGTCGTGATTGACGAGGGCCACGAGCTGGTCGCCCGGGTCACGCAGGCGGCGACCGACGAGCTGTCCGTGCCGGAGGTGGAACGTACGGCGCGCCGCGCGATGCGCCACGTCGAGGGCAACGAGGCCGACGACCTGGCCGACGCCGGTGACGCGCTCCGGGACGCGATCGACTCCTCCCCGCAGGGCCGGATCGACGTCGTACCCCAGGACCTGGCCGATGCGCTGGTGCTGGTGCGCGACGCGGCCCGGGCGCTGGTGTCGGCGTTCCCGAAGGACCTCGGCGACAACGCGGTGTCGACGCAGGCGAAGGGCTGGGCGCAGGAGCTGTTCAAGACCTCCGAGCGGATGGCCGCGAACGCGGATGCGGACGTGCTCTGGCTGGCCGAGCGTGACCGGCAGCGCGGCGGCAACCAGCTGTGCGTGGCGCCGCTGCAGGTCTGGGGCACGATGCGCGACAAGCTGCTGACCGACAAGACGGTGGTGATGACCAGCGCGACGCTCAAGCTGGGCGGTGACTTCGACGCGGTGGCGACGTCGGTCGGTCTCAAGCCGTCCGAGCGGGTGGTGTCGTCGTCTGCTTCCTCGCTGTCGCGAGGCGAGGGCGTGCTGCCGTGGCGCGGCCTCGACGTCGGCTCGCCGTTCGACTACGGCAAGCAGGCGATCCTCTACGTCGCCAAGCACCTGCCGCCGCCGGGCCGCGACGGTCTCGGTGAGGCGACGCTCGACGAGATCGCGTCGCTCGTCGACGCGGCCGACGGCCGGACGCTCGGGCTCTTCTCCTCGCGCCGGGCGGCCGAGACCGCTGCCGAGGCGGTGCGCGAACGGCTGCCGCACCTGACCACGCTCGCCCAGGGCGACGCCCAGCTGCCCGAGCTGGCGCGGCAGTTCGTGGACGACCCCCACACCTGCCTCTTCGGCACGCTGTCGCTGTGGCAGGGCCTCGACGTGCCGGGGGAGACCTGTCAGCTGGTGATCATCGACCGGATCCCGTTCCCCCGACCCGACGACCCGCTGATGTCGGCGCGCCAGCGGGCCGCGGACAAGGCCGGCGGCAACGGCTTCATGCAGGTCGCCGCGACGCATGCGGCGCTGCTGCTCGCGCAGGGTTCCGGCCGGCTGATCCGGACCACGACCGACCGGGGTGTCGTCGCCGTGCTCGACCCGCGCCTGGTCACCGCCCGCTACGGCTCGTTCCTGCGGGCGTCCCTGCCGCCGATGTGGACCACGAGTGACCCGGCCGTGGTGCGGACCGCGCTGGGCCGGCTGGCCGCCGACGCCGACTGAGTTCGCCGTACTCCGCCAGCGATGTTGCTGCTTCACCAGCGAGATCTGGCTGGCGGAGCAGCGATTTACCACGTGAACGTGGTAAATCCCGCGCGCCAACCAGTCATCCGGCAGCGAACGCCCGCGCGATCGCGGCACCCAGGTGGGCGTTGTTGCGCACCAGCGCGATGTTGGCGGTCAGGCTGGCACCGCCGGTGATCTCGACGATCCGGCCGAGCAGGTACGGCGTGATGTCCTTGCCGGTGATCCCGAGCCGGGCCAGGTCGGCCAGCGCCTGCTCGATGATCGCGTCGATCTCCGTGCGCGGGATCTCGTCGGCCTCCGGGATCGGGTTGGCGACGCTGATCCCACCGCCGATGCCGAGCGCGTCCTGGGCGCGCATCTGCGCGGCGATCTCGTCGGCGGAGTCCACGCGCAGCGGCACGTCGTACCCGCTGGTGCGCGTGTAGAACGCCGGGAACTCGTCGGTCCCGTAGCCCAGCACCGGCACCCCCAACGTCTCCAGCTTCTCCAGGGTCAGACCGATGTCGAGGATGCTCTTCACCCCGGCGCTCACCACGGTCACCGGTGTCACCGACAGCTCGGTCAGGTCGGCGCTGACGTCGAACGTCGCGCCGGCTCCCCGGTGCACGCCGCCCAGACCACCGGTGGTGAACACCCGGATGCCGGCCAGCGCCGCGAGTCGCATCGTCGAGGCGACAGTCGTGGCGCCGTGTTCACCGCGCGCGACGACGAAGGGCAGGTCGCGGATGCTCACCTTCCGCACCGTCGGGTCCGACCCGAGCAGCTCGAGTCCCTCGTCGTCGAGCCCGATCCGGGGCACACCGTCGAGCACGGCGATCGTGGCCGGTGTCGCGCCGTCGTCGCGGATGATCTGCTCCACCTCGCGCGCCATCGCGACGTTGTCGGGGTAGGGCATGCCGTGGCTGATGATCGTGCTCTCCAGCGCGACCACCGGGCGTCCCTCGGCCAGGGCGGTCGCGACCTCGTCGGTCAGCCGGAGCAGCGGGTTCACGCGAGTCCCTCCAGGGCGGCGTCGATCAGGGCGGGGGAGAGGTCGGGCCGCACCGTCTCCGCGGACTGCACGGTCAGCATCGCAGCCGCGGCGCCCTCGTAAGCAGCCCGGGTGAGGTCGGCTCCGCGCACCAGCGCATGGAGGTACGACGCCAGCATCGCGTCGCCCGCCCCCGTCACGTCCACGGCCGCGACGGGCTGGAGGATCACCCGCTCCGGGGCGGCACCCGAGCGCAGCAGCGTGCTCCCGTGCACCCCCTCGCGCAGCCACACCACGCCGACGCCGCGGGCGTGCAGCACATCGGCGGCCGCCGCCGGGTCCTCGATGCCGGTCAGCGCGGCCAGCTCGTCGGCGGTCGGCGTGAGCGTGTGCACGGGCACTCCCTCGAGGAGCGGCGCGATCAGGGCCGCCTTCGGTGCGCTCACCGGGTCGAGCACCACAGGGATGCCCTCCGCTTCGGCGCGTCGCAGCGCGTGCGCCAGCGTGTCGGTCGGCAGGTTGCCGTCGAGCACCAGCCAGTCGGCACCGCCGGCCAGCGCGTCGTCGACGTGCTCCGGCGCGATCGCTGCCGTCGCGGCCATGTCGGCGACGCCGGCCACCAGGCTGCCGTCGCTGTCCAGGATCGCGGTGTAGGTGCCGGTCGGCCCCTGCCACGGCACCCGCAGCGTCTGCACACCCGCGAACCGGGTGCGCGCGAGCACCTCCTGGCCGGCCGTGTCGTCGCCGACAGCGAGCAGCAGCCGGGTCGGGGTGCCGAGCCGGGCGAGGTTCTCCGCCACGTTGCGCGCCACCCCGCCGTACGTGCGCACGGTCGTGCCCGGGTTGCTGGTCTGCCCCTGGAGCAGAGCCGTGCTGCGGGCGAGGACGTCGAGGTTCGCGCCGCCGACCACCAGTACCGTCACGGTGCGTTTCTACCGCACGTCGAGCCGGTCCGAACGGTCAGGTTTCGAGACGCGTCGACCACGCGCCGTCGCTGCGCTCCGTCGCCTGGCCACGCTCCTCAACCTCTTCGCCCCGCTCGCCCCTCGCAGGCTCGGGCGAGGGCTCAGATCTTGCGCAGGACCGTCGTGACGATGCCGAGGATGGTCGCCTGGTCGCCGTCGATCGGCTGGTAGGCCTCGTTGTGCGGCAGCAGCCAGACGTGGCCGTCCTTGCGCTGGAACGTCTTGACGGTCGCCTCGCCGTCGAGCAGCGCGGCCACGATGTCGCCGTTCTCGGCGGTCTGCTCCTGACGCACGACCACGTAGTCGCCGTTGCAGATCGCCGCGTCGACCATCGAGTCGCCGGCCACCTGGAGCATGAACAGGGTGCCCTCCCCGACGAGGGTCTTGGGCAGCGGGAAGATCTCCTCGGTGCGCTCGTCGGCCAGGATCGGGCCACCTGCCGCGATCCGGCCGACCATCGGGACGTAGGTCGCGGCAGGCATCGCGTCGCCGACCCCGGTCTCGTCGTGGCTGTGCTCCTCGGCGTTGCCGAGCGCACGGCGTGCCGCCATCAGCTCGGGCAGGAACACCTCGAGCGCCCGCGGCCGGTTGGGGTCACGCTTGATGTAGCCCTTCGCCTCGAGCTCGCGCAACTGGTAGGCCACCGACGAGGACGAGGCCAGCCCGACGTGCTCGCCGATCTCGCGGATGCTCGGCGGGTAGCCGCGCTTCTCGATCGCCTCACGCAGGAAGGACAGGATCCGCTGCTGGCGCACCGTGAGCCCGGAGGCGTCGGGCGGCGCGTCGGGAAGCTCGGTGACCTTCGGGGTCTGTGCCATGGCTGTTCTCCTGCCTTGCTGCTGCCGTGCGGCTATCCGGGACGGACCGTCGCGGGTGAGGGCAACGCTAGAGCAGGAGAGCGACCTTTTCAAACATCTGTTCGAACGGCGTGTCGGGTGATCCGCGACGTCAGCGGACCGTGAACGACTTGGTGCGCGACTGCGACCGCAGGTACGACGGGGTCCCCTGGAAGGCGGCGTACACGTTGCGGACGCCGGCCCTGCGGAACGGTCCGAGCGTGACCACCTTGGTGCCGGCGTCTGCCGCGCGGAACGTGTAGCTGCCGATCCTGGTGCCGTTGGACCACAGTCCGACGCTGCCGGTCGGGTGTGTGCCGTCGGCCGCCTTGAGCAGCATCGTGACCGTGACCTTGGACGAGTTCAGGCGCGCCGTGCTGCTCGAGAGCAGGATCCCGGTCGTGGTGCGCACGGCAGCCGCAGGCTCGTCGGCTGCGACCAGCGGGTCGAACAGCCGCACCTGGTAGCTGTACGTCGACGCCGGGCCGCCGGTGATCCCGCTGACCATGACGTCGTACGTCGCATCGCCCGTACCGGTCACGGCGGACGGGGGAGTGGCGAGGTCCCAGACCAGCGTGTTGTCGGCGTACCCGGTGTGCACCTCGCGCCGCGTCAGCGCGACGTTGCCCCCGTCCGGCCCGGTCATCCGTACGGTGGCGTCGGCGAAGCTGGCGCCGGTGCTGCTCGAGAGCGACCAGCGCCCGGCCGGCTCGAGCGGGCTGGGGAACCAGCCAGCGCTGGGCCACGCGTAGTAGGCGCGAGCCGGCGCCGAGGCGTTGTCGTCAGCGAAGGTGAAGACGTAGAGGTCGTTGGCGAACCAGTCCCCGCGCGCGTTGCCGCTGCCCATCGTGGTCGCCTCCGGACGCAGCAGCCAGCGCCGGTGGCCTGCTGCGGTGTTGCCGGAGCCGGGGTCGTCCAGGTAGAGCTCCGCGACGCCGGCCGCGGTCGTGGAGCCGCTGCTCAGCTGCAGGTTGGAGCGCCCCGCCGCGTCGTGGCCGGCCTGCGTCCAGCACCGCCAGGAAGCGGGCGGGTCGTGGCTGAGGCTCTTGTTCGCGGCCATGATCAGCGCGGCCTTCGCGGCCCTGAGGTCGTACGCCGGGTCCAGCGTGATCGCGCCCTCGCCGACCAGGCCACGGGCGAAGTTGATCGCGCTCGCGGTCGCGACCTGCTGGGCGGAGGACGTCGTGTACGGCGTGCAGGCCGAGGTCGAGCCGCCGGCCGGGGAGATCGTGGTGGAGACCGCGGGCAGCCAGCGGTCGACGTACGCCTGCCGGACGGCGGCCCGCGAGGCGGTGTCCACCGGGTTCGGGTCGGCCGCGCCCGTCGCGGCCTGAGCCGTCGACGGCGCGGCCAGCACCAGCAGCAAGGCGGCAGCGAGCGAACGGACGACGGGCATGACCGAATTGTCGGGAAGATCCGGTCGCCGGGAGGGCGATTGCCGAGAATCGAACATTTGTTCGGCCAGGTCCTTGAATTCGTTCGAACACCTGCTCTAACCTCGTACATGTGTTCGATCGAACGCCTGATCGACCCGGAGGCCGCCGACGTTGTCGGTGGCGGCCGGTAGACATCTGTTCGAGAGAGACATCGACCGCAATCGCGACCACACGGGTCGCGCTTCCCCCAGGAGGTCACCGATGAGCACCATGAGCATCTCGCCCGCGTTCCGCACCACTGCCTTCCGTTCTGTCGGCCGCCCCCAGCTGCGCCTGACCCGGCGCGGCCGGCTGGTGCTGGTGCTCGGCTTCCTGCTCGCGGCCCTCGTCGCGATGGTGATCTCCGGCGGCTTCGCCACCGCCACCCGCGACGCCGGCACCCCCGAGCCGGTCCAGGTGGTGCAGGTGCAGCCCGGCGACACGCTCTACGGCATCGCCGGCGAGCTCGCCCGCCCCGGCCACATCCGCGACATGGTGCACCGGATCCAGCAGCTCAACTCGATGTCCGGCTCCTCGCTCCAGGTCGGCGACACGCTCGCCGTCCCGCAGGGCTAGGCCCCGCACCGGGCACACAGACATCCGGCGGCTCTCCTCGACCCAGGGTCGCCGGCATGGGGAAGGGTCCTCACGCTCGAGGACTCAGCCGGGGCGGGACAATACGTGGTTCCTGAGGAGGTCGCTCTGCGACCGTCTCGAAGGGCTCGGTCCCGTCCCGGCTTTCATTTCAGTCTGGTGGTCGAGCAGGCGAGGAACGAGCCGCGTCGAGACCACAACACTCGGTGTCGTGGTCTCGACGCGCTCGCTGGCGCTCGCTGCTCGACCACCAAGCACGGGTCTACGCCCGCGCCGCTCCCTCGGCCAGCAGCAGCTGGGCCGCGGTGTACGTCGCCATCACCACCGTCTCCAGCCGGTCCGGAGCATCGGCGAGCAGGAACTTCCGCGCCCCGAGCAGGGTGTCCGAGACCAGGAACAGCACCGCCCCTGCCGCGGTCAGCCGCCTGGCCGCCGGGGGAGCGTCGACGTGCAGGGCGGTGGCGGTCATCGTGGTGAGCAGCGCCGAGTACGCCGCCACCGCCGGACCGAGCACCGGCGCGGTGCGGGCGGCGCCGACCGACATCGGCGGAGCCGAGAGCAGCCAGATCACGGCCAGCGCCCGGCTCGCGGGCCTCGTCGCCAGCGACGTGGTCGTGTCGCGGCGCCGTACGAAACCGGCGGCGTAGGCCACGTGACCGACGCCGAACGAACCGGTGCCCGCGGCGAACGCCCGGGTGCCGTGCCGCAGCAGAGCCACGTCGCCGCCCCAGCCGAACGCCTCCGCGACCAGGGTCCCGTTGCGCAACGGCGAGCGCTTGGCCCGGCCCGAGGTCAGCAGCGACCCCGCCAACGTCGGCATCAGCAGCGGCTTCGTCACGAACCGCGCCCGGTGCGGCCAGGTCCCGCTGGTGCCGGCGAGAGCGGCGTCGATCGCGGCCACGGCGACGTACGCCGCCCGGAGCCGCGCACTGGTGGAGGACATGCGTCGAACCTAGCGAGCGGCGCGCTTGCCGCCGTGCTTGCCCGGTGCCGACGTCGTACGACGCGGGCGCGAGCCCGGCCCCTGACCCCGCATCTCGGCCTGCAACCGGGTCGCCAGCAGGATCGCGAGGAACATGCACGCCATCGCCCCGACCGTCGCCATCGCGAGGAACCACCAGTTGTCGGGCTCACCCGTGCGGGCCTTGCCGCCGAAGTCGATCGCGGCGAAGACCAGCAGCCCCCAGGCGATCACGGTGCCGGTCACGCCGGCGGAGAGCAGCGCCGTGCGCATGCTCCTGCCCGCACCCCGGTTACCCCTCACCCGAGTCATTGTGAGGCACGACCGTCCGCACCGGGCCGCGCCGCCCCCGAATGCACCCCGACACGCAGGTCTTTCGACACCCGCAGGTGCCCTGACCTGCGGTTATGCCGGCCCCCACGAAGTGCTCGCGAAAACTTCCCCGAAGGTGTTGCACGGCCCTGAGCGGCGGCGTACGGTAACCACTACATCTAGTAGTTACACCGTTGTGGTTTTCCACATCTAGTCCCACAGGATCAGGTGGATTACCCACAGGAACCGCCGGATGTCCCCAGCTTCTCCACAGATTCGTCCACAGCCCGGCCCTCGGGACGCAAGCCGGCAGCGGGACGGAACTGTCGGTGCCGGGTGTTGAACTGAGTACCAGAGAATGACCGACGAACCGCTCGAGAGGAGACCCGCGATGCACTGTCCGTTCTGCCGCAGCACCGACACCCGGGTCCTCGACAGCCGGGTCGCCGACGACGGTGGCGCGATCCGCCGACGCCGGGTCTGCCCGGCGTGCGAGAAGCGGTTCAGCACCGTCGAGCAGATGCAGCTGATGGTGCTCAAGCGCAGTGGCGCCACCGAGCCCTTCACCCGGGAGAAGGCGATCTCCGGGGTCCGCAAGGCCTGCAAGGGTCGCCCGGTCTCCGAGGACGACCTCGACTGCCTGGGTCAGGCCGTCGAGGACGCGCTCCGCGCCGACGGATGGGCGGAGGTCCCGGCCAACGAGGTCGGCTTGTCCATCCTCGGCCCGCTCCGCGCGCTCGACGAGGTCGCCTGGCTCCGGTTCGCCAGCGTCTACCGCGCCTTCGAGTCCGCCGAGGACTTCGAGCAGGCGATCAGCGAGCTGCGCGCCGAGCGCCAGCTGACGGTGGTTGAGGAGGCGCGCCAGCGCCGTCTCGAAACCACCACACCACCTCAGCCCGACCCGATCACGGCGGGCTGACCACGATCAGCCCGGTGCGTAGTGGGGAAGCTGCGCGCCGGGCCACCAAATATCAGAAGTTGAAGAGCACGACCGATGGGGACAAGGGAGAAAGCATGACCGAGACGGTGAGCGGGAGCGCACGCACCAGCCGCAAGGGCGCGGCCAAGGGCGGGGGAGTGAAGATCGAGCGGATCTTCTCGACCGAGGGTGTGCACCCCTACGACGAGCTGAACTGGGAGCGACGCGACGTCGTCCAGACCAACTGGAAGACCGGTGACACGGTCTTCGAGCAGCGCGGAGTGGAGTTCCCCGACTCCTGGTCGCTCAACGCCTCGACCATCGTCACCACCAAGTACTTCCGTGGCGCGGTCGGCACCGACGTCCGCGAGTGGAGCCTCAAGCAGCTGATCGACCGGGTCGTGAAGACCTACCGCCAGGGCGGCGAGGACCACGGCTACTTCGCCGACGAGGCGCAGGCCGAGCTGTTCGAGCACGAGCTGACCTGGCTGCTGGTGCACCAGTACTTCTCGTTCAACTCTCCCGTCTGGTTCAACGTCGGCACCCAGTCCCCGCAGCAGGTCAGCGCCTGCTTCATCCTCGCCGTCGACGACTCCATGGACTCGATCCTGAACTGGTACAAGGAGGAGGGCTTCATCTTCAAGGGCGGCTCCGGCGCCGGCCTGAACCTCTCCCGGATCCGTTCCTCCAAGGAGCTGCTCTCCTCCGGCGGCACCGCCTCCGGCCCGGTCTCCTTCATGCGCGGTGCCGACGCCTCCGCGGGCACCATCAAGTCCGGTGGCGCCACCCGCCGCGCGGCCAAGATGGTCGTGCTCGACGTCGACCACCCCGACATCGTCGAGTTCGTCGAGACCAAGGCGAAGGAGGAGCACAAGATCCGCGCCCTCCGCGACGCCGGCTTCGACATGGACCTCGGCGGCGCCGACATCACCTCGGTCCAGTACCAGAACGCCAACAACTCGGTCCGCGTCACCGACGAGTTCATGCGGGCGGTCGAGGACGGCACCGAGTTCGGCCTGCGTGCCCGTGGCACCGGTGAGGTGATCGAGACCGTCGACGCCCGCGAGCTGTTCACCAAGATCAGCGAGGCGGCCTGGTCCTGTGCCGACCCGGGTCTGCAGTACGACGACACGATCAACGACTGGCACACCAACCCCGAGACCGGTCGGATCACCGCGTCCAACCCGTGCTCGGAGTACATGTCGCTGGACAACTCCTCGTGCAACCTCGCCTCGCTGAACCTGATGAAGTTCCTCAAGGACGACGACACCTTCGACGGGGCCCTGTTCGCCAAGGCCGTCGAGGTGATCATCACCGCGATGGACATCTCGATCTGCTTCGCGGACTTCCCGACCGAGCCGATCGGTGACACGACGCGCGACTACCGCCAGCTCGGCATCGGCTACGCCAACCTCGGTGCGCTGCTGATGGCGATGGGCCTCGGCTACGACTCCGAGGGCGGTCGCACGATGGCGGCCGCGATCACGTCGCTGATGACGGGCACGTCGTACAAGAGGAGTGCGGAGCTGGCCTCCGTCGTCGGCCCGTACGCCGGCTACGCCCGCAACGCCGACGCCCACAAGCGCGTGATGCGCAAGCACCAGGCCGCCAACGACGTGGTCCGCACCGTCGGCGTCCACGACGCCGGTGTCCACAAGCTGGCCACCAAGGCGTGGGACGAGGTGGTCAAGCTCGGTGAGAAGCACGGCTACCGCAACGCGCAGGCCTCGGTGCTCGCGCCGACCGGCACGATCGGCTTCATGATGGACTGCGACACGACCGGCATCGAGCCGGACTTCTCGCTGGTCAAGTTCAAGAAGCTCGTCGGCGGCGGCTCGATGCAGATCGTCAACCAGACGATCCCGCGGGCGCTGCAGAAGATGGGCTACCAGGCCGAGCAGATCGAGGCGATCGTCGAGTACATCGCCGAGCACGGCCACGTGATCGACGCCCCCGGCCTCAAGCTGGAGCACTACGAGGTCTTCGACACCGCGATGGGCGCCCGTTCGCTCAAGCCGATGGGCCACGTGCGGATGATGGCGGCGACCCAGCCGTTCCTCTCCGGCGCCATCTCCAAGACGGTCAACCTGCCCGAGACCGCCACGGTCGAGGAGATCGAGGACATCTACCTGCAGTCCTGGAAGCTCGGCCTCAAGGCGACGGCCGTCTACCGCGACAACTGCAAGGTGGGCCAGCCGCTGGCCGACGCGAAGGCGAAGGGCGCCGACAAGGCGGTCGACGCTGGATCCGGTGCTCCGCCACATCGCTCGCCAGTCGAGCCGGTCGAGACCTCATCGAGAAGGTCGTCTACCGGCCGACCCGCAAGCGCCTCCCCAAGAGCCGCACCGCGCGCACCACGTCGTTCACCGTGGGCGGTGCCGAGGGCTACATGACCTCCGGCGCCCACGACGACGGCTCGCTCGGCGAGGTGTTCCTCAAGCTCGGCAAGCAGGGCTCGACCCTGGCCGGCGTGATGGACGCCTTCTCGATCGCGGTGTCGATCGGCATGCAGTACGGCGTCCCGCTGGAGACCTACGTCTCGAAGTTCACCAACCTGCGCTTCGAGCCCGCCGGCCTCACCGACGACCCCGACGTCCGGATGGCCCAGTCCCTGATGGACTACGTCTGGCGCCGCCTGGCCCTGGACTACCTGTCCTTCGAGGACCGCTCCGCCCTCGGCATCTACTCCGCCGAGGAGCGCCAGCGCCACCTCGAGACCGGCTCCTACGAGCCGCCCGTCGAGGACATGGGCACCGCCGACCAGCTGATCGGCGACCTCTCCGAGCCGTCTTCGGTGGGTGAGGAGCCCTCCGCCGATCGGCGGTCGAGCCTTCTGCCTCGGCGGTCGAGCCTTCTGCCTCGGCGGTCGAGCTTGTCGAGACCTCACCCGAGGTCGCCGCCGCCAAGCCCGCCCCCCAGGAGGCCCACACCTCCGCCGAGCTGTTCGAGAAGCTCACCGGCACCGCCGTCGACTCCCCGCTCTGCATGACCTGCGGGACCAAGATGCGCCCCGCCGGCAGCTGCTACGTGTGCGAGGGCTGCGGGAGCACCAGCGGCTGCAGCTGAGTCCAACGTATGGCTGAGGGTCCGGTGGCGTAGGCCGCCGGACCCTCAGCTTCGTTCTTGGCCTCCCGGCCACGATTACTAGCCCGCTGCAATCTTTGCGGCGTTGAAGAAGTCTGTCGGCATCGGGTGATCAAGCCGCCACGTCAAGGCAATTGGTCGCTCGCCGGAGTGGTTGACATAGGTCGCAGGCCCGAGGAACAGGTACGGCGAGGTGCCAAACTCATCCTTGTCTTCCTCGCGCACGAAGAGCAGGACGCTGCTCGTCCCGGTGAGATATCGCTGGCCGGTAGGCGAGTCGACCGATGTCGTGGACTGCGACTCCCAGTGGAAGAGCTTGGGACTGATCGGATAGTCCCGATACATCGTCGTGGGTGAGAAGTCCGCCTCAGACTTCCGCAAGGTGATGAAGAAGATGTCGGCGTTGCGCGACTGCGAGAAGGCGACCCCCTGCATGACACTGGTCGGCTTGCGATCCAGGCTGGCATAGTCGAGAGCGCTCAGAATTTCTTCACGCTGATAGCGGGCGTGGACGCGAAGCGGCACGTCGCTGAGGGGCGGCGCTAAAGAGACAGTTTGATGACGTGCCGCATCGAAGGACAGTTCGACGACGGACTTGAGTTCGTCGCGAGTAGCCCGTTCCCGGCGCAGTGCAGCCATTCCTGCGCCGTACGACTCGTGTCCTCCTCCGTCGGGCCACACGGAGAAGAAGAGCATCCGAGCAAGGCGTTGTTCAGCTGGTGAGAGTTCGTTGTATGCGCCTGCATCGTCGGCAAGGAGTTGGGCGTATCCGGTCGCGCGATTGTCGTCGTCGACATGAGCGAAGGCCCGGATGCGCTTCAGGAGCTTGGCCTCGATCGAGGATCCCTCTCGCGTCTCGAGCCCCGCATCGCGGCGCAGGCGGGTCCAGGAGTGGCTACCGCGACGCAGAATGTCGGAGAGCTCGATGCCGGATTCCTCGAGAAACGTGCCTAGATCCTGGTCGCCATAGGCGCGGAGTTCAGCGACGATCTGTTGCCAGCGATTGGCGATCTGATCCTTGATGTTCTCCAGGACGATCGCCTGCGCCTGCTTGTCCATCACGATCTGGCACCCGGACGGCAAGAACGGGAAGCCTCGTTCGATATCGCGTACGAGGCCGCGCCGGGTTTGCCCGGTCAGGGCACGGAGCTTGAGATCAAATCGAAACTCCTTTCGGTGGTAGCCCACGAAGTCGAGAACGGTCAGCACTGGCTTCTCCGCGGTCCGCCGGAGCCCGCGTCCGAGCTGCTGGAGGAACACCGTTGCGCTTTCGGTGGGGCGCAGGAAGAGCACCGTGTCTACCTCGGGAACGTCGAGACCCTCATTGAAGAGATCCACCGAGAAGACCACGTTCACGCGACGCGCTCGCAGATCCTGAAGAACTTGGTCACGTTCCGCCGAGAGGGAGTTGCCGCTCAACGCACGCGCTTTGATGCCTGCCTCGTTGAAGGAGTGAGCCATGAACTCGGCATGCGCGACGCTGACACAGAATCCGAGTGCTCGCATCGACGTGAGGTCGAGGATCTTGTCGGCCACCTCGGAGATCACGATCTCGGCGCGTCGGTTGTTGCCGGTGTAGACGTTCGATAGTTCGGCTTCGTCGTACCGACCTCGACTCCAGGTGATACTCCGCAAGTCAGTTCCATCCGCGACCGCGAAATAGTGGAACGGACAAAGAAGGTCGGCTCCGAGCGCATCCCACAGCCTTAGTTCGACCGCAGTTCGGCCGCCGAAGAAGTTGCGCACATCCGCCCCGTCTGCTCGCTCAGGAGTCGCAGTCAGGCCCAAAAGCTCCTGAGGTCGTAGGCGATCGAGGATCGCTCGGTAGGTCGGGGCTTCGGCATGGTGAAACTCATCGATGACGACGACGTCGAACGCTTGAGCGTCGATATTGCTGACGCCGTACGCATGCAAGGATTGGACGCTCGCGAAGACGTGCTGCCAGCGCTCGGGTCGAGCACCGCCAACGTACAGCTCGCCGAAACTGGCGTCCGCGAGCACCTCGCGGTAAGTGCGCAGTGATTGTTCGAGAATCTCCTTGCGATGAGCCACGAAGAGCAGCCTGGGATAGCGCTGCGTTTCGACATCACACAGGCCCCGGTAGTCGAGGGCCGCCAACACGGTCTTTCCCGTGCCCGTTGCGGCGACGACGAGATTGCGATGACGGTCATGCACTGTGCGTTCTGCCGCGATCGCCTCCAGCATTTCCTGCTGGTACGGATAGGGGCGCACCTGGAGTCCCGAAAGAGAGATCGTGACGCGGTCGTGCGTCGTTCGCCCGGATGCCTCGGCAAGCGCGTCGTCGAGCCGGTCCCGGTCGCGGTCAGGGTCGTAGGACTCGAAACTGATGTCGTTCCAGTAGCTGTCGAACGTCCCTTTGAACTTCTCCAGAAGGGGTGCGGTGGCAATCTCCGACAACCGCACATTCCATTCGACGCCGTCGAGTAGCGCGGCCCGCGACAGGTTGGAGGAACCGACGTACGCCGTGTCGAAACCGGTGCGCCGGCGAAACATCCATGCCTTCGCGTGCAACCTTGTGCGCTGATTGTCGTATTGGATCTTGACCTCGGCGCCGAACTCACGAATGAGTCGATCTAGAGCTTGCCGCTCCGTCGCCCCCATGTACGTGGTCGTGATGACGCGGAAGGGGATCTTCCGGTCACGAACCATCGCAAGTTCGGGTTCCAGGAGTCGAAGGCCATACCACTTGACGAACGCACAGAGCAGGTCAACTTCGTCCGCGGACTCGAGCTCGGCTCGCAGTTCGGCGCCGAGACTCGGTTCCCCTCGGGTGTTGGTCAAGAGTGCGGCATCGGACAGGGGAGTGCTCGGTCTGCGCGTCACCGGCGCTGAAATCCCAGGGGCAGGAAACTGCGTCACGCTGAAGAGTTGGCTGGCGGGTGCGACGACCTGGGCGTTTGCATCACCAAGCCCGATGATGACGGCATTGACGATCTCAAGCCGCTCGTCGGTGCTCTTGGAGAGGCTGAGTGCGGCCTCCACAAGGCCATGGACGTAGCGCGCGAGCACCGCGGGCTGATCTGCCGGGTCGACCTGGCGAGTGATCACGTCGAGTTGGTCGAGCGCCGCCAACGCCTGATGCAGGCGATTGCTCACCACTGATTCATAGAGTCCGAGTTCCACGGGGCGAACCATGCCAGTCATCCGAGCCCAAAACGCCTGTCCGCACGAAATCGGGCGGAGAGCGACACGCAAAGTTGGCTTTCTCTCGCCTCCGCTCCCGTCGGCAGTGTCGGTGGTCTCCCGTAGATTCGTCTCTCGGGTCGAGGACACGGGGGAGTGGTCGATGAGCGACGTTGACGGCACGTGGGACGAGGGGATCGCCGAGGATTGGCGGGGGTTCCGGGACGAGCTGGCCGAGCGGGTGACGGCGCTCTTCGGCGCGGCGTACCTCTTCGTGGTCCCGACGCCCGGCTACGAGTGCGACGAGATGGCCTGCCCGGACGTCGTGCTGTCCAGGTACGGCGACCTGTACCGCTGCGAGTTCCTGAGGGCCGACGCGCGAGCTCGAGGTCGTGGAGGCGTTGGACGACATCGGGTTCGAGTACGACGAGGACGACGACATCCGGCGGTTCGAGACCGACGACCGTGAGTGGCTCGCCGTCACCACCGTGCGCGTCCTGCGTGAGGTGCTCGGCGTCGTACACCCGTCGTTCGTGAGCTTGTGGGGTCCCGAGCCGCGGCCGGAGCGCTCGCTCGCGGACGAGGCCATCGTCTTCCCGTCCGGGCCCGACGAGCTCGTCGAGGTCGTGGACGCGACGCTCGCCGACGTGCTCCGGCAGGTGCCGGACAAGGACGACGACGGCGACGTGCCGATCGTGGTCGACGAGTGCGTGGTCTACGTGCGGGTGCGCACAGATCAGCCGGTCGTCGAGCTGTTCAGCCACCTGGTGGTCGACGTCGCCGACCAGCGAGCGGCGTTGTTCGAGCTCAACATCCTCAACCGCGACTCGCCGGGTCCGACCTACGCGCTGCAGGGCGACCGGGTGATCATGCGCTACCGCCTCCGTGGCGACCCGTTCCAGCCCGAGGCGCTGCGCCGTTCAGTGCGCACGATGTGCGCGCAGGTCGACCTGACGGCACACGACCTGATCGAGCGGATCGGCGGGCACACGTTCCTGGGGGAGGCCCCGGTCGAGCCGGAGGTCAGTGACCGCAAGGGGCACGACTCGATCCGGACGCTGCGCCACCTGGAGGACGAGGAGCCGGGTTCGGTCAGCCCCGCTCTGGCTGCTCACATCTTCCACCTCGACCAGACGGCGATCCTGGACCAGATCACCCGGCAGCGACGTAGCGGTCGCAAAGACCTGGTCGCCCTGCTGCGCAAGGCGCTTCGAGTCGTGGTCGAGCGCGACGCGATGGAGCTGGCGGAGCAGTGACCGCGCAGCTGCGGCCGGAGGAGCCGACCTTCACCACCGGCTCGGAGCAGGAGGTCTGGGAGCGGCTCCGCGACACGCTGCCCGACGAGGCGATCCTGATCGCCGGCCTGCGGATCACCGACGAGCACAAGGACCACGAGGCCGACCTGATCGTGCTGCTCCCCGAGGTCGGGGTGATCGTGCTCGAGGTCAAGGGAGCCGCGATCTGGTGCGACGAGACCGGCTGGTGGCAGCAGTCGCGCGGGAAGACGAAACGGATCGACCCGGTCGATCAGGCGCGGACCACCAAGTACGCCGTCCGTGACTACGTGGCGGCCGACCCCCGCTGGTCGCGCAACCACGCTGCGTGGGCCCACGGCGTGGTCGCGCCGTACTCCGACTTCCCCGACGACTTCGCCGCCCCGGACTGTCCGCGCTGGGCGGTGCACGGCCGGTCCGACATGGAGGCTCTCCTCGAGCGGGTCCTCGAGAACGCCCGAGCGGGCCAGCAGGGCAAGCCCGCACCGTCGTACGACGAGGTCGAGCTGATCAGCGAGATCCTGCGGGGGCGGGGGTTCACCCACGCCGACCGCAACGCCGAGGCCAGCGACCGTCAGGCCACGGCCGATCGGCTGACGATGGAGCAGGCAACGCTCCTGAAGGTGACCCGGCTGATCAACCGGGTCGAGGTCCGTGGTGGCGCCGGGAGCGGCAAGACCGTGCTCGCGCTGGCACAGGCGCGGCAGCTGAGCGCCGGACACGGCGGCCGGCCGAGCCAGCGGGTGGCGCTGCTCTGCTACTCGATCGGGCTGGGGGAGTTCCTCAAGCGTCAGGTCGCCACCTGGCCGCGGCGGCACCAGCCGGCGTTCGTCGGCACCTACGCGGAGCTCGGCCGCCGCTGGGGTGCACCCGACGGCGACCGGGAGAACAGCGACTTCTGGGAGCACCAGCTGCCGGCCCGGATGGCCGAGCTCGCGGACGACCTGCCGGACGGGCAACGGTTCGACGCGTTCATCGTCGACGAGGCCCAGGACTTCGCCGACTCGTGGTGGACCCCGCTGGTCAAGGCGATGCGCGACGAGGAGGTCGGCGGGCTCTACGTCTACTCCGACGAGAACCAGCGCATCTTCGCCCGCTTCGGGCAGCCGCCGATGCCGCTGGTCCCGCTGGTGCTCGACCACAACCTGCGCAACACCCGGCAGATCTACGAGGCGTTCGGTTCGCTCGGGCCGGCCCGGATGAGCCCGCGCGGCGGCGACGGCGTCAACGTCGACTTCATCCCAGCGGACGGCGCCCCGGAGGACGTAGCCGACCGGGCGGTCGACCTGCTGCTCGACATCGGCTGGTTCCCCGGCAACGTCGCCCTGCTGACCACCGGCAGGCGCCACCACGTGCAGCTCAGCGAAACCGAGCGGCTCGGCCAGGCCGGCTACTGGCAGACGTTCTGGGACGACGAGGAGGTCTTCTACGGCCACGTCCTCGGCTGCAAGGGCCTCGAGCGCCCGGCCGTCGTGCTCTGCGTCAACGACACCGAGGTCAAGGAGCGGTCGCGCGAGAAGCTCTACGTCGGGATGTCCCGCGCCACCGACCAGCTGATCGTGGTCGGTGACCCGGACGTCGTGCGCGAGATCGGCGGGCCTGGGGTCTCGCGCCAGCTCGGACTCGACTGACCGTCAGAGTCAGTGCGTGACCGGTGTCCTGCCGGCGTACGCCGCGAAGCTGTCCAGCGCGCCCGCACCGTCCGCCGGCTCGACCTCCGGACCGAACGCACCACGCTCGCGGCCAGCCGGCATCAGCGGCTCGGTGAGGCCGCGCAGGTACTCGACGACGTCGTCGGACACGACCAGCGCCTGGCCGCTGCCCTGGGCGAGGTCCCAGCAGTGCAGCAGGAGCTCGACGGGCAGCAGCCCCGCGGCGTACGGCGCCGGCAGCTCGGCGCCACTGCGGCCGACGACCGAGCCGGTGAGATCGACGGTCCGCCAGGCGGCGATCGCCTCGGTCGTCATCGTGGAGACCTTGTTCTCCAGCGAGCCGCCGATCTCGTCGGGAGCGGTGACCGTGACGCCGGCCATGGTGCCGAGGTCGACGAGGGACTGCATCAGGTGGACGGCGACCTGGTGGCAGTTCATCTCGGTGCACGGGGTCGGCTTCGGCTTGTCCTCCTCGGTCAGACCACGCAGCACGGGCTGCACCGCGGCGAGAACCGCTTCGGCGGCGATGAACGGGTCGAGCTCCTGCGGTCGCGAGGACCACTCGTCGAGGCCCGCGTCGCCGGTGGCGGCCTGGCGCTCGAGGCGCTCGAGGTAGTGGTCCCAGCCCTCGGCGTGGCTCTTCTCCTGGAGCTCGTTGAGGCCTTCGTGGACCAGTGTCACCAGGCTGCCCTCGGGTGCCGGTTCGACCGTGACGGTCACCGTCGAGGCGTCGTACGGGAGGTCCTCGTCGTTCTCCCAGCCCCAGCCGAAGACGATCCGTCTGCCGGGCTCGACCTCGCGGAAGGTGCCGCCGCCGACGTGACCGGGCGTGACCGTCCACCGGAACTCGCCGCCGGCGCGCAGGTCGACGACCGCGGACACGGCCTGCCAGCGGCGGAGCCGCTCGGGTTCGGTGAGCAGCGTGAACGCCTCGTCCGGCGAGACGGGAAGGGCGACGGTCTTGGTGTAGGTCATGGCTTTCTCCTTGTTCGGTGCGCGTCCGCGACGAGCACGTCGAGCTCGCTCGTCCAGAACCTGTCGATCTCGGCCTGCAACCGCTGCAGCCCGGAGGGAAGGACCCGGTAGATCCGTTGCCGGCCGGCCTTCGTCGCCTCCACGAGCCCGGCCTCGGCGAGCACCAGCAGGTGCTGCGAGATCGCCGACCGGGTCACCGGGAACTCCGCGGCGACGTCGCTCACGGTCCGAGGGTCCGTGGCCAGCAGCTGCAGGATGCGTCGCCGGTTCGGTTCGGCGGCGGCGGTGAGGGCGTCCATCCCTCAATACGTTAGTCGTGACTAACGTATTGTCAAGCCAGTGACGACTCCTGGACGGCACTCGTGCTGACCGCGGGACGCGTACGGCCCTTCGCCGTCCTCAGCTCCTTGAGCACGTGGCGGGCCTCGGCGTGGGACACCGGACGGCCGTTCTGCTTGCGCAGCCACGCGCGGAGCTCGCGGCCGGCCAGGAACTCGACACCCTCGAGGTTGCGGACGGTCAGCTTCTTCACGTCGGCCTGGATGCTGCCCCAGTACACGAGCAGCGGACGTACGGCGGGCGCAAGCTCGTGCGAGTGCAGCATCAGAGAGGCCCGTCGGCAGGCCAGCAGCGCGTGCTGCGCGTCAGCCGCGAGCAGCTCCGGCGTCAGCTCCTCGGAGCTCCACCGCGACTCGATCGCGACCACGCCGCCCTCACGCGTGACCACCAGGTGGTCGACCTCGGCGCCGTGCAGCTCGACGTCGTCGACCCAGCCCCAGATCTGGCGCTCCTGCTTCGCCGTGCGCAGCAGGTCGGTGGTGTTCTTCTCCTCCGTGCTCCCCACGAGTCGGGACGCGGCCAACCCCACGATGGCCGCGGCCACGACGCCGTGGATCAGTCCGAGCAGGTACCCCTCGAGCCAGTAGCTGACCACCAACGCCGCGCAGAGCAGCATCACGGCGATCGGGACGAGGACGGGAACGGTGCGTCGGGTGAACACGGACCCATTGGACATCCGAATTAGGTGTTCTGTCCCGATTTTCGGACCAGTCCTCTCTGATGCGAGCCGACTTGTTGTTGTAGTGTAGTAGTATGTCTACATGATCATGATCGATGGCGTAGAGATGGTGGACGTCAGGGAGGCCGCCCGACTCGCCGGCCGTACGCCGGAGACCATCCGCCGCTGGGTCTGGTCCGGCAGGTTGGCGGCGACCAAGAACGGCAACAAGCTGCTCGTGCCGCGCCCTGACCTGGTGGCATCCTCAGACGATCGGCCGCCCAGGGCAGGCTCGCTGGCGGAGTGGGCGGCGGAGCTGCCGACCACACGTCGCGGCGCCAAGACCGCCTCCGACCTGGTGCTCGACGACCGCGCGGCTCGTGATGCCGGTCGTTGACGCGAGTGTCGTCGTCGACTGGGTCGCTCCCGACGTCGACGCGAGGGCGCCGGCGCGCCAGCTCCTGAACGTGCTCGCGGCCGAGGGTGCCCGGCTGATGGCTCCGGGGCTCCTGATGGAGGAGGTGGGCAACGCGCTGCTGACCGGCGTACGGCGTGGGCGGTGGGACGGCGCCGCTGCCGACGTTGCCTTCGGTCTGCTGCGGAGCCTGCCGATCACCCTGCGCGACGAGCCCGGAGACCTCGACCGAGCCTGGGACCTCTCCCGACGACACGACGAGCACCCGATCTACGACATGGTCTACGTCGCCCTCGCCGAGCGGCTCGGCGAGAAGCTGATCACCGCTGACGAGAAGCTACGCATCCGGCTTGCCGGGTTGGGCTTTGTCGTCGCTCCGTGAGCCCGTGAGTGATCAGCTCAGGCCCAGCTCGGTCCTGAGCCGGTCCAGATCCATCGAGAACGGCTGAGGTGCCTGCCGGTCCTGCCACTCGAAGTCATCCAGCAGGGCGATCAGCTCGTCCCGGGCAGCGGGATCGGCCGCCGCCTGGCGTGGGGTGAGGCCGCCGAGAGCCGGGATCCGGTCGCTGAGCCAACGGTCCTCGTGCTGCCTGACGATCGCGGCGATGTCGTCGGCCGCAAGCGGGGGCGCGGCGTCCTGCAGCGAGTGAGCCGGGATGGTGTCGTCGAGCAGGTCCCCCGCTGGGCGCGTCGACTCGTCAACGAGGCGGGCGAGGGGCACGGCATCGAGCACGAGCTCCTGGAGCCGACGCAGCCGCTCCAGTGACTTCGTCTCCACGACCAGCCGGTCCCGGAGCCGTCGTACGGTGCCCTGCACCAGCGCACCGCCGCCCGGCGCCTCGATCAGCTGATGGAGGGTCTCGTCGTCGCCGTCGCCGTCCAGCTCATGGCTCAGGGCCTGCCACGCGGCGTCGAGGTCAGCCACCTCGTACCGCGCGGTGCACATCACCAGCTCATCGCCCTCGGTCGTCTGCAGGACCGGCGCCTGAGTGGCGGGCGCGAAGAACGCCGCGACCTGTTCGGGCTCGGGATCGGACCGGAGCAGTTCCAGCAGTCTCGGGCGCAACCAGCGAGGGATCCCGAGCGGGTCGTTCCAGAGCCGTTGCACGCCGTCCCCGTAGTCGAGCGGGCGTCCGAGCAGCAGGTCCTTGGGTCGCACGGAGCGGGTCAACGTGCGGTCCCGCAGCTCCAGACCCTCGCCGGTCATCAGGTCGCGACAGGTGACGCCGCGCATCGGCGCCACCTCGGTGACCTCGAGCAGGCGGCGTCGGCTGTTGACCAGCCAGCTCTCCGCGAGCCGTGCTTCGTCGGGCGGAAGCAGCGGGCGGTAGAAGGCCAGGAAATCCTGGAGGATCCCACCGTCGAAGAGCGCGAAGTCCCACGTCGTCTGGTCACCCATCGCGCGGGACACGGTCTCCGCGTCGGAGCGGTCCGCCCCCGACATGAGCTCGGCCCAGTCCAGCAGCAGGTCGCGGTTGCGTCCGCGCTGCAGATAGCCGACCACCTTGACCATCAACCAGTTGGCCCGATCGGCCAAGGGGTGGAGCGCAGTGCGTCCGTGGCACACCTTGTACTTGCGGCCCGACCCACAGGGACAGGGCCGGTTCCGCCCCGTCTCGGCCACGGGTGGTGAGAGGAACGGTCGGAGCGCCTTGACCTCCATCGAGTCTCGGTCGAGCCCCGCGAGGGTGAACAACCGCTGGGCCTCGGGCGCGTTGCCCGCGACGGCACGCAGCTCCGCCAGGTCTCCTGCCGCGTTGACGGCTTCCGGGTCAGCAGAGAGGCACTCCTCGAGCAGTCTGCTCATGGCCAGGACGTCAGAGCGGCCCTCTGCGGCCCGCGCTCGCAGATAGAGCGGTACGGCGCGCGCCCGCCCCTTCGTCGCCTCCTGCATCGCCTCCACGAGCGGCTCGCGGTCGGGATCGAGGCCGAGGTCCAACGCCGCGAGGTCACCCACGACGCCCTGCAGTCCTTCCGCCAGCTCGGCCAGCTCCGCGGCCTGTGGCACCGCGCCGTCGCTGTGCGCGGCAAGCGCGTCTCTCCACACGCGGTAGGTCACCCGTTGGTCGACGCTGAGCCAGGTCGGTTCGCCGTGCCACGAGGTGCCCGGGACACCCACGTCGGCGCCGTCGACCTCGAGGCCCGAGCCGGCCAGCACCTCCGACAGGGGCGGGAGCGGCAGGTCGAACAGTCCGGGCCGCTCGATCAGGCACAGGAGGACGATCTCGGTGATCGGGACGCCCGGGAACTCGCGCTCCTCGAGGTCGGCCTGCTGAGCTTCGCGGCGGGCTGTCGCCTGGATCAACGCTTGTGCTGCGGCGTCGTCGACCGTCGGCGTCGGCTCCCAGACCAGCTCGCCATCGACGAAGCGAAGACCGATCGTGTCGCCCGGCACCAGAAAGTCGAGCCAACCCGGAGGTCCGTGCAGGCCGGCGAGGGAGTCCGCACCGCCCTGACCGGCGTGCCTGCTCTGCACCTGGCCGACTCCTCGGAGTGAGACCTCATCCATGGCCAGGTGGTCGAAGGGCGCCAGGTCAGGGCTGGGGTCGAGAACCGCTGACTCGATCTCCTCGGCACTGACCCGGTGGGTGAGCACCGCACCATCGATCAGGGACAGGAACGGCACGAGTCGTCCGTCCTCGAGCGGGTAGACCTCAGGACGCCAGATCAACGACCGGTGGATCTTGTCGACGTCGGCGAACACTCCTCGCTTGGCGAGCCCGGCGCGCAGGTCGTCCAGCGTGGTCGGACCTTCGGCCAGAATGTCGAGAGCGAGGGCAGTGTGCTCCTCGTCCAGCGGGTCAGGCCGGTTGCCGTCACCCGACCAGGTCGACAGCAGTGCCCGCGGCAAACCCCACCTCCCGAGCGGCGTCAGGCGTCGCCCCTCGTCAAGGACGCCGAGTGCCTGCCACAGCGGCGCCAGGACCTCGACCGGGATCACGAAGGAGTCTGCGTCGTCCGGGGCGTCTGTCTCGTCCTCGATCTCCGGCAGGGCGGTGATGTCCGTGGACCACAGCTCGGCGTCGAACTCGGCGCCGACTCCGCGGCGTACCAGTCCGACGACAGCGCCGAGCCAGTCGGCATGCTGCAACGAGAAGACCGCGGCCTGCTCCTCGGCCGGGGTGCCGGGATCCTCGGACGGCGAGATGGTGGAGGCGAGCGCTTGCAGCCACGCCTGCTCGTCGTCCGCCGGAGGGGCGCCTCGCCAACCACACGCCACGTCGAAGTACTGGACGTTCCACTGCGAGGCGTCGACCCCACGGCGCAGCGCGGCTGCTTCTTCGGCAAGCTCGATCAGCGGTGGTGGCTCCTCGAGCAGGTCTGCACACATCGTGCGGAGCAGACCCGCGGCCAGGAGGTCCGTCTCGGCCCAGGCCGCAAGCAACTCCTCGTCGTCCTCGTCACTGAACCACGTGTCCTCGTCCATGCATCCACCCTGTCGTGATCCGTCGAAAGGTCAACCGCCGGGCTCGTCGAGTGGCGGCTTGCGGCTCCCTCTACGGTGACGAGGTGGGCGACGGACTGCGGCAGGTGTGGTCCGACGTGGTCGGCAATCAGCCGGCGCCGGAAACCGCGGCAATCTGGCTGACGGGCCTGCTGGCCGCCACGGTGGTCATGTTCCCCGCCACCTGGCGCATCGCACGGCACGTGGTGACGATCGCCCACGAGGGCGCGCACGGCGTCGCGGCGATGCTGAGCGGGCGGCGGCTCGGCGGGATCCGGCTGCACGCCGACGGCTCCGGACTGACCGTCTCCAAGGGCCGCGCGACCGGGCTCGGCGTGGTGGTGATGTACGCCGCCGGGTACGTCGGGCCGGCGCTGGTCGGGCTGGGGGCGTCGTACCTGCTGAACCGCGGTCACGCGCTCGGCCTGCTCTGGGTGTCCGTCCTGCTGCTCGCGCTCCTGCTGCTGCAGATCCGCAACTTCTACGGGCTGTACGCCGTGCTGGTCGCCGGTGCGCTCGTCTTCACGGTGTCCTGGTGGGCGAGCGGGACCGTGCAGTCGCTGGTCGCGTACGCCGGCACCTGGTTCCTGCTGCTCGCCGCACCGAAGACCGTGCTCGAGCTCCAGCACCACCGTCGCCGGGGCGGCGGACGCACCTCCGACGCCGACATGCTCGCGCGGCTGACCCGGCTGCCCGGACTGGTCTGGGTCGGCTTCTTCCTGGTCGTCGACGTCGGCGCGCTGCTGCTGGGCGGTCGGTGGATCCTGGCGCCTGTCGCGTAGCGGCTGGAACATCTTGGACCAGGCAGTCCAGTCAGCCGGTAGATTGCCGACCATGACCGCTGACGTGACCGAGCCCGGGCCCGCCACCGCCCGGGGGCGTGCGACCCGCGAGCGGATCGTGGCGGGGGCCGCGCTGCTGATGTACCAGCGGGGCGTCGCCGGCACCTCGATGGACGACGTACGGGCGGCGACGGCGACCAGCAAGTCGCAGCTGTACCACTACTTCGCCGACAAGTCCGCGCTCGTCTGCGCGGTGATCGCGCACCAGCAGCGCGAGGTGCTCGCAGGCCAGCAGCCCTACCTGGGGGAGTTCTCGACGATGGCCGGGCTGCGCGCGTGGCGTGACCGCGTGGTCGCCATGAACGGCCAGGCGGCGACGTACGGTGGCTGCCCGATCGGCAGCCTGTCCAGCGAGGTCGCGGACACCGACCGGGACGCTCGCGACGTGGCGATGGGCGCGCTCGGAGCCTGGCGGCACGAGCTCGCCCGTGGCCTGGAGCGGATGCGCTCCGTCGGCGCGCTGTCGGCGTCGGCCGATCCCGACGATCTCGCCGTCGGCCTGCTGGCCGCCGTCCAGGGCGGACTGCTGCTGGCGCAGGCGACCCAGGACCTGCGGCCGCTCGAGGTCTCCCTGGACCACGCGATCGCCGCCGTCGAGGCTCTGGCCGAGCACACCTGAACGCACCGATGCCGCGCCCGAGGAGACAGGCGCGGCACCGATGTGTCGGAGGGATCAGTCGGCCGCGACTCCCACGGCGCCGGCCGGCAGCCCGCCGGCCACCGGCAGCGCGGTGAGCGAGCCGTCGTGGTTCACCCGGTAGCCGCCGACGGTCCCGTCGCCGAGCCGGGCGTAGATGAAGCCGCTGCCGTCGGTGAGCGCGATGTCACTGACGCCCGCGGCCGCTGAGCCGGAGCGGCCGTTGAGCAGGCTCAGTGAGGCGTGGTCGCCGACGCGGTAGCCGCTGATCGACTGCGAGCCGCCCCCGTTGCCCGTGTAGGCGAAGCGTCCGTCATCGGTGACGACCAGCCAGCACGCGGCGGCCTGGGTGTTGCCGACCGACGCGCTCCGGGTGCGCAGCCCGCTGCCGCGGACGTCGTACGACGAGGCAGCGCTGGGTCCGGCCTCCGAGACCGCCAGCTCGCCGTCGGGCGTGAAGTCGAAGCCGAACGGTGTCGAGCCCTCGGAGTGCGCGGCGGTCTGACGGGTGGACCGGCCGTCCCCGTCGAGGCGGTAGACGTCGATCAGCTGCGTCGCCTTCTCGGTCACCACCAGCGATCGGCCGTCCGGCGAGATCGCGACCTGGGCCGCGTTCGCCGCGTCGCCGCTGAGCGGGCGGGTGGAGCCGCGGAGGGGAGCGAGCCGGCCGTCGTGCACCGTGAAGCCGGAGACGTTGCCGCTGCCGCCGGTGTTGAGCGCGTACAACCGGTTGCCGCGCACGCTCACGCTGATCGGCTGGTCGCCACCGGACGGCACGGTCGACTCGAGCCGGAGACCGCTGCGGGTCACCTCGAAGGAGCTGATCGAGTCCGAGCCGGCGTTGACGGCGTAGACGTGCTCGCCGTCGTCGTCCGTCACGATCGCGTTCTGCGAGCCGAGGCCCGTGCCGGTGCCGGTGCCCCCGGTCGCGAAGCTGCCAGCCGGGGTGAGCCGGCCGTCGGCCGCGCGGTCGTAGGCGATGACGGCATTGCCGGAGACCTGGTTGCCGAGCACGTAGACGGCGCCTGTCCCGGAGCGGTGGTCCGTGGCCTGGGCGGTGGGGGCGAACGCGAAGGTGCCGATGCCGGCGACGGCCGCGGCGGCGAGTCCGAGGGTGCGGGAGGTGCGCATGGTTGCTCCTTGGGGGATGGGCGGTCCCGAGCGGCGCCGAGGGTGTTGGGGTGGTGCGACGACCCGACTGGACCGTTGGGTCCATCGTGGTGGCGTTCGGATGGACTGAACAGTCCAATTCGATTACCGGCGGCTTACGCGGCTGCGAGCGGCGATGGGGCGACTCGTCATCCACAGGCGGTCGGTGCGCGCCGGTTGTCCACAGATCCAGTCGTGGGGCTGGTGCCAGGCCGCAGGCGTTGCCGAAGGTCTATCCATGCCGACCTCGAGAAGCCGACGTCCACGCAACAGATCGTCCGCGGCGCGCAAGCATGCCCGGCAGCAGCGTGCTCGTCGGTCGCGTTCCACGGCGACCGCCCTGGCTGGCGCCGGAGAGCGAGTCCGGCGCCTTGTCGACAGCTTCAGCGAGCACGACTGGGCGGCGCTTGCTGACGCCGAACGCGCCGAGAGTCGGGGTGACGTCGAGACAGCCTTGCGGTTGCTCGAGGGCACGCCGTACTCCGAGAGCCGACACGCCGACACCTTGCGTGAGCTCGTGTGGCTCGGTGCCGAGGCGCCGGAGTGGGTCACGTGTCGGTGGATCGAGCAGCAAGCCCATCGCTGGTTGATCCGGCGCGGCGACCCGCGGGTTGACGAGGCGATGTTCACCGCGATCGAGCGCCTGTACGTCGGCACCGACCTCGAGCGCCCGCTGGGGATGGAGGTGGTCGACTTCACCCGTGCGGTCGTCGCGTGGGACTGGGTCGCCGCCCAGGTGGCCCTGCACGATCTCGGTGGGCTCACGTCGTTCGTCGACGAGAGCGCTGGCTCCGGTCTCCTTGCTCGTGCACCCTCGATGGAGCACTGGGCCACGGCCTGCGTGAGTGGCTATGCGTTGCGTGACGTGGTCGACGACACGATCCAGGTCACCGATCTGGCCAGCGGGGAGATCTTCGACCTGCTCAACCTCGGTGCCACGTGGTCCCTGGACGCAGGCACGTGCGTGCTCGGAAGGCTGGTGCCGAGCGGCACCAGTCCCGGGCTCCTGTTCGCGTGCCGCCCGCTGGTGGTGGACGCTCACACGGCCCGGCAGGTGGCCTGTGCCGCGTCTGGTGGCGGCAACTGGCTCGGCCCGCTGACGGCAGCGGCCGCCGCCGGGGACTTGCCTGCGGGGGCGACCATGCAGCAACAGTCGTCGCTGGTCTGCGACATGCCCGGTGGACCTCCGAGCGGGCTCGGTGCCGAGACGGAGACGCGCACGGCAGAGGCGGGACTCCGCCTGTGCAAGCTGGTTCTCGATGAGGTTGCCGCCGTGCCGGAGGTTGCCGCCCACCTTGCGCCGTGCCTGATGCGAGTGCTCCTCGATCCCGCTGTGCTCGCGCTCCTGCGGCGCTCGGCGGCCGGCGAAGCCAACCGCGCTGGCTGGCGCGGGCTGGGAGCGGGACTTCCGCAACCGTTCCGGCGCCGATGCCTGGAGCTGGCGCTGCTCTCCGGAGACAGCTCGGCGGCCTGAGCCTGCGAGTGATTGCGAACCGCCATCTGAAGCAGCAGAATGCATGCATGGCTTCCATCACGATCCGCGACGTTCCTGACGAGACCCGCGCCGAGCTGGCCGCCCGCGCCGCCAGGTCGGGACGCTCGATGCAGGAGTACCTGCGGCTCCACCTGATGGAGCTGGCGGATCGACCGGACCAGGACGAGGTGTGGGAGCGCATCCGGTCCCGGGTGCGACGCTCGGGCACGCACCTGTCCGCGGGGGAGATCCTCGACTCCGTCCACGCGGACCGTCGGTGACGCTCGTCGTCGATGCGTCGTCGATGGTCGCCGCCCTGGTAGACGGCGGTACGGCTGGTGACTGGGCACGGGCCGCGCTCGCCAGCGAGAGTCCGTCAGCGCCGCACCTGCTGCCAGTGGAGGTCTGCAGCGCCCTTCGTCGATCGGTCGCCGCCGACAGGATCGGTGCGGAAGTCGCCGCGCTCGCACTGGCTGAGCTCTCGGACATCGACATCGCCCTGTTTCCCTTCGCGCTGTTCGCGGAACGCGCCTGGGAGCTGCGGAACAACGTATCCCCGTACGACGCCTGGTACGTCGCGTTGGCCGAGGAGCTGGATGCACCGCTCCTCACGCTCGATGCGCGCCTCGCCGCCGCTGCCGGCCCACGTTGTCGCTTCCGTCTCCCCGGCTCCTAGCCGTTCGGGCGCCAGCGACGGTGCCGGGTGCCGGTGGCGCCCTCGCGGATCAGCTGGAGCCGAGGCTTCGGGCCGTCAGAGCGACCGGTCTGCGGCTTGCGCTTGCCGGCCTGCCACGGAAGCGGCCAGGTGACGGCAGGGCCTTCGTAGTCCTGGTCGAGCGCGGCATGCAGGGTCCACGACGGGTCGTAGAGGTGCACCCGACCGAGTGCGCAGAGATCGGCGCGGCCGGCCATCAGGATCGAGTTCACGTCGTCGTACGACGAGATCACGCCGACCGCGATCGTGGGCACGTCGGTGCGGTTGCGGATCGCGTCGGCGTAGGGCGTCTGGTAGGACCGGCCGAACGCCGGGCGCTCCGCCGAGGTGACCTGCCCGGTGGACACGTCGATCGCAGCGGCGCCGGCCGCGGCGAAGGCCTGCGCAACGCGCACCGAGTCGTCGAGGGTCTGGCCGTCGGAGACCCAGTCGGTCGCGGAGATGCGCACCGTCATCGGCCTGTCGTCCGGCCAGACGCCTCGCGCATCGCGGTGAACACCTCGAGCGGCCAGCGGAGGCGCCCCTCGACCTCACCGCCGTACTCGTCAGTGCGCTTGTTCGTCACCGGCGACAGGAAGCCCGACAGCAGGTAGCCGTGCGCGCAGTGCAGCTCCAGCAGGTCGAAGCCGGCCGCGGCACCACGCCGTGCGCAGTCCACGAACTGTTCGCGGATCTCGTCCAGCTCCTCGTGCGTCAGCTCGTGCGGCACCTGGTTGACGGCGGGGTTGTACGACACCGGTGACGCGGCGACGACGTCCCAGCTGCCGTCGGGGAGCGGCTCGTCGATGCCCTCCCACATCAGCTTCGTCGAGCCCTTGGCGCCGGAGTGGCCGAGCTGCAGGCCGAGCTTCGCCGGCGACGACGCGTGCACGAAGTCGACGACGCGCGCCCACGCTGCCTGCTGCTCGTCATCCCAGATCCCTGCACAGCCAGGGGTGATCCGGCCGGTGGGGGAGACGCACACCATCTCGGTCATCACCAGCCCGGCACCGCCGAGCGCCTTGCCGCCGAGGTGCACGAGGTGGAAGTCGCCGACCAGGCCGTCCTCCGCGACGTACATGTCCATCGGGGAGACCACGATCCGGTTCGGCAGCGTCAGGCCGCCCAGGGTGAAGGGCTGGAACATCGGAGGGGTCTCGACAGGCTCGACCGTCGGGTTGGTCTCGACGGGCTCGACCGTCGGGTTGGTCTCGACAGGCTCGACCGTCGGGTTGGTCTCGACAGGCTCGACCGTCGGGTTGGTCTCGACGGGCTCGACCGTCGGGTTGGTCTCGACGGGCTCGACCGTCGGGTTGGTCTCGACGGGCTCGACCGTCGGGTTGGTCTCGACGGGCTCGACCGTCGGGTTGGTCTCGACGGGCTCGACCGTCGGGTTGGTCTCGACGGGCTCGACCGTCGGGTTGGTCTCGACGGGCTCGACCGTCGGGTTGGTCTCGACGGGCTCGACCGCCGGGTTGGTCTCGACGGGCTCGACCGTCGAGGTGGAGAACCACTTCTCGCAGCGCGACACGAACTCCGGGTCGCGCACCCGCAGGTTGTCGTAGGTGACCCGCCGGCTCCTGGTCATGATGTTGAAGCCGAACTGGAGCGGCTCCTGGTCGACGTACTGCGCGAGGTTCTCGAACCACTCCAGGCTGGCCTGCGCCGCCCGCTGCGTGGAGAGCACGACGGCCTTCCGCTCCTCCTCGTACGCCGCGAGTGCGGTCGGGACCGAGGCCTCCTCGTGGAGGCAGGCGGCGAGGGTGAGCGCGTCCTCCATCGCCAGCTTGGTGCCGGAGCCGATAGAGAAGTGCGCGGTGTGCGCCGAGTCGCCGAGCAGCACCACGTTGTCGTGCACCCAGTGCTCGTTGCGGATCGTGGTGAAGCTGATCCAGCGCGAGTTGTTGGCGAGCACCTCGTGCCCGTCGAGCACGTCGGCGAACAGCTCGCGGATCTGGTCGATCGACTTGTGGTCCGACTCGCCCGGCGCCCACTCTCGATCGGCGTTCGCCGCGAAGCCGGCCGCCTCCCAGACCGCCGACGTCATCTCGACGATGAAGGTGCTGCCGGTCGCATCGAACGGGTAGCCGTGGATCTGCATCACCCCGTACGGCGTCTGAGCGACGTAGAACTTGAACGCCTCGAAGACCTTGTCCGTGCCGAGCCACATGTAGCGGCAGTCGCGCACGTCGAGCGTCGGCCGGAAGGTGTCCGCGAAGCGCGTGCGCACCGCGGAGTTGAGACCGTCGGCGGCGATCACCAGGTCGTACGACGCCGCGAGCTCGGCCACGTCCGGTGCTTCGGTCCGGAAGCGCACGTCCACGTCGAGCGCCGCGCACCGTGCCTGCAGGATCTCCAGCAGCCGGCGCCGCGACATGGCGGCGAACCCGTGACCGCCGCTGGTCACCACCTCGCCCTTGAAGTGCACGTCGATGTCGTCCCAGACCGCGAACTCGCGCTCCATCTGCGCGTAGACCGCCGGGTCGGCATGCTCGATCCCGCCCAGGGTCTCGTCGCTGAACACGACGCCGAAGCCGAACGTGTCGTCGGCCGCGTTGCGCTCCCAGACCGTGATCTCGTGCGCGCCGTCGCCGAGCTGCTCTGCCAGCTGCTGGGCGAGCGCACTGAAGTACAGGCCGCCCGGCCCGCCTCCGATCACCGCGATGCGCACGCGATCGACTGTAGTGCGTTCTTGACGAGCGTTGTCAAGGCGCAATACGTTCGCGAGGTGAGTGCCGATGATGAGTACGTCGCCCGCGTGCGCGACGTCGCGGTCCAGCACCTCCTCCCGATCGAGCCGGTGCACCACGCCGTCAACCGACCGCTGGTCAAGGCACTCGGTGACCACGGCCTCCTGAAGGACGTGATCGACGGCACCGCGAACCAGCTGTGCCTGCTGCGCGAGACGCTCGCGACGGTCAGCACCGAGGCGGAGACCGCCCTCGCCCTGCAGGGCCTGGGCAGCTCACCGATCGTGCTGCACGGCAACGAGACGACGAAGCAGCGGTGGCTGCCCGGCGTCGCGTCCGGTGACGTCGTCGCGGCCTTCGCGCTGAGCGAGTCTGACGCGGGCTCCGATGCGGCAGCCCTGTCCCTGCAGGCAGAACCCGACGACGACGGTTGGCGGATCACCGGCGAGAAGCTCTGGATCTCCAACGCTCCGGAGGCCGACGTCTACTCCGTCTTCGCACGTACGACGCCCGATGCGCGGGCCAAGGGCGTGACCGGCTTCGCGGTCGCCGGCGACAGCCCCGGACTCTCCGGTGAGGCACTCGACATGGTCGTTCCGCACGCGATCGGGCGGCTCACGTTCGACGGGGTGCGGGTCGAGCGGCAGGACGTGCTCGGTGAGGTGGACGGAGGCTTCTCGGTCGCGATGCGCACCCTCGACCGGTTCCGGCCCAGCGTCGGCGCGTTCGCGGTCGGCATGGCGCAGGCGGCGCTCGACGCAGCGCTGGACTGGGCGATGACGCGCGAGGTGTACGGCGACACGTTGGTGCACCAGCAGTCCGTCGAGCACGTGCTGGCCGAGATGGCGACGAAGGTGCAGGCGTCCCGGCTGCTGGTGCGCGCCGCGGCCTCGTCGTACGACTCCGGCGCGGCACGCGCCGAGATCACCAGCAGCGCGGCGATGGCGAAGCTGTTCGCGACCGAGTCCGCGCAGTGGGTCGTCGACCAGGCGGTCCAGCTCCACGGCGCGCGTGGTCTGCAACGCGGACACCTGCTCGAGCGGCTCTATCGTGAGGTGCGGGCGCCGCGGATCTACGAGGGCGCCTCCGAGGTGCAGCGCACGATCATCGGTCGCGGCCTGGTCCGCGCACGGCAGGAGGCCCACGAGTGACCCGCTACCGCGGCAGCGTCCCGCTCACGGAGGACTGGCAGCACTTCCGCTTCGAGGTCGCCGACGGCGTGGCCACGGTGACGCTCGACCGGCCCGAGAAGATGAACCCGCTCACCTTCGAGAGCTACGCCGACCTGCGCGACCTGCTCCACGAGCTGCCGCACCGCGAGGACACGAAGGTGCTCGTGATCCGGGGCGAGGGCAGGGGCTTCTGCGGCGGCGGCGACGTCAACGAGATCATCGGCGAGCTGATCAAGATGGACCCCAAGGACCTGATCGGGTTCACCCGGATGACCGGCGAGGTGATCCGCGCGATGCGCGAGTGCCCGGTGCCGATCATCACCGGCATCCAGGGGATCGCGGCCGGCGCCGGCTCGGTGATCGCACTGGCCTCCGACTTCCGCGTGTGTACGACGCGCGCGAAGTTCGCGTTCCTGTTCACCAAGGTCGGGCTGTCCGGCGGCGACATGGGCGCGGCGTACCTGCTGCCCCGCATGGTCGGTGCCGGTCGCGCCACCGAGCTGCTGATGCTGGGCGACACCATCGACGCCGAGACGGCTGACCGCTACGGACTGGTCAGCCAGCTGGTCGAGGAGGACGCGCTCGACGACGCCGTCGACAAGCTGGCGCGACGCCTCGCCGACGGGCCGACGTTGGCGTTCGCGCAGACGAAGTCCCTGATCACCCGCGAGCTGGACATGCCGATCGGCTCCGCGATGGAGCTGGACGCGATGACCCAGGCGTTGCTGATGACCACGCACGACCACGCCGAGTTCCATGCGGCGTTCAACGAGAAGCGGCCGCCGGAATGGACCGGTCGATGAAGACGGCTCTCGTCACCGGCGCCGGCAAGGGCATCGGCGCAGCCTGCGCCCGGGCGCTCTCCGAGGCGGGCCACCGGGTCGCCCTGCTCGCCCGCTCGCAGGACGACCTCGACGCGCTTGCGAAGGACCTGCCCGGCGAGACGCTCGTCGTACCCACCGACGTCACCGACCCGGCCGCCCTCGACGCCGCGTTCACGCAGGTCGAGCGGACCTGGGGACCGGTCGAGATCCTGGTCGTCAACGCCGGCACCGGCGCCAGCTCGCCGCTCGCGGAGACCTCCGACGAGGAGTGGCAGCGGATGCTCGACCTCAACCTGACCGCGCCGTTCCGCACCATCCGCCGCGCTCTGCCGGGCATGACCGGAGCCGGGTGGGGCCGGATCGTGGTCGTCGCCTCGATCGCCGGCAAGCACGGCGCGGCCCGGATCGCGGCGTACTCCGCCAGCAAGCACGGCGTGATCGGCCTGGTCCGCTCGGGCGCGATGGAGGTCGCCCGCAGCGGCGTCACGATCAACGCGGTGTGCCCCGGCTACGTCGACACCCCGATGACCGACGGCTCGGTCGCCGCGATCGCCGGCCGCACCGGCAGGTCGGAGGACGAGGCACGCCAGATCCTCGCGCGGCAGCAGCCGATCGGCCGCCTGGTCACGCCCGAGGAGTGCGCGTCGGTGGTGATGCTCTGCGTCGACAACGGCGCGATCAACGGGCAGGGCCTCAACGTCGACGGGGGAGCGGTCCAGTCGTGAAGCGGATCAACCCGCACTCGCTGGCCAAGCCTTCCGGCTTCTCGCACGCCACGGTCGCCACCGGAACCACCGTGTTCCTGGCCGGCCAGACCGGCATGGACGCCGAGGGCCGGATCGTCGAGGGCGGCCTGGTCGCCCAGTTCGAGCAGGCGCTGTCCAACCTGCTGACTGCGCTGCGCGAGGCCGGTGGCGAGCCCAGCGACCTGGCGTCGATGACGGTCTACATCGTCGACATGGACGACTACCGCGAGCAGGCGCGGGAGATCGGCGCGGTCTGGAAGCGCCTGGTCGGCGCGGACTACCCGGCGATGGCCGGCATCGGGATCCAGCGGCTCTGGGACGCCGAGGCGCTGGTCGAGGTGCAGGGTTTCGCCGTTATCGGGTAGACGCCCACCGGGCCTGGGAGGAAACTCGCAAGAAGGACCGCCCTTCGCAGGGAGGTGATGGCCGTGGTCCTCCGCCCTCGCTGGTTGTTCTCGCTCGTCACCGCCGTTGCCCTTCTCCTGGTGGTCAGCGGCTGTGGTTCAGGAGGCTCGACCTCTGCCGCCAAGCCCAAGGCGCTGAACCTGACTGTGATCGGGGACTCGATCCCCTACAACAGCCCCGAGGACTGCCCGGGGTGCACCGGGTTCGTCGATCGCTACGCGACCGCGCTCGGGGCCGCGACAGGCCGGAAGGTCACGGTCAACAACTACTCGGAGCACAACGGGCTCACGCTCCCACAGCTTCTCGCGGAGATGGACTCACTCGACCCCGAGCTCAAGAAGGCCGACGTGCTCGTGGTCGGGATCGCGCACAACACGACGGTGCTCAACGAAGACGCGCCGTGCGGTGGTGCGCTCGACGCCAACGAGATGCCCGAGTGGGGGCGCATCGACCGGGCGTGCTCGAACCGCTCCGTTGTGCAGCACCGGAAGGAGTACGTCGAGCTGTTCCACCACCTGGCCGGCCTGCGCCCGGGGAAGAAGACCCTGCTGCGGACCGTCAACCGCTACAACGACTGGATCGGCTTCGCCGGTGTGCCGAAGCGCGTCTTCGGCAGGACGAAGCTGGTCTTCGACGCCTGGAACACGATGCTGTGCTCGACCGCCGAGGCCGAGGGCTTCGGCTGCGCGGACATCTACCACGCGATCAACGGCAGCGACGGCCTGACGGCTTCAGGTGACAACCTGGCGGACGACTACACCCACCCGTCGGACAAGGGCAACAAGGTCATCGCGAAGGTGCTGGTCGACATGGGCTTCGAGGGCGTGCCGGACTGATCGCCCGGCAGTCACAACCTAGGCTGTCCCGATGCGCGAGGTGTACACGGACGGGGCCTGCCGCGGGAACCCCGGACCGGGCGGCTGGGCCTGGGCGGTGCCGCACGGACCACAGGCGGCGGGCCCGGACCCGGCGACGACGAACCAGCGGATGGAGATCCGGGCCGCGCTCGAGGCGGTGCGGACGCTGGACGGTCCGCTGGTGGTGGTCAGCGACTCGACGTACGTCGTGAACTGCTTCCACAACCGGTGGTGGAAGGGCTGGAAGGCACGCGGCTGGCTCAACTCCCAGAAGCGGCCGGTCGCCAACCGCGACCTGTGGGAGCCGTTCGTCGACCTGGTGCTGGCGCGGGGTGACATCACCTTCCGCTGGGTGAAGGGGCACTCCGGTGACCCGATGAACGACCTGGTCGACTCGCTCGCGGTGGCCGCCAGCCACGCCCAGACCGAGGACGCGCCGACGGTGCCGCCGACCACCTCGTGGGCGGACGAGTCCGGTCTCTGGTGACGGTGCCGCTCAGCCGTGCACGAGCGAACCCGCGTGCTCCGCGGCGCGGACGCACAGCCGCCGGTCCAGGGTCGCGAACAGCGACTCGGCGGTGACGCCGGCCCAGTCGTGCGGAAGGTGCGCGAGCGGGAGCCCGGGGTCGAGGTACGGCATCCGGCGCCACGCGGTCAGCATCGGCACGTAGGCCGTGAACGCGTCGAGGGGTGACGGCTTGCGCAGCCCGAGCAGCGGCCGGTAGGTGTCGTCGAACTCGTCGTAGAGGTCGGTCAGCGCCGCCAGGTCCCACCACTCCGCCATCCGCGTGCTGAGGTCGCCGACGCCGAGGTGGTCGCCGCGGAAGAACTCCGTGTACGCCGCCAGTCCGTGCCGCTCGAGCACCGCCAGCGTCTCGTCGTACGACGTGCCGGGCGCGACCCAGACGCCCGGCGCCGCGGTGCCGAAGCCCAGCCGGGTCAGCATCGACCGGAGCGCGTGACGCTTCTCGCGCTCGGCCTCGGGCACCGAGAACACCACCACCAGCCAGCCGTCCGCGGGGGTCGCCCGCGGCCGTGACCAGATCCGGTCGTCCCCCGCGCGGAGCACGGCGAGCGCGTCGTCGGAGAGCGCGTAGCCGGCCGCACCGTCGCGCCTGTCCGCCTCCAGCACGCCACGCTTCTTCAGCCGCGAGACCGACGACCGGACCGCGGCGGAGTCGACACCGAGGTCCTCCATCAGCGTGACCAGCGTGGCCACCGAGAGCCAGTTGCCCTCCGGGCGCGCGTAGAGCCCGTAGAGCGACAGGATCAGCCGCCGCGGGGCGACCTCGCTCACGGGCGGAGCCGGAAGCGCTGGAGCTTGCCGGTCGCGGTGCGGGGCAACGCAGCGACGAACTCGATCTCACGGGGGTACTTGTACGGCGCGATCGCAGCCTTCACGAAGTCCTGGAGCTCTTGCACAGAAGGGGATTCCGGTCCTTCAACGAGGACCACGTAGGCCTTCACGCGCATCCCGCGCGCCTCGTCGGGTGCGCCGACGACGGCGCACTCGCTGACAGCGGGATGACCGAGCAGTGCCTCCTCGACCTCGGGTGCGGCGATGTTGTAGCCGGAGCTGATGATCATGTCGTCGCTGCGGGCCTGGTACCAGAAGTAGCCCTCGGCATCGCGCGTGAACGTGTCGCCGGTGATGTTCCAGCCGCGCTGCACGTAGCTGTGCTGCCGAGCGTCGGACAGGTAGCGGCACCCGGTCGGTCCCTTCACCGCCAGCCGTCCCGGTTGTCCGTCGGGCACCTCGTTGCCGTCATCGTCGAGGACGCAGGCCATGTAGCCGGGGACCGCCCGACCGGTGGAGCCGGGCCGGATCTCGGCTCCGCTCGACCCGATGAAGATGTGTAGCATCTCGGTCGACCCGATGCCGTCGATGATCGCGATCCCGGTCGCGTCGAGCCATGCCTGCCACGTCGCTGCGGGCAGGTGCTCGCCCGCGGACACGGCCTGGCGAAGGGTCGGCAGCGAGGGGCCGGCAGCCAGGATCGCCTTGTACGCGGTCGGTGCCGTGGAGCAGATCGTCACCCCGTGCTCGGTGATCAACGAGGCCAGCTCGGCCGGGGTGGCCTTCTCCACCAGCAGCGTCGAGGCGCCGGCGTGCAGCGGGAAGAGCAGCACCGCGCCGAGCCCGAACGTGAACGCCAAGGGCGGCGTGCCGGTGAACACGTCGTCCGGCGTCGGCTCGAGCACGTGCCGCGAGAAGGTGTCGCAGACCGCGATCACGTCGCGGTGCAGGTGCATCGTCGCCTTCGGCCGACCCGTGGTGCCGGAGGTGAACGCGAGCAGAGCCACGTCGTCGCAGGACGTGGCCACGTCGTCGAACGTGGTCGGCTTGGTCGCGATCCGGCGGGTCAGGTCCGCCGGCCCGTCACCGCCGTACGCGATCGTCGGCACGCCGATCCCTGCTGCTGCGTCGAGGAAGCGGTGGTCGACGAGCGCCGCGTCGAGTGACGCGATCTCGTGGATGGTCGCGAGCTCGCCGGCCCGGAGCAGCGGCATCGTCGCCACCACGACGCCACCGGCCTTGAGAACACCGAACCAGCAGGCGGCGAGCCACGGGTTGTTCGGGCCGCGCAGCAGCACCCGGTTGCCGGGCACGATCCCGAGGTCGTCGACCAGCACATGGGCCACCCCGTCGGCGCGCGCCAGCAGGTCTGCGTAGGACCAGGTGTCGTCGTCGGGGGAGTGCAGGCAGGGCCGGTCGGCGCCGTGCCGCGCGATCACGTCGTCGAGCAGCGCCGTCGCGCAGTTGAGCCGGTCGGGATAGTCGAGCTCCGGCAGCGTGAACAGCAGGTCGGGCCACTGCTCCGCGGCGGGCAGGTGGTCACGGCAGAACGTGTCCACGTGCGCGGTCGGGAGCAGGCCCATGGTGGCCACGGTATTGCCCGGTCGTGACGACAGGCAAGAGAGCGCGATATGACGCGGCGTGTGGCCCGCCCGAAGTATGGAATTTGCCATGGTCCGGGTCGTGGACGCGGAGACTGTGCGCGTGACCGGTGAGGACCGGGCGGCGCAGGCCCTGGCGGCGCTGCCGAGCGACGAGTGGACGGTCTTCTGCACGCCCAACCTGCCGCACGGCGGATGTCCCGGCGTCGACCACGTGCTGGTTGAGTTCCGGGCGGCCTCCGTGGTCCCGGGCAGCCGGCCTCCGCGGCGTGGTGGACGCCGGGCGCTGCGGGCGGACCCGGCGAGCCCGGCTGCCAGACTCGCGCGCCTGCTCGGCTGACCGCACCGGGAGCGGCTTCTGCAAGAGTCGACCCATGCACTTCGTGGGAGTCGACCTGGCCTGGGGCGTACGACGGCCCACCGGCCTCGCGGTGCTCGACGACGACGGGCGCCTCGTGCACGTCTCGGCCGCGACGACCGACGACACGATCATCGCCGCGCTGGCGCCGTACGTCGGAGGAGCGTGCCTGGTCGCGATCGACGCGCCGCTCGTGGTCACCAACGCCACCGGCAACCGGCCCGCCGAGGCCGACCTCAACAAGGACTTCCGTGCCTTCGAGGCGGGCGCCCACCCGACGAACACCGGCAAGGCCGAGTTCCGCGACGGACCGCGCGGCGGCCGGCTCGCCGAGACCCTCGGGCTCGAGATGGACCCGGCGTCCACGAGCGGCAAGCGGGCGATCGAGGTCTACCCGCACGCTGCGATCGTGGCGCTGTTCCGGCTCGGACGCACGCTCAAGTACAAGGACAAGCGCGGCCGCACCTTCGACGAGCTCCGCTCCGCACTCCAGCGGCTGATGACCCTGCTCGAGGGCCTGCGCGACGCACCCACGCCGCTGCACCTCGCCGGCCCGGCCTGGGCCGACCTGGTGACCCAGGTGCGCGGGGCCGCGCGCAAGAGCGAACTGCGCAAGGTCGAGGACCAGGTCGACGCCGTCGTCTGCGCCTACGTCGCGCTCTACGCCGTCCGCGAGCCCGAGCACACGACGACGTACGGCGACCTCACGCAGGGCTACATCGTCACGCCCACGCTGCCCGACGACCTCAACCCGGCGCCACGTCCGAGCCGCGCAGAGGCGGCGCACGACAAGGCAGTGAGCGCGTACGCCGCCCGGCTGCCGGCGCTCGAGCGGGCCAGCGCGACGGCGGTCGCCCTGGTCACCGGCATCCTCGACGACGCGGGCATCAACTACCTGAGCATCAGCGGCCGGGCGAAGTCGGTCGCGTCGTTCGCAGGCAAGGCCGTCGACCGGGTGGGGGACGAGGCCCGCTACACCGACCCGCTCGAGCAGATGGCCGACCAGGTCGGGGTCCGCATCGTCACCTACCTGCAGAGCGACGTCGTCGCCGCGGTCGACGTGCTCGGCAGTCAGTTCCAGGTGCTCGCCGATCGCGACAAGGGACAGGAGACCGCGAGCAAGGGCCGGTTCGGCTACGCCAGCAGACACCTCGACCTGATGCTCGACCCGGACGCCGTCGAGGGCGCGCTCGAACCGCTGCGGGACCAGCAGTTCGAGGTGCAGATCCGCACGGTGCTCCAGCACGCGTGGGCGGAGTTCGAGCACGACATCCGCTACAAGGGCACGATCCCTGACGCGCACGCGCCCGACCTCGACCGCCGGCTCACGCTCGCCGCGGGGCTGCTCGAGCTCGCCGACCGGGAGTTCTCGACGATCCGCGACCGACTCCAGGTCGAGATGGCGGTCAGCACCGCGACCGCGCCGGAGACCGACCTGCGGATCGGCGCCCGCGACCTGGCGACGTACCTCGTCGGCCGCTACGCCGACGCCGGCTGGTCGAAGACCGACCACTACGTGTGGATGTCCGGGCTCCTGCACGAGCTCGGCATCACCTCGCCCGACCAGCTCGCGGCTGCGCTCCGCGACGTCGACAGCGACGCGATCACCATGCGGATGGCCTACAAGTACCCGGCCGGAGCCGTACGCCGTCTCGACGACGACCTCCTTGCCCTGTACCGCGAGCAGTACGTCGACCTGCCCGGCAACGACGACCGGATCGAGCTGCTCGCGTCGCGGCTGGCGAAGATGACCACATGAGCGAACAGCCGGTCTTCGCCAACGCGCACGTCGTGACCGACCAGCTCCTGGTCGGCGGTGACTTCGACACGTTCGACCGCGAGCGGGCGGCCGAGCAGGTTGCGGAGCTGCTCGAGCTCGGGCTCACCCACGTGCTCGACGTACGCCTCGAGTGGGACGACACCGCCCTGCTCGCGGAGCTCGCGCCGGAGGTGAGCTACCGGCACGACGGCATCGACGACGCGGGGCAGCGGGTGCCCGGGGCGTGGTTCGAGGAGCTCACCGACTGGGCCGTCGACGCCCTCGACGACCCCGACGCGCGGTTGCTCGTGCACTGCCACATGGGCGTCAACCGAGGGCCGTCCGCGGCGTTCGCGATCCTGCTGCGGCTGGGCTGGGACCCGTTCGACGCGCTCGACGCGATCCGCGAGGCCCGGCCGATCGCCTACATCGCCTACGCGGAGGACGTGCTGGTCTGGCACCACGACCGGCACGGTGCGACCGACGAGGCGCGAGCCCGCGACCGGGCCCTGCTGGAGGAGTGGCGCAACGACCACGGTCTCGACATGCGCGCGGTGATCCGCCGGATCCGCACCGACGAAGCCCAACGCTGACCTCACGTCCGCCGACTCCGGAGCGTCTACCCCACGTGCTGCCCTTCGACCAGGTCGTCATCCGGCACGGACCCACCGTGCTCCGGGTGTGTCGCGCCGTGCTCGGTCCGGCCGACGCGGACGACGCCTGGGCGGAGACGTTCCTGGCGGCGATGAGGGCCTATCCCGACCTCGACGACGGCGCGAACGTCGAGGCGTGGCTGGTCACGATCGCGCACCGCAAGGCGATCGACGTACGACGGGCGCAGCAGCGGCACGCGATCCCGACCGACGAGGTGCCCGACCGAGGGCGGCGCGACGCCGACCCGACCGAGCACGAGCCGCTCTACGCCGCGCTGAAGGAGCTGCCCGAGAAGCAACGGCTGGCCGTCGCCTACCACCACCTGGGCGGGCTCAGCCACCGCGAGGTCGCCGACGTGCTCGGCGGCACCGACGCGGCCGCGCGGCGCGCCAGCGCCGACGGCATCAAGCACCTGCGTGAGCGACTGGAGAACACCCGATGAACACGATCTTCGACCCCCTCGAGACCACCGACGAGTCGATGGCCGCGCTGCACGACCGGCTGGCCGTGCTCGCCGAGGACGAGCACCTGCTCGACGTCGGCTACCGCACCGTGGACAGCCCGATCGGCAGCCTGCTGCTGGCCGCGACCGACCGCGGTCTGGTGCGGGTTGCCTTCGCCAGCGAGGGCCACGACGCCGTCCTCGAGCTGCTCGCCCGACAGGTCAGCCCGCGCATCCTGCGTGCCCCGCGCCGGCTCGACCTCGCCGCCCGCGAGCTCGACGAGTACTTCGCCGGCAGTCGGACCGGCTTCGACCTGGCCCTCGACCTGCGGCTGGCGCACGGCTTCCGGCTGGAGGTGCTCGAGCACCTGCGGGAGATCGGCTACGGCGCGACCGAGAGCTACGCCGTCGTCGCCGCAGCAGCCGGCAGTCCGCGCGCCGTACGCGCCGTCGGCACCGCCTGTGCCACCAACCCGGTGCCGGTCGTGGTGCCCTGCCACCGCGTCGTGCGCTCCGACGGCACCGCCGGCGCCTACCGCGGAGGGCGGGAGGCGAAGCAGACCCTGCTCACCCTGGAGCGGCTTTCGCGCTGATCCCACCCTCAAGGTGGTGCAGACCAGCCGTCCGCGACTGGTAGTCAGGAGGAGACGAAGGGAACGAAACCATGAGCAGCAGGCTCCACGGAAAGACCATTGCCTTCGCTGTCGCAGGGGAGGGCATCGAGGAGATCGAGCTGACCGAGCCGTGGCTCGCCGTCGAGGAGGCGGCCGGGACCCCCAAGCTGGTCTCGATCGAGTCCGGCACCGTGCAGGCGTTCGACCACCTCGACAAGGCGGACACCTTCGACGTGGACGCCACCTTCGACGCGAGCAGCTCCGACGACTACGACGGGCTGGTGCTCCCCGGTGGGGTGGCCAACCCCGACGCCCTGCGCGCCAACGACGACGCGGTGAAGTTCGTGAAGGGCTTCTTCGACGCGGGCAAGCCTGTCGCGGCGATCTGCCACGCGTCCTGGACCCTGATCGAGGCCGGCGTGGTGCGGGGCCGGCGGATGACGTCGTGGCCCAGCCTGCGCACGGATCTGGAGAACGCCGGCGCCACCTGGGTGGACGAGGAGGTCGTCGTTGACGGCAACCTGGTCACCAGCCGCAACCCGGACGACCTCCCGGCGTTCAAGCAGGCGCTGGTCAAGGCGTTCTCGGACTGACCTGGGCCCACCCGTGACAAGCGGGCTAGGGGCACCAGCACGCTGTTCCTAGAATCGACGCATGAGCGACGCACGTCCGGTGGAGTGGGAGCGGTTCAGCCACGACCCGCGTGCGGAGCAGAACGCCGTGCTGCGGGCGTCCGACGCCGACCGCAACGTGGCCCTCGACTCCGTCTCCGCGGCGTACGCCGACGGACGCCTCGACCGCGAGGAGTACGACGAGCGCTCGTCGTCCGTGCAGGAGGCGAAGACGCTCGGTGACCTGCTCGGCCACCTGCGCGACCTGACGCCGGACTCCGACCAGGCGGGCCTGGTCACGGCGACCCCGGCGATGTTGCAGCGCCGGGCGGAGCAGGCCTACCTCCGGATCCGGCAGGGTGCGCTCGCCAGCTTCCTGGTGCCGACCCTGGTCTGCTGGGCGATCTGGGCGCTGACGGCGTACGGCCCGAAGGGGTTCGACCCGTACTTCCCGTGGCCGATCTTCGTGATGCTCGGCACGGGCGTCCGGCTGATCATGGTCACCGTCAACCGGCAGCAGCTCCTCGAGCAGCAGCAGCGCCGGATCGAGAAGCACGAGCGACGCCGCATCGAGCGCCGGCCCCGCTAGCCCGGCTCAGCCGGTCTCGGGGAGCAGGTCGTCGGCGGCGACGATCCGCACCGTGTCGTCGGTGGCCAGGTGCACCGGCGCGCACGGGACCCCGGCGCTGCGCGCCGCCGCCAGGATCGCAGCCGCCCACGCCCGGTCGCCGGGACGGTGGTGCGGCGGACCCGGTCGCACCAGCAGCAGCGCGATGCGGCCGCCGTGGTTGTCGGTCACGATCCGCTCGCAGATCTCCATCAGGTTGCCCAGCATCACCGGCTCGGGCTGCTCGGGGAGGCCGTCGACCTGGGCCAGGAACGGCGTCGGTCGGTCCTCCACGTCGAGGAACGTGAGCCACAGCGAGCGTCCCTCGACGCGGTGGTCGTCGAGGTGTGACTGCCACAACCGGCAGAGGTCGTCCTGGGTGCGCACGGGGCTCTCGTCCATGCCTCCACCCTGAGGCCCGCCACCGACATCCGGGCGGTTGTCCACAGGGGAGTTCGGGCGTGCCCCCTGTCGCCGATCGGGGACTTCGCCTAGGTTCGACCTTTCGGCAACTTCATTCTCGGAAGGATTTCCATGCGGAAGACAACACTCGCTGCCTTGGGTGCAACAGCACTCGTGGTGGCTGCGATGGCGGGACCCGCCGGAGCGACGTCGGCAGGTTCGGCCGGTGCCACGAGCACCGCGGCGGGCACCTCCGGCACGCCGACGAGCTACCTGGTCCTGCTGGAGAAGGGCGCCTCCGTCTCAGGGGTGGTGTCCGACCTCAGGGCGACGGGCGCGAAGGTCACCTCGGTGAACAGGGCGATCGGGCTGGTGACGGTCACCAGCCGCGACAGCGCCTTCCGCACCCACGGCAAGGTTGCCGGCGTGAAGGGCGTAGCCGCGGACCGCACGATCGGGTCCGCTCCGGTGCGCAAGCCCCAGTCGGTCGAGCGCGAGCACCTCAAGGCAGCCAAGGGCAAGGGCGGCACGACAAAGGCTGCGAAGTCCAAGGCTGGAGCCGACCCGCTCGACTCCAACCTGTGGGGCATGCGGATGATCAGGGCCGACCAGGCCCACCGGATCACCACCGGCAGCAAGAAGGTGCGGGTCGGCGTGATCGACACCGGTGTCCAGGCCGACCACCCCGACCTCCACCCGAACTTCGACTACAAGCTGTCGCGCAACTTCGTCACGGACATCCCCGCGATCGACGGTGCGTGCGAGCACGCGAGCTGCGTCGACCCGGTCGGTGAGGACGACGGCGGCCACGGCACCCACGTGGCGGGCACGATCGCGGCGTCGCTGAACGGCTTCGGGGTCAGCGGTGTCGCACCGAGCGTCGACATCGTCGAGGTACGGGCCGGCCAGGACAGCGGCTACTTCTTCGCCGGTCCGACGATCGACGCCCTGACCTACTCCGGTGACGCCGGGATCGACGTGGTGAACATGTCGTTCTACGTCGACCCGTGGCTCTACAACTGCGTGGGTGGTGCCCCGGAGGACACTCCCACGCAGGCCAACGACCAGGACGTGATCATCGCCTCGATGACCCGCGCCCTGGACTACGCGCACGGCAAGGGCGTCACCATGTTCGCGGCGGCCGGCAACGGCAACACCGACATGGCCAACCCGGGCACCGACACCAGCAGCCCGGACTACGGTGAGGCGCCGCACCCGCGCACGATCGACAACGACTCGTGCTACGACCTGCCGACCGAGGGCCCGCACGTGCTGGGCGTGACCGCGCTCGGCCCGTCGACCAAGAAGTCCGACTACTCCAACTGGTCGACCGAGCCGCAGTCCGGCGAGGTCGAGGTCTCGGCGCCCGGTGGCTGGTTCCGCGACGGCTTCGGCACCCCGTCGTTCCGCACCCCGCAGAACGAGATCCTCTCCACGGTGCCGCTGGTGTCCGTGCAGGAGACAGGTGAGGTCGACGAGAACGGCAACGTGACCCCGACCGGCGAGGCCAACGGGGTCAAGAAGGAGTGCCAGGCCAAGCCGGCGAAGGGCACCGCGAGGTGCGGCTACTTCGCCTTCTACCAGGGCACCTCGATGGCCACCCCGCACGCCGTCGGCGTTGCCGCGCTCGCGGTCAGCGCGCACGGCAAGCAGGGCAAGGGCGGCTTCGGGATGGACCCCAACGCGGTCGCCGACCTGGTGATGGACTCGGCCACGAACCACGCGTGTCCCGCGGGTGGCGTGCAGTCCTACACCCAGGAAGGCCGTGGCCCGGAGTACACCGCCCGTTGCGTCGGATCGCTCGACTTCAACGGGTTCTACGGCGACGGCATCGTCGACGCGCTGGGCGTCGTCCAGTAGCGACGAGTCCCAGCAGAGCACGCACGACGGCCGCCCGGGTGATCCCGGGCGGCCGTCGGCGTTTGCTGGTGGGTCAGGCGCGGTAGCCGCGGTGCCCCAGCGGGGTCTGTGCGTTGAACGCCCACAGCGTGTAGCTGTCGATCGCGTTGAACAGTCGGCGCATGGTCGTCATGGCGTTCCTCCTCTGAATTGGATCGTTCATATTCTTACTGTGCCCAACGGAGATGTCGCGATGGTTGTGCCCGGGTTACGGCGTGATGTCGGCCACGAGATCCGCGTCACACGGCCTCAGCGGATCACGCCGGCGGCCCGGGCGGCGGCGCCGTACGCCTCGGCCAGGCTGGGGATCGTCTCGTGCGCGTTGAGCCCGGACGGGTTCGGCACCACCCACAGCTCGGCACCGCCGAGCGGCTCACCCTGCTGCCCCGGTACGGCGCCGCGCACTCCGAACGCGCTCCGGTAGGCGGTGATCCCGAGCACCGCCACCACCCGTGGCTGGTGCTCCTCGACCAGCGCCACCAGCCGCGCCCCGCCTGCGCGGAGCTCCGCCGCCGTGAGCTCGTCGGCGCGCGCGGTGGCCCGGCTGACCAGGTTGGTGATCCCCAGACCGCGTGTCACGAACGACTCGCGGTCCTCGTCGGTCATCCCGTCGGAGGGGCTGACCGGCCGCTCCAGGATCCCGGCCAGCGCCAGGGCCGGGTAGAACCGGTTGGACGGGTAGGCGAAGTGGGTCTGCACCGCCGCGGTCCACAGACCGGGGTTGATCCCGACGAACAGCAGCCGCAGCCCGGGACCGATCAGGTCCGGCAGCTCCGCGCCCCGGAAGTCCTGGAGCTCCGCCTTCGTGAACCGCGCCATGTCCCGCACCATAGATTGCCCCCCATGGACATCGACCTGGGACGACCGGCCGACGGCGACGTGGTGGAGCTGATCCTCGAGGACCACCGCCGCTTCGAGGACCTGCTGCGGCGGCTGCGGGACAGCAGCGACGACCGCGACGCCGTACGCCACGCCTTCGCGCGGCTGCACGTCGCGCACGCGATCGCGGAGGAGGAGCAGGTCTACCCGAGCCTGCGGCGCACGGACGCGATCGACGAGGACGAGGCCGAGCACGGCGAGGAGGAGCACGCCGAGGGGCACGAGGCGCTGCTCGCGGTGCTGGAGTCCGACGAGCTCGAGGGCGAGGCGTTCGACGACCTGGTCGAGGAGCTCGCGAAGGTGGTCAACCACCACCTGACCGAGGAGGAGCTCACGATCCTCAACCCGGCCCGCGAGGACGTCGCCGAGGACGCCCGGCGCACCCTGGGCGGCAGCTTCGCCAGCCGTCGCAACGAGCTGCTGGACACCGATGCCGGCTCGCTGGGCGACGTACGCCAGATCGTCGCGCAGGCGCGCGAGGACGGCCTGCTCGACGACTGAGAGCGCGTTCTGCGCTTCGGGGTCTTCCGGCTCTGGGGTCGGGTAGTCCGTGACGATTGGCGCGTTCGGCAGATAGTCCGTGACGTAAAGCGCCTCGGAGGGCGGTTGCGAGGCGCTTTGCGTCACGGACTATCCGGGCCCACCCACGTAAGCCGGGCCCACCCCCGCAAGCCGAGCCGAGTCGACCCCAGGTCCGACCCCGAACCCGCTCAGCGGCAGGGCAGCCGGCCGAGCAGGGCCAGCGCGGTGAGGTCGCCGTGTCCCCAGCTCACGGCGTCGTAGTTGCCGGGGGTCATCACCTCGTTGCCCGTGGTGTGCGCCAGACCGAGCGCGTGGCCGAGCTCGTGCCCGAGGACGATCGCCTGGGAGCGGTGGCTGTAGTGGTTGAACTCTGCGGTGTTCAAGGTGACGGTTCCGCCGACGTAGTACTTCGTCACGCCGTCGGGCGTGGTCGTGTAGGAACGGCTACCACCGGTGGCCGCTGCGTCCACGAGGGACGAGTCGTCCGAGATGTCGTCGAAGGCGATCAGGAGCCGACCGGACAGGCTCTGCGAGTCGCGCCTCTGCTCGCTCGCGCCGACGTACTCGAGGTGGAGCCCGCTGGCCCGGTTGATCTGCTTCAGGGTGCTCTGGGTCAGCTCGTAGATGTCCGGGGTCGCGTCCGCGTAGTTGATCTCCACCTGGACCGTGCGGCAGGGGTTGTAGCCGACCGGGAGGGCGGGGTCGCCCGGTTGCATCTGCATGAAGGCGTAGTGGCCGTCGCTGTACGTCGTCGGTCTGGCGGGTACGCCGCCGAGGTCGACGTCCGGGTCGGGGCCGCGGCCATGGAGGCCGGCGGAGACCGCGACCGTGACGACGGCGGAGGCGAAGAACAGCGTCCGGCGTCGCTTCGACCGCCGGGGCGGGAGCGCGTCGTCGTCCGGCGAGACCTGCTCCACCCCCGTCTGCAGCATCCGGACATGGTGCCACCGGGACACCTGAGGCGTGTCCGTTTTGCGCTACGACGTGGCGACGTGGCTGTCCCCGGTCGCACGTAGGGTTGGACCACGATGAGCGAGCAGTTCCCGATCCCCGGCCTCCCCGCCGAGCCAGCCGGAGACACCGAGGCGGACGGCGCTCCGCGGCGACGGCGACGGCCGACGAAGGACGAGCTGCTCGAGGGGCTCAACGAGCCGCAGCGGGCCGCTGTGGTGCACGAGGGGGCCCCGTTGCTGGTGGTCGCGGGCGCCGGGTCGGGCAAGACCCGGGTGCTCACGCGACGCATCGCCTGGCTGGTCTCCGAGCGTGACGCGCACCCAGGCTCGATCCTGGCGATCACGTTCACCAACAAGGCCGCCGCGGAGATGCGCGAGCGGGTCGGCGAGCTGGTCGGCGGCCGGGCGAAGATCATGTGGGTCAGCACGTTCCACTCCGCGTGCGTGCGCATCCTGCGCAAGGAGATCGACAAATTCGGCTACAAGTCGAGCTTCACGATCTACGACGCCGCCGACTCCAAGCGGCTGATGACGATGGTCTGCCGCGACCTCGACCTCGACGTGAAGCGCTACCAGCCGCGGGCGATCCTGCACTGGATCTCCAACGCCAAGAACGAGCTCCTCGACCACGAGGACGCCGCGAAGGACACGCGCAACAACCAGGAGGAGACGTACGCCGCGGCCTACGCCGAGTACCAGCGCCGGCTGCGCGGCGCCAACGCGCTCGACTTCGACGACCTGCTGATGATGACCGTGCACCTGTTCCGGGCGTTCCCCGAGGTGCGGGAGAGCTGGCGGCGCCGGTTCCGGCACGTCCTGGTCGACGAGTACCAGGACACCAACCACGCGCAGTACGCCCTGATCCACGAGCTGTGTGCCGACTCCCTGGAGGAGGACCCAGCGGGCTCGAGCGCTGGTGGCGAGCGGGTCGCGCCGGCCGAGCTGATGGTGGTCGGTGACGCCGACCAGTCGATCTACGCGTTCCGTGGCGCCAACATCCGCAACATCATGGACTTCGAGATCGACTTCCCCAACGCGTCCACGATCCTGCTCGAGCAGAACTACCGCTCCACCCAGACCATCCTCAGCGCCGCCAACGCGGTGATCAGCCGCAACGACGGCCGCAAGCCGAAGAACCTGTGGTCCGAGGCGGGCGACGGTGACCGGATCGTCGGCTACGTCGGCGACGACGAGCACGACGAGGCGCGGTTCGTGGCCGAGGAGATCGACCGGCTGACCGACGAGGGCAAGGCGCGCGCCGGCGACGTCGCGGTGTTCTACCGCACCAACGCGCAGTCCCGGGTGTTCGAGGAGATCTTCATCCGCGTCGGCATGCCCTACCGCGTGGTCGGCGGTGTGCGGTTCTACGAGCGTCGCGAGGTGCGTGACGCTTTGGCCTACCTCCGGGTGCTGGCCAACCCCGACGACGAGGTCTCGCTGCGGCGGATCCTGAACACCCCCAAGCGCGGCATCGGCGAGCGCGCGGAGTCGTGCGTGGAGTCGCTGTCCAGCCGCGACCGGATCACGTTCTGGGAGGCGCTGCGGCGCTCCGACGACGTGCCCGACCTCGCCACCCGGTCCCGCACCAACATCCAGGGCTTCGTCGACATGATCGAGCAGCTCATGCAGATGGTGGCGGCCGACGAGCGGGTCGACGTGATCCTGGAGCAGGCACTGGCCCGCAGCGGCTACCTGGCCGAGCTGGAGGCCTCCGACGACCCGCAGGACGAGACCCGGCTGGAGAACCTCGCCGAGCTGGTGGCGGTGGCGCGTGAGTTCTCCGACGACCCGGTCGTCGGGCCGTCGGCCGACCCGGCCGACGTCGGCGACGCCGCCCCGGTGCCCGGCCTGACCGACTTCCTGGAGCGGGTGGCGCTGGTCGCCGACTCCGACCAGATCCCCGACCAGCCGGGGGAGGAGGCGCCGGGCGTGGTGACGCTGATGACGCTGCACACCGCGAAGGGCCTGGAGTTCCCGGTGGTCTTCCTGACCGGTCTCGAGGACGGCGTCTTCCCGCACCTGCGCTCGCTCGGCGACAAGCCCGAGCTCGAGGAGGAGCGGCGGCTCGCCTACGTCGGGGTGACCCGGGCGCGCGAGCGGCTCTACGTCTCCCGTGCCGTGGTCCGCTCCGCCTGGGGCGCTCCCTCGCACAACCCGGCGTCCCGGTTCGTCGACGAGCTGCCGGTCGACCTGGTCGACTGGCGGCGCACCCAGGCCGAGCAGACGTCGTGGGGGCGCCCGTCGTACGGGTTCGGCGAGCGGATGCCGAGCACCGTCCAGCGCCGGTTCGGCGCCGCGGCCGCCAAGGCCGATGCGGCGATCAAGGCCAAGGCGACGCGGGCGATCCCCAGCCTCGACCCGGGCGACCGGGTGAATCACGACAGCTTCGGGCTGGGCACGGTGGTGGCGCTCGAGGGCATGGGCGACAACTCGGTCGCCTCGATCGACTTCGGCAGCGAGGGCGTCAAGCGGCTGTTGCTGCGCTACGCGCCGGTGGAGAAGCTGTAGCCCTCAACCACCGTCGGGGGTTTCGAGACGGCGCTGGCGCGCCTCCTCAACACCGTCAGGGCTGGAGGCCGTGGTAGACCAGCGCGCTGTAGGGGTCGACCGGGTCGCCGCCACCGGGGCGCACCTCGAGGTGCAGGTGCGGACCGGTCGTGTTGCCGGTCGAGCCGATGTTGCCGATCTGCTGACCGCCGCGGATCAGGTCGCCGGTCTGGACGCCGATCACCGACTGGTGGCAGTACCAGATCTCGGTGCCGTCCTCGAGGGTCTCGATGGTCCGGTTGCCGTAGGAGCCGGCGTAGCCGGTCTCGGTGATCGTGCCGTTGGAGACCGCGCTGATCGGGGTGCCGGAGGGGGCTGCGAAGTCGAGACCGGTGTGGTTGCTGGACCAGAGGCCGCCGGACATGCCGAAGCGCGCGGTCAGGTGGTAGCCGCTGGCGGGCAGCACCCACAGGTTCTTGGCGATCTTCGAGGCCTGCTTCTCGGCGGACTTCGCCAGCGACGAGAGGGCGGCGTTGCGCTCCTCGGCCTGGGTCTCGACGGCCTGCTGCAGCTCCTGGTCGGCGGCGTCACGCTGGGCGTCGCGCTCGCTGTCGCGCGAGATCGCGCGCTGCCTGTTGTCGAGGCTGCGGTCGATGCCGAGGGTGTCGAACTCGGCGAACGTGGGGGCCTTGAGCCCGTGGGCGGTGCCGGCCGACGCCTCGTGGGCCGACGCCTCGCCGGCACCGGCGGTGGCGGCGCCTGTGGCGGCCACCGCGAGCGCCAGCGCACCGGCGACGGTGGGAGCCATGGGTAGGCCGGTCAGGGGGTGCCGGGGGGCGGTGGCTGCCTTGCGGCGCCCACCCTGGACCCGGGTTCCCGAGGTGACAGGTCGCGTCTCGCGCCTGTCTGCCCGGTGGTTCCCCATACTCAGATGTCCCTCATTCAGCCGTCCCCGTTGCCGCGAGCGACAGTAACGGAATGGTCACCGTGAGTGAAATCGAGGTGACACCTGCGCTGGGCGGTTCCGGGTCGAACCGGGCATAACCGGCTCCACCGGGGTCGCGCGCCTGTGAGCAGGCTCACGGTGCCGCCGAGGTCGGTTACCCTGCCTGCATGTTGAGGATCGTGGTGGCGAAGCCCGGACTGGACGGGCACGATCGAGGGGCCAAGGTGGTCGCACGGGCACTGCGCGACGCCGGCCACGAAGTGATCTATACCGGTCTTCACCAGACCCCGGAGCAGATCGTCGAGACCGCGATCCAGGAGGACGCCGACCTGGTCGGGCTCTCCGTGCTGTCCGGCGCGCACATGACCCTGTTCAAGAAGCTGCTCGAGCTGCTCGCGGAGCGTGACGCCTCGGACATCGGCGTGTTCGGCGGCGGGATCGTGCCCGAGGAGGACATCGCTCCCCTCGAGAAGCTCGGCGTGGCCAAGATCTTCACCCCGGGGGCGACCACGACCGAGATCACCGGCTGGGTCTCCGAGTTCGAGAAGCAGGGCGCTGCCTGAGCCTTTGCCTGGCTTGCCCGGCTCAGAACCGGAGCGGGGCGGTGAGCGGCAGCTTCAACGTCCCGGGGTTCGCCTTGCTGGTCACGATCCTGACCGGCTGCGGCACGTGGTTGCCGGCGTACGCCAGGTCGCTCGCGGCGATCACCAGCTGCAGCCGGTGGCCCTTCGGGAACCGCTGCACCTGCGCGGGCAGCGTCACCTGCACCGGCTTGGTGACGTCGCCGACGCGCACCGGGGAGATCAGCCGGTTCTGCAACGTCTTGGTGCCGTCGGGTGCGATGTCGTAGAGCTTGGCGAACAGCACCAGCTTGCCGGCGGGCGTCGCCTGGCTGCTCTCGGCCACCGGCGCCGAGAGGCGCACGCTGAGCTTCGGTGAGCCGACCAGGTACGTCGTGGCCGCGAGTGGTTCGGACAGGTAGCCCACGAAGCTGCCCTGGGCGTCGGTCGGCGGGTTGTTGACCTGGTTGCCCTCGAGGCCCGACGTCTCGGAGTACGACGTCGGCGCACCCGCCGCGTTGGCGTACGGCGCGGAGCCGGAGCGGACGAAGCTCGGGAACGAGCTGAGCGAGTTCACGCCGGAGAGGTACAGCGTGTCCGTCGGCTTGTCGCTGAACGTGGACTCGGTCTTGTAGGCGCTGGCGACCGCGGTGCCGGCGTGGGCGGGGGAGGTGTCGTAGGTCACCCAGTTGCGGAAGTAGGAGAACTCCGGGCCGGTGCTGGCGCTGGTGTTGCCGCGCACGTAGTGGTCCATCCAGCTCAGGAACCGGCGGCCGAGGTAGGAGCCCTTGATCGACGCGGCGCCGAAGTCGAGCTCCCCGGGCGCCGGCGTGGAGCCGGAGTGCCCCCAGGACTGCCAGACCATCTTGGTCTCGGTGCCCTGTGCCTGCAGCGAGCGGTAGGTGGCGACCGCCTCCTGGAGGTTGAACAGGGTGTCCTTCTGGCCCTGCACGATCAGGGTCGGGATCTTGACCTTCTTCACGTACGTCGACACGGACGCGTGCCGCGCCAGGGCCAACGTCGCGTCGTCGGGGTAGCCGGCGGTGTTGAGCTGGAGGGCGGCCGTGCAGGCCCCGGTCACGAAGTTCGGGCAGCCGGCCAGCGTCTCCGGGTCGATCGTCACGTTCTGGGCGCCGGACTCGATGCCCGCACCGAAGAACAGGTCGATCCACTCCTTCTTGGCCACGCCGGGCGTGCGGTAGGTGACGCCGCTGGAGGTGTCGGTGTTGTTGGGCGCGAGCGAGTAGGAGAGGTCGTTCCAGGTGATGATCGGCACCAGTGCGTCGACCCGCGCGTCGAGGGAGGCGACGGCGTACTGGATCTGCCCGCCGTACGAGCCGCCGATCATGCCGACGCGGGGGTCGCCCGCGGTCTCCTGCGAGACGTAGTCCATCCGGCCTGTCGTGCCGGAGCCGTCGTCGAGGGTGTAGTCACGGGTGCCGGCGAGGACGTCGACCATGCCCTTGCCCGCCTTGCCGTCGTACTGCGGGTCGTCGAGCGAGATCTTGCAGGTCGTGGTCCCGAAGCCGAGGCCGGAGTACGCGAGTACGACGTAGCCCTGGTTGACGAAGCCCTTGCCGATGGCGGCTTCGTTGCTGTCGTCCTTGCTGCCGCCGAAGCCGTTGGTGGTGAGGATCGCGGGCGCCTTGTGGGTGGCGTCCACGGTGTCCGGCTTGTAGATGTCGGCACTGACCGTGCAGGGCATGTCGTTGGCCGGTCCGATCTTCACCTGCACGGTGACCGGCGTGACCGAGTAGCCGGGCGTGCTGTCCGCGGCCTGGGCGGGCGGCTGCGCGAGCAGGGCCAGGCCGGTGACGGCGAGCGCACCGGAGGTGAGTCCGGCGGCGAGGCGGGGGCGGCGGGCGACAGAGCGGAGCGACATCGGGTTCCCTCCCAGGAAGCTGGTTACGCACGGGTAACGAGCCACCGGGTGGTGAGGTCACGCCCCGCGTCCGGGCTGGGCGATATGTCGTCAGGCCAGCTTGGAGAGGGCCGCCGCCACCGCGAAGCCGAGGACGGTGGCCAGCCCGGCCCAGTCGCGCGCCTTTTGCTTCGCCTCGGGAATCATCGAGTCGACCAGCATCACCAGCAGCGCTCCCGCCGCGAAGCCGTCGATGCCGGAGCGCACGGAGGCCCCGACCACGTCGGCGACGGCGTACCCGACCACCGTGGCCAGGGTGCAGACGAGCCCGACCGCCAGCCAGAGCACGACCACCGGCCGCCGTCCCTCACCGGCGGCGCGCATCGCGGTCGCGGACCCGATGGACTCCGGCAGGTTGGAGACGAAGATCGCGACCAGCAGTGCGACCCCGACACCACCGCCGGAGGCCAGCCCGATCCCGAGGACCGCCTGCTCCGGGATCCCGTCGAGGAGCGCCCCGAGCGCCATCGGCACACCCGCCTGTGACTGGCTGCGGCGACCGCCGATCCTGGCCACCAGCCGGTTCGCGAGGAAGTACGCCGCGGCGCCGACCGCCAGCCCGATCGCCACCTCCAGCGGGCCGGACGTGGCCAGGCCCTCCTCGGCGAGCTCGAACGCGACGCTCGAGATCAGCGCGCCCGCGCCGAAGCCGAGCACCGCGCCGACCACGCCGTCGCGCCACGAGCGGGCGACCCCGAGGGCCGCGCCGAGCACGAGCGAGAAGGCAGCGAGCGCTCCCCAACCGACGGCACCGAGCATGCACCGAACCTAGCCACCGATCGGCCCCGGTGGTCGCAACGGCGCCGCTGAGACTAGGGTCGGTCGAGGCAACGACGTCGAGAAGAACGGTTGAACCGTGGACCTGATGGAGTACCAGGCGAAGGAGCTCTTCGCCAAGCACGGAGTACCGGTGACGCTCGGCAGGACGGTCGAGACCGCCGCCGACGCGCGAGCCGCAGCCGAGGAGATCGGCGGCCCCGTCGTCGTCAAGGCGCAGGTGAAGGCCGGCGGCCGCGGCAAGGCCGGCGGCGTCAAGCTCGCCAAGACGCCGGAGGAGGCCGAGGAGCACGCCTCCGCGATCCTCGGCATGCAGATCAAGGGCCTGACCGTGCACCGGGTGCTGGTGGTGCCCGCGGAGCAGATCGAGGAGGAGTACTACTTCTCCTTCCTGCTCGACCGGTCCAACCGCTCCTACCTCTGCATCGCCAGTGTCGAGGGTGGTGTGGAGATCGAGGAGGTCGCCAAGACCAACCCCGACGCCGTGAAGCAGATCCCGATCAACGCCGGCTCCGGCGTCGACGAGGCGAAGGCCCGCGAGATCGTCGCCGAGGCGGCGTTCCCCGACGTGCTCCAGGACCAGGCAGTGGCGCTGGTCCAGGCGCTGTGGACCGTGTTCGTCGAGGAGGACGCCACCCTGGTCGAGATCAACCCGCTCGCGCGGCTGGCGGGCGACAAGCTGGAGGCGCTCGACGGCAAGGTCTCGCTGGACGAGAACGCCGAGTTCCGGCACGAGGACCACGCGCAGTTCGACGTCCGGGAGGAAGCCGACCCGCTCGAGGCCAAGGCCAAGGACAAGGGCCTGAACTACGTCAAGCTCGACGGCGCCGTCGGCATCATCGGCAACGGCGCCGGCCTGGTGATGTCCACCCTCGACGTCGTCGCCTACGCCGGTGAGGCGCACGGCGGCGTGAAGCCCGCCAACTTCCTCGACATCGGCGGCGGGGCCAACGCCCAGGTGATGGCAGACGGGCTCGACGTGATCCTGAACGACGAGCAGGTCAGGTCCGTGTTCGTCAACGTGTTCGGTGGGATCACGGCCTGTGACGAGGTTGCCAACGGCATCAAGGGGGCGCTCGAGATCCTCGGCGACGCCGCGACCAAGCCGCTCGTCGTACGCCTCGACGGGAACAACGTCGACAAGGGTCGGGCGATCCTCGACGAGCTCAACCACCCGCTCGTGACGCAGGTGGACACGATGGACGGCGCGGCCGACAAGGCCGCCGAACTCGCGAACGCCTGAGGAGCACAACCGTGTCGATCTACCTGAACAAGGACTCGAAGATCATCGTCCAGGGCATGACCGGAGGGATGGGCTCGAAGCACACCACCCTGATGGTCGAGGCCGGGTCCGCCATCGTGGGCGGCGTCAACGCCCGCAAGGCCGGCACCTCCGTCGAGCTGGGCGGCAAGGAGCTCCCGGTCTTCGGCAGCGTCAAGGAGGCGATGGCCGAGACCGGCGCCGACGTGTCGGTCGTGTTCGTGCCGCCGGCGTTCACCAAGGACGCCTGCATCGAGGCCATCGACGCCGGCATCGGCCTGCTCGTGGTGATCACCGAGGGCGTGCCCGTGCAGGACAGCGCCGAGGTCTTCGACTACCTCCAGGGCCCCAAGAATGTCGGTGGCACGCGGATGATCGGGCCGAACTGCCCGGGGATCATCACTCCCGAGGAGTCGCTGGCCGGCATCACGCCGCACACGATCGCCGGCAAGGGCCCGGTCGGGCTGGTCTCGAAGTCCGGCACCCTGACCTACCAGATGATGTTCGAGCTGCGTGACCACGGCTTCTCGACCGCCATCGGGATCGGCGGTGACCCGATCATCGGCACCACCCACATCGACGCGCTCGAGGCGTTCGAGAACGACCCCGACACCAAGGCGATCGTGATGATCGGCGAGATCGGTGGCGACGCCGAGGAGCGCGCGGCGGCGTACATCAAGGACCACGTGACCAAGCCGGTCGTCGGCTACGTCGCCGGCTTCACCGCACCCGAGGGCAAGACCATGGGCCACGCGGGTGCGATCGTCTCCGGTTCGTCGGGCACCGCCCAGGCGAAGAAGGAGGCGCTCGAGGCCGCCGGCGTCAAGGTCGGCAAGACGCCGTCGGAGACCGCCGAGCTGATGCGTGAGCTCCTCAAGGGTCTGTCGAGCTAGCCGACGGGTCCCGGGGACTTGTTCTGCCGGACCTGGTGCTCGGCCACGCCGGGCGCGGACTTCCGGTCGGCGTCGGAGGTGCGGGTGTCCGGCGTGCGGTTGCGGCCGCTCGCCCGCCAGGCGAGTGCGACCAGGGCGATGACGACGACCGCGGCGATGATCCAGAACATGACTGCCTCCCGATGTCTGCGGGAGGAGATCGTCCCACCGCGGGTGGGTTTGCGCCAGAGTCAGCCGTAGCAGTCCTGCTTCGTCAGTGCCGCGCCGAAGCCGGTGACCTTGCCGTCCTCGACGGTGAACGTGAGCATGCGCCCGGGGTGGTCGGCGTCGGTGACCCGGACCGTGCCGCCACCCTCGTCCGACGCCGCGGGGTACGCCCCGCGCAGCGCGCTCGTCGAGCTGCCGATCCGGATGCCTTCCTCGGTCACCGTGTCGGCGTTCCGGGCGAAGATCGCCGCGAGGCCGAGCCTGCGGGAGAGATAGCCGTCGACCTCGTTCTCGAGTCGCCCCCATCGGTCCACCACGACCCCGTCGCAGGCTGCGTTGCGCACCGGCGTGGCGAGGGTGACCTGGCCCGTGGCGGCGAGGTCGTCCCGGTTCATGCCGAGCCGGAGCGCGCCGAGCCCCTCGAACGTCAGCACACTGTCGGCTCCGGCGGGTCGGTCCACCGCCTGCACCAGCGGCACGAGCTGCCGCTCGTCGTCGAGGGCCTGCTGGGCGACGCGGTCGCCGGTGCCCTCGCCGTACCGGGTGCTCAGGACGACGACGTTGCCCACGCGCACCAGCACGATCGACTCGATGCCGATGGCGCCCTCCGTCTCCGGCGCGGCCAGCACGGCGAACGACTCGTCTCCGGTGGTGAGCTTGCGGACCTGGTACGTCGTGGCCGAGGGTCCTTCCTGGCTGCTCGGGCACCCGGTCGCGGCACCGACGAACGCCTGGACCGCGTCGTGCGCGCTGGTCTCCTTCCCGTAGCTGGTCACCTCGCGGCTCCGGGTCTCGGCCGGCATGGACAGCCGGGCGGTACGACGGGCGGCCGGGTCGAGGACGGGGTAGGCCGCCTTCCCGCAGTAGGCGATGTCGCCGACCGGCGGGGTGCGTGGTCCGGTGCGGACCGTGCCGTCGCCACCGGGGTCGGGCCAGCCGACGGTGAGCGGCAGGTCGTCGGGGAGTGCCGTGGGAGCGGGACGGAGGGGCATCGGGGTGGTCAGGACCGGAGGTGCGCTGTCACCGGTGCCGACCCCGGAGAGCAGCAGCGGCACGGCCAGTGCGACGGCCACGACCGTGGCGGCACCGCCGACCTGGGCTGCCCGGCGGCGACGCCGGATCCGGTCGCCGCGGCGGCGGACCTCCGCGGCCGGGGCAGGCGTCAGGGCGGGGTCGGGACGCTTCAGGGCGTCCAGCAGGTCAGCCATGGTGGGCTCCCTCCTCTCGGGTGCGGGGATCGTCGAGCAGGGCGGCGAGCGCGGTGCGGCCACGGGACAGCCGCGCCTTGACGGTGCCCTCGGGTGCGCCCACCTCGGCCGCCACCGCGGACACGCTCAGGTCGCACAGGTGGTGCAGCACCAGAACCCGGCGCTGCTCCAGCGGCAGCCGGGCAAGCGCCGCGAGAAGGACCACCCGGTCCGGGTCGGGGCCGTCGACGGGTCGGTGCGGTTGCAGGGCACGGTCCGCCGGACGGCGTCGTACGACGGTGCGGCGCCAGCGGCTCACGGCCAGCCGGTAGGCCGTCGTCCGCACCCAGGCCTCGGGGTGCTCGGTGCGGTCCAGCTTGGCGCGGTGCGACCAGGCCCGCGCGAACGCCTCCTGCACGCACTCCTGCGCCTCGTCGCGGTTGCCGATCATCGCCTGGAGCTGGCCCACGACCCGGCTGAACGACCCGGCGTAGAACTCGTCGAACTCGGCCTCGTCCATGCCCCCGCCCCTGCTCGCCACGACCTGGCCCCCTCCCGGCTCCAGCATGGCCGTCGCACCGGCCGCGTCCCTCGTCATGCCCTCTCTACGCCCCGCGTGTCGATCCGGTTGCGTCGTGGCGGGATAGTCCCGACCATTCCGCACGTGGATCCGCGCTGAACGGGTGCCGAATGGCCGGGACTACCCGGATCAGCGAGTCGAGCCGAGCGCTGCTCCATAGGCACCGTCGGGGGTGGGCGGGGTGAGCAGGGTGGCCTTGGTGACTGCCTTGTCGGGGAGGCCGAGGACCACGGCTCCGTCGCCGGTGGCGTTGCCGGGTACGGCGACCAGGAGGCCGCGGGACCAGGTGCCGGGGCCGGGGGCGTTGAGCGCGACGTCCCGCACCGAACCGAGTACGGCGCCGAACCGGTCGCCGGTCCCACGCGAGCCGGGCACGCCGGGTGTGGCCTCGTCGTACCAGCGGTTGTCGCCGAGCGTCAGCACGGCGCCGGCGTCGACGACGCCCCCGACGTCCTCACCGGGTGCGCCGGCCACGAACAGCGGGGCGCCCGGGTCGGGCACGGTGCCGCCGTTCGCGTCGGAGGGCTGGAGGTCCAGCGCCTCGACGGAGGTGCCGAACCGGTCACCGGTCTCGGCGCCACCGGCGACGCCGGCGGAGTCCTGGGTCCAGGAGCGGGCGCCGGAGACGACGACCTTGCTCCTCGTGCCTGCGCCGAGCGGCGGGTCGAGCACGAGCTGGGTCAGCGCGCCGGCGTCGGCGAAGCCGTTGACGTCCTCGAGTGGCGCGCCCACGAACAGCCGCATCGGCTGGTCCTCACCGATCCGCTGGGCGGCCATGTCCACCTCGGAGCCGAGGAAGATCGTGGAGCCGAAGCCGTCACCGGTCTCGGCGACGCCGGGGACGCCGGTGCTGTCCTGGTGCAGGTACTGCCGGCCCTTGGGGGTCCAGAACGTGATCGCACCAGCGCGCGTGGCCCCGCCGAGGCTCTCGCCGGGCGCGCCGACCAGGAGCTCGTCCGGGAACGGCGTGGCGGTCATCGCGGCTCCGAACCGGTCACCCTGCTCGGCCGTGGAGCGGAACCCGTCGTCCTGCGTGATCGTGTCGACCGAGGCCACCGAGGGACGGTCCGACTGCGACATGGTCAGGGTGATCCGCTGGACCACGCCTGCGTCGGTGTGCACGCCGAGGTCGTAGTCGGGAGCCGAGGCGTAGAAGACCGGCGCCCGCCGCAGCTCGGCCTCGGCGTCACCGGTGCTCTGCTCGGTGACCACCGCGCCGAAGTGGGCGCGGGGCTGGACGCCGGGCGCCTCCTCGTTGAAGTCCTGGTTGAGTCGGACCGGCGCGGACGAGAGGGTCTGGAACACGTAGACCGCGCCGGCGTCGACCTCGCCGTTCGTGTCCTGGCCGGGTGCGCCGACGACCAGCGACGAGCAGGAGCCCACGGCACCGGTCTCCGAGGACAGGTCGACGTCGCCGACAGCGGCTCCGAAGTGGTCCCCGGCGTGCGGTGTGCCGGGCGCGGTGATCGTGCGCACCCCGCCGCCGCTCAGCCGGACCTGCACCTGACCGGCCTGCTTGACGCCGGCCACGGTCGCGTTCGGGCTGCCGATGACGACGTCCTTGCGCCGGTCACCGTCGAAGTCGTTCATGCCGCCGCACCCGGGAGCGGCGTGGGCGGTGGCGGGCAGGGCCACCGTCATGGTGAGGCTCAGCAGCGTCGTGACGACGAGAAGCGGGCGTGGGTTCATGCCCGGTGAGATGCCTGAAGCAGCAGAAAAGTTCTGGGCTGCTCAGAGGCTGCCGGGACCGCCGTCGTGCCGGTGGTGACCGTTCATGTCCGAGTAGCCCTTGGCGTAGCCGATGTTGGCACTGTTGGCGTCGGGGTTGCCGAACTTCTTCTTCGAGCGGCCGCTGGAGATCCAGGCGCCGGCGAACAGAGCCACGAACACGAGCGCGGTGATCAACCAGAACATCGCTACCTCCCCTGTCGGTCCGGCAAGTGAAGCACGACGACGGTCAGGTGACCGCGTTTCGGGCGGCGTACGACGGGTCGAGATGTTCCTGGTTCTCGAGCACCGCGGCGAGGTGGTCGACAGCGTCGCGGACGTCGGTGTGGGTGACGTAGAGCGGCGCGAACCCGAACCGCGCGATGTCCGGCTCGCGGAAGTCGCCGATCACGCCGCGCGCGATCAGCGCCTGGACCACGCCGTACGCCTCCGGGTGCCGCAGCGAGACCTGGCTGCCGCGTCGCTCGTGGTCGAGCGGGGTGACCACCGGCAGGGTGTCCCCGAAGCGCGCGTCGACGAGCCGGATGAACAGGTCCGTCAGGGACAGCGACACCGCCCGCAGGTCGCTCAGGCCCACGCCCTCGAACGCGTCGAGCGCGGCGTCCAGCGCGGAGAGTGCCACCACCGGGTGGGTGCCGGAGGCCATCCGTGCGATGCCCGGCAGCGGCTCGTAGTCGCGCTCCATCGCGAACGGTCGGGCATGGCCCATCCAGCCGGTGATCGGCTGGTCGACGTCGTCCTGCAGCCGCGGCGCGATCCAGGTGAAGGCGGGGGAGCCGGGTCCGCCGTTGAGGTACTTGTACGTGCAGCCCACCGCGATGTCGGCGTCCGCGCCGGTCAGGTCCACGGGTACGGCGCCGGCGGAGTGGCACAGGTCCCACTGCACGAGGGCGCCGCGCTCGTGGGCGGCAGCCGTGATCCCGGGCAGGTCGTACATCGCTCCGGTGCGGAAGTCGACGTGCGTGAGCGCGAGCAGGGCGACGTCGTCGTCTACCGAGGCCAGCGGGTCGGCCGGGTCGCACCACCGGACCTCCGCACCGGTCAGCCGCGCGACGCCCTGCGCGACGTAGCCGTCGGTCGGGAACGTCGAGGGCTCGAGCACGATCACGCGTCGCCCGGGTCGCAGCCGCAGGGCCACGACCATCGTCTTGAACAGGCTGACGCTGGTGGAGTCGCCGACGTGCACGTCGCCCGCCGCGGCGCCGACGAGGCCGGCGATCCGGTCGCCGACCCGGCGGTGCAGCCCGATCCAGTCGCCGCCGCCGTCGGGCAGCGCGTTCCAGGAGCGGATCAGGCCGCCGCCCCACTCGCGGGTGACCACGTCCTGGAGCCGCCCGGGCACGCCACGGGGGAGGGCGCCGAGCGAGTTGCCGTTGAGGTAGATCACGCCGTCCGGCACCACGAAGCGGTCACGGCAGCCGCGGAGCGGGCTTTCCTCGTCGAGCTCCTCGGCGGTGGCGGCAGTCATGGCGCGAACGTACCGCGCGGGTCCGATCAGGACGCCGGGGAGCCGCCGTCAGTGCCGGTCGGCGCCTTGCCCGGCGCCTTGCCCGGTGCGCTGCCCGGTGCCTTGGTCGCTGAGCCGGAGGGGGTGGAGCTCACCCGCGGTCGCTCGCGCAGCGGCAGCTCGAAGAGCCGGTCGCGGGACCGGATCACCAGCGCGCGGAACGCCTCCGAGCTCACGTCGAAGGTGTTGCCGGGCACGAAGCCGACCTGTGCCACGTGGGGGCCGTAGCGGGCGATGCCCATCCAGTAGGCGATCTTCTTGTTGTCGTTGATCTCGCTGACCAGCCGCCACATCGTCCAGGCCGAGCCGCGGGGCCCGTCGAGCTTCTGCGTCCGGTCGCTGAGCTTGGCGCCGAGGTCCTTGTCCTCGCATCCGTCCATGCGCCTGCGGACCTGCTGCACGAACGCCTTGGCCTGCTTGCTGCTCCCGAAGCGACCGAGGGTCTCGCTGAGTCCGAACCGGCTGGGGGTCTTCGCGCCCGGGATCAGGAAGGTGCGGCTGAGGGACCGGCGGGCACCGGCCGCGGCGAAGTTCGCCCGGTCGCACGTGGTCGCGGCCGGGTTGTTGCCGGTCGGGCCGGCCTTCGTCCCGACCCAGGGCCTGCTGATGGTGCCGATCGGAGGCAGGTCGGCGACGGCCAGCATGCCCTCCTGCTCGCCGGTCGGGGGCGGTGCGTTCTGGACGATCACCGGCGACAGCGGGCACGGTCCCGCGGCCCGGCTCTCGCAGACCCGTCGTACGGCGCCGGTGATCGAGGTGAGGAGCTGGTCGGTGTCGGGGTTGCGGGCGCCCATCGTGGTGACCGCCGTCCAGGTGGTGATCCGGCCGGTGCGGGCGAGCGCGACGGCATAGCTGCGGAGTCGCTTGCCGGTGGTGCGGAACTTGAGGATCGCGCCCTCGTCGCCGAGCCGTTCGACGCCGTACGACGAGAGCAGCTGGATCCGGGCCTGCTGGCAGCCACCGAACCACCGGACGGCCGTGGCGTAGCCGGACTGGGCCTGCCTGTCCGTGCGCGAGAGCTCGATCGTCTGGCTGGCCCTGCGCGTGGGCCTGCCGGCGAACTGGTAGGAGCGGACGTACGTGCGCAGCCCCTTCGGGTCGGCGAACCGCGCCGTCTGGCAGAACGAGTTGATCCCGGTGCCCTTGGTGTTGTCGGAGGTCTGCCCGACGGACCAGCGCAGCGGGTTGCCCAGCGGCTGCAGCCCGTCGGTGCCGAGCAGCATCGAGCGCTGGACGGCCGGGCCGAGCGGCGCCGGTGTCGCGGCCACCTGCTGGGCAGGTTGCACCCGCACGAACGCTCCTGCGACGAGTGTCAGCGCGACGGCCGCGATGCAGCCGGTGGCCAGGAACAGGCGTCGGCGTCGGTCGCCGGACCGGCGCAGGTCCTCGGCGACGGGCTGGGCGGAGGCGCGGACGGTCGACTCCAGCTCTCCGAGTCGCAGGGTGATCTGGTCGTCGGGCAGGTTCAAGGTGGTGCGGAGCTGGGCCATCCCGGCCGCGAACAGCTCCTCGGTGTGAGCCTCGGTCTCGCCGATCTGCTGGCCGATCGCGGCCATCGGGAGCTCGGTCAGGCAGCCGAGGATCACGGCCTTGCGGGCCTGTACCGGCACCTCGTGGAGCCGGCGGAGCGCGACCCGCTGCGGCTTGGACACGCGCGGAGCCCGCTGGAACGCGCGGGCCCGGCTGCGCCACAGCGCGCGGGCGAACGCGGAGCCGCGGACGTGCGACTCCGGGTCACGACGCGAGGCACGTCCCCAGTGGTGCCAGGCGTCGACGAACGCGTGGCTGACCGCCTCGCGCGCGGTCCCCAGGTCGCCGCAGAGCGCGAACGTCTGGAGCAGCAGCGGCCGCCAGGTGGCGGCGTAGAGCTCGTCGAAGTCGGAGGAGGTGGGCATGTCGCGGACGAGATTACGGGGTGGGGCCGTGGGTCTCCGAATGTCGGCGGCGCGACGTGACGAGCCTCTCGTCAGGCGTGGGAGCGGCAGATCGTCCGGTTCCCGGGTCAGGATGTGACCGATGACCGACCTGCTCACCCGCACCCCGTCCGCCACGGCGCGGAGCGAGGCGCCCGCCGGGCGCCCCCTGACCGTGTCCGCGGCCCTGGCCGGGCTGCTCGCAGCGGGGTCCGGACTCGTGGTCTGCCTCGCGGTCGCGGTGACCGGCTGGTTCCTCGCCGACGGCGGCGCCCACGGTGACACCCGCGACGCGATCCGGGTCGGCGCCGACGCCTGGCTGGTGGGCCACGGCTCACACCTGACGTACGGCGGGGTGACCTACACCGCGGTGCCGCTCGGGCTCACGGTCCTGCTTGCCTGGGTCGCCTTCCGGGCCGGCCGGTGGGCCGGGGCCGCCTCGCCTCCCGGCGACGACCGGGAGCTGATGGTCGGCACCGCGCTGATGACCAGCGGCTACGTCGTGGTCGCGATCGTGACCTGTGTCGTCGCCTCCACCCCGGAGGTCGGCGGCTCGCTGGTGCTGACCCTGCTCGGCGCGATCGTGCTGGCAGGCGGGGTCGGTGGCTGCGGTCTGGTGACCGGAGCCGGTCGCTGGCCGGCGGTGCGGGCGCTGCTCCCGCTCTGGGCCTGGCCCGTGCTGCGCGGCGCGCTCGCCGTGCTCACCGGCTTCCTGGCCTGCTCGGCGGCCGTGGTCGTCGTGGCGTTCGCACTCGACGCGGGCTCGGCGGCGACGCTGGTCTCGCGGCTCGGTCTGCACACCGGCGATGCGCTGATGCTGGTGCTGCTGACCGCCCTGCTCGCCCCCAACGCCGCCCTGCTCGGCGGTGCCTACCTGCTCGGCCCGGGCTTCGCGGTCGGCACCGGCACCGTGGTGTCCCCCAGCGTGGTCCAGCTCGGTCCGGTGCCGGCGTTCCCGCTGCTGGCTGCACTGCCGGACGACGGCGCCACCCCGTGGTTCACCACCGCCCTGATGGCGCTGCCGGTGCTGCTCGCCGCGGTCGCCGTCGCACTCGTGCAACGCCGGCACCCGGTGCGGGCGTGGGACCTGGCGGCGATGCGCGGGCTCGGCTCCGGGGTCCTGGCCGGCGTGCTCACGAGCATCCTCACCTCCTTCGCCGGCGGTGCCCTCGGCGACGGCCGGATGGCCGACATCGGTGCGGGCACGGGCGAGGTGCTGGTCGCCTCGATGCTGGCGATGGGCATCGGTGGTCTGCTGGGCGCGCTGGTGACGACCTGGCTCCAGCGTCGTTCGCCGGCCGACGAGCACGAGCCCGACGACGACACCGAGCCCACCGTGGAGGTCCCGCTGGCCCGGACCTCCGCCACGCGGGCCGGGGCCTCCCGGCAGAGCGACCAGCCGGAGCCTCCGTCGGACCAGGAGGACACCGTCGAGGTCCGGCTGGACCACGACTAGGGTTCTTCCGTGCCCCCCGCTCCGAGTGCTCCAGCGCGCCTCGTCGTGCTCGTCTCCGGGGCCGGCACCAACCTGCAGGCCCTGCTCGACGCCTCCGCGCTCCCGTCGTACGGCGCGACCGTGGTGGCCGTGGGCGCGGACCGCGACGGCATCGAGGGTCTGACCCGGGCCGAACGGGCCGGCATCCCGACGTTCGTGCACCGGGTCAAGGACTTCGCGGGCCGCGAGGAGTGGGACGCCGCGGTCACCGAGTCGTGCGCGTCGTACCACCCCGACCTGGTGGTCTCCGCCGGCTTCATGAAGCTGGCCGGACCCGCCTTCCTCGACGCGTACGGCGGGCGCTACCTCAACACCCACCCGGCACTGCTGCCGTCGTTCCCCGGCATGCACGGGGCGGCGGACGCGCTCGCGCACGGCGTGAAGGTGACCGGGGCGACCCTGTTCGTCGTCGACGCCGGCGTCGACACCGGCCCGATCGTCGCCCAGACCGTGGTGCCGGTCGAGGACGACGACACCGTCGACGTCCTCCACGAACGGATCAAGGCGGCCGAGCGGGTGATGCTCGTCGAGAGCGTCGGCCAGCTGGCACGCGAAGGCTTCACCATCGAGCACAGGAAGGTCCGGATCGGACAATGAACGACGACCAGATCCCTCTCAAGCGGGCACTCGTCTCCGTCTACGACAAGAGCGGCCTCGAGGACCTGGTGCGCGGTCTCCACGACGGCGGCGTCGCACTGGTGTCGACCGGCGGCTCCGCGAAGCTGATCGAGAGCCTCGGCCTGCCGGTCACCAAGGTCGAGGACCTCACCGGCTTCCCCGAGTGCCTCGACGGCCGCGTGAAGACGCTGCACCCGAAGGTGCACGCCGGCATCCTCGCCGACCGCCGGCTCGAGTCCCACGTGCAGCAGCTCGCCGACCTCGGTGTCGAGCCGTTCGACCTCGTGGTCTCGAACCTGTACCCGTTCACCGACACCGTGATGAGCGGCGCCGACCGTGACGAGTGCGTCGAGCAGATCGACATCGGGGGCCCCTCGATGGTGCGCGCCGCCGCGAAGAACCACCCGTCGGTCGCGATCGTCACCTCACCGGACCGCTACGGCGACGTCCTCGCGGCGGTCGGCGCCGGCGGGTTCACGCTGGCCCAGCGGCAGCGGCTCGCGGCCGAGGCGTTCGTGCACACCGCGACGTACGACGTGCACGTGGCGTCGTGGATGGGCAGCGTGCTCACCGACACCTCCGAGGGGTCCGGCTACCCGGCCTGGATGGGCGCGACCTGGGACAAGAAGGCGGTGCTCCGCTACGGCGAGAACCCGCACCAGGGAGCGGCGCTCTACACCAACGGCTTCCAGCCCGAGCCGGGTCTGGCGCAGGCCCACCAGCTGCACGGCAAGGAGATGTCCTACAACAACTACGTCGACTCCGACGCGGCCCGCCGTGCGGCGTACGACTTCGACGCGCCGGCCGTGGCGATCATCAAGCACGCCAACCCGTGCGGGATCGCGGTCGGTGCCGACGTCGCGGAGGCGCACCGCAAGGCGCACGAGTGCGACCCGACGTCGGCCTTCGGTGGCGTGATCGCGGTCAACCGCCCGGTGTCGGTGGCGATGGCCGAGCAGGTCGCCGAGATCTTCACCGAGGTGATCGTCGCCCCGTCGTACGACGAGGGAGCCGTGGAGGTGCTCCAGGCGAAGAAGAACATCCGGATCCTCGAGTGCGCCCCGCTCGCCCGTGGCGGCAACGACCTCCGGGCGATCTCGGGAGGGCTGCTGCTCCAGGCACGCGACGTCGTCGACGCCGAGGGTGACGACCCGTCGACCTGGACTCTCGCCAGCGGTGACGCGCTCTCCGAGGCGGACCTGGCCGACCTCGCCTTCGCCTGGCGCGCCTGCCGGTCGGTGAAGTCCAACGCGATCCTGCTCGCCCGTGACGGCGCCTCGGTCGGGGTCGGCATGGGGCAGGTCAACCGGGTGGACTCGTGCAAGCTCGCGGTGGAGCGCGCCGGTGACCGGGCCAAGGGCTCGTTCGCGGCCTCCGACGCGTTCTTCCCGTTCCCCGACGGCCCGCAGGTGCTGATCGACGCCGGTGTCCGGGCGATCGTCCAGCCCGGCGGCTCGAAGCGCGACCCCGACACCGTCGAGGCCGCCACCGCCGCGGGGGTCACCATGTACTTCACCGGCACCCGGCACTTCTTCCACTGACCTCGTCCGCCAGATATTGGGGCGACCGGTGTCCGCGGCGGCTGGTTCAATCACGGCATCGTGATGGCCTTCCTGGAGCGGATCCTGCCGCCGACCCCGCTCGCGCGGAAGCTGTCGGCGCAGTCGATCCTCTACGCGACCGGCGGGGGCGTCTTCATCACCGGCAGCGCGGTGTTCTTCACCCAGATCGTCGGGCTGAGCGCGACCCAGGTGGGCGTCGGACTGTCGATCAGCGGGGTCGTCGTGTTCCTGCTGGCGGTGCCGATGGGCAAGGTCGCCGACCGGGTCGGCCCCAGGCGGATGTGGGCCCTGGGGGCTTTCCTGGAAGCCGCGACCTTCCTCTGCTACCCGCTGGTCCACGGGTTCTGGGCGTTCGCCGCGATCCTGACCGTGCTGGCCGCGCTCGACGCCGGTGGCAGCGCCGGCCGCGGCGCCTACACGCTCGACGCGTTCCCGCGTGCCGAGCGGGTCCGTTCGCTGGCCTTCATGCGCAGTGCGCTCAACATCGGGTTCACCCTCGGCGCTCTCTTCGGCGGCCTGGCCCTCGCGACCGACAGCGACGCGGTGATCCGCGCCGTACCGCTGGCCACGGCTGGGGTCCTGTTCCTCAACGGCCTGCTGATCACGCGACTGCCCAGCGCCGCGCACGCCCAGGCCGTGGACCTGCCGGAGGAGCAGCCGACGACGGCGACACCCGTCGAGGCGCTCGTCACGCCCGCGGCGCTGCGCAACCGCGGCTTCGTGCTGCTCGGGCTGATGGACGGTGTGCTCGGCACCCACCAGGTGCTGCTCAACGTGGTCGTCCCGCTCTGGCTGGTGGAGCGCACCGACGCACCCCACGTGCTGCTGGCGTGGCTGTTCGGCACCAACACGCTGATGGCCGTGCTGCTCCAGGTGCCCGCCGCCCGGGGCGCGGACACCGTGCCCGGCGCGCTGCGCGCCACCCGACGGGCGGCAGTCTGCTTCGTGGTCTCGTGCGGGCTGATCATGGTCACCCACGACACGATCGGCTGGGTGTCGATCGCCCTGATCTGGTTGGGCCACGTGACCATCACCGGCGCCGAGCTCTACGGCTCGGCCGGCAGCTGGGGGTTCCAGTCCGAGCTCTCCGACCCCACGCGACGCGGGGAGTACCAGGGCGTCTGGCGGCTCGGCTACCAGGTGGAGACGATCGTCGGGCCGGCCCTGTTCACGTTCCTCGCGATCAGCTGGGGCGCGGTCGGCTGGATCCTGATCGCCGCCATCGCGGTGGCCGCGGCCGCGGTCATGCACCCGGCGGCCCGTGCCGCGGAGAGGCACCTGGCGAAGGTCTCGGTCCCGGTACCTAGGATGTCGCCGTGACCGCACAGATCCTGGATGGCACTGCCACCCTCCGCACCATCAAGGCCGAGCTGACCGAGCGCGTTGCCGCGCTCAAGGAGCACGGTGTCACACCCGGCCTCGGCACCGTCCTGGTCGGCGACGACCCGGGCTCGCACTGGTACGTCGGCGCCAAGCACAAGGACTGCGCCGCGATCGGGATGACGTCGTTCCGGCGCGACCTGCCGGCGACGGCCACGCAGGCCGAGGTGGAGGCGGTGATCGACGAGCTGAACGCCGACCCCGCGTGCACCGGGTTCATCGTGCAGCAGCCGACCGGGCTCGACGAGTTCGCGCTGCTGTCCCGGGTCGACCCCGGCAAGGACGTCGACGGCCTGCACCCGATGAACCTCGGCAAGCTGGTGCTCGGCGAGGCCGGCCCGCTGCCCTGCACGCCGGTCGGGATCATCGAGCTGCTCCGCCGGCACGACGTGCAGATCGCCGGTGCCGAGGTGGTGGTGGTGGGTCGTGGGATCACGGTCGGCCGTCCGCTCGGGCTCCTGCTCACCCGCCGCACGGAGAACGCGACGGTGACCCTCTGCCACACCGGCACGCGTGACCTCGCCGCCCACGTCCGCGAGGCCGACATCGTGGTCGCGGCCGCAGGCGTGCCCGACATCATCACCGGCGACATGGTCAAGCCGGGCGCCGCGGTGCTCGACGTCGGTGTCTCCCGGGTCGACGGCAAGATCGCCGGCGACGTCGCCGCGTCGGTCTTCGAGGTCGCGGCCTGGGTCTCGCCCAACCCCGGCGGCGTCGGCCCGATGACCCGCGCGATGCTGCTGTCCAACATCGTCGAGATCGCCGAGCGGAACAGCTCGATCCCGTTGCCGGCGTGACACGTCAGCTGCCCCCGCTCCAGCGGCCGAAGACCCTCGGCGGGGTGCTCTACTTCCTGGTCGTCGCGGCGACCCTGGCCGGGCTGCTGGTGGTCGGGCTCTCGTCCTGGCGGCGCGGGGTCACCATCGTCGGCTCGGCCCTGCTGGTCTCCGCACTGGCCAGGGCGGTGCTGGGGGAGTACGACGCCGGCATGCTGCGCGTGCGCCGTCGCTGGTTCGACGTGCTGCTGCTGACCGCCACCGGATTCGTGCTGATCTTCCTGGCCGCCACGATCCCCAACCAGCCGGGACAGTGACCTCGGGGCCGGCCTGAGGTCAGCCGGCGCGCGCGACGGTCCGTCGGACGACGTCCGCGACGGCCTGCGGCTCGCGCAGGCTCGGCAGGTGGTCGCAACCGGGCAGCCGCACCAGCTCGGCCCCGGGGATCCGCGCCGCGAGGTCGGTGGACCCGGTGACGAACGAGGCAAGGTCGATCTCACCGATCACGACAGCGGTCGGGAGGTCGATGTCGCCGGCGCGCGACCACTGCTCCGGGTTGTCCTGCTCGAACCCGTCGTGCCGCTCCTCGGCCGCGACCGTCGCCACCAGCTGCGCGCGGATCGCGTCGTCGACACCGGCCGCGCACCAGGTCCGTCCGAGCAGGTCGACCAACCGATCCGGGTCGTCGGAGTCCGCCACCTCCGCCCACTCCCGCTCGAGCTCCGGGTCGTCGTCGGGGAACTCGTAGCCGTTGATCCCCGGAGCGAGCACGGTCAGGGACAACACCCGCTCGGGATGCTCGACGGCCACCGCGAGCGCGGTCTGGCCACCCATGCTGTTGCCGACCAGGTGCACCCGCTCGAGCCCGAGGTGGTCGAGCACCGCGAACAGGTCCGCCATCGGCTGGAACTTCTCGCTCGATGCCGACGACCGGCCGAAGTCGCGCGCGTCGTACCGGATCAACCGGAAGTCCTCGAGCAGCGGCAGCACCGGGTCCCACACCGTCGAGTCGTGGATGCCGGGATGCACGAGCAGCACCGGCGGCCCGTCCCCGCCCGTGTCGTCCAGCCAGATCTCGTCGTTGCCCACCGGCAGCATCGTCTCCATCCGTGCACCGTAGGGCGCGCGGTCAGGCGTGGGCGAGCCGATTAGCTCGCGCTCGGGGTGGGGTGTGGTTTCACCACGGTATGCAGACGAACCGGCGCTCCCCACGACGAGCACATCGTGGGGAGCGCGTGTTCGTCGTGGGAGGCGTTCCGACGAATCCACAGGCGACTCGTCATGCAGTTGCTCGACCTGCCCCGGGACTCCATCCTCACCAGATGGATCCGCTCGCCGTCATCGCCGAACAGCACGGGGTCTTCCTCACCCGGGAGGCCCTGGCACTCGGGCACGACGAGCGCAGCATCGCCCGCGCCGTCCACGGCAAGCTGTGGCACCGGGTCCGTCGCGGCGCCTACGTGCCGTACGACGTGTGGGCCGGGGCGAACTCCGAAGCCAGGCACCTGATCCGCGCCGCCGCCGTCCACCGCTCCTACGGCGACCGCGTGTGCTTCAGCCATGTGACCGCCGCGCTGATGCACGGCATCGCCGTCTGGGGCGTCGATCTCGCACGGGTCCACGTCACTCGACTCGACGGCGGGGCAGGCCGCACCGAGCCAGACGTCGTCCACCACGAAGCACAGTGCCTCGCCGAAGGCGACGTCGTGCGGCTGGGCGAGAGTCTGGTCACCGCACCTGAGCGGGCCGCGCTGGAGACCGGCATCCTCGGGACCACCGAGTCGGCGCTCGTCACACTGGACTCCCTGCTGTTCCGTGGTCTCGGGTCGGTCACCGGCATGGGCTCGACGTACGACGTCGTGCAGCACTGGCCCGGCACGCAGCACCTGCAGGTGGCCGTGCGGATGGCGGACGCCGGGGCGCAGTCACCGGGCGAGTCACGATCGCGCTGGTTGTTCTTCGTCAACGGCATCCCCGCTCCCGACCTCCAGTTCGAGGTCCGTGACAGCTCCGGCACGCTCCTGGGCATCTCCGACTTCGCCTGGCGGCTGCACCAGCTGCTCGGCGAGTTCGACGGCCGCGCGAAGTACGGCCGGCTGCTGCGTCGCGGCCAGACGCCGGGTGACGCGGTGTTCGAGGAGAAGCTCCGCGAGGACGCTCTCCGTCGTACGACGGGATTCGGCATGGTGCGCCTCGTCTGGTCGGACCTGGATCGTCCCAGGAGCACCGCCGACCGGGTGCGAGCGATGCTGCGTCGGGCGGCCTGAGCCGCCTGAGCCACCCGCTCCCCACGAGCAACATGCGCTCCCCACGTGTTGCTCGTCGTGGGAAGCGCATGTTCGTCTGCATACCGTGGTGAACCCGCAGGCCCACCCAGCACCGGGTCAGATCAAGCCGAGCCCCTTCACCGCGTCGCGCTCCTCCTGGAGCTCGGCGACGCTGGCGTCGATCCGGCCACGGCTGAAGTCGTCGATGTCGAGACCCTGCACGATCGACCAGTCGCCACCGGAGGTGGTGACCGGGAACGAGGAGATGATGCCCTCGGGCACGCCGTAGGAGCCGTCGGAGACGACGGCCATCGACACCCAGTCGTCGGCGGCGGAGCCGTGCAGCCAGTCGCGGGCGGCGTCGATCGTGGCCGAGGCGGCGGAGGCGGCGGACGACGAACCACGGGCCTCGATGATCGCGGCGCCACGCTTGGCGACCGTGGGGATGAAGTCGTTCTCGATCCAGGCCTGGTCGCCCACGGTCTCGGCGGCGTTCTTCCCGGCGATCTCGGCGTGGAAGAGGTCGGGGTACTGGGTCGCGGAGTGGTTGCCCCAGATCGTCATGTGCGTGATGTCCGTGACCGGGGCACCGGTCTTCGCGGCGAGCTGCGAGATCGCGCGGTTGTGGTCGAGCCGGGTGAGCGCCGAGAAGCGCTCCTTCGGGATGTCGGGGGCGTTGGTCATCGCGATCAGCGCGTTGGTGTTGGCCGGGTTGCCGGTGACGCCGATCCGGACGTCGGAGGCGGCGACAGAGTTGAGCGCCTTGCCCTGGGCGGTGAAGATCGCGCCGTTGGCCTCGAGCAGGTCGCCGCGCTCCATGCCCGGGCCGCGGGGACGGGCGCCCACCAGCAGCGCGAGGTTGACGCCGTCGAAGATGGTGTTCGCGTCGGCGCCGATCTGCACACCGGCGAGCGTCGGGAACGCGCAGTCGTCGAGCTCCATGACGACACCCTCGAGGGTCTTCAGCGCGGGCTCGATCTCCAGCAGCCGCAGCTCGATCGGGGTGTCCTTGCCGAGCAGGTCGCCGCTCGCGAGGCGGAACAGCAGGCTGTAGCCGATCTGTCCGGCGGCACCGGTGACAGCGACCTTGAGGGGAGAGTTGCTCACGAGACTGGCTCCTTGGTTCGGCGGTCCTCCGACGCTAGCAGCGCTGAGCGTGCCTCACCCCATGGGGAGTCGTACGACGAAGCGCGCACCGGCCCCGGCCTCGTCCAGCTCCACCGTGCCGCCGTGCTCCTGGGTCACCGAGCGGACGATCGCCAGGCCCAAGCCGGTGCCCCCGCCGTCGCGGCTGCGCACCGGGTCGGCCCGGTAGAACCGGTCGAAGACCCGCGCCCGGTGCTTGGCCGGCACCCCGGGGCCGTCGTCCTCGACCACCAGCACCTCGGCGTCGCCGACCTGGCCGGTGGTGAGCGTGACCCTCGTCGCCGCGTGTGCGCAGGCGTTGGCCAGCAGGTTGCGGACCAGCCGGGACAGATCGTCACGGGACCCACGCACCGGCGCCGCCGACACCCCACTGGTGTCGAGCTGGAGAGCGCTGGTTGCCCGGATCCGGGCCACCTCCTCCAGCACCACGTCGTCGAGGTCGACCAACCCGGGCTCGGTCGGCGGGGTCGCATCGGCTCGGGCCAGGAAGAGCAGGTCGCGCACCAGCCGCTCCATCCGGTCGGCCTCGAGCCGCAGCGTCTGCACGGTCTGCGGCCAGTCGGTCGCATCCGGGTGGGCGGCGGCGACGTCGAGCTCGGTGCCGATCACGGCGAGCGGGCTCTGCAGGTCGTGCGACGCGTTGGCCACGAAGTCGCGCTGACGGTGGGCGGCACCCTCGAGCCGGTCGAGCATCCGGTTCATGGTCTCGGCGAGCCGCTGCACCTCGTCTCCGGTGCCGGGCAGCGGCACCCGCCGGTCAAGGGCGCGCTCGGAGATCTCCGCGACCTCGGTCCGGATCTGCTCGACCGGGCGCAGCGTGCGCCCCACCAGCAGCCACACCGAGCCGGCCAGGAGCGCCAGCACCAGCGGCAGCCCGAGCAGCAGCAGGCGGGTCAGCCGGCCGGTCACCTCCTGCGCAGACTCCAGGCTGGAGCCGACGAACACCGTCACCGGGCCGTCGGGCGTGGTCGCCCGCTGACCCCAGAGCCGGTAGTCCTCGGCCTCGTTGTCGTCCGGCCCCCGCACCGTGCGTACGACGGGCGCCGCACCCGGCCGGAAGGTCGCGATCCGCTTCGCGCCCACGATGTTCGGGGACCTTGCCAGCACCGTCCCGTCGTCGGCGACCACCTGCGCGACGGAGTCGTCTCCGATCGCCGGCAGCACCCCGGGGAGGTCCCGCGCTGCCGCCAGTGCCGCGATGTCGCCGAGCCGCGAGCGCGCGAGGTCGTCGTCGGACCGGGTCAGGTTGAAGCCGAGGGTCGCCACCAGCGCCACGCCGGCAGTCGTCAGAGCGATCGCCGCGAGCAGCGTGGCGATGAGCGTGGTCCGCAGCCGCACCGAGAGCCTGGTCATCCGCCCTCCGCGTCCAGCCGGTAGCCCGCGCCACGCACGGTCTGCAGCGCGTGCCGGCCGAACGGCTCGTCGATCCGCAGCCGCAGCTGGCGCACGTAGACCTCCACGATGTTCGGGTCGCCCTCGTAGGCGAAGTCCCACACGTGGTCGAGGATCACCCGCTTCGACACCACGTCACCGGCCCGACGCATCAGGAACTCCAGCAGGGACAGCTGCCGCGGCGTCATCTCGACCGCCACCTCCCCGCGCTGCACCCGGTGCGCGGCAGGGTCGAGGGTGAGGTCGCCCGCGGTCAGCAGGGTCGGGCTGCGGGCACCGCCGCGACGGAGCAGGGCACGCAGCCGGGCCATCAGCACCACGTAGCTGAACGGCTTCGGCAGGAAGTCGTCCGCCCCGGTGTCGAGCGCTCTCGCCTCGTCAGAGGCGGTGTTCTTGGCGGTCAGCATCAACACGGGTGCGTCGACACCGGCACCACGCAGCCGCGCGCACACGTCGTACCCGTCGCGGCCGGGCAGCATCACGTCGAGCACCACCACGTCGTAGGGGTTCTCCCGCGCCAGCCACTCGCCCTCGGCGCCGTCACCGGCGGTGTCCACGGCGAAGCCCTCGGCCTCGAGGCCGCGACGTAGTGCTCGCAGCAGCGCGTCGTCGTCGTCGACCACGAGGATCCGCATGGTCCACGGTGGCACGCCGCCGCTGAAGTCGGGCTGAAGTGGTCCACCTTCAGCATGGTTTCAGTACGACGCTGCCAGCGTGGCCGTCATGACCTTCATCCGCATCACCCCGCCGCTGACCGCGACGGTACTGCTTCTGATCACGCTGGCCGGCTGCGGCTCGACCGGCTCCCCGGGCTCCTCCTCTGGCTCCTCGACCGCACCGAAGGTGCCCACCGCGACCGTCGACGGCGCCACCGTGCCGACCCCGAGCCCGGACCCCGGCGACTTCGTGGACACCGTCGACAACCCCTACCTCCCGCTGGCGCCGGGCACCGTGTGGACCTACACCAGCGACGGCGACGACGGCCCGCAGAAGGACGTCGTCACTGTGACCGCCAGGACCAAGGTGATCCAGGGTGTGACCACGGTGGTCGTGCATGACGTGGCGCGTGACGACAACGGGAAGCTGGTCGAGGACACCTTCGACTGGTACGCCCAGGACCGCGACGGCAACGTCTGGTACTTCGGTGAGGCCACCACCGCCTATGACAGCGGCAAGGCGGACACCGAGGGCTCGTGGGAGGCGGGCCGAGACGACGCACAGGCCGGGATCGCGATGCTGGCGCACCCGGACGTCGACGACGCCTACTCCCAGGAATTCCGCAGGGACGTCGCCGAGGACCACGGCAAGGTGCTCTCCGTGACCGAGAAGGTCACCGGCCCCACCGGCTCCTACGCCGGCGTCCTCCAGACCGAGGACACCACCCCGCTGGAGCCGAAGCTGGTCGAGCGCAAGTACTACGCCCGGGGGGTCGGCGTCGTGGCAGAGGAGACCATCGCGGGCGGTCACGAGCAGGTGCGGCTGGTCGGCCTACGCAGGCCCTGACCCGCACGCGATAACGTTTCACACGTGACGGACAACGCGATCATCTACACCCATACCGACGAGGCACCGCTGCTGGCGACGTACTCGCTCCTTCCGATCATCCAGGCGTACGCCGGAGTGGCGGGTGTCGCAGTCGACACGCGTGACATCTCGCTCGCCGCGCGGATCATCGCCCAGTTCGGTGACCGGCTCCCCGAGGAGCAGCGGGTCGACGACGCGTTGGCCGAGCTGGGTGAGCTGGCGAAGCAGCCCGAGGCCAACATCATCAAGCTGCCGAACATCTCCGCCTCCGTCTCGCAGCTCAAGGCCGCGATCACCGAGCTGCAGGAGCAGGGCTTCGACCTCCCGGCCTACCCGGACAACCCGCAGTCCGACGAGGACAAGGCCACCCGCGAGCGCTACGACAGGTGCAAGGGCAGCGCGGTCAACCCGGTCCTCCGCGAGGGCAACAGCGACCGCCGGGCGCCCGCCTCGGTCAAGCAGTACGCCCGCAACCACCCGCACTCGATGGGCGCCTGGAGCCCGGACTCGAAGACCAACGTCGCGCACATGGAGGCCGACGACTTCCGCTCGAGCGAGGTGTCCGCCGTCCTCGAGCAGGACGACGACCTCCGGATCGAGCTGGTCGGTGACGACGGCACCACCACGGTCCTGCGGGAGTCGCTGCCGGTGCTCGAGGGTGAGGTGGTCGACGCGACCGCCATGCACGTGGCCGCGCTCCGCGAGTTCCTGACCGCGCAGGTGCAGCGCGCCAAGGACGACGACGTGCTGTTCTCCGTGCACCTCAAGGCGACCATGATGAAGGTCTCCGACCCGATCATCTTCGGCCACGTCGTGCGTGCCTTCTTCCCGGAGGTCTTCGCGCAGTACGGCGACGTGCTGGCCGAGGCCGGGCTCAGCCCCAACGACGGGCTCGGCGGGATCCTCAAGGGCATCGAGTCGCTGCCCCAGGCCGCCGAGATCAAGGCGGCGTTCGAGCAAGGCATCGCCGACGGTCCTGCGCTGGCGATGGTCGACTCCGGCAAGGGGATCACCAACCTGCACGTGCCGAGCGACGTGATCGTCGACGCCTCGATGCCGGCGATGATCCGCACCTCGGGCCACATGTGGGGTCCCGAACGGCGACGAGGCCGACACCCTCGCGGTGATCCCGGACTCGTCGTACGCCGGCATCTACCAGGTCGTGCTCGACGACTGCCGCGCCCACGGCGCCTATGACCCGGCCACGATGGGCTCGGTGCCCAACGTGGGCCTGATGGCCCAGGCCGCCGAGGAGTACGGCTCCCACGACAAGACCTTCGAGATTCCGGCCACCGGCACCGTGCGCGTGGTCGACCGCAGCGGCGCGGCGGTGCTGGAGACTCCGGTCGCGCAGGGTGACGTCTGGCGGATGTGCCAGACCAAGGACGTGCCGATCCGGGACTGGGTCAAGCTCGCCGTCACCCGGGCCCGTGCCTCGGGGTCACCCACGGTGTTCTGGCTCGACGAGGGCCGAGCCCACGACAGGAACCTGATCGCCAAGGTCGAGACCTACCTCGCGGACTCCGACCTCGTGGGGGACACCGACGGCCTCGACATCCAGATCAAGTCGCCGGTCGACGCGATCGCGTTCTCCCTGGAGCGGATCCGCAAGGGCGAGGACACGATCTCGGTCACGGGCAACGTGCTCCGTGACTACCTCACCGACCTGTTCCCGATCCTCGAGCTCGGCACCAGCGCGAAGATGCTCTCGGTGGTCCCGCTGATCAACGGCGGCGGGCTCTTCGAGACCGGTGCCGGCGGCTCGGCGCCGAAGCACGTGCAGCAGCTGGTCAAGGAGAACTACCTCCGCTGGGACAGCCTCGGTGAGTTCCTGGCGCTCGCGGTCAGCCTCGAGCACTTCGCGGACGCGGCCGGCAACGAGCGGGCGCGGGTGCTGGGTCAGACCCTCGACCGCGCGACCGCCACCTTCCTCAACGAGAACAAGTCGCCGACGCGCCGCGTGGGTGGCCTCGACAACCGGGGCAGCCACTTCTACCTGGCGCTGTACTGGGCGCAGGAGCTGGCCGCGCAGGACGACGACGCCGAGCTCGCCAAGGCCTTCGCCGACCTCGCCGGCACGCTCGCGGACAACGAGGAGACGATCACTGAGGAGCTGCTGGCCGTGCAGGGCTCCCCGGCCGACATCGGCGGCTACTTCCGGCCCGACGACGCCAAGGTGTCGGCCGTGATGCGTCCCTCCGCCACGTTCAACGACGCGCTGGCCAGTCTGGGCTGAGCGCCTCGTAGAGCACGGCGTCGACAAGACCCCTCCGGGTGCGCGTCGCGCGGTGCTCGACCGCCAGCTCGACCAGGCCCGCCCGGTCGAGCACCCGACGGGAGGCGTGGTTGTCGACCGCGGCATGTGCGGTCACGCGGACCAGTCCGAGTCCGCCGTCCTCGGCAGCCACGAAGGCGTGCCGGACGGCCAGCCGGACGGTCTCCGTGGCCACCCCGCGACCTCGCTCCGAGGGGTGCACCCAGTAGCCGAGCTCGGCACTCTCGTGCAGCCCGCCGATGCCGGTGAGGGAGACCAGGCCGACCAGCCGGTCGTCGTCGGTGGCCGCCGTTGCCAGGCTCAGGTCGGTGCCGGCCGCCGCGCGCTCACCAACCTCGAGCACCAGCTCCCGCGCCTGCTCCGGACCGAAGGGTGCGGGAAGCCCGCCGAGCCAGGATGTCGTCTCCGGGTCGCTGCTGCCCTCCACCAACCGGTCCGCGTCGTGGTCGCGCAGGGGGCGGAGCCGCAGGGGGAGACGACCGGAGTCGATCACGGGCCGGCCGAGCCACGGGTGCCGCGGGCGGCGCTCGTCGGTGCGGAGCAGGGTGCCGCCCCAGGCGTCCAGCAGGTCGCCGCGCTGCGGCAGCCACGCGCGCAGGGACGCGTCGATCCCGAAGCCCAGCCGCCACGCGAGCCGGCGCGAGGCCCAGTTGCCGCGGTTGGCCCACCAGATGACGGTGTGCAGGTCCCGTCCGCCGGTGTCGTCGAAGCCCCAGTCGAGGAGCAGGCGCAGGGCGCGTTCCATGCCGCCGGTGCCGCGGATCCGCGGGTGGGAGGCGTAGGCGATCTCGGCGCGACGCTCGCCCTCGTTGCGGAGCGTCACGGTCGCGGCGTAGCGCCCGTCGTACTCGACGGCGAAGCCCCACTCCTGGTCGGTCAGCCAGCCGCCGGGCATCACCTCGCGGACGAACCGCTTGGCGTGGTCGCGCGTGTAGGGCACCGGCACCGTGGTCCAGGCCCGGCTCACCGGGTCGGTGCTCTGCTCGAGGACACCGTCGACGTCGTCCTCGTGGTGCGCGCGCAACGTGACGACGCCGTCGGTCAGGGTCGGTACGTCGTCCGGGAAGCGCATGGGGTGACCCTCGCAACACCGGCCGCCTGCGGGCAAACGGGAATAGCGCGGGAAGTGGCATGTTGGCCCTCACATGACCTCCGTCGCCGTCGAGCAGCAGACCGCGCCCGCGATCCGCGCGCGGCACTTCGCGCTCGCCGTGCTGGCGCTGTCCATGGGCGGGTTCGCGATCGGGACCACCGAGTTCGTGACGATGGGACTGCTCCCCGAGATCGCCGACGGGGTGTCGGTGTCGATCCCGGCAGCCGGTCACGTGATCTCGGCGTACGCCGTGGGTGTGGTGGTCGGCGCGCCGGTCATCGCCTTCCTCGGTGCCCGGCTGCCGCGACGCGGGCTGCTGATCGGGCTGATGGTCGCCTTCGCCGTCGGCAACGCGGCCAGCGCGCTCGCCGGCTCCTACGGCCTGCTCACCGCCGCCCGGTTCTTCGCCGGCCTGCCGCACGGCGCCTACTTCGGTGTGGCGTCCCTGCTCGCCGCCTCCCTGGCCACCCCCGAGCGTCGGGGACGCGCGGTCAGCATGGTGATGCTCGGCCTGGCCGTCGCCAACATCATCGGCGTCCCGGCAGCCACCTCGCTCGGGCAGAACCTCGGCTGGCGCTCGGCGTACTGGGCGGTGACCGGGCTCGGCGTCGTCACCGTGCTGATGGTGATGCTGTTCGTGCCGTCGTGCCCGGGTGACGCCGAGGCGACCGGGCGTCGCGAGCTCACCGCCTTCGGTCGCCCGCAGGTGTGGCTGACCCTGCTCGTCGGTGCGGTCGGCTTCGGCGGCATGTTCGCCGTGTACTCCTACATCTCACCCATCGTCACCCAGGTCGGCGGGCTGTCCTCGTCGGCCGTGCCGTGGTTCCTGTTCGTGTTCGGCATCGGGATGACGGCGGGCACCTTCCTCGGCGGTGTGCTCGCCGACTGGTCGGTCTTCCGGTCGCTGCTCGCCTCGTCGGTGGCGATGGGACTGGCTCTGCTGGCCTTCTCGGTCACCGCACACTGGGGCTGGTGGGCGGTGGCCAACCTGGCCGTGATCGCGGTCGTGTCCTCGGTGCTGGTGGTCAACCTGCAGCTGCGGCTGATGGAGGTCGCCGGCGACGCGCAGACGCTCGGTGCGGCGATGAACCACGCCTCGCTCAACCTGGCCAACGCGCTCGGTGCCTGGCTCGGCGGCCTGGTGATCGCGGCCGGCTTCGGCTACACCGCTCCCGCCCTGGTCGGGGCGGCGCTGTCCTTGGCCGGGCTGGTGATCCTGGTGGTCTCGGCCACGCTGCACCGCCGTCAGGTGTAGACCATCCCCATCCGGGTGCGCACCTCGTCGAGCGTCGCGTCGGCGACCTCGTTGGCGCGCTCGTTGCCCTGGCGCAGCACGCTCTCGACGTACGCCGGGTCGGCCTCGATCTCGCGGCGCCGCTCGCGCAGCGGTGCGAAGTACGTGTTGACCGCGTCGGTCACGCGGGCCTTGAGCCCGCCGCCGCCGCCGTCACCGATCTCCTCGGCTACCTGCTCCGGGGTGCTGCCCTCGCAGGTGGCCACGACCGTGAGCAGGTTGGACACCTCGGGCCGGCCGACCGGGTCGTAGGTGATGGTGCGGTCGCTGTCGGTCTTCGCCTTCTTGACCGCCCTGGCGGTCTCGTCGGCGGTCATCCGGAGCTCGATCGCGTTGCCTCGCGACTTGCTCATCTTGGTGCCGTCGAGGCCGAGGACGTTGGTGGAGTCCGAGAGCAGCGCGTCCGGCTCGGGGAACGTCGTGCCGTAGCGCTCGTTGAAGCGGCGGGCGACCACGCGGGTCTGCTCGATGTGGGGGAGCTGGTCCTTGCCCACCGGCACCAGGTTGCCCTTGCAGAACAGGATGTCCGCGGCCTGGTGCACGGGATAGGTGAGCATCAGACCGTTGATCGACTTGATGCCCGCGCTGGCCGCCTCGTCCTTGACCGTGGGGTTGCGCTGGAGCTCGGCCACCGAGACCAGGCTCAGGAACGGCAGCAGCAGCTGGTTGAGGGCGGGCACGGCGGAGTGCGCGAAGATCGTGCTCCGCGCCGGGTCGATGCCCGCTGCGAGGTAGTCGGTCAGCAGGTTGCGGACGCTGCCGGCGATGTCCCTGCCGACCTCGCGGTCGGTGATCACCTGGTAGTCGGCGACCAGCACCCAGGTCTCGGCGCCGTACTCCTGGAGCCGGAGCCGGTTGGCGATCGAGCCGAAGTAGTGCCCGATGTGCAGCGTGCCGGTGGGCCGGTCGCCGGTCATCATCCGGAACTCCTCCGGGTGCGTCGTGATCCTGGTGTCGATCTCGGCGCTGCGTGCGACGGCGGCACGGAACGAGTCGTTCATCGCGGAATCCTCACGACCGTCAACTCTACAAAGGGTGTCGCCAGGATCACCCTGCAGGGGTTCGCTGCGCTCCAGCCGAGCCTCGGTACTGTGCCCTCGTGGCTCTCATCGGCGTCTCGATCGCGGTGCCGGACCCCTGCGGTCCGGAGCTGCAGCGCTACCGCCTCTCCCTCGGCGACGAGGAGGCCCATCGGATCCCGACCCACATCACGCTGCTGCCGCCGACCGACCTGTCCCAGGAGGGCATGGCCGACGTGGTCGAGCACCTCGAGACGGCCGCGCAGACCTGTGACCGGTTCGCGATCCACCTGCGCGGCACCGGCACCTTCCGGCCGGTTTCCCCGGTGGTGTTCGTCGGCATCGTCGAGGGCATCTCCGAGTGCGAGCTGCTGGCGAAGTCGGTGTGCAGCGGGCCGCTCGAGATCGAGCTCGAGTTCCCCTACCACCCGCACGTCACGATCGCCCACCACCGGACGGAGGAGATCCTCGACCGAGCTTTCGCCCAGCTGTCGGGCTTCGAGTGCGAGTTCGAGGTGCGGGAGTTCTGGCTCTACGAGTTCGACGACGACGCCGGCTGGGTGCCCCAGCGGTCGTTCCGGCTGGTCGAGTAGCCCCGAGGCGGGACTGCCGGGGGCTTCCTGCTCCCGTCGGCTCAGTACCCGTGGCGCATCGCGGTGCGCAGGTCCTTGTTCAGCTGGGAGATCACGTCGAGCGGGATCTCCTTGGGGCAGGCGGCGGTGCACTGGCCGATGTTCGTGCAGCCGCCGAAGCCCTCGTGGTCGTGCTGGGCGACCATGTTGACCACGCGGGTGTCGCGCTCGGCCTGGCCCTGGGGGAGCTCACCGAGGTGGGTGATCTTGGCGCCGAGGAACAACGAGGCCGACCCGTTGGGGCAGGCGGCCACGCAGGCCCCGCAGCCGATGCAGGTGGCGGTGTCGAAGGCACGGTCAGCGTGCTCCTTGGCGACCGGCATCGCGTGCGCGTCGGGAGCGGCTCCGGTGTTGACGGAGATGTAGCCGCCCTGCTGGATGATCCGGTCGAACGCGCGGCGGTCGACGCAGAGGTCCTTGATCACCGGGAACGCGTCGGCGCGCCACGGCTCGATCGTGATCGTCTCGCCGTCGGTGAACGACCGCATGTGCAGCTGGCAGGTGGTGGTCACCTGCGGGCCGTGCGCGTCGCCGTTGATCATCAGCCCGCACATGCCGCAGATGCCCTCGCGGCAGTCGGAGTCGAACGCGATCGGCTCCACGCCCTCCTCGTTGAGCTGCTCGTTGAGGACGTCGAGCATCTCCAGGAACGACATGTCCGGGGAGATGTCCTCCACCTGGTAGGTGTGCATCGCACCGTCGGTCACGGGGTCCGGCTGGCGCCAGATCTTGAGGGTCAGGTTCACGTGTGGGCCTTCACTTGTAGCTCCGCTGCTTCAGCTCGACGAACTCGTAGGTCAGCTGCTCCTTGTGGAGCACGGGCTTTGCCATCTCGGGTGAGTCGGGCTGGCCGGCCCACTCCCAGGCCGCGACGTACGCGTAGTTCTCGTCGTCGCGCAGCGCCTCGCCGTCCTCGGTCTGGGACTCCGCGCGGAAGTGCCCGCCGCAGGACTCACGCCGGTGCAGGGCGTCGATGCACATCAGCTCACCGAGCTCGAAGAAGTCGGCCACGCGGCCGGCCTTCTCCAGGGACTGGTTGAGGGTGTCGGCGGAGCCGAGCACCTTGACGTTGCGGTGGAAGTCGTCGCGCAGGCTGCGGATCAGGTCGACCGCCTTGCGCAGACCCTCGGCGGTGCGCTCCATGCCGCAGTACTCCCACATGATGTTGCCGAGCTCGCGGTGGTAGGAGTCGACGCTGCGGGTGCCGTTGACGCCGAGGAAGTGCTCGACCCGGCTCGTGACCGACTCCTGCGCCTCGACCACGGCCGGGTGGTCCTCCGGGATCTTGTCGAACGGACCGTCGGCCAGGTAGTCGCGAATCGTGTTCGACAGCACGAAGTAGCCGTCGGCCAGGCCCTGCATCAGCGCGGACGCGCCGAGCCGGTTGGCGCCGTGGTCGGAGAAGTTCGCCTCGCCGGTCACGAACAGGCCGGGGATCGTGGACTGCAGGTCGTAGTCCACCCAGAGGCCGCCCATCACGTAGTGCACGGCGGGGTAGATCCGCATCGGCACCTCGTAGGGGTCCTCGCCCGTGATCTGGGCGTACATGTCGAAGAGGTTGCCGTACTTCTCCTCGATCGCCTTGCGGCCCAGCCGTTCGATCGCGTCACTGAAGTCGAGGTACACCCCGCGTCGTACGCCGTCGACCTCCGGGCCCACGCCGCGACCCTCGTCGCACATGTTCTTGGCCTGCCGCGACGCGATGTCGCGGGGGACCAGGTTGCCGAACGCCGGGTAGATCCGCTCGAGGTAGTAGTCGCGGTCGTCCTCGGCGATCTCCCGCGGGTCGGTGTCCGCGTGCTTGTCGTCCTTGGGCACCCAGATCCGGCCGTCGTTGCGCAGCGACTCGCTCATCAGGGTCAGCTTCGACTGGTGCGCGCCGGAGACCGGGATGCAGGTCGGGTGGATCTGCGTGTAGCAGGGGTTGGCCATCAGGGCGCCCTTGCGGTGAGCGCGCCAGGACGCGGTGACGTTGCAGCCCATCGCATTGGTCGACAGGTAGTAGACGTTGCCGTAGCCACCGGAGGCGAGCACCACGACGTCGGCGAAGTAGGTCTCGATCTCGCCGGTGACCAGGTCGCGCACGATGATCCCGCGGGCCCGGCCGTCGACCACGATCAGCTCGAGCATCTCGTGGCGCGTGTAGGTCTTCACGGTGCCGGCGGCCACCTGTCGCTCCAGCGCCTGGTAGGCGCCGAGCAGGAGCTGCTGACCGGTCTGGCCGCGGGCGTAGAAGGTGCGGGACACCTGGACGCCGCCGAAGGAACGGTTGTCGAGGAGCCCGCCGTACTCGCGCGCGAACGGGACGCCCTGCGCGACGCACTGGTCGATGATGTTGCGGCTGACCTCGGCCAGCCGGTAGACGTTCGACTCCCGCGAGCGGTAGTCGCCGCCCTTGATCGTGTCGTAGAAGAGGCGGTGCACCGAGTCGCCGTCGCCCTTGTAGTTCTTGGCGGCGTTGATCCCGCCCTGGGCCGCGATCGAGTGCGCGCGACGGGGCGAGTCCTGGTAGCAGAACGACTTCACGACGTAGCCGGCCTCGCCGAGCGTGGCGGCCGCGGAGGCGCCGGCCAGGCCGGTGCCGACCACGATGATCGAGAGCCTGCGCCGGTTGGCCGGGTTGGCGATCCGGGCCTCGAACTCGCGCGTCTCCCACCGCTGCTCGATCGGACCACCGGGCGCCTTGGTGTCGCTGATCGGGTCGCCGGGCTCGTAGTAGCCGACGGCGTCGTCGATCGGATCGGGGTCGGGGTTCACGTCGGTCACGGGGAGCCTCCTACTGGGAGATGACGCCGAAGAGCACGAACAGGGGGACCAGCGAGAAGCCGCCGGCGATGATCACGGCGAGGGTGAAGGCCACCCGCTTGGAGAGCGTGCGGGAGCGTGCGTTGCCGGTGAGCCCGAGGGTCTGGGTGGCACTGAAGATGCCGTGGTGCAGGTGCGCGCCGAGCATCGCCATCGCCACCAGGTAGATGATCGTCAGCCACCAGGTGTCGAAGCTGTCGACGAGCAGGTTGTACGGGTCGTCGGTCGGGCCACCGGTCGGGTTGACCCGGCCGATCGAGAAGTTGATCAGGTGCCAGCACGATGAACAGCAGCAGCGTCACGCCGCCCCACCGCATCAGCAGGCTGGCGAAGGTGGCGCCCGTCCGCTTCTTCATCACGTACTTCACCGGACGGGCTCGTCTGGCCCGGCGCCACAGCACGACGGCCGAGACCACGTGCACGACGAGGGAGACCAGCAGGACCACGCGGATGATCCAGAGCAGTCCGGCGTACGGCAGGATCGGCTCGCCGAACGTGCGCAGGTGGTGGGCGTACTCGTTGAACGCGTCGTGCCCGCCGAAGGCCTTGAGGTTGCCGTACATGTGCAGCAGCACAAAGCCGATGAAGACCACGCCGCTGATCGCCATCAACAGCTTGAGCGCGATCGTGGTGCGGGTCGAACGCCCCTGTCCGACGAGGCTTCGCTGGACGGCGGGGTGGGCTGTCGTAGCCGGGAGATCCTTCGTTGCCACGAGCAACAACGTACCGTTTGCCGGCTGGGGTCACGAAGCCCCGTCGGTGTGAGAAATCCCCCGTGCCGTGCGTCAGCAGGGGAGCCGGACCCGCATCACCGTTCCGCCCGGCTCCGAGTCGATCTCGATCTGGCCGCGGTGCCGCTCCACGACGATGCGTCGGGCGATGTCGAGACCCAGCCCGGTGCCGCGGCCGACGTCCTTGGTGGTGAAGAACGCCTCGAAGGCGCGCGCCACCACCTCCGGCGGCATCCCGGGACCGGTGTCGCCGATCTCGACCACCACCGCGTCCGGCTCGCTCCGCGCGACGACGCGGAGGGTGCCGTCGCCGTCCATCGCGTCGACGGCGTTGTCCACGAGGTTCGTCCACACCTGGTTGAGCTCCCCGGCGTACCCCTCGATGCGGGGCAGGTCCGCGGCGAACTCGCGGACCACGGTGACACCCCCACGCAGCTTGTGGCCGAGCATCACGAGCGTGCTGTCGAGACCCTCGGTGACGTCGACCGGCTGCATCGAGGCCCGGTCCAGCTGGGTGTAGGACTTCACCGCCGCCACGAGCTCGGAGATCCGGCGCGTCGCCTCGCGCACCTCCTGGATCAGGATCCCGGCGGACAGCGTGCTGGACACCCAGGCCAGGCCGGGCTCCAGCGTCGGGCCCTCGAGCACGGCAGCCGCCTGCTCGCACCAGGCCACGTCCACCCCGGCGGCGGCGAGGCTCGAGGCGATCGTCCAGGGTCGGGCGACGCCGCGGCGCTCCAGCCAGGTCGTGAGCTCCTCCTCGTCGTCCGCGAGCCGGATCGGGTCGGGGGGCGAGGTGCGTGGCACGACCTGCTGACGCAGGCTGTCGAGGGCAGCGAACTGGTCGGCGGTCAGGTCCCCGGCCGCGAGCTGCCCCAGCGAAGCCAGCAGCGCCGAGCAGACCGCGTCGAGTGCGTCGACCGACCGGGTTGCGGCGGCGGCCGGGTTGTTCAGCTCGTGCGCGAGCCCGGCGGCCAGGGTGCCGAGGGTGACCAGCGACTCCCGTTGGCGCACCGTCGACTCGATGCTCCGGGCGGTCGCGTAGAGGCCGCCGATCAGGTGGACACCGAAGGGGAACCACTCCTGCAGCCGGTGGCGCAACGCCTCGGCCGGCACCCGCAGCATCCGCCCGGGTACGGCGCCGCGGCCGGTCGCCAGGTAGACCCCCGAGTCGTCCCAGGCCCGGAACCCGCCGGCCCACTGGCCGGGCGTGTCCATCCGCCGGACCACGGTCTCCTCGCCGCCGACGGCGCGCACCAGGTCGAGGGCGCCGTCGACCAGCACCCACCAGCTGTCCGCGTGCTCGCCCTCGTGGAACAGGTCGGCGCCCGGCTCGACCCGCACGTCCTCGCCGTCCGCCAGCAGCTGACCGAGCTGGTCGTCGGTCAGCCCGTCCAGCAGGGAGAGCGGGCGGATGTCCTCGACGCGCATCAGACGGTCGCCAGGTAGCGGTGCACCAGCTGCACGGCCATCGATCCCTCGCCGACGGCCGACGCCACCCGCTTCATCGAGTCCAGCCGGACGTCGCCCGCGGCGAAGACGCCCGGAATGCTCGTCTCCAGGGCGTACGGCGGGCGCGGCAGCAGCCACGGCCGGACCCCGGCCAACCGCTCCGGCCCGGTGAGGACGAACCCGTGGTCGTCGCGCGCCACGTCGTCGCCGAGCCAGTCGGTGCGCGGAGCGGCGCCGATGAACACGAACAGCCAGCTGCTCGGCACCTTCTCGCGCTCCCCGGAGTCGCGGTCGGCGAGCGTGAGCGACTCCAGGTGCCCGTTGCCGTGCGCCGCGACCACCTGCGAGCGCAGCCGCACCTCGATCGAGGGGGACGCCTCGATCCGGTCGACCAGGTAGCTCGACATCGAGTCGCCGAGGTTGCCGCCCCGCACGACCAGGACCACCCGCTTGGCGAAGCGGGAGAGGTTGAGCGCCGCCTGGCCCGCCGAGTTGGCCGCGCCCACGATGTAGACCTCGTCGCCCTCGCACTGGGCGGCGTCGCTGGCGTTGGCGCCGTAGTAGACACCGCGGCCGGTCAGGTCGGCGACGCCCTCGGCCTCCAGCCGGCGGTAGGCGACACCGGAAGCGACGATCAGGGCCCGGGCCTCGATCGACCCGCCGTCGAGCAGCACGGCACGGGCCGGCCCGCGGCACTCGAACCCGATCACGTCGCGCGCCAGCACCAGCTCGGCGCCGAACCGGGAGACCTGGGCCATCGCCCGAGCGGTCAGGTCGGCCCCGCTGAGGCCGCGGGGGAAGCCGAGGTAGTTCTCGATCGAGGCACTGGTGCCGGCCTGACCGCCGGGCGCCTCGCGCTCCACGATCACCGTGCTCAGCCCCTCGGATGCTGCGTAGACCGCGGCCGCGAGGCCGGCCGGTCCGCCGCCGACGATGCAGACGTCGTAGAGCGGCTGGGCCGCCCGGGTGCGGAGCCCCAGCGCGTCGGCCAGCACCAGCGTGGTGGGGGAGCGCAGGGTCGCGGCGTCCGGCACCAGCACGAGAGGCAGCTCCTCCGGCGTGGCCCCGGCGAGCCCGACCAGCCGTCGGGCCTCGTCGTCCCGCTCCACGTCGTACCACCGGTAGGGCACGTGGTTGCGGGCCAGGAAGGTCTTGATCTCGTGGCTGCGCTCGGACCAGCGGTCCCCGACCACGCGCACGTCGGAGGTGTGCTCGGGGTTCTCGGTGCGCCAGTCGTCGAGCAGGTCGTCGACGACCGGGTACAGCCGCTCCGCAGGCGGGTCCCAGGGCTTGAGCAGGTAGTAGTCGAGCTCGATGTCGTTGATCGCCCGGATCGCGACGTCGGTGTCGGCGTACGCCGTGAGCAGGAGGTTCTTGGCGCCCGGGGCGTGCACGCGCGCCTGCTCGAGCATCTCGATCCCGGTCATCCGCGGCATCCGCTGGTCGGCCACGATCAGCGCCACCGGGCGGTCCCGCAGGGCCAGCTCCGCAAGGAGCGCGAGCGCGTCGGGGCCGGACGTCGCCCGGGCGATCCGGTAGTCGGCGCCGTACCGCTCCCGGAGGTCGCGGGCGATCGCCTCGGACACCAGCGGGTCGTCGTCGACGGACAGGATCGTCGGCTTGCTCATGGCCACCTCGGGGCAGGGATCTGTTTCCCGAGAGGTGCGGGCCCGTGGTCCGCGAGGCCCATGTTAAGTGACCCGTGCCACAGCGCCAGAGGACGCCGGGTAGCGTCCCGCCTTGGGCGCGCCCCCTTTCGCATCGGGCGTCCGGGCGCTTGACTCGTGCCCGTCGACCTCAGCGGCGAGAGCCGGAAGGACGGTTCCATGACAACCGGAGTGAGTGGTCCGACTCGGGCACGGATCGAGGCGAAGACGCTTCGGGAGGACCGCTGGTGGCTCTACCCGCTGACCACGTTCGTGGTGTTCACGGCGTTCGTCGTCTACGCGACCTGGCGTGCCTTCAGCGGCCACGACTACTTCGCCGAGCCGTACCTCTCGCCGTTCTACTCGCCCTGCCTGGGTGACTGCGTCAAGGGCTCCTCGGACTTCGGCCAGCCGTTCGGGTGGTGGCCGCTGTCCTCGGCGCTGATCATCCTGATCTTCCCGTTGGGCTTCCGGATGACCTGCTACTACTACCGCAAGGCCTACTACCGCGCGTTCTGGCTGTCGCCGCCCGCGTGCGCCGTGGCCGAGCCGCACTCCGCGTACTCCGGTGAGACCCGGCTGCCGCTGATCCTGAACAACATCCACCGCTACTTCTGGTACGCCGCCGTGGTGGTCGCGCTGATCCTCAGCTACGACGTCGTCCTGGCGTTCCGCGACGAGGACGGCAACTGGGGCCACATGGGCCTGGGCACGGTGGTGCTGCTCGCCAACGTGGTGCTGATCTGGATGTACACCCTGTCCTGCCACTCCTGCCGCCACGTCGTCGGCGGCCGGCTGCGGCACTTCAGCAAGCACCCGGTCCGCTACAAGATGTGGACCTGGGTCTCGAAGCAGAACGAGAGCCACGCGCGCTACGCGTGGTTGTCGCTGTTCTCGGTGGCGATCGCCGACTTCTACGTCTACCTCCTCGCCACCGGCACCATCTCCGATCTGAGGTTCTTTTGAACCACCCCACGAAGTTGATCGCTCCCTCCGCTTCGCTCCCCCCGCTCACAACTCCGCGGGGACCCCGGAAAGGACTTCCACATGACTGACCCTGCCTCGGGCGACTGGCAGACGCACGACTACGACGTGGTCGTGATCGGTGCCGGCGGTGCCGGGCTCCGGGCCGCGATCGCGGCGCACGACGCCGGTGCGAAGGTGGCGATCGTCTGCAAGTCCCTGCTGGGCAAGGCGCACACCGTGATGGCAGAGGGCGGCATCGCAGCAGCGATGGGCAACCGCTGGCCGGAGGACAACTGGGAGGTCCACTTCCGCGACACCATGCGCGGCGGCAAGATGCTCAACAACTGGCGGATGGCCCAGCTGCACGCGCAGGAGGCGCCCGACCGGGTGCTCGAGCTCGAGACGTGGGGTGCGCTCTTCGACCGCACCGACGACGGGCTGATCTCCCAGCGCGACTTCGGCGGCCACCGCTACGCGCGGCTCGCCCACGTCGGTGACCGCACCGGCCTGGAGATGATCCGCACCCTCCAGCAGCGTGCCGTCGAGCTCAAGATCGACGTGTTCATGGAGTGCACCGTCACCGACCTGATGAAAGACCCGTCGTCAGGCTCAGGGACCGGGGCGGTCTCCGGCGCCTTCGGCTACTGGCGCGAGACCGGCGAGCTGGTGCTGTTCCGGGCGCCGAGCGTGATCCTGGCGACCGGCGGCATCGGCAAGTCGTTCAAGGTCACCAGCAACTCGTGGGAGTACACCGGCGACGGCCACGCGCTCGCGCTGCGGGCCGGTGCCCAGCTGATCAACATGGAGTTCGTGCAGTTCCACCCGACCGGCATGGTGTGGCCGCCGTCGGTGAAGGGGCTGCTGGTCACGGAGTCGGTGCGCGGTGACGGCGGCATCCTGAAGAACTCCGACGGCGAGCGCTTCATGTTCAACTACATCCCCGAGTTCTTCAAGGCGGAGACGGCCGACAGTGTCGAGGAGGCCGACGCCTGGTACGACGACAAGAAGAACAACCGCCGGCCACCGGAGCTGCTGCCGCGCGACGAGGTCGCCCGCGCGATCAACTCGGAGATCAAGGCCGGCCGCGGCAGCGAGCACGGCGGTGTCTACCTCGACATCGCGTCGCGTCGCTCCGAGGAGTTCATCAAGCGCCGGCTGCCGTCGATGTACCACCAGTTCAAGGAGCTGGCGGACGTCGACATCACCAAGGAGCCGATGGAGATCGGCCCGACCTGCCACTACGTGATGGGTGGCGTCGAGGTGGAGCCCGACACCGGGATGAGCGCGGTCACCGGGCTCTACTCCGTGGGCGAGTGCTCCGGCGGCATGCACGGCTCCAACCGGCTCGGTGGCAACTCGCTGTCCGACCTGCTGGTCTTCGGTCGGCGTGCGGGCGAGGCGGCGGCGTCGTACGCGGCGGAGCTGGGGGTTCGCGGCCCACGGTCGGCGACTCCGATCTCGACGTGGCCCGGCAGCGGGCGCTCGCGCCGTTCGAGGGTGGTGGCGGCGCCGACGGCGGCAACACCGAGAACCCGTACACGATCCAGGGCGAGCTCCAGGAGTCGATGAACGAGCTGGTCGGCATCATCCGCACCTCCGACGAGCTCGAGAGGTCGCTGGGCGAGATCGAGAGGTTCAAGCAGCGTGCGGAGCACCTGCTGGTGCAAGGGCGGCCGGGCCTACAACCCGGGCTGGCACCTGGCACTCGACCTGCGCAACATGCTGCTGGTCTCGGAGAGCATCGCGAAGGCGGCGCTGGCGCGCACCGAGTCACGAGGTGGTCACACCCGTGACGACTTCCCGCAGACCTCCGACGACTGGGGCACCAAGAACCTCGTGGTCTCGCTGAACGGCGACGGCACCGGGGTCGACCTGGCCGAGAAGCCACTGCCGGTGATGCCCGACGAGCTGAAGGAGTTCTTCGCATGAGCTACGAGCTGAAGATGCGCCTGTGGCGCGGAGACGCCAACGGCGGTGACCTGGGCGACTACTCGGTGACCGTGGAGACCGGCGAGGTCGTGCTCGACGCGATCCACCGGGTGCAGGCCACCCAGGCCGGCGACCTCGCGGTGCGCTGGAACTGCAAGGCCGGCAAGTGCGGTTCCTGCTCGGCGGAGATCAACGGCCGACCTCGGCTGATGTGCATGACCCGGCTCTCGGACTTCGAGGAGTCCGACACGATCACGGTCACGCCGATGCGCGCGTTCCCGGTGATCCGCGACCTGGTCACGGACGTCTCGTACAACTACGAGAAGGCCAAGGAGCTTCCGTCGTTCAAGCCCGGTCCGCCCGACGCCGACGGCAAGCGCCGGATGGCGCAGGTCGACGTCGAGCGCGGCCAGGAGTTCCGCAAGTGCATCGAGTGCTTCCTGTGCCAGGACACGTGCCACGTCGTACGCGACCACGAGGACAACAAGAAGGCCTTCGCCGGCCCACGCTTCTTCCTGCGGTACGCCGAGCTCGACATGCACCCGTTGGACACCCACGACCGGCGCGAGCTCGCGCAGGGCGCGGCGGGTCTCGGGATGTGCAACATCACCAAGTGCTGCACCGATGTCTGCCCCGAGGGCATCCACATCACCGACAACGCGATCATCCCCATGAAGGAGCGCGTCATCGACAAGAAGTTCGACCCGCTGGTGTGGCTCGGCGACAAGATCGGCATCCGCAACAAGGACAACGACGGCCGCTCGACGCCCGCCTGACAGCAGTGCGTCCGGTGCGGGACGTCATGCGTTCTGGTCGTCCCATCATCCAGTTCGCATGACCTCCCGGGGAGCGTCAGGCGTCTTGGTCGCCACCAACCAGACTCGTTATGGTGGACGAGATGACTGCGCTCGACGGACACTGTGACTTCTGCGATCTTCCGCTGGCTCAGTGCATCCACGGTCGGCCGCCGCCGGCACCGAAGCCGGCCGTCACGTCGGCACCGAAGCCCCGGAAGCGCACGATCGCGAAGCCACGAACAGCCGGAACAGCCGACAAGCCGCTGGTTCGTCGGTGGACACAACCGGAGGCGCTCAAGCCTCATATCCTCGCGGTCCTGCAGGAGTCCGGTGGCGAGCTGGAGGCAGACGAGCTGTTCCTGGAGCTGGAGATCCTGGTCGAGGACCGGCTGTTGCCAGGAGACCGTGAGCGGACGCCCGAAGGCGAGCCGCGCTGGCAGTACGCCGCCCGTCGGGCTCGTGTGGCACTCATCGGCGAGGGGCTGATGTCGAAGGGCGTACCAGGAATGTGGACTCTGTCGAAGACCCGGTAGCGCCCGGTCCGGGGGCCTCGCCAGCGTCTTGCTGGAGCGCGAGGACGCCGAGTAACGTCGTCCCGGTGAGGCACCGCCCTCACTCGAGGAGGTATGAGCCATGCCTGATTTCCCGTCGCTGGCACACATCGCCGTGACCGTCACCGACCTTGACCGCAGCACGCAGTGGTACACCGCGTTGTTCGGTGCCGGCCCTGTTCTCGACGAGGACGAGGAGAGCGGCACGTTCCACCACACGGTCTATGCCCTCGCGGGAGGGCAGCTGTTCGGTCTGCACGCCCACACTGAGCCAGCCACCGCCACCTTCGACGAGCGGCACACCGGCCTCGACCATGTCGCCTTCACGTGCAGTGGCCGCAACGAGCTGCAGCAGTGGGCAGACCGCCTGGACGAGCTGGGCATCACCCACGGCGGGATCAAGGACGCCGGCTACGGTTCCGGCGTCTCGTTCCGCGACCCGGACGGCATCGCGCTCGAGTTCTTCGCGCCGCCCGGGGTGGCCTGAGTCGCAACGCGCTCGAAATAGTTTCGGCCGCGCCGTATCACGGCGTCTGCTGGCGGCTCCTCCCTTGCAAGACACCCGGAACCACCGGGTGGGTCCCGAGGGGAATCGGCATGGGAGACGTCGTCGCGAGTGAGCCCACCGGCTCGGTCGTCTACACCGTGCTCGACAGCCGTCACCCCGATCTCGAGGCCGCCAGCAGTGTGATCGGTGACTACGCCGAGCAGGTCGCTCACGGGGGTGGCGACCTGGTCATGATCCTCACCGAACGACGCATCTGGACGGACGGCGTGCCGGCACTGACACGCGCCGGGGGTCACGGTCGCCATGGCGACGTGGGGGACAGGGGCGAGGGACGATGACGGTCGCTGTCGCACCACCGAGGTGGCACGAGATGCCGCACCGCGTGGGTCGCGTCGTCGAGTTCGTCACCGGTTCGGCGGGGGCCACCGCCCCCTCGTCCCGCTTCGTGGGTGCTCGGGCCGGTCGCGGGGGCGACCGGCCCGAGCCCCCGGAGCTCGGCATCGCCGAGACCGTCCGTGGCGCGTCCCTGCTGCTCGACGCGTACGACGCCGCGACCCGACCGGTCGTGGGGGACCCGACCCGGCTCGGCCTGCTCCAGCGCGAGTGGCTCGCCCGCGCCAGGTCCGGTGACGAGACCGGGGTGGAGGCGGTCCGCCGAACGGCGCGCCGGTGGTATCCGGCCGACCAGGCCGAACGGCTGCTCGGCACCGCCCTCGACGAGGACGACCTGATGCTCGTCGCCGAGGCGCTCTGGCTGTGGGCCGTGCTCGGACTGCCCTGGCGCGCTCCGGCGACGCTGGCGATGCGCACCCTGGACCTGCAGTTCTTCGCCCGAGGCCACGTGCCCCTGACCGGCTCCCGGGACCGGCACCCGCTGCCCGACGAGGGGCCCGAGGCCGGTGACCGTCCCGGCTCCCGCCGCGCCACCGTGGCCTACGGCATCCTGTGCGCCGCACTCTGGGCCCGAGCCTCGGAGGCCTCACCCCGGGCCCCGATTCCTCGCCAGCAGCGGAGCTCGTGGTGATCGGGTCGGCGGTCGCGACCCGGCTGACCCTTCTCGCGCCCGGCACGGTGGTGGTGGCCGGCACGCGAGGTGTGGAAATGTCTCTCCTGACGAGTCGTCGGAAGGGGCCTTGGATGCACCAGGGGGACGCTGTGACCACCCTCCTGGAAGGCGCGCGCCGTGGCGACCAGGAGTCGTGGAACCGCCTCGTCGAGCGCTACCTGCCACTCGTCTCGAGCGTGATCGCGCGGCACCGGCTCTTCGGCGCCGACGCTGAGGACGTCAACCAGACCGTCTGGCTGCGCCTGGTCGAGCACCTCGCCGACATCCGTGAACCGCAGGCGCTGCCCGGCTGGATCGCGACCACCACCCGTCACGAGTGCCTGCACACGCTGACCCGCGGCAAGCGGTCGGTCGCCGTCGACCCGCAGACCAGCCCGCAGCTGCAGGACGTCACCGACGAGCGTGAGGTCGCCGCCGACCTGCTGACCTCCGAGCGCCACCTGGCGCTGCTCGAGGCGCTGGAGGGTCTGCCCGACGACCGGCGGGCCCTGCTGCTGCTCCTGCTGGAGGACCCACCACCGTCGTACGGCGAGATCAGCGCGCGGCTCGGCCTCCCGGTCGGGAGCATCGGCCCGACCCGGGCACGCGCCCTGGAGCAGCTGCGCAAGAGTCCGGCCCTGAGGGCACACATCGAAGAGCCGTTCGCGGCCGAGAGGGGTGATTCGGATGCCTCAGCACGAAGATGACGTCCTGATGGAGGAGCTCGCAGCCGCCATGGCTGCCCGCTCGACGGTCACCGAGCAGGCGCGAGCCGCCGCTCAGGCCGCGTTCTCGTGGCGCACCGTCGACGAGGAGCTGCTGGCGCTGTCCCACGACTCCGCCCATGCGGGCGAGCTGCTGGTCCGGGGAGTGGGCACGGCCCGCGTGCTCGGGTTCCGGGGGCGCGAGGTGTCGCTGGAGGTCGAGGTCGACCACGGTCAGCTGACCGGCCAGGTGATCCCGGCGCAGTCGTGCCGGGTCGCGGCCGTGACGCCGTCCGGTGAGCGCTGGGAGGTCCTCAGCGACGAGTCCGGCGTGTTCATGCGCCCGCTCGACGTGTCCGGTCCGGTGCGCTTCGTCGTCGAGTCCGGCGGCCACACCCAGGGCACGGCCTGGGTCACCCTCTGAGCGCAGCGGAACTCAGAGGATCGCGCCGACGCCGACGATGGCGTTGGCACGTGCCTCGTTGAGCAGCTCGTCGGCGGCCTGCCGGGCGTTGAGTCCGGTGCGGCTCATCCGGGCGGCGATCCTGCCGGCCACGATCGGCGTGGAGAACGACGTGCCGCTCCACATCGCCATGCCGTCCTTGAACACCCGCGTCTGGCCGACCGGCGCCTCCTTGGTGACGTAGGTGCCGTTGGGGAACGCGTTGACGATGTCGACGCCGAGCGCGTAGACGTCGACCCAGCTGCCGAAGTTGGAGAACGCGGCGCGTTCCCCGTCGGCACGGACCGCTCCCACGGAGACCGTCCACGGGAACGCCGCCGGCCAGAACGGTCTGCGGGTGCTGTCGTTGCCGGCGGCGGCGACGAGCACCGTGCCCTTCACCTTGCTGAGGAAGTGGTCGTGGAAGACCTCGAAGCTCAGCGACGGCAGGCCGTCGCGCGTGGTCATCCCGGCCGACAGACTGATGATGTCCGGGCCCAGGGCGAGTGCCTCGCAGAGCTGGGTGACGATCTCCGACTCGTAGATCGCCCCGCCCTTGGTGAGGAAGCCCTCCACCCGCATGTCGACGGCCGGCGCCTCGCACCGGACCACGCCCGCGATGAACGTGCCGTGACCGGCGTACGCGTGGATGTCCTTGTCGTCGATCGTCTCCTCGTCGCCGACCACGTCGTGCAGCCAGGGCGTGTGAGGGTTGGTGGCGGCCGGCGAGTGCCACCCGGTGTCCACCACCGAGACCATCACCCCGGCGCCGTCGAGGGGCCGCCCGTTGGGCGGGGGGTACGGCGCGAGAGACGGCGGGAGCTCCGGTTCGGTCGCGGGACAGGCCGTGCCCGTCGGGGTCACCCAGAGCACGTGGTCGGGGGTGGCGACGCCACGGCCGACCCGGCCGTCGAGGAGGTCGAGGACGTCGAGCACGTCGAGGGCGGTCTCCAGCTCGAGGCGCGTGATGCCGTTGACCATCGCGTGCGCGGTGCGCGCGACGACCTCTGGTTTCTGTTCCTTGAGGACGGCGAGCACGCGGTCGAGGTCGCGGTCGCGGACCAGGATGTGGGCCTTGCGGTAGAGGTACGCGAAGTCGGCGACGTCACGGTCGGCATCCGGCACCGGTTCCGGTGACCGGGCATATCCGACTGCAACGTCGTCGAACTCGTCGAGGATGATCTCGACCTGGCTGCGGCTGCGGACGCGATCCGGGGTGTCGTCGACCTTCTGACGACCCTTCGCGGCCTTGCCTCGCTTGCTCGGACGGGCCATGACATTCCCCCACCTTCAGAACGAACTACACGCCCTCGGTAGCGTAGCGACATCCGGAGGTGGGGATAAGGGGTCGACGTGGGCGCTGAGGAGCTGCCGGCGCTCGCGCTGTCCCAGCCCCAGCAGGCTCTCGTCGCGGCGCGGAGGCACCTGGCCGGCGACGAGGACCCGCGCACCCGCTCCTTCGCCCACCAGGCCGCCGGCATCGTGCTCCGCGACAGCGGGGAGACGACGCAGGCGCTCGCGGAGCTGAGGTTGGCCGTGCGCGAGTCGCGCCGGTCGCGCGACGCCGAGCGGGTCGCCGACGTGCGGGCCTCGCTCGGGGTGGCGCTCGCGATGGCGGGCAGGTCACGAGCCGGCCTGGCCGAGCTGGATGCGGCGGCGACCGGGAGCCGCGGCCCGACGCGAGCCCGGGTGTTGCTCCGTCGTGCGTACGTCCTCACGGGACTGGGGCGGTACGCCGACGCCCTCCAGGACATGCGCCGCGCGATCGCCGGTGCGCGCGCGGCCGGTGACACGGTCTGGGAGGCGCGCGCCCTGAACAACCGCGCCGGGATCCACCTGCTCGAGGGCACGTCGCGGCACGCGGAGCGGGATGCGCAGCTGGCCGAGACGCTCTTCCGTGAGGCCGGACAGGAGATGGAGGCGGCCTCGGCTCTGCACAACCGCGGTGCGGCGGCCTACGTCGGCGGTGACCTGCCCCGGTGTCTCGGCCTGTTCGACGACGCCGCGCAGGGGTACGCCCGGCAGGAGGTCTCCTGGCCCGAGCTGGCGCTGGACCGGTGTCAGGCCTTCCTGGCGGCCGGTCTCACCAGCGAGGCCGTGGGGGTGGTCCGGGCCGGTCTCGAGCAGGCGCCGTTGCCGCCGGTGCGGCACGCGGAGCTGCTCTACGCCGCGGCGACCGCCGCCCTCGCGGACGGCGACGCGGGTGACGCGCTCGTCCGGGCGCGGGCAGCACGCGCGTGGTTCCGGCGCCAGGGTCGTGACTGGTGGGAGGCGCGCGCCGACCTGGTGGCCCTCCAGGCCCGGCAGGCACGCGGTGACGGTGGTGAGCAGCTCACCCGGCTCGCCGGCGAGCTGGCCGAGCGCTTGGTCCTGCTGGGTGCCGAAGACGCGCCGCTGGCCCTGCTGCTGGCCGGCAAGCTGGCAGCGCCGAAGCAGCGCGGGGAGGCACACCGACTGTTCGAGGCGGCGGCCCGCTACCGGCGGCGTTCGGCGCCGCTCGTCCGGGCCACGGGGTGGCTCGGGCAGGCGCTCGACCGCAGCCTGGACGACGACCCTCGGGGTGTCTTCTCCGCCTGCGGCCGTGGCCTCGACGCCCTCGACGAGCACCGGCAGACCCTGGGCAGCTCGGAGCTGAGGGCCCTGGCCTCGCGCCACGGTCGGGACCTTGCGACGCTCGCGCTGCGGGAGGCAGTCCGCGCCGGAGGAGCCCGCCGGCTGCTCACCTGGAGCGAGCGCTGGCGGGCGACGGCGCTCACCGAGCCGCCGGTGCGCCCACCCGAGCACGGTGCCGGGCAGCAGGCACTGCTGCGCAGCCAGGCTCGGCGGTTGGCCGAGGCACGAGAGGCGGGCGACCAGCAGGCCGCGGAGCGGGCGCGGCACGAGTGGGAGCGGACGGTCCGGCACCAGCGGCACCTGCTGGCCGGTGGCCGAAGCAGCAGCGCACGGTTGGACGTCCCGTCGTTGGTGGAGGACGTCGGCGACGCCACGCTGCTGGAGCTGGTCGAGGTGGACGGCACGCTGCACCTGGTCACCGTCCGGTCGGGGCGGGTGCGGGCCAGGACCGTCGGTCCGGTCGACGCGGCACTGCAGGCGGTCGCAGCGGCCAGGTTCGTGCTGCGGCAGTCCGCGCGCGGGCGACCGACGAGCGTTGCGGGGGTCGGCGACCGGCTCGAGGCCGCGCTCCTCGGGGGCGCCGTGCCGGGTGACGGACCGGTCGTGATCGCGCCCCCGAGCCGGCTGCACTCCGCCCCCTGGGGCTTGATGCCGGTGCTGGCCGGACGTCCGATCAGCGTGGTCCCGTCCGCGCTGATGTGGCAACTGGCCCGGTCACGCACGCCACCGGCCGACGGCGGCACGGTGCTGGTCGCCGGGCCGGGGCTCGGCACCGGGGGAGCCGAGGTCGACGTTCTGGCCAGGACCGCGGGCTCGCTGCTGCTGCGCGACGGTGACGCCACGGTGGAGCGCACCCTGGCCGCCCTCGACGGCGCACGGCTGGCACATGTGGCGGCCCACGGCGACTTCCGGCCGGACAGCCCGATGTTCTCCTCGCTGGTGCTCGACGACGGGCCGCTGACGGTGCACGACCTGGAGCTGCTCGGACGCGCGCCGCACCGGCTGGTGCTCTCGGCGTGCGACTCGGGCGTGATGGTGCCGGTCGGCGCCGACGAGCTGCTCGGCCTGACCGCGGCCCTGCTCTCCCTGGGCACCGCCGGGGTGCTGGCCAGCGTCGCCGAGGTGAACGACGAGGCGACGGTGCCGTTCATGCTCCAGGTGCACGAGCGGCTCGCTGCCGGTGACGACCTGGCTTCCGCGCTGCTCGCGGCCCGGACGGCGGCGGACGACCCGCTCGCCGAGGCGACGGCCGCGTCGTTCGTGGCGCTCGGGGTCTGATCCCGCGCTCACGGGACCAGCGTGAAGTCCTCCGGGTCCACGGTCCGCGTGCGCGCGCCGTACTCCCGCATGTAGCCGGGCCAGTTGGCGACGATCCGGCCGCCTTCCACGCGGTACCAGGAGTCACAGCGCGTCCAGGCGGTGCCGGCGAACCGCTCCTGCGTCGCTCGGTCGCTGGCCTCCAGCACCTCCGGTCGTACGTCGACCGCTGCCGCACCGCGGTCCCGCGCCAGCTCCAGCGCCTGCCGGACGTAGCCGGCCTGCGCCTCCAGGAAGTAGATGATCGAGCCGCCGGAGGTGTTGGTGTTCGGGCCGTACAGCACGAACATCGACGGGAAGCCCGGCACCGTCATCCCGAGGTGTGCCCGGGGTCCGGCCGACCACACGTCGCGCAGCGACTGCCCGCCGGTGCCGGTCACCTCCATCGGGAACATGTACTCGGTGGCCCGGAAGCCGGTACCCCAGATGATCACGTCGGCCTCGTGGACCCGGCCGTCGGCGGTCTCCGGCCCGGCCGCGGTGATCCGCGTGATCGGCTCGGTGACCAGGTCGACGTTCTCCCGCTGCAGCGCGGGCAGGTAGCTGGAGCTGAACAGCACCCGCTTGCAGCCGAACGTGTAGTCCGGCCACACCTTGCGTCGGACCTCGGCGATCGGTGAGCTGGCGTCGCATGAACAGCACCGACCAGGTCCGGCCGACCAGGCCGGCGGTGCGCGGGTGCCGGATCATCAGCGTGAGGAGCTCGAGGTACCAGGACAGCACCGAGCGGAACAGCCGGTGCAGGCCGGGAACGAAGCGGAACAGCGCCGCCACCGGCCGCGAGTACTCCTTGTGCCGGCGCGGCAGCATCCAGCTGCCGCTGCGCTGGAAGACGGTCAGCCGGGCCACCTCCGGTGCGATCTCGGGCACCACCTGGACCGCGGTGGCACCGGTGCCGACGAACGCGACCCGCTTGCCGCGCAGGTCGGTGCCGTGGTCCCAGCGCGCGGAGTGGAACGCGACGCCGGCGAAGTCCTCGATGCCCTCGATCGCCGGGATCGCCGGCTGGTTGAGCTGGCCGGTCGCGATCACCAGCGCGGTCGCCCGGCGCTCGGTGACGGCGCCCGTGGAGTCGTGGGAGGTGACGGTCCAGGTGCGGTCGGTGTCGTCCCAGGCGCACGACGTCACCCGGGCGTCGGTGACCACGCGCTGCGTGACGCCGTACCTCTGCGCGACGTCGTCGAGGTAGCCGAGGATCTCCGACTGCGGCGAGCAGAACCGGGACCAGGTCGCGCGCTGGGCGTAGGAGTACGAGTACAGGTGGCTGGGCACGTCGCAGGCGGCGCCGGGGTAGCGGTTGTAGTGCCAGGTGCCCCCGAGCCGCTTGCCGGCCTCGAGCACCGTGACGTCGGTGAAGCCGTGCCCCAGCAGCTCGACCGCTGCCGCGACGCCGCCGAAGCCCGCGCCGACGATGATCACTCGGGCAGGGCCGGGGTCTTGTCGCGCCGGGCTCATCGTCGGATCGTGTCATCCACCGCTGTCCACGTCGAAAGGTGTCGCCGATGCACACTCCCCTCAGGTCGGTCGCGAGGTTCGCCGGCCGCCGCTTCACCTATGCGAACGTCGTCGCCACGGTCGCGCTCTTCCTCGCGCTCGGCACCGGCACGGCGTACGCCGCCAACACGGTCTTCTCGACCGACATCGTCGACGGCGAGGTGAAGAGCAGCGGACATCGGCGACGCCGCCGTGCGAGGCGTCGACGTCGCGACGAACACCATCGGCACGGCCGACATCGCGGGCGCCGACCTGAAGAGCGGCAGCGTCAGCCTGAGCGCGGTGCACGAACGGCCGGTGCACGCAGGTGACGCTCTCCGTCGCCGGCACCAAGGTCAACGAGTTCCCGATGGTCACGCCGCTGGCACCGATCCAGAGCGGCATCGTCCTGCGTGGCCAGCGCGTGCCCTCGGCAGGCACCGTCGTGATGGACGTCTGCAACTTCAGCGGCACCGCGATGACACCGATCTCCGGTCTGCCGGTGCGGGTGATCACCTACGGCTGATCCTTGATAGGTGACCAGTCGGTCACCTATGGTGGACGCGTGAGCCACGACCAGGTCGACGCGACCATCCGGGCCCTCGGGGACCCGGGCCGCCGCGCCCTCCTCGACGCCCTGCGGGCCCGGGACGGGCAGACCGTCTCCGAGCTCGGCGAGGCGGTGCCGGACCTCGGGCGGCACGCCGTCCTCAAGCACCTCGGCGTGCTCGAGACGGCGGAGCTGGTCACGACGCGCAAGGTCGGCCGGCAGCGGTTCGTGCACCTCAACCCGGTGCCGATCGTGCAGCTCGCCCAGCGCTGGCTGGACGACTACGGCTCCCTCGCGGGGCTCACGCTCACCCACCTCAAGAAGCACCTCGAAAAGGAGTAGCCCGATGTCCACCTCCACCACCGAGACCAGGACGATGGTCTCGTCCGTCGTCATCGCCGCCACGCCGGAGCAGATCTGGCAGGCCATGACCGATCCCGAGCAGACCGTGCAGTGGTACTTCGGCACCCGGGTGCGCTCCACGTGGGAGCCCGGCTCGCCGATCGAGTACCTCGACGACGACGGCGACTGTGCTCCTCGCCGGCGAGGTGGTCGAGGTGGTGCCTGGCGAGAGGCTGGTGCACACGTTCAAGGCCCTGTGGTCGCCGGACATCGCCGAGGACCCCGCGTCCCGCTACGACGTCCGGATCGAGCCGATGGGTGAGGCGCTGACCCGGGTCACCGTCGAGCACTCCGGCATCCCCGTGGGGACGCCGACCGACGAGCAGGTCAGCGGCGGCTCGTCGCTGATCCTGAGCGCCCTCAAGACCCTGCTGGAGACCGGACGCCCGATGCCCATCGCCTGACCCGGCCCAGACGGTGGTGCCAACCTTGCCGACCCGTCGCAGATGGTCGTGCCCACGGTGCCGACCCGACGCGGATGGTTGCTGAGGAGCGTTGACCTACGTCGCCATCTGCGCCGGGTCAGCGGTCGCTCCGTCGCCATCTGCGCCGGGTCAGCGGTCGCTCCGTCGCCATCTGCGCCGGGTGGGCGGAGAGCCTGACCCGCTTTCCCGGACACGATGGCCGCTCGCACCTCTCGATGACGGCCGGCCCGCGCGTCGGGAGCATGAACCCGGCGTGACTGCTGGATGTCGGTCCTGACGTCGGATTCTTCACACCGGCTGGTTCCCCCTCGTGGGCGTCCCTAGGGTGAGGCCATGGACGACAAGGCGACCGCTGAGGGACATCTGGCCCTCGCGGCGGGGGAGCCGCACGACGTCGGCGACTGGGAGCGAGCCGCCGCGGCCGTGCTGCGCAAGGCAGGGCGGCTCGGTGACGACGACCCCGATGCGGCCGTCTGGGCGGTGCTGACGCAGACCACGCTGGACGGGATCGACGTCTCGCCGCTGGGCACCCCGGCGCTGACCGAGGACCTCGACGTCACCGAGCGCCCGATGCGGGCCGGTGCGTGGGACGTCCGCTCGAACCTCTCCGGCGGGGACGCCGCCGTGCTCAACAAGGCGGCACTCGCCGACCTCGAAGGCGGCGCCACGTCCCTGTGGCTGCAGGCGCCGGACGTCGAGCTCGCGGCGCTGCTCGACGGGGTCCTGCTCGACCTCGCGCCGGTCGTCCTCGACGCCGACCTGGCCCGCGCCCGTGCCTTCGTCGACCTGGTGACCGAGCGAGGGGTGACCCCGGCGCCAGGCACCAACCTCGCGGCCGACCCGGTGGGCGCCGCGGTCCGCCAGGGCGGCCCGACCGCCGACTCCGGCGACCTGGCGGAGGTGGCCCGGCTGGCCCTCGACGCGGGCCTGCTCGGAGTGGTCGTCGACGCCACGGCGGTGCACGACCTCGGCGCCTCCGACGGGCAGGAGCTCGGCTACTCGATCGCCGTCGGCGCCCACTACCTGCGCGAGCTCACCGCGGCCGGGCTGTCGGTCGACGAGGCCGCCGGACTACTGGAGTTCCGCTACGCCGCGACCGACGAGCAGCTGCCGACGATCGCCAAGCTCCGCGCGGCGCGGCGGCTGTGGGCCAGGGTGCTGGGTCTGTGCGACGCCGAGAGCAACGAGCAGCGCCAGCACGTGGTCACCAGCCGGCCGATGATGAGTGCCTACGACCCCTGGGTGAACATGCTGCGCACCACTGTCGCCGCGTTCGCCGCAGGCGTCGGCGGTGCTGACTCCGTGACCGTGCTGCCCTTCGACGTGCGGCTCGGGGTGTCCGACGCCCTCGGTCGCCGGATCGCGCGCAACACCTCGTCGCTGCTGATCGAGGAGTCACACGTGGCCGCCGTGGCCGACCCGGCCGGTGGTGCGTTCGTGGTCGAGAAGCTCACCGCCGACCTGGCGCGCGCCGGCTGGGCCGAGCTCGGCCGGCTCGAGGCCGACGGTGGGCTCGCCGGTGGCGCGGTCGACGGGCTCCGCGCCCGGATCGCGGAGACGGTGGCGCGCCGCGACGAGGAGGTCGCCCGTCGTACCCGACCGATCACGGGGCTGACCGAGTTCCCCCACCTCCACGAGGTGCTGCCGGAACGAGAGCACGACCCCGCGGCGCCCGAGGTCCGTCCCTACGGGCAGGCGTTCGAGGCGTTGCGTGCCGACCCGCCGGAGAAGAAGGTCTTCCTGGCCACGATGGGCGCGGTCGCCTCGCACACGGCACGGGCGACGTTCGCCCGCAACCTGTTCGCCGCTGGCGGGGTCGACGTCGTGGTGGCCGGCGCGAGCGAGGGCGTCGACGACGTGCTCGCGTCGTACGACGGGCAGCCGGTCGTGTGCCTGGCCGGCCACGACAAGGCGTACGCCGCCTGGGGGAGCGACCTGGTCACGGGCCTCCGCGACGCGGGCGCGACCTGGGTGATCGTGGCGGGCAAGCCAGCCGACCTGGAGGTCGACGACTCCTGCGGGATGGGCGTGGACGCCCTCGCCTTCCTGACGACCACGAGGGAGCACCTCTCATGAGCATCCCGGAGAGCTTCGGCGACCAGCCGCTCGACAGCGCGAGCTGGACCATGAGCTGGGACGGCGACGAACCCGCTCCCGAGGCCTGGCAGTCGCCCGAGGGCATCGCGATCGACCCGCTCTACACGTCCGCGCACCTCGAGGGGCTCGACGCGCTCGACACCTACCCGGGCCTGGAGCCGTTCCTGCGCGGTCCCTACCCGACCATGTACACGACCCAGCCGTGGACGATCCGGCAGTACGCCGGGTTCTCCACCGCCGAGGAGTCCAACGCGTTCTACCGGCGCAACCTCGCCGCCGGCCAGAAGGGGCTCAGCGTCGCCTTCGACCTGGCCACGCACCGCGGCTACGACTCCGACCACCCGCGGGTGAAGGGCGACGTCGGCATGGCCGGGGTGGCGATCGACTCGATCTACGACGCCCGCCAGCTCTTCGACGGCATCCCGCTCGACGAGATGTCGGTGTCGATGACCATGAACGGCGCCGTGCTCCCGGTGATGGCGCTCTACATCGTGGCGGCCGAGGAGCAGGGGGTGAAGCCGGAGCAGCTGACGGGGACCATCCAGAACGACATCCTCAAGGAGTTCATGGTCCGCAACACCTACATCTACCCGCCGCTCCCGAGCATGCGGATCATCTCCGACATCTTCAGCTACACCGCGGAGAAGATGCCGAAGTTCAACTCGATCTCGATCTCCGGCTACCACATCCAGGAGGCCGGGGCGACGGCCGACCTGGAGCTCGCCTACACGCTGGCCGACGGGGTCGAGTACCTCCGCGCCGGGCTCGATGCGGGCCTCGACATCGACCGGTTCGCGCCGCGGCTCAGCTTCTTCTGGGCGATCGGCATGAACTTCTTCATGGAGGTCGCGAAGATGCGCGCGGCCCGGGCGCTGTGGGCGCGGCTGGTCAGCCAGTTCGAGCCGCAGAACCCGAAGTCGCTGTCGCTGCGCACGCACTGCCAGACCAGTGGCTGGTCGCTGACCGCGCAGGACGTGTTCAACAACGTGCAGCGCACCTGCATCGAGGCGATGGCGGCCACCCAGGGGCACACCCAGTCGCTGCACACCAACGCGCTGGACGAGGCGATCGCGCTGCCGACCGACTTCTCGGCGCGGATCGCCCGCAACACCCAGCTGCTGCTGGCGCAGGAGTCCGGTACGACGGGCACGATCGACCCGTGGGCCGGCTCCTACTACGTCGAGCGGCTCACCCACGACCTCGCCGAGCGAGCGTGGGCGCACATCCAGGAGGCCGAGCAGGCCGGCGGGATGGCGAAGGCGATCGAGCAGGGCATCCCGAAGATGCGGATCGAGGAGGCGGCGGCCCGCACCCAGGCCCGGCTCGACTCCGGTGCCCAGAAGCTGATCGGCGTGAACACGTTCCGGCTCCCGATCGAGGACGACCTCGAGGTGCTCCGGGTCGACAACGCCTCGGTGTACAAGCAGCAGCTGGCCAAGCTCGAGCAGCTCCGTGCGGAGCGGGACGCCGACGAGGTGCGCCGTACCCTCGATGCGCTGACCGCCTCCGCCGAGCGCGGGGTCTCGACCAGCGGATCGCTCGAGGGCAACCTGCTCGCGCTCGCCGTCGACGCGGCCCGGGCGAAGGCGACCGTGGGCGAGATCTCCGAGGCGCTGGAGAAGGTGTGGGGCCGGCACCAGGCGGTGATCCGTACCATCTCCGGCGTGTACCAGGAGGCCTCGCGGGCGACAACGACTCGGTGAAGCAGGTGCTCGCCGCGACCGAGCAGTTCGAGGAGGACGAGGGCCGCCGGCCGCGGGTCCTGGTCGCCAAGATGGGCCAGGACGGGCACGACCGCGGCCAGAAGGTGATCGTCACGGCGTTCGCCGACATGGGCTTCGACGTCGACGTCGGGCCGCTGTTCTCGACGCCCGAGGAGGTCGCGCAGCAGGCGGTCGACGCCGACGTGCACATCGTCGGCGTGAACTCGCTCGCTGCCGGCCACCTGACGCTGCTCCCGGAGCTGAAGCAGGCGCTGGCCGACCTCGGCCGCGACGACATCATGATCGTGATCGGCGGGGTGATCCCGCCGGACGACGTACCCACGTTGCTGGAGATGGGCGCCGCGGCCGTCTTCCCCCCCGGCACGGTGATCGCCGACGCCGCCGTCGAGCTGCTGGCGAAGCTGTCGGCGTCGCTGGGTCACTGATGCCGTACGACGTGGGCGCGCTCGTCGAGGGCGTCCGGGCCGGGCGGCGCGCTGACGTCTCGCGCGCGATCACGCTCGTCGAGAGCGGGCGGGCGGACCACCGGGAGTCGGCGCGTGAGCTGCTGGCCGAGCTGGCGTCGCCGGTGGACAGCCCGACGGTCCGGGTCGGCATCTCCGGCGTACCCGGGGTCGGCAAGTCGACGTTCATCGAGACGTTGGGGCGGCAGCTGACGTCGTCGGGCTCGTCCGTCGGCGTCCTCGCCGTCGACCCGTCGTCGACCCGCACCGGTGGGTCGGTGCTCGGCGACAAGACCCGGATGCAGCGGCTCGCGGCCGACCCGGACGCCTACATCCGGCCGTCGCCCACCGCCGGCACCCTCGGCGGCGTCGCCCGCGCGACCACGCAGGCGATGATCGTGCTCGAGGCGGCCGGCTACGACGTGGTGCTGGTCGAGACCGTCGGTGTCGGCCAGTCCGAGGTGACCGTGGCCGGGATGGTCGACACGTTCCTCTTCCTGACCCTGGCCCGCACCGGCGACCAGCTCCAGGGGATCAAGAAGGGCATCCTCGAGATCGCGGACGTGATCGCCGTGAACAAGGCCGACGGCGACCGGGTCGACGAGGCGCGGTCCGCCGCCCGGGAGCTGTCCGGCGCGCTGCGGATGGTCAACCGCGGCTCGAAGGGCTGGGTGGCCCCCGTGCTCACCTGCTCCGGGCTGGAGGGCGGAGGCGTCGAGGAGGTCTGGGGGCAGGTCGTGGAGCACCGGTCGTCGTTGGGAGCTGACGGGCTGGCCGCCAAGCGGGCCGGCCAGCAGCTCGAGTTCACCTGGACGCTGGTCCGCGACGAGCTCCAGCAGCGGCTGCGCCGGTCCGCCGGCGTGAAGGCGATCCGCGACGAGGTCCGCGCCGCCGTTCTTGCCGGTGAGCTCCCCGCCTCGCTCGCCGCCGACCGGATCCTCGCCGCCTACGACGAGGGCTGAGCCGTTCGGGGGTCGTCTGCTGGTCGGGGGCGGCGTTTCCCCACACTTGCCCCGGAACTGCACCGGTTTCGCGGAATCACGTGCAGTTCTGGGACAAGTGTGGGGAAACCGCGGCCCCGGCTCCGACCCCACACCCACCCCACCCACGACCACCCCCAAGTAGGGTGACCCTTTGTGGCAGGTTCACCTGACGGAGCACTCGGTCCGGCACTCGACGACGCGCTCGCGCAGCTCGACGCGGGGCTCGTCGACGTCCGCCGGGACCTGCACACCAACCCGGAGCTCTCCTGGGGCGAGGAGCGCACCACCGGGGTCGTCGCCAAGCTGCTCGCTGACGCCGGCATCGAGACCCGGCCGCTCCAGCGCACCGGGCTTGTCGCCGAGATCGGGCCCGAGACCGGGCCCGTCGTTGCGCTCCGGGCCGACCTCGACGCGCTCCCGGTCGACGACCGCACCGACGACCCGTGGCGCAGCACCGTGCCCGGGGTCGCCCACGCCTGCGGCCACGACGTCCACACCGCGGCGCTGCTCGGCGCCGGCCTCGCCCTGGCGGCGCTCGGTGAGCGGCTGCCGGCGCGGGTGCGGCTGGTGTTCCAGCCGGCCGAGGAGATCATGCCCGGCGGTGCGCTGCTCGCGATCGAGGACGGGGTCCTCCAGGACGCCGACGCGATCTACATGCTCCACTGCGACCCGACCGTCGACGTCGGCCAGGTCGGCCTCCGCGAGGGCCCGATCACCGGCGCGGCCGACGCGATCGACGTCCAGCTCGGTGGCACCGGCGGCCACACGTCGCGCCCGCACCTGACCCAGGACCTCACCTTCGCCCTCGGCAAGCTCGTCACCGAGCTCCCGGCGGCCCTGTCCCGCCGGCTCGACCCGCGGGCGGGCGCCAGCGTGGTCTGGGGGGTGGTTCAGGCGGGCAAGGCCAAGAACGTGATCCCGGCGACCGGTCACGCCGGCGGCACGGTGCGGATGCTCGACGCCGTTGCCTGGGCCGACGCGGAGGCCGTGGTCCGCGAGATCGTCGACCAGATCCTGGCGCCGTACGGCGTGGACGCCGTGATCACCTACGTCCGCGGCGTGCCCCCGGTCGTCAACGAGGCCCGGGCCACGGCCCTGCTCGGCCGGGTCGCCACCGACGTGCTCGGCCCCGGCTCGGTGATCTCCACGCAGCAGAGCCTCGGCGGCGAGGACTTCGCCTGGTACCTCGAGCGCGTGCCCGGCGCGATGCTCCGCCTCGGCACCCGCACCCCCGGCGGCCCGACGTACGACCTCCACCAGGGCAACCTGCGGGTCGACGAGCGCTCGGTCGGCATCGGCGCCCGCCTCCTCGCGCACGCGGCGCTGGCCACAATCACCACCCGGATGGTCACCGACCGATAACAACTGGTCTGGCCACGGCTCAACCTGTTACGCGCCCGCAGCAGTCCTGGCTTATGGTGTGCCGTCAATGTGCGCCGCGTCACGACGGTGCAGCACCGAACCCAGCAGCACCGAATCAAGGAGGGCATCTTGCGTCGCATGACCAAGATCGCTGCCGTAGCCGTCGTCGCGACCATCGCGCTGACCGGCTGTGGCAAGAACGACGCCGGCAGCAGCACCGACAAGGGCAGCGCGAGCAACGACGTCTGCAAGGGCGCCAAGGGTGACGGCCCGAAGGTCGGCCTCGCGTACGACGTGGGTGGCCGTGGCGACCAGTCCTTCAACGACTCGGCGTACGCCGGGCTCGCGAAGGCCGTCAAGGACATGAAGGCCACCTGCACCGAGGGCGAGGCCAGCGACGGCGAGGCGGAGTCCGCCCGCGAGACGCGACTGCGCGACATGGCCGACGCCGGCATGAACCCGATCATCGGTGTGGGCTTCGCCTACAGCGAGGCCGTGGACGCCGTGTCCGCGGACTACCCCGACGCCAACTTCGGGGTCATCGACGGCTTCGACCCGACCCCGGACAAGGCCAACGACAACGTGGCCTACCTCGGCTTCGCCGAGAACGAGGGCTCGTTCCTCGTGGGCGTCGCTGCCGCCAAGAAGACCAAGGCCAAGCACATCGGCTTCGTCGGTGGCGTGCACAACGACCTGATCAAGAAGTTCGAGGCGGGCTACGTCGCGGGCGCCAAGGCGGTCGACCCGAGCGTCAAGGTCGACGTCAAGTACATCCAGGAGAGCAACCTCTCCGGGTTCGGCGACCCGGCCGGTGGCAAGCAGGCCGCCGCTGCTGAGTTCGACAACGGTGCCGACGTGGTCTACCACGCTGCCGGCGCGTCGGGCTCCGGCGTGTTCGCGGCCGCGGTCGACGCGGGTGACGGCAAGTGGGCGATCGGGGTCGACTCCGACCAGTTCCTCACCGCGCCGAAGGACCAGCAGCCGCACATCCTCACCTCGATGCTCAAGCGTGTCGACGTGGCGACGTACAACATGATCAAGTCGATCTCCGACTCGGCTCCGCTGACCAGCTACCAGACGTACGACCTGAAGGCTGACGGCGTGGGCTACTCGAAGTCGGGTGGGTTCGTGGACGACATCTCCTCGGACATCGACGGCTTCGCGACGAAGATCAAGGACGGCGACATCAAGGTGCCCGCCAAGCCCTGATCGTCGTACCTAGAGGGCAGGACTGACGAGCCCGGTTCCAGGCGGTAGCGTCTGGGACCGGGCTCGATCACGTGGAGGAGAGTCGATGACGGCAGCACCGGCCGAGGACACTGCCAGCGCCAAGGTGTCAGGCGGAGCGATCGAGGTCCGCGGGATCACCAAGCGCTTCCCGGGGGTGGTCGCCAACCACGACGTCGACATCACCATCCGTCCCGCCACGGTGCACGCCCTGATCGGCGAGAACGGCGCCGGCAAGTCGACCCTGATGAAGATCCTGTACGGCGTCCAGAAGCAGGACGAGGGCACGATCTCCGTCGACGGCGAGCAGGTGCAGTTCTCTTCGCCGACCGACGCGATCAAGGTCGGGATCGGCATGGTCTTCCAGCACTTCATGCTGGCCGACAACCTCAGCGTGCTGGAGAACGTCGCGCTCGGTGCGGAGAAGCTCTTCGGCATCGGCGACAAGGCGCGCGCAGAGATGAACCGGATCTCCCAGGCCTACGGCTTCGGCCTCGACCCCGACGAGCTGGTCGAGGACCTCGGCGTCGGCGACCGGCAGCGGGTCGAGATCCTCAAGGTGCTCTACCGCGGCGCCCGGATCATCATCCTCGACGAGCCGACCGCGGTGCTGGTGCCGCAGGAGGTCGACGCGCTCTTCGACAACCTCCGCGAGCTGCGAGCGTCCGGCCACACCATCCTGTTCATCTCCCACAAGCTCGACGAGGTCCGCGCGATCGCCGACGACATCACCGTCATGCGCCGCGGCACGACCGTGGGGGAGGCCGACCCGAAGACCGCGAGCAAGCGCGACCTGGCCGAGCTGATGGTCGGCTCCGAGCTGCCCTCGCCGGCAACCGAGGAGTCCACGGTCACCACCACGGCCGAGCTCGAGCTGGAGAACGTCAGCCTCATCGACGCCCGCGGGCGGCACCTCCTCCGCGACATCGACCTGGTGATCCACCGGGGCGAGGTGCTGGGCATCGCCGGCGTCGAGGGCAACGGGCAGGCCGAGCTCGTCGAGACGATCATGGGCATGCGCCAGGGCACCGGGCGGATCCGGCTGCACGGCGTCGACATGTCCGGCATGGACACCCGGGAGCGGCGCGAGGCCGGGGTCGGGTTCATCCCCGAGGACCGGCACCGCCACGGGCTGCTGCTCGACGCTCCGCTCTGGGAGAACCGGATCCTCGGCCACCAGACCCGCGCACCGTCGAGCAAGAACGGCTTCATCGACCGTGCCGGCGCGCGCAAGGACACCGAGCGCATCGTCAGCGAGTACGACGTCCGCACCCCCTCGATCAACACCTACGCCCGCGCGCTTTCCGGCGGCAACCAGCAGAAGCTGATCGTCGGCCGCGAGATGAGCGGCCACCCGGTGCTGCTGATCGCGGCCCACCCGACCCGCGGCGTCGACGTCGGCGCCCAGGCAGCGATCTGGGAGCACATCAAGCGGGCCCGGCACGACGGCCTCGCGGTGCTCCTGATCTCCGCCGACCTCGACGAGCTGATCGGTCTCTCCGACACGATCCAGGTGATCCTTCGCGGCGAGCTGGTGGGCGAGTTCGACCCCCAGCACGTCACTCCCCAGGACCTGGGCGCCGCCATGACCGGCGGAAAGGACTCCGCATGAGCCTCCGTCGAGTGTTCCACGCGCTCTCCGCCCCGCTGATCGCGATCGTGGCCGCCGTGCTGGTGACCAGCCTGGTGCTCGTCGTGGCAGGCGCCTCCGTGGGCGACTTCTTCTCGGTTATCTTCCGGGCGCCGTCGGGGCGCAACATGACCAACATCGTCAACCAGACGTCGATGATCTTCCTGTCCGCGCTGGCCGCCGCGATCGGGTTCCGGATGAACCTGTTCAACATCGGCGTCGAGGGCCAGTACGTCATCGCGTCGTACTGCGGTGCCGTCGTCGCCGGAGCCGCGCTCCTGCCCGGCAAGCTCAACAGCGTGCTCGCGATCCTGGTCGCGATGCTGGCCGGCGCGGTCTGGGCCGGCATCGCCGGGGTGCTCAAGGTGACCCGTGGCGTCAGCGAGGTGATCTCGACGATCATGCTCAACGCGATCGCCGGCACGCTCGTCGGCTACCTGCTCTCCAACCGCGGCGAGCAGTTCGGCCAGGGTCGTCGCACCACCCCGATGCCGGAGAGCAGCCAGTTCACCGGCTTCGTCGTCTTCGGTGACAAGGCCGGCCCGATCTGGACGCTGGGCCTGCTCGCGGTGCTCGCCGGCGTGGTGATGTCGGTGGTCATCAACTACACCCGTTTCGGGTTCGACCTCCGCGCCACCGGCGCCAACCCGGAGGCCGCTGTCGCCTCCGGCGTCGACGTCCGCAAGATGGTGGTCATCTCGATGCTGCTCTCGGGCGCGATCGCCGGCCTGATCTGGATGCCGGCCCTGTTCGGCAGCGCGCACTACTACGGTCCGACGTTCCAGGCGCAGCTGGGCTTCACCGGGATCGCGGTCGCCCTGCTGGGGCGCAACCGACCCCTCGGGATCTTCTTCGGAGCCCTGCTGTTCGCGTGGCTCAGCGAGCAGGCCAACCCGCTCGGCCTGATCGCCGGCATCTCGCCGTCCGTGGTCCAGGTGACGCAGGGCGTCGTGGTGCTCGCCGTGGTGATCGCCTACGAGGTCGTGCGCCGCTGGCGCGCTGCCAGCGAGCAGCGCGCCCTGCGTGAGGCGCTCGCACAACAGCCCAGCGACGGCGAGGAGGTGCCGGCATGACCACGATCGCCCCCCCGAGTGCCGCCGTCGCGCCGCCCCCCGAAGGCAAGCAGCGCTCCCAGGCCACGCGTGCCCGCACCTACTACCTGATCACGCTCGCCGTGCTGCTCTCGATCGCGGCCGTGCGCGTGCTCACCGGGGCCAACGAGATCGACTCGACCGGCAGCCTGCGCGCCGCGATCACCGCGACCTGCCCGATCCTGCTGGCCGGGCTCGGCGGGCTCTGGGCCGAGCGAGCCGGCGTGGTCAACATCGGCCTCGAGGGCCAGATCCTGCTCGGCACCTGGGGTGCGGCGTTCTTCACGTACTGGTACGACCCGTACATCGGCATCCTCGGCGGCATCCTGTTCGGACTGCTCGGCGGCGCCCTGCACGCGCTGGCGACGGTGACCTTCGGCGTCGACCACATCGTGTCCGGCGTCGCGCTGAACGTGATCGCGCTCGGGCTGACCACGTTCCTGGCCGAGGCCTACTTCGCGACGTACGACTCCGAGTTCGGCCACGGTGGCGCCCAGCAGCTCACGGGGCTCGCTCGGCCGGCCTCCGTGACGATCCCCGGGCTGTCAACGGGCGCCGGCAACCTCGCCGACAAGCACTGGTTCGTGGTCTCCGACATCGCCGCGATGGTCGCGGCCGTGACCACGAACGTCTCGATCGTCACCATCTTGACCTTCGTGCTGGTGGTGGTGACCGCGATCGTCCTGTGGCGCACCCGCTTCGGCCTCCGGTTGCGCTCGTGCGGGGAGAACCCGCAGGCCGCCGAGAGCCTCGGCATCAACGTGATCCGGCACAAGTACGTCGCCGTGCTGGTGTCCGGCGGCTTCGCCGGGCTCGGTGGTGCCTACCTCGCGCTGGTGTCGTCGCCCGGCTTCCACACCAACCAGGCCAACGGCCGCGGCTACATCGGCCTCGCGGCGATGATCTTCGGCAACTGGCGACCCGGTGGCGTGCTGGTCGGCGCCGGCATGTTCGGCTACACCGACAGCCTGCGTCTGCGCGACCCCTCCACGATCCACGCCCTGCTGCTCCTGGTCGGCTTCTGGCTGATCGTGTTCGCGGTGTTCCGGATCCTGAAGAAGCAGCTGGTCGGCGGCATCGTGCTCGCCGTCTTCGGCGCGCTGTTCATCCTGTGGTTCGCGCTCACCGACGAGGTGCCGAAGGACTTCACCTCGATGACGCCCTACGTCGCGACCTTGCTGGTGCTGGCCTTCGCGGCACAGCGACTACGCATGCCCAAGGCCGATGGACAGGTCTATCGCAAAGGCTCGGCAGGGTGACCGACGCATTCGACTGGGACGGGCTCACCGACGAGGCCGTCGAGGCGATGTCGCACGCCTACGCGCCGTACTCGAAGTTCTCCGTCGGTGCGGCGGCCACCGTCGACGACGGCCGCGTAGTGAAGGGCTGCAACGTCGAGAACGCCGCGTACGGCGTGGCCCTGTGCGCCGAGTGCGGTCTGGTCTCGCAGCTGCACCTGACCGGCGGCGGACGGCTGACCCACTTCGTGTGCGTGAACGGCGAGCGCGACGTGATCATGCCGTGCGGACGCTGCCGGCAGCTGCTGTGGGAGAACGGCGGCCCGACGCTGGAGCTGATGACCGTCTCGGGCGTGCGCACGATGGACGAGGTGCTGCCGGATGCGTTCGGTCCCGACGACCTCGCTTGACCTCACCGACCCGGCGGTGATCGCGGACCCCTACCCGTTCTTCGCCGAGGAGCGGGCCCGGCACGCCGTTGCCCGCCATCAGGCGACCGGCACCTGGCTGGCGTTCTCCCACGCCACCGTCAGCGCGGTGCAGCGCGAACGGCGGCTCGGCCGGATCTGGCAGGACCGCGAGCCTGCGGCGCACCAACCGGCCAACTACCTGGAGCCGTTCAACCTGCTGCACCGCAACCAGATGATGGAGAACGAGCCGCCCGACCACCCGCGGCTGCGGCGTCCGGTCGCGCAGGCGTTTGCCCGCGGTCACGTCGAGCGGCTGCGGCCGCGCGTCCGCGAGCTCGCGGCGGGGCTGCTGGACGAGGTCGGCCCGGAGGGCTTCGACGTGGTCGAGGCGTACGCCGAACCGTTGCCGGTGCTGGTGATCGCCGAGCTGCTCGGGGTGCCGGCCAGCCACGTGCACGACCTGCGCACCTGGTCGCAGGCCATCGTGCGGATGTACGAGGTCGACCCCGGTGCCGACGTCGTCGACGCGGCCGTCCGGGCGGCCATCGACTTCGCGGCGCTGGTGCGCGAGCTGATCGCCGCACGACGCGCGACGCCGGCCGACGACCTGATCAGCGACCTCGCCGCCACCAGCCTCACCGAGGACGAGCAGGTGGCCGCGGTGGTGCTGCTGCTCAACGCCGGTCACGAGGCGTCGGTCAACGTGTTCGGCAACGGGCTGGTCGCGATGCTCGAGCGGGGCCTGGTGCCCGGCGACGACGTGGCGGCGACCGTGGAGGAGATGCTCCGGTTCGACTCCGCGCTGCAGCTGTTCGAGCGCACGGCGACCGCCGACGTGGAGGTCGGTGACGTGACCGTGGCAGCGGGCGAGAGGATCGCGGTGCTGCTCGGCGCGGCCAACCGCGACCCCGCGGTGTTCGACGCACCGGACGAGATGCGGGTCGACCGCACGCCGAACCCGCACCTGGCGTTCGGGTCCGGCGTGCACTTCTGTCTCGGCGCACCGCTGGCCCGGATGGAGCTCGTGGAGTCGGTGGCGGCGCTGTTCGCGTCGTACCCGGGACTGCGGCTGGCCGGCGAGCCGGCGAGCAGGGGAACGTTCGTGCTGCGGGGATACCGCAGCGTCACGGTGGAGGGAAGCTGATGGGCCAGCACGACGCGGTCGAGGTGATCTCGGCGAAGCGGGACAAGGGTGCACTCTCGGACAGCCAGATCGACTGGGTGATCGACGCCTACACGCGCGGCGACGTCGCCGACGAGCAGATGTCGGCGCTGGCGATGGCGATCCTGCTCAACGGCATGGACCGGCGGGAGATCGCGCGCTGGACCGGCGCGATGATCGCGTCGGGGGAGCGGATGGACTTCTCGTCGTTGTCGCGGCCGACGGCCGACAAGCACTCGACGGGTGGGGTGGGCGACAAGATCACGCTGCCGCTCGCGCCGTTGGTGGCTGCGTGCGGGGTCGCCGTACCCCAGCTGAGCGGACGCGGCCTCGGCCACACCGGGGGCACCCTCGACAAGCTGGAGTCGATCCCCGGCTGGCGGGCCGCACTCTCGAACGAGGAGATGCTGGCCCAGCTGGAGTCGGTCGGTGCCGTCATCTGCGCCGCGGGGGACGGGCTCGCGCCGGCGGACAAGAAGCTCTACGCGCTGCGTGACGTGACCGGGACCGTCGAGGCGATCCCGCTGATCGCGTCGTCGATCATGTCCAAGAAGATCGCCGAGGGCACGGGCGCGCTGGTGCTGGACGTGAAGGTCGGGACCGGCGCGTTCATGAAGGACGTCGACTCCGCGCGCGAGCTCGCCGAGACGATGGTGGCGCTCGGCACGGACGCCGGGGTGCAGACCGTCGCGCTGCTCACGGACATGTCGACGCCGCTCGGCCTCACGGCCGGCAACGCGCTCGAGGTGCGTGAGTCGGTGGAGGTGCTGGCCGGCGGCGGTCCGGCCGACGTGGTCGAGCTGACCCTGGCCCTGGCCGCGGAGATGCTGGCGGGCGCCGGTCTCGACGACGTCGACCCGGCGGAGGTGCTGGCGTCCGGTCGGGCGATGGACGCCTGGCGTTCGATGATCGAGGCCCAGGACGGCGATCCCTCCGCCGACCTGCCAGTGGCTCGCGAGACGCACGTGGTGCCCGCGCCGACCACCGGGACGCTGACCCGGCTGGACGCGATGGCGGTCGGCCTCGCCGCGTGGCGGCTCGGTGCCGGCCGGGCGCGCAAGGAGGACCCGGTGCAGGCCGGCGCCGGTGTGGTCTGGCACGCGCGCCCCGGCGACCAGGTGCGTGAGGGCGAACCCCTGCTGACGCTGCACACCGACGATCCGGAGCGCTTCGGACGCGCCCTGGCCTCGCTCGAGGACGGCTACGACGTGACGCCCGGCGACTCGTCGTACACGCCGCAGCCGCTGGTGATCGATCGGATCAGCTGACCCTGCGGTGGTTGAGGAGGTTGCGCAGCAACCGTCTCGAAACCTCAGTCAGGCGAGCAGCAGGACGACCGTCTCGGCGACGCAGGCGGGCTTGTCCTCGCCCTCGATCTCGATCGTGAAGCCCATCGTCAGCTGGTGGCCGGCCGACATCTCGGTGATCTCGTTGACCTTGGCGGTGGCGCGGATCTTGGCCCCGACCTTCACCGGGTTGGGGAAGCGGACCTTGTTGACGCCGTAGTTCAGCTTGGCGCCGGGGTTGGTCAGCTCGAAGATCTGGGTGCCGAACCACGGGATCAGCGAGAGCGTCAGGTAGCCGTGCGCGATCGTGCCCCCGAACGGACCCTCGGCGGCGCGTTCCTGGTCCACGTGGATCCACTGGTGGTCGTCGGTCGCGTCCGCGAACTTGTCCACGCGCTCCTGGGTGATCTCGACCCAGTCCGACGTGCCGACCTCCTCGCCGACGGCCGACTTGATGTCCTCGACAGTGCTGAACGTGCGCATCGGGCTCCTCATTGCTTGGATGGCGTCATGTCCGAACCTAACTCGCTCGACCCCGCCCTGGTGCGCCAGGCACCGAAGGTCCTGCTCCACGACCACCTCGACGGCGGGCTCCGGCCGGGCACGATCGTCGAGCTCGCACAGGAGATCGGGCACGAGCTCCCGACGTCCGACGCGGCGTCGCTCGGGAGCTGGTTCACCGAGTCGGCCGACTCGGGGTCCCTGGAGCGCTACCTGGAGACCTTCGACCACACCGTCGCGGTGATGCAGACCGCCGACCAGCTGACCCGGGTCGCGCGCGAGTGCGTCGAGGACCTGGCCGAGGACGGCGTCGTGTACGCCGAGGTGCGCTACGCGCCCGAGCAGCACCTCGCCGGCGACCTGACCCTCGACGAGGTCGTGGCCGCGGTCCAGCAGGGCTTCGACGAAGCGACGACGGACGCCGGTGGCCGGATCGTGGTCCGCCAGCTGCTGACCGCGATGCGGCACCAGGCCCGGTCGCGCGAGATCGCCGAGCTGAGCATCGCCTGGCGTGACCGCGGCGTCGCCGGCTTCGACATCGCCGGCGCGGAGGCCGGCTACCCGCCCACCCGGCACCTCGACGCGTTCGAGTACCTGCAGCGCGAGAACGCACACTTCACGATCCACGCCGGTGAGGCGTTCGGGCTGCCGTCGATCTGGCAGGCGATCCAGTGGTGTGGCGCCGACCGGCTCGGTCACGGCGTCCGGATCATCGACGACATCACGGTCGGTGACGACGGGTCGGTCGAGCTCGGCCGGCTGGCGGCGTACGTGCGCGACCAGCGGATCCCGCTGGAGATGTGCCCGTTCTCCAACCTGCAGACCGGCGCCGCGGCATCGATCGCCGAGCACCCGATCGGGCTGCTCACGGAGCTCAAGTTCCGGGTGACGGTCAACACCGACAACCGGTTGATGAGCGGCACCTCGATGACCCGGGAGCTGACCGCGCTGAGCGAGGCGTTCGGCTACGGGCTGGACGACCTGCGCTGGTTCACGATCAACGCGATGAAGTCGGCGTTCCTGCCGTTCGACGAGCGGCTCGCGCTGATCGACGGGGTGATCAAGCCGGGGTACGCCGCGCTCAGCGCAGCAACGACTTCTTGATCTCGACCCGCTCCGTCCGGAGGCTGAACGGCTAGCGCGGGGAGGCCAGGATCGCCAGCCAGGCCCGCTTCCACCCAGCCACCCGGAGCTCGCCACGGCGGAACTCCTCGCGGGTGATTCCGGCACCGTGCCCGATCGCGGGGTCGTAGACGGCGATCTGGTCCTCGCCGTCGGCGCGCACCACGAGCACGATGTGCTGCATCCAGCGGTGGTCGCCGATGAAGAGCGGCACCGGCTCGCCCGCGCGGACCGACGCGACGATCGCGTCGAAGACCGGGTCCGGAGCAGCCGGGTCGATCACCACGTTGTGGTAGTCCAGCCGCGGGTCGCCGAAGCCGGCGGGTGACTCGAGCAGCCGGATCATCGCGGCCGGCCGGGTGCCGAGTGCGGCCGGCCACGGCAGCTGGAGCAGTCCCTTGGCGTCCCGCAGCGCGTTGGTACGGCGCCGTACCGTCCAGCGCGGCGCGGCCGAACGCGGCGTCCCGGTCGGGAGCACCGAGCACCTCGGCGGCGTACGCCGGGGAGCGGAGCATCCGCAGCATCACCAATGTGGCCGACCCGCAGGACGTCGCGTCGGGCTGCACCAGCGGGTGGTCGGCGACGACGTCGAGCGGGAACGTGCCGCCGGCCAGCAACAGCGGGCCGGGCTGCGCGCTGGTCAGCCGGGGCACGTCCTGGACGTGGCTCACGAGTCCGCGCCCGCGGTCGACCAGCCAGCGTTCGGCGTCCCAGAACAGCCCGGAGGCTCTCATCGCGAGGCCCGCGCGACCAGCCCGCGGATCCGCGCGTGGGCGTCGTCCGCGGACATCGGCGTGCACCCGAGCGCGACGGCGTGGGCGACCACGGCCCGCTGCTCGCTGGCCAGCCGCAGACCGCGGCGGACCAGCACCAGCGGCGGCTTCCGGTGCTCGCGCAGGTCGCGCACCAGGCGTCGCCAGAACGTCACCAGCGGGTGCTGCGTCACGCACACCGCCTCGGCGACCAGGCCGCGGTCGCGGCAGTCGGCGACCACCTCCTGGGCGAAGATCCCCTCGGCCACGAAGTGCTCGGCGTCCCCGAGGTCGAGCACCCGGTGGCCTACCCGGCCGTCGCGCGCGATGTCGTAGTCGGGCACGTCGCAGCGACCGGTCCGGCACAGCTCCTCGAGGGCGGCCACGGCCTCGTCGTGCAGCCACGACCGCGGGTCGTCCCAGTCGACCAGCCCGTCGGGCCGCAGCGGGAGCACCGGGTCTCCCGCCGACCGGTAGAAGTCGTCGAGCCGCAGCACCGGCAACCCGAGCCGAGCGGCGAGGCGGCTCTTGCCCGACCCCGAAGGGCCGGCCACGACGATCACCTGGGCCCGCACCGGGACATCATCCCAGTCCGCGACCGGTCAGGCCACGCAGTCCGTCAGCTCGCGCTCGCGGTCGTCGTCCGCCACGGGATCGGCCGTGGGCTGCTGCACGCCGTCGCTCCCCAGCGGGTGGGCGATCTCGTCGGCCGGCAGCCGCCAGAGCACGATCGCGAGCACCGCGAGCACGGTCGGGACCACGCCGGCGACCAGGAACGTCGCCCGGATCCCGATCGCCCCGGAGATCGGCCCGGCCAGCGCCATCGAGATCGGCATCAGGCTGACCGACACGAAGAAGTCGAGCGAGGCGACGCGACCCAGCATGTGCGCCGGCACCCGGGTCTGGAGCAGCGTCCCCCAGATCACCATCGGCGCCGAGAACATCGCACCGAGCACGAACGCCGCCGCCACGACCAGCGGGATCGAGGTGGCGAACCCGATCACGACCAGCGGCAGGCAGCCGAGTCCCCACGTCATGTTCATCAGGGTCAGGTAGCGCCGGGGCATCCGGATGGACGCCATCGCGAGTGACCCGAGCGCACCGCCGACGCCGAACGCCGCCATCACGATCGCGTGGTCGCTCGGACCGCCGCCGAGCCGACCCTTGACCAGGAACGGGATCAGCACCTCGAACGGCCCCATGATCAGCAGGATCATCAGCGAGACGAACAACAGCGACGACAGCAGCCACGGTGTGCGGACCATGTAGCGGAAGCCCTCGCGCATGTCGCGCACGGCGGAGGCCACGGGGTGTCCGCCGGCCAGCGCCGTCAGGTCGCGGCGCACGGGCGTCAACGGCACCGTGGCGAGCGCCAGCAGCGCGAGCAGCGAAGCACTTGCGGCGACGGACACGGCGGCACCCGCGGAGAGCACGCCGACCACGAACCCGGCGACGCCGGGACCGATCGCCTGGCCGACGGCAGGACGCACCATGCCCTCGAACCCGTTGACCGCGAGCAGGTCGGACTCCGGCACGAGCGCGGGCAGCCAGGCGGAGTACGCCGGGTAGTAGAACGCCATGCCGACCCCGGTGCCGAACGAGACCGCGGCGAGGTGCCACAGCTCGGTGGTGCCGGTCAGTGAGAGCACAGCGACGAGCGTCATGCCCGTGAGCTCCAGGCCGGCGACACCGAGCAGGATCAGCTTCTGCGGGATGCGGTCGGCGACCACGCCGCCGAGCACGGCAGGCGCGAGCACCCCGACGGCATTGGCCGTGGTGACCACGGACAGCTGGCCGGGACCGCCGCCGATGCGGATCACCTCCCAGACCAGCGCGACGATCCAGACACCGGACGCGAAGCTGCTCAGGACGAGTGCCAGGGCGAGTTTGCGGTAGCCGGTGTGCCGGAACGGCGTGAGGGCGCGCGGCACCCGCCGCGGAGCCTGCAGCTGCTCGGTCATGTCGTCCCTCCTTCGCCGTGGGTGTAAGTCTGTGAGTGAGGACCGACATTCCCGCCCGGACTCATCGGGCGGTGACGGTTCGGTCACGACGTCCCAGCGTGACGGGCACGGGTCGTCGGGCGCACCCGGTTTTCGGTGGGGCGCCGTTGGTCGAGGCGTGCGTCGGTCGGTGGTTGAGGAGGGTCGCGCGCACCCCCCGGTGGTTGAGGAGGCGCGCCAGCGTCGTGTCGAAACCTCCCGCCGCACTCCGGTGGTCGAGCTTGTCGAGACCTCTCGAAAATGCTTCTCCACAGCGCCCGAAATGCCCGCGCACCACCGGATGGAGCTCGCGACCGCTCTCGACACCGACCACGGACCGGTCCGGGACGCGATGGCCGCCGGCCTGGTCTCCGAGGAGCAGGCGACCGTGATCGTCCGCGGTGTCGACGCGCTCCCGGTCGAGCACCGACCCGCTCGCGCTGCGCCGGCTGGCCGAGCACATCCTGGAGGTCGTCGCGCCCGAGATCGCCGAGGACCACGAGCGCACAGCGCTCGAACGGCACTCGGGCACGCGTTCTGCGAGTACGTCACCCGCTACCCGCTCGACCAGCTCGTGGACCGCTGCGAGAAGCCCGGGATCATCCCGGTCGTCCTGGGCGGGAAGTCATACGTTCTGGTCGTCCCAGCAGCCAAGTTGTATGACCTCCCGAGCAAGGTCATGCGTCACGGTCGCCACGACAGCCACCCGAAATGCGATGCGTCAGCATCGGCCCTCCTGCCGCGCTCCAAGCAGCGTCCGGTTCTAGCCGCCAGTCGTTCGACTCACGCCAAATGGGTGGACGGCACGAATCGTCATCAGCGACGCTCCCCGCATGACAAGCAGCGACGTGTGGGATGCGGAGACGGCGGAGCACTACGACGAGAGCTCGGCGTTCATGTTTGCAGCGGATGTTCTGGAGCCAGCGGTCCGCTTCCTGGCAGACCTTGCGAGCGGCGGCGCCGCGCTCGAGTTCGCGATAGGCACCGGGCGGGTGGCCATCCCCCTGATCGAGCGTGGCGTCCCGGTGAGCGGCATCGAGCTCTCGCAGCCCATGGTCGACAAGCTCCAGGAGAAGCGGACCGACATCCCGGTCATGGTTGGCGACATGGCGACAAGCACGATGCCCGGGCGGTTCTCGCTCGTGTATGTCGTGTGGAACGGCCTGGGGAACCTCAGGACCCAGCGCGAACAGGTTGCCTGTTTCCGCAACGCAGCGCTGCACCTCGCGCCAGGTGGTCGTTTCGTCATCGAGCTGTGGATCCCCGGCATCCGGCGCTTCCCGCCGGGTCAGGCGGCAGTGCCCTTCCACGTCGGACAGAGCCACGTCGGGTTCGACACGTACGACCTGACGACCCAGCAGGGCACGTCCCACCACTACCGGCGACACTCTGACGGCACCGTGACGTACGGCGCCAGCAACTTCCGCTACATCTGGCCCGCCGAGTGCGACCTGATGGCACAGCTCGCCGGGATGGATCTCGAGTCCCGAGTCGCCGACTGGCACGGCACCCCCTTCACAGACGACAGCGAGAGCCACGTCTCGGTCTGGCGCAAGCCAGCCTGACCTGACCACCGCGTTCCTGGCGCATGGTTCTGCCGCAGCCAGCGCGCGCTGCACCCCTGAGACCGCAGACCCGCCGGACTCTGGGTCGGGTCAGGGCGACTCCCGATGGTGTGGAGGCCCCGGAGGGCGCACAGTTGAGGTTGTAGGGCAGACGCCCTGCACCACGACAGAAGGAAGTGCGCACGACATGAAAGACATCCACCAGAGCTTCGCCCAGCAGGGTCTGATCAGGCCGCGCGACGGGCGCGTCCTGGGCGGCGTCATCGCCGGCCTCGGTCGTCGCTTCGGCATGAAGCCGTGGACGGCGCGGATCGTGTTCGTGCTGCTGCTGATGGTGATCCCCGGCAGCCAGCTGCTCGTCTACCCGGTGCTGTGGATCCTGATGCCAGCGGAGGGGACGGTCGGCCACGCGCCGGTCGAGGTCACCCGCGAACCCTGAGCCGGTCTGGAACCATGAGCCCATGGCAGAACCCGAGGTCGTCGTGGCGCGCAACCGCAAGGCGCGCCACGACTACCACCTCGAGGCGAGCTGGGAGGCGGGCATCGTGCTCGTCGGCAGCGAGGTCAAGGCGCTGCGGGCCGGACGTGCGTCCCTCGTCGACGGGTTCGCGGAGGTCGACGGCGGCGAGATGTGGTTGCACAACGTGCACATCCCGCAGTACGAGCAGGCGACCTGGACCAACCATGCGGCGCGGCGCAAGCGGAAGCTGCTGCTGCACCGGGCGGAGATCGACAAGATCGAACGGCGGGTCAACGAGCGCGGCCTGACCATCGTGCCGCTGTCGCTCTACTTCAAGGACGGCCGCGCCAAGGTCGAGATCGCCCTCGCGCGCGGGAAGAAGACCTGGGACAAGCGGCACGCCCTTGCCGAACGGCAGGCGACGCGCGAGGTCGAGCAGGCCGTCGGGCGGCGGCTCAAGGGGATGCGCGACTGATGCAGGCGCTCAGAGGTCGAGGGTCAGACGCAGCGTGACCACGTCGCCGACGTCGACCGCCTCCGCCTTGCGCACGTGCGCCTTCAGGGGTACGACGTACGCGCCGTCCTTGGGCCACAGCGACGTGGCCCACTCGGTGTCCCCGATCCGCACGCTGACCGGGATCATCCCCCAGCCGTAGCTCACGAAGGCAGACGCCGCTTCCAGCTCCGCGCACTCGTCCTCTGGCACGGTCACGAAGTGCCACGGCGCCGGTCCCCTCCAGAACCAGACGTCGCCCGAGAACTCGAGGACCACCGGTCGGAGTCCTCAGATCCCGACCGGGTGCCAGACCGTCTTGGTCTCCAGGAACTGGGTCATCCGGTCCAGCCGCGGCGTCGTCAGCAGGTCCTCGTCGCCGGGCCGCCGGACGCGCTTGAGGTTCTCGGCACCCGTGGCCTCGAGGTCCGTCGCCAGCGCGTGGTCGTCGATGCCGGTGAGGTCGAGGCCGTTGACGTCCATGTGCGAGGCGAGCCACGGCGCGATCTCGGCGCGCTGGCCGGTGAGGATGTTGACCACCCCGCCCGGCACGTCGGCGGTCGCCATCACCTCGGCGAGCGTGATCGCGGTCAGCGGGTGCTCCTCGCTGGCGATCACGACGCACGTGTTGCCGGTCGTGATCAGGGGAGCCACCACCGAGACCAGGCCCAGCAGCGGACCCTTCGGTGCGACGACGGCGATGACGCCGGACGGCTCGGGCGCCGAGTGGTTGAAGTACGGGCCGGCGACCGGGTTGGCGCCGCCGGTGACCTGGGCGATCTTGTCGGCCCACCCGGCGTACCAGACCAGCCGGTCGACCGCAGCGTCGGTGAACTGCCGCGCCTTGGCCGCGCTGATCCCCTCGCTGGTGCGCAGCTCGGCCTCGAACTGGTCGCGACGGCCCTCGAGCACCTCGGCGATGCGGTAGACGACCTGGCCACGGTTGTACGCCGTGCGCGCCGACCATCCGCCGAACGCCTTGCGCGCGGCCTGCACCGCGTCGCGGGCGTCCTTGCGTGAGGCCTGGGACGCGTTGGCGAGGAACTTGCCCTTGGAGTCGCTGACCACGTAGGAGCGGCCGGACTCGGAGCGGGGGAAGGCCCCGCCGATGTAGAGCTTGTACGTCTTGCGTACGTCGAGTCGCGTGTCAGACGGCAAGGTAACCCTCCAGACCATGGCGGCCGCCCTCGCGGCCGTAGCCCGACTCCTTGTAGCCGCCGAACGGCGACGTCGGGTCGAAGCGGTTGAACGTGTTCGCCCAGACCACGCCGGCGCGCAGCTGGTCGGCCATCCACAGGATCCTGGAGCCCTTGTCGGTCCAGATCCCCGCGGAGAGGCCGTAGGGCGTGTTGTTGGCCTTCTCGACGGCCTCCTTGGGTGTGCGGAACGTCAGGATCGAGAGCACCGGGCCGAAGATCTCTTCACGGGCGATCCGGTGCGCCTGGCTGACGCCGGTGAAGATGGTCGGCGCGAACCAGAAGCCGTGCTCGGGCAGCTCGCAGGGCGGCGACCAGCGGCCGGCGCCCTCGCCTGTGCCCACCTCTTGGGCACCGATCTCGGAGAGCTCGCGGATCTTGGCCAGCTGCTCGGCGGAGTTGATCGCGCCGACGTCGGTGTTCTTGTCCAGCGGGTCACCGACGCGCAGCGTGGCCATCCGGCGCTTGAGCCGCTCGACCACCTCGTCGGCCACCGACTCCTGCACCAGCAGCCGGGAGCCGGCGCAGCACACGTGGCCCTGGTTGAAGAAGATGCCGTTGACGATGCCCTCGACGGCCTGGTCGATCGGCGCGTCGTCGAAGACGATGTTGGCGGCCTTGCCGCCCAGCTCGAGGGTGACCTTCTTGCGGCTGCCGGCGACCGACTTGGCGATCGCTCGTCCGACGTCGGTGGAGCCGGTGAAGGCGACCTTGTCGGCGTCGGGGTGCCCGACCAGCGCCCGGCCGGTGTCACCGGCGCCGGTGATGATGTTGACGACGCCCGGCGGCAGGTCGGCCTGCTGGCAGATCTCGGCGAACAGCAGCGCGGTCAGTGGGGTGGTCTCGGCCGGCTTGAGCACCACCGTGTTGCCGCAGGCGAGCGCCGGCGCGATCTTCCAGGCCAGCATCAGGAACGGGAAGTTCCACGGGATCACCTGCGCGGCCACGCCGAGCGGCTGCGGGTCGGGCCCGTAGCCTGCGTGCTCGAGCTTGTCGGCCCAGCCGGCGTAGTAGAAGAAGTGCGCCGCGGCGGTCGGGATGTCGACGTCGCGGGACTCCTTGATCGGCTTGCCGTTGTCGATCGACTCCAGCACCGCGAGCTCGCGGCTGCGCTCCTGGATGATCCGCGCGATCCGGAACAGGTACTTCGAGCGCTCGGCGCCCGACATCCTCGACCAGACCCTGGTGTAGGCGCGGCGGGCGGCCTTGACCGCGGCGTCGACGTCGGCCTCGTCGGCCTCCGCGACCTCCGCGAGCACCTCCTCGGTGGCCGGGCTGATCGTCTTGAACGCCTTGCCGTGTCCTTCGGTGAACTCGCCGTTGACGAAGAGCCCGTAGGACGACCTGATGTCGACGACAGCGCGTGACTCAGGGGCCGGGGCGTATTCGAACGCGGTCTTCTTGGTAGCCATCGGCCTCAGTCCAGCGTGAAGTAGTCGGGACCGGAGTAGCGACCGGTCTGCATCTTGGTGCGCTGCATCAACAGGTCGTTGAGCAGCGTGGAGGCGCCGAATCGGAACCAGTCGGGGTCGAGCCAGTCGGGCCCGGCCACCTCGTTGACCATCACGAGGTACTTGATCGCGTCCTTGCTGGTGCGGATGCCGCCGGCCGGCTTGACGCCGACCATGGTGCCGGTGAGCTCTCGGTAGTCACGAACCGCCTCCAGCATCACCAGCGTCACCGGGAGCGTCGCGGCCGGCTGGACCTTGCCGGTCGAGGTCTTGATGAAGTCCGCCCCGGCCAGCATCGCCAGCCACGAGGCGCGTCGTACGTTGTCGTAGGTCTGGAGCTCGCCCGTCTCGAAGATCACCTTCAGGTGAGCGCTCTGTCCGTCGGGTCTGGCACAGGCGGCCTTGACCTGCACGATCTCGTCGTAGACGTCGAGGTAGCGGCCGGACAGGAACGCGCCCCGGTCGATCACCATGTCGATCTCGTGGGCACCGGCGTCGACCGCGTCCTGGGTGTCGGCCAGCTTGATGTCCATCGCCGCGCGTCCGCTGGGGAACGCGGTGGCGACCGCGGCGATGTGCACGCCGCTGCTGCCGAGCGCCTCACGGGCGAAGGGCACCATGTCGGGGTAGACGCAGACAGCGGCCGCGCTCGGGCAGCTCGGGTCGGCCGGATCGGGGTGCATCGCCTTGGCACACAGCGCCCTGACCTTGCCGGGGGTGTCGTTGCCCTCCAGCGTGGTCAGGTCGACCATGCGGATCGCGAGGTCGATCGCATAGTCCTTGGCGGTGGTCTTGATCGACCGCGTGCCGAGCGCTGCGGCCCGGCCTTCGGCGCCGACCTGGTCGACGCCGGGCAGTCCGTGGAGGAAGCGGCGGAGCGAGGCATCGGAGGAGGTCGCGTCAGCGAGCACCGACCCTGCCGGCCCTGCGCCGTCTCGGGCCCCAGCCTTCGGCCCAGAGTTCAGGATGGTCACGATTGGAGTCTAGGGACGTACGACGCCGCGTGCGAAACGTAGGGTGACCAGATGCGCCGGGTGACCGCGCGACCGATGGAGCAGCCCATGGGCCGCGAATTCGACTTCACGCCCACCAGCGGAGTCTGGTCGGGCTGGTGCGGCCTCGCTCTGGTGACCGGTGCGATCGCCGCGATCGGGTGGCACGGGTTCACCCCGCTGGGGGTCCGCTACACGGTAGGGCTGGTGCTCGCGGGCGTGTTGATCTACGCGTTCATGCTGAGGCCCCGGATCCAGGTCCGCGGGGGCGCGCTGCGGCTGGTCAACCCGTTCCACGTGGTGGAGATCCCGCTGGCGCTGGTCCGCACCGTGGTCGTGCGCTCCGCGACGTACGTCTTCGTCGGCGAACGGCGCCGGAAGTACATCGGTGTTGCCGTCGGCCGCGACCCGCGCGACATGACCCGCTCCCGCAACGGCACCTGGACGGTCTCTCGGGGCAGCGAGAGCTTCGCCGGATTCCGGCGGCCCGACGGGAGTGCCCCGGCTCCGGTGTCGCTGCAGGTGCCCGACATCCTCGAGGAGTGGGTCGACCGGCTCGCCCGCGACGCCCGGATCCAGGCCGACGGCCGCGACACCGAGCGGGACCTGCGGGTCGCGCGCACCCTGATCTGGCCGCTGATCGTGCCGACCCTCGCGCTCGCGGTGCTCCTCGCCGTGGTCGTCACGGCCGCCTGAGTAGGCTGTCGAGATGCTCCGCCGACCCCTGACACCGCCCGGCGCCGGCGACTTCGACTTCCACTCCACGAGCGGCCAGATGACCGGGATCTCGGGTCTGACGCTCGCCGTCGGGGGCCTGATCTGGGTGCTCTCGGCGGTGCACACCGTGGTCGGCGTGCGGCTCGGGGTGGCGTTCGCGCTGTTCGGGGTGCTGTCCTACGCGTTCATGCTCCGGCCGAAGGTGCACGTGACCTCGGGCGTGCTGCACCTGGTCAACCCGTTCGAGACCACCGCGATCCCGCTCGCCCTTATCAACCGGGTGTCGGTGCGGTCCGCGACGCACGTGCACGTCGACCAGAAGCGCTACATCGGCGTCGCCGTGGGCCGCAAGACCCGCGAGATGGCCCGTCCGCGCGGCGAGGTCGGTGGCATGGCGTCACCGTTCAGCCTCGGCGTGGGCCGGCTCACGTCCGGCACCCCGCGCACGACGGAACGGGTGCCCGACCTGCTCGAGGAGTACGTCGGCACGCTCGCCAGGGACGCCGCGCGCGAGTCGGGCGACCCGGTCCTCGCCGTACGCCGGGACTGGACGTGGTGGCTGATCGCGCCGGCCTCGGTGCTCGCCGTCGCGCTGGTCGTGTCGTTCCTGCTGGGTTAGATCCCCGCCGCGGCCTGCACGTCGCCCCGGATCGCGTCCAACCGCCCGACGGCGGAGATCCGCGCGGCGTCGACGCCGTCCTCGGCGTCCTCCACGGGCACCACGACCTCGAGGTAGCACTTGATCTTGGGCTCGGTGCCCGACGGGCGCACGATCACCCGCGCGTGGTCGGCCAGCCGGTAGCGCAGGCCGTCCGTCGGGGGCAGCTCGGTGGAGCCCAGTGAGAGGTCGTCGATCCCCTCGACCGCCAGCCCGCCGAGCGCCGTCGGCGGCGAGGTGCGAAGCCGCTCCATGGTCGCCGGGATCTCGGCGAGGTCGCTCATCCGCACGCTCAGCTGGTCGGTGGCGTGCAGACCGTGCTCGCGGGCGAGCCGGTCGAGGTTGTCGCGCAGGGTGCGGCCCTCGGCCTTGAGCGTCGCGGCGAGCTCGCAGACCAGGAGCAGCGCCGAGATCCCGTCCTTGTCGCGCACGTGTGCCGGGTCGACGCAGTAGCCGAGCGCCTCCTCGTAGCCGAACGCCAGACCCTCGACCCGGGCGATCCACTTGAAGCCGGTCAGCGTCTCCTCGTGCGGCTGACCGGCCGCTGCGGCCATCTTGCCGAGCAGCGAGGAGGACACGATCGACGCAGCGTAGACGCCCTCGCGGCCCTGCCGGAGCAGGTGGTCGGCGAGCAGCGCGCCGACCTCGTCGCCGCGGAGCATCTGCCAGCCGTGAGGTCCGGGCACGGCGACCGCGCACCGGTCCGCGTCCGGGTCGTTGGCGACCACGATGTCGGCCGAGACCTCCTCCGCGAGCGCCATCGCGAGGTCCATCGCGCCCGGCTCCTCGGGGTTGGGGAAGGCCACGGTCGGGAAGTCCGCGTCGGGCTCGGCCTGGGCGACGGCGACGTGCGGTGCGGCGAACCCGGCCCGCTCGAGCACGGTGGCCACCGTCGTACCGCCCACGCCGTGCAGCGGCGTGTAGACGGTCACCAGACGCTGCCGAACGTCGGGAGGACCGTCACCGACCAGCGCGGTCATCGCGTCGAGGTAGCGGTCGAGCACGTCGTCACCCAGGACGGTGCCACCGTCAGCGCGAGGCACGTCGGCCAGCGCGCCGACCGCTGCGATCTGCTCGGCGATCCCGGCGTCGGCCGGCGGCACGATCTGGCTGCCGTCGCCGAGGTAGACCTTGTAGCCGTTGTCCTGCGGCGGGTTGTGGCTGGCGGTCACCATCACGCCGGCCACCGCCCCGAGGTCGCGGATCGCGAACGCCAGCAGGGGAGTAGGCAGCGGTCGGGGCAGCACCTGCGCGGACAGCCCGGCGCCGGTCATCACCTCGGCGGTGTCGCGGGCGAAGACGTCGGAGTTGTGGCGCGCGTCGTACCCGATCACGACGGAGGCGCCGTCCTCGGCACCCTGGGCGCGGAGGTAGGCCGCCAGCCCCGCGGCCGCCCGGATCACGACCACGCGGTTCATCCGGTTGGGGCCGGCGCCGAGCGCGCCGCGCAGGCCCGCCGTGCCGAACTCGAGGGTGCCCGCGAACCGGTCCGCGAGGTCGGACCGCGCGGCGTCATCGCCGGACCGGGCCGCCTCGACGACTGCTTCCAGCTCGGCCGTGGTCTGCGGGTCGGGGTCCTCCGCGGCCCAGGCCCGGGCTTGCTCCAGCAGGTCGCTCTGATCGCTCACCCCGGCAACTTACTAGTCTCCACACGTGCCACGAATCTGCGTGTACCTCGGCTCCAGCCCCGGCTCCCGGCCCGACTACACGGCCGCCGCCGAGCACCTCGCGTCGGTGCTCGCCGAGCGCGGCCTCGGTCTGGTGTACGGCGGTGCCCACGTCGGCACCATGGGCGTGATCGCGGACGCGGTGCTGGCCGCCGGCGGCGACGTGGTCGGCGTGATCCCGCGGACGCTGGTGGACAAGGAGGTCGCGCACGAGTCGCTGACCGAGCTGCACGTGGTCGAGTCGATGCACGACCGCAAGCTGATGATGATGGACCTCGCGGACGGGTTCGTCTGCCTGCCGGGCGGCACCGGCACGCTGGAGGAGCTGTTCGAGACGCTCACCTGGCTCCAGCTCGGGATCCACTCCAAGCCGATCGGGCTGCTCGACGTGGCGGGCTACTGGTCGGGTCTGGTCGGGTTCCTGGACCACGCCGTGGCCGAGGGGTTCGTGCGCCGCGAGCACGCCGACCTGCTGCTGGTGGACGACGACGCCGGTCGGCTGCTGGACCGCTTCGGCGCCTTGCAGCCGCCCGAGCTGTCGAAGTGGGTGAGCCGGGACGAGGCCTGAGGTCGTCACGGCCGGTGGTCGGACCGCGAAGGCCGCCGTGTCGCGTCGGAGACCCGCATCTCCCCGTCCCCCCATCCTGGGGGACCCGGATAGCCAGAACGGGTCATTGACGAGGTGCGCGAGTCTCGAAAATCTGGTGGGGAAACCGAACCCGCACCCGGGAGTCTCCATGCGCAGCCATCGTCTCGCCCGCACGACCGCCCTCGTCGCCTCGGCCGGCATCGCCCTCACGATGGCCTCACCGCCCGGCACTGCGCAGCCGGCCGCGGCACCGACGTACCGGGTGGTGGCCACCGGGCTCGACAACCCGCGCCACCTCTCGTTCGACGAGGAGGGCGACCTGTTCGTGGTCGAGGCGGGACGCGGGGGCTCCGGGTCGTGCATCACCTCACCCGAGGGCGGCCAGGCCTGCTACGGCACCACCGGCGCGGTCACGCGGATCAGTCGCCACGGGCAGAAGCGGGTGGTGACCGGACTCTCCTCGCTGGCCTCGCAGGAGGACGACCCGGCGACGCCGGAGAACGAGGCCGGCGGATCGGCGATCGGGCCCTCTGACGTCCTGGTCCGCGACGACCACCGCTACGTCGTCGTCAACGGACTGGGCACCGACCCGGCCAACCGGGCCGGGCTGCCGGACGACTCGACGCTCGGGCTGCTCATCGAGGGACGCTTCGGCCGCACGCACGGCCACCACGACCGCGACCGCCACGACCGCGACCGCCCCGGCAACGACAGCGGCTGGCGCGTGATCGCCGACATCGCGGCCCACGAGGCCGCAACGAACCCGGTCGACGACCCGGACTCCGACCCGGTCTCGGTGCTGAAGAAGGGGTCGAAGTTCGTGATCGCGGACGCCGGTGGCAACACGGTGGTCACGGCCTCGAAGCACGGCCGGGTGCGCACGATCGCCACCTTCCCGGACCGCCAGGTCGACGCCCCGCCGTTCCTCGGCCTCCCGCCCGGCACCAGGATCCCGATGCAGGCCGTGCCGACGTCGGTGGTGCGCGGACCGGACCACGCCTACTACGTCAGCCAGCTCACCGGCTTCCCGTTCCCGCAGGGTGCGTCCAACATCTACCGGCTCCGCAAGGGCCATGCGCCCACCGTCTACGCCACCGGACTGACCAACGTCACCGACCTCGCGTTCGGCCGTGACGGCTCGCTCTACGCGGTCGAGATCGCCTCGGAGGGGCTGCTCAACGGCCCGGTCGGCTCGCTGATGAGGATCCCGCGTGGCGGCGGCGCACCGGAGACGGTCGCCGGTGGTCTGTTCGCTCCGTACGGCGTGGCGCTGCACCACGGTTCGGCGTACGTCAGCACCGGCTCGGTCGCGGCCGGCGGTGGTCAGGTGATCGCGATCCCGCTCGGCTAGATCCGGGGGACGATCGCCCCGAGCAGCTCGCCCATCCGGCCGGCCGCGGCCTTGCCCGCCTCGAGGACCTCCTCGTGGTTGAGCGCCTCGCCGGTGATGCCGGCCGCCAGGTTCGTGACCAGCGAGATGCCGAGCACCTCCATCCCGGCCTCGCGGGCGGCGATCGCCTCGAGCGTGGTGGACATGCCCACCAGGTGGCCGCCGATCGCGCGGATCATGCCGATCTCGGCCGGGGTCTCGTAGTGGGGCCCCGGGAGCTGGACGTAGACGCCCTCGTCGAGCGAGTCGTCGACCGACCGGCACAGCGTGCGCAGACGGGAGCTGTAGAGATCGGTGAGGTCGACGAAGTTCGCTCCCTCGATCGGCGAGGTGGCGGTCAGGTTGATGTGGTCGCTGATCAGCACCGGGGTGCCGGGCTCCCAGGTCTCCTTGAGCCCGCCGCAGCCGTTGGTCAGCACCACGGTGCGGCACCCGGCGGCGGCCGCCGTCCGGACGCCGTGCACGACCGCCCGGACGCCGAGGCCCTCGTAGAAGTGGGTGCGGCCGAGGAACACCAGCAGGTTCTTGTCGCCGGCGCGCACCGAGCGGATCCTGCCGGCGTGACCGGCCACGGCCGGCGGCGCGAACCCGGGCAGGTCGGTGGTGCTGATCTCGGCGGTGGCCTCGCCGAGCGCGTCGACGGCCGGCAACCAGCCGCTGCCCATCACCAGGGCGATGTCGTGCGTCTCGACGCCGGTCTTCTCGTGGAGGACGGCTGCGGCGGTCTCGGCTGCTTCGACGGGAGTGCTCACGTCGGAACTCTAGAACGCCCGTGCCCCGGGGTGGTCATCGACGGCGTGCCGATCGGCCACCTGGGAGTCGACCTGCCCGATCGCGCGCCGTCAGGGTGAGGGAGCCTCCATCTCGCGCTCCTCGGTGGCTGCCTCCTTCACCGTCTCGTCGATGTAGGCCTGCGCCTCCTCCGGGCTGAGCCGCATCCGGTAGGCCAGTGCGTAGACCCCGGCGGAGAGCGCAAGCAGCGCCAGCACGGACACCACGAAGCTGAGCTTCACCAGGTTGCCGGCGGCCGGCTCCGGGTAGTTGCCGAGCCACGAGATCAGGGTCAGGCCGGCCAGCCACGGGAACACCCACAGGCCGGAGCGCAGGTCGAGCGACTTGCCCTTCATCTGCCCTGAGCCGACGAACAGCCCGAGCAGGACGAAGCCGATCAGCACCGCGATCATCAGCTTCCAGACGGTCGTCCAGCCGGACCAGTAGACGATCATGTTCGAGCCCCAGAACGCCAGCAGCGGGATGGTGTGGCCCCCGGGCAGCCGGAACGGCCGTTCCGCGTCGGGGACCTGGCTGCGCAGAGATGCGTGGACCAGCGGCCCGGACGCGAAGGACAGCACGGTGGCCGAGGTGATGAAGCCGACCAGCTGCTGCCAGCTGGGAAACGGCAGGAACGCGATCAGGCCGATCACGAAGGCCAGCCCGAGGCCGACCAGCGGAACCCCTTTGCCGGTGGTCCTCTCCAGCACCCTCGGCGCGTTGCCGTTGCGCGCCATCGCGAAGGAGATCCGTGAGGTGATGGTCGTGTAGATCAGGCCGGTGTCACCCGGGGAGACGATCGCGTCGATGTACAGGAGCACCGCGAGCCAGCCGAGCCCGATCGCGGTGGCCACCGCGGCGAGCGGGCCGAAGTCGTTGGCGAACGACAGGTCCGCCCATCCCTTGGAGTCGGCGAGGGCCGAGGGGTCGACCGAGCCGATGAAGGCGACCTGCAGCGCGATGTAGATCAGGCCGGTGAGCACCACGGAGCCGATCACGGCGATCGGCACGTTGCGCTTGGGGTTGTCCGTCTCACCGGCCAGCTCGATGCCCTGGCGGAACCCGAGGTAGGAGAACACGATGCCGCTGGTGGCGATGGCGGTGAAGATGCCGTGGACCCCCTCGGGCTTGAAGCCGTAGTCGGAGAAGTTGCTGCCGTGGAACGACGTCACCAGGAAGGCCACGATCACGAGCAGGATGATGAACAGCTTCCAGCTGACGAGTGCGTTGTTGATCCGGGCGAACCACCGGACGCCGAAGTAGTTGACCAGCACGAAGACAGCCATCAGGATCACCGCCGAGACGTAGCCGAGCGTGGTGAGCGTGTAGACGGTCTCCCCGCCGACGGTGTGCTTGGTGGTGAACTCGGCGTACTTGGTGCCGTACTGCAGCGCCGCCTCGACCTCGATCGGGGCCGTGGTGGCGACCGCCACGTACGTGATCCAGCCGCTGGTGAAGCTGGCGAAGTGGCCGAACGCCATGTGCGGGAAGCGCACCACGCCGCCCGACAGCGGGTACATCGTGCCGAGCTCGGCGTAGACGAGTGCGATCAGCAGGATCAGCACACCGCCCAGGGCCCAGGAGATGATCGCCGCCGGTCCCGCCTCCTTCGAGGCGTTGAGGGCACCGAACAGCCAGCCCGAGCCGATGATCGAGCCGACGCTCGCGAACAGGAGCCCTACCACGCCCACGTGGCGTTTGAGGTTCGGCTCGGCGTTGCTGTCGGTGGTGTCCGTTGCCATGCGTGGGTGCCTCCCGAGTCGTGTCAGTCGTCGCTCAATGCGGCGCGTACCACTCCTACACCCCTGCAGGGTGTGGGCACCACATCCTGACGAGGCGCCCCGTCACAAGCCGGTCGACCGGCACTCGCGCGTGCGGATCCAGGCCACGTAGTCGGCAGGTGCGCCACCGGCGTCGGCGGCCTCCGACAGGACGCCGAGGTAGCTCGCTGACGGCAGCCCGCCCTCGAACGCGTCCAGCACGTACATCCAGGCCACCACCTCCCCGGTCAGGAGCGCCACCCGCACGCGCACCCGACGGAACAGCCCGGTGTCGGCGGACTCCCACTGGTCGAGCTGGGCGGCGTCCTCGTCGGTCACGTCGTAGACCGCCACGAAGACCTGCTCGAACGGGTCCTGCACGACGGTCGCCATCGCACCGTCCCAGCCGAGGTCCTCGCCGCCGAACGTGAGCCGCCAGCCCTCGAGCCAGCCGGCGCCCCGCAGCGGCGAGTGCGGGCAGCGCTCCATCATCCGGGCGGGGTCGAGGTTCGTCCCGTAGGCGGCGTACAGCGTCACGGGCTCGAGGCTAGTGGCGCGGGGCGTCTTGTCCGCGGTACGACGTGCGGTTTGGCCTGCACGTCGTACGCCGTGGAGGATGGGCGCCGTGGAACGAGTGGTGATCATCGGCGGCGGACCCGGCGGCTACGAGTCGGCGCTGGTCGCCAGCCAGCTCGGGGCGGACGTGACGGTCGTCGACTCCGACGGCCTCGGCGGCTCGGCGGTGCTCACCGACTGCGTGCCGAGCAAGACCCTGATCGCCACCTCCGAGCTGATGGCCGACCTGTCCGGCGCGCGCGAGCTGGGGGTGAACCTCGAGGACCACGAGGGTGACGCCGCTGAGCGGGTCGTCGTCGACCTGGCCAAGGTCAACCGCAGGGTCAGGCAGCTCGCGGCCGACCAGTCCACCGACATCGGACGCCACCTCGAGCGCGACGGGGTGAAGGTGCTGGTCGGCAAGGGCCGGCTCGACGGCCCGGGCACGGTCGTGGTCGACCTCGCCGACGGCGGCGAGGAGCGGCTCGAGGCCGACGCGGTCCTGCTCGCGACCGGTGCCGCTCCCCGCGTCCTGGAGAGCGCGCTCCCCGACGGGGAGCGGATCCTGACCTGGGAACAGGTCTACGACCTCGCCGAGGTCCCGAGCCGGATGATCGTGGTCGGGTCCGGGGTCACCGGCGCCGAGTTCGCCAGCGGCTACCTGTCCCTCGGGATCGACGTCACGCTCGTCTCCTCACGCGACCGGGTGCTGCCGGGGGAGGACGCCGACGCCGCCCAGGTGCTCGAGGACGTGCTCGAGCGACGCGGCATGACCGTGCTGCACAAGTCCCGGATGCAGTCGGTGACGCGTGAGGGCGACGTCGTCACGGTCACCCTCAACGACGGCCGCACCGTGGAGGGCTCGCACTGCCTGCTCGCGCTGGGTTCGGTGCCGAAGACCGCCGACCTCGGCCTCGAGGAGGCCGGGGTGACCCTGGACGAGGGCGGGTTCGTCAAGGTCGACCGGGTCTCGCGCACCTCGGCCCGCGGGGTGTACGCCGCGGGCGACTGCACCGGCGTGCTGATGCTGGCCTCGGTCGCCGCGATGCAGGGCCGCATCGCGATGTGGCACTTCCTGGGCGACGCCGTCGCCCCCCTCGACCTTGGCCAGGTCGCCTCCAACGTGTTCACCTCACCCGAGATCGCCACCGTCGGCATCTCCCAGCGGGCGGTCGACGACGGTGAGCTCGCGGTCGAGTCGATCACCCTCCAGCTGGCCGGCAACCCGCGCGCCAAGATGCAGGGCGTGCACGACGGCTTCGTGAAGCTGTTCTGCCGCCCCGGCACCGGCATCGTGGTCGGGGGAGTGGTGGTCGCCCCCCGCGCCTCCGAGCTGATCCACCCGGTCTCGATCGCGGTCGCCCAGTCGCTGACTGCCGACGAGCTCGCCCACGTGTTCACGGTCTACCCCTCGATGAGCGGATCCGTCGCGGAAGCCGCCCGGCGCCTGCACCACCGTCCGACCTGATCGGGATAGTCCGGCACGTCTGGCACCAGGAACCGGGCTCTGCCGGTGCCAAACGTGCCGGACTATGCGCAGCCAGGAAAATACATTACTGTAATTCCCTGGGTGTGATTCTTTCACGCTTTCTCGAAAGGCATTCAGCGGGCATTTCCCGGGATATCGTGACGCGTCACACCAGCCACACCCACCACACGCCGTCGTCCGTATCGGGGATCACGACCATGACGTCCATCCGCGCCGCCGCTCGAGCGTCGGCTGCCCTGCTCGCGGCGGCGCTCGCCGTACCGCTGCTCTCGTCGCCGTCCGGTGCGGTCTCCGTCAGCGAGTCGTTCACGGTGCCCACGAGCGGGACGTTCACGATCTCCGGGCACGGCTACGGCCACGGCCACGGGATGTCGCAGTACGGCGCGAACGGTGCCGCGCGCAAGGGCCTCAAGCACGAGGACATCCTGAAGTTCTACTACCCGGGCACCGCGGTCTCGCAGATCTCCGGCTGGCTGCGGGTCTGGATCACCGCCCACACCTCCAACGACCTCGCCGTCCTCGCCCAGCCCGGGCTGATCCTGCGGGACCGCTCGACGCAGCAGGACTACCCCCTGCCCGGCGACCTCGGCGCGAAGCAGTGGCGGCTGTCGGTGTCCGGCGCCAAGACCGTCGTCGACTACAAGACCGCCGCCTGGCACCGCTACCTGCCCGGCGGGCTGGCCACGCTCAAGGGCGACGGCGCCTTCCGCGCCCCGTCCGGCAAGCTCACCCTGGTGGAGGCGTCGGGCAACCGCGTCTTCCGCGACCGGCTCTCCGCGATCTCGCCGTACGCCGGCTCCTCGAAGCGGGTCGCGGTCAACTCCGTGACCCTCGAGAACTACGTCAAGGGCGTCGTCCCGGCCGAGATGCCGGCGTCCTGGAGCCCGGAGGCGGTGCAGGCCCAGGCGGTCGCCGCCCGCAGCTATGCGTGGTGGTCCGTCGCGCAGAACCCCGACCGCTACTACCAGATCTGCGACACCAGCTCCTGCCAGGTCTACAAGGGGTACGACGGGGAGTACTCCGCGTCGAACACCGCGGTCGACGCGACCCGCGGCCAGGTCCTGACGTACGGCGGGAAGCCGGCGTTCACGCAGTTCTCGTCCAGCAGCGGCGGCCGCACGTCGGCCGGCAGCGTGCCCTACCTGACCAGCAAGACCGACCCGTACGACGACTGGTCGGGCAACTACGTGCACAGCTGGAGCGTCAAGGTCAGCGAGAGCGCGCTCGAGAAGCACTACCCGGGCATCGGCGACCTGAAGAAGATCAAGGTCACCAGCCGTGAGGGTGGCGGCGACTGGAACGGCCGGGTCTGGAACGTGACCCTGGTCGGCGGCGCCGGCTCGAAGGTGATCACCGGCAGCGACCTGCGCTCGATCTACGGCCTGCGCTCGACCTACTTCACGTTCAAGTAGGGCCCGAGGGTCGCTCGGTCGCTCGGTCGCTCGGCGGGGCGGGCGGTCGCTAGGCGGGGCGGGGCGGGGTAGTCCGTGACGAAGAGCGCCTGAAACGGCTCGATCGAGGCGCCGAACGTCACGGAGTACCTGGGAAAGGCGCCGAGCGTCACGGATTACCCGGGTTGGCCGCCGGCATGCTCAGGGGCAGCCTCAGGACGAGCTCAGGACCAGGACGAGGTCCCCACCCTCGACCTGCTGGGTGCCCTCGAACGCCAGCCGCTCGACGGTCCCGGCGACGGGTGCGGTGATCGAGGCCTCCATCTTCATCGCCTCGATGGTGGCCACGGTCGCGCCCTTCTCCACCTGGTCGCCCTTGCCGACCTGCAGGGTCACCACGCCGTCGAACGGCGCCGCGACCTGGCCGGGCTCCGAGGTGTCGGCCTTCTCCTGCGCCGCGACCTCGGAGGAGACCGACTTGTCGCGCACGTTGACCGGACGGAGCTGGCCGTTGATCGTGCACATCACCGTGCGGTAGCCGCGCTCGTCGGGCTCGCTGATCGACTGGAGCCCGAGCAGCAGGGTCTTGCCCTCGGCGATCCCGACCTCGAGCTCCTCGTCGGTCCGCAGCCCGTAGAGGTACGGCGTCGTCGGCAGCACCGAGATGTCGCCGTAGCGCTCGCGGGTCTCGTGGAAGTCCTTGGTCGGCCCGGGGAACAGCAGCTCGTTGAGGGTCTGCCGGCGCCTGCGCGAGAGGCCCTCGGCCTGCTCGTCGGTGACCTCGCCCACCGGTTGCTTCCAGGTGCGGCCCTCGAGAGCCTTGGTGCGGAAGGGCTCCGGCCAGCCGCCGGGTGGGACGCCGA
>CAWFHJ010000023.1:0-11768 GCA_963815585.1 uncultured Actinomycetota bacterium | reverse complement strand
TCCCGCAGGATCGACTCGATCTCGTCGAAGTGCTTCTGGTCGCAGATCAGCGGGGGCGCCAGCTGGACGACGGGGTCGCCCCGGTCGTCGGCGCGGCAGTAGAGCCCGGCCTCGAACAGGGCACCCGAGAGGAACCCGCGCAGCAGTCGCTCGGACTCGGCGTCGTCGAACGTCTCCTTGGTGTCGCGGTCCTTGACCAGCTCGATGCCGTAGAAGTAGCCGTCGCCGCGGACGTCGCCGACCAGCGGCAGGTCCTTCAGCTTCTCCAGGGTGGCCCGGAAGCCGCCCTCGGTCTCGAGCACGTGCTCGTTGAGCTGCTCCCTCTCGAAGATGTCGAGGTTCGCCATCGCGACCGCGGTCGAGACCGGATGCCCGCCGAACGTGTAGCCGTGCTGGAAGGTCGTGTCGCCCTTGGAGAAGGGCTCGAACAGCCGGTCGGTGGCGATCATCGCGCCGAGCGGGGAGTAGCCCGAGGTCAGGCCCTTCGCGCAGGTGATGATGTCCGGCTGGTAGCCGTAGCGCTCGGCGGCGAACATGTGGCCGAGGCGGCCGAACGCGCAGATCACCTCGTCGGAGACCAGCAGCACGTCGTACTCGTCGCAGATCTCGCGGACCCGCTCGAAGTAGCCCGGCGGGGGCGGGAAGCAGCCGCCGGAGTTCTGCACCGGCTCCAGGAACACTGCGGCGACGGTGTCGGGTCCCTCGAACTCGATCGCCTCGGCGATCCGGTTCGCGGCCCACTGGCCGAAGGCGTGCTCGTCGTCGGGGCCGAGGTAGGAGGTCTCCGCGGCGCGGTAGAAGTTCGTGTTCGGCACCCGGAAGGTCGAGGGCACCAGCGGCTCGAACGGCGCCTTCATGCCGGGCAGGCCGGTGATCGAGAGCGCGCCCTGCGGGGTGCCGTGGTAGGCGATCGCGCGGCTGATCACCTTGTGCTTGGTCGGCTTGCCGGTGAGCTTGAAGTACTGCTTGGCCAGCTTCCAGGCGCTCTCGACGGCCTCGCCACCACCGGTGGTGAAGAAGACCCGGTTCAGGTCGCCGGGCGCGTAGTCCGCGAGCCGTGCCGCCAGGTCGATCGCGCCCGGGTGCGCGTAGGACCACAGCGGGAAGAACGCGAGCTCGGCCGCCTGCTTGGCCGCCGCCTCGGCGAGCTCGGTGCGTCCGTGGCCCGCCTGGACCACGAAGAGGCCGGCTAGTCCGTCGAGGTAGCGCTTGCCCTGCGCGTCGTACACATAGGGGCCGTCGCCGCGGACGATCGTCGGCACGTCGTGGGTGGCGTACGTCGAGTGCCGGGTGAAGTGCATCCAGAGGTGGTCGCGGGCCTGCTGCTGCGGGTCAGGTGTGCTCACCGGTCCATGGTGCCTGTGGAACGCACGTTCTGCAAGTGATTCCGCAGATGTGGCGTGTCGATACTGCGGAATCCATCGAAGTGTGGCCCGAATTCCTGCGCAACTGGTAGGACTGTGCCTCATGACACGGTACGGCGCGCAGTTCGGTCCGGACTACACCTTTCTCGGTGTCGATCCGGTGGACCTCGACGACCACGACGCGCTGGCCGCGGCCGACGTGGTGATCGTGGGGGCGCCCTTCGACGGCGGCACCTCCCACCGGCCCGGGACCCGCTTCGGGCCGGCCGCGATCCGTGGCACCGACTACCTGGCCCACGACGGGTCCCGACCGCACCTGGCGCTGCGGGTCGACGCGCTCCGGGACCTGCGGGTGGTCGATGCCGGTGACGTCGAGATGCCGCCCGGCGAGATCGAGCGCTCGCTGTCCGCCCTCGAGGACGCGGTGTACGCCGTCGCCTCGGCCGGCGCGGTGCCACTGGTCCTGGGCGGCGACCACTCGATCGCGCTGCCCGACGCGACCGGTGTTGCCCGCCACCTCGGCTTCGGCAAGGTCTCGATGATCCATTTCGATGCGCACGCCGACACCGGCGACGTCGAGTTCGGCTCCCTCTACGGGCACGGGCAGCCGATGCGCCGGTTGATCGAGTCCGGCGCGCTGCGCGGCGACCGCTTCCTCCAGGTCGGGCTGCGCGGCTACTGGCCGGGTCCGGAGACGCTGGACTGGATGGCCGACCAGAAGATGCGGTCCTACGAGATGACCGAGATCGGTGCCCGCGGCCTCGACGCCTGCCTCGACGAGGCGTCCACGATCGCGTTGGACGAGTGCGACGCCGTCTTCCTCTCGGTTGACATCGACGTCTGCGATCCCGGCCACGCGCCGGGCACGGGCACTCCCGAGCCGGGCGGCCTGAGCTCCCGTCAGCTGCTCGACGCGGTGCGCCGGCTGTGCCGCGACCTGCCGATCGCCGGGATCGACGTGGTCGAGGTGTCCCCGCCGTACGATCATGCCGAGATCACCGCAGCCCTGGCCAACCGCGTCTGCCTCGAGGCGCTGTCCGGCCTCGCGGCGCGGCGACTCGGCACCCACCACGACCCGGCCGGGCCGCTGCTGGAGGGACGGGGGACTCAAGGGGCCTGACGCGCCGGTTTCCGCCGCGTAACGTCCCCATAAACCACGATTCCATCGTGAAACGGCGCGTTCCTCTACCGATTTCGTTGCGGCGTGGTTAGGCTGCGCCGCATGGCAACAGAGTCGAATTCGGGGCTGGCATTCCGCAACGTCATCAACGGTGAGCTGGTGGACGCCGCGTCGGGGGAGACCTACGACATCGTCGACCCCACCACGGGCGAGGTCTACGCAACCGCGCCGAAGTCCGGCGCCGAGGACATCGACCGGGCGTTCCGGGCCGCCGAGAAGGCGTTCGAGGGCTGGGGTGACACCACCCCGTCCGAGCGCCAGCTGGCGCTGCTCAAGATCGCCGACGCGCTGGAGAAGCGCGCCGAGGAGTTCGTCGGGGTCGAGTCCCGCGACACCGGCAAGCCGCTCGGCTTCACGACCAGCGAGGAGCTGCCACCGGCGATCGACCAGATCCGGTTCTTCGCCGGCGCCGCCCGCGTGCTCGAGGGCAAGTCGGCCGGTGAGTACCTCAAGGACCACACCTCGTTCGTGCGTCGCGAGCCGATCGGTGTGGTCGGCCAGGTCACCCCCTGGAACTACCCGCTGATGATGATGGTCTGGAAGATCGCGCCCGCCCTCGCGGCCGGCAACTCGATCGTGCTCAAGCCGTCCGACACCACCCCGGCCTCGACCACCCTGTTCGCCGAGATGTGCCAGGAGTTCCTGCCGCCCGGCGTCTTCAACGTGGTCACCGGTGACCGGGACACCGGTCGTGCCCTCGTCGAGCACCCCGTGCCGCAGCTGGTCGCGATCACCGGCTCGGTCCGGGCCGGCATGCAGGTCGCCGGCTCCGCCGCCCAGCAGCTCAAGCGCGTGCACCTCGAGCTCGGCGGCAAGGCGCCGGTGATCGTCTTCGACGACGCCGACGTCGAGGCCGCGGCGGAGGGCATCGCGGGAGCCGGGTACTTCAACGCCGGCCAGGACTGCACCGCCGCCACCCGGGTGATCGCCGGGCCCGGTGTGCACGACGACTTCCTGGCTGCGCTCACCGAACAGGCCAAGGGCACGAAGACCGGGATGCCCGACGACGAGGACATCCTCTACGGCCCGCTCAACAACGCCAACCAGCTCGAGCACGTCTCGGGCATGGTCGACCGGCTGCCCGACCACGCTCAGGTCTCGGCCGGCGGGAAGCGGCAAGGGGCGTCCGGCTACTTCTACGAGCCCACCGTGCTCTCGGGCCTTCGCCAGGACGACGAGCAGATCCAGGACGAGATCTTCGGCCCCGTCATCACGGTCCAGAAGTTCGCCGACGAGGCCGAGGCGCTGGCCTGGGCCAACGGCGTGCGCTACGGGCTGGCATCCAGCGTGTGGACCAAGGACCACGGGCGTGCGATGCGGATGGCCAAGAAGCTCGACTTCGGTGCGGTGTGGATCAACACCCACATCCCGATCGTGGCAGAGATGCCCCACGGAGGATTCAAGAACTCCGGCTACGGCAAGGACCTGTCGATGTACGGTCTCGAGGACTACACGCGGGTCAAGCACGTGATGTCCTACATCGGAACAGGCGAATGACGACTGAGACCTCCACGGCCGAGACGACCACGCGCACGGGCTCCGACGCACCCGCCATCGAGCTGGTCGGCGTCGCCAAGCACTTCACCGCCGACGACGGCCAGGTCCAGGCCGTCGAGCGGGTCGACCTCTCGATCGAGACCGGCGAGTTCTTCTCGCTGCTCGGTCCCTCGGGCTGCGGCAAGACCACGACGCTGCGGATGATCGCCGGCTTCGAGCAGCCGACCGCAGGCCAGGTCCTGCTGTACGGCGAGAACATGGTCGGTGTCCCGCCCAACAAGCGCGACATGAACATGGTCTTCCAGAGCTACGCCCTCTTCCCGCACATGACCGTGTTCGACAACGTCGCGTTCGGCCTGCGCCGCAAGAACGTCGACAAGGGCGAGATCGACAAGCGCGTCAACGAGATGCTCGACCTGGTCGACCTCGCCGGCCGCGAACGTCGGCGTCCCCGCGAGATGTCCGGCGGTCAGCAGCAGCGCGTTGCCCTGGCCCGGGCCCTGGTCAACCACCCGCGCGCCCTGCTCCTCGACGAACCGCTGGGTGCCCTCGACCTCAAGCTCCGGCAGGCGATGCAGTCGGAGCTGAAGCGGATCCAGCGCGAGGTCAAGATCACCTTCGTCTACGTCACCCACGACCAGGGCGAGGCACTGACCATGTCCGACCGGATCGCGGTGATGAACGCCGGCCGGGTCGAGCAGCTCGGCACGCCGCGCGAGGTCTACGAGCAGCCGCGCACCCGGTTCGTCGCCGACTTCATCGGCACCTCCAACCTGCTCACCACGCGTGCCGACCGGGTGGTCGACGGGGCAGCGGTCGCGGAGTTCGGTGACCAGCAGCGGCTCGTCGTACCTCTCCGTGGCGTCGAGCCCCACGGCGACCTCGAGGTGACCGTCCGCCCGGAGAAGATCCGGATCGGCACCGCTCCGATCGACGCCGAGTGCCAGCTGCGCTGCACGCTTGACGAGATCGTCTACCAGGGCACGTTCACCGGCTACCTGGTCACCACCCAGGCAACGCACGAGCAGGTGGTCGTGCACTGGCAGAACGTCGACGACTCCCGAGATGTCGCCGCTGTCGGCGACGACGTCTGGCTGTCGTGGAACAAGGACCACTCGTACCTGATCGACTCCACTTCCGGGAAGGAAACGTCATGACCCACCACCAGAGGCCGCTCAACACGGCGATGCTGCGCGGCCTGACGAAGAGCCGCGTCGGGCGCCGCGACATGCTCCGCATGATGGGCGTCGCCGGCGGTGCGGCCGCGCTGGCCGGCTGCGGGGGGATCAAGGCGCAGGGCAAGAAGGCCGACACCAGCAAGGACGCGGTCGACAAGTACTGGGCCGCGCAGAAGGACACCGGCGCGCTGACCTGGGCGAACTGGCCGCTCTACCTCGACACCGAGGGCAAAGCCAAGCACCCGACCCTGGAGGCGTTCCAGAAGAAGAACGACATCAAGGTCAAGTACGTCGAGGCGATCCAGGACAACGGCCCGTTCTTCGCCAAGGTGCAGCCGACCCTGTCCGACGACCAGTACAGCGGCTACGACCTCGCTGTCATCAGCAGCGGCATCTACTTCAACAAGTTCCGCGACCTCGGCTTCTTCGTGCCGCTCGACCAGGACCGGTTGACGAACTTCAAGGCCAACGCGGGAGACCAGTACAAGGACCCGGCGTTCGACCCCGGCAACGTGCTGTCCGTCCCCTACCAGGCCGGCTTCACCGGCATCGGCTACAACCCGGAGAAGACCGGCCGCGAGATCACCAGCTGGGAGGACCTGACCGACCCCAAGTTCAAGGGTCACATCGGGATGATGGCCAACAACGAGGACCTGCCCAACATCGCGCTGCTCGCGATCGGCAAGGACCCGCAGAAGGCCACCCAGGCCGACTGGCAGAAGGCCGCCGACTGGATCACCAAGATGAAGCCGCTGGTGCGCAACTTCTACTCGCAGAACTACATCAACGGCCTGGCCCAGGGCGACGTGTGGATCTCGATGGCGTGGTCCGGCGACATCTTCCAGCAGAACCTGTCGGGCAAGAAGACCGGTTCGCAGCTCAAGTTCGTGATCCCCGACGAGGGCGGGCTGCTCTTCACCGACAACTTCGTGATCCTCAAGGAGGCGAAGAACCCGGTGAGCGCGATGAAGCTGATGGACTACTACTACGACGACAAGGTCGCGGCCGAGGTCACCGAGTGGGTCAACTACATCTCGCCGGTGCCGGGCGCCCAGGACATCGTGAAGTCCGACGCGTCCGCGGCCAAGGGTGAGGACAAGGACTACCTCGACGCGGTCGCCACCAGCTACGCGACGTTCCCCGGCAAGGACATCTACGCGAAGACGTCGGTCGGGGCTGCTCCCAAGGCAGGCGCCGATCTCGACAAGTGGAACAGCATCTTCGAGCCGGTGTACCAGTCGTGAGCCGTGAGGAGTGGGAACCGCGTGCGTAGCCGGCTCTCGCCGTACCTCCTGATCCTCCCGGGAGGCCTCTGGCTGGGCATCTTCTTCATCGTCCCGATGGCAGCGATGATCAACGTCTCGTTGCAGACGGGCTCGCTGGAGACCGGCTTCGCCCAGACCTTCAGCGTGCACACGTACGTCGACATGATCAGCCAGTACCACGTGCAGCTGACCCGGTCGCTGCTGTACGGCCTGATGACGACGGTCGTCACGATCGTGCTGGCCTACCCGATGGCGTACTGGATCGCTTTCAACGGCGGCCGGCACAAGTCGACGTACCTCTTCCTGATCCTGCTGCCGTTCTTCGTGACGTTCGTCATCCGCACCATCTCGTGGCAGTTCCTGCTCGCCGACGACGGCCTCGTGCTCGGCAACCTCAAGAACTGGGGGATGCTGCCGGACTCGTTCCACATCCTCGCGACGCCCACGGCTGTCGTCGGCGGCCTGGTCTACAACTTCCTGCCGTTCATGGTGCTGCCCATCTACGTCGCGCTGGAGCGCATCGACCGGGTGCTGATCGAGGCGGCGTCCGACCTCTACGCCACCAAGCGCGAGATCTTCCGCCGCGTGATCCTGCCGCTGTCGCTGCCGGGTGTCTTCGCGGGCGTGATCCTCACGTTCGTGCCCGCGGCGGCCGACTACGTCAACGCACAGATCCTCGGCGGCAGCGGGCAGGTGATGATCGGCAACATCATCGAGACGCTGTACATCAGCAACTCCCAGTACCCGCAGGCGTCCGCGCTGAGCTCGATCCTGCTCGGAGCCCTGCTGATCGGCATCTTCGTCTACGCCCGGGTGCTCGGCACCCGCGACGTCCTCGACGCGAGCGCCGGGTGATCCGGGGATGACCCAGAAGTCGCGCCTGCTCCACATCTACACGTGCGTCATCATCTTCTGGCTGTCGCTGCCGATCCTGGTGATGATCCTGTTCGGGTTCAACAACACGACGGGCAAGTTCAACTTCGTCTGGCAGGGCTTCACCCTGCGCTGGTACCGCGAGCTCTTCGACATCCCCGACCTGACCACGGCGCTCGGCAACTCGATCTCGATCGCGCTGATCGTCACGCTCGCGTCGGCGCTGATGGGCACGGCGATCGGCTACGCGATGGGCAAGTACAGCTTCCGCGGCCGGGGCGTGCTCAACGTGGTGCTGTTCGCAAACGTCGCGGCGCCCGAGATCGCGATGGGCACCGGGCTGCTCTCGCTGTTCCTGACCCTGGGCATCCCGCGCGGGTACTGGACCGTCGTGATCGCGCACATCATGTTCTCGATCGTCTACGTCGCGATCACCGTGCAGGCACGGATGGCGGCGTACGACCGATCGCTGGAGGAGGCGGCGCAGGACCTCGGGGCGAGCGCGTTCACCACGTTCCGGCTGGTCACGCTGCCGATCCTGATGCCCGGCGTGATCGCGGGATCCCTGCTGGCGTTCGCGCTCAGCATCGACGACTTCATCATCACCGAGTTCAACGCCGGCAGCATGCAGACCTTCCCGATCTGGGTCTACGGCAGCTCCCGGGTCGGCACCCCGCCACAGGTCAACGTGATGGGCACGCTGGTCTTCGCGTTCGGTGTCCTGCTGGTCCTGGTCAACGTCTGGATGCTGCGACGCCAGCGGCTCCTCCGGGTCACCGCCAGCGACTGACCCACCCTGACCGACCTCCCGCCCCACACCCGCGAAACGGAGCACCACAGCATGCGCATCCTCCTGGTCGGCTCAGGCGGTGTGGGTTCCGCCTTCACCGCGATCGCGGCGCGCCGCGACTTCTTCGAGACCTGCGTCGTCTCGGACTACGACCCGGCCCGCGCCCAGAAGGCCGTGGACGCCCTGGCCGACGACCGCTTCGTGGCCGCCCAGGTCGACGCCTCGTCGGCGGAGGCGGTGACGGCGCTCTGCGAGGAGCACGCCATCACCCACGTGATGAACGCGGTCGACCCGGTGTTCAACATGTCGATCTTCGACGGCGCCTACGCCGCCGGTGCCGACTACCTCGACATGGCGATGAGCCTCTCGCGCCCGCACCCGTCGACGCCGTTCGAGGACTGCGGCGTCAAGCTCGGTGACGAGCAGTTCGAGAAGGCCTCCCTCTGGGAGGGCGCGGGACGCCTTGCCCTGTGCGGGATCGGCGTCGAGCCGGGGCTCTCCGACGTGTTCGCGCGGTACGCCGCCGACCACCTGTTCTCGGAGATCGACGAGCTCGGCACCCGCGACGGCGCCAACCTGGTGGTCACCGACGACGACGGCAACGAGGTCTTCGCGCCGTCGTTCTCCATGTGGACCACGATCGAGGAGTGCCTGAACCCGCCGGTGATCTGGGAGGACGGCGGCTGGCACACCACCCCGCCGTTCAGCGAGCCGGAGGTCTTCGACTTCCCGGAGGGGATCGGGCCGGTCGAGTGCGTCAACGTGGAGCACGAGGAGGTGCTCCTGATGCCGCGCTGGGTCGACTGCAAGCGCGTGACCTTCAAGTACGGTCTCGGCGACGAGTTCATCAACATCCTCAAGGTCCTCAACACCCTCGGCCTCGACCGCACGGAGAAGGTCCGCGTGAAGGGAGTCGAGGTCTCCCCGCGCGACGTCGTCGCCGCCGTGCTTCCCGACCCGGCCACCGTCGGACCGCGGATGAAGGGCAAGACCTGCGCCGGTCTGCACGTCACCGGCACCGGCAAGGACGGTCGAGCCGCGCTCGACGTACCTCTACCACGTGGTGGACAACGACCAGACCATGCAGGAGTACGGCCACCAGTGCGTGGTGTGGCAGACCGCGATAAACCCCGTGGTGGCGCTGGAGCTGCTCGCCAGCGGCACCTGGGCCGGCGAGGGCGTGCTCGGGCCGGAGGCGTTCGACGCGGTGCCGTTCCTCGACCTGCTCACGGAGTACGGCTCGCCCTGGGGCCAGCGCGACGACACGTAGCCTGCGGGGCATGACCGGACGCAGCGTGGCAGTCATCGCCGTGCTCGTCCTGACGGCGGCGTGCGGTGGCTCGGGGCAGGATGGGCCGCGCCCGACGGCGGCGACGTCGAAGCGGCCGAGCGTGATCGACCCGGCGGGCACGGTGCTGGTCACCTCCCGCAAGGACATCCGCTACACCCCTGACCTGAAGAGCTGTGTCACGCGCGGCGGGGCGGCTGACATCCACGAGGGCACCCGGGTGGAGGTGCGAACGAACCGCGGCAGGCCGACCGCCGCCGGGCCACTGGGTCCCGGTCACTTCAGCCGACGGTGGCGCGCAGCCCGCCGGCTGTGCCTTCGACTTCGCGATGACCCACGCGCCGGGGGGCAGTCCGAGCTTCCGGGTCCGCGTGGGTGGGCGTCCGCCCGAGGTCGTGGACGGGGCGGACGTGGAGCAGATCGTCGTGGTGATCCGCTGACCCGGGCCACCGGTGGTCGAGCCTGTCGAGACCCCTGCCCGTTCGGGTAGTCCCCGGCCGATCCGCGCGTCGTAGCGTCGCAGCATGGGGCTCGCCGACGAAGGGAACGTCATGGACGACCAGCTCAGGACCGTCGCTGACGCAGTGCTCGACAAGGCCGTGGCCGCCGGTGTCCCCGGCGTCGTCGCCGCGGTCACCGACCGAGACGGGACGACGTACGAGGGCGCCGCCGGCATGCGCGCGCTCGGTGGCGACCAGGAGATGACCAGCGACACGGTGTTCGCGATCTTCTCCACCACCAAGGCGATCACGGGTACGACGTGCCTGCAGCTGGTCGAGAGCGGCGACCTCGATCTCGACGCGCCCGCCCGGGAGTACGCACCTGCGCTCGCCGACGTCCAGGTGCTCGAGGGGTTCGACGACGACGGCCAGCCGCAGCTGCGAGCACCGGCCAGCGAACCCACCACCCGTCAGCTCCTGCTGCACACGGCGGGCTTCGGCTACGACTTCTTCAACGAGCTCTACCTGACGATGGCCAACGACCACGGTCAGCCGAGCGTGATCACGGCGTCCAAGGCCTCGATCAACACGCACCTGCTGTTCGACCCGGGGACGCAGTGGGAGTACGGCTCCAACATCGACTGGGCCGGCCAGGTCGTCGAGGGGATCACCGGCAAGCGGCTCGGCGAGGTGATGAAGGAGCGTGTCTTCGACCCGCTGGGGATGACCAGCACGGCGTTCTCGATGACCGACGACATGCGCTCGCGGATGGCGACCATGCACCAGCGCGACGACAGCGGGGCCTACACCGCCACCGGGTTCGAGCTGCCGTCCGACCCGGAGGTGCACATGGGAGGGCACGGCCTGTACTCGACGGTGCCGGACTACCTGCGGTTCATCCGGATGTGGCTCAACGACGGCGCCGGCCCCGACGGCCAGCAGGTGCTGAAGCAGGAGACGGTCGCGATGGCCGCGGGCAACCACCTCGGCGAGCTCAAGATCAAGCAGCTGCCGGGCGTGATCCCGTCGTTGTCCAACGACGCCGAGTTCTTCCCCGGCATGCCCAAGTCGTGGGCGCTGACGTTCATGGTCAACGACGAGGAGGCTCCCACGGGTCGCCCGGCGGGGGAGCTCGCCTGGGCCGGACTCGCGAACCTGTACTACTGGATCGACCGGAGCAACGGCATCGGTGGCTTCTGGGGCACGCAGATCCTGCCCTTCGCCGACCCGCCGTCCGTCGGCGGCTACCTCGAGTTCGAGACCGCGGTGTACGACTCCATGAAGAAGTCGTCCTCGGCTGCGTAGATTGCAGGGGTGAGAGGGCCTACGTCGGCGGTGCTGGCCGCCCTGATGGGGTTGGCGGGGTGCGGGTCGGCAACTCCGTCGCCGGGGGGAGCCGCGTCCACCGCTCCGGTCATCGCGGAGCGCACCGTGTTCCAGGGCCGGGTGCTGGTGACCGCGCTCGACGACGTGCGGTCCAGCCCGAACCTCAAGCAGTGCGTGACCCGCGGCCGGTCGCGCGACATCGGGCAGGGCACCCGCATCGAGGTGCGCGACGACAGCGGCAGCCGGGTCGCGGTCGGCGCCCTCGACGCCGGGCGTCTGGTCGACGGGAAGGGCGGCCCGGCGGGGTGCTCGTTCTTCTTCTCCCTGTCGGGGCGTGGCAGCGGCCGGGACTTCACGGTCAGCCTGGGGGAGTACGTCACGGTGCGGGTGGCCAGGGCCGGCGCCAGCCGGATCCTGATCCGGGTGCCCTAGCCGCCGGAGGCCGATCGTGGTCGCCCCAGCAGCCACGGTGCATGACTTCCCGGGCAACGTCGTGAGTTCTGGCCGCCACGGGTGCCGCCCCGCATGACGTCCCGAACGCCTGAGGATGAGCCTCCGGTCAGGCGA
>CAWFHJ010000022.1:0-45421 GCA_963815585.1 uncultured Actinomycetota bacterium | reverse complement strand
GTGGCCCCGCCGAGCGCGAGGTCGACGCGCTCGCCGATGCCGAACCGGTGACGGCGGGCGAGCTGATCCGGATCCGCACGACGGGTGGCGGCGGCTGGGGCGACCCGCTGCAGCGCGACCCGGCGCTCGTGGTGCGCGACGTGGTCTGGCGCAAGGTGTCACCGGAGGCCGCGCTGGCGGCGTACGGCGTGGTGCTGACCGGCTCGCTCGAGGACGACACCCTCGGCTTCGACGAGGGTGCGACCGCGACCGAGCGAGGCAGCCGGCCGGCCCCTGCGGAGGCGTTCTTCGACCGCGGCCCCGGCTACGCGCGGCTCTCGGGCGGTGCGGAGCACGCGGAGGTCGACCTGCGTGACTGACCCCGTCCTGCGCGCCGCGACACCGGACGACGTGCCTGCGATCGCCCGGATCTGGCACCAGGCATGGCACGACGCTCACGACGGCCACGTGCCGGAGGCACTCGTCGCGACGCGCACGAGCGCGCACTTCCTGGAGTGCGCCGCGGTCGAGGTGCCGGTGGCCGTGGTCGCGGAGAGTGACGGCGTGGTCGTCGGCTTCGCGACGGTCGGCGGCGACGAGGTGGCGGACCTCTTCGTCGCCCGCGAGGCCCGGGGCACCCCGGTCGCGCGGCTGCTGCTCGCCGCGGCGGAGCGTGCCGTACGGCGGGCCGGCCACCGCACGGCGTGCCTCGGCGTCGTACCGGGCAACGCGCGGGCGCGCCGGTTCTACGAGCGGGAGGGCTGGCGCGACGACGGCGACGTCGACCACACGGTCGCCGGGCCGGACGGGCCGATCGCGGTGCCCACCCGGCTCTACCTCAAGGACCTGCCGACGCCCGCTCTCGCCGAGACACTCGGCCTCGAGCCGCACCCCGAGGGTGGCTGGTACCGCCAGACCTGGGCTTCGCCGGTCACCGTCACGCTGCCCGACGGCCGGGTGCGTCCGACCGCGACGCTGATCCACTTCCTGCTGCCCGCGGGCGAGTCGTCGGCCTGGCACCGGGTCTCCTCCGACGAGGTCTGGCTCGCCCACACCGGACGCGTGACCCTCGAGCTCGGCGGGTCGGCCGACCGGCCCGGGACCGTCGAGCAGGTGCTCGTCGAGACCCAGGTCGTGGTGCCGACCGGGGTCTGGCAGCGCACCGTCCCGGCGGACGCCGACGCGCTGGTCAGCTGCCTGGTCTCGCCGGGCTTCGACTTCGACGACTTCGAGCTCGCATGAAGGTCGCGGTCCTGGGTGGCCACGGCAAGACCGGTCGTGCCGTCTGCGCCGCGATCGGCGCGGACGCGGTGCCGCTGGGCCGTGAGGCCTGGGCGGACCTTGCCGGGACGCTGACCGGCTGCGACGCGGTGTACGTGATCGCGCCCAACATGCACCCCGACGAGGAGTCCTACGTGACCGCCGCGGTGGACGCCGCTCGGGCCGCGGGGGTTCGTCGTGTCGTGCAGCACTCGGTCGCCTCGCCGTACCTGCCCTCGATGCCGCACCACCTCGGCAAGGCCCGCGCCGAGCACGTCGTACGACGCAGCGGGCTGGACTGGACCGTCCTCCAGCCCGGCGCCTACCTCCAGAACTTCGCCTGGGACGGCCCGCTCCGGATCGCCTACCGCGCGGACGCGCCCTTCGGTCTCGCCGACCTCGACGACGTGGCCGACGTCGCCGCCCTGGTCCTGGCCGACGAGGTGCACGTGGGTGCGACGTACGAGCTGGCCAGCGTGCGCACCACGGTCGCGGACCTGGCCGCGGCCCACGACGTGCCGGTCGAGGTGGTGACGCCGGAGGAGTGGTCGGCGACCGACGGTGCCGGGCTCGAGCCGCGGGTGCGTGACTGGCTGCTCGCGATGTTCCGGCACTACGACCTCTGCGGGCTGCCGGCCGGCACCGAGACGATGCGGGCGCTGCTCGGCTGAGCCAGACCGGCGTCCGTGGCGGCTCGTGCTCCCGAAGGTGGTGCCTCCTTCGGGATGAGCCTTCCCCTCTGGTTGACTCACCGCATGGCGCGACCCCTTACCTTGATCACCGGCGGCACCCGCGGCATCGGCGCAGCCATCGCACTCCGGCTTGCCGCCGACGGCCACGACCTGGTGCTCGGCTACGGCAGCGACGTGATGGCGGCCGAGAGGTGCCGCAGGCAGGTCGAGCAGGCCGGCGCGCGGTGCGGCCTGTTCGGCGGTGACGTCGCGGATCCCGACCTCGTCCTGCGGCTCTTCGCCCACGCTGCCCAGGAGGGCCAGCTGACCGGGGTGGTCAACAACGCCGGCGCGACCCTGCACACGGGCACCCTCGCGGAGACCGATCCTGCGGTGATCCAGCGAACGGTCGACGTGAACCTCTCCGGTGCGCTGTACGTCGCCCGCGCGGCGGTTCGCGCGCTCGGCCGGTCCTACGGCGGCACCGGAGGCGTGCTGGTCAACGTGAGCTCCGCGGCGGCGACGCTCGGCTCGCCCGGCGAGTACGTCCAGTACGCCGCTGCGAAGGCCGGCGTCGACGCGCTCACGACCGGGTTGGCGCAGGAGGTGGCCCGCGACGACATCAGGGTCGTCGGCGTCGCCCCGGGGATGGTGCGCACCCGGATCCACCAGGACGCCGGCGACCCCGAGCGACTGGAGCGGCTCGCGGACACGGTGCCGCTCGGTCGCCCCGGCGAGGCCTCGGAGATCGCGGAGGCCGTCGCCTGGTTGATGAGTGACGCGGCGTCGTACGTGACCGGGACGACGCTGCGCGTCGCCGGGGGGCGCTAGCCCCAGACCTCGTCGGCCAGCTCGACGAGCAGGGCCAGCTTGGCCTTCTCCTGCTCGACGCTGAGGTCGTTGCCCTCGAAGGTGGAGGAGAAGCCGCACTGCGGCGAGATGCAGACCTGGTCGAGGTCGACGTACTGCGCGGCCTCGTCGAGCCGTGCCTTGAGGACGTCCTTCGACTCCAGCTCGCCGCGCTTGGTGGTGACCAGGCCGAGCACCACGAGCTTGCCCGGGGGCAGGTGCCGCAACGGCTCGAAGGTGCCCGAGCGCTCGTCGTCGTACTCCATGAAGAAGCCGTCGACCTCGAGCTCGTTGAACAGCGCCTCGGCCACGAAGTCGTAGCCGCCCTCGGCCACCCAGGAGGAGCGGAAGTTGCCGCGGCACATGTGCGTGGTCACGGTGAGACCCTCCGGCCGCCCGGCGAGCGCCTCGTTGAGGTGCCGGATGTAGGCCTCGTGCAGGTGCTCGGAGTCCTCGCCGCGGTCGGCCATCGCGCGTCGCTGGTCGGGGTCGTTGAGGTAGGCCAGGGAGGTGTCGTCGAGCTGGAGGTAGCGGCAGCCGAGCTCGTGCACGCCGGCGACCTGCCGCCGGTAGGCCGCGGTCAGGTCGGCCCAGAACTCGTCGGTGTCGGCGTAGACGTCGGGATCGATCGCCGCCGCCCCGCCGCGGTAGTGGACCATGCTCGGCGACGGGATCGTGAGCTTGGCCGTGGCGCCGTCGGCATGGTCGCGCAGGAACGAGAAGTCCTGCCCGAAGATCGTGTCGGTCAGCCCCAGCTTGCCGTCGACCTTGAGCGCAGCAGGGGTGAAGTCGAGGTCACCCTCGGCGTTCTTGAAGTGCACGGTCAGGTTGTCCTGGGCCTTGCTGATCCCGTCGAGCGCGTAGATGAAGTCCATGTGCCACGAACCCCGCCGGAACTCGCCGTCCGTGGCGGTGCGCAGCCCGGCCTCGCGCTGCAGTCCGATCACCTCGAGCACGGCCGCGTCCTCGATCTCGCGCAGCGCACCGGCGTCGATCCGCCCCGCCGCCTGGTCATCGCGGGCCTGGAGCAGGTGTGGCGGGCGGAGCAGGCTGCCGACGTGGTCGGCACGGAAGGGTGGCAGGTCCCGGAGCATGTTGCTCACCTTGGCACACGGTGCGGCGTCGGCCGGGTCGCACGTGGTCCGTACCCTCGGGCAGCGTGACCCTCGGTGAGCTCGCCTTCCTGGCGCTGGCCGGCTTCGGTGCGGGGCTGATCGGCAGCACGGCCGGGCTGGCGTCGCTGGTGTCCTACCCGGCGCTGCTCCTGGTCGGACTGCCGCCGGTCACGGCCAACGTCACGAACTCGCTCGGCCTGATCGGCAGCTCGATCGGCAGCGTCAGCGGCAGCCGGGCCGAGCTCCGTGGCCTCGGCCGGCTGGTCCTCGTCGGCCTGCCGGTCGCGATCGTCGGCGGCACCCTCGGAGGTGTGCTGCTGCTGGCCGGGTCACCGGCCTCGTTCGAGACGGTGGTCCCGTTCCTGGTGGCCCTCGCCTCGGTGCTGCTGCTGGTCTCGCCGCAGGTGCGGGCGATGGGGGAGGGGCGGCGGATGTCGGGTCACGACGGTGCACTCGGCTCCGGCGTGACGCTGCTGGTGTTCCTGGCGTGCGTGTACGGCGGCTACTTCGGTGCCGCGGCGGGGGTGATGATCCTGGCCGTGCTGCTGTCCCGGACCGACCGTCCGCTGCCGGTCTCCAACGCGATCAAGAACGTCTTCCTGGGCGCCGCCAACGCCTCGGCCGCCGCGGTGTTCGCGTTCCGGGCGCCGGTGGAGTGGGCGGCGGTGCCGCCCGTCCTCGCTGGGTGCGTCCTCGGTGGCTGGCTCGGCCCTGCGGTGATCCGGCGAGTCCCGGAACCGGCGGTGCGCTGGGTGGTCGGGATCGCCGGACTGCTGCTGGCCGCTCGGCTGGGGTGGGTGGCGTTCGGGTGAGCCCGGTCGCGAGCACGGGCACGAGCACGAGCACGGGCACGGGCACGTGTTGGGCAAGGGTTGCCAGCGCACTTGCCCGGCGTTGGTCGATGTTGCTGGTGCCGTGCCGCCCGGACCTCTCTAGGTTCGTCACATGAGGGTCCTGCTCGCGCTCGGTGGCAACGCGATGACGAACGCGGACGGCCGCGCCCGCCCCGAGGACCAGATCGCCGCCGCGGAGGTGGCGATGGAGTCCGTCGCCGACCTGATCGCGGAGGGCCACGACGTCGTGGTCACGCACGGCAACGGACCCCAGGTCGGCAACCTTCTGGTGAAGAACGAGGTCGCTGCGGCCGTCGTACCTCCCGTGCCGCTGGACTGGTGCGGCGCCCAGACCCAGGCGACTCTCGGCTTCGTCCTGATGGACGCCCTGGACGCCGCCCTGGCGCGGCGCGGGATCGACCGGCGCTGCGCGACCGTGGTCACCCGCACCCTCGTCGACCGCAACGACCCCGGCTTCAGCCGTCCGACGAAGCCGATCGGCCGGTTCCTGCCGCGTGAGGAGGCCGAGCTGCTCGTGCAGCACGGCGAGACCTGGGAGGACCGCGGCGAGAAGGGGTGGCGACGCGTGGTCGCGTCTCCGGAGCCGCTCGACATCGTCGACGCACCCGCCGTCCTCGCCCTGATCGACGCCGGCTTCGTGGTCGTCGCCAACGGCGGCGGCGGGATCCCGGTGCTCCGCGACGAGGCCGGCTACCACGGCGTCGAGGCCGTGATCGACAAGGACCTCGGGGCCGCACTGCTCGGCGTGATGGTCGGCGCCGACGTGCTCGTGATCGCCACCGACGTGCCGCACGCCGTGCTCCGCTACGGCACCCCTGAGGCCGAGGACATCGGCAAGGTCGGCGTCGACCAGATGCTCGCGTACGTCGAGCAGGGCCACTTCGCCAGCGGGTCCATGGGGCCGAAGGTCGAAGCCCTGTGCCGCTTCGTGCAGGCCAGCGACCGCAACGGCGTGATCACCGACCTCCCCACCATCGTGCAAGCGGTCGCCGGTGACGCCGGCACCGTCGTCGTACCCAACTGAAGGTCTCCATCGAAAGGGAGGGCAACATGCCCAGCGCGATCGAAGTACGCAAGGTCCCGATCCACTCCGTGGCCGACGCGAGCGAGCTCGCGACGCTGATCGACGACGGCGTGATGGCCGCCGACCGGGTGGTCGCGATCATCGGCAAGACCGAGGGCAACGGCGGTGTGAACGACTACACGCGGATCATCGCCGACCGCGCCTTCCGTGAGGTGCTCGTCGCCAAGGGCGCCGACGCCGAGAAGGTCAAGGAGATCCCGATCGTCTGGTCGGGCGGCACCGACGGCGTGATCAGCCCGCACGCCACGATCTTCGCGACCACCGACGCCCCGCCCGACCATCTGCCCGGCGACGAGCCGCGGCTGACGGTCGGCTTCGCGATGAGCGAGGTCCTCCAGCCCGAGGACATCGGCCGTGTCGCGATGATCGAGAAGGTCGCGGCCGCAGTGAAGGTCGCGATGGAGCGCGCGGGGATCAGCGACCCTGCCGATGTGCACTACGTGCAGACCAAGACCCCGCTGCTCACGCTGAGCACGATCGAGGACGCCAAGTCGCGCGGCAAGACGGTCTTCACCGAGGACACGCTGTACTCGATGGACGTCTCCAACGGAGGTACGGCGCTCGGCATCGCGGTCGCGCTCGGCGAGATCGAGATGCCGACCGACGAGCAGGTGCTGGCCGACCGGACTCTGTTCTCGTCCGTCGCCTCGTGCTCCTCCGGCGTCGAGCTCGACCGGGCCCAGGTGGTCGTGGTCGGCAACGCGCCCGGCGTGGGCGGTCGCTACCGGATCGGGCACTCGGTGATGAAGGACGCGCTCGACCAGGACGGCCTCTGGGACGCGATCCGCGACGCCGGTCTCGAGCTGCCCGAGCGGCCGCACACGTCCGACCTCGAGGGCCGGGTGGTGAACCTGTTCCTCAAGTGCGAGGCCTCCCAGGACGGCAAGGTCCGCGGTCGCCGCAACGCGATGCTGGACGACTCCGACGTGCACTGGCACCGGCAGATCAAGGCGGCGGTCGGCGGCGTGACCGCGGCGGTCACCGGCGACCCGGCGGTGTTCGTCTCGGTGTCGGCGGCGCACCAGGGTCCCGACGGTGGTGGCCCCGTGGCCGCGATCGTCGACCTGGGCTAGGCGCGACACACGGCGTCATACGTTCTGGCTGCCCCGGCGACCGGGACGTACGACGTCTGCGGCACCCTGGCCGCCCCCGGCGGTGCAACACGAGGGAGGTATTCGTCTGCCCGGACGGGTCATGGCCCCCCTCGCCCCGTCGGTCTGAGGTGCCGCGAATCCCATACCTGAGGCCCACTTCCCGGTACCTGCCGCGGTGGTTCGCGGTCCGCCCGTTTGTTCGACTGGCGTTCGTCAGGCAAGCAACCGGAGGGGCTCGGACCGCCGGGCGGTCGAAAGGAGAGGCGAGATGAGGATCAGGGGAATCGGGATGCTGATGGGTATCGCTGCCAGTGGCGTGCTCATTGCCGGCCCGGCGCACGCGGCCAGCTGGCACGGCGTGAGCGGCACGGTCTACAGCCCGTGTTCGGGGAACGTCTGGTACAAGTCCACGACGCCGCGCACCAAGTCGGGAACCGGAGCCGTCAAGCTCCAGTTCTCGACGCTCAACCCGGGTGGCGTCACCTGGAAGATCCTTGGCAAGTCCGGTCAGCAGTACGGCGTCACCCAGTCGTGGACCGGCACGGAGGAAGGCATCACCCGCACGCTCGACTCGAGCCTCGGGGGCGGGACCACCTTCTACAACATGTTCAAGGAGTACGACGGCAAGTGCGGTCACGGGAACTACAACTTCGACGGCTCCGAGTACTACTGAGCGAAGTGCCGAACCCGTGTCTGTGAACAGAACCGCGGTGTCCACGTCATCCGGAAGGTTGACGTGGACGCTGGCACTGCTGAGCGTGGCACTCGTGGTCGGGGGGTGCGCGGCGACGGCCGACCACGCCATCACCCACCCGGACTACTCCCGCTCCACGATCACCACCACGGAGTACGAGGCCGAGGCGGCGACCCTGACGCTGGCCCCGGGCTGGAGCTGGCCCGACCATCCGATTCCGCCGACGTACCGAGGCGTCGAGATTCGCTACGAGCAAGGCTACGGAACGCAGGCGGCCGACCAGTACTGGTTCTGCTCGTGGGCCACCCGCGCGCTACGGAGCCGGCCCCACACCGCCGAGCGCCACGAGGCGGTCCGGCTCCTGGAGTCGCTGCGGACGACCTTCTACTACTCCGTGCTCAACGCGCACTCCAAGCCGTACGTCGACCGGGAGCTGCGCCGGGCCGCCCGCGGAGAATTGGCCATGGTTCGCACCGACGTCCACGCCAACTGTCAGGAGGACGAGTGATCAAGAAGGTGCTCGTGAGCACACCAGCCGCGCTGGTCGCCTCGTTCCTGGTGGGGTATGCGTTCCACTCGATCCGGGGTGTCACCGACCCGAGGAGCCTGTGGGTCGGCAACCTGTCCTGGCCCTACATCCTGGTTCCTGCGCTCGCCTGCGCCGGTCGTCGAACGATGCGCTCTGCCGTCGTACGAGCCGTCGGCGCCACCGTGTCGATGGTCCTGGGCTTCTACAACGTGCTCGGGTTGTTCGTGGTTTCCGACCTGACCATGGGTCTGGAGCCGGGCACGCCGCGTGCCACCGTGATCGTGACCGCCTGGCGCGAGTACCTCGTGCACCTCGTCCTCGGGCTGCCCGGAGGGATCCCCTGGATCACGGTGGGGGCCCTGAGCGGCGCCCTGCTCGCCGTCGTCCACCGGCTGGGTGTCAACCGCGGCGCCGGCCTCGTGTTCTGGAGCGGCGTCGCGCTCGTCGGCGTGCTCGAACCACTGCTGCACTTCGCCCCGGTCTTCGCCTTCCTGCCCTTCGGCGGGTATCGGTTCGACGCCGACGGCCAGGTCATCGCGGTCACCGAGTGCCTCGTCGGCGTTGCCCTCCTGGTGACAGTGGTGCTCCAGCGGAGGTCCGGTCACCTGCTCGGCGCGAAGGAGAGGTGGCCGGTCCGTTGAGGCCCGCACCGGTCCACCGACGGGTTCCCAGATCTGTCCGGAGGGACAACGGATCGGTACCGGAGGTGGAGGCGCTGCGCCGGCGCAGCCGGCCACCATCACCGCATGACGATCTTGCTGTCCGACCCGAGAGTGGCGGCCGTGCCCGTCCGTGAGCGTGGTGAACCGTTGGTGGCGCTGGGTGACGACCCCGCCTCCGAGACCTGGGTGCGCGCCGGCGTGGCGGCTCGTCTGCGCACGGCGCGGGAGCTGCTGCCGGACGGCATCGGGCTGCACGTGATCGAGGGTCACCGCTCGCGAGCCTCGCAGCAGGCCATCGTGGGCTGGTACGGGGACCAGGTGCGACGCGACCACCCCGCCCTGGGCGAGTGGGAGCTGCGTGCGCTGACCAGTCGGTTCGTGTCGCCGGTGGACGTCGCGCCGCACCCGGCGGGTGCCGCCGTCGACCTCACGCTGGTCGACGACGACGGTGGACAGGCGCTGGACATGGGCACGCCCGTGGACGCCACCCCGGAGCGCTCGAACGGTGCCTGCTATTTCGACGCGCCGGGAATCAGCCGTACCGCACGTCGACACCGGACCGTGCTCGCGCGGGCGATGCGCGGCGCAGGGTTCGTCAACTATCCGACCGAGTGGTGGCACTGGTCGTACGGCGACCGCTACTGGGCCCTGGTCACCGGGGCGCCGGCTGCCCGGTACGGTCCCGTCGACCGACGTCCGGACCTGGGCCCGTTCGTCGGAGCTGCCGAGGTGACCCCATGAGCGCGAGTGTGGTCGCCCCCGCGCGCCCCCGCGCCGCCACCGTCCCGACCCTCGCGGTCTCCCTCGACGCCGTGACGGACAACGTGCGGACCATTGGGTCACGCACCGCCGGCGAGGTGATGGCCGTGGTCAAGGCCGACGGCTTTGGTCACGGAGCACCCGACGTCGCGCGAGCCGCGCTCGCAGGCGGTGCGACCAGGCTCGGGACGACCAGCATCGACGAGGCTCTCGCGCTGCGCCGGGGCGGTCTCGTCGCGGTCCGGGTGCTCAGCTGGCTCAACCCCGTCGACGCCGACATGGCCGCTGCGGTCGCCCACGGCGTCGAGGTCGCCGTACCCACCCGCGAGCACCTCGCGGCCATGTGTGCGGTCGGTCGCGGGGCACGTATCCACCTCCACCTGGACACCGGGATGGCCCGGGACGGCGCCCCGCCCGAGGAGTGGGCCGCCCTGTGCCGAGAGGCCCGAGAGGCAGAGGCCCGGAGCCGGGTCGAGGTGGTCGGCGTCATGGGGCACCTGGCCTTCCCGGAGCGGCCGGACAGCGCGCCCAGCCGGTCGGGGCGCGCCCGGTTCGAATGGGGCGTCCAGGTCGCGTGCGCCTCAGGGCTCCGGCCGGCCGACCGTCACCTGGCCGGCACCGCGGCCACCCTCGCTGATCCCCTGAGCCACCACACGATGAGTCGCGTGGGCGCCGGACTGGTGGGCATCGACCCGTCGGGCACGACGCGGCTGCGCCCGGCATTGACGTTGACGGCGCCCGTGGTGATGGTGCGCGACGTGACGGCCGGCACCGGGGTCGGCTACGGGCATGCCTGGATCGCGCCACGCGGAACCAGGCTCGGGCTGGTGCCGGTCGGGTACGCCGACGGCCTGCCACGCCTGGCGTCGAACAGGTGCGAGGTGCAGGTCGCGGGACACCGCCGGCCCCTGGTCGGCAGGCTGTCCATGGACATGGTGGTCGTGGACCTCGGTGACCTGCCGGCGGAGCCCGGCGACGTCGTCACGGTCTTCGGACCTGGTGACGCCGGCGAGCCCACGGTCGCCGACTGGGCCCGTTGGTCCGACACCCTGGAGCACGAGATCGTCACGGGGCTGGGCTCTCGCCTCCGCCGGGTCGTGCTTCCGTGCGGGGAGGTGGCGTCGTGAGTCGTGTGGCGGTGATCGGTGGTGGTCGGAACTGCGAGCACGAGGTGTCACTCGCCTCGGCCGCATCGGCCGCGGAGGCGCTTGGCGCGTGCGGCCACCATGCCGTCCGCCTCACGATCGACCGCGACGGAGCCTGGCGAGACCAGCGTGCCCGGCCGCTGGGTCTCGCCGGCGCCGTCGAGGTTCTGCGCAGCTGTGACGTCGTCCTGCCGCTGCTGCACGGGCGCCAGGGGGAGGACGGCACGATGGCAGCGCTGTGCGAGGTCGCCGACGTGCCGTACGTCGGATCACCGCTGCCGGCCGCAGCAACGGCGATGGACAAGTGGCTCACCAAGCTCACCGCCCAGTCGATCGGGGTGGCGGTCGCACCGGCGCAGCTGCTGACCCGGGACAGCGCCGGGCGGTGCCGCACCGGGTTCCCGGTCATCGTCAAGCCGAACAGTGCCGGCTCGAGCATCGGCGTGAGCCTGGTGCGCGACGTGGACGAGTTCGTCCCCGCCCTCGAGGCCGCCTTCGCGCTCGACCACCGGGTGCTCGTGGAGGAGGTGGTCCGGGGTCGCGAGGTGGACGTGGCGGTGCTCGGCCGCGCCGACGGGAGCCGGGTCATCGCTCCCTGCCTCGAGGTGAAGGTGGACGGCTTCTTCGACTACGCGAGCAAGTACGGCGGTGGCGCATGCTTCGAGGTGCCGGCTCGGCTGAGCGAACGCGAGCGGACCAGCCTGCAGGAGGCAGCCGTCTTCGTCTACGACGCGCTGGACTGTGCGGGCGTCGTCCGGGTGGACTTCTTCCTGACCGAGGCCGGCCCCGTGCTCAACGAGGTGAACACCACCCCGGGCTTCACCTCGACATCCCAGGTCCCGCAGATGTTCGCCGCCGCGGGGACGTCGTACCCCGAGCTGCTGGACCTGATGGTCCGCGACGTGCTCAGCATCCGGGCGGCTCGGCTTCCGGCGTGACCTGGACCGGGAGTCACGGCTGGGACGGTCGGGTTGACGGACTCGACCTGGTACGCGGCCTTGCCGTCCTCCTGGTCATGCTGCGGCACGCGTGGCCGGAGGCGTTCCCCGGAGCGGGCGTGGTCGGTGTCGTGTGCTTCTTCGCCCTCAGCGGCTACCTGATCACCGGCTTGCTGGTACGGGAGCTGGAGTCCTCGGGACGCGTCGGCCTGGGCGGGTTCTACCGTCGACGGTCCCGCCGCCTCGTGCCGGCCCTGCTGGCGCTGGTCGGGGGGGTGGTGCTGGTCACCACGGTCCTCGACCCACTGGGCGACCGCCGGATTCTCGGTCGAACGGTGCTGTTTGCCCTGACCTGGACCGGTGACCTCCCGTTCGGCCACGCCAGCTCGGCCACCTTCCACTTGTGGACCCTGGCCGTGGAGGAGCAGTTCTACCTGGTCTGGCCGCTGTTCGTGGCGCTCGCCTGGCGTCGAGGCAGGATCTCGCTCGCCCTGGGGGTGGCCGGGACGGGATCGCTCTTGGCCGCGGCTTGCACCGTCCTTTGGCTGCACGACGCGCCCGACCTGGCGTACGCACTGCCCACCACCTGGGCCGGGTGCCTCGTCATCGGCTCGGCTGCCCGGGTGTTCCAGGACCGGATCCACCTGCCGCACCGGGCGGCAGTCGTTGCCCTGGCCGGAGTGTGCCTGCTGGCCCTAGCACCCCTCCGCGGTCACGCCCTCACCTATTTCGTGGTCGCGCCCACCGTGGCCGCCCTCGCCGCGGTGCTGGTCCTGGCCTGGCGTCGATGGTGGCACGTGTCGACGCCACCGCTGCGCGGCCTGGTCCGGCTCGGGCGGGTGTCGTACGCGGCGTACCTGTGGAACTACCCGCTCGCGCTCTGGCTGCGACCGCACGACCCCAGCGGTCTGCTGGCCCTGTTGCTGACACTCCTCGCCGCCGCCCTCTCGTGGCGGTTGGTGGAGCGGAGGTTCCAGCGAGCGGCCGACCGGGCCCGCCGCCGGATCGGCTCGGGCCTACGCATCGGGCCCGCTGGCGACGAGTCCGTGCTGGTGCGCGAAGACCACGATCTGAACGCGGTCCCGCAGGTGCAGCTTGCGCAGGATCCCACCGACATGGGTCTTCACGGTTGACTCGCTCGCGTAGACCTCGCCCGCGATCTCCGAGTTGGACTTGCCCAGGGCGACCGCTGAGAAGACTTCCTGCTCCTTGGGCGTGAGGTGGCCGAAACCCGGAGGGATCGGGGTGGGTTCCTGGAAGTGGGAATCCATCAGGGCCAGCAGATCCCGCGGGGCGAGCACCGCGTTGCCCGCGTGCACCGTGCGAATCGCATCGAGCAGCCGTTCCGGGGTCGCATCCTTGAGGAGGAAGCCACTCGCCCCGTGCCTGATCGCCGTGGCCGCGCGACTGTCGAGATCGAACGTGGTCAGGACGATCACCCTGACCTTGCGCTTCTCGCCGCCGCGTGGGCCGCAGTGGAAGATCTGGCGCGTCGCCTCGGCGCCGTCCATCTCCGGCATGCGGATGTCCATCAGCACGACGTCGGGGTCGAGCTCGTCGACCGATCGCAGCGCCTCCGCGCCGCTGCCGGCCTGTCCCACCACGCGCATGTCGGGCTGGGCGTCGATGATGACGGCGATGCCGGCCCGGAACAGCTCCTGGTCGTCCACCAGCAGGACCTGGATCACGCGAGCTCACCCCAGGGGTCGTCGGTGTTGGCAGAGGTGGGAATGGCGGCCGTGGCTACGAAGGTGCCGTCGTGCTCCTCGATGCTCAGGGTTCCCTGGACCGAGGCCAGCCGGGCTCGCATGCTCCCGAGCCCCAGGCCGGCGCGATCCGAGGAAGGTTCCTCGACCGTGTTGCTGACCGCGATCCGGAGGATCGGTCCCCAGTCCATGGTGACGCCGATGGGTTCGGTGGCCGTGCCGTGCCCGAGCGCGTTGGTCAACATCTCCTGCATCACGCGGTAGGCCACCACGGCCAGGTCCGGTGGTAGCGGACGTGGCCGCCCGATGACGGCGTGCTCGACGTTGCGGCCCGCCTCGATGAGGGGGCTCAGCAGGGTGTCCAGGGCCGTGGTGTCCGGGTCCGGCGTCTCCGAGAGCACCCGGTGGATGTCCCCGAGAGACCGGCGAGCGGAGGAAGCGATGGTCCCCATGATCTCCTTCAGCCGTGCGGCGTCGTCGTCAGGCACGTAGTCGGCAGACTGCGCTTGAGCCAGGATCACCGTCAAGGAGTGTCCGACGACGTCGTGCAGATCTCGGGCCAGCCTGACCTGCTCATCCTTGACCCGGGCGAGCTCCTCCGCCTCGCCGCGTCGGGTATCCGCCACGTCCCGCATCGCTTCCGCCCGGAGCATCTCGCGGAGGTTCGTCCGTGCCTGGGCTCTCGTGCGCAACGTCAGGCCGAGGAGCCACGGCAGGGTCAGTGCCAGGCACATCGTGACTGCCAGCACGATCGTCGGGCGGGGGGTGGCACGGGCGAGGGCACTCGCTCCCAGAACCACCGAGAGCCCGGTGCCGTGTGCCCTGACGTAGAGAGCCCCGGCCAGGTAGGCCGCCGGTATCGAGAGTCCACTGACCCAGACGGTGCTCACCGATCCGTAGCGGCTGGCGCCGAAGAGGACGAGCACGATCGCCGCCTCCGTCACCATGCCGTCGATGTTGGACAGTGCCTGGATGCACCCGACCAGCCAGGTGACGGCCACGGCGAGGCCCGGCCGGTGCCGGCTGAGTCCGGTGGCGATCCCGAGGCCGATGGCGATGGCCAGGAGGGGGAGTGCCGCGGTGCCGCCGAGCCGGATCCGCTGGATCGCCTCGACGAGCCCGATCAGGCCGACGCATGCACCGAGGGCCGCCATCCGGTAGAACCCGTCGACGGCGACCAGGCGCGGCCTCGTCGAGCGGCGACCGGCGGCGCCGGGGTTCTCCGGGAGTAGCGGCACATGAGGATTATCGACCCGATCAGCGAGCGCCGGAGAGTTCACCACGCCCTGACGCCCCAGCACCCCGCGGCGGCGGCTCGGTGACCGAGACCGTCCACGTCTGCCAGGGACCGCGGAGCTGTCCGTACCCCGACTCCTCAGGTCACTCCGCAGACGGACTTGAACTGCGAGTAGGCGACCTGGGTCTTGCCGATCGCACCGAACACCTTCTGCTTCCGGGTGCCGGCCATCGCCTTTGCCAGCGAGGTGAAGGCGGCGGTGTTCTTCTCCAGGGTGGTGCGGACCGGCGCGGTCCCGCTGAGGCGTTCCGCGGCCGCCATGTCCACCGTCAGCAGCCGGATCTTGGTGCCGACCGTGCGGTCGAAGGGCCGGGTTGCGGGCACCCAACCGTTCGCGGCCGTGGTCATCTTCGCCATCAGGGTCTCGGTCTTGTCGCAGGCCAGCTTGTCGCGGGGGTTCTTCGGGGCGGGCGGGTGCGTGGTCGGCGTGGCCGACGCGGCGACTGCGGGTCCGCAGTGACGGTGACCGTCGCAGTCGGTGCCGGTGCGGCGGTGGACGTGGGGCCCCCGCCACACGCCGACACCGCCGCACCCAGGATCGCGAGCAGTGCCACCGGCACGACCTTTCTCAGACCCTTGGTCATGCCGTCTTCCCCTCGTTTGACCCAGTGCTCGGACAGCATGCGGAACGAACCTTGGGAAATGGTGGGGAATGCACCGACCTGCTCCCCCAGTGCGGGTAGTCCCGACCATTCGGCATCTTCCGAGACCACTTTCGGGTGTCATCTGGCCGGGACTACCCGGCACCGTCGGCCAGGACTGCACGAACTTCGCGTTGCTGGAGCGCCTGCGAACGGGCGGCTGATCGTCGGGCCTTGTTCACGGACGGTTCATCCGGCGCGATGAGGTTGGGGGACATGACCCTCAACCGACGACAGATGATCAACCGTTCCGCTCTCGGTGGCGTGGGAATCGTGGCCGCCTCGGTCGCCACGGCCCCCACCGCCGGAGCCACTGCCCGCACCGCCACCGCCGGTGCCGCCACGACGTCCGCGGCCCGCGCGCCCGGCCACGGCCGGCTCTTCCCGCCGCTGGAGTCCTCGCCCGGGGACCTGCTCGCGCTACCTGCCGGCTTCTCCTACGAAGTGGTGTCCGTCTCCGGCGAGACCGACCTCGAGGACGGCTCCGGGAAGGTGATCGGCAAGACCCCCGAGCGTCCGGACGGCACCCTCGTGGTCAAGAAGGGCAACCGGCTCCGGCTGATCCAGAACCACGAGGCGTCCCCGGGCGCCGTGCACCCGGTGCCGCTGGTGAAGGGCACCGTCTACGACCCGGGCTGCCTCGGCGGCGGCTGCACGGTGATCGAGACGACCAAGGAGGGCAAGCGGCTCACCGAGTGGGTCGGCCTGTCCGGCACGTTCAGCAACTGCGCGGGCGGCCCGACGCCGTGGGGATCGTGGCTCACCTGCGAGGAGACCGAGGCCAAGGCCGGCACCGGCACCCTGACCAAGGACCACGGCTACGTGTTCGAGGTCTTCGCGGACGCCCCTGCCCAGCAGTCGCCGCTGCCGATCAAGGCCTGGGGGCGCTTCGGGCACGAGGCGGTAGTGGTGGAGCCGAGCCGCAAGCGCGTCTTCCTGACCGAGGACTCCAGCAAGCCGAACGGGCTGTTCTACCGGTGGACGGCGCCCAGCGGCTACCGGCTGGCGCCGTACATCGCCAAGACGCTGAGCGCGAGCGCCGGCACGCTCGAGGCGCTCGCCGTGACCGCACCGGACGGCAGCGTGCTGCCCGACCTGTCGTACGTGACGTCGGCGCAGATCGGCCGGCCGTTCCGCACCACATGGGTCGAGGTGCCCGACCGGCAGGCCCGGACGACCAGCATCCGCAACCAGTTCGCGGACGGCAAGGTGACCCACTCGAAGAAGCTCGAGGGCGCGTGGGGCGACGACGAGGGCGCCTACTTCGTGTCCAGCTTCGCGTTCGCGCCCGGCGACTACCCGGCCGACGCGACGCCGCACGACGGCCAGCTCTGGTACTACCGGTACGCCGACGAGACGCTGACCCTGATGGCGTACTTCCCCTACAACCCCTTGCTGCACAGCGAGTCCGTCGACCCGGAGACCGGGCTGGGCCGCAGCCGCGACCTCGCGTTCGACGGCCCCGACGGCTGCCACGTGTCGCCGTACGGGACGCTCGTGCTCACCGAGGACGGCAACACCGCCAACCACATGCTCAGCTGGACCCGGGAGACCGGCGCCCAGGCGATCGCCCGCAACCTGATCGTGCAGGAGCAGAACGGCTCCGGCACGGACGTCTACAGCGAGATGACCGGGCCGTGCTTCGCGCCGGACGGCTCGGTGCTCTTCGGCAACGTGCAGGAGCCGGGTCACTGCTTCGCGATCATCGGTCCGTGGGAGCGCTACCTCGGCTGAGTCCACTCGACGTTCTGGTTGCTCCCACCGCCTCTCACTCGGTCAGCCAGGCGCGGATCTCGGCGTCGTGCTGGCCGAGGGTCGGTGGCGCGAGGTGCTCGGAGCGGCCGCCGCTGTGGGCGTTGTCGTCGAACCGGAGCGGCGAGCCCGGCAGCTGCACGTGGCCGAGGGTCGGGTGCTCGACGTCGATCAGCAGGCCCTGTGACCGGGTCTGCTCCCAGGCGTAGACGTCGTCGATGGTGCGCACCTTGCCCGCGGGTACGCCGGCCCTGGACAGCCGCTCGAGCCAGTGCTCGGCCGGCTGGTCCTCGAAGAGCCGCTCCATCAGCTCGACCAGCTCGTCGCGGTGCGCGACCCGCTCGGGGTTGCTGGCGAACCGCGGCTCGGCCGGGTCGAGCCCGAACTCCGCCGCGAACGCCCGCCACAGCCCTTCCGAGCCGCACGCGATCTGGATCGGCGCGGAACCGGTCGCGAACATCCCGTAGGGCGCGATCGACGGGTGGTGGTCTCCGGCCAGCCCGGGCACCTGCCCGGCGACCGTCCAGCGCGTGCCCTGGAACGCGTGGACCCCGACCATCCCGGCCAGAAGGGACGTGCGGACCACCCGGCCGACACCGGTGCGGGTGCGCTCGTGCAGTGCCGCGACCACGCCGTACGCCCCGTTCATGCCGGCCAGCAGGTCCGCGATCGGCACCCCGACCTTGGTCGGCAGCTCGGTGCCGGTGATCGACATCAGGCCGCCCTCGCCCTGCGCGATCTGGTCGTAGCCGGAGCGCGACGCCTCCGGCCCGTCGTGCCCGAAGCCGGTGATCGACAGCACGACGAGCCGGGGATTGAGCTCGTGCAGCCGCGACACCGGGAAGCCGAGCCGGTCGAGCACCCCGACCCGGAAGTTCTCCATCAGCACGTCGGCGCGCTTGACCAGCTCGGCCAGCACGTCCTGGTCCTCGGGCGTCTTCAGGTCGAGGGTCAGCGACTCCTTGTTGCGGTTGGCGGAGAGGAAGTACGTCGACTCGCGGGCGTGCTCCGGCCCCACGAACGGCGGCCCCCAGGATCGCGTGTCGTCACCGGTCGGGCTCTCCACCTTGATCACGCGGGCGCCGAGGTCGCCGAGCATCATCGCCGCGTGCGGCCCCGCCAGCGCGCGGGTCAGGTCGATCACGAGGATGTCGGAGAGGGGTCCTTCGTTCATGCGGGCCACGCTAGTGCTGCTGGCTGCTGCGGGTTCACCACGGTATGCCGACGAACATGCGCTCCCCACGACGAGCAGCTCGTGGGAGGCGCGTGTTCGTCGTGGGAAGTACCGCCGGCCCACGCACACCCCGCACCCGTCGGCGGCGCGTGCTTGGGTGGACCCCGTGAGCGCGAGCCCGTCGTACCGCCTGGTGGCACCGGACCCGACCCGGCTCGCGGCGCCGACGCTGGACGACGACCAGCAGCGCGTGGTCGACCACACCGGGGGGCCGCTGCTGGTGCTGGCCGGGCCCGGCACCGGCAAGACCACGACGCTCGTCGAGGCGATCGTCGACCGGATCGAGCACCGCGACGCCGACCCGTCGTCGGTGCTGGCGCTGACGTTCAGCCGCAAGGCGGCCGAGCAGCTCCGCGACCGGGTGACCGCGCGGCTCGGGCGCACCCTGTCCAGCCCGATCAGCTCGACGTTCCACTCCTTCGCCTACGGGCTGGTGCGGCGCTACTCGCCGGCCGACCTCTACCTCGCGCCGCTCCGGCTGCTCTCGGCCCCGGAGCAGGACGTCGTGATCCAGGAGCTGCTGACCGGTGAGGAGGCGCTGGCCTGGCCCGACGCCCTCAAGGCCGCGGTCCGCACGCGCGGGTTCGCCGCCGAGGTGCAGGCGGTGCTCTCCCGGGCCCGCGAGAAGGGGCTCGACCCGGTCGACCTGGCGGAGCTCGGCCGCGAGTCGGGGGAGGACGCCTACGTCGTCGCCGCCGGCTTCATGCAGCGCTACCTGGTGGTGCTCGACGACCTCAGTGCCGTCGACTACGCCGACCTGATCCGGCGCGCGGTCGGCATCGCCGAGGAGCACCGCGACGAGCTCCGGGCGAGCTACCGGCACCTCTTCGTCGACGAGTACCAGGACACCGACCCCAGCCAGGTGGCGCTGCTGCGGGCGCTCGCGGGCGACGGCCGTGACCTGGTCGTGGTGGGTGACCCCGACCAGTCGATCTACGGGTTCCGCGGGGCCGACGTCAACGGCATCCTCCGGTTCCCGACCTCCTTCCCCACCTCAGACGGTGCGCCCGCACCCGTGGTCGCGCTGCGCACGACGCGGCGGTTCGGGTCGCGGTTGCTGACCGCCTCGCAGGCGGTGGCCGCCTCGATCGGCACCCGCGGTGACATCCGGCGCGCCGACTGGGAGTCGTTCCGGTCACCGTCGGCGGCGCCGTCCGACGTCGGGCACGGCTGGGTCGACGTGGCCACCTTCGACACGGCTCGGGGTGAGACCGAGCACCTCGCCGACCTGCTGCGCCGGGCGCACCTCGAGGACGGCGTCCCGTGGTCGGAGATGGCGGTGCTGGTGCGCTCTGGCCGGTCGACGCTTCCCACGCTGCGCCGGTCGTTGTCCGCCGCCGGGGTGCCGGTCGAGATCTCCAGCGACGAGACACCGCTGGTCCGCGAACCCGCGGTGATGCCGCTGCTCGCGGCGCTCCGGGTGGCGGTCGACGCCGACGTCGACGACCCCACCGACCCGCGCTTCGTCGCGGTCGACCGCATCGAGGAGCTGCTCACCTCCCCGGTCGGGGGACTGGACGCCACCGACGTGCGGGCCCTGGCCAGGGCTCTCCGTGCCCGCGAGAAGCTCCGGGCCGAGGAGGCAGGGGAGCCGGCGCTGTCCTCGCGGGCCCTGCTGCGTCGCTCCGTGCTCGACCCGGAGCTCCTCGACGGGGTCTCCGGTGGCCACGGTGCCGCCGCCCGGCGGCTCGCCGACCTGCTGGCCCGGGCGCGCCGGGTGCTCGACGGCGGCGGTACGGCGGAGGAGGCGCTCTGGGTGCTCTGGAACGGCACCGACTGGGGCCGTCGGCTGCGGGCGGCCACCCGGCTCGGCGGCAACGCCTCGAGGTTCGCGCACCGTGACCTCGACGCGCTGTGCGCGCTGTTCGAGGCCGCCTCCAAGGCCGAGGAGCAGCGGGGCCACACCAGCGTGCAGAGCTTCCTCGACACCCTCACCGCCCAGGAGATCCCGGCGGACACGCTGGCCGACCGCGGCGTCCGCGGCGAGGCCGTGCGCCTGCTGACCGCGCACCGTTCCAAGGGCCTCGAGTGGCGGCTGGTGGTGGTGGCGCACGTCCAGGACGGCGCGTGGCCCGACCTGCGGCGCCGCGGGTCGCTGCTCAGCCCCGACCGGATCGGTCGTGACGGGCTGCTGCCGCAGGTGACCACGTCCGCGATGCTCGCCGAGGAGCGCCGGCTGTTCTACGTCGCGTGCACCCGCGCCCGAGAGCGCCTGGTGGTGACCGCGGTCCGGTCGCCCGACGACGAGGGAGAGCAACCGTCACGGTTCGTCGGCGAGCTCGGCTGGCAGCCGCTCCACAAGGTGGGGCGGCCCGCGCGGCCGCTGTCGCTGCCCGGTCTGGTCGCCGAGCTCCGACGCACCGTCGCCGACCCGGCCAAGCCCGACGTGCTGCGCCGTGCGGCCGCCAGCCGGCTGGCCCGGCTCGCCCGGACGGAGGTCCACGGCCGCCCGGTCGCGCCCCAGGCCGATCCGGCGACCTGGTGGGGGATGCGCCGGCTGACCCGGTCCGAGCGCCCGCTGCGCCAGCCCGACCAGCCGGTGGCGGTGTCGGCGAGCATGCTGCAGGCGCTCCTCGACTGCCCGGCCAAGTGGTTCCTCGAGCGCGAGGCCGGCGGTGAGCGGGTCACCACGTCGAGCCAGGGCTTCGGCACCGTCGTGCACGCGATCGCCGAGCGGCTGGCCACCGGTGACCTGGGTCCCGACGACGACCTGATGGCGCTGGTCGACGAGGTGTGGGACCAGATGGACTTCCGCACCCCGTGGTCGCGCGGCCGCGAGCGGGAGGCGGTCGAGGCTGCGCTGCTCCGCTACGTCGCGTGGGAGGCGGCGGGGAGCCGCACCCTGCTCGGCACCGAGGCGCCCGTCGACGTCGAGACGACCCTGCCCGACGGTCAGGTGGTCCGGCTGCACGGCTACGCCGACCGGCTCGAGCTCGACGCCGACGGCAAGGTCTGGGTGGTCGACCTGAAGACCGGCAAGTACCACCCGACCGACAAGAGCGTGGCAACCAACTCCCAGCTCGGGCTCTACCAGCTGGCCGTGCAGAGCGGGGCGGTCGACGAACAGGTCGGTCGTCCTGCCGAGTCCGGTGGTGCCGAGCTCGTGCACCTGCGGATCGGCGGCGACCTCCCGAAGGTGCAGGCCCAGCCGCCGCAGCCCGAGGTCGACGGCGCGACCTCGGTGCAGCGCCAGCTGATGCAGGTCGCCCGCGCCGTACGCGACGAGGACCTGGTCGCGCGCCCCGAGCAGACCCTCTGCTCGCGCTGCGCGTTCGTGCCGATCTGCCCGGCGCACGCGGCGGGGTCGGTGCTGTCATGACGCCGCTGCGGATCGAGACCCCCGACCAGCTCCGCGAGCTGATGGGCACCGACTTCACGTTCAGCGACCAGCAGTTCGCCGCCGTCACCGCTCCGCTCGCGCCGGCGGTGGTGATCGCCGGAGCCGGGTCGGGCAAGACGACGGTGATGGCCGCCCGCGTCGCGTGGCTGGTGGCCACCGGACAGGTGGCACCCGCCGAGGTGCTCGGGCTCACGTTCACCACCAAGGCCACTGCCCAGCTCGACGCCGGCATCCGGGGCGCGTTGCGGGGTGCCGGACTGCTGCCGGACCGCGACCGGGCTGCCGAGGAGGTCGAGGAGCCGACGGTCGCGACGTACCACTCCTACGCCGCCGGCCTGCTCACCGAGCACGGCCTCCGGATCGGTCACGAGCCCGACACCCGGCTGATCGCCGACGCCTCGCGCTACCAGCTGGCCACCCGCGCGATCCAGCGCTACCGCTCGCCCGTGCCGCACCTGACCGAGTCACCCGACCACGCCGTGCGCTACCTGCTCGCACTGGACGCGGAGATGACCGAGCACCTGGTCGACCCCGAGGACGTACGACGGGTCGACGCGCGGCACCGCGAGCAGTTCGTCGACGGCATGGCCGGGGAGTCACGGTCGACCTACCGAGAGCACAACGAGCGCGCGATCCGGGCGATCGACGCCCGGGCCGACCTGCTCGGGCTGGTGCAGGCCTACCGCCGGCTCAAGCGTGACCTCGGGCTGGTCGACTTCAGCGACCAGATCGCGCTCGCCGCGTCCCTGGCTCGCGACCGGCCGGAGGTCGGCCGGCTCGAGCGCGCCAAGTTCAAGGTGGTGCTGCTCGACGAGTACCAGGACACCTCGGTGGCCCAGGCGATCATGCTCAGCCGGCTCTTCTCCGGCCCCGCCCCGGCCGACGGACTCGGTCACCCGGTGATGGCGGTCGGCGACCCCAACCAGGCGATCTACGGCTGGCGCGGGGCCTCGGTGTCCAACATCCTCGAGTTCGACCGGGCGTTCCCGGCGGTGTCCGGCGCCGCCAGCACCTACCCGCTGACCGTCAACCGGCGCTCCGACGTGCGGATCCTGGCCACCGCCAACCACGTCGCCCGCGACCTCTACGTCGCGCGCCCCGAGCTGCTGCCGCTCGAGCCCAAGCCGGAGGCCGGCCCGGGCGAGGTCCGGGCGGCGGTGCACGAGACCTGGGACCTCGAGCTGGCGGCCCTCGGCGACCAGGTGCTCGGCTGTCACGGAGCCGGCACGCCCTGGAAGGAGATCGGGGTGCTCACGCGGGACAACACCCACGCCGCTGCCGTCTTCGACGCGCTCACCGACCGCGAGGTGCCGGTCGAGATCGTCGGCCTCAAGGGGCTGCTCCGGCTGCCCGAGGTGGCCGAGGTGGTGGCCACCCTGGCCCTGATCCAGGACGTCACCGACAACGCCTCGATGCTCACCCTGCTCAACGGCCCGCGGTGGGCGATCGGCCTGCGCGACCTGGCGCTGCTCGGACGCCAGGCCCGTGAGCTGGCCGGACCGCGCGGTCGCGAGCGGACCTTCGCCGACGTGCACGCCGAGCTGGCGGCCGCGGTGGAGGGCTCCGACCCGACCGAGATCGCATCCCTCGGTGACGCGGTCGACCAGCCCGGTGACCACCCCTACTCCACGGAGGCCCGGGAGCGGTTCGGGCTGATCTCCGCCGAGCTCCGTCGGCTGCGATCGGCGATCGGCGAGCCGATCCTCGACCTGGTGCGCCGGATCATCGACACCACGGGCATCGACGTCGAGCTGGCCTCCTCGGTCAGCCCGGCGGCCTCCGCCCGGCGCGACAACCTCGACCTCTTCGTTCAGGCGGTGGCGGAGTTCCAGGCCATCGACGGCCCGGTCACCCTCACCGCGCTGATGGCCTGGCTCGACGCCGAGGACGACTTCGGCCAGGGCCTCGACGTGGCCACCCCGAGCGAGGCCGACTCGGTCAAGCTGCTCACCGTCCACCGGGCCAAGGGCCTGGAGTGGGACGCGGTCTTCCTGGTCGGCGTGACCGACACCAAGTTCCCGACCAACCGCGGCCGTTCACGCTGGACCACCGTGGCCTCGGTGATGCCGGCCGAGCTGCGGGGCGACGCGCGCGACCTGCCCCAGCTCGGCGGCCACCAGCCGGGCGACATCAAGGCCTACGCCGCCGCGGCGAAGGTGCACGACGCGACGGAGGAGCTGCGGCTCGGCTACGTCGCGTGGACCCGCGCCCGGCACCTGCTCTCCGTGTCGTGCTGGCAGTGGAAGCCCGGTGGCAAGACCGGGCTGGGCCCGTCGCCCTACCTCGTCCGCACCCGCGAGGCGATGGCGGAGTGGGGCGCCGACGCCGAGCCGTGGGAGGACAAGCCCGCGAAGGGCACGCCCAGTCCCTACGCCGCGGCCGGTGCCGAACGACCCTTCCCGATGTCGCACCACACCGCCGAGGTCGAGCGACGGTGGCGGGCCGCCGAGCTGGTCGCGGCCGCCGCGGCATCGCCCGACGCCGACGAGACGATCGAGGACGTGCTGGTCCTCGAGGAGGTGGCCGCCTGGGACGCCACCATCGAGCGGCTGCTCGAGGAGGCGTCGGCCGAGACCGGCGACACGGTCGAGGTGCCCCTCCCGCCGAGCCTCTCGGCGACGTCGCTGGCCCGGATGCGCGACGACCCGGAGGCGTTCGCCCGCGAGCTGGCCCGGCCGATGCCGCGGCCGCCGTCGCCCGCTGCCCGGTTCGGCACCCGCTTCCACGCGTGGGTGGAGAGCCGCTTCGGGCAGCAGCAGATGATCGACCCCGACGAGCTGCCCGGCCGCGGCGACGTCGGGATCGACGACGAGGACGACCTGCGCGAGCTGATCGCGCGGTTCGAGGAGGGCCCGTTCGCCGACCGCACGCCGCACGCCGTGGAGCCGGCGTTCGCGCTGGTGCTGGCCGGCCAGGTGGTGCGCGGCCGGATCGACGCGGTCTACCAGGAGCAGGTCGACGGGGTCGACGGCTTCCTGGTCGTCGACTGGAAGACCAACCAGAAGCAGACCGCCGACCCGCTCCAGCTCGCGATCTACCGTCTGGCGTGGGCCGAGCTGGTCGGCGTGGAGCCGGAGCGGGTGCGGGTCGCCTTCCACTACGTGCGCAGCGGCGAGACGGTGTTCCCCGACGACGACGACCTGCCAGACCGGACCGTGCTGGAGTCGATCGTCGGCGGCTGAGCCAGGTGGTGGTGCGGTCAGTCGCGCATCGAGGCGGCGAGCGCGATGTCGACCATCGCGGCGAAGGTCTGCTCGCGCTCCTGGCTGGTGGTCTCCTCGCCGGTGACGATGTGGTCGGACACGGTGCAGATCGCCAGCGCCCGACGGCCGTGCTGCGCGGCGATCGTGTACAGCGCGCACGCCTCCATCTCGACCGCCAGCACGCCGTGGTCGACCATCGGCTTCATCAGCTCGGGGCGCGGGTTGTAGAACTGGTCGCCCGAGAAGATCAGGCCCACATGGGTCGTGACGTCGGCACGCGCCCGCGCGGCGTCGTACGCCGCGACCAGCAGGCCGAAGTCCGCGACCGGTGCGTAGTCGAGACCGTGGAAGCGCAGCCGGTTCATCGACGAGTCGGAGCAGGCGCCGGAGGCGATCACGACGTCACGCACGGCGAGCTTCTCGGTCAGCGCGCCGCAGGAGCCGACCCGGATCGCGGTCTGCACGTCGTAGTCGGTGAAGAGCTCGTTGGCGTAGATCGCCAACGACGGCTGGCCCATCCCGGAGCCCTGCACCGAGACGGGGCGCCCCTGCCAGGTGCCGGTGTAGCCGAGCATGCCGCGCACCTCGGAGTAGCAGGTGGCGTTGTCGAGGAACGTCTCCGCGATCCACTTCGCGCGGAGCGGGTCGCCGGGCATCAGGACGGTCGGGGCGATCTGGCCGGGCTCGGCGCCGATGTGGGTGCTCACGACCGAGAACCCTAGTGGCGTCTCAGTCGCGCACGATCCGGCGCACCCACGCCGGCGCGACGATGAACGCCTCGGCCCGCAGCGCCGCGACGCCGACCCGCGGCAGGTCGCCGGAGCTGCGGAAGCAGAGGTAGCGGGGCACCCACTCGGGGTGGTACTTCGCGTTGGCGCGGTAGAGCGACTCGATCTGCCAGAACCGCGACGCCCACAGCAGCACCGCGTGCGTCGCGCGCTGCACCGGACCGGCTCCGAGCCGCTCGCCGCGCGCGAAGACGCTGCGGAACACCGCGAAGTTGAGCGACATCCGGCTGACCCCGAGGCCGGGGCACTGCTCGATCAGGGACACGACCATGTGCTCGATCAGGCCGTTCTCGGTGTCGCGGTCGCGCCGCATCAGGTCCAGCGACAGCCCGTCGTCGCCCCACGGTGCGAAGTTGAGGACGCCCTTGACGGTGCCGGCGGGGTCGCGGGCCACGACCACCACCGAGCGGTCGTCGCGCTCGTCGCCGAACCGGCCCAGCGCCATGCTGAACCCGCGCTCGACCGGCCCGTCGCGCCAGGCGTCCGCCAGCCCGCGCAGCTCGGCCCAGCTCGCGGCGTCGAGGTCGGCGGCGCGGTGCGCGGTGACCACGAGGCCGGCGCGGGTGCACCGCGACACCGCCTGGCGTACGACGCGCATGCTGCGTCCCTCGAGCGAGAACTCCCGCAGGTCGAGCACCGCCTCGTCGCCGAGCTCGAGCGCGTCCAGCCCGGCCCGGTGGTAGGCCCGCGCACCCTGGTCGCTGACGCCGAGCACGGCCGGCACCCAGCCGAAGGACTGCGCCTCGTCCAGCCAGGCCTCGATCGCGCCCGGCCACGCCTCGGGGTCCCCGAGCGGATCGCCCGCGGCCAGGGTCACGGTGCCGACGACGCGGTAGGAGACGGCGGACTTGCCGCTCTTCGAGAACAGCACCGACCGGTCGCCGCGCAGCGCGAAGTAGGACAGCGAGTCGACGGCGCCCCAGCGGTCGAGCAGGTCACGCACCCGCCGCTGCTCGGAGTCGTCGAGCGGGTGCGGGCCGTCGGCCGGCTGGAGCGCGACCATGATCAGCGGCACCAGGACGCTCGCCCCGAGCACGGCGAGCGCGACGGAGGCGTGCTGGTCGTCCGACGCGCTGACGAACCGGACCGGCCCGTCGAGGCCGACCAGCCCGACGAAGGCCTGGCCGATCCGCTGCAGGGTCGTCGTGCCGGGTGCCTGGCCGTCGGCGTCGATCGCCAGCCAGGCCCACCCGAGCGCGGTGGCGATCATCGGCCCGAACACCGCGACGGCCACGATCCGGTGCGGCGAGCGAGGGTCGGGCCGTGCGGTGAAGTGCCGCCGACCCGCGACCAGCAACCCGAGCAGCGCGGCCGCGGTCACCGCCTCCTCGACGTCGAGACCCTTGATCAGGTGCAGCACCGAGGTGACACCACTCAGCACCACCGCCATCAGCCACGCACGCTGCTTGGCCCGACGCAGCGCCCGCGACAGCACGATCAGCATGATCCCGAGCGCGGCCGCGCCGGTGGTAGCCGCGTCCGGGAACACCGCCGGCAGCACGTCGCGCACCAGGTGCAGCCGGCCGCGGAACGCCGGCAGCAGCGCGCTGACCACGGTCATCGCCCCCACCAGGCCGACGATCCGCGCCAGCCAGCGCGGGCTGGTCAGCGCACTCCAGATCCTCGGCCACACGGGACGCACCCAACCACATCGACCTGACGGATCACCCACTCCGGCCCGACTCCCGATCGACCGGGGCACGCGTGGTAGGCCTGTCCCGTGGAGTACTCCGAGATCGCCCTCTCGCGCCACCCGCACGACCGCATCGCCGACCGCCGCGTCGACGACGCCTGGCTGACCGAGGCGTGGGCGGACCCGGGCACCCGGGTGCTGGTGCTGAGCGGCACCCGGTTCCGTCCGGTCGACGGCCAGCTCACCTGGGTTGCGCCGGCCGAGGCGCCCGAGGGGACCCGGATCCTGCTCGGCGACCGCGACGGGGTGATCCACTTCGCGGTGGTCGCCGACCCGTCGTACGCCGACGGCGAGGACGGCTGGACCGGTCTCCGCGGCGCCGTCCAGGCGATCGACGAGAAGGACGCCGAGCTCCTCGTGCACGCCGTCGGGATCGCCGAGTGGCACTGGTCGACCCGGCACTGCCCGCGCTGCGGCGGCGTCCTCGAGCCTCGCAACACCGGCCACGAGCTGCGCTGCACGGTGTGCGGGCGCGCCCAGTTCCCGCGGACCGACCCGGCCGTGATCATGGTCGTCGTCGACGGCGAGCAGCCCGACGACCGTTGCCTGCTCGGACGGCACCCGGACTGGCCGGAGGGCCGCTACTCGACGCTCGCCGGCTTCGTGGAGCCGGGAGAGACGCCGGAGCACGCCGTACGCCGCGAGGTCCTCGAGGAGGCCGGGATCCGGATCGGCGACGTCACGTACTTCGGCAGCCAGCCCTGGCCGCTCCCGGCCAGCCTGATGATGGGGTTCGTGGCGCACGCCGACTCGGTCGAGGTCACCGTCGACGGCAAGGAGATCGAGGACGCCCGCTGGTTCACCCGCGACGAGATGAAGGCAGAGGCCGAGGCCGGGACGCTGGTGCTGCCGGGCGGGATCTCGATCAGCCGGTCACTCGTCGAGTGGTGGTACGGCGAGCCGCTGCCGGGCAGCTGGTAGCGACCACCAGCTGTCCATCCGCGGCACGGCCACCGCGTCGGCGCCGTGCTCGGCGACCCGGGAGGCGCGGAACAGGGTGGCCGCGATCCCGGCCGCTCCCTGCATCCAGCCGACCCCCGGTGGCAGCAGCGGGTCGGCGTTGCGGTGCTCGGTGAACCGCCAGCAGGCGCCGGTCGCGTCGAGCACCGCGTGCTCGACCAGCGTGTCCGCGAGGACGAACGCGAAGGCCAGGCTGTCCGGCTCGCCGGTCCGCTGCCAGCGGCTGAGGAACGCCTCGGCGACGCCCGCCGTACCGCAGCAGCGTCCGTCGTTGTCCCAGAAGCCGGGTCGCAACCGGGCCGGGATGCCCGACGTGCGCACGCTGTGCAGGCACCGTCGCTCCCAGTCGGCCGGTGCTGCGCCCGCCACCTCGGTGACGCCCGCTTGGTCGAGGGCCGCGAACAGCAAGGAGGTGCCGGTCGGTCCGTGGCACCAGGTGTACGTCGCCGCCTCCTCGCCGGGACGGTCCGGGATCGTCATCGGCACCACGAAGCCGTCGCCGGTGGTGTCCGCGAGCGAGACCAGGTGCTCCGCGCCGCTGCGGGCGGCCGCGGTCAGGTCGGGTCGACCGAGCTCGGCGCCGGCGACAGCGAGCGAGCCGGCGATGCCGGCCACGCCGTGCGACCAGTTCGGCATCCGGCGCGGCTCCGGTTCGAGCGCGTAGCGCTCCGGGATCCAGCGCCAGTCGGTGCCGGTCGGCACCGGCTCCGCCTCGGCCAGGAGCACGGCGGCGGCATGGTCGGCCAGCGAGTCGGCCACGCGGATGGTCCCGGGGTCAGCGGAGCGTCGGGCGAAGAGCGCGGCGAGCAGCACCCCCGCCGTACCGAGCGTGGCGTCGTGGATGCACGCGTCGGAGGAGTAGCGGGGCGGCCCCACCGCGTCCTGCGGCCAACCATCGGGGGTGGCCATCGCCGTCAGCCGGAGCAGGGCCTCCTCGGCGCCGTCCGCGCCGAGCGCCAGCAGGGCGCCGACCGTGCTGGCCTGCCCGTCGAACAGCGTCACGTCGGCCTGCTCGGCCACCCGGCTCCGGAGCCGAGCGACGACGTCGTCGGCCAGGGCGCGCTCGTCGGCGGTCCACGTCCGGGTCGCCCGCACCTCGGACAGCAGGTGGGCGAGGCCACCGATCCCGCTGTGCATCCCGTCCCGGTCCGGCGCAGGACCCGTGGCCGTCACGTCGAGCGGGATCCACGGACCGTCGTCCCAGCGCACCTGTCCGAGCACCCAGGCCAGCCCGGCCTCGGCGACGGACCGGTAGGAGGACGCGTCTCCCGGCATCGCTACCCGCGCAGCCGGTCGGCGAGGGCGAGGACGTGCGCGGGGACCTCGGTCACGTCGACGTCGGCCCCGGTCTCCACGTCGCCTGGCACCAGCCGCAGCGGGATCACGCCCGCCCACACGCCACCCGCCTCGACGTCGAAGTCCTCGTCCTCCGGGCCACCGGTGCGCATCTTCACCGACGCCTCGTGCAGCGGCAGGGCGAGCAGGGTGGTGGCGGCCAGCTCCTTGCGGAGCGGCCGGCGCAGCTCGGCGGACCGGCCCGGCGCGGCGTGGTCGACGATCAGGTCGAAGGCACGCTTGCGCTCGTCGTCGTCGGTGACCACGCGCGGACGGCCGATCACGACGGCCGAGCGGTAGTTCATCGAGTGGTTGAAGCCCGAGCGTGCGAGCACGATGCCGTCGAGCAGCGTGAAGGTGGCGCTGGCGTCCTGGTGCGGTCCCTGCACCAGGCTCCGTGAGGCGACCGAACCGTGCAGGTACAGCGTGCCGTCCCGGTCCGGGCCGTCGCGGTCGACGGCGAACACGGTCGGCAACGCCAGCGGCACACCGTCGACGACCACGGCCAGGTGGCAGATGTGGGAGGCGTCGAGCACGGCGTGCAGGGCGTCGCGGTCGGTCTGAGCGCGTTCCTTCTCGCGGCGCGGGCGGGAACGCGGAGTGGGGGAGAGCTGTGACGTCACCGGATCATGGTGACAGTCACAGCGAAGCCAGCTTCTCCTTGACCTGCTTCACCGAGGGGTTGGTCTGGGTGCTGCCGTCGGTGAAGAGCAGCGTCGGAACGGTCTGGTTGCCGCCGTTGGCCGCCATCACGATCTCGGCGGCGTCGGGCTGGCGCTCGATGTCGACCACGTCGTACGTGATGCCCTCGCGGTCGAGCTGCGAGGCCAGCCGGTGGCAGTAGCCGCACCAGCTGGTCTTGTACATCGTGAACTGGCCGGTCATGGCGTTGTCCGTCCTCGCGTCTAGGGTTTGCTCCACCCGCTGCAACACCGTCCGCCAGGAGAGCATTCCGGATGTCCGCCGACGACCTTCTCGACGCGCTCGACCCCGAGCAGCGCGAGGTGGCCCAGGCACTCCGGGGACCGGTCCGGGTGCTGGCCGGCGCCGGCACCGGCAAGACCCGGGCGATCACGCACCGCATCGCCTACGGCGTCGCGACCGGGGTCTACAACCCGATGGAGGTGCTCGCGGTCACCTTCACCACGCGGGCGGCCGGCGAGATGCGCGGCCGGCTGCGCACCCTGGGCGCCTCGGGTGTGCAGGCGCGCACCTTCCACTCGGCGGCGCTGCGCCAGGTGCGCTACTTCTGGCCGCGGGTCTACGGCGGTGAGCCGCCGCAGCTGATCGACTCCAAGCTCGGACTGGTCGCCGGCGCCGCGCGACGCAACCGGGTGGAGACCGACCAGGCCCGGCTGCGCGACGTCGCCTCCGAGATCGAGTGGTCCAAGGTCAGCAACATCCGCCCCGACGACTACGTGCGCGTCGCGCCGGGCCGGGGCCGCGAGGTGAGCGGGCTCGACCACGCGACGGTGGCCCACCTGTTCGCCAGCTACGAGGACCTCAAGCGCGAGCAGGGCCGCATGGACATGGAGGACGTGCTGCTCTGCGGCGCCGCGATCCTGGCCGAGGACGAGCGGGTCGCGGCCGAGGTGCGCCGGCAGTACAAGTGGTTCGTCGTCGACGAGTTCCAGGACGTCTCGCCGATCCAGGCCGCGCTGCTCGACCTCTGGCTCGGTGGACGTGACGAGATCTGCGTCGTGGGCGACCCGTCGCAGACCATCTACTCCTTCGCGGGCGCCCGGGCGTCGTACCTGACGGACTTCCCGCGCACCCACGAGGGCACGACCTCCGTGGAGCTGGTCCGCAACTACCGCTCCACGCCGCAGGTGATCGAGATCGCCAACAAGCTGCTCTCCGGCACCGGGTCGGTCGGCGTCCGGCTGCGCGCCCAGCGCGAGGCGGGCGACGCGGTCACCTGGCGCGAGGCGCCCGACGAGGTGGCCGAGGCCGACGCGGTCGCCCGCGAGGTCACCCGGCTCCACCGGGCCGGCACACCGCTGCGCGAGATGGCGGTGCTGTTCCGGATCAACGCGCAGTCCGAGGCCTTCGAGGAGGCGCTGACCTCCGCCGGCATCCCTTACGTCGTCCGCGGCGCGGCCCGGTTCTTCGACCGGCCCGAGGTCCGGCAGGCCACGGCGATGATCCGTGGCACGGTCAAGGCCGGCGAGCTCGAGGGCGACACGGTGCCGCAGCAGGTGCGCGCGGTGCTGAGCGGACAGGGCTGGACCGCCGAGGCGCCGGCGCGAGGCAAGGCCCGCGACCGCTGGGAGTCGCTGCAGGCGCTGGTCTCGCAGGCCGAGGAGTTCGCCGGGCAGCAGCCCGAGGCCGCGCTCGGAGCGTTCGTGCTCGAGCTCGACCGGCGCGCCCACGAGCAGCACGCCCCCGTCGCCGAAGGGGTCACCCTGGCCACGCTCCACGCCGCCAAGGGGCTCGAGTGGGACGCCGTCTTCCTGTGCGGGGTGCAGGAGGGATCGATGCCGATCACCTACGCCACCACGCCTGCGGAGGTCGAGGAGGAGCGACGACTGCTCTACGTCGGCGTCACCCGCGCCCGGCGCCACCTCCACGTGTCCTGGTCGCTGGCGCGCAACCCCGGGCAGCAGGCCCGGCGCAAGCCGTCCCGGTTCCTGCTCGACCTGCTCCCGCAGGGCGCCTCTCCGGCCGCCGAGCGGGCGGAGAGCCGTTCGAGCGGCAAGAGCCGCGGCCGCAGCCGCAAGGCGGCGGTCTGCCGGGTGTGCCAGTCGCCGCTGGCCTCCTCCAAGGAGCGCAACCGCGGCTACTGCGACGACTGCCCGGTGCCCTACGACGAGGAGCTGTTCGGCTCGCTCAAGGCCTGGCGCAAGGAGCGCGCCGACGCCGAGTCGGTGCCGGCCTACGTGGTGTTCTCCGACGCCACCCTGGAGGCGCTCGCCGAGGTGCGTCCGACCTCGCGGCAGGCGCTGCTGCGGATCAACGGGATCGGCGCCACCAAGCTCGAGAAGTACGCCGACGAGGTCCTCGAGATCCTGGCCTGAGCGGCGTTCACGAGCCGTTCCCAAAATGTTGCCTTAAATCGTTTGCCGGGTCTCCGCGACAGCCGATACCTTGTCCAGATCCCGGCAACACCCGCAAGGATGTTGTGGGGCCACACGACGATCCGCGCATCACGGTCCTGGCACGACCGGCGCACGAGAGCAGAGACGGAGGTGCGACACCGATGACCAACACCACGTGGACGATCAACACGACCGCGATGCGGCCGGCTACCGGCATGCGCGCTTCCGGCGGCTACGCCCTGCCCATGTGCGCCTTTGCCGGCTCCGTCATCGGACAGCCGACGCTCGAGCGTCACGTTGATGTGGCCACCAAGCGCAACCCGGGGACCCATGCCTGGAGTCCGCCCTCACGATGAGATCACCATCGCGACGGCACCTCACAGGCCGCGGAACCCCGACAGGGATTCCGCGGCCTTCGTGTTTTTCGGGGCAACCCCCGAAGGCCGGCCGAGGAGCCCAGCGATGACAACAACCCAGCGATCAGGTCAGACGAGAGGAGGTGAACACACATGACCATCGACGTGACGGCTTCGTCATTCCGGTCGGAGGCAGAGACCCTGCCCTGCCGCCGGGAGGACGCGGAGCTGTTCTTCGCCGAGTCTCCTGCGGACCTGGAGCTCGCCAAGACCCTGTGCCACACCTGCCCGGTGCGCGCAGAGTGCCTCGCCGGTGCTCTGGAGCGGCGGGAGCCCTGGGGCGTCTGGGGTGGCGAGATCTTCCTGCAGGGCGTGGTGATCCCTCGCAAGCGGCCCCGTGGCCGGCCCCGGAAGAACCCCGTCGCCGCGTAGGCCTCGGATCCGGACCGACCACCTGACATCCAACGGAACCAGACATGACCACTCTTGATCGGAGCAAGCACGTGAATCTCATCAACGAAGACCTGGCTCGCGCCCATACCGGCGCGCGCCGGTGGCGTGGGCCTCGCCCGACGCCGGCGTCGCGGCTCTCCCGCGAGGCCGACCGTGCGCTCTCCGCACGGTTGGCCCTCGCGCGCATGCTGTACGGCGGCAACGCCCGATAGGAAACCCTCACGATGACCTGATCGCGAGGAAAGCCCGGGGCCGGACCGACACGACGTCGGTCCGGCCCCGTGGCATGTCAGGAGTACCGTCGGCCCATGGTGACCTGCAGCTTCTGCGGGACGCTCAGCGAGACCGACGAGCCGCCCCTGACCTGGACCTCGGCGACCGAGCGCGACCGCACTGTGTACTTCTGCGACCGCTGCTCCCGCGACCATCTTCGCGCGATGGAGTCCAAGCTCGACTCCGAGTGGTGGTGACCGCCGACCCGGCGCAGATGGTCGCGGTGTGCACGCCGACCCGGCGCAGTTGGTCGCGGTGTGCACGCCGACCCGGCGCAGTTGGTCGCGGTGTGCACGCCGACCCGACCCAGATGGTTGCGTGCGCGTCGTACATCTGCGACGGGTCAGCGTCCCTGCGGCCGCCATCTGAGCGACGGGTCAGCGTGACCCTGCGGCCGCCATCTGCGACGGGTCAGCGTCCCTGCGGCCGCCATCTGCGACGGGTCAGCGTCCCTGCGGCGACCATCTGCGCCGGGTCGGCGACTACTCGCCGGCGAAACCGGGGAGGGACTCGGTGAGGATGGCGCGGAACGGCGCTTCGGCACCGAGCTGGCTCATCACGCCGATGCCGCCGAGCCACGTGCGGTGGATCAGCATGTACGACGGGGGCAGGTTGAGCTTGAGCGTCAACGTGTAGCCGGGCTCGCGCGGGTCGTTGATCCGCTGGAACTGGGCGCGCATCCACTCCCGCGAGAACCGGAACCGCTCCACGCTGGCCGGCTCCACGAACGGGGCGAGGTACTCGTAGAGCTGCGCCGGCTCGATCTTCACGTTCGGCCGCACGAAGCCCTCCTGGCGCAGGCCCTCGAGCAGCTGCTCGGGGTCGTTGCGGCAGGCGATCCGGATCAGGCTGCCCATCGCCTCCGGCAGCTCACCGCCCGGAAGCCGGGCCACGGCGCCGTAGTCGAGGACGCCGAGCCGGCCGGGCGACCCGTCGTCGTTCGGGATCACCCGGTAGTTGCCGGGGTGCGGGTCGGCGTGCAGCAGCCCGGTGCGCGACGGTCCGCCGAGCAGGAAGCCCACGAACAGCTCCCCGTAGTGGTCGCGCTCGGCCTGGCTGCCGTCGCGGATCACGGCGGCCAGCGAGCTGGTGCTGTCCAGCCACTCGGTGACCAGCACCCGCTTGCCGTGTGCCACCACGTCGGGCACCACGATCCGGGGGTCGTCCGCATAGGCGACCGCGAACGCGTGCTGCGCCTCCGCCTCGAGTGCGTAGTCGAGCTCGTCGCGGGCCCGGTCCATCAGCTCCTCGACCAGCGGCTTCACGTCGATGCCGGGCAGCATGGAGCCGACCGTCTTCGCCAGTCGCGACACCTGCCGCAGGTCGGACATCAGGGCCTCGTCGGCGCCGGGGTACTGCACCTTGACCGCGACCCGGCGGCCGTCGGCCCAGACGCCCTGGTGGACCTGGCCGATCGAGGCGGCCGCCGCCGGCACCGGGTCGAGCTCCACGAGCTGCTCGCGCCAGGCGGGGCCGAGGTCGCCCTCGATGATGTCGCGGACGGTCTGGGTCGGCATCGGGGGAGCGGAGTCCTGGAGCGCGGTCAGCTGCGCGCGGTAGGGCGCCACCCAGTCCTCGGGCAGCGCGGACTCGAGGATCGACATCTGCTGGCCGACCTTCATCGCGCCGCCCTTGAGCTCGCCGAGGGTGCGGAACAGCTGCTCGGCGGTGCGCTGCTGGATCTCGGCGAGCACCGTCTCGGCCGGGGCGCCGCCGAGACGCTTGCCGAGGCCCACAGCGGTGCGTCCGGCATATCCGAGGGGCAGCGCGGCAAGGCGCGCAGAACGCGCAAATGCCTTGCGGGGCAGGCTTCCCTCGTCGTCGCTCACCTGTTGATTGTCGCGCACGCCCGAAACGGTCGGACACCGCTCACCCCGAGTGGTCGCCGGGGCCGTCGATCGGACCGTTCCAGGAGCAGCCGCACTCGGGGTGCCGCAGCCAGGCCACCGACTCGGCCTCGGCGAGGTCGGGGGGCAACCTGATCGTGGCCGACCAGGACGCCGGGGTCACGCCCCCGGCATGGCTGAGCAGGTCTCGCGCCGCCCAGGCGACGGCAAGGTGCGCGAGGGCCGGGTCGGCCGGCTCGGGCACCGCGTCGTCGCGCAGCCGGGAGGTCCGGGCGGCCTGCTGCGCCACCAGCAGCGGCCACCGGGCGTCGGCTGCGGTGTGGTGCGCGTCCACGCAGCGCAGGCACGCGGTGCGGCCGGGGTCGACGAACGGACCGACCACGGCGTCGCCCTCGGTCACCCGCAGCACCAGGTGCGGCACGCCGTCGCGGACGTAGGGGTCGAGCAGGTCCCGGTCGGGCTCGCCCACCCCGGCGACGAGCACCGCACCGGCGTCCAGCGGGGCCGCGACCACGTCGAGCCCGGCGGTGGCCAGCACGTCGGTCAGCGCCGGCAGGGCGGTGGCCCCGAACCGGTGCACGAGCACCGGTGGTGGCGCGGTGCGGCGGCCCAGGGCCCCGACGTCGATCACCAGCCCGAGCCGGTGCAGCCGGTGGAGTGCGTCGGCGTCGGCATCCTCGGCCGGTCCGGCGACGCGGAGCACGGCCAGGGTGCGGCGTACGGCGTCCGTGGCAGGCAGCACCACCGCCCGGGCCGGGTCGAGCCCGACCTGCACCTCACCGTCGCCACGCTCGAGGACGTGGAGACCGGGGAGCAGCACCGGGCGGCGGGGAAGGTCCATCCCGGCAGGACAGCAGAGTTCCGCAGCAGCGTCGAACGGCCGTCCACAGGGCTGCGCCGGACGGCAGAGACGCAGAAACGGCGGGACCCCCCGGAAGGGGATCCCGCCGCCGATGCTGTTGCGCGTGGTTCTCGAGCGAAAGGCTCAGGCCTTGCCGAGGATCCGGTTGAGGTTGGTGCCACACACGGGGCAGACAGCCTTCGCCATCCGGGTGCCCTTGTCGTTCACCTTGACCTCGCCACTGGCCTCGCGCTTCTCCTTGCACTTCACGCAGTAGAACTCGCCGCTCCAGGTCTCCGCCATGACGGCCTCCTTCGGTGTTGTCCGGTCGTCGCGGCGGGGGACCAGGGAAGTACCCGCCGGGGCTCGTCTTCTTCGAGCCGACTCGACCCTACGCCACGCTCAGCCACGCCTGACGCAGGCGGGGGGTCGGGCGAGCCGGAGTGTCGCCTACTCGCCAGTAGAGTGCGGGCCATGCCGGACCCGATCCAGACCCGCCCCCACCTCCGCCTCGACCGCCCCTCCGACGGCGTCGCGGTGCTCACGCTCGACAACCCCGACCAGCGCAACGCGATGTCGGACGAGATGACCGCGTCCTGGGTCGCGGCCGTCGACGAGCTCGCCGGCGACCGGTCGCTGCGGGCCGTGGTGGTGACCGGCACGGGCACGGCGTTCTGCTCCGGTGGCAACACCGGCTGGATCGCCAGCGAGCCGGACGCCGGGGTCGACCAGCTGCGCACCCGGATGATCGCCTTCTACCGGGCCTGGCTGTCGATCCGACGGCTCGAGGTGCCGACGGTCGCAGCGGTCAACGGTCCGGCGATCGGCGCCGGGCTGTGCCTCGCGCTGGCCTGCGACCTGCGCTACGCCGCCGCCTCGGCCCGGCTCGGCGCCCCGTTCGTGAAGTTGGGGATGAACCCCGGGATGGCGGCGACGTACCTGCTGCCCGACGTGGTCGGCCCGGCGCACGCCCGCGACCTGCTGGTCACCGGCCGCACCGTCGACGCCGCCGAGGCGCTGCGGATCGGGCTGGTCTCCGGCGTGTACGACGACGCGACGTTCCTCGACGACGTGCTCGGGATCGCGGGCGGGATCGCGGCGACAGCGCCGATCGCGAGTCGCTACACGACGCTGGCGATGCGTGGCGGCGGCCACCGTGACCTCGAGGCCGCGGTGCAGTGGGAGGCGCTCGCGCAGCCGGTCACGCTGGCGACGGCCGACCTGCAGGAAGGGATCCGGGCCGCCCGCGAGAAGCGGCGCCCGGAGTTCCGGGGCGTCTGAGCGCCCACCGGAGGGGTCCGCAGGAAAGGCAGGGCCCCCGATGCTCCACCGCCGTTTGCCTTCCCCTTGCGAACGTCGGTGATGCAGCCGGGGGCCCCATCGCGGACAACGCTAGGCGAGCGGGTCGCGCCCGGTCAACGTGGGGTGGACCAGCGCATCCGTACGACGCCGTACCTTGTTGTCCACCGCCTGTGGACAACTCTGTGGATAGCGTGTGGACGACTCGGAACTTCTGTGGATTCTGCCCCTTTTGCCCGCTATGTCATAGTCCGTTGTGACCATGCCAGGAGCCGCTCCCTGGGCCAGGTGTTGATGATCCGATCGGGGTCGATGCCGTGCTCCTCGGCCCGCGCGCAGCCGTAGACCTGGAAGTCGAGCTGGCCCGGCGCGTGGGCGTCGGAGTCGATCGAGAACAGGCAGCCGATGTCGCGGGCGAGCTCGATCAGCGCACCCGGCGGGTCGCGGCGTTCGGGACGGGCGTTGATCTCGACCGCGGTGTCGTTCTCGGCGCAGGCCTCGAAGACCGCCTTCGCGTCGAACTCCGACTGCGGACGGGTGCCGCGGCCGCCGGTGACCAGCCGTCCGGTGCAGTGGCCGAGCACGTTGGTGCGCGGGTTGCGGGCCGCCTCGACCATCCGCCGGGTCATCGGCGCCCGGTCCATCCGGAGCTTGGAGTGCACGGAGGCGACGCGCAGGTCGAGCCGGTCGAGCATCTGGTCGGTCTGGTCCAGCGAGCCGTCGTCGAGGATGTCGACCTCGATCCCCTTGAGCAGCGTGAAGTCGCCGTCGAGGTGCTCGTTGACCGCCTCGACCACCGCGAGCTGCTTGGTCAGCCGGGCCACCGACAGCCCGTTGGCGACGGTGAGCCGGGGGGAGTGGTCGGTGAGGACCAGGTACTCGTGGCCGAGCTCGATCGCGGTGAACGCCATCTCCTCGATCGGGGAGCCGCCGTCGGACCAGTCCGAGTGCGAGTGCAGGTCGCCCCTGAGGGCGGCCCGGACTTGTGCTCCGCCGTCGACCAGTGGCCCGCCGGTCTCGCGCTCGAGCTTGGCCAGCCGCTCCGGCGTACGACCCTCGACCGCGTCGGCGATCACGGCGGCGGTGGACGACCCGATGCCGGACAGCTGCTTGAGCGTGCCCTCGGCCACCCGGCGCTCGAGCTCGTCGGCAGACAGCGGGAGGACGGTCGCCGCGGCGGAACGGAACGCCTTGACCTTGTAGGTCTCCGCACGCGAGCGCTCGAGCAGGAACGCGATCCGGCGGAGGGCGGCGACGGGGCCGGCGTCGTACGGCTGGCTGGACGACTGGCTGGACGACTGGGACGAGGGCACGCGCCCATTCTGCTCACACCTGCCGGGCAAGCGGCTCAGATGTAGAGGAGGTTCCCGCGACCCTTGCGCTCGTCCACCCGTCCGCAGCGCAGGCACTCGCGCCAGCGGCTCGTGCCGTCCTCCGTGCTGAGCACGTGCCAGCGGTGGTACAGGTGCAGCCGGCAGCTGAGGGGTGCTCGCGTCGCGGCGGTGGGGTCCGGGTGCTGGATGGCCTTCCGCATCGCCCGCGACGTGACCAGCACGCCCCAGGCGTAGGCCGTCTGGCGTCCGGCCGGCATGCCCCAGAGCTCGGCGAGCAGCTCCAGCCGGTAGCGGAGCCGGACCTCGCCGACGGGGAGCCGGTGCGTCGCCAGCATCACGGCGGCGCGTGCCCACCAGGTGGGGCGCCGGAGCTGCGGGGTGTCCATCACGAGCTCGCCGGGTCGACGCCGAGCGAGCCGAGGCGCGGACGGTGGGCGCGGGCGAGGCCCGCCTGCGCGTGGCTGATGCCGGGGCCGGTGAGCCGGTAGTAGCGGCGGGGAGGACGGCCGGCGGTGCTCGGGTCGATGTCCTCCCAGCGGGACTCCAGCCAGCCGACGCCCTCGAGCCGGGCCAGGATCGGGTGGATCGTGCCGCTCGGGAGACCGGCCGTGGCACCCAGCTCGGCGCCGTAGCACTCGTGCTCCGGGTCGGCCAGGAGCGCACGGAGCACCAGCTGTGTGGGGAGTGTCATCCGGGGTGATGTCATGCTCGTACTCTACCTAGCCCCTAGGTAGAGATCAAGTATGCGGAGGCTCCCGGTTCCCGTCGGTGCCCGGTCGTAGGCTCGCGACATGACCCAGCAGGCGATCGCACCCGAGGTCGAGGTGCGGCGCTCCCGACGGCGCACGCGCACCGTCTCGGCCTACCGGCAGGACGGCAAGGTGATCGTGCTGATCCCGGCCCGGTTCAGCCGGGCCGAGGAGGCCGAGTGGGTCCAGACGATGGTCGCCCGGCTCGACGGCCAGCGCCGCCGCGGACGCACCGACGCCGACCTCGAGCGCCGCGCCGCCCGGCTGGCGCGGGAGCACCGGCTGCCGGAGCCGACCACCGTGCGCTGGGTGACCAACCAGCAGTCCCGGTGGGGCTCCTGCACCCCGGCCGACGGCTCGATCCGGCTCTCCCACCGGCTGAAGTCGATGCCGCCGTGGGTGGTCGACTACGTGCTCGTCCACGAGCTGGCGCACCTGGTCGAGCCCAGCCACGATGCGGAGTTCTGGCGGCTGGTCGACGACTACCCGCGGGCCGAGCGGGCCAAGGGCTACCTCGAGGGCGTCGCCGCGGCGGCGCACCTGGAGATGGACGAGTTCTAGCCGATCGCCAGCGCCACCAGGTCGAGGATGCCCTGCTCGTCGGTGGGCAGCGCGTCGACCGGCCACCAGCGCACGTCGTACGACTCCTCGCTGACGGCGTGGTCGGCCCCGTCGGGAGCGGTCGCGACGTAGCGGACGTCGAGGTGCCGCGCGCCGCCACGGGGGTCGCAGAACGGCACCGCGTGCACGTCGAGGTGCACCGGTTCGGCCCCGAGCACGAGACCCGCCATGCCGGACTCCTCGGTGGCCTCGCGCATCGCGGCGCCGGCCAGGGTGGCGTCGCCGGGCTCGAGGTGACCGCCGAACTGGAACCACAGCCCCGCCTTGCGGTGCAGCGTGAGCAGCGCCCGGCTGCGGTCGGCAGAGAGGACCAGCGCGCTCGCGGTCAGGTGGTCGGGGTAGCAGCCCTTGAACAGCCCGTCGGGGTGCGCGCGCAGGTGCGTGACGTACGACGCGCGCAACGCGTCCTGCTCGCGCGACCGCGGCACCCAGGTCTCGAGCACCGACAGGGCGTCCGCGTGGAGCGCGGCGCTCACTCCTTGTCGTCGCCGGTGCCGGACTCCTCGTCCAGCAGCGCGGAGAGCTGGGCGTCGAAGTCCTCGTCGCTCAGCTCGGTCGGCTCCTCGACGTGCTCGCGGAAGCCGAGCGGGTCGTCGAGGTCGGCGGCCGTGGGGAGCAGGTCGGGGTGCGCCCAAACGGCGTCACGCGCGTCGGCGCCCTGTCGGCTGCGAAGCGAGCCCCACAGCGTGGACGCGTCACGGAGCCGGCGCGGCCGGAGCTCGAGGCCGACCAGGGCGGCGAACGTCTGCTCCGCGGGACCGCCCGCAGCGCGCCGGCGGCGTACCGCCTCCTGGAGCTTGGCGTGGTCGGGCATCCGGGTCGCGGCCTGGCCGACCACCTCGTCGACCCAGCCCTCGACCAGCGCCAGGGTGGTCTCGAGGCGCTCCAGCGCGGCCTTCTGCTGCGGGGTGTCCTCGGGCTCGAACATCCCGCCCTGCAAGGCCTCCTGGATCGCCTGCGGGTTGGTGGCGTCGAAGCCCTGGAGCTTCTCCTCGATCGAGGAGGTGTCGATCGACATGCCGCGGCCGTAGTCCTCGACCGCGGAGATCAGGTGCTGGCGCAGCCAGGGCACCTGCGCGAACAGCCGCTGGTGGGCGCACTCGCGCAGCGCGAGGTAGAGCACCACGTCGTCCTCGGAGACGTCGAGACCCGCGGCGAACGCGGTGACGTTGGTGGTGACCAGCGCGGCCTGGCCGGCGGGGCCGAGCGGCAGTCCGATGTCGGAGGCGGTGAGCACCTCGCCGGCGAGGCCGCCGAGCGCCTGGCCGACCTGGGAGCCGAACACGGTGCCGCCGATCTTGCCGAGCATGCCGATCAGGGGGCCGGCCATCGCCTGCGCCTCGGCCGGCATCGAGCCGCCGATCGCGCCGTTCATGGCGCCGGTGACGTGGGCGGCGACCGGCTCGACCAGCACCTTCCAGACGTCCATCGTCTCCTCGATCCACTCCGCGCGGCTCCAGGCAGCGCCGACGGTGACGCCGGACGCGAGCGGGGTGACCGTATCGAGCCAGTGGTCGGCCAGGCGCACCGAGTCGGCGACCCGGTCGCGGTCGGCGCGGCCGGGAGTCGGGTCGGGCTTCTCGGCGGCGGAGCGGCGGGCGAGGTCCTGGGCGAGGCTCCAGTTCACGGCGCCGTCGTACGGCGTCATCAGGTGCTGCATCTGGCCCATCAGGGCGCCGAGGTCGGGCATCTGCCCACCCGCGCCGCCGAGGGCGCCGAACATCTGCTCGAAGGGCGTGCCCTTGAAGGGGTTCTGGCTGGACTCGTCGTCGCCGGGAGGAAGCTCCGGTGTGTCGCTCATGGTCACCAAGTTACTCGCGCTCGGCAACAACCTAGGGTGGGCCCGTGACCGACGTCGTACGCCTGCTCGACCTCCGTGAGGACCCGCTCGACGTGGCCGAGGTCGTGGCCGCGCTCGACCACGACGCGGCCGGCGGCCTGAACCTGTTCGTGGGCACCGTCCGCGACCACGACAAGGGCCGCGACGTCACGCACCTCGACTACTCCGCGCACCCCACCGCCGTCGCCGAGATGCGCGCCGTGGCCGACGAGGTGGTCGCCGAGTTCGACGTCCTCGCCCTCGCCGCCGTGCACCGCACCGGCCGGCTCGCGATCGGCGAGGCCGCGGTCATCGTCGCCTGCGTCTCCGCCCACCGCGGCCAGGCGTTCGAGGCGAACCGGGCCCTGATCGACCGGCTGAAGTCCCGGGTGCCGATCTGGAAGCACCAGGTGTTCGCGGACGGCTCCGACGAGTGGGTCGGCACGCCGTAGCCCCCGGGTGGTCTTTCGGTGGTTGAGGAGGTTGCGCAGCCCATTCCGGTGGTTGAGGAGGTTGCGCAGCAACCGTCTCGAAACCCCCCGGGATGTCTGGTGACGACGGAGGTTTCGAGACAGGCGCTTGCGCGCCTTCCTCAACCACCGTCGGCCTGTCGGTGGTTGAGGAGGTTGCGGACCCCGCTCCGGTGGTTGAGGAGGTTGCGCAGCAACCGTCTCGAAACCCCCGGGCGTCCGCCGAGGACGGAGGTTTCGAGACAGGCGCTTGCGCGCCTTCCTCAACCACCGTCGGCCTGTCGGTGGTTGAGGAGGTTGCGGACCCCGCTCCGGTGGTTGAGGAGGTTGCGCAGCAACCGTCTCGAAACCCCCGGGATGTCTGGTGACGACGGAGGTTTCGAGACAGGCGCTTGCGCGCCTTCCTCAACCACCGTCGGCCTGTCGGTGGTTGAGGAGGTTGCGGACCCCGCTCCGGTGGTTGAGGAGGTTGCGCAGCAACCGTCTCGAAACCCCCGGGCGTCCGCCGAGGACGGAGGTTTCGAGACAGGCGCTTGCGCGCCTTCCTCAACCACCCTCGGTCGGCCCCTACCCTCGTGAGCGTGGACATCCTGCTGTGGCTCGTGCCGGCGATCCTGGTGACGTCGGGCGCGATGGCCTTCGCCGGCTGGGCCGGGCGCGAGCGGCACGAGTCCGACCGCCGGTCCGAGGCGGCCCAGGAGCGGTTCGCCGAGGCGATCCTTCGCGACCACCCGGCCGGCACCGTCGGCCGGCCGCGTCCCGTGCGCGACCGCAGCACCGGCATCGCCGTACGTCCGTCGCGCTCGGGCAGCGTCGACGACCGTCGCTCGGCCTGACCAACGTCGCGTTGGCCCCGTTTGAGAGGGTGCTCCCATGAGTGGGCGGTCAACAGCGGGCGTGGTCGGCTTCGTGCTGCTGATCGGCAGCTGGCTGGTCGCCACGCTGGTCCCCACGAACTACGTCGTCTACTCGCCCGGCCCCACGGTCAACCTGCTCGGCAAGGACAAGACCGGTGACCTGATCCGGGTGACCGGCGCCAAGGTCTACCGCGACAAGGGCGCGCTGCGGCTGCTGACGGTGAGCCCGACCGGCCCGGACGACCGGGTGTACCTCGCCGAGGCGATGATCGCGTGGGTCAACCCGAAGCAGGCCGTCTACCGCGAGTCCGACATCTACCAGCCGCAGGAGAACTCCGACAAGGTCGAGGCCGAGTCCGCCGTCGACATGGTCAACTCCCAGGACTCCGCGATCGCGTCGGCGCTGCACGAGCTCGGCTACAAGTTCGGTACGTCGGTGCAGATCCTCGGCGTCACCCGCGGCGGTCCGGGCGACGGCGCGCTCGAGGTGCACGACCAGATCCTCTCCGTCGACGGCGCCCGCACCGCCACCCTGAAAGGTGTCGTCTCCCGGATCCGCAAGGTCTCGCCCGGCGACCGGGTCACCCTGCGGATCCAGCGCCGCAACAAGCAGGAGACGGTCAAGGTCAAGACGGTGGCCTCCGCGGACGACCCGAAGAGCTCCGCGCTCCAGGTCACGGTCGGCCGCGGCTACGACTTCCCGGTCAAGGTCCAGCTCCAGATCAGCTCCCTGATCGGCGGCCCCAGCGCCGGCACCATGTTCGCGCTCGCGATCTACGACACGCTCACCCCCGGCTCGCTCACCGGCGGCGGCGACGTCGCCGGCACCGGCGAGATCGACCCCGAGGGCCACGTCGGCGGGATCGGCGGCATCCAGCAGAAGCTGACCGCCGCCCAGAGCGCCGGCGCGACGCTCTTCCTGGCCCCGGCCGACAACTGCGACGAGGTCAAGGGCGGACCGTACGACGCCGACAAGATGCGCGTGGTCAAGATCAAGACCCTGGCCGGCGCGATCAAGGCCGTGAAGGCCTGGCGCCAGGACCACGACGCGAAGCTGCCCCAGTGCTGAGCGACGACGCGACCCCCCGCGAGCTCGCCGCCGTCGTCCGCGAGATCGAGGCGCACGCCTCGGAGTCCGGCTGGGACCAGTCCGCCTCGCTCTACGCGCTGGTGCCCACCGCCGAGCTCGTCGTCGCCGAGCCAGCCCTGGCCGACGCCCTCGGACTGACCGCGGAGTCGACCGGCTACACGCCGATCGACCAGGAGCTCCCAGCCGACGCGGTCCTCGAGGAGGCACTCGGCCAGATCATGTGGCCCGACGGGGTCGCCGGGTGTGCCGCGGTGGTCGAACGGCTGGTCCTGCCGCCGTCCGCCGACCAGGAGATCCCCGACGACCGCGAGGCCGCGGCGTCGTACGCCTCCGAGCACCCGGACCGCCAGGAGCTGCGGATGGTGGCGGCCGTCCTGCGCGACGGCACGACGTGGTGCGCCTACCGGTTCCGCAGCCATGACGACCCCGCATCGGTCGTCGCCGGGCCGGATCTTGTGCCCGCCCTCCTAGAGTTGCTGCAGGACACCCTTGTCCAGCACTGAACGACCGATGATCGAGGAGCACTTGTGAGCGACGACTTCGAGCCGCCGCGACCGGGACCCCGCCCGGGGCGACCTGCCCCACGCCCGGGCCTGGCCGGACGCCGGCGGCCGAGCCCGCTCCTGATGACCGCGATCGTGCTGGTGGTCCTGTTCCTGGTGCTGTCCCTGTTCACCGGCGTCTGGACCCAGAAGCTGTGGTTCGACACCGTCGGCTTCTCCAAGGTGTTCACCAGGCTGCTGTGGACCCGGGTCGGGCTGTTCCTGGTCTTCGGCCTGGTGATGGCGGTCG
>CAWFHJ010000021.1:0-15034 GCA_963815585.1 uncultured Actinomycetota bacterium | reverse complement strand
GGCAAGCGCTACCTCGACGGCCTGGCCGGCCTCTTCGTGATCCAGGCCGGCCACGGCCGCACCCAGCTCGCCGAGGCCGCCGCCACCGAGGCCGAGAGCTCGCCTCCTTCCCGCTCTGATCCTACGCGCGACCGGGCGCGATCGACCGGCCGAGCGGGTCCCGACGACACCCCGGTGACCTGAACCGGGTCTTCTTCACCACCGGCGGCGGTGAGGCCGTGGAGTCGCCTGGAAGCTGGCCAAGCAGTACTTCAAGCTGACCGGCAAGCCCACCAAGCACAAGGTGATCAGCCGGGCGGTCGCCTACCACGGCACCCCGCAGGGCGCGCTGTGCATCACCGGCCTGCCCGGCATGAAGGCGGCGTTCGAGCCGCTGGTGCCCTCGACCTTCCGGGTGCCGAACACCAACTTCTACCGCGCCGCCGGAGACGCCTACTGGCCCCGACGACGAGGACGCCTTCGGCCAGTGGGCCGCCAACCGGATCGCCGAGGCCATCGAGTTCGAGGGCCCCGACACCGTCGCCGCGGTGTTCCTCGAGCCGGTGCAGAACTCCGGCGGCTGCTTCCCGCCCCCGCCGGGCTACTTCGAGCGGGTCCGCGAGATCTGCGACGAGTACGACGTGCTGCTGGTCTCCGACGAGGTGATCTGCGCCTTCGGCCGGCTCGGCCACATGTTCGCCGCGCGAGCGCTACGGCTACCAGCCCGACACCATCACCTGCGCGAAGGGCCTCACCTCGGACTACTCCCCGCTCGGCGCGATGATCGCCAGCGACAAGCTGATCGAGCCCTTCCCCCAGGGCGACTCAGTCGTCCGGACGGCTACACCTTCGGTGGCCACCCGGTCTCCACCGCGGTGGCGATGGCGAACCTGGACGTGCTCGACGCCGAGTTGCCCTGCGACGACGTGCTCGCCACCGAGGGCGACTTTCACGGCAGCCTGGACAAGCTCACCAACCTGCCGGATCATCAGAGACGTGCGCGGCCAAAGGTTCTTCTTCTACGGGATCGAGCTGGTCAAGGACCAGGCAGACCACAGAGACCTTCCACGGCGACGAGGCCGGGGCCCCAGGCTGCTGCGGGGCTTCTTGTCGAGCAGCCCTGTTCGAGGGCCAGTTGCTCTACTGCCGCGCCGACGCGGACGCACCGAGCTCGCCGAGGCGGCGGCCAAGCAGGCGGCCGAGCTCGCGTTCTTCCCGCTGTGGTCCTACGCGCACCCGGGCGCGATCGACCTGGCGGCACGGCTCGCGGACTACGCGCCCGGCGACCTGAACCGGGTCTTCTTCACCACCGGTGGTGGCGAGGCCGTCGAGAGCGCCTGGAAGCTGGCCAAGCAGTACTTCAAGCTCACCGGCAAGCCGACCAAGCACAAGGTGATCAGCCGCGCGATCGCCTACCACGGCACCCCGCAGGGCGCGCTCTCGATCACCGGCCTGCCCGGCATGAAGGCGCCGTTCGAGCCGCTGGTGCCCTCGACCTTCCGGGTGCCGAACACGAACTTCTACCGCGCCGCGGAGACCTCCTACCTCGGCCCCGACGACGAGCACGCCTTCGGCCAGTGGGCCGCGAACCGGATCGCCGAGGCGATCGAGTTCGAGGGACCCGACACCGTCGCCGCAGTGTTCCTGGAGCCGGTGCAGAACTCCGGCGGCTGCTTCCCGCCCCCGCCGGGCTACTTCGAGCGGGTCCGCGAGATCTGCGACGAGTACGACGTGCTGCTGGTCTCCGACGAGGTGATCTGCGCGTTCGGCCGCCTCGGCCACATGTTCGCCGCCGAGCGCTACGGCTACCAGCCGGACATCATCACCTGCGCGAAGGGCCTGACCTCGGGCTACTCCCCGCTCGGCGCGATGATCGCCACCGACCGGCTGTTCGAGCCCTTCTCCAAGGGCGACACGACCTTCCAGCACGGCTACACGTTCGGCGGGCATCCGGTCTCGACCGCGGTCGCGATGGCGAACCTCGACATCTTCGAGAGGGAGCAGCTCAACGAGCACGTGCTCGAGACCGAGGGCGGCTTCCGGGCCACCCTGGAGAAGCTGAAGGACCTGCCGCTGGTCGGCGACGTCCGCGGCGACGGCTACTTCTACGGCATCGAGCTGGTCAAGGACCGCGACACCAAGGAGACGTTCGACGACGCCGAGTCCGAGCGACTGCTGCGCGGGTTCCTCTCGGGTGCCCTGTTCGAGGCCGGGCTCTACTGCCGCGCCGACGACCGAGGCGACCCCGTCGTCCAGCTGGCGCCCCCGCTGATCTGCGACCAGAAGCACTTCGACGAGATCGAGTCGATCCTGCGGGACGTGCTGACGCGCGCGGAGTCCAAGCTGTAGCAGGGAGATCAGGCTTCGGCCGCTCGAGGACCTGCCCTGCCGCTGCGCCCGTGCCGGGCCCCGGGCAGTCGCTGGGGATGCCGTGTCGGCGGTGGCGCCCGACGGGGTCCAGCTCGCTTCGCCGCCACGCCACCCTTGACGCTCCCTGCCCGCGCCCCGTCCCGAGCGCCGCTCCGTGCACGCCAGCTCTCGCCGCTCGCTGGCTGGGGGGGGTTGATGCAAGACGTCCACTCCGCTGCACCTCACCCCAGCCAGCGAGCGGTGAGAGTCGGTGTGGTGCGCAACTGCGGACGTGGCGCGCACTGGTCTGGAGCCTCAAGGGTGGCGTGGCGGCGAAGGCGTGCGTGAGCACAGCGAGCGTTGTCGCCGACACGGCATCCCCCGCTCCAGACCGGTGGGTGACACGGGAGCAGGAGACGAGCCGGACCCTCGAGCAGCCGAAGCATGATCCCCCTACCGCACCGGCTGCCAGACCGTCCACGGATCCTCCGCGCCCGGGATCCGGCGCACGCGGCCGTCGGCCACGTCGACGAGCAGCACGCCTTGCGGCTTCCCGGTCAGGGTCACGCCCGGGGCCTCCACCGCCAGGGTGCGCCCGTCGGGCGACCAGTCGAGGCCGCCGGTCGTGTCCTCAGCGAGGCAGCAGGGTGTCAGCATCACTCGGGTCGGCACCTCACCGCTCGCGAGCCGTGCCTCCCACAGCACCAGGTGGTAGCCGCGCCGCGCGGGCCGCGAGCGGGCATCGACGACCCAGGCCAGCCGCGTGCCGTCCGGCGACCACACCGGGACGCTGAGCCGGTGCAGTCCGTCGGTCTCGGTGATCCGGCGGACAGACCCTCCGCCGTCGACACCGTCGACCAGGTAGAGACCGTCCTCGGCCTGCACCGCGACCCGGGTGCCGTCAGGTGCCCAGACCGGTTGTACGGCGCCCTCCAGCAGGGCGAGCCGCCAGGCACTGCCGTCGTCGACGTTGGCCTCGTAGACGCCGTCCGGTCGGGTGAAGGCGATCGAGGCGCCGTCGGGCGACCACGCCGGGTGGCTGTCGAGGCAGGGAGGGCACCGGGTCAGCTCACGGAACCCTCCCCCCTCGACGGTCGCGGTCCAGATCCGGCCGTCGCCGGAGACCGCGAGCCGTGAACCGTCGGGCGACCAGGTCACTTGTGCGCCGACGTCGATGTCGCAGGGCAGGATGCCGCGGTGCCGCGGGCACGCACCGATCCGGTGTAGCCCGCTGCCGTCGCTTCGGACCACGAACAGGTCCACCCGGGCCTGGCTCGGTGACCGGTAGCGGTGCTGGAACAGGAACGCCAGGCGCCGGCCGTCGTGCGACCAGGTGAGCAAGCTGAAGTCGCCGCAGCGGGGAATGTCGAACGTGCTGGCCTCGGCCCAGGATGACGTGCAGGACCCGGTCTCGATGCGTCTCCGAGTCACCGTGTCCTGTGAACCGTCCCGGTGCCGGATCACCAGGTGCGTCGCCCCGGCGGGTCCACCGACGTACGCCAGGTCTCCGTTCATCGCGGCCACGTGCGGCACCACTGGCCGATGGGTCGGCCGAACCGGCTCGATCATGGACGTCCGCACGGACCAGACACCGAGGCCGGTGAGCACCAGTGCCACGGCAACGGCGCCGGTGACGGTGCGGGCCAGTCGGCGCCGGGCGCGACCCAGGAGCTCGGGAGTCATCACCTCGACCTCGACCCGCTCCGCGTGGTGCTCCAGCGTCTCGCGCAACTGGGTTTCGACGTCGCTCATCGGGCAACCGCGCATTCTTGGGTACGGAGCGCCTGTAGGCCACGCGAAGTCAGTGACCGGAGCGCGCGGGTGCTGCAGCCGAGCACCGAGGCGGCCTGCTCCTCCGAGAGGTCCTCGTAGTAGCGCAGCACCAGCGCCGCCCGTTGCCGCGGGGCCACCGAGGCGAGCCGGTGCCAGAGCTCGTCCCGGTCCTCGAGGCCCTCGCCCTCCGGGCCGTCGGTGTCACGTCGCACCGCCCCGCGCTCCTTCGCCAGCCAGGCCCGCTCGACCCGGCGCCGACGGAAGGTGCCGTAGGAGAGGTTGACGACGGTGCGCCGCAGGTAGGCGTCGAAGGCCTGCTCGTTGCGGAGCTGCCCGAGCCGCCCGATGATCCGGACGAACGCATCCTGCACGAGGTCCTGGGCCAGGTCCCGATCACCGGTGAGCACGTACGCCAGACGCAGTGCGCCCGGAGCGTGCTGCTCGTACAGCCGCTCCAGGTCGCGTCCACCGGTCATGCTCACAAGACGCCCGACCTCACCTTCATGCTTCGGTCCGACGCGTCGATTCTGCTCTGGAAAAGGGCGGGGAGGGGGTGTGGTCAGGCTTCGGCTGCTCGATGGCATCCTGTCCGGCGCGCTGCCCCGGATCGGCTCCGGGCAGTCGCTGGGGATGCCGTGTCGGCGGTGGCGCCGTCGGGGTACAGCAGCACGCTTCGCCGCCACGCCACCCTTTTACGCTCCCTGCCCGAGCACCGTCCCGGGTCCGCCGCTCCCGCACGCCGACTCTCGCCGCTCGCTGGCTGTGGGGGTGGAAGATGCCGGACGTCCTGCATCCACCTTCACCACCAGCCAGCGAGCGGTGAGAGTCGGTGTGGTGCGCAACTGCGGACGCGGCGCGCACTGGTCTGGAGCCTCAAGGGTGGCGTGGCGGCGAAGGCGTGCGTGAGCACAGCGAGCGTTGTCGCCGACACGGCATCCCCCGCTCCAGACCGGTGGGTGACACGGGAGCAGGAGACGAGCCGGACCCTCGAGCAGCCGAAGCATGACCCCCTTCCCCCTACCTCAGGTCTGCGCGGAGCTGGTCCACTCCGGTGAAGTGCACGGCGCGAAGGCCTACGCGGGCGGCGGCTTCGACGTTCTCGGGGCGGTCGTCGACGAAGGTGACCTCGTCGGGCTTCGCGTCGAGCACGGCGAGGGCGTGCTCGAAGATGGCGGGGTCGGGCTTCACGAGGCCGAGGCGGGAGCTCACGAAGGACGTGCTCGAACCGGTCGGTCCACTCGAGCTCGTCGAAGGCCTCGGCCTGCCAGTGCGGCGCGTTGGACAGCAGGGCGAGCCGGACTCCGGCTGCCGCCTGCTCGTCGATCAGGTCCACCATGGCCGGGTCGAGGCGAGCCCAGCCGCGGAGATCCGCCACCGCGATCCGTGCCAGGTCGTCGGCTGCGACCGGTCGGCCCGCCACGTCGGCCCAGTAGTCCGCTGCTGCACGGCCGGCGTCGAACTCCTTGCGGTGCGCCCAGTACCGCTCCGTGAGCGTGGGCTCGTCGAGCGCCAGGATGTCCGAGATCTCGCGAAGCGACGCCGCGTCGTACGGTCGGCTGATCACCTCGCCGTAGTCGAGAAGCAGCCAGGGAGTCATGGTTCCACGCTATCCGTGCGCCACAGGTTTGCCGAAACGGCAAGGTTCCTTGCTCATTCCGCTCGATGTGCCCAGGCTGGTGACATGACGCACAACAGCGGGGCGAGCCGCGGGCACGGACATGGACACAGCGAGGGCGAGGCGGCGGAGATGTTCGAGCCGGCGAGCTGGGAGGAGCGGTACTCCGGCGAGGAGAAGGTCTGGAGCGGGAAGCCCAATGCTCAGCTCGTCGCGGAGGTGTCGGCGCTGACCCCGGGCACCGCGCTCGACGTGGGCTGCGGCGAGGGCGGTGACGTGATCTGGCTGGCCCACCAGGGCTGGCAGGTCACTGGCGCCGACTTCTCGGCGAACGGGCTGGCGCGCGCCGCCGCTCACGCCGTGGACGCCGGGGTCGCCGACCGCACCGACTGGTGGCAGGTCGACGCCCGGGCGTTCGAGGCAGGAAGCCGGACCTACGACCTGGTCACGACCCACTTCCTGCACCCACCGGACGCCGGCATGGTCGAGGTGACCCGTCGACTGGCCGCCGCCGTCGCGCCGGGCGGCCACCTGCTGGTCGTCGGCCACGCGCCGTCGGAGGTGTTCACCCAGCTCTCGGACAGCCACCGCCGGGCGATGTTCGTCGCCGAGGACCTGGTCGCCGGCCTGCCCGACGACTTCGAGGTCCTCGTGGTCCAGCAGCGTCCACGGACAGCGACCCGCGAGGGCGTGACGGTCGACATTCACGACTCCACGCTGCTCGCGCGTCGTACGACCTCGGTCAGCTGACGGCCGACTTGACCAGCTTGGCGACCTTCTTCTCCACCGTGGGGCTCCACTGCATCAAGGCGTACGACGCGGCCCACATGTCGCCGTCGTCGAGGTTGGCTGCATCCTGGAAGCCGAGGGTCGAGTACCGGTAGCCGAACTTGCCCGAGTCCTGGAAGAAGATGACGACCTTGCCGTCCTCGTTCGCGTAGGCCGGCATGCCGTACCAGGTCTTCGGCATCAGGTCGGGGGCCGTCGCCGTGACGGTGACGTGCACGCGCTCGGCGAGATCACGGTCCTCTGGCGCCATCTTCGCGATGGCGTCGAGCACGGCCTGGAGTCCGTCGGCCTTCTTGGCGCCCTTCTTGCCCTCGGCGCGCAGCTCGGCGGCGCGCTGCTTCATGGCGGAGCGTTCCTCGGCGCTGAAACCGTCGGACGACTGAGTGGTGGTCTTCTTCGCGGGCATTCCCGGACTTCCTTCCGACGCTGGGCACGGCGCGGTGCCGGCCTTCTGCTCAGAGGCTAGGCACCACGCCGTCGAGGTGCTTCTCGATTCCTGACCGGATGATCGGCGCTCACCTCTCGGATCGTCGGCGCAGCCGACGGTTGTCACCCTCCAGCCGCTCCACGCGTGCCTCGAGAAGGAGCACCCGTTCGACTCCCGCGAGATTCAGGCCGTCCACGAGGAGGTCCCGGATCCGCTCCAGGCGCGCTATGTCGTCCCGGCTGTAGCGACGAGTGCCTCCCGGCGTGCGCGCGGGGTCCACGAGGCCGCGGCTCTCGTAGACCCGGAGGTTCTGGATCGGCATCTCCACCAGGTCGGCTGCCACGGAGATCGCGAACACCCCGTCGGACGTCGACTCGACCATCTGAAAATTTTCCTCTCGGGCGCTTGCAAGACTGCACTGCAGGGTATATGAAATCTCTATCCAAATCCATAGGTCTCGGACCGGGGCACCGGATCCGGGCCCGACCGTCAACTGAGGAGGACAGTGATGCTCATCCGCACCGCGGACCCCTTCCGCGACCTCGACCGACTGGCCCAGCAGGTGCTGGGCACCACGACCCGCCCGGCCGCCATGCCGATGGACGCGTGGCGTGAGGGCGATCAGTTCGTCATCGAGTTCGACCTGCCGGGCGTGGCCGCGAACACCATCGACCTCGACGTCGAGCGCAACGTCGTGACGGTGCACGCCGAGCGACTGCCCCGCAACGGCGACTGGGAGATGCTCGCGTCGGAGCGTCCCCGCGGTCTGTTCCGCCGTCAGCTGGTGCTGGGCGACAACCTCGACCTCGAGAAGATCACCGCCACGTACGTCGACGGCATCCTGAAGCTCGTCGTCCCCGTGGCCGAGCGGGCGAAGCCTCGCAAGATCGAGGTCGGCGGCAGCACCAAGGAGCCGGCAACCATCGGATCCGCAGCCAGCTCCGAGCACTGACCCGCGGCGCCTCGCGCCCAGACGCGGAAGGAGGTGGCTCACACACAGTGGCCGCACCGCCCCGCTCACCGGCGGGGCGGTGCGGCCCTCGTGGACCGCGCCACACCTCACTCGAGACGAAGGGTTCTGCTGATGTCCTGCAACGCGCCCGTCACCTTGGCCCTGGTAAACGACTACGAGGTCGTCGTCCAGGGCCTGGCTCAGATGTTGGCGAGCTTTCGAGCTCGCGTCCAGATCGTCGAGCTCACGGTCGGCGGGCCCAGCCTTGCGCCGGCCGACATCGCGCTCTACGACACCTTCGCGAGTGACCTGGCGTTCGGCCCGGAGGTGAAGGCCCAGCACAAGGTGCTCTTCACGGTGAACACCTCACCCGCGTTCATCGGCGCCGCCCGGGCCAACGGCGCCGACGGTGTGCTCTCGAAAGCGTTGGGCTCAGGCGACCTGGTGGACGCCCTGGAACGGATCCGGGACGGCGAGGTCCTGACGATCGAGGGGCCCGACGATGCCCAGTCGCCGGGTGCGTGGCCCGCCCGGACGTTCGGTCTCACCGAGAGGGAGGCCGAGATCGTCGCGCTGATCACCCGAGGCTTGCGCAACGAGGAGATCGCTGACCGGTCGTACCTGAGCATCAACACGGTGAAGTCCTACATCCGTTCGGCCTACCGCAAGATGGGCGTGAGCTCGCGCAGCCAGGCAATCCTGTGGGCGGTCGACCACGGGTTCTGACGTGCCGCGTCAGTCACCGTCGTGCGTCGGGAACCCGAGGTCCAGGCCGGCGTGCGACGGGTCGAGCCAGCGGCTGGTCACGACCTTGCCACGGGTGAAGAAGTGGACACCCTCGGTGCCGTGGGCATGGGTGTCGCCGAAGAGCGAGGACTTCCAGCCGCCGAACGAGTAGTACGCCATCGGCACCGGGATCGGGACGTTGATGCCGACCATGCCGACCTCGACCTCGTTCTGGTAGCGGCGCGCGGCTCCCCCGTCGTTGGTGAAGACCGCGGTGCCGTTGCCGTACGGGTTGGCGTTGACCAGCCCCAGCGCCTCGTCGTACGACGCCGCGCGGACGACCGAGAGCACCGGACCGAAGATCTCGTCGGCGTACACGGACATCCCGGGGGTGACGTGGTCGAAGAGGGTCGGCCCCAGCCAGTAGCCTTCCGCTCCCCCGACCGGCTCGACCGACCTGCCGTCGACGACGAGTGTGGCTCCCTCCGCGACACCGGCATCGAGGTAGCCCGCCACCTTGTCCCGGTGGGCCTGCGTGACCAGCGGACCCATGTCGGGCTCGTCGTCCGCAGCGCCGTCGCCGGTGCGGAGGCCACTCATCCGCTCGGCGATCTTGGCGACCAGGTCGTCACCGATCGGGTCGACCGCCACCACGGCCGAGATCGCCATGCAGCGCTCGCCTGCGGAGCCGAAGCCGGCGTTGACCGCGGAGTCGGCGGCCAGGTCGAGGTCGGCGTCGGGCAGCACCACCATGTGGTTCTTGGCGCCGCCGAGCGCCTGCACCCGCTTGCCGTGCGCCGTGCCGGTCTCGTAGACGTAGCGGGCGATCGGCGTCGAGCCGACGAACGAGACCGCCTTCACGTCGTCGTGGGAGAGCAGCCCGTCGACCGCCTCCTTGTCGCCGTGCACGACGGAGAAGACACCGGCAGGCAGGCCGGCCTGCTGCCAGCACTCGGCGAGGAACTGCGCGGCCGAGGGGTCCTTCTCGCTCGGCTTGAGGATCACGGCGTTGCCGGCGGCGATCGCGACCGGCACGAACCACAGCGGCACCATGGCCGGGAAGTTGAACGGGGAGATCACCGCGACCACCCCGAGCGGCTGCCGGATCGAGTACACGTCGACCCCGCTCGATACCTCGCTGGAGAAGCCGCCCTTGAGGAGGTGCGGGATCCCGCACGCGAACTCGACCACCTCGAGCCCGCGGGTCACCTCACCGAGGGCGTCGGAGCGCACCTTGCCGTGCTCGGAGGTGATGATCGCCGCGAGCTCGGCCTTGCGGGCGTTGAGGATCTCGCGGAACGCGAACATCACCTGGGTACGACGGGTCAGTGAGGTCGCCGCCCATCCTCGTCCGGCCTTGGTCGCGGCCTCCACGGCCGCGTCGACCACGGCACCCGAGGCGAACGCGACCTGCCGCGCCACCTCGCCCGTCGCCGGGTTGTGCACGTCGCCGACACGCGCCGGGTCGGAGGTCCAGGGGCCGCCGTCGATCCAGTGGTTGAGAAGGTCGGTCATCGGGCGTCTCCTACGGAGTGCAGTGCATCGGTCAGGATCTCCAGCCCCTCACGGGCCTCGTCCTCGGTCAAGGTGAGCGGCGGCGCGACGCGCAGGCAGTTGCCGTAGAGACCGCCCTTGCCCACCAGCAAGCCACCCTCTCGGGTCTTCTCCAGCACCGCGGCAGCGGCGGCGGGATCGGGTTCGAGCGTGCCGGGGCGGACCAGCTCGACGCCGATCATCAGCCCCTTGCCACGCACCTCGCCGACCATCTGGAGCTGCGCGGTCGCCTTCTCCAGCCCCTCACGGAGCAGGGTGCCGACGCGAAGCGCCTGGGCCTGGAGGTCGTGCTCGAGGACGTAGTCGAGCGTGGCCTTCGCGGCCGCGGTCGAGAGCGGGTTGCCGCCGAAGGTGGAGACCGACTGCGCGGTGAGGCAGTCCATCAGCTCGCGCCGGGCGACGAGTCCGCCGATCGCCGTGCCGTTGCCGATCCCCTTCGCGAAGGTCAGCGCGTCGGGGGTGATCCCGTGCGCCTGGAAGCCCCAGAAGTGCTCGCCGGTGCGGCCCCAGCCGGTCTGCACCTCGTCGGAGACGAACAGGATGCCGTGCTCGGCGAGCACTTCCGCGTAGGCCCCGTAGAGACCGTCGGGGGGCACCGTGAACCCGCCGACGCCCTGGATCGGCTCGGCGATCATGCAGGCCACGTCACCGGCGGTCGTGGTGTCGATCAGGTCGCGCAGGTCGGCGGTGCACGCGGCGACGTACTCCGCGTCGGAGAGGTGCCGGAACTGGCTGCGGTAGCGGTAGCCGCCCTGTGCCCAGGTCACCTGCAACGGGTTCAGCGAGGAGACGCCCCAGCCACGGTTGCCGGTGATCCCGACCGTCGCGAACGCCCGGCCGTGGTAGCTGTTGCGGATCGCGATCACCTGGTTGCTGCTGCGGTACGACGTAGCGAGGAGCAGCGCGGCCTCGTTGGCCTCGGTGCCCGACGAGGTGAAGAAGACCTTGGCGTCGGGGATCTCCGAGAGCGCCGCGATCTTCTCGGCGAGCTCGATCTGGGTGCGCAGCAGGTAGAGCGTCGAGGTGTGGACCACGCCGCGATCGACCTGCTCCTTGATCGCCTCGCGCACCTCGGGCACGTCGTACCCGAGCATGTTCGTGAGGATGCCCGCGAAGAAGTCGAGGTAGGTGTTGCCCTCACCGTCGGTGACCCGGCGGCCCTGGCCGGACACGATCTCGATCGGCTGGTCGTAGAAGAGCGACAGCCAGTCGGGCATCACGGCGCGGTGTCGCTTCAGCAGGTCTGCGTGGGTCATGTTGCGTTGCTCCTTGTAGGGGTCTCGACAGGCTCGACCACCGGGTGAGGCCTCATGAGTCGAATCCGAAGCCGAGGCGGTCCATCGCCTTCAGCCAGACGTTCTCCTTGCCCCCGTTGGCGTCCGCTCTCGCGAGCGAGCGCCGGGTGGCCTCGATGCCGGCCCAGCGGATCGGCTCCGGCGGGAAGGGCACGGGCCTGGTGCGCACCATCTCCAGCCGGGTGCGCTCGGTGTCGTCGCCGGCCAGCAGGTCGAGGAGGACGTCGCCGGCGAACCTGGTCGCGCCCACTCCGAGGCCGGTGAAGCCGAGGGCGTAGCCGACCCGGCCGCCGAGCGCCGTGCCGTAGAACGCCGTGAACCGCGTGCACGTGTCGATCATGCCTCCCCAGGCGTGCGTGAAGCGGAGGCCTTCAAGCTGCGGGAACGTGGTGAAGAACCCGTTCGCCAACAGGTCGAACGTCTCCGGCCGCGCGTCGTACTCCGGCTTGATGCGGCTGCCGTAGTGGTAGATCGCGTCGTAGCCGCCCCAGAGGATGCGGCCGTCGCGCGTGGTGCGGGAGTAGATGAACTGGTTGCCGCTGTCGGAGAGGCCCTCGCGTCCCCTCCAGCCGATCGCGTCGCGCTGCTCGTCGTCGAGCGGCTCGGTCATCAGCGCGTAGTCGTAGACCGGCACCGTCATCAGCCGCAGCCGACGGAGCAGCGGCGGGTAGGCGTTCGTGGCGAGGACGACGTGCCGCGTGCGCACCCGGCCGGCGCGTGTGGTGACCTCGACGCCGGCGCCCCGCTTGCCGAGTCCGGTCACGGGCGAGTGCTCGTGGATCCGGACGCCGACCGAGAGACAGGCCGCGCGGAGTCCCCAGGCGAGCCGTGCCGGCTCCACGATCGCGCCGTCGGGGTCGTGCAGGGCAGCGAGGAAGCTCGGCGAGTGCAGCCGCGCGCGGATCTCATCGCGGTCGAGCCAGGCCGGGTCGCCCCCGCGCTCCCTCATCGCGGCGTGCTCCTCGCGGAGCGCGTCGACCTGGTGCGGCTGTGTCGCCACGGCGAGCGACCCGGCCTTCACGAAGTCACAGTCGATGTCGTGCTGCTCGATGGTGCTGCGGATCCCGGCCAGGTTGTCGCGCCCCATCCGGAGGACCTGGTCCATCTCCTCGGGCCAGCGGGCAAGGCCATTGCCGAACCCGTGCGTGAGGCTGGCCTCGCAGAAGCCGCCGTTGCGCCCGCTCGCGGCGTGTCCGCAGGTGGCGCCCTCGAGCAGCAGGACGTCACGACCGGGCTCGCGCTCCTTCGCCAGCAACGCCGTCCAGAGGCCGAGGTAGCCCCCGCCGACCACCACCAGGTCGGCCTCGGTCGGTCCCGCGAGGGGGGCCAGCGGCCCGGGTCGCCGGCTGTCGTCGAGCCAGTACGGCGTCAGCGCGACGTCGGCCAGGGACGACACGCGCGACGTTCTCGTGGCCGACATGGCACGAGCCTCGCATGCCGGACCATGGGCGACAAGCGAATCCGTCGCTCCGGGCGTATCGAACAACGTATTTCCGCGAATCACCCGTGCAGGACAGGGCATCTCGCAGGTGGCGGGTCGGCGCCACCCTTGCCGGGAGCCTCGTGAGGCAGCACCATGTCCACATGTCCGACTCCAGCGGCTCCGACCGCAACCACACGAGCGGGCGCGCGACGATCGACCAGGTGTCCAAGGCGATCATCGAGCAGCTCCAGCAGGACGGACGACGGTCCTATGCGGCGATCGGCAAGGCCGTCGGCCTGTCCGAGGCGGCCGTGCGCCAGCGGGTGCAGCGGCTGACCGAGAACGGTGCGATGCAGATCGTGGCCGTGACCGATCCGCTCCAGCTCGGCTTCGCCCGGCAGGCGATGATCGGGATCAACGTCGACGGGGCCCTCGACCCCGTCGCCGAGGCGCTCGGCAAGATCGACGAGATCGACTACGTGGTGATGACCGCGGGCGGCTTCGACCTGCTCTGCGAGGTGGTCTGCGAGAGCGACGCCCACCTCCTCGAGCTGCTCTCGACCCGGATCCGGGCCGTCGCCGGCGTGCGGTCCACCGAGACGTTCATGTACCTCAAGCTGACGAAGCAGACCTACTCGTGGGGCGTTCGCTGAACCGGCCGGACTACCGGTCCCTCTCGCTCTGGCACGACACGGCCGACGACCCGTTCGTCCCGCGTCCCGCGCTGCCCGGCGCGGCGTCGTACGACGTGGTGGTGGTGGGTGCGGGCCTCACCGGGCTGTGGACGGCGTACTACCTGCGCCGGGCCGACCCGTCGCTGCGGATCGCCGTGCTCGAGGCGGAGGTGGCCGGCTTCGGCGCGTCCGGCCGCAACGGAGGCTGGTGCAGCGCGCTGTTCCCCACGGGCTGGGACAAGCTGGTCGCGGCCTCGTCCGCCGACGGTGCGCTGCGGATGCACCGCGCGATGCAGGAGACGGTGCGCGAGGTCGGTCGGGTGGCCGACGCCGAGGGCATCGACGCGCACTACCAGCGCGGCGGCACGATCACCCTGGCCCGCACCAAGATCCAGCTCCAACGCCTGCGCGCGGGTGTCGCGGCTGCACACGCCCGCGGCTTCACCGAGGACGACGAACGACTGCTCGACGCCGACGAGGCGCAGGCGGTGCTGGCCGCCGACCAGGTGCTCGGCGCGGCGTACACCCCGCACTGCGCGGCGATCCACCCTGCCCGGCTGGTGCGCGGACTGGCGCGTGTGGTGGAGGAGTCCGGGGTCGCGATCTTCGAGCAGACCAGGGTCCGCGGGATCCAGCCCGGCCGGGTGGAGACCGACTCCGGCACGGTGACCGCCGACGTGGTGCTCCGTGCCACCGAGGGCTACACGCCGAGGCTGGCCGGGCTCGGCCGTGCCGTGGCGCCGGTCTACTCGTTGATGGTGGCCACCGAGCCCCTGGACGAGGCGACGCTGGCCTCCGTCGGGCTCGCGGACCGGCCCACGTTCACCGACGGCCGGCACCTGATCATCTACGGCCAGCGCACCGCCGACGGCCGGCTGGCGTTCGGCGGCCGTGGCGCGCCGTACCACTTCCGCTCGCGCATCCGCCGGGCGTACGACGCGGAGCCGAAGGTCTTCGAGGAGCTGCAGCGCGTGCTGCGTGAGCTGCTCCCCCAGCTTCGCGACGTGCGGTTCACCCACCAGTGGGGCGGCCCGCTCGGCATCGCCCGCGACTGGGCAGCCTCGGTCGGCCTGGACAGCGCCACCCGGATCGGCTGGGCAGGTGGCTACGTCGGCGACGGCGTCGCCACCACCAACCTCGCCGGCCGCACTCTCGCCGACCTGGTCACCGGCGCCCGCTCCGACCTCGTGACCCTCCCCTGGGTCAACCACGTCAGCCGCCGCTGGGAGCCCGAGCCGCTCCGCTGGCTGGGCATCAACGCCGGCCTGAGGGCGATGACCCTCGCCGACGCCGAGGAGAACACCACCGGCCGCGAGAGCCAGATCGCCAAGTTCATGGCCCCGCTGGTCGGGGGGCACTAGGTCCGGGGCTGCGGTTTCCGGACAGTTGTCCCGAAACTGCACGTGAATCGCGAATTGTTGTGCAGTTACGGGACAAGTGTTGGGAACCCGCGCCCTGGAACCCGCGCCCTGGCCCGC
>CAWFHJ010000020.1:0-202853 GCA_963815585.1 uncultured Actinomycetota bacterium | reverse complement strand
TTCGGCGATCGGCTCGCCGCCGACCTCGCAGATCCCGTATGAGCCTGCGTCCAGGCGCGCCAGCGCGGCGTCGATCTCCGCGAGGTGCGCCCGTGCCTGTCGCACGTGCGCGTCGACCTGAGACCGCTCGAACGCGATCGTCGCTCCTTCCGGGTCGTGCTCGTCGTCGGCGTTGGTGTCCTGCGATGCGGCGACGACCTCGGCGTGGTCGTCGGTCAACGCCGCGAGGCGGCGGAGTGTCATCTCCCGGTCGGTGTCGAGCGCTGGGCGGGCGTCGTACATGGTGCATGTCTACCGTCAGAATGGGCCGGTGACCGGCGCGACGAACGACCCACTCACCGTCTCCCTGCCGGCGCTCGAAGCAGCCGCCCTGCAGGACTCCCTGAAAACCGTGTGGGGCATCGATGGCGAGCTCACCGCCCTGCACGGGGAGCGCGACCGGAACTTCCGGGTCGACGCGCACGGCGGCCGCTACCTGCTGAAGGTGCACAACCCCGCGGACGGCGAGGAGGTGCTGGACCTCCAGTGCTCGGCGATGCGCCACATCCGCACCGTGGCGCCCGACGTGCCGGTGCCCGGCGTCGTACCGACCCGCGACGGACGGCCGTGGGTGGAGCTGACCGGGAGCGACGGCCGCCGCTCCTTCGCCTGGGTGATGACCTGGTTGGACGGCCGGCACCCGAAGCCGCAGGAGCTGGGTCCCGCCGAGCTGCGCGAGTGGGGGCGCACGTCGGCCCGGCTGGGGCAGGCGCTCCGCGGGTTCGTGCACGAGGCGGCGTCGTACCCGATCGCGTGGGACATCCGCCGCCTGCCGCAGCTGAGGCCGTGGCTCTCCGCGGTCGACGAGGCCAGACGCCCGACGGTGGCTGCGGTCCTCGACCGGTTCGAGGAACGGGTCACGCCGCAGCTGCTGACGATGCGCGCCCAGGTCGTGCACAACGACCTGGCTCCGACCAACGTGCTCGTCGACGACACCCTCTCCGTCACCGGCATCACCGACTTCGGGGACATGACGCACACCGCGCTGGTGTGCGACCTGGCGGTGGCGACGGCCGACCTCCTCAGCGGCCGCGACGACGGACTCGAGCTCGCGCACGAGGTGGTGGCGGGGTACGCCGCGGTCACGCCGCTCGAGCCGCAGGAGGTCGAGGTGCTCGCCGACCTGATCGCGGGACGGTACGCCGCCGCGATCGTGATCACCGCCTGGCGGACCCGGGAGCAGGGCTCCGCGCCGGAGATCGACGAGGCGGCGTACCGCGACCTCCAGGCGATGCTCGACACCGGCCTGGACGCGCTGACGGACCGGTTCAAGGCGGCCGTCGGCGGACCTGTTCGACGGCGTACGACGACGGAGCTGCACCAGGCACGGTCCCGGCTGCTGGGTGGGCTGGAGCTCAGCTATGCGCATCCGGTGCACCTGGTGAGCGGGCGCGGGGTGTTCCTCGAGGGGGCGGACGGGCGCCGCTACCTCGACGCCTACAACAACGTGCCGGTGCTGGGTCACTCCCACCCGGCGGTCGTCGAGGCGGTCAGCTCGCAGCTGGCCACGCTGAACACCAACAGCCGCTACCTGCAGGAGGCTCCCGTCGAGCTGGCCGAGCGGCTGCTCGCCACCCTCCCGGACCGGATGGACCGGGTGCTGCTGGTGAACTCCGGCAGCGAGGCCAACGACCTGGCGTGGCGGATCGCGCGCCACGCCACGGGCGCCTCGGGCGGGATCGCGACCTCCTGGGCGTACCACGGGGTCACTGAGGCGACCTTCGCGTTCTCACCGGAGAGCTGGGGCGACAAGCCCTCGCCGACCCACATGCGGTTGGTCGAGCCACCACCGGGCACCCCGACGGGCGTGGCATCCGCGATCGAGAGCCTGGACGCCGCAGGCCATGGCGTGGCGGCGATGTTTTTCGACGGCGTGTTCACCAGCGACGGCATCCACGGCCCGGCTCACGACTGGACGCTCGAGGCCGCCGCGGCCGTGCACGCGGCGGGCGGCCTGTACGTCGCGGACGAGGTGCAGGCCGGCCACGGCCGCACCGGCGACCACCTGTGGAGCTTCGTCGCCGGCAACGTGCCCGCCGACCTGGTGACCCTGGGCAAGCCGATGGGCAACGGCTACCCGGTCGCCGCCGTCTGCGGCCCCGCCGAGCTGATCGACCCGTTCATCGCCGCCACCGACTACTTCAGCACCTTCGGCGGAGGCACGGCGGCCTGCGCCGCCGCGATCGCCGTGCTCCGGGTGATCGAGGAGACGGACCTCGTGACACACGTCGCCCGGACGGGCGCCCGCCTCCTCGCGGCGCTGCGCGACGCCACCGCCGACGACCCGCAGGTCGCCGACGTGCGGGGCTGGGGCCTCGCGATCGCCGTCGACATCGTGGACCCCGCGACCGGTCGACCGGATGCGGCGCGCACAGGCCAGGTCATCGAGGGCATGCGGGACAGGGGTGTGCTGATCGGCCGCACCGGCCACGACCGCGCCACCCTGAAGATCCGCCCTCCGCTGGTGTTCGGCGACGACCACGCCGACCTGCTCGTTCAGGAGCTGAAGGCAACCCTTCAACTCAGCGGCTAGCGCTCCCACGCCGAATTTCTGTGCGTCCGGACGAAGAACGCGGCTTGTCGTGACCCGACCTCGTGTACCCGGGACTTAACGCCCAGATTGAGCACGTCCCGCTCGGCGCTGTACGGGTATCCCTAAGACTGGAATCGAGGGCGAATCCCTCACCACACCAAGCGAATCGGTAGTACCCAGCCCGAGACCGTAGTCGTCGCCATGCCCCCGCTGGCCTCCAGAGGTCACACGCGGAAATCGTGCCCCGCTACATAGGTGATGTCTCGGGACATCGGCGACATCCGGCCCAACACCAGCAGGTCCGTCGGACGTTGCCCAGGTCAACCGAGGCGAACGGCTCACGTCACACCCGGACCCAGTGCGACGCCGAGCGCCACGCTGGCGCCGGATTCCATCGTCGCTCCCGCCTCCGGACGCTGAACGTTGACGATGATCTCGTCATCGGCATACGGCCGGTGCTCACCGTCGCCGGCGAGCAGGGTCTGCAGGTCGTCACCGAAGACGTCGTCGGCACTCTGGGCATGGGCGAACACGACGGTCACCCGCTCTCGTGCAGCACGTGCCTGCGCGCCCGAGGGCGACAGGTTGACGAAATCGGGAACGGTCATCGGGATTCGCGTGACCTTGTCGGACGTGGTCTCGGTGTCCAGGAGCCCCGAATCCCCATGCCTCGTGCGGGCATGCTGCACGGCTTGGCCGGCGCTGAAGCCGTCGCGCCCACCGGCCTCCGCCATCGTCTGGTAGACGGCGAGCTGGCCCGGTCCCCGGATGGAGCTTCCCTCGCACGCCCCGATGGCGACCGTGAACCCGCGGCGCCAGGCATCCGTGATGCGGTAGGTGGTCTGGCGCTCCTTCCAGACCTCGTCCAGCAGGTCGTAGACGTCGATGACGACGTCGAAGGTGCTCCCGCTGCGGATGTCTGCGACAAGACGGTTGTTGAACTTGATCCCGGAGGCGATGAGTGCCTCGCCCTTGGCTGCGAAGCTGTCGTTGGCGGCCGTGTTCGACTCGGCGATCGAGCCGAACGTCCCGGTGAATGGCGCTGGTTGCGTCACGGCTGCGCCGGCTGTGAGCCCCAGCTGCACCCAACCGCTGGCCTCGGGCGTCAGCTCGTCGACCGCCATCTGGTAGCCGAACTCGGCCGCGTACTGGTTGTAGAGGGCGTCGACCCTGGACAGGGCTGCGCTCAGTGCATCGGAACCCTGGCTCTTGGCCCCGTCGAGTATCACCTGAGCCTCGTCCCTCACGGTGCTCACGACCATCTGCTCGGCCTGGGTGAGGAACATCTCGGGAATGTTCTCGCCGTTGACGACGCGTCGCGCGAACTCCATGCCCGCTTGCGCATCGGGTGGCAGCAGACCGCGGACCGTGCCGTACGCGATGTCGCTCACTGCCTCTCCGCTGGCAATCCCGGCGACGATCTCGTCCGCGGCCTTGAGCACGCTCTTCAGAGACTCGTCGAGCGGCACTGCGGCGATGAGGACGTGATCGAGGCGTTCGCCTCGTCCGATGGCCACGGCAGCATTGAAGGCCATCCCCGAGGCGGGCTGGGAGGGGAGTGCACCCCCGATCCCGTCGAGCACCGCGTCATCGATGTCCTCCCCTTCGGCGAGCGACACAGCCGTGTTGAGGACCAGGCTCAGTGCCGTCCCGAAGACGGGCACGTAGGACGCAGCCATCGCGATACCCCGTGCGACGGCGGGCAGGGCGTCGAGTACGTCGGACCACGCAGCCTCGAGCGGCGTCTCACACTTCTGGCACCACAGGAGCTCGGGACCCCACTGTCCCCAGCGCACCTTCCGCTCGCCGGGAATGCGGACCCAGCGCGGCGGGTTCGACGTCATCCCGGGAGGTGGGCCATCGGGGGACGGCATCCAGTAGACCCCCTGCCAACGCAGCCACTCATGCGGGCTGACGAACCCGGGCCGGTACCCGCTCGCAGGGCCTTCAACCCAGACGTACCCCTTCATCTGGTTGCGTCCGGTCACGTGGTCGGACTCCCCGGTGGCGTCTTCGACTTGGAGTCCCACCATCTCCCGGTAGGCATGAGGATTGTCGCTGCTGGGATCCTCGTCGTCGTGCGTCAGGTAGGGCTGCCAGACCGGCGCACGGTCGCGACAGCAGCGTTGTTCCCGATGTACGCCGGGCCGGTTCGCGAACCGCTTGTCGAACGCCGCCGGATCGTCGTTGCGGACGATGTAGGTGTTGCGAGGATCCTCGAACAGTCGCCTGGGAGTGCTCACCTGGATGACACCACCCCTCGAAACTGATCCGCTCTACGACTCTAGGACCGATCGCTCCTCGAGGGAATCGGTCCCGCTCATCACATCGGGGCCGACCTTGTCGTTGCACGTGACGTCCCTGACGCACGACCCGATGAAGGGCAGGTGGCAGGGACACGACAAGGCCGATCGGCGAGGCGACGAAACCTTGACTTGCGACCCCGGTGCCGTCAATGTCGGATAAGAGTGCTTCCGCCGAGCTCTGCTCGCCGACTGCTTTCGCAGATCTTGGTTCTCTCAGGGCCTGACACTCCTCGGCCGGCCTCGCGCCGGCCCGTGCTGGGAAAGACGGTCCGCAGCTTGTCAACGGGAGAGAGAACGCAATGCGCCAAAGCGTCAAAGACATCTGGGTGACATTCAATACGCCGCTCGAGGCCGTCGTGCCTTTCATGTACCTGGACGTCCGGGGGCTGCTCACCACGGCCATGGGCAACCTCATCGACGCCACCAGGCTGGGGCAGAACGAGAGTCCCCGTGCCCCCACCGACGCCGAACGCGCGGCATCGCACGACAGGGCCCGTGCGCTGCCCTGGCTCCGGAACTCCGACAACGGACAAGCCACGCCGGCCCAGGTGGACGCCGAGTGGGATCAGATCAGGGCCCGGCTCGACCTGGCCCCCAAGGGAGGCGGGCACTTCAAGTCGGTGTCCACCCTCCACCTCGATCCAGTGAAGATCCCCGGGATCATCGACACGGCGCTCCAGCAGTTCGAGAACGGACTGAAGTCCCAAGCCGATTTCAGTGCCTTCGACACCTGGCCGGCTGACGCGCAGCTCGGGCTGCTGAGCATGTCATGGGCGCTGGGGACCGCATTCGGGTTTCCCATGTTCCGCGCCGCCGTCAAGGCCGGCAACTGGACCGAGGCGGCGGCCCAGTGCCACTTCAACCCCGACATCGGCACGATCGTGGAGCGCAACCGGCGAGACAAGATCCTGTTCCTCAACGCCGCCCAGGTCGTCGCCGGGAACCTGAACCCGGACGTGCTCATCTACCCGGCCACCGCGCCGGCTGCGGGTACGCCGAGTACGCCGACGCCGAGTACGCCCAGCACCCCGAGCACGCCGACGCCGAGCACGCCGACGCCGAGTACGCCCAGCACCCCGAGCACGCCGACGCCGAGCACGCCGACGCCGAGCACGCCCAGCACCCCGAGCACGCCGACGCCGAGTACGCCGACGCCGAGTACGCCGACGCCGAGTACGCCGACGCCGAGTACGCCGACGCCGAGCACGCCGACGCCGAGCACGCCGACGCCGAGCACGCCGACGCCGAGCACGCCGACGCCGAGCACGCCGACGCCGAGCACGCCGACGCCGAGCACGCCGACGCCGAGCACGCCGACGCCGAGCACGCCGACGCCGAGCACGCCCAGCACCCCGAGCACGCCGACGCCGAGCACGCCGACGCCGAGTACGCCGACGCCGAGTACGCCGACGCCGAGCACGCCCAGCACCCCGAGCACGCCCAGCACCCCGAGCACGCCGACGCCGAGCACCCCCTAGTCCCCGAGGCACGTGATGTCGATCAGTGCGGGGGACTCGACAACGGCACCGCTGTTCGCGCACTTCTCGTCGCACCGACGCATCCTGGTGACGGGTCCGCAGCGATCGGGGACCACGATCGCGAGCCGGATGATCGCGCGCGACACCGGTTTTCGCTGCATCGACGAGTCGGAGTTCGGGGTCTACGACGTGTCGGCCTGGCGGCGGTTCCTGCAGCTCGACGGTGTCGTGGTCCAGTGCCCGCACATGTTCAAGCGCATCGTCGACGAGCCCCGCACCGACGTACTCGTGGTGCTGATGCGGCGGGACCTCGCCCACATCCACGACAGTGAGGAGCGCATCGGATGGGAGCAGAACTACCGAGGCAACTCCGCCGAACTGGCCGCCTTCGGTCTGACCGAGGGCGACTCCGCCCGTCTCAAGTACCAGTACTGGGAGGAGAACCCCAAGCCTCCGAGCTTCGTGGAGCTTCCGTACGACACGCTCGCCCGGCATCCCTTGTTCGTGCCAGCGGCCCGGAGGCGGTCCTTCGGCCGCAAGGACACGACCCCACGGTCGGACGACCGGTCGCCGCACGTGAGCGCACGCTGAGGGACGACGGTCGTTCGGATGCCTGAACAAGCGCCCTTGTCGGACGGGTGGCGGTCATGGTTCGCCACCTGCCGGTTGGTGGGCCTCAGCGACCAACAGATCCTCGACGCGTCCGAGCGCGACGGTGTCTCCCCGGTCGTGGCCCGTGAGGAGCTGGCCGAGCTCGGCGGACATCCCTACCTCCGGGCGGGGGAGGGTGTGGGCTTCCGGCTGCGCAAGCTCGAAGCGCTCCTCGACGCCTTCCGCACCCTGCGCGAGACGAGCCCGAGCCGGGGAGCAATCGAGAGGCGGGACAGCCTCTCCGAGGAGGAGTTCCTCGAGGCCTACTACAGCCAGAACCGACCGGTGATCCTCGAGACGATGGCCGAGCACTGGCCCGCGCGCGCGTGGACGCCCCCGCTGCTGGTGGAGCGCTACGGAGACGGCCTCGTCGAAGTCATGACAAACCGACGGCCGATGTCCGGTCCACAGGTGGCCCAGCAGGTGCTCCTGTCGGCCTACGTCGAGTCGATCACGGGGATCGACGTGCCCACCGACCAGTACCTCGTCGCCAACAACCGCTTCTTCGCCGAGCCGGGTGGGCGGGTCCTGCTCGCCGACCTGGAACCCCTACCCCCGTTCCTGCGGCGCGACGCCGAGGGCACCTCGACGTTCCTGTGGCTGGGTCCTCCGGGATCGGTCAGCCGACTGCACTTCGACGTCGTCAACGTCCTGTTCGTGCAGCTGTACGGCAGGAAGAGGTTCCTCCTGCTGCCGCCGGAGCAGACACCACTCCTCTACAACACCGCAGGGGTTTTCAGCGACGTGGACCCTGAGGCTCCGGACCTGGCACGACATCCGGCGTTCGGGGCCAGCCGGGTCACCGAGGTGGTCCTCGAGCCCGGCGAGGCGCTCCTCATCCCGGTCGGTTGGTGGCACCACGTGCGGTCCCTCGACGTCAGCATCTCCGTGTCGTTCACCGGGTTCGGCGTACGCAACGAGTTCCCCGCGCTCAGTCGTTCGGTGGTTCCGTGAGGGTCCTCTTCGCCTGTCGGCCCTTCCTCGGGCACCTCTACCCGATGGTGCCGCTGGCCAGGGCGCTGATCAGGGACGGCCACGAGGTCGTCTTCGCATCGACGGACCGTTTCGTCGGCAACGTCGTCGACCTCGGTCTGGAGGCCGTCGCCGCGGGACTGGACCCGTGCGCCTCGTACGACGAGAAGGGTCGCGCGGCTCCGGAGGGCGGGTACGGACCGAGCGTGATCCGCAGCAAGACCGAGGACATCCTGGCCTGGGCGCAGACCACCGAGGTCGACCTGGTCGTGCGCGAGCCGACGGACTTCGCCGGGATGCTCGCCGCCGAGGCGATGGAGGTGCCCCAAGTGACGCTCGGTCGATCCCAGTTCCTGTCCGCGTCCTTCTGGCACTCGCACGCCGGCTGGGCGCTCGCCCTCGCCCGACAGGAGCTCGGCCTGCCAGCCGACCCGGAACTCGCCGGCATCTTCGGCTCCTGCTACCTGGACATGGTCCCGTCCTGGTTCCAGCCCGTCGTGGCCGAGCTGCCCGGCAGCCGGGTCGAGATCAGCCCGCAGACCTTCGACGGCCAGCACGACATGCCGCACGGCGCGCCGGCTCGGGAGCGGGGCCAGAACGTCTACGTCACGTTCGGCACCGTCTACAACCGCAACCACGCGGTCATCCGCGATGCGGTGGAAGGGGTTGCCCGGTTGGGCCGCGCCGTCGTCTGCACGGTCGGCTCCAACCAGGATCCGGACGTCGTCATGCCGAGCGAGGTGCCCCAGGTGCAGGTGGCGCGCTACATCCCCCAGTCGACCGTCCTGTCGGACTGCGCCCTCGTCGTGTGCCATGGCGGCTACAGCACCGTGATGGGAACGATCTGCGCTGGTGTCCCGCTCGTGCTCGTGCCGCAGGGTTCGGATCACCACGCGAACGCCCGGCAGTGCGAGCGGGTCGGTGTCGGTGTCACCGTCTCGCCGGACGACTTCTCGGCCGATGCAGTGGAGTCCGCCGCGAGAGCGGTGCTGGCGGATCCCTCGTACGCCCATCACGCGACGAGCCTGGCTGACCGTGCGACCGCGAGCACGTCGATGGAGTTCGGTGCTCGACTGCTGCGCCGGTTGCCGGTCCTCTATCGGCTGGGCGTGGATGCTGCGGGACAACCGCTGCGGGCGAAGGTGGCACGACCCCGCGCCGCGCCCTAGTGTCGTGTCATGCCCGCCTTGAAGGCGTTCCGCTTCCGGTACGACGAGATCCTCCAGCAGTGTCTCGACGGCACGCACCAGCTCAGGGTCGACAGTCCGGGCGGCCCCTTCGAGACCGGCCGCCATGTGCTGAAGATCCAGCGCGCCCTGCTCGACGAGGGACTCGCGCTGCCCGAACACGGGGCCGACAGCACGTACGGGCCGGAGACGGCGGGGGCGGTCAGCGAGTTCAAGACCCAGCAGCAGCTGTCTCCCAACGACGGCGTGGTCGGGGTCGGGACGATGGGCACCCTCGACGCGATCTTCGTCGACGAGGTGCCGTTCCCCACACCGACACTGGGGCCGGGCGAGCTCACGCTGGACGACTTCCTCGAGGCGGTGCAGGCCGCCGAAGGGGCCAACGGCGCCGAGACGCTGGAGGAGTTCATCACCCGCGTCCGGCAGCTCTACTACCCCGGCACGGAGCCCGACGGCCTGACCTTCCGCGAGTTCGCGTTCGACCGGTTGCTCCCCGACGCACCTCGTCTGCTGCCGGACGGCACGCGGCGACTGCTCACGCCCGACGGCATGGACCCGATCTTCTTCGGCCGGCTCAGCATGCACGCGCCGGAGAACCCCGTGCCGGGGCGTCCGCTCGACAACCCCAGCCCGTACTTCTACGACACCACCGCCACCCGCATCGACCTCGGTCACCTGATGCTCACGGTTGACGCCCTGCTGCACCCGCGCGCCGACACGCCGTACGCTGACTTCCCGGTGCCCGCGATCGACCCGGCCTCCTGGGTGGCGGACCTGGGCATCGGCGCCGTGTGGGCCGAGCAGGACGGGGTGCCCGAGGCCCCGCGCGTGCTGCCGCGACTGCCCGATGGCCAGCCCGACCTGGACGGCTACTACCTGATGTCGGCACCGGAGGCCGACCTCCTCGGCGACGTCGACGGCTTCAACGTCTTCAACGCGATGCTCGCGGGCGACTCCTTGTCCGCGACGTTGGTGAGGTACTACGTCGACGGCGAAGGTCCCGGTCTCTACCGCCAGCGATGGCGGATGTTCGCCAACACGCTGTTCGGGACGACCGAACCGAGCGAAGAACACCTGACGGCCGGACTCGCGACGTGGACCGAGCGCGTCAACCGCTTCAACGACCTGTTCGCGGCGGGCCCGCTCGGGTCGTTCTTCACGATCCCGGATCCCCGTCAGTGGCTGCTGACGCCCGAGGTGATCGCCCGCTTCTTCCAGACCGTGCTCGACGGGCTCAGGGTGGAGACCGACCGCTTCGACTGAGGTCCGTCGACACCCGCCCTACGCCGTACCGGTGACGCCGACCTGCATGTGCATGTGGTTCTTGTGCGCCTCGCGCCCGTGCGGTGTCCCCGGCGCGGTGGCCGGGTGGTCCGGGTGCATCACGAACGAGTGGTCGCCGATGGCCGAGCCACCGACGTCGTCGGCGTCGCTCGCGCTGTCCTGCCACTCCTGGGTGATGAAGGTGTAGGCGTCACGGAAGAACTGCGCCGTGAACGGGTCCTGGTCCGGCTCGTCGAGCCGGTAATGCACGTTGCCGCCGGTCCCGTCCGGCCAGTCTCCGCCGGGCGTGGCCAAGGTGTCGGCGGACCCCCAGCTGTCCATGACGGTCAGGCTGTACTCGATCTCTGAGGACGTGCCCGCGACGCCGACGAAGTCCACCGCCCGGCCCTGGCCGTGGCAGTCGGTGCGTGGGTTTCCCTGCTGGTCTACCCCGCCCCCGCTGATGCCGAGGTGGTAGAGCGTCGTCACGCCGTAGTTGTCGCGCAGCCAGGTACAGAACCGGACCAGGGCCAGGGCGTTCCTGGCATCGAGTGCGTCCGGGGCCGCGGCCTGGTGGGCAGGCACCGGCACCGTCAGCGTTCCCGACCCAAGGTAGGTCACGACCACCCCGGCGACGTTGCCGGTCTCCTTGGCGGCGCTGTCCGGGTTCCAGCCCTCCAACCAGACGTTGTCGGGCAGCACCTCGTGACCGTCCTCGAAGAGGATCACACCAGTGTCCCGGAGGCTCACGAGCTCCGCCAGGGCGTCGTCCCGGCTCATGTTCTTGGCGCCCATCGTTATTCCTCTCATCTGTTGATACAGGGGACGTGCGGTCAGTTCGTGTCGTCGAAACGCAGTGCGCTGTTGGCCTCGCCGCGACCGGCGCCGACCGTGCGTCCCGACCAGAGGTGGCGGCTGCCGTCGAACCAGCGGGCGTACTGCCAGGCCCTGCGGATGCGCTTGCCCTCGCGTGGGACCTCCTCGTCCAGCACGGAGTCGACCTGGCGCGCGAGCATCGTCGTGGTGAGCGTCCGGCGGTCCTCGGGCCAGACGGTCCCGCGGGCGAGCTCGAGCCGGCCGTCGTCACGCCGTCCCGGGAGCAGCGGCAGCCAGTGCGCAGGAGCACCGGTGCTGAGCCGATAGGCCAGCGAGCCGTCGGGGCTGGGCTCCGGGTCGGGCTGCGGGACGCTGCGGAGCTCTCCGGGCTCGCCGTCCTCCATCGGCCCGGTCCGCTCGACGATCCAGCCGAGGTTGGCCAGCTCGTCGCGGACCAGCACGATCTCCTCGCGGTCGGGACCGTCGACGCGGGCGCCGAGGCGCGGGGCCATCACCAGCCAGCCAGCACCCGTACGGTCGGCGCGTGCGGGGGCGAAGAGCAGGCCGATCTCGGGGGAGACCTCGGCGTCCCCTGGGGTGATCGTGGTCTGGTCGCCGAAGGTGTCGGTGACCACGATCTTGTCGATCCGCGCGACCCCCGCGGTCGGCAGGGGCAGCTCGGCGAGGAACCAGTCGGTGCTGCCGGTGGTGGCCATGTCAAGGGCCAGCAGGCCGGGCAGGTCGGCCGGGTCCAGGGACAGCGTCCCAAGGTCGACGGCGCCGTCCTCCATCTCCCAGAACCGGTCGACCGGCATCCCCGGCCAGCGCAGTGGCTGCGGGTACTTGCGGCTCTCCTCGAAGATGCGGACCCGGTCGGCCGGCGCGTGCTCCGGCGGCTCGACGTCCCCGACGAGCTCGAGCTCCGACCAGGCGATGCCGCCACCGAGGTACTCCGGCGCGGCGAACACCAGGGGAGCGCCGCCGTCAGGATGCGGCGCCGCGAGGTAGAACTGGTGCTCGAGCCTCTCCTGGAGCCACGACGAGCCGTGGTCCGGCATCCCGAAGCGGCGGTCGAACCAGGTGCTCCACTCGTCGAGAACGTCGCCGAGGGCTGCCCGGTCGGCCGCGCCGAGCCCGATCTCCATCGCCGCACGCACGCTGTCGAGGTCGGCCCGCACCAGGAACCCGTCGACGGTGCGGCCAGCGTGCACCTGGGTCGCGACCGGAGACGGGATCGCGGGCTCCACGACCCGCCGCAGCGCATCGTGCGTCGCGAGCGCGGAGGAGACGGCACCAAGCCGGCGGACCAGCCGCTGGCCTGCCTCGACGGCAGCGAGGAGGGGAGGCGCCTGACCGCCGACCGTCATCCGGTCGTCCTCTACGAGCGCCTCGAGCGGCCGGTCCCGGTCGTACGGCAGCCACGTGGGCGCCGACCCGGGTCGCCAGTGCGTGAAGGGCGTCCAGGTGGCCGCGATCGTGAGCGAGGTCGGCGTGGCGCCGTCGTCGCCGGTCAGCTCGGCCAGCTGGAGCTGGCGGCACATGAACCAGAGCGGGTCGGCGACCCTCGCCGCCAGGCCGATGCCGGGGTCGATCGTGGTACGCCGCGCCCGCACGCGCGTCCAGCTCTGCGGCTGCTGGTCAGTGGGCATCGTCGCCGAACCTCCTGTCGTGCATCGCCTGGGCGACCAGCTGGCCGCCCGCCAGGGTCTCGAAGAGCGTGCTGACGAACGACAGCCCCTCGATGCCCTCGGGCACGAAGACGGCCGGGAGCACGGCACGGCTCGGCAGGTCGGCGGGCTGCTCGACACCCCGGAACCTGCTGAGCTCGATGGTCTCCAGGAGGGTCGCGACGAGGTCACCGAGGTGCCAGGTAGGGGTCGACCGGTCGGGTGGAACCGCGAGCACGATCGACTGCGGTGGCCTCGCCCCCGCGGCGTTGTAGTGCACCGCGACCCCGGTGGGCTCGAAGTGCGTCTCCTGTCCGTCGTCCTGCGCGGCCTGCGCCGCGGGGTTGCGGTGCGGCTCGTGCTCGAAGCCCACGGGCACCTGCTCGACCCAGCTCTCGACGACCAGAGCCGCGACGTCCGGGCCGTGCACCTCCTCGGGGGCGTGGGTGACGAAGGCGCGTCGCACGTGGAGCGGTGGCGCCCAGTCCCTGGGCGTGCCGGTCCAGCCGCCGATCCAGCCCTCGCCGTCGGCAGCCGGGAACTGCGACGGCACCAGGGCTGGTGGCCTGCCGGTCACCGACTCGGCCGCCAGCAGCGCCTGCCACCAGCGCCTCGTCGGGGTGCGGACTTCGGACAGCTCGCCCAGCCAGTCAGCGAGCTCGTCGCTGCCGGGCAGCCCACCGACTGCGTCGGCCGTGCGTAGGGCGACCTCCGGGGCACGGACCGCCGGGGCGAGGACCACGGCCTCCCCGTAGATGCCGCGGGCGGCGGCGGCGAGCCTCTCGGTGCGCTCGCTCAGGTCGTCGGGACCCGGCCGGAGCGCGACGAGCGGGTGGTCTGCCTCAGGTTTCGCGGTCAGCTGGCCGATGCGCAGCTCGGCGGCCCCGCCTGCGGCGACGCAGCGGCGTACGAGTCCGGCGACCGCCACGGGGTCGTCGCCGGGTTCCTGGGCCGTGCCGGCCAGCCCGGCGGCGCGGAACGCCTCGAGAGGTGCCGACACCGACGCGACGAAACCGGCGTCCGGGGCGGCCGTGCCGACGTCGTCCAGCGCCCGCTGCAGGTCGGCCGTGGCGGCGACGACGGTCGCGACACTGTCTGTCAGGGCTCGCTCGGCCGCTCGCACGGCGGCATCCGACGGCGGGTCGGGCGGGTCCGCGCCCTCGTCCGGGCCGATCACGACATCGGTGTGCAGGAGCGGACGCGAGGAACCGAAGACCCGTGCCCACGACCGGGCCAGGGCGGTCAGTGCGCCCCAGCCGACGTCCTTGCCCTCAGGCGCGGCCGGCAGCAGCGTCCCCTCGTGTCCGAGGTGGAAGCGCACCCGCGACGCGAGCGACGACTGGTCGTCGTCGGCGCCGGCCTCGGCGAGGACGTCGAGCGCGCACAGGCCCAGGTCGTCCAGGCCGACAGTCGCCTGCTCGGTGCGCGGCTGGTCGGGATCGGAGCGGTCGGTCCACTGCACCACGAAGCCGCAGTCGGCCGGCGCGGGGAGCACGGCACGGGCGAGGCGTTCGGCGGCGGGCGCCACCACCGCGCGCGGCCGGCCGCGATCCCACCCGGCACCGGCAGGCACGACGTGGTCGTCCACGGCCATCAGCAGCTGGACGGGCACGGCGAGATGCCGACCGGGGGAGTCGACGACGTGCAGCTCGGTCGGGGGCGGTACGCCGCGCGAGAGGGCCGTGATCGTCGCGCCGGCGCGCGTGTGGTTACCGGTCACCAGGTGGTGGACGCCCTCGGCCACCACCAGGTCGCTCAACGCGTCGGCGAGGAAGGTCACGTGGTCGGCCAGCCCCGGGATCGCGGCGGTCGCCCGGTCGCGGTCGGCGGCCGGTGGGGCTGCGCTCGGCTGGGTGATGGCCCGCCAGACGGCCACGCCGTCCACGACGTCATGGGCGGGGATGGTCTCGGCCGGGTGCTGGGGGTCGGGCAGCTCGCCGCCGATGGTCCCGTAGTCGCGGCGGAGGCCGTCGATGTGCACCGACTGCTGGCCGTCCTGAAGAAAGCGCTCGACGCGATAGCCGAGCACGGCGGAGAGCGGTTGGCCCTGACCCACCGCCTCCAGGATCCCACGGGCGACACGCACGGATGCCGAGGTCACGTCGAAGCGCCGGGCTGTGCCGGAGTGGTCGAGACTGGCCGCGCGGTCGTCGATGTCCGCGTGACGCAGCACGGAGGCGGTGGCTGCCTGTGCGGGGGACGGTGCGTGCACGAAGTCAGCGCCGGCCGGGGCGGCCGCGGCGTCCTGGAGGTCCACGAGGTAGCCGAAGCCACCGAGGTGGACACCGTCGGGACGGGCGGTGCGCAGGTCGTCGAGACGGCGGGTCGCCAGCGAGGTGACCCAGGCGTCGTACCGGTTGGTGAACAGGTCGAGCGTCTCGCCCATCAGCAGCTCGAGCTCGTCGTCGCCGAGGGTCTTGAGGTGCTCGACCGCCCGGACGGCGGCGTCGTGCTCGGGCGACGACGGCGGCACCTCGAAGTGCAGGTCGGGGAAGGTCTGGCGGACGAGCTCCGGCTGGGCGACGAGCTCGCTCAGGGTCGGGTTGTTCGCCGCGACCGCAGCCCCCGGGAAGACCTCACCGACTGTCAGCGCGAAGGCACTCTTCGCGCTGATCGCGCCGAGGTCGTTCACCATCGTCGCCGCGACCTGCAGGGCCAGGTCGGGCTGGTCGAGCTTGACCGCGATCTCGCGGCTGACCCAACTGGCGGCACGTTCGGCCGAGCGAAGCAGGGCCCGCTGGGCCAGCTGCGAGAGCAGGTCCTCCTTGGCGTGGACCGCTTGCGTGAGGACCAGCCAGAACTGCTCGTCGCCGGTGCGCAGCGAATCCAGCCGTGCGCCGCCGCCGGGCGCGACCGCCGGCAGGACCACGGTCCCGACCTTGTCGGCGTCCTCACGGGTGTCGGAGAGCATCGGGATCCAGGACACCTGGAGCATGCCGGTCGCGAGGTCGGCGTCGAGGGGCCCGTCGATGGGGAGGTACGGCAAGGTGCGACTCATGTTCGGCGGGAGCACGGTGGTCGCCTGGTAGCCCGACGCGTCCGGGACCGGCGACTGACACATCAGCCGGGCGATCAGCTCCGTGGCCCTGCCGTCGTCCCCGGCACCGCCGAGCCTGGTCAGCTTCCGCACGTCGCTCTCCCACAAGGCCCACCCGGTGAGCAGGCGGCGGTGCAGTCCCTCCAGCACTGAGCCGTCGTTGCCGCTCACCCAGTGCTCGAGCGACGAGGCGGGGAGCACGCCGTACGGCTGGCGGCCGACTAGCACGCTGGGGAGTGGGCCGCGGCCCCGGAGGTACCGCGAGGCATGGGCGCGAACGGTGTCCTGCACGGACTGGTCGATGCCCTTCCCGGCGACCTGACGGTCGGAGAGCATCACGGCGAGCAGCTCGCCGCCGGTGACCGGCCACAGCAGGTCGAGCATCGCCCGGGCGTCGCCTTGGTCCGTGGCGGCCGCGGCGCGCGGGCGGCTGACGGCAGCGGTGTCCGCCGCGATGCCGAGCGCGCTGGTCAGCACGCGCCCGTTCGTCCCGTCCGCCACGCCGACCGGCGGGTCGACCTCCCGGCGCCGGGTCTCGTCGAGGTCGGGGGCCGACCGCCAGGCAGCCTTGACCGCGGGTGTGTTGTTGGTCGGCGTCCCGGGTCGCAGCAGGTCGACCCCGCGGGAGAAGCGGTGGGCGTCGAGCAGGGCGGCAAGCTCCGTGGCGTCGCGCGCGCCGTCGTTGCCCCCGCGGACACCGACGGCGAGGAGGACATCGATCTGGGCGGCGTCGACGGGGAGCTCGACCCCCATGCCTGCCTCCACTGCCGCGCCGAAGTCGGTCAGCCAGGCGGCGGCGTCGGCGCTCGACCTGGGATCGACGGTCAGGTCCGGCCGGACGTCGGCGGAGGTGACTGACGCGACCACCTGGTCGCCGCTGTAGGCGCTGACGAACCATCGGTCCGGAAGGCCGCGCGCGGTCAGGGGTATGGATGCCCGGGCGGCGACCGGACCCGCAGCAGCCTGCTGGGCGAGCCACGCCGCGCGCAGCACCCGCGACGTCGTCGACCCGACGCCGGCCACCAGGTCCTGCCAGGCACCGACCGCGTCGCCGGCCACGGCGTCGCGGTAGTGGTTGGCGAGCGCCGCCTCCTTCTCGGTGATGCCGTCGTCGAGGGCCGGCACGTGGATGTCGTCCGGGATGACGCGGACCCGCAGCACGCGTCCGGCCGCGGGGGTGGGTGTGCTGAACCGCGCCTCGAGCCGCACCGGCAGCAGGGCGATGGGAAGGTCCGCGCCGAGCCCGAGGTCAAGTCCGTGCACGTCGGGCGGGAGCAGGACCTCGAGCCGGGCCACGACGTCGCGCAGCAGCAGGGTGTCGAAGGCTCGTGCAGGCATGTCAGCCTTCCATTCCCAGGAACTCGGCCGCGGGCAGCACCAGTCGGAACGGGTCCTGGTGCAGGATCCGTGCGACCGCGGCGGAGTCGGTGCCCCAGGTGACGCCGTCAAGGGCATGCTGACGCGTGAGGTTGTCGTCGCCGACGCTCAGCACGGCACCGCTCGTGACGTCGGTCCAGGCCGCGTCCCGCCAGGTCGAGAGCAGACGATGCTCAGGGGAGGCGGCCGTGTCCAGCCCGAACTTCGGCTCGGTGACCGGTTCGCCGAGCAGGAGGAACCAGGGCTTGTCCGCCGGCGCCGTGCGGACGTCGTCCTCGGTGAGGTCGATGACGCTGAAGCTGATGTCGGGGGAGATGGTCCCCTGGAACATCAGCGTCCTGAACGTCGCGGGGTCGGGCTCGAAGTTCCGGCCGCCCGCCTGGGGGAGCAGCTGCCCTTGCGCGGCCTGGATGACGGCGTTCGGGTAGCGGCGCAGGAGCGGGCTGCGGACGAGGACGCAGAGGTACGGCGAGCCGGTGCCGACGTTCTTCCCGAGTGGCTTGCGCCACTTGTGCATGGGCGTCAGCAGCTTGTCGGCATCGTCGAGGGGGGTGTTCCAGAACCGGCTGAACACCGTGCCCCGCGCGTCGGACGGTACGTCGCGCCACAGCAGCTCACGTGCCATCTCGTGGTTCGCCCCGGCGCTGAAGGCCTCGACGAACGCGGGGTTGGTCATCACCACCGTGATGGTGTTGGGCGGCACCCGATCGGCACCGGCGAGCACCCACTTGTTCAGGGCGCGCTGGAGGCGGTCGGCGAGGGGCGCGTCGAACCTCGGCACGAACCCCATCGGGACCAGCGACGGCACCAGACCGATGGCGAAGGGCAGCCGCACCCCGACGGCGGTGGCGTACGTCATCTCCGCCCGCAGTCCGGCCCGGCACGGTGCCGCGACCTGGTCGACCGTGACCCTCGCGGGGGCAGCCGGGTAGCGCAGGGTGTCGCTCACCTGCCGCGTGGCCAGCGTCGCGACGACCTCGTCGAACTGGTGCTGGCCCACCTCGGTGAGCTGGTCGCGCAGCACCGGGCCGAAGACCTGCAGGCCGAGGTTGCGGCGCACGGCGTCCCGGGCGTCGAGCTGCATCACGACCCCGCCGGCGCCCTGCTCGAAGGTCGCGGCGAGGTCGACGGTGTGCTGGTCGACCACGAGGTCGGTGAAGCGTTGGGCCACTTCGGGCAGCCCCTGCTGCACGGCCACCTGCGTCAGGGGTGTGGTCGCCTCGGCGATGGCGAGCCCTACCCGGTCCTGGGCTGCCGCGTCGACGCGCTGGTCGGCGATCTCGACCGGCAGCTGGAGGGGGATGCGGAGCGCCCTCACGTTGTTCGCGTCGAAGGCCTGCAGCTGCGGCTGCGCGGCGAGGACCTCACGGATGCCAGGGCTCAGGTGCTGCAGGACCACCGCGGGCTGCAGCTGGACCTCCGCCAGGTCGTCGTGCTCGGCGTGGATCCGGATGCGGCCCGCACGCTGCCGGAGCGGACGGTCGAGCAGGCCGCCCCCGTCAGGTGGCACGTCGCCGGGTGGCTGCTCCTGCGGCACGGCGGGGGCCGGCTGTACCTGCACCGCATGCACGTCGATGCGATCGTTGCTGAACGCGGTGACGAGCTGGTCCTGCGCCTGCTGGGCCGGTGGCGCGAGCGCGAGAAGCTGGTCCACCCGGATCCCTTCGACGGTCTGGTCCAGGAGGCCAGCCCGCTCGAACGCCACCTTGACCCGGCCGACGTCGATCTTCGGACGCGCCTCGGCGACGGGGAGCGCCACCAGGTCGCCCTTCATCGAGCCGGCGACGAAGTCGGCGCGCATCTGCGCCGCGGGGACGCCCGTCCTCGAGGAGACCCGCTCGGCGATCCGCGCGAAGGACGAGGCCAGGAGCGAGGTGCCGAAGCCGTTGACCGCCGTCATCTCGGTCAGCTGCGCGTCGGCGCCGGCCACGAGCGTGTGCAGGACCGGCCGGGCCATCGTCACCAGTCGCTCGTCGGGCACCGCCGCCACGCTCCGCTCGTGGAGCCGGGTCGCCGTCATCTCACCGAGCCGCAGCAGGTCGCGGATGCGGCGGGCGGCGCGGTACTCGCCGAGCTGCCGCCGGGCCTCGGCGACCAGCTCCTCCTGCTGGGTCCGCACCAGGTCGGCGCCGAGCCGCGCGATCACCCGGTGGTGCGGCACCAGGTTGAGCTCCGCGTACCAGTCCGGTCCACCGCGCACAGCGTTGTCGCCGGCGGGCCACTGCCCGTATCTCGGCGGGCGTACGACGCGGGCGTCGTCGTCCGGCGAGGCGTCGACGGCCGTCTGGAGCACGGTCGCCACGTCGCCGTCCAGCTGCGGCACCTCGGCATCCCTCGCCGCGTCCTCCTCCGGGCTGACCAGCAGGGTGTGCACCGGGTCGAGGTCGCGGGGCGGCACCTCGTCCAGTCCGCCCAGGGCGAGTCGCAGGTCGATGCGCCCGAGCCCTTCGACGTCCGACGCGTCGATCGCCTTGAGCTGCCGGGCCAGCTCCTCGAAGTCGCCGGAGGCGCCGGTCACGAACCGCCAGTGGTGGTACATCGGCAGCTGGACCGTGCCCTGGTCCTGCGCCCAGGACGCCTGGTCGCCGGCGTTGCCGGGGTTCTGGCGCATCGCCGCGAGCACGCCCGCCTGGTAGGTCGGGACGACCGCGGCGACGTACGCCGTGCCGGGTTGCAGCCGGGTCGGGCACAGCAGGCGGGAAAGCGTACGGCGCCCGTCGCCGGGTGCCGGCGTTTCCAGGGAGGCATCGCCCTGCGCGTGGGCGTGGGCCCATGCCCACAGCTCGGCCGGGGGTGGCAGCTCGGCGGTGTCGGCCACGAGCCAGGGGAGCAGCGAGCCGGTCTGCTCGCTGACCCGCGCGGAGCTGTCGCTCACCACGACCAGCGCGATCCATGGCCGCGCGCGGTCGCCGGTGCCGAGCGAGACCAACCAGGGCAGCTCGGGGCTGTCGAACTCGATCGAGGCGAGGTAGTTGGGCTCGGCCGCGTGCTCGCCGGCGTTGGGGAAGACCCGCAGCACCTCGGCGGGCGCGATGCCCAGCACGTCGCCGGGGCCGAGCAGCTCGACTTGGGCTGCGGCGTCATGGGCCTCGACGGCGCCGGACTTGGTGGTCTGGGTGACGGTCAGGCTCACGTCGACGACGAGACGGGGCAGGCCGTCGGGTGCCAGCGCGCCTGCGGCGCCGACCCGGTTGCTACGGACCGAGGAGGCGAAGGTGGTGGCGCCGAGCTCAGACACGGGCCACCTCCGGCAGCACGAAGTGCGGCAACGACAGGGCCGGCTCCACCGTGTCGCGGCGCCGGGCCGCAGCACCGGCCGACACGGCGTACATGAAGACCGCGTCGTCGCGGATCGAGCTCCGCTCCAACGCCTCGAGGCCGCGCTGCGGGTCAAGCACGGCGTCCTCGAAGTCGAGCGGCTTCGTGACGGGGTCATTGACCGTCAGCGTCGCGTCGCCGACGAGCACACCGGACTGCGCCTGCAGCAGCGATCCCGCCGGGCTGAGCGAGTCCTCGTGCAGCTCGTCGTAGAGGCCCCGGGGGAAACCGGCGTCGACGCTGCCTGTGATCGCGCCCTGCGCACTGGACACCTCGACGGTGACGGGCTCGGCGAGCGGACGCCCGCCGAGCCGGCTGAACTGGTACCTCAGGGGCGCGGCCATCTGTGCCGCTCGCAGCGCACCGAGGGGTGACATGGGCACGTTGGCGCCCGGGATGGCGTCACCCATCACGAGCATCCGCTGGGCGGCGGTGTCGGAGGCGACGCTCCAGTTCTCGCGGAGACGCAGCTGCTGGACCACCAGGTCGAGCGGATTGTCCGTCGCCTGGAGCTCGGGCAGGGGGTCGCCCCAGTCGAGGTGCAGGTCGACATCAACGTCCCACCAGAGGATCTCGATGGTGAGCGAGCCGTTCAGCTCCCAGTGGCCCGGCCCGCTGAAGTCGGCGTCCACGCTGATCCCGGCAACACGTTCGCCACACACCGACAGGCTGAGCGAGGCGTGGAAGTCTGCCCGGAAGTGGAACGGCGCGAAGAAGATGATGGCGTCGAACGACGCGTGCCCGTCCACCGCGGCGACCTCGAGGTCGGCCCGTAGAAACACCGCGCCCCCGAGCTGGGCGCTGTCGGTGGTCAGCGCGGTGTAGCCCTCCATCCGCATGCTGGCGAACGGCAGCGGCGAGAGCTCGGCGGACAGGCGCTTCATGCCCGACATGCCCGGCGGTGGCGTGTAGTGCGGGTGGAAGCCGCCGACGCTGAGTGCCATCGTGCCCTGCGGGCCGCTGGTCAGCCGGAAGCGGGCGTCGCCGTCGAGGGTGATCGGGCCGATGCGTGAATTGACGAGGCTGCCGTCGATGGAGACGCCCTCTGCGTTGATGATGCCCATCACGATCACGTTGAAGAGCGCGAAGGGGGCGTCCTCGCAGGGCAGTGAAAGCCGCACCTGTCCGATGATGACCACGCCGCCGGTGCCGACGATGATCGCGAGGGTCGCGGAGACGAGGGTGGGCGTGCCCCAGCCGAGCTTGAGCATCGGACCTGCGAAGAAGTCGTCCTTCGACACGGGGAAGCAGCGGTCCAGCGCCGGCAGGATTTGGTCGGCCTGACCGACCGGATCCGAAGGAAAGAGCATGTTCCCGAGCTCACCGCTGGAGAGCGCGGCGGAGAGCCCGTCGCGGTCGACGCGGCGGTTGATACCCACCACGCCGCCGACCCCGACGAGGGTGAAACCGAAGGACAGCTGGATGGGCGGGCGGAACGTCCCCGACAGGACGGCGGCGATCGACAGCGGGTCGCCGAGGTCCAGGGAGGCGAACCCGGCCACCACGACGACGCCGAGGTCCACGCCGATCGCGCCGCGGTAGCGGGTCGGGCTGACCTGCTCGATCCTGCCGCCTCCCGGGAGCGGAGGGGCGAGGGCGAGCGTGATGGACCGCGGGCCGTACACCTCGGGTCCCACCAGGTCGAGGAACCCGCCCAACAGCGCGCCGCGACGGTCCGGCCGGAAGTCCAGGGAGATCCCGGCGCCGAAGTGCTCGGCAGAGGCGGTCACGCCCGGCAGTGTCATCCCCATCGACGCGTCGAGCCGGACCACGACGAGCGGGATGGTTACCTCGGCGGCGGCCTGCTGGAGTGCGGCCAGCGCGCCGCCGAGGTCGGACGGCGGCGGCGTGAACTGCACGTCGATGGCGGCGTCGAACGGCTTGCTCATGCTGATGCCCCTTCGTGCGCGGAGAAGCGTCCGTCGGCGACCCCCAGGCTGAGAGACCTCAACTCGTCGATCGAGGGGACGGTGATCGGGAGGGCGAGCCCCGCCTGGTCGAGCAGGTCGGAGAGCCGCAGGCTGGCGCCGTACGTCGGGAGCGCCAGCGTGACGTCGTAGGTCCAAGCCTCCGCGCGGCTGAGGGTGGCCGTGATCGTGGGCTTGTCGAGCCGCGCGGTGAGCGGCCCAAACCCCTTAGTGAACTGCAAGGCGTCGAATGCGACCGCCAGCGAGAGGTCGCCGGCGCCGGCTTGCGGAGCGGGCGCGCCCTTCCCGACCACAATGTGCTGGTCGGGCTTGCCCGTGAACGTCACGGAGATCTTGCCGGCCGACCCGAACGTCACCGTGTCGGCGCCCGTGGACTCGACGAGCAGGGTGCCCGCGCCGACCGCGGGCGGCACCGCGGGGCGGTAGACCAGGCGCAGCATGGTGGCGCCTTCCAGCCACTGGAGGCCCAGCCCCATCGGGCCATCGGCGGGCTCGTGCCAGACGACCTGGAGGTTCTCGACGTCGCCGAAGCACTCCTTCTTCACCCAGATCAGCACCTTGGCGAGGAGCGAGAGGATGCCCGAGGGCCACTTCAGCGCTCCCTCGAGCCGGTCCAACGTGTCCTTTCCAAGGGCGACCGCCTGGTCCGGGAGCTGTGCTGCTGCGCCGAGAGCGTCGTCCACCGCCTGCTGGGCATCCTGCGCTGCCGAGGCCACCTGGGCCGCGGCATCCTGCACCGCCTGCTCGGCATCCGCGACGAGCTTCTCGGCCGCCTGCTTGGCCTGGTCCGCGAGCTGCTGCGCCTGGGCGGCGCCCTGATCGAACGCCGCCTGCGCTTGCGCCCTGAGCGCCTCGGCCTGCTGGACGGCGGCGTCCCGGGTGTCGGTGGCCGCCTGGAGCGCCTGCTCACTTGTCGCCCGGGCCTGATCGAGACCGGCCTGCGCCGCGGCGACCGCGCGGTCGGCGTCCGCGGTGGCCTGGTCGAGACGCTGCTGGAGCTCGGCCATGGCCTGCTTCAGCTGGGTCTCGGCGGCCCGCACCGCAGCGGCTCTCGCAGCCTGCACCGCAGCAAGCTGGTCCTCGGCCCGCTGTCCCAGGCCGTTGGCCGCTGCCTCGATTGCGCCCTGCGTGTCGTGGAGCGGGTCGGCGACCTGGGCCGGCAGCAGGCTCTTGAGCTGGTCGGTGCTCGGGTCCTTGCCGCTCGCGAGCGCCTGGGCGATCGCGATGACCCGGGCCCCCAGGTCTTCGAGTCCCGCGTCAGCCACAGTCAGCCCCCCCGGCGACCAGACCACGAGCCAGGCGGCGATGCCCGGAACGGTGATGAGCTGTGCGCCCGCGGCCGCTCAGGGGAAGTGCCCCAGGACCCACCGACACGTGGCAGCCATGACGAGCGATGTCGTGCATCCCGGCTCCCTCCCGTTCGAAGGGACCCGGTGGGGCGGGACGCGTCTGCGGTCCCCCGTGTGACTCCCTCCGAGAAACCGCCGCTGCCTACCGACGGTACGAGTCAACGTACTCGCGACGCGGCCGTCGCGCATCCGTGGGAAGTGGACCCCAGCCTGACATCGACCAAGGCGGAACTGGTCTGCCTCGCATTTCCGTTCCGGTCTTTCGGTGTTCTACTTCTAGGTAGGTCCAGGACCGCCCCGCGAAGGGAGCACGCAATGACGTCCATCCGGCAGGCACTGGTGCCGTGGCAGCGCGGGTACGACTTCGGGATCGGCGTCGATCTCCTCTCGGGCAGTCCCATGGCGAAGGTGGTGGACGATGCACACGTCGCGCCGGGGGAGGCCGCGGGCGCCATCGTCGACTTCAGCATCGAACGGGTCAGGTCGACGGCCGATCTGGAGCGCACGCTGGGCATCGATGCCGAGGCGAGCTACGGCTCGGTCGCCTTCGGTGCGGGTGTGAAGGCCCGCTTCGACTTCGCCAAACGGTGCTCCGTGCAGTCCAGCTCGCTCTTTATGTCCGTCACGGCGGTGGTGGAGCTGGAATTCCTCAACATCAATGACCCCGCCCTGACGGCGGACGCGTCCGAGCTCGCGCCGCACCACGACGAATTCGAGCCGCGCTTCGGCAACACGTTCGTGCGCGGTGTATCACGGGGCGGCCTCTTCGTGGGTGTCCTCAAGGTCGACACCCGCAGCCAGAGCGACACGGAGTCGATCTCGTCGGAGCTGCACGGGTCCTACGGTCTGTTCAGCGCGGATGCGCAGGTGAAGTTCCAGGAGCTGCAGTCGAAGTTCCAGGCGAGCTCATTCGTGAGCATGCACCACGAGGGTGGCCCGGTCGACCTGCAGATCAACGACCCGACCGACCCCATGCAGCTGCTCGACAACGCGAACATCTTCCTCAAGTCGTTCAAGGACCAGCCCAAGGATGTCGCCATCCCCTACCAGGTGACCCTCGCGCCGATCACGATCGCGAAGGGTCCGACGCCGCCGACCTCCGTGGAGGTGCAGCACGCGGAGGACGTGCTGACCTTCTGCGCCAAGCAGCGCAGCACCCGCCTGGACCAGCTGAACCAGCTGCAGTACATCCTCGACAACCCCTCACGATTCGACCCCTCGACCGGCGTCGGCCGTGACGTCATCCTGGCGGCCAGCACCAGCGCCCAGGACGACCTCGACCTGATCGCCAGCTGTGCCAGCAACGCCATCCGCAATCCCAAGGACGCACAGCTGCCCAGCGACTTCGCCGCCCAGGAAGGGACGACGTACCCGAAGACCGTCATCCCGAGCCCACTTCCGACACCCGTCTCGGCAACGACGGTGGTCGCCGTCCCCGACGTGCTCGGCGCCGGCGCGCGACTACCTCACATCGGCCATGCGCTGATCACCAAGGCGGGCCTGACTCCACAGGATGACGGCCCGACACAGATGACAGACGTCTCCGGACAGCTGCTCGACGGGGTCATCGTCGGGCAGAATCCCGCAGCCGGCACCATGGTGCCGACCGGGAGCCTGGTCACCCTGCACATCGGCGACTACCACCCGCACCCGGAGTTCATCGCGCACCTGGGCCACGTCCATCCGCAGTGAGTCTCCCGGCGCGATGTCTTCGGCGTTCGCGTTCCGATCCGTCCTAGGACCCAACCCGCGTCTCGCTGTACGACGCTTTGCACGTCGCACCGCCGGCGCAAGGCCTGGGCAAACAAGCAACTGATGCAGGTGCTCGGCGGGTCCAGACGAGCATTCACCACGCGGACCCTGGCACCGCGGTGTCAAAGAGACAGGCGTAGCTGTCTCGCATCTCGCCCTGTGGCACGCTCCGCGCGTGCCGACACCGTCGCCTGTCACTCCAACCGTGGCAGGCCGCGCGCCGCGACGCCGAGGACCTGCGCGCACAGTTGCACGAACTACGCCACCCAGACGAGTGACGCTTGCTCCACCATCGGTCGCCCTCGGCCGTTGACATTACGCCGACGCGAGATGCGTCTCACGACCTGAGGGCTTGGGTCCTAGCGCATCGACATGCTGACCGGTTGCGTCCTTTTCGCCACCAGTGCGTCAAGGATCATGTCGCTGCCTTCTGGCTTCGCCGAACCAATGAATTCAGCGAGGAGTCCCGCGGAAAGCGGCGTAAGCGGAGACGCACACAGAGTCGCCTAGTGCGCTGCCCTGCCCGTAGGCACCTGCCGCTGATAGCGGCGGTCCGGTAGCCGCGATCCATGCGCCTGCGAGCCCGCGTCTTGCAGCCGCCTAGCAGGACAACTCGATCTCCGACGGTGCCGTCGGGTCGACCTATCTGCTGAGCAGGACCGCTAGGCCGGTGCCAAAACCGGTGAGGATGAGCGCCACAACAAGGACAACGGCAACGAGCTTGGTGTTCATCGCTACTGCTTCTCCAGACATCCGTGCCATCGCCATTGAATGTGACCAGAACTGCCACCTAAGCCGTCTCCGGCCTCGCCGTCGCGGACCGTGCTGCTCCTGCTCCACTTGGTCAGCGCAGGGCTAGGTGAGGTGACCCTTGTGTTGTCCTCCCGCCGCAAGCGTACGGTCATGCGGTGCTGGTCCTGGCCCGGCGACGCGACCGCAGCGGGCAGCAATGCTCGTCTGTCAACGCGCGTGCCTGTCGCGACGACCGCCTCCCCACTGGGGTGGAACGAGCGCGTCATTCCGCATCAGTCGGTCTGCGACCGATGACGTACAGGCGCTGAGTCGTCTCACCTCTTTTCGTCGCAGGCCCACGCAGGTACCACTCGACGTCGACCAAACCGGCGGCCTCCACGACCCGGACCACCGACCGCGGCTCGTGCAGAATGAAATCGAGGTCGACGTCGTGGTCGAACCACTCGTCGACGTGGCGGACCTCATCGCCGGCGTGCAGGCCGAGGACCAACCATCCTCCGGGGGCGAGAGGTCGGGTCAGAGCCGCGACCGCCTCGGGTAGCTCCGAGGGCGCGAGATGGACCAGCGCGTACCACCCCAGAACTGCTGCCCAGCCTGGGCTCGCTGCGGGCCGGCCAAGTCGTCGCAAGTCACCAACCTCGAAGCTCGCGCCCGGGAAGCGTCGACGCGCCTCGCTCACCATCGCCGGCGAGAGATCGATCCCCGTCGCCTCGGCGCCTCCGTCGGCCAGGTACGCCGTGATGTGCCCCGGGCCGCAGCCCACCTCGACGACAGGACGCCCGACGGAATGAGCCAGCACTCGGTTCAGCAACCAGGTCTCGAACGGCAAGTTGCTCAGCTCGTCAACAAGGCTCTCGGCGTAGGCAGCGGCCACGGCGTCGTACGACGACCGCACGCGGGTGTCGCGCGCGTCCGCACCACCAGCGATCACCGCGTCCCGATCGGCGACGACTCCCGCGGATGCCACCTCCTGCGCTACCGGTCCGAGCAGGTGGACCCAGCGCCGGTCGTGCTGCCCGGCCTGCCGTTCCAGCTCCCGCACCAGTGGATCTGCCCGATCAGCCATTCGGCTCAGGCATGCCTCCACCTGTCCTCGGTCCGCAAAGGGATGCAGCCGCTCGGTGCGGGTGCGCAGCTCGCCGGGTGTCTGCGCACCACGCAGCAACAGCACGGTCACAAGGGCGCGCTCGTCCAGCTCGAGCTCGAGTGCCTCGTCGAGGACCTGGTGATACTTCAGCGTCCGCCGCCCGGTGTCGGACCACACGATCCGCAGCAGCCCCCGCTCCTTCAGCGCTCGCGTGGTGTGCGCGACCAGATGATCGTCGTACTCGACGACCGGCTCGCGGCTGCTGGTCTGGTTGCAGGCAACCCGCAACGCGTTGGCCGAGAGGGGATATGACGCCGGCACTGTGGACTGCTTCTCCAGCAAGCTGCCGAGGATGCGCTGCTCTTCTGGTTCCAGGACAGGGAGCCGCGTCACCCTGCCGACTCTAGATCCCAAGCGGCCTCATCAGTCGAAGACTGTCATGTTCCGTGCGACGAGGTTGCCGCGTCAGGTCCTGGCACCTCGGTGGACCAGCGGGCTCGGCGCTCGTCGTCGGACTGCTCCCACCAGGGTGTGCCGCGCTCGCCGAGGGCGACCTTGGCGGCCTGGACGCCGGCGCGCGAGGTCGGCTCCTCGTCGGTGCCCTTGGTGCGGCGTACGTCGCGGCGCCAGGCCATCAGCACGCGGGTGAGCTCGTCACGTCTGGCGTCGGGGATCGCTGGGTCCGTGGCTCGCCACCGGCGGCCGTTGATCACGAGGTAGCGACCATCCGGGGTGAGGTCGGGGGACTCACCCATCCGCGAACCCGGCGACCACCTCGGCCGCCGCGGTCTCCGACCGGAGGAGTGCTGCGCCCTGTCCGGTGTAGACGACGGCCACGTCGAAGTCGCCGCGTCGTTGGGCGTCGGCGTACTCGTCCAGCGCGTCGGGGTCCGCGGCCAGCTCGTCCTCGCGACCGACCCACGTGTCGAAGAACCGGTTGCGCAGCGCGCGGCCGCCGTACTCCGGTGGCCACGCGGCTCGTTGGGCGACGTCGAAGACCCGACCGTAGGCCGTTGCGGTGTCGTCGGCCGCGATCAGCCTGGCCCGGGAGGCAGCAGGGAAGGCGCTCTCCCGGCAGCACAGGAAGGCAGTCCCGACCCACGCACCTGCGGCGCCGGCGGCGAGGACGGCGGCCAGGCCGGCCGCGTTCGAGATGCCGCCAGCGGCCAGGACGGGGACGTTCACATGCTCGAGGACCAGCTGGAGCAACGGCAGGGTGCTGACGTCGTCACGGCCGTGGCCGCCGGCCTCGCGCCCGCGCGCGACGATCACGTCCACGCCGAGCGCCTCGGCCCGCAGGGCCTCGTCGAGGTTGCCGACCTGGGTCGTCACGACCTTGCCCGCCGCCTTGAGCCGCCGCAGCGGTTCCTCGAGGTTGCCGTAGCTGACCGAGACCAGCGTGGCATCCGACGCGAGGGTCGCCTCCAGGGGTGCCGGGTCCTGCTCGATGGCCCAGGCGAGCAGACCGACGCCGTACGGGCGACCCGAAGCCCCGGCCACGGCCGCCTGCTCCTCGACGTACCCGGGCCGTCCAGGCCCGACCCCGATCATGCCGAGGCCGCCTGCCGCGGACACGGCGCCGGCCAGCAGGCCTCCGCTGACGCCGGCCATCGGAGCCTGGACGAGGGGTACGTCGATGCCCAGGGTGCGGGTCAGCCAGGTGTCCATCTCGCTCCTCAGCGGTAGCGGAAGCCGTCCATGAACCGGCGGAACAAGCCGCCCTTCACGGGGAGCGCCTCGGTCGGCGGGGGAGTGGTCGTGCGCTGGACGGCGATCGGCTTGTCGTAGTCGGTGCGCCGGATCGTGTCGATGATCTGCTCCTCGGTGAAGTCCGCGGAACCCTCGATCTCGGGGACGAAGCCGACCAGCATGCCGTTGCGCATCACCTGCGCCTCGAGCGAGGCCGTGCCGTCGGAGTCCCAGGTCGCCTCGCGGCCGTCGGGCAGCTTGATCGTGACGCCGAACTGGTGCACGCCGACGCGGGCGAGTTCGGCGTTCGTGCCGCGTTCACGCAGGCGGTCGACGACGCGGCGGGCCTTGAGCTCTTCCATGCTGGTCGAGCGTACCCACCGGGGTTTCGAGACGGTTGCTGCGCAACCTCCTCAACCGCCGTCCGTTGGCGCAACCTCCTCAACCGCCGTCCGTTGGCGCGACCTCCTCAACCGCTGCCCGTTGGCGCGACCTCCTCAACCGCCGTCCGTTGGCGCGACGTCCTCAACCGCCGCCGCCGCCGCCGAGGGAGCCGACGGCGTGGGCCACCAGGAGCAGCGAGATCAGCAGGGCGGACGTCGCCTGCACGGCCATCAGCATCTTCGCCCGGCTGGTGAGCGGCATGGTGTCGGTCGGGCTGAACGCGCTGGAGTTGGTGACCGACATGAAGAGGTAGTCGACGAAGATCGGCACCCAGCCGGAGGCCTTGCTGGAGTCGCGGCTGACCTCGGCGACCGTGTCGTCGTCCTCGTCCTGCGAGAAGCGCCAGTCGGCGGCGGGCAGCTTGTCGCGACGGAGGGTACGGCGGGCGACCGGGCCGCCGCGGTCCATCTCCCAGTACAGGAGCGCGAACCCGATCACGTTGGTGACCCAGATCTGCATCGCGCCGAGGAGCAGGTGCTGGCCGCTCTCGGTGGTGCTCGACAGCGTCGAGATGAGCAGTCCCAGCGACACCAGGTTCGTGCCGATCACGACCACGGCGAGCGCGGCCGACGCGGCTCGCGACCACGCGGTCTGCCGCGTGATCCGGCGCGGGTTGGTGACCACGAGCGCGATCAGCAGCAGCACCTCGAGGCCCGGGATCACCATTCGTGCGGTGAACAGCAGGGACGTCGGGAGCAGGGCGTAGACGACCAGGGCCACGACGACGGCTGCCGCCGGGGGCAGCCGGTTCTCACCCTTCGCCGTACGGCGCCGCGACAGCTCGAGGTCGAGGTCCTGTTCGCTCACCGGTCCAGAACAGCACGTCCGGCGCCAGATTCCGGGCACCTCGCCCGCGTCTAGAGTCGGCGGCATGGCGAACAAGACGATGGGCATCTCCGACGACCTCGCGGCGTACGTCGTCGCCCACGGCACCCGCGAGCCCGACGTCCTCGCGCGGCTGCGTGAGGAGACCGCCGGGATCCCGCGACACGGCATGCAGGTCGCGCCCGAGCAGGGTGCGTTCCTCGCGCTGCTGGTGGAGCTGATCGGGGCTCGCCGGTGCATCGAGGTCGGCACGTTCACCGGCTACTCCTCCACCGCTGTGGCCCTCGCGCTGCCCGACGACGGGCACCTCGTGTGCTGCGACGTCTCGGAGGAGTGGACCTCGATGGCGCAGAGGTACTGGGACGAGGCAGGCGTCGCCGCCAAGATCGACCTCCACATCGCGCCCGCCGCGGAGACTCTCGACCGGCTGCTCGCGGACGGCGAGGAGGGCACCTACGACTTCGGGTTCGTCGACGCCGACAAGTCCGGGTACGACGGCTACTACGAGCGGTTGCTGCGGCTGATCCGGCCCGGCGGCCTGATCGCGCTCGACAACATGCTGTGGGGCGGCGACGTGCTCGACGAGGACGCCGACGACGAGGACACGAAGGCGCTGCAGGCGCTCAACCTCAAGCTGGCCGACGACGAGCGGATCACGGTGTGCCTGCTGCCGGTCGCCGACGGGGTCACCCTGGCGCGTCGCCGGTAGGGACCTCCGGCCGGTGGTCGACCGCGCACCGGTAGTAGCGCATCTCCAGCACACCGCGGTCGGCGTCGATGGTGCCCTCGCCAAGGGCGAACACGTCGTTCAGCCAGAGGTGCTCCGTGGCGTCGGTCTGGAACGTGAGCACATGGATGCCGCTGCCGTCGGACAGGGACGACATCCCGGTGAGCGTGAAGAGCACCTGCCCGCCCTGCTCCATGTCGAGCACGCCGTGGGCGTTCGGGAAGGCCCAGGTGCCGCGCAGCCGCGGGGAGTTCGACCACTGGGCGTGCCCGGCCAGGCTGCCGGTGAAGGTGGCCTCACCTCGACCGAACAGGAGACCGTCGCCCCGTTCGGAGGGCTCGACGGACCGGATCAGGTCGTAGCTCCAGGTGACGTCGCAGAGGGGATCCAGCCGCACCACCCCATCAAAGCACCGCGGACTGGGACGTCAGCCTCTGCGGGTGCCCTGCTTCTTCGGCGGCAGCGGGAAGAACATGCTGGTGCGCTCGGCGTACGCCGGGTAGCCCTCGCGCTGCATCATCGTCTTCTCCAGCAGCTTGGCGCCGGTGGCGAAGATCAGGAAGTAGGTCATCGCGACCGGGGAGAGGATGGTGGCGGCGCCGGCCAGGCCGGAGTCGGCCGCGACCAGGTAGATGCCCCACCAGATGCAGGCGTCACCGAAGTAGTTCGGGTGCCGGGTGAAGGCCCACAGGCCGCGGTCCATCACCTTGCCCTTGTTGGCCGGGTCGGCCTTGAAGTCCTTGAGCTGGGCGTCGCCGATCGCCTCGAACGCGAGGCCGAGCAGCCAGACCGCGACGCCGACCCAGGCCAGCCAGCCGACCGAGCGGTCGGAGCTGACGGCCACCTGCACCGGGAGCGAGACGAAGAAGATCGCCAGCCCCTGCGGCAGCAGCACCTGTCGGAGGAAGCTCTTGCCGTTGGCCTTGAGCTCCTCGTAGCGCGGGTCCTCCTTGCCGCCGGCACGACGCAGGATGTGCGAAGCGAGCCGCAGCGACCAAGCGGCCACCAGGCCGAGCAGGATGCCGCGGCGCAGCACGTCGCCGTCACCGAGCACGACCGCGATCACGGCGACCAGCAGGAAGCCGAGTCCCCAGGTGACGTCGACGACGGCCCAGCGTCCCGTACGACGGGCAGCGAGAGCGGTCAGCCCCATCAGCACGACGACCGCCAGCGCCGTGGCGCCGACGCTACCACGCGACCGCCGGCGCTCGCCTGCACGTGCCGCCCATCACGCACGCTGGCTGCGTTGCCGTTCGCGACGTGGCGCTGCCACGCCTTCCCTCCGGCGCCTTGCCATCGCACGCGCTGGACGACGCTCGCCGACGGCGCTCGCCGGCGGGCGCGGCGCTACCACGTGCGAGTGGCCGGCATTCCCGAGTGCCCGGCGTCGTCGTTGCGGACCGAGAGGATCTGGTCGACACCCATGCGGCCGTCGCGGAACGCCATCGCGCCGCCGACGAGGTAGAGCCGCCACACGCGCAGCGCCTCCTCGCCGAGGAGCTCACGGAGCCGGTCCTGGTGGGCCTCGAAGTTGACCAGCCAGTCGCGGACGGTGTCGACGTAGTGCTCACGCATCATGTGCACGTCACGCACCTCCAGTCCGCCGGCCTCGATCAGCTCCACGGTCTCACCTACGGGCCGCATGTGCATGTCCGGGGCGATGAACGACTCGATGAACGGGCCTCCACCGGGGTGCCGTCCGCGGCGCGACATCTGCTGGATCAGCACGCGTCCCTGCGGCTTGACGTTGCGGCGCAGCACCTCGACGTAGGTCGGGTAGTTGGCCTGGCCGACGTGCTCGCCCATCTCGATCGAGGCGACGGCGTCGTACGGGCCGTCGGTGACGTCGCGGTAGTCCTGGAGCCGGATCTGGACGCGATCACCCAGACCGCGTTCGGCGATCCGGTCGTCGATGAACCTCTTCTGCTCCGCAGCGATCGTGACGCCGGTGACCTGGGCGCCGAAGTGTTCCGCAGCATGCAGGCTCAGCGAGCCCCAGCCGCAGCCGACGTCGAGGAACCGGTCGCCGGGCTGGAGCCCGATCTTGCGGCAGACCAGGTCGAGCTTGGCGGTCTGCGCCTCCTCGCACGTCATGTCGGGACGCTCGTAGTAGCCCGAGGAGTACGCCATGTGCGGGTCGAGGATCAGCGAGTAGAACTCGTTGGAGAGGTCGTAGTGGTGGCTGATCGACTTCCGGTCGCGGGCCAGGCTGTGCAGCCGGCCCTTGATCCGGGCCTGGGTCTTCGGCGGCGACGCCGGCAGGCCGAGGCCGCCGAGCTCGCGCGCGGTGCGCAGCAGCGTGGCGACGGTCGACGGGGTCGGCCGGATCTCGCTGAGCCGGCGCTCGCGGACCACGTCCCAGACGTGGGTGAGCGCGGCGTCGAGGTCACCCTCGATGTCGATCTCGCCGGTGACGTAGGCCTGCGCCGCCCCGAGCTCGCCCGGGTGCCAGAGCAGCCGGCGCAGCACGTCAGGCGTGTTGAGGCGTACGGCGGGGGCGCCGTCGGGACCGGCGACGGAGCCGTCCCAGGCGGTCAGCCGCACCGGCAGGTCGCCGCCGACGAACGGGCGGAGTGCAGCCTCGAGCCGCTGCGCGGCACCCTGGCCGGTGGTCGTGCCGAGGGGCCGGGTCTCGGTCGTGGTCATGAGTGCCCCCGGGCGAAGGTGATCTGCTGGACGTCGATGTACTCGGAGGCGAATCCTGCCCGGCTGTACTCGAGGTAGAAGTGCCACATCCGGTCGAAGACGGTGTCGAAGCCGAGCGCGTGCACCTTCTCGTGCTGGGCGAGGAACCGCTGGTCCCACAGCCGCAGCGTCTCGGCGTAGTGCAGGCCCATCGACAGCCGGTCGGTGATCCGCATCGAGGTGCGCTGGCGGGTGACCTCGTCGATCGCCTCGACCGAGGGCAGGAAGCCGCCGGGGAAGATGTACTTGTGCACCCACGTGTAGGTGTTGCGGGTGGCCAGCATCCGGTCGTGGGGCATCGTGATCGCCTGGATCGAGGCCTTGCCGCCGGGGGCGAGCAGCGAGTCGATCTTCTCGAAGTACGCCGGCCAGAACTCGTAGCCGACCGCCTCGATCATCTCGACGCTCACGACGGCGTCGTACTCGCCGTCGACCGCGCGGTAGTCGAGCAGGTCGATCGTGACCCGGTCGCTGAGACCGGCCGCGGCGACGCGCTCCTCGGCGAGTGCCTTCTGCTCCGACGAGAGCGTCACCGAGCGCACGGTGGCGCCGCGGCCGGCGGCGAGGATGCACAGCTCGCCCCAGCCGGTGCCGATCTCGAGCACCCGTGAGCCCTCGCCGACGCCGGCCTGGTCGAGCAGCCGGTTGAGCTTGCGTCGCTGGGCGGCGGGCAGGTCGGCCATGGTCGGGCTGCCGGGGGCAGGCGCCTTCGCGACGGTGGCGCGCGTGGTGGTCGAGCGCACCGTCGGCAACGGGTCGACGTACAGCGCGGAGCTGTAGGTCATCGTCTCGTCGAGGAACGTCGCGAACATGTCGTTGGACAGGTCGTAGTGGCGCGCGATGTTGTCGCGGGTGTTCTCCTCGACGCCGCGCTCGGCCTCGGGGTGCCGGGCGACGACGAGCGCACGCAGCTTCTGCAGGGGCTCGGGGACCAGGGTGGCGATCTGCCGGCTGAGCTCGGTGAGGAAGCCGCCGAGGTCGGTGGCGTCCCAGTCGCCGACCATGTAGGACTCGCCGAAGCCGATCAGCTTGCCGGCACCGATCCGGCGGAAGAACTCGTCGGGGCGGTGGATCTGCATGCTCGGGCTGCCCGGCATGCCGGCGCCCCAGACGGTGCCGTCGTCGAACTCGACGCGCACCGGCAGCCGGCGTACGGCACCGTGGAACAACGCCTTCGCGATGGTGGACTCGACGTGGCTGCGGGCGGACGCGCGCATCGGCGCGAGGTCCGGCCAGCGCAGGACGTCGATGCGTCCGGTGGGCGGGGTGATCGCGGTCATGGGGTTTCTCCTCGGTCGGGCCGCGGCTGGACCTTGAGTCCACGCAGCCACAGCTTGATGCCCTGGTACTTGATCCGGACCATCCCCAGCAGGGGTGCCAACGGGGTGCGCAGCGACGTGCGGAGCACGTTGCGGGCGTCGGCAGGTCCGGCGGTGCCGGCGAGCGTCGCGGTGAACGGCGGGCGTCCCTCGCGGTGCAGCGTCACTCCGACCTTGACCGTCTCGCCGGGCAGCGGGACGGCGACGTGGTAGGCGCCGGAGGTGTCGTTGAAGGGGGAGACGTAGAGCTCCTTGTCGACCGTCGAGCGGCCGTGCTGGTCGGGGCGCACCAGGTAGGCGTGGCGGCCGCCGTACGTGTTGTGCACCTCGACGACGACCGCGGCGAGGTCGCCGTCGGGCCGGTGGCACCAGAACACCGAGATCGGGTTGAAGACGTAGCCGAGCGTGCGCGGGTGCGCCAGCATCTGGATCCGTCCGCCCTGCACGTCGATGTCGTGCTCGGCCAGGAAGGCGTCGATGTTCTGCCGCAGCGTGCGGTCGGGGTCGCCGACGTGGTCGCGGGCCTCGAACGAGGCGAGCCGGCGCAGCAGCGGCGCGAGGATGCCCCGGTAGCGAGGCAGGTCGTCGATGTCGACCAGCCAGGTGTGGCTGTTGTAGGCGAAGATGTTGCGCACCGGCTCGACCCGGGCGTGCTTGATCACCGTGGAGTAGATGCGCGGGGTCGGCGCCGGCTGGGGGTGCTCGGTGCGCGTCCAGCGGCCACCGAGGTGCTCGGCGGCCTTGCGACCCGAGAGCGCACCGTCCTCGTGGAAGCCCCAGCCGTGGTAGGCGCCGGCGAAGGCGACCCGGCTGGTGTTGAGCTGCGGCAGCTTGGCCTGCGCGGCCACCGAGGCCGGGTTGTAGATGGGGTGCGCGTAGTGCATGGTCGCGACCACGCTGCCGGGATCGACGACGTCCTCGGCGCCCAGGCTGACCAGGAAGCGCGGGGTGGTCTCGACGCGCTCGCTGGCGCTCGCTGCTCGACCACCGGAAAGTCGCTGCAGCCGGGTCATGTCGTAGGTCACCAGCACGCGGGAGTCCTCGCGGCGTTCGCCGGCGATCCGGCGCTGGTAGTTCCACGACGCACGCGCGCCCTCGGCCCGCGGGAGGAGCCGCTCGTCGGTGTGGAGCTGGGCGACGTTGGGCTCGTAGTGGATCGAGCCGAGCACCTCGCGGTGCAGGTCGGTGGGCTCGGCCAGCATCGCGAGCGCCTGGTCGGAGTGGGTGGCGACGACCACCGCGTCGTACGTCGTGGTGCCGGCCGGGTCGGTCACGTCGACGCCGCCGTCGTGCTCGCGGATCGCGGAGACCGGCGAGGAGAGCCGCACCTCGTGGAGGTTCTTGGCCACGCGCTCGACGTACTCGCGGGATCCGCCGGTGACGGTGCGCCAGGTGGGCGAGCCGAAGACGGTGAGCATGCCGTGGTGCTCGAGGAACCGGAACAGGTAGCGCGCCGGGTAGTCGAGGGCGTGGTCCGGGTCGGTCGACCAGACCGCGGAGACCAGCGGGGTCATGAAGTAGGTGACGAAGAAGTCGCTGAACCCGCCGCGGGCGAGGAAGTGCTCGAGCGACTCGTCGTCGGTCAGGGGTCGAGTCCCCGGTGGTCGAGCTCTGTCGAGACCGGGGAGGCCAGCACCTTCTTCGCCATCCGGTGGAAGCGCGGGATCTCGGTCAGCATCCGCAGGTAGCGCGGGTTGCGGAAGTTGGACTTCGCGGGGAACAGACCGGCGGCGCCGAGCGCGCCGGCCCACTCCAGACCCGTCTCCTCGTCACGGACCGACATGCTCATGTCGGACTCCTGCGTGGAGACCCCGAGCTCGTCGAAGAGCCGCAGCAAGGTCGGGTAGGTGCGCTCGTTGTGCACGATGAACCCGGTGTCGACCGCGATCGTGCGGTCGCCCACCTGGACGTCGTGGGTGTCGGCATGGCCGCCGAGTCGTTCGTCGGCTTCGTAGAGCGTCACGTGGCTGTCGCGGGCAAGGATGTACCCGGCGACCAGACCGGAGACTCCACTGCCGACGACCGCCACGCGGCGGGTCGGCTGCGTCATGAGGCCCTCATACCGACTTCTCGAAGTTGAACATCGCCACGGGGACAGACGTCGGGGTCTTGGACCCCGCGGCCGGCTCGACGGTGATCCCGACGCCCTTGGCCTTCTTCAGGGCTCCGTGGAGGACGAAGGTCTGGCTGCCACCGTCCATCAGGCCGGCCGGCAGGAAAGTGCCGTCGGCGTCCTGGAGCCACAGCTCGTAGACCTTGCCGGAGGGAGCCGGTGCCATGTCCTTGGTGACGACCACGGCACGACCGACCGACTTGGAGTGCCAGAGCGTGGCGCGGCTGCCGTCGTCGAACGCGACCGACTGGTTGCGGGCGTCGGGGGCGTCCATCACCCGGGCGGCGACCGGGGCGACCTGGATCGGTCGGTTCGGGTCGTCGGTCCACGGGTGCAGCGCGGAGAGGCCTACCCCTCCCGCAACAAGGACCACAGCTGCTGCTGCCGCCACCAGTCGCGGAAATCGGCGCGCCGTGCGGCGGACCACCTCCTGGGCGGGGGCGGTCGGCGGAAGCGGCCGAACAGTGGCGATCTCGGCAAGCACCCTGGCCCGCATCGCGGGTGAGGGGCCGGCGTCGACCGACAGGGCGAGCATGGCCGCGGCCTCGCGGAGGCTGTCCACCTCTGCAGCGCAGTCGGGGCACTCGGCGAGATGGCGCTCGAAGCGGGCGCGCTCGAGGTCGTCGAGGGCGTCAACGGCGTAGGCGCCGGACAGGGGATGCATGTCACTCATGACTCGACTCCCAATGTGTCGCGGAGCCGGATGAGTCCATCCCGGATCCTGGTCTTGGCGGTGCCCAGCGGGATGCCGAGCATGGTGGCCACCTCGTTGTGGGTGTAGCCACCGAAGTAGGCGAGCTCCAGCGCGCCGCGCTGGGTGTCGGTGAGGCTGCTGAGAGCCTGCCGCACGCGGCGGCCCTCCATGTTCTGGGTGGCGGCCTCGGCGGTGCTGTCGTGATCGATGCCCTGGTTCTGCTGGTGGTACGACGTGTCGCGTCGGCTGGATGCCTCCGCGGAGCGGACCCGGTCGACGGCGCGACGGTGCGCGATCGTCATCAGCCAGGACAGCGGCGAACCCAGGGCAGGGTTGAACCGAGCGGACTGCCGCCAGATCTCCACCATCGCCTCCTGGGTCACTTCTTCCGCCTGAGACGGGTCACGCACGACGCGGAGCACCAGCCCGTGGAGGCGTGAGGACACCGCGTCGTACAAGGTCGCGAAGGCCTGCTCGTCCCCCCGCCCCGAGCTCTGGAGCAGCTCCGCGAGCCGGTTGGACTCCATGCTCCGCGTGGACGCGGCTGCCGCGGTCGGCTCGTCGGGCACTGGCCGGATGCCGGTCATCGTGCTCCCTTCGAGCGTGGGCGGTGCGGGGGTCGGAGACCCTCGTCAGTGGGTACTTCGGAGCAACGGGCCGCGGTGGATTGGCGACGGGCGCACCGGTGCGGTCTGGACAAGTCTTCCCCTACGGCTCGACATCCAACCGGTCGAGGTCGTCGGCGTCGATGATCCGGTAGGCGTAGCCCTGCTCGGCGAGGAACCGCTGGCGGTTCTGGGCGAAGTCGGCGTCCACCGTGTCGCGGGACACGACCGCGTAGAAGCGCGCCGTGCGCCCGTCGGCCTTGGGGCGCAGCAACCGGCCCAGCCGCTGGGCCTCCTCCTGCCGGGAGCCGAAGCTGCCGGAGACCTGGATCGCAACGGCCGCCTCGGGCAGGTCGACGGAGAAGTTGGCGACCTTGGAGACCACCAGCAGGTCGAGCTCGCCGGTGCGGAACGCCTCGAACAGCCGCTCGCGCTCCTTGACCGGCGTCTCGCCCTTGATCACCGGAGCGTCCAGGTGGTCGGCGAGCTCGTCGAGCTGCTCGAGGTACTGGCCGATCACGAGCGTCGGCTCACCTCGGTGCCGCTCGACCAGCTCCTCGGCGACCTTGGTCTTGGAGAACGTGCAGCTCGCCAGCCGGTAGCGCTCCTCCGGCTCGGCGGTCGCGTAGGCCAGCCGCTCGCTCTCCGGCAGCGTGACCCGCACCTCGACGCAGTCGGCCGGCGCGATCCAGCCCTGCGCCTCGATGTCCTTCCAGGGCGCGTCGTAGCGCTTCGGCCCGATCAGGCTGAACACGTCGCCCTCGCGGCCGTCCTCGCGGACCAGGGTCGCGGTCAGGCCGATCCGGCGGCGGGCCTGCAGGTTGGCGGTCATCCGGAAGATCGGGGCGGGCAGCAGGTGCACCTCGTCGTACACGATCAGGCCCCAGTCGCGGGCGTCGAGCAGGTCGAGGTGGGAGTAGACGCCCTTCCGGCGGGTGGTGAGCACCTGGTAGGTCGCGATCGTGACCGGGCGGACCTCCTTGCGGGCGCCGGAGTACTCGCCGATCTCCTCCTCGGTCAGCGAGGTGCGCTTGATCAGCTCGGCCTTCCACTGCCGCGCGCTGACCGTGTTGGTGACCAGGATCAGCGTGGTCGCCTGGGCCAGCGACATCGCGGCCGCACCGACCAGCGTCTTGCCGGCGCCGCAGGGGAGCACGACCACCCCGGAGCCGCCGTCCCAGAACGACTGGGCGGCGTCCTTCTGGTAGTCGCGCAGCGTCCAGTCGCTCTCGTCGAGCGCGATCGCGTGGGCCTCGCCGTCGACGTAGCCCGCCCAGTCCTCGGCCGGCCAGCCGAGCTTGAGCAGCGCCTGCTTGAGGTTGCCGCGCTCGCTGGGGTGGACGGCCACCGAGTCGGCGTCGATCCGGACACCGAGCATGCCCGCGACCTTCTTGCTGCGGCTGACCTCCTCGAAGACCGGTCGGTCGGTGCTGGAGAGCACCAGCCCGTGCACGGGGTGCTTGTCGAGCCGCAGCCGGCCGTAGCGGGCCATCGTCTCGGCGACGTCGACCAGCAGCGCGTGGGGGACGGCGTAGCGGCTGTGCGCGAGCAGCGCGTCGACCACCTGCTCCGCGTCGTGCCCGGCGGCGCGGGCGTTCCAGAGGCCGAGCGGGGTCAGCCGGTAGGTGTGGATGTGCTCCGGTGACCGCTCCAGCTCGGCGAACGGCGCGATCGCCTTGCGCGCCTCCGCTGCCTGGGGGTGGTCCACCTCGAGGAGGAGGGTCTTGTCCGACTGGACGATGAGGGGGCCGTCATTCACCTGTCGAGTCTACGGGCGCGGGCCGACTACGCTCGCCCCATGAACAGCCCCCGCTTCTGGATCGGCGTCGCCCTGGTCGTGATCGGCGGGGTCTGGTTCGGGCAGGGCATGGGCTGGATCGGGGGCAGCCCGATGACCGGGGTCACGCTCTGGGCCGTGCTCGGGCCGCTGGTGGCGCTGGCCGGCATGGGTCTGGCCGTCCAGGCCGCTCGGTCCCGTCGCACGCCTCGCTGATCCTCAGACCAGCCGGGCCACGCTGATCCGGTGCACGGCGAACGACCGCACCTCGTCGTCGCGGTCGTCGTGGGCGACCAGCTGGCCGCCCTCCACGCGCATCGGGCGCACCACCCGCTCGACGCGCGTGCCGTGGTTGTCGACGTAGCCGATCCACACCTCGACCCCGGTCTCGGTCGCCCCGCGCAGCAGCGTCAGGACGTCGCCGGGGGAGGCCGCCGCCGTGCCGGCCGGGCGTGCAGCGGCGACCCGGTCGCCGGACCGGATGCCGGCCACGAGCGCTGTCGTGCGCGCCGTACGACGGGCCTGGTCGCGCGCTGCAGCGGCACCGCGGCCACCACGAGGCGTGCGCGCCCGGAAGACGTCAGGTCGGGCCACCTGGACGGTGCCGTCGGCCGCCTCGACGACGGGAGCGGCACCGATCTCGCGCAGCCGCGGCAGCAGCACGTGGAGCGGCACGTCGGAGACGATCACGGTCGGCGCGATCCGGCGCAGCCGCATCGACTCGGCGGCCGGGTCGTGCATCAGCGAGGTCAGCGCCGTCTCGTCGTCGCTGCGCAGGAACGACTCGGCCACCCCGGCCCGGACGGTGCCGAACCGCCGGGACACGTCGTCGACGAGGTAGTCGAGCGCCTGCGGCACCGGCGTGCGTGACGAGCTGTGCAGGAAGTCCTTGATCTCGACCGCCGACCAACCGGCGTCGAACGCGCGGCGCACGCTCCCGGCCCCGAACCGGTAGACGGTCGCGCCGCCCCGCGACTCCACGTCGGCGAGCAGGGACAGCTGCCGGGCGAGATCGGCCTCCAGCGGTCCGGGCGCGACCGCGGTCAGGTCCGCCTGCACCAGCACGTGGTCGACCGGGGCAGGCAGCAGCGGGGCCAGCAGTTCCGCCGGAGACTCGCCGCCCAGCAGCGCCCGGGTGTACGACGCCGCGCCGCCGAGCCCGGTCACGCCCAGGTGGGCTGCCTCGTCGAGCACCCAGCCGACCGCGCGCTCGCGGTTGGCGGGCCGGCGCGGGGCGCGCCAGCGGAGCCGGGCCAGCAGCGACGCCGGCCCGGTGCCGGCGGCCAGCACGCCCTCGGCGCCGGCGATCTCGTCCAGCACCGCGCGCCGGGTCGACTCGAGCCAGATGCGTTCCAGCTCGGGGGACAGCGCGTTGACCGGGCGGTCGGCCTCGTCGCGGCCGCCGACCAGGCCGGTCAGCCGCGGGTTGCCGAGCCAGCCGGCGGCGAGCGCGGTCCAGCGTTCGGCGACGGGCCGGGCCAGCCATGCGTCGTACGCGTCGGTGGGCAGCCATCCCGGGTCGATGTCGTCGGCCGAGCCGGGCCCGACCAGACCGGCCGCGAAGGCGGTCTCGACGATCAGGCCGGCGAGCTCGGGCTCGACGTGCAGGTGCACCGCGGTGGCCCGCAGGTCGCGGACGCCGAGCCCGCCCGCCCGCAGCACCACCGGCGGGTGCGTGCCCCAGTGGTCGAGGAGCAGCTCGACCCGTCGTACCAGCTCGAACGCCGCGCCGGCGGCTGCCCGGTCGACGAGGGCGGGATCCCGTTCGCTGGTGGCGAGCTCGGGGACCACGTCGACCGGCTCGCGCGTCGACCGTCCGTCGCGGAGCGCGACCCGCACCGACCAGGGCACCGTGATGTGCCGGCGGTCGTCGCGCAGCACCACGAGGCGTCGGCCGATCAGCTGCTGCACGGGCTCGGTCAGCGACTCGGTGCGTCCGTCGGCGTCGCGCTCGTCGAGGTGGTCGAGCAGTGCGCGGGCGCCGGCGGGCAGGTCGGTGAGCAGGCCCGGCACCTCGGAGATCTCCGGGCCACGCGGTGAGGCCAGCACCTCCGCGAGCACCGTCACCGGGCGCAGCTCCTGCGGCGTACCCCAGAGCAGCGCGATCCGCAGCAGCCGGTCCGCGGCGTGCGCCACGGAGGCACGCTCGGCATGGACCACGTCGGCGAGCTTGTCGACCCCGACCGGCGCCAGGTGCAGCGCCGCCTCGAGCACCGCGAGGTCGAGCACCGACAGCGTGTCGAGCGCCCGCATCACCGACGGTCGGGTCGCCACCCGCGCAGCGAGCTGGGAAGAGTCCTGGGGCGAAGGCACCCCCACGTCGGGACGCGCGTCGAGCAGCGCGGACAGCTGCGCGTCGGACCAGCCGCGGAACTGGTCGGCGAGGGTGCGCGGGGTGGACGAGGACATCCGGCGAATTCTACGGGTGCCCAGGTCGGCACCCCGTCGGGTCAGCTGATGACCGGCCCGACAGCGGCCGAGATGAGCGCGACCGTGGTGTAGCCGGCCTTGCTGCCGGTGACCTTCACCTTGATGTTCTTGCCGACCTTCGAGGAAGGCAGCTTGTACGTCGACGACGTGGCGTTGGTGCTGATCGCGACGCCGTTGGAGAGCCACTGGTAGTGGAACGTGGTGCCTGTCGTCCAGGTCCCGGGGTTGGCAGTGAGCGTCTGCCCCACCTTCGGGGTGCCGCTGATCGTCGGCACCACCGTGGTCAGGACGCCCTTGGCGATGACCACCTTCGTCGACACCTTCGAGGTGGTGGTGTGACCGGGCTTGCTGCCGGTCACCTTCACCGACAGGTACTTTCCGACCTGCGTGGCGGTAGGCGTGTAGGTCTGCTTGGTGGCGTTGGTGATCGCCGTGGACCCGAGGTACCAGCGGTACGTGTACGTCACGCCGGAGCCCCAGTCGGTGCTGGCCGTGAGCTGCGTGCCCACGCGTGGCGCAGGGAACGTCGGTGTCTTCGGCGCCCAGCTGACCGCCGTCACGGGGCCGAGCGCGTTGGAGGTCTGGGTGGCAGTCGCGTAGTTGAGCTTGGTGCCCGTGACCTCGACGGTGATCGTCTTGCCCACGTCGCCGGTGGTCAGGGTCCGCGTCGCCGTGGTCGCTCCCGCGATGGTGGTGCCGTCGGCCAGCCAGCGGTAGCTGAACGCGGTGCCACTGGTCCAGGTGCCGGGTGTGACCGTGAGCGTCGTGCCGACCTCCGGCGTTCCCGTGAGCGTGGGCTGCGCGGTGGTCAGCTGGCGGTAGGCCACGGGTCCCTTGCCGGTGGACGTGCGCTTGGCCGGCGTGTAGCCGGACTTCGTCCCGGAGACCTCGAACGTGATCGTCTTCCCGACGTCCGTGCCGGTGAGCGGGTACGTCGTGCCGGTGGCGTTGGGGATCGCGGTGCCGTCGGCCAGCCAGCGGTACCTGAACGTGGTGCCCGCGGTCCAGGTGCCGGGAGACCCGGTGAGGGTCTCACCGACGTACGCCGCCCCGGTGACCACGGGCGTCGCGGTCTGCAGGGTCTGGCCGGCCACCGGGACGGTGGCGGCGGAGGTCCGGCTCTGCACCTCGCCGTTGAGACTTCCGGTCACCTCCACGGTCAGCCGCTTGCCGATCACGGAGTCGGGGATCACGAAGAACGAGTCCGTGGAGACGAAGACACCGTCCGCGAACCACTTGTAGGTGAACGTCGTGCCGTTGCCCCAGAAGCCGTCGTACGTGTAGGCGTAGCCGCCTGCGGAGAAGTCTCCGGACACCTCGGGAACCTGGGGCCGCATCCACGTGATCGTGACGGGAGCCGAGGTGCGTCGGCCCAGACGGTAGCCGTCCTTGTGCGCCACCTCGGTGACCGTGACCGCCTTCCCGACGTCTGCGGCTGATGCGGAGAACGTGTCGGCGGTCGGCCCGCTGCCGACGTGCCTTCCGTCCACCTGCCACTCGTAGGTGACGTAGTCGGGAGCGACGGACCAGGTGCCCGGGACGACGGGGTCGGTCTGGACGTTGACGCCCGCGGCGCCAGTGATCCGCGGAGCCGCCGTCGAGGTCTGGGCCGGCCGGGTGTCGGTGACGGTGGTCCGGATGTCGGCGCCTGCGGGCCCGTGGTCGGCGAGGAACTGGACCTTCACGCGGCCGCTCGGGCTGGTCCAGGTGGACCCGGCCGACATCGACGAGGTGCCCCCCGATCCGACCGAGAGCATCCACGAGGGCACGAGCCCGTGGACAGTCTCGTTGCTCTGGTAGAGCACGCTCAGACCTCGGGTGAAGTCGGTCCAGGGCGACCCGACGTCGTAGGCCGAACCGACGTCGCGGCCCTGGACGTTGCGGTACTCGACGTAGAAGACGCCGCCGGTCGGTGAGTCCGGGTCCGGGATCGCGACGGACCGCAAGCCGGTCGAGGAGGCGCGCGGCTGCAGCGTGACGGGCCTGGTGATCGTGGTCGACGTGCTGGGCAGGTCCAGCGGCAGCACCTCGCCGGGCTGGATCTCCCCGAGCGCGACCCGGTAGACGGTGTTCAGCGCGGTCAGCGTGTTGAGCGTCAGCGAGTAGCCCATCACGCTGGTCATGTCGCCGTACTCCTCGCCGGCGCAGTCGGGCGCGCAACCCGTCGCGCCGGTGCGGTTGGCGTGATGGAGGCCGAGCTCGTGGCCCTCCTCGTGCCCGAGCGTCGACCGCAGGTACTGCCCGGCCATGTTGATGATGGCGCCTCCGGTCGAGAGGCCAACAGTGCCGCCGCCCTGGCAGGTGTCCGGCACGATGATGACCGCGGTGTCGTTCGGGCCGATCCCTTGAGCCGCGAACTTGGCCCGGGCCTCGTCACGGATCTCGAAGTAGGAGCTGCTGAGGCCGCAGCTCAGGTCGGCTGAGTAGGCAGAGGCATAGCGCAGCACGGTGTCGCTGCTGGTGAAAGAGCTGATCGAGGCCGGCATCTGCTCGCCCCAGTAGGAAGCGGTCTCCTTGCCGGCGGCGATGACAGGGGCGTTGCCCGGCACCGTGCCCATGTTGGTGATCACAGCCATGAACAGCCGTCGTACGACCGGGGTGGCGGCCGCGGCGACGTCGGTGAACGTGGCTGACGCGACCTGTCGGGTGCTGGAGGCGAGGGTGGTCGTCGCCGTGCCGGGAGCGGCCACGACGCTGGCGGTGACTCGCTGCCCGGTCCGGAGCCCGGCCACGCCGTTCAGGCGCAGCGGCACCGTGCGTCCCGAGGCCGTGGTGACGCCGTAGCGATCGGGAGCACCCTGCTCACCGGTCGCGATCTGGAGGGTGCCGGAGACCTGGACTGTCGGCCGACCGGTCAGCCGGTCGTCGCGGTAGCGGAGCCCGTGGTCGTCGCGGGAGACCTGCGGCCCGTCGTGGCGGGCGACCGGTACGGCGGTGGCCGTCGTACCGGACACGAAGACGAGCGACGTCGCCACCACTGCCGTGGACAGGGCAAGGCCCAGTGTGCGCAGCACCGAACGAGTACGTGCAGACATGCGTGACCCCTGCCCAAGAAGCTCCCCGCATGAAGGCTAGGTGTCGTGCGTGATCAGCAGAATGGCCCGGCCGGGTGGTTCGCGGGTGGCCCGTCTGCGGGGGAGGGGCCGGATAGTCCCGACCGTTCTGCACGACATCTTCACCTCCGGAGATGCGTTATGGCCGGGACTATCCCTCCGTGGCTGGCAGGATTCGGCGCATGGCTCTGATCGAGGCGCGGGGACTCGCGAAGACGTACGACGGCAAACCAGCGGTGCAGGACCTCTCGTTCGACGTGAGGCCGGGGAGCGTGACCGGGTTCCTGGGGCCCAACGGCGCGGGCAAGTCGACCACGATGCGGCTGATGCTCCAGCTCGACAGCGGGGCCGGGACCACGACGTTCGACGGGAAGCCGTTCACGGAGCTGCGGCAGCCGATGCGGCACGTGGGTGCGCTGCTGGAGGCCAAGCCGTTCCACCCGACCCGCAAGGCCCGCAGCCACCTGCTGATGCTGGCCGCGGCCAACGGGATTCCGACCAGCCGGGTCGACGAGGTGCTGCGGCTGGTCGGTCTGGCCGACGTGGCACGCAAGAAGCCGAAGACGTTCTCGCTCGGCATGGGCCAGCGGCTCGGCCTCGCGGGGGCGCTGCTCGGCGACCCGCACACGCTGATCCTCGACGAGCCGGCCAACGGCCTGGACCCGCAGGGCATCCAGTGGATGCGACAGTTCCTCAAGTCGCTCGCCGCCCAGGGCCGGTCCATCTTCGTCTCCAGCCACCTGCTCTCGGAGATGGCGCTGCTGGCCGACCAGCTGGTGGTGATCGGCCGCGGCCGGATGATCACCAGCGGTCCGGTCAGCCAGTTCATCGACGCCGCCAGCCACAAGTCGGTGCTGGTGCACACCCCGCAGTCCGCCGAGCTCCGCGGACTCCTCGCCGGCCGGGAGGGCGTCACCGCCACCGAGGCCGACGGGGGACTGGCCGTCAGCGGTCTCGACGCCGCGGAGATCGGAGACCTCGCCTTCGACAACCGGATCCGGCTGCACCGGCTGGCGCCGCAGACGGCCACGCTCGAGGAGGCGTTCCTCGCCGCGACCGAGGGCGACGAGGAGTTCCAGGCGGCGGTGGTCCCGCAACCGGAGCCGCGCGCGGACGGGGGTCAGCCATGAACGACGCCGTGCGCTACGAGTGGACCCGGATCCGCACCATCCGATCCACCTGGTGGCTGACCGGCTCGGCGCTCATGGTGGCCGTGCTGATCTCGCTGCTGCTCGGCCTCGTCGGCCACCACGACTTCTCCCGCAACGGCGCCTCCGCCGAGGACCTCGATGGCTTCGGCCCGTTCCTGGTCACCCAGTTCGCGGCCTCGGGACAGATCCCCAGCCTCGTGGGCTTCCTGGTCGCGATGATCGGGATCTTCGCCTGGGGACACGAGTACCGGCACGGCATGATCCGGGCCTCGCTGACCGCGCTGAACTCGCGCACCTCCCTGTGGACCGCCAAGTTCCTCGTGGTCGGGCTCTGGGTGGCGGCGGTCTCGCTGGTCGCGATGCTGGTGTCCGGCCTGATCGGCATGCTCTTCCTGAGCCAGTGGGTGACCGTGTTCGACGGTGAGACCTGGTCGGTGATCGGCTGGCAGATCGTCTCGTCGGTGCTGCTGACCTGGCTGGCGATGGCGTTCACGGCGCTGACCCGCTCGCAGGCGTTCGCGCTGGTCCTGATCTTCCTGTGGCCGCTGCTGATCGAGACGCTGTTCAACATCTTCTTCCAGCTGGTGCCGGGCCTGCGCGGCCACCAGGACGCGCTGCGGTTCCTGCCGTTCTCGGCGCAGCGCCGGATGGTCGACGTGCTGACCGACGCTGGCTCCACCTTCGGTGACCCGCTGTCGTCGGTCGGTGGCGCGCTCGTGTTCGGCGGGGTGACGATCGTGCTGATGGCGGCGTCGTACGTGCTGTTCGCGCGACGGGACGCCTAGGGTCTGGCCGTGACCACCGCTCGGCGGCGTCAGCGCTGCGGCACGACCGGGTGGTGGCCGACGCGCACGTCTGACGGGCCCCGGGATTACCACGTTCACGTGGTAACTACCCGCTTCCCCAGCGAGATCTCGCTGGGGAAGCGGCGATTTACCACGTGAACGTGGTAAATCCGCCCGCGTATTCGGCCCCCACCACCGACCAGACATAGTGACCCCCATGCGCTCGGACCGCAGGATGCTGGCCACGGTCGTCCTCATCCTCGCGTGGGGGTCGACGTTCGCGGCGATCAAGATCGGGCTCGAGTCGTCGCCGCCGATCCTGTTCGTCGGCATCCGCTCGGTCATCGGCGGGGTCGCGGTCGCGGCGCTGGCGGCCACCCGGGGCCGGCCGACCGGGATCCTGGAGCACCTGGGCAGCTACCTGCTGATCACGCTGCTGAACGTCGTCGGCTTCTTCTTCGTGCAGACGCTCGCGATCCAGCACCTGCCGTCGGGGCTGGCGGCGGTGCTGATCTACCTCCAGCCGGTGCTGACCGGCGTGCTCGCGGCGCCGCTGCTCGGTGAGCGGCTGAGCGTGGTCAAGCTGGTCGGTCTCGGGCTCGGGTTCAGCGGGATCGTCGTGGTCAGCGTCGGCGCGGTCCACGGGCACGTGTCGGGCCTCGGGATCGGGCTGGCGGTGCTGGCCGCGCTGCTCTGGTCGCTCGGCACGATCGCGTTCAAGCGCGAGTCCGGGCGGGTGGATGCCTGGTGGGCGGTCGCCTTCTCGTTCCTGGTCGGCGGCCTGCTGCTCGCCGGGTTCGGCGCCGCGACGGAGGGGACCAGCATCGACTGGAACGTCGAGTTCACCCTGGCGCTCGCCTACTCCTCGCTGATCGGTACGGCGCTCGCGTGGGCGCTGTGGTTCGGGCTCGTCGCAGCCGGGGAAGCGAGCCGCGCGGCGGCGTACATCTTCTTCGTGCCGCTGGTCTCGCTGGTGGTGGGCGGGGTGCTGCTCGGCGAGCGGCTCGGCCTGTCCCTGCTGCTGGGTGCGGCGCTGGTCGTGCTCGGGGTGTTCCTGGTCAACCGTCACCCGGAGGAACCCCCGGCGGCCTAGCTCTCCTTCTTGGAGAGCACCTGGATCACGACCTCGCCGTCACACTTCGCGGACTCCTTGATCGCCCAGCGACCGCGGAAGCCGTTGCCCGTCCAGTTCGCCTCGGCGTCGTGCTTCTCGGTCTCACCGCTGGTGACCTTGAAGCCGGCGTCCTGGGCGGTGCCGTTGAGGGTCGACAGCACGTCCTCGAGGGACTTGTCGGTCACCGCGGTGACGATCACCCCGTCCTCGCCGCGGTCCTCGGCGTTGAACGCGACGGTGCCGTCGGGCAGCGGGAAGTCGGTCGGGTAGCCGCTCGAGACCTTCTCGAGGTCAGCGGGCTTCGCATCCGCCAAGCAGGTGCTGGCGTCTGCCGCCTTCTCGAACCCGGCCTCGCGCTCCTTCTCCGCCTCCGACTTGCCGCCCTCGCTCCCACATCCCGAGGCCAGCATCAGGATCACGGCGAGGCCGGCCAACGGTCTGTGGGCACGACTCACGGAGAGGTCCGCACGCTCTTGTTGTCCGACTCGTTGGACTCGGCGATCACGTCACCGGGGTCGATCACCGCGGTGATCGTGTGGCTGCCCGTCGTCGCCGCCCAGGTGACCGTGTAGACGCGGCTCGCCCCCGCCGCCAACGTGATCCCGCCGATGTTGCCGACGAGCCTGCCGTTGTCACGCACGTACATCCGCGCGTTACGGGCGGTCACCGTGCCCGTGTTCCTGACCGTGACCTTGTCCGTGAACGTCCCCGCAGCCTTGGTCACGGTCATCGTCGGGATGGTCAGGTTGGGCTTCGGGTCGAACGCCGACAGCAGCGTCTTGCCGGTGCGCTGGCGGGCGATCGTGGCGTACGCGTCGTGGTTGTTCTTGGTCGGGTCGCTCACGCACCGGCCGGTGCACCCGTCGGCGTACCCGACCTCGATCCGGCCGTGGCTGTCGCTCGTCACGTCGATGAAGTCGAGCAGATTGCGGTCGTCGCCACAGGTGGTGCCACCGGTGCAGATCGAGCCGCGCTGCACCGGGTTGTTCGGCGTCGCGTCGCTGGTCTGCCAGGTCTTGCCACCGTCGTACGTCGTGGAGATGTAGAGGTGCCAGACGCCCTGGAAGTTCGCCTGGTCCTGGTAGTTGCCGTCGGTCGGCGTGCCGATGTAGGCGATCGCGGCGCGGTCGTCGTCACCGGCGACCATCGTCGGGAACACGGCGTTGTTGATGCCGAACTCGGTGCCGACGGGCTGGTTGTTCGACCAGCTCGCGCCCTTGTTGCGGCTGACCGCGACGGCGGGACGCCCGTCGGAGCCGACGTAGCCGAAGTAGACGGTGCCGTTCTTGCCGACGCCGACGGACGGGTCCGCGTCGCTCGGGGTGCTGCCGGGCACCTTGTGCACCGCCCATGAGGTGCCGTTGTCCCCGGAGACCACGACCGCGGCGTTGGAGCCACAGCCCTTGTTGGGCAGGTAGGCGGTGCCGTCGGGCGCCACCTTGACGTGGCCGTGGAGGCCGCCGCAGTCGAGAAGGCTGTACGTCGGGACGCCGGCGCCGAACGTGGTGCCACCGTCACGGGACACCGCGCAGAACGCCGTCGCGATGTCCTGGCTGCAGTAGTAGACGGCGTTGTCGTACGTCGACGTCGGCAGCGGGCCGATGCCGTTGGCGTTGAACTCGCCGCCGCCGATCGTCTGGTGGTCGACACCGCTCGGGATGCCGCCGCCCTGGCTCGGCAGCCAGGTCTGGCCGTCGTCGTCGGTGTAGCAGGTCAGCGAGTCCACGCCCGAGAGCTGGGACTCGAAGGTGCGCCCCGTCTCGTGGTCGGTGAACAGGATCGGGTCGAGGCTCTGGGTGCTGCCGACCACACAGCCGTTGGTGGCGTTGGCCGAGCTGTCGGACCAGGTCGCGGCCGGCGGGCTGACGGTGTCGTCGAAGGTCACCTTGTAGGTGGAGAGGTACGACTGGTAGAGCGTGGCGCCGGTCTTGAAGTTGTTGCCGATCGAGGGCTCGCCCGCGTTGTGGGCGTCGGGCAGCGAGGCCGGGGCTGCGTAGTTCTTGAACGCCGGCGGGGTGGTGGTGCCCGGAGCCGGGTCGACGGGCTTGGTCCGCAGGGTCGCCTTGGCCTGGTAGGAGTCGCCGAGCGGGGCGTAGGGCACGACCCGCACGGTGTAGGTCCCGCTGGTCGGCGGCATCACGACCTCTTCCGGGTCGGCGCTGGAGGCCGACGAGGCGACCTCGTTGCCGGCGGCGTCGAGCACGTACAGGTCGAAGTCGGCGGCCGTGGTCGGCCAGGAGACGTCGATGGTGAGGATGTGGGTCGACCCGAACGCGGCCGTGGTGCTGACCTTGAGCGCGAAGTCGTCGCAGGAGTCCGGGGCCGTGCAGTCGGGCGTGCCGGTGGCCGTGCCGGTCAGGTTGGGCACCGTGAACGGGCCACCGCCCCAGGTCACGGTCGCGGACGTCGCCGAGAGGGTGCCGGAGGTGGGCGTGGCGGCGGTGCCCGGCATGGCGCCGAGGCAGAAGGCAAGAAGGGCGGCGATGACGGCCGCCCAGGCGATGCGTGCGCGTGTGAAGATCCGAGCTCTTGACATGCTTCTCCTCCGGTAACCGCTCCCCGCCGGGTAACGATCCACCCGGACATTGGTCACGCGCTACCCCTGGACGGGCACGTTTCTCGACGATCCTGCGGAATTTGTCCACCGTCGGTTCGACAGGTGGCTGTCGTAGCCGGGCCACGCCGTTCGTGGTGGAGTGACCGCAACCGACGAGAGGCACCCGATGCGCACCTTGATCACCACCCACTTCATCTCCCTCGACGGTGTCGCCGAGGCGCCTGGCGGGGAGCCCGGCTACCGGCACGCCGGCTGGACCTTCGACGTCGAGACCGATCCTGCCGCCTACGAACCGAAGGGCGCCGAGCAGGAGGAGGCGTCGGCGATGCTGATGGGCGGCCGCTCCTACGAGGCGTTCGCGCCGGTCTGGCCGAGCATGGAGTACTTCGCCGGCTACAACGCGATGCCCAAGTACGTCGTGTCCAGCACGGTCACCGACCCCGAGTGGCACGACACCACGGTGCTGTCCTCCCTCGAGGACGTCGCCGCGCTGAGGGCCGGTGACGGCGGCCCGATCATCGTGCACGGGAGCCTGTTGCTGACCCAGGGACTGCTCGCCGCCGGCCTGGTCGACGAGATGCGGATGATGGTCTTCCCGGTGATCCTGGGCAGCGGCCGCCGGCTGTTCCCCTCCGACGCCGAGGACAAGGTCAAGCTGACCCTCGTCGAGAGCCGCGCCTTCACCAACGGCGTGCAGTTCCAGGTCTTCCGCCCCACCGTCTGACCAGTACCGGTGCGCGGCCCGGCGGCGTACGTTCACTGTCCATGACCGAGTCGTACGCCGCCGGAGAGACCAGCCCCGCCCTGCTCGAGGAGACGATCGGGGCCAACTTCGAGAGGACCGTCGCGCAGCACGGCGGCAAAGAGGCGCTGGTCGAGGTCGCCACCGGACGTCGCTGGACCTACGACGAGCTCAACCGCGACGTCGACGCCCTCGCACGCGGCCTGATCGGCGCCGGGATCGCCAAGGGCGACCGGGTCGGGGTCTGGGCGCCGAACTGCGCGGAGTGGACGATCGCCCAGTACGCCGCCGCCAAGGCCGGCGCCATCCTGGTCAACGTCAACCCGTCGTACCGCACCCACGAGTTCTCCTACGCGGTGAACCAGTCGGGGATGCGGATGCTGATCGCGGCGGTGTCGTTCAAGAGCAGCGACTACCGCGGGATGGTCTCAGAGACTGCCGAGAAGAACCCGGGGCTGGAGCGGGTCGTCTACATCGGCACCGACGACTGGGCGGGGCTGCTCGCCGACGGTGAGGGGGTTCCCGAGGGTGCGCTGGCCGAACGGATGGCGAGCCTGGCAGTGGGCGACGCGATCAACATCCAGTACACGTCGGGCACCACCGGCTACCCGAAGGGCGCGACGCTGTCGCACCGCAACATCCTGAACAACGGCTACTTCACGACCGAGACGATCAACCTCACCGACCAGGACCGGCTCTGCATCCCGGTGCCCTTCTACCACTGCTTCGGGATGGTGATGGCCAACCTGGGTTGCACCACCCACGGCGCCACGATGGTGATCCCCGGGCAGGGCTTCGACCCGGCGGCGACCCTGAAGGCGGTGACCGACGAGCGGTGCACGGCGCTCTACGGCGTGCCCACCATGTTCATCGCGATGCAGAACGACCCGACCTTCGCCGACGCCGACTTCTCCGGACTGCGCACCGGGATCATGGCCGGCTCGATCTGCCCGGTCGAGGTGATGAAGCACTGCATCAACGACATGAACATGGCCGAGGTCTCGATCGCCTACGGGATGACCGAGACCTCTCCGGTCTCCTGCCAGACCCGCGCCGACGACGACCTGGACCGTCGTACCTCCACCATCGGCCGAGTGCACCCGCACGTCGAGATCAAGGTCATCGACCCGGCGACCGGCGAGACCGTCGAGCGCGGTCAGGCCGGCGAGTTCTGCACGCGGGGCTACTCGGTGATGATCGGCTACTGGGACGATGACGAAAAAACCCACGAGGCGATCGACGCCGACGGCTGGATGCACACCGGTGACCTCGCGGAGATGCGGGAGGACGGCTACTGCAACATCGTCGGCCGGATCAAGGACATGGTGATCCGCGGCGGCGAGAACATCTACCCGCGCGAGATCGAGGAGTTCCTCTACACGCACCCCGACATCGCGGACGTGCAGGTGATCGGGGTGCCCGACGAACGGTACGGCGAGGAGCTGTGCGCCTGGGTGAAGCTGAAGCCGGGCGCCGAACCGCTCGATGCCGACGGGGTCCGCGCGTTCGCCACCGGGAAGCTCGCTCACTACAAGATCCCCCGCTATGTGATGGTGGTCGAGGACTTCCCGATGACGGTGACCGGGAAGATCCGCAAGGTGGAGATGCGCGAGCAGTCCGCGAAGCAGCTGGGACTCGAAGCCGAGACCGACTCCCAAGTATCTAAGTGATTATCGCTTCCTATAACGAAAGTTCATATAGATAGCGATATGATCTGACACGTGGACCCTGTCGCGAACCCATACCGCCCGGGCGCCGGCCGACGACCGCCTGTGCTGGCGGGCAGGGAATCTCTTCTGGAGTCGTTCGTGGTCGTCAAGCGCAAGGCGGATGAACTCGGTGAAGGAGATCGAAGCTGGATCCTCAACGGCCTGCATGGAGTCGGCAAGACGGTACTTCTCAACGAACTCCTCACGCAGGTGTCTGCCTCCGGATGGATCGCGGCAAAAGTAGAAGTATCGTCTGGAACCGATCTTCCTGTTGCGTTGAGTTCCGCTCTCGTGAAGGCGATGCGCACTGCTACGGGGCGCCATCCATTGCCTGCGATGAAGCGTCTACTTGGGGTATTTCAATCGTTTTCGTTGAAGTTCAACCCTGCCACCGGGATGGTGGGGCTGGGCGCTGACGTCGATGTGATCAAGGGAGTGGCCGATTCGGGGAGATTCGCCGACGACCTGGCCGCCTTGTTCGAGATCTTGGGTGAAACGTCGCGTGAGCTCGGCATCGGCACGCTGATCCTGGTTGACGAGCTTCAGGAGGCGAGCCCGGAGGAACTCACTGCCGTCAACACGGCTGTTCACCAGCTCGGACAACATGCAGACCCACTGCCTCTGATGTTTGTGGGCGCGGGCCTTCCCTCCCTCCCAGCGCAGATGGCCGACGCGACAAGCTACGCAGAGCGCCTGTATGACTATCGGCCCGTCGGACTGCTGGACGCCGATGCGGCTCGGGCGGCGCTTGTGGGGCCGGGTGAGCAACAGGGTGTTCAATGGAACGCGGAGGCGCTTGATGAAGCCTTGCGCGTAGCGGGCGGCTACCCGTACTTCCTGCAGGCGGTAGGAAAGCATGTCTGGGACTCAGCGGTCGGGAGCCCGATCTCCCTGGACGATGCGCAAGTCGGTTGCGAACTCGCGAAGCAAGAAGTCGATGAGGGGCTCTACCGTTCTCGATGGGAGCGTGCGACGCCTGCACAGAAGGCGTTGCTTCGTGCTCTGGGTGAAACGGGAGGCGACAACCCGGCGCCCATCGCGGAACTCGTGACGGCGATGGGCAAGAGGCGTGTTTCCGATCTTTCCGTTGCGCGAAACGAACTCATCAAGAAGGGTCTGGTCTACTCGCCGGAGCGCGGGCTGCTCGCGTTTACGGTTCCTGGAATGAGTGAGTTCATTGGCCGTCAGCCCTAGCAGCATCAAACGAATCGAGGAGCACGGGTGACCGACACGATCGAGACGCTGGCAGACGAGTACTGGGCGGCGTACCTCGCCGACAACCCGACCGAGGAGCACCTGCTCGGGTTCTATCCGGAGCAGGGCCGGTTCGAGGACGCGTCACGTGCGGCGGAGGACCGGTCGATCGCGATCCAGCGTGACCTCGCCGCGCGCGCCGAGGCGCTCGACACGACATCGCTCGACGAGCAGCAGCAGATCACCCGCGCAGTGCTGATCGCCAACGCGACCGCCCAGGCCGACCTGCAGGAGGCCCGGCTGACCGAGCTCGGGGCCGACCCGATCTTCGGGATCCAGACCTCGATGCCGCTGATCCTCGGCATGCTCCACCTGCCGACACCGGAGGTCGCCGACGCGATGGCCGGCACGCTCGAGGGAGTGGGGCAGCACTACCGCGACCTCGCCGTCCGGCACCGCGAAGGCGTCGAGTCCGGTCGCACCCCGGCCGCGTTCGCGGTCCGCGACACGATCACCCAGCTCGACGAGGCACTCGCCGGCGACCTGGACGACGACCCGATGCTCGCGGCGCTCCACCCGCCGGAGGGCATCGACGTGGACGCGTGGCGTGCCCGGATGCGGTCCGCGATCGAGACCTCCGTGCGTCCCGGCATGACCGACTACCGCGACGTGCTGCGCGACGTGGTGCTCCCGCAGGCGCGTCCCGACGAGCACTGCGGCCTGCACTGGCTGGAGGGCGGCGCCGACGCCTACGAGCGCACGCTGCGCTACTTCACGACCACGCGTCGCAGCGCGCAGGAGATCCACGACGTCGGACTGGCCCAGGTGGCCGCACTCGCCGACGAGTACCGCGCCCTCGGTCCCGAGACGGTCGGCACCGACGACCTCGACGAGATCTTCCAGAAGCTGCGGACCGACCCGGCGCTGCACTTCACCACCGGTGACCAGCTGGTGGAGGCGTCGAAGGTCGCGATGGCCCGAGCCGCCGCCGAGATGGGCGACTGGTTCGAGGTGGTGCCGAAGGCGCCGTGCGCGGTCGAGGGCACGATGACCGGCGCCAAGGCGTTCTACTTCCCGCCCGCCGAGGACGGCAGCCGCGGTGGCACGTTCTTCATCAACATCGACGACCCGTCGTCGTGGGGCACCTTCGAGCTCGAGGCGATGGCGTTCCACGAGGGCATCCCGGGCCACCACCTCCAGCTCGCGATCGCCGCCGAGCTGCCCGACTCGGTGCCGACGTTCCGCCGGCACGTCCACAACTCGGCGTACGCCGAGGGCTGGGGGCTGTACTCGGAGCGGCTGAGCGACGAGATGGGCCTCTACGACAGCCAGGTCGCCCGGATCGGGATGCTGGCCGCCGACTCGATGCGCGCGACGCGGCTGGTCGTCGACACCGGCCTGCACGGGCTCGGCTGGAGCCGTCAGCAGGCCGTGGACTACATGCTCGCGAACACCCCGCTGCACGAGGGCGTGGTCCGTCCGGAGATCGACCGCTACGTGGTCTCGCCCGGCCAGGCCACGTCGTACATGATCGGCCGGCTGGAGATCCAGCGGATGCGCCGCGAGGCCGAGGAGCGGCTGGGCGAGAAGTTCGAGATCAAGGCCTTCCACTCGGCCGTGCTCGACTCCGGTTCGCTGCCGCTCGAGGTGCTCGACCGGGTGGTCAACGCCCGGCTCCCTTGAGCGCGGTCGGGGCCGGGTAGTCCGTGACGTTTGGCGCGATCTGGAGATAGTCCGTGACGTTGAGCGCCCTCGGGGGCCCGGTCCAAGCGCTTTTCGTCACGGACTATCTGGCACGCCGGTCCGATGCGTCCGGCGCGATCCGGATCACCGGCGAGGACGGCTTCCTGGTCACGGTGCACGCGGCGACGATCCAGGAGCTCGAGGACACCCTCGACAAGTTCCTGATGCACGGCCAGACGATCAGCTCGCTGGTGGTGTCGACCCCGGTCGCTCCTCGGTCGCTGCCGGTGCACCAGGGCTGAGTCCGGCCAGCCGGCACAGAGTGGCGAAGCCGTCGCCGGTGCCCGGCCAGTGCGCGCGCAACGGCTCCACGCCGACCCGACGTACGACGGAGCGGAGCACGAGGACCACCACGATCGCGTCGTCGGCGTACCCGAGCACCGGCACGAAGTCCGGCACCAGGTCGATCGGCAGCGCGAGGTAGCCGACCAGCAGCGCCAGCCGCACCCGCACCCCGCGCGGAAGGTCGGGGTCGCGCGCGAGCCGGGTCAGCATCCGCACCAGGTCCGGCAGGATCCGCAGGCTCTCGCGGAGCAGGCCGTCCTTCGGTCTCACCACGATGAGCGCGAGCACGAACAGCAGCCAGACCAGCACCAGCGCGCCCAGCACCGCGAGCGCGACGTGCCACCAGGTGTCGGACATGCGGACCACTGTCGCAGTCGTCGCGCAGCCTTCGTACGCTGGAGGCGTGGCAGATCAGCTGGTGGTCGGGTTCGACCTCGACATGACCCTGATCGACACCCGTGCCGGGTTCGCGGCGACGCTCGAGGTGCTCGGCGCGGAGCTCGGCATCACGTTCCCGACCGAGTCGATGACCGCCCGCCTCGGGCCGCCGCTCGACCACCTGCTGCGCGACCACCTCGCCGAGGACGCGGTCGGCCCGGCGGGGGACCGGTTCCGCGCGATCTACCCCGGCACCGCGGTGCTGCCGACGCCGGCTTTCCCGGGCGCCCACGACGCGATCGCCGCCGTACGACGCGAGCACGGCCGGGTGCTGCTGGTGACCGGCAAGCACACGCCCAACGCCCAGCTGCACGTCGACCACCTCGGGCTCGACGTCGACCACGTCGAGGGCTGGGTCTGGGGTCCGGGCAAGGGCGACGTGCTGCGCGCGCAGGGCGCCCAGATCTACGTCGGCGACCACGTGCACGACGTCGAGGGCGCGCTGGCCGCCGGGACCACGAGCGTCTCGGTGCTGACCGGGGGGTGCACGGAGGCGGAGCTGCGTGCTGCGGGCACGCACGTCGTACTGGAGGACCTGACGGAGTTTCCCGCGTGGCTCGAGGGCCACCTGCTGGAGACCCGGCTGGCCGCGCTGGAGACCGAGCTGCGCCGGCACCCCAGGTTGCTCGTCGCGTTCTCCGGCGGCACGGACAGCGCGTTCCTGCTCGCCGCGGCGGCGCGCACCCTCGGCCCGGCCAACGTCGCTGCCGCCACCGCGTACTCCGGATCGCTGCCGCTGTCGGAGCGCGAACCGGCACTGGCGTTCGCGCATGATCTGGGCGTCGCGGTGTTCACGCCGGAGACCGACGAGCTGGCGCGCGAGGGCTACGTCGCGAACGCCGGAGACCGGTGCGCGTTCTGCAAGTCCGAGCTGCTCGACGTGCTCGCGCCGCTGGCGCGCGAGCACGGCTATGACGCGGTCGCCACCGGCACCAACGCCGACGACGCCCGGGCCGGCTTCCGGCCGGGCATCCAGGCGGCCGCGGACCGCGGGGCGGTGACGCCACTGCTCGACGCGGGGTTCACCAAGGACCAGGTCCGGGCGGCCTCGCTGGCGTGGGACCTGCCGACCTGGGACAAGCCGGCCGCGGCCTGCCTGAGCTCCCGGATCGCCTACGGCGTGGAGATCACGCCGCACCGGCTGGCGCGGGTCGAGCGCGCCGAGGCCGCCGTACGTCAGCACCTGCCGGAGGCTCGCAACGTGCGCGTCCGCGACCTCGGTGACGCGGCCCGGATCGAGGTCGACCGCGGCCTCGTCGACCGCGTCGACGACGCTGTGCTGGCCGCCGTGCGCGATGCCGGTTTCGGCGAGGCGGACGTCGATCCGCTCGGCTTCCGTTCCGGTGCCATGAACGAGCTGCTGGACGACCCGGAGCGCTACCGATAAGGGTGTGTGGTCGCGCTGCGCCTCGACGTACGATGGTGCGCCGCCCCGGGTCCGGGGCACCCACCCGAGCGCGAAGAGGTCAGCTGTGCCCACCGGAAAGGTCAAGTGGTACGACGCGGAGAAGGGCTTCGGCTTCCTCTCCCGTGAGGAGGGCGAGGACGTCTACGTCAACGCCTCCGCGCTGCCGACCGGCACCCCGTCGCTCAAGCCCGGCTCCCGGGTCGAGTTCGGCATCGCCCAGGGCCGCCGCGGCGACCAGGCACTGCAGGTGCGGGTGCTCGAGGCGCCTGCCTCGGTGACCGCCAACCAGCGCGCCGCCCAGCGCAAGAACCCCGAGGACATGGTCGGGATCGTCGAGGACCTGATCAAGCTCCTCGAGGGTGTCGAGCAGACCTACCGCGGCGGACGACGCCCCGAGGCACGCACCGCGAAGCCGACCGCGAAGCTCCTGCGTGGGCTGGCCGACGAGCTGGAGCTCTGAGGGCGGCAGCGCGCGACCGGCTCAGGTCGCGACGCGCGGCGCCCGTCCCGGACGGTTGAGGAGGACGAACGCTGTCCAGGCGACCATCAGCGCCGCCAGCACGCCCAGACCCACCTCGGGGATCAGCGGCAGCCCGATCCCGATGAAGCCGCCGAGCACCCAGGACAGCTGGAGCAGCGTCTCGGAGCGGGCGAAGCCGGACGTGCGGACCTGCTCGGGGATGTCGCGCTGGATCAGCGCGTCGAGCGAGACCTTGCCGAGCGCCTGCGCGACGCCGACGGTGAGGCCGAGCAGCATCGCGGTCAGCAGTCCGTAGAACAGCGCGCACACGAGCGCCATCGCGGCGTCGGCGAGCAGCACGAAGACGACGGTGCCCACCGGGTTGACCCGGCGCAGCAGGCTGCCGAGCCCGATGCCGACGGCGTTGCCCAGACCCGCGGCGCCGATCACCAGCACGAGCAGCAGGGTGCGCTTGTTCTCGAAGCCGGGCAGGGGATTCTGGGTCAGCAGGAAGGCCATGTACATGGTCAGGAAGCCGGACAGCATCCGCAGCCCGGCGTTGCAACGCAGCGCGAACACGATCGTGGCGGGCAGCTGGAACCGCTGCTTGGCGTGGGTCAGCGTGACCTGCTGCTCGCCGGCGCTGGCGTCGGAGGCGGCCGGCAGCAGGATCGCGAGGATGGTGCCGGCCGCGAACACCAGGAACGCGTAGCGCAGCGACCACTGCCCCCCGAAGTACGCCGCCCCGGCTGCCAGCGGACCGGAGATGGCGGCGCCGACCAGGCCGGCCAGCGAGATCCGGCTGTTCGCCTTGACCAGGCTCAGGTCGGCCGGCATCAGGCGGGGCACGGTCGCGGCACGCGCGACGCCGTACGCCTTGGAGGAGACCAGACAGCCGAGCACGGCGGGGTACAACAGCACCGAGTCGGAGGCGATCGCGTCGGCGGCGACCAGGCAGCACAGGCTGCGGACGGCGAACGTGCCGCCGATCGCCCAGCGGCGGCCGTGGGAGAAACGGTCGAGGAACGGGCCGATCAGCGGTGCGACGACCGCGAACGGAAGCATGGTGAGAGCCAGGAACAGGGCCACCGGACCTCGGGCGCTGCCGGGATCGGCGAAGAAGATGGTGCCGGCCAGCGAGATCGCGACCGCCGCGTCGCCCGCCGCGTTGAACGCGTGGAGCTCGATCAGCCGCGAGAGGCCGGAACCGCCGGCCCCCTGCGCGTGGGACGCGCGGCGGGCCCGCTGGAACGTGCCGGTGGCTGCCCGCTTGCTGGCGCGGCCGGTCGCCGCGACGCCGCGCCCGGTGGCGCGCAGGGCGCGACGGCCACGCCCGGCGCCGGTCTCGTCGGTCGGGCCGGACGTGTCCTGCTCCCCCTGGTCGGGGTGCGGGGCGGTCTCGGGATCCACGGCACCATCCTGCCAAGTCCACCCGCGCCACGCCGTCGCCACCCGCCGGGGCGGTGAGCCGTCGGAAACGGTGAGCGCCTCCCGTAGACTTCCCGCCGTGATCAGCACTGCCGACCACCCAGGCACGTCCGGGGGCCCTTCGCTCGCGGGCGCTGACCCCATTCTGACCCGCGCGGTCGACGAAGCGCGTGCCGCGCTCGTGGAGCAGGTGGGCGCCGACGTGGTCGGCGAGCCGCAGGGCTTCGTGAGCGAGGGCGAGCACGCCGTCACGCAGTGGTTCGGCTGCACGCAGTCCGGCTACCCCGGCTGGCGCTGGGCGGTCACCGTCGCGCACGCCGAGGGCCACGACGAGGTGACGATCGACGAGATCGTGCTGCTGCCGGGCGAGGGCTCGATCACCGCGCCCCCGTGGGTGCCCTACCGCGAGCGCATCCAGCCCGGCGACCTGTCACCGGGCGACATCCTGCCGACCGACGAGGACGACGAGCGGCTGTCGCCGGCGTACCTCTCCGGCGACCCGGGCGACGACGCCCCCGACGACATCCTGGGCGAGGCCGTCGACGGCCGCGCCATCCGCGAGGTCGGCGACGAGCTCGGCCTCGGCCGGGCCCGGGTGCTCTCCCTGGAGGGCCGCGAGCTCGCCGCCGACCGGTGGTACGACGGCGAGCAGGGTCCCGACTCGGCGATCTCCCAGCAGGCGCCGCACGCCTGCTCCGCCTGCGGCTTCCTGGTCCGGCTGGCTGGACCGCTGTCCCTGACCTTCGGGGTCTGCGCCAACGAGTACGCCAACGACGACGGCCGCGTGGTCGCCCTCGGTCACGGCTGCGGCGCCCACTCCGAGGCCCAGCTGCGCAAGAAGCAGCTGCCTGTGCCGGTGCCCGACCCGAGCTTCGACACCGTCAGCCGGGACGACCTCGAGCAGTTCTGAGGGCTTGCCGGGATTCGACCCCCCCGGCTCAGCCCTGAGCCGCGCGCTTCCCCGGCACCGTACGACGGGCCAGCCGCTCGAGCCGGGCCTTCCGGCGCCTCCGGCAGTAGTCCCAGCCGAACAGACCCAGACCGAACCCCGCCAGGCAGGTCCACATCCACCACAGGTGGTCGTCCTCCTTGAGCCGGCCGTAGAACGGCAGCAGCATCAGGAAGCCGATCAGCCACAGCGCGGTGCCCACCGCGACGGTGCGCGTGCCGTCGACGTCCAGGGGTTCGACGTCCGCCACGATGTAGGTGCGCTTGCCGATCTCGTGGGTCTTCGGCTGCTCCTCGGGCGTGGACACGGCGCAAATCTATCCCGAGCCATCCGCCAGCCGGGACCGGTGCAGGCGGCGTGACAAATGTCTGCTTGGATTCCCGCCGTGGACTCCTTCTTCAAGATCAGTGAACGCGGCTCGACGGTGGCCACCGAGGTGCGTGGCGGGGTCGTCACGTTCTTCACGATGGCCTACATCATCGTGCTCAACCCGATCATCCTCGGGCCCGCGAAGGACATCGACGGCAAGTTCCTGGGCAGCTTCGAGGCGATCGCGGCGGGTACGGCGCTCGTGGCGGGCGTTCTCACGATCCTGATGGGCGTGTTCGCGAACTTCCCGCTCGCGCTCGCCACCGGGCTCGGCCTGAACGCGTTCGTCGCGTTCTCCATCGCCTCTCAGATGACCTGGGCCGACGCGATGGGCCTGGTCGTGATCGAGGGGATCCTGATCCTGATCCTGGTGCTGACCGGCTTCCGGACCGCGGTCTTCCACGCCGTACCCGCCCAGCTCAAGCTCGCGATCTCGGTCGGCATCGGCCTGTTCATCGCGCTGATCGGCTTCGTCGACGCCGGTTTCGTACGGCGCACGGGCACCGGGCCGGTCCCCGTCCAGCTGGGCACCGACGGCTTCCTCAACGGCTGGCCGGTGGTCGTGTTCGCGATCGGGCTGGTCCTCGTCGTCGCCCTCTACGTGCGCAAGGTCAAGGGCGCGATCCTGATCTCGATCGTCGCCAGCACCGTGATCGCGATCATCATCGAGTCGATCGCCAAGATCGGCCCGCAGGTCGACGGCGACAAGGTCAACCCGGTCGGCTGGAACCTCAACGTGCCGAAGCTCCCCACCGACGTCTTCTCCACCCCGCACCTCGACACCCTGGGCACGTTCAACCTGCTGGGCTCGTTCCAGTCGGCGGGGGTGGTCACCGCCGTGCTGCTGGTGTTCACGCTGATGCTGGCGGACTTCTTCGACACGATGGGCACGATGACCGCGATCGGCGCCGAGGCCGGCCTTCTCGACAAGGAGGGCATGCCGCCGAACACCCAGCGGATCCTGATCGTCGACTCGCTCGCGGCTGCCGCCGGTGGCGCGGCGGGCGTCTCGTCCAACACGTCGTACATCGAGTCCGCGTCGGGCGTCGGGGAAGGTGCCCGCACCGGCCTGGCCTCCGTGGTCACCGGCGTGCTGTTCCTGCTCTCGATGGTGCTGGCGCCGCTGGTCAACGTGATCCCGAGCGAAGCAGCGGTGCCGGCCCTGGTGCTGGTCGGCTTCCTGATGATGCAGCAGGTCCGTGGCATCGACTGGGACGACCTGGAGATCGCGATCCCGGCGTTCCTCACGATCGTGCTGATGCCGTTCACGTACTCCATCTCCGTCGGCATCGGCGCCGGGTTCGTCGCCTACGTGCTGATCAAGCTGGTGCTCGGCAAGGCCGGCCTCGTGCACCCGCTGATGTGGCTGGTCGCGGCGCTGTTCGTGGTCTACTTCGCGATCGACCCGGTCCGGGCGCTGCTCACCTGAGATCTCAACGGTCGAGCCTGTCGAGACCCAGATCTCGACAAGCTCGATCACCGGGCTCTCGGGAAATACTTAGCATAGGTAATGAGTTATGCTAAGCACATGGCTCCCACGATCGAACGCGCAGCGCGCACGGACACCGGCCTCGCGGCCGAGCTCCGCTACTCGGTCATGCGGCTGCGTCGGCGTCTCGCCAACGAGCGGCACCCCGACAACGAGCTGAGCATCGGCCAGATGACCGTGCTCGGCGCGATGTACCGCAAGGGGGAGTGCACCGTCGGCCAGCTCGCCGAGCACGAACGCGTCCGGCCGCCGTCGATGACCCGCACGATCAACTGCCTGGCCGACGACGGCTACGTCGTCCGCCGTTCCGACGAGACCGACAAGCGCCTCGTGCTGGTCAGCCTCAGCGAGCGCGGCAAGGAGATGGTCCTCGCTGACCGTCGCCGCCGCGATGTCTGGCTGGCTCAGCGGCTCCGCCAGCTCACCCCCGCCGAACGCGCCGTCCTCCGTGAGGCGGCCCCCATTCTCGAAAGGATCGCGACCTCAGATTGAACACCCCACTCGACCACTCGCTTCGCTCGCGCTCGTGGGGGGACCCCGAAAAGCGATGAGCCCCACCTTCCGTGCCCTCCGCAACCGCAACTACCGGCTCTACGCCGCGGGCGGCGTCGTCTCGAACACCGGCACCTGGATGCAACGCGTCGCCCAGGACTGGCTGGTCCTCCAGCTCCACCACGGCAGCGCCGCCAGCGCGAGCACTGCTCTCGGGATCACGACCGGCCTCCAGTTCCTGCCGATCCTGCTGCTCTCGCCGTACGCCGGACTGGTCGCTGACCGGTTCCCCAAGCGTCGGCTGCTCCAGGTCAGCCAGGCCTGGCTCGCCGTCACCGGCGTGCTGCTCGGCGTGCTGGCCGTCACCGGCGTCGTGGAGTCCTGGATGGTCTTCGCGGTCGCCTTCACGTTCGGCATCGGCGCCGCGTTCGACGCCCCCGCGCGGCAGTCGTTCGTCAGCGAGATGGTCGGCCACGACGACCTGTCCAACGCCGTCGGCCTCAACTCGGCGTCGTTCAACCTCGCCCGGGTGATCGGCCCGGCGCTCTCCGGCTTCATGATCGCCGCCCTCGGCTCCGGCGTCGGCGCCACCGGCCTGGTGATCCTGATCAACGCGTTCAGCTACCTGGCCGTGATCGGTGCCCTGCAGGTGATGCACACCGACGAGCTGACGCCGATCGAGCGGGCCCCTCGCGGCAAGGGCATGATCCGCGACGGCATCCGCTACGTGCGCAGCCGGCCCGACCTCAAGCTGATCCTGGTGGCGGTGTTCTTCGCCGGCACCTTCGGCATGAACTTCCAGATGACCTCGGCCCTGATGGCCACCCAGGTCTTCGACAAGGGCTCCAGCGAGTACGGCCTGCTCGGCACCACCCTCGCGATCGGCTCCCTCACGGGCGCCCTGCTCGGCGCCCGCCGCGTCGGCAAGCCTCGGCTGCGGCTCGTGGTGCTCGCCGGCCTGGCCTTCGGGATGGTGGAGATCGTGCTCGGCCTGATGCCGTCGTACCTCACCTTCGCCGCGCTCACCCCGGTGCTCGGACTCTCGTTGCTGACCATGCTCAACTCGGCGAACACCACCGTGCAGCTCAGCGTCAGTCCCTCGATGCGCGGCCGCGTGATGGCGCTCTACATGATGGTGGTGATGGGCGGCACCCCGCTCGGGGCGCCCGTCGTCGGCTGGGTCGGTGCCACGTTCGGGGCCCGCTGGACGCTGATCGGCGGCGGCGCGATGTCCGTGGTCGGGGTCTGTCTGGCGGTGCTGATCTTCGGTGGGCTGACTCGCAACCAGCTCCGGTGGCCGGGCCACCGGGTGGAAACCGAGGAGACCACCGACGAGGCTCTGGCCGCCTGAGGGCGGCCGCTAGCCCACGGACAGCGGCAGGTCGCCGGTCGCGACCCTGGTGGTGCCGAACCGCTCGCGGCAGAGCACGACCGTGCGCTCGAGGAGCGAGATCAGCACCTCGCTGCGGTCGGACGCGGTGGACTCGCCGATCCCGGCCAGTGCGGACTCGAGGATCGCCGGCGCACTGCGCTTGGCGAAGCTGCGCCGGTCGGCGGTGCCGAGCGTGACGAAGTCCTTGGCCCAGTCGCGCGCGTGCGGCGCGTTGTCGAGCGCGCGCCGGCTCCGCGGGTCGATGTCCGGCTCGCCGAGGCCGGCCAGGTGGCGTTCGCAGTGGATCAGTCCCACCGCAGCCACCCGCTGCCGGGCCTCCGGCGCGAGCGGCAGGGCTGCCAGTGCCGCCTCGCGCGCGATCCAGGCGTGGCTGCGCGGGTCGTCGGTGTCGAGGCCGACCACGTCGGGGATCAGCCAGGCGATGCGGGCCCGTGAGTCGTCGCCGAGCAGGTCGTTGACCCCGCGAGCCATCGACGCCAGCAGGGAGTGGGTGCACGGCGGGTGGTCGGACCACTTCTCCCCGGCGAGGTAGGACGCCATCTCCATGAAGCACGCGCCCTGGCGCGCGTTGCGGTGGCGACCTCGGGAGAGGACCGGCATGTGCTCTGGAGTGCGAGTCATGGCACCAAGCTCCGAGAGAGAAGTAGCGCGCGCGACGGTCGCGTGCGACGTCCCTGCCAGTCTGCGCCGGGATCCCGTTCTGCACTACCCCCACCCGGGCAGGTCCGAGGAAATACGCTGGGCTCATGAATCCCCGCTACCGACGCCTCGTCATCCCGTGCGCGCTCGGTGGGTTGATCCTGATCGCGGTGGTTGCCGCCCTGGTCAAGTGAGCGAGCCGCTGCTGCGGGCGCTGGCCCGGATGCGGGGCCTGCTGCTCGACGACCAGGTCCTGGTGCGTGCCGTCGCGTCCGGCAGGCAGAAGGGCGAACACCCCCGGTGGCGCCGCGCCGAGCTGAGGTACGTCGACCTCAAGGCCGGTCGCCAGCTCCAGGTCGTGACGTACGACGAGACGCAGGCGTTCACCGCCAACCACGGGCCGGGTGTGCCCGCCCGCGACGCCGTCGACGCGCTGCTGGACGAGCCGTTCGGCAACTGGCACGTGGACACCGCCACCGAGACCCACCAGCTCCGGGTCACCAAGAAGCTCGAGGCCGTCGTCCACTCCGCACCTCGCGCCGACGACGCCGAGACCGCCGACCGCAGCCACGACCGGACCAAGCCACGCCTGCTTGCCGAGGACCACCCGGTGCTTCGCGTGCTCGACATCGCCGACGAGTCCGGACGGGTGAAGCCGTCGCGGCAGGCGAAGTACCGCCAGGTGGAGGAGTTCCTGCGCCTGCTCGACCAGTCCGTCACCGGGGCGATCGAGAGCGGCAAGCTGCGCACACCCACGGTCGACGACCCGCTGCGGGTGGTCGACCTCGGCTGTGGCAACGCCTACCTCACGTTCGCCGCGCAGGCCTACCTGACCGGCCGCGGCGTCCCCGTGCGCCTGACCGGCGTCGACACCAAGGCACAGTCCCTGTCCCACGGGGACGCCGTCGCCGCTCGGCTCGGGGTGGACGCCACGTTCGTGCAGGGCGGCATCGCCGACGCGGTCGTCGATCCCGCCCCCGAGGTGGTGCTGGCGCTCCACGCCTGCGACACCGCGACCGACGACGCGCTGGCCCGCGCGGTGGGCTGGGACGCCCGGCTCGTGCTCGCCGCCCCGTGCTGCCACCACGACATCGCCGCCCAGCTGCGACGCGCACCCACCCCGGCGCCGTACTCCGCGCTGACCCGCGACGGCATCCTGCGCGAGCGGCTGGCCGACACCCTGACCGACGCGCTCCGGGCGTCGCTGCTGAGGCTGCACGGCTACCGGGTGGACGTCGTCGAATTCGTCGGCAGCGAGCACACGCCGCGCAACACCCTGCTCCGCGCGCTGCGCACGGGCACCGAGCCGAAGCCACAGGCACGCGCGGAGTACGACGACCTCACCGCGACCTGGCGCGTCACGCCCAGGCTCGCCGAGCTCCTCGCGTGAACCTGATCGCGACCTCGCTGCTGGTCGCGTCGCTGGGGCTGACCGGTGCCGGCGACCCGGTCACCGTCTTCAGCTTCCAGGACTCCCGGATCAATGAGTCGAGTGCCCTGGTCGACCTCGGTCACGGGCTGATGGCGACCTCGAACGACTCGGGCGACGCCGGCATCGTCTATGTCGTGGACCGGTCCGGGCGCACGGTGGGCACCACGCGCTACGGGGAGTCCGACGACGCCGAGGCGATGGCGCCCGCGCGCCGGCCGGGGATGGTCTGGGTCGGTGACATCGGGGACAACCTCGTGCGGCGCCGCGACGTCGTGGTGCGCCGCGTGCCGGTCGGTCGTGGTGACCGCACGGTCGACGTCCCGGCGTACCACCTCGTCTACCCGGACGGGCCCCACGACGCCGAGACCCTCCTGATCGGGCCGGCCGGCAGGCTCTACATCGTCACCAAGGCCCCGCTGAGCGCGGTCGTCTTCGCGGCCCCGCGACGGCTGCGCGCCGACCGCCCGAACCGGCTGCGGCGGGTCACCACCCTCGGGCTCACCGCCACCGACGGGGCGGTGCTGCGCGACGGCAGGCATGCCGTGGTGCGCGGCTACTTCTCAGCGGCGCTCTACACGATCCCGGACTTCCGCCGGCTCGGGAGCTTCCCGCTCCCGGCGCAGCGACAGGGGGAGTCGATCTCGGTCGGACCCGGCGGCCGGATCCGGATCGGCACCGAGGGGGACCACTCGCGGGTGCTGCAGATCGTGATTCCGACGCACCTCACGGCGCCGCTCGGCCCGTCGCCCTCACCCTCGCGGGCGGATGACACGTCGGTGGCGCCCCGAGAGGATGGACCGGTGGACGACACCGGGCAAGGACCGTTCTGGGCGGTGCTCGGCGCGATCGCCGTGGGCCTCGTCGCGATGGGCGCGATCGCGCGCCGGCGGGCGCGCCGCTGATGCGGCTGCGCAACGTCTCGCCCAACGACAAGGGCTGGACCCGCCGTCGCGCGGGCAAGGGCTTCGTCTACCTCGACGAGAAGGGTGACCGTCTCGACAAGCCGCAGGTGGAGCGGATCAAGGCGCTCGTGATCCCGCCCGCGTGGCAGGACGTCTGGATCTGCCCGGCGGCCAACGGCCACATCCAGGCGGTGGGTGTCGACGACGCCGGTCGGCGCCAGTACCTGTACCACCCGGACTGGCGGGCCAAGCGCGACGAGCTGAAGTTCGCGCGGGTCACGAAGGTCGCGAAGCGGCTGCCGAGGGCCCGGCTGGCCCTGGCCGAGCACCTCAGCGAGGACGGCATGAGCAAGGAGCGGGCGGCCGCGACCGCCGTACGCCTCCTGGACCTGGGGTACTTCCGGATCGGCAGCGACGCCTACTCCGCCGAGGGGGAGTCGTTCGGGCTGACCACCCTGGAGCGGCGGCACGTGACCCGGCAGGGCAACGTCCTGGTCTTCGACTTCGTCGGCAAGTCAGGCGTCGAGCACCGGATCGAGATCGACGACGGGCTGGCCGTGGCGGCGGTGGAGACGATGCGGCGGCGGCGTGGCGGCAGCGACCGGCTGATGGCGTACAAGGACGTCAAGCGCTGGTCGGACCTCGACGCCTCCACGGTCAACGACTATCTCCGCGAGAGCGTCGGAGACGAGCTCACCGCGAAGGACTTCCGCACCTGGCACGCGACGGTGCTCGCCGCCGCTGCGCTGGCCGCGAGTGACGAGCCGGGTGACACCAAGGCCTCGCGCAAGCGAGCCATCAGCGGCGCGATGAAGGAGGTGGCCGAGTTCCTCGGCAACACCCCGACGATCGCCCGCAACTCCTACGTCGACCCGCGGGTGATCGACCTCTACGAGGACGGCGTCACGATCGCGGCCGCCCTGGAGCGCAAGCACCGCGACCCCGAGAAGCGGCAGGCCGCGATGGAGAAGGCGGTGCTGCGGCTGCTGAACACGTCGCCCGAGTCGCTGACCCGTGCCGCCCGTCGGCGGAAGGGCCCGTGAACCTCACGGTCGTCGAGGGCGACATCACCGAGCAGGACGTCGACGCCGTGGTGAACGCCGCCAACTCGATGATGCGGGGCGGCGGCGGGGTGGACGGGGCCATCCATCGTGCCGGCGGCCCTGAGGTGCTGGCGGACTGCCGGCGACGGTTCCCCGACGGGCTGGAGACCGGCGAGGCCGGGTGGACGACCGCGGGGGAGATGCTCGCCCGGTGGGTGATCCACGTGGTCGGCCCCGACTGGAACCGTGGCCAGAAGGACCGCGCGCTGCTGACCTCCTGCTACGCCAACGCGCTCCACGTCGCCGACGAGATCGGCGCACGCACGCTCGCCTTCCCGCTGGTGTCCGCCGGCGCCTACGGCTGGCCCTACGACGACGCGGTCGCGGCCGCCGTCGACACCCTCCGCAGCACCCCGACCGAGGTCGAGGAGATCCGGCTGGTCGCCTTCGGCCGCCGGGCGTTCGACGCGATCAGCGCCGCAGTCGGCTGAGCCCCAACGTTCTGCGGCGGTCAGCTCGTGACGACGGTGGCGCGGTCGGGGTAGAACGCCACGTGGTTCGCGATCGGCGACACGGCGTCGTACGGGTCCGGGTAGTACCAGCCCGCGTCGTCGACGGTCACGTCGTCGGTGGTGATCGCGTAGTACGACGCGTCCCCCTTGAACGGGCAGTACGTCGAGGTGTCGGTGGTCGACAGCAGCGACTGGTCGAGGTCCTCGACCGGCACGTAGAGCACGGCCGGGTAGGACGCCTCCTGCAGGGTCAGCGCGTTGTCGGACTCGCCGATCAGCGTGTCGCCGACGAGCACGCGCACGTGCTGGCCGGCCGGCTCGACGGTGATCGGGTGGGACGCGTCCGGGATCTTCTGCTCACGGGTCATGCGGAGCCAACCTCCGCCGGCTCCCGCTTCTTCCCGGCCAGGCGTTGTTGCCCGATGTCCGCTTTGTCCCGCGTGTCCCTGTCGGCCCTGTCTCGACCGGAGCTCGCGGCCACAATTGCATCTTTGTGCACTGCAAAAAGTCAGCCCCGGACGAACTATTGCCCAGGCTCGGAAACGGCCCTCAGCATGGAGTCACACCCGCGAGACGGAAGGGAGCCTGCACCGTGGACCTGACCTCGGTCATCAAGCACCTGGGCAACCGCCTCAACGGTCGTGCGGTGGCGTTGTCCCTCGCACTGCTCCTGATGATTCTCAGCCTGGTGATATCGCTGGACGCCACGGCCGTGGCGTCCAGCGTGCACGGCTGAGCCGTTCGTCCGGGCTCAGCGGAGCCGCTCGACCACGTGGTCGATGCAGGCCGTCAGCGCCTCGATGTCGCTCGCGTCGATCGAGGGGTACATCGCGATCCGGAGCTGGTTGCGGCCGAGCTTGCGGTAGGGCTCCGTGTCGACGATCCCGTTGGCGCGCAGCGTCGCCGCGATCTGGTCGGCGTCGATCGACTCCTCGAAGTCGACGGTGCCGATCACGAGTGACCGGTGGGCGGGGTCGGGCACGTAGGGCGTCGTGTACGACGTGCGCTCGGCCCAGCCGTAGAGCGCGTCGGAGGACGCGGTGGTGCGCTTGACCATCGCGGCCAGACCGCCCTGGCCGTTCATCCAGTCCAGCTGCTCGGCGAAGAGGAACAGGGTCGCGATCGAGGGGGTGTTGTAGGTCTGGTTCTTCGCCGAGTTGTCGATCGCGGTCGGCAGGTCGAGGAACGCGGGCACCCAGCGGTCGGACGACCCGATCTCGGCCGCCCGCTCCAGCGCCGCCGGGGACATCAGCGCGATCCACAGGCCGCCGTCGGAGGCGAAGCACTTCTGCGGCGCGAAGTAGTAGACGTCGGTCTGGCTCACGTCGACCGGCAGCCCACCTGCGCCGGAGGTGGCGTCGACGAGCACCAGGGCTCCGTCGTCCGCGCCAGCCACCCGCTCGACCGGCGCCATCACGGCTGTCGAGGTCTCGTTGTGCGCCCACGCGTAGGCGTCGACGCCCGCCTCGGCCCTCGGGGCCGGCAGCGATCCCGGATCGGAGGCGATCACCGACGGGTCCGCCAGGAACGGCGCCTGCGCGGCCGCCTTGGCGAACTTGGAGGAGAACTCCCCGAAGGTCAGGTGCTGGCTCTTCTCGCGGATCAGGCCGAAGGTGGCGACGTCCCAGAAGGCGGTCGCGCCGCCGTTGCCGAGCACCACCTGATAACCCTCGGGCAGCGAGAACAGCCCCTCCAGCCCGTCGACCACGCGACCGACGAGTCCGCGCACCGGCGCTTGTCGGTGGGACGTCCCCATCAGGGAGGTCCCGGTGGCGGCCAGGGCTTCGAGCGCCGAGGCGGGCACCTTGGACGGGCCCGCGCCGAAACGTCCGTCGGCGGGCTTGATCGACGCAGGGATCTCGATCTCGGTCATGCCGCGATTGTGTCAGCAGGGAGTCTCCGCGCGGCACCGGTCCAGCCCGTGGCAGGCTGCGGCCGTGCAGATCCACCCGCGCCCGATCACGCACCCCGACGCGGCCCTGCTGGTCGAGCAGGTGCAGGAGGAGTACGTGACGCGCTACGGAAGCCGGGACGACACCCCGATCCCGGCCGGCTACTTCGAGGAGCCGGACGGCGCCTTCTTCGTGGGGTACGACGGGCGCACCCCGGTCGCGACCGGTGCCTGGCGACGCCGCTCGGACGTCGAGGCGCACGGCGCCACGGAGACCGCGGAGATCAAGCGGATGTACGTGGTCGCCGACCATCGCGGCCAGGGTCTGGCCCGGCAGATGCTGGCGCACCTCGAGCAGACGGCGGCAGCAGCCGGCATCGAGGTGATCGTGCTCGAGACGGGCCTGCGTCAGCCCGAGGCGATCGCGATGTACGAGTCGTCGGGCTACTCCGAGATCCCGGGGTTCGGCTACTACCGAGAAGCGGCGCTGTCCCGCTGCTTCGCGCGCCGCCTCACGCCCCGAGTCAGCTGACGGAGGTTTCGAGACTCCGGCGCTCGAGCTTGTCGAGACTCGGGCGGTCGAGCTTGTCGAGACCCCGGGCGGTCGAGCTTGTCGAGACTCGCGGCGGTCGAGCTTGTCGAGACCCCGGTCAGCGGGCCTCGGCGGCGCGGATGTGCGGGGTGTAGGAGCCAGGCGTCGAAGAACGCGCCGAGGTGCCTTCCCGTCACCCGCTCCGCGAGCGCGATGAACACGAAGAACGCCAGGCAGGGCACCGTCGGCTTGGTCTCGCGCCAATGCCAGCCGACGCTCGCCGGGGAGTGGTCTGGACGTCCGTCCCGCCCTAGTCCTTGCCCCAGGCGTCGTCCCAGCCATTGACCTCGCTGGCCTTGCGCTCGGCCGGGCCGGTGTAGATCGCGGAGGGCCGGATCAGCCGACCGGTGCGCTTCTGCTCGAGGATGTGCGCCGACCAGCCGGCCGTGCGTGCACACGTGAACATCGAGGTGAACATGGTCGGCGGCACCTCGGCGAAGTCGAGGACGATCGCCGCCCAGAACTCCACGTTGGTCTCGAGCACCCGGTCGGGACGCCGCTCCTTGAGCTCCTTGAGCGCCGCCTTCTCGAGTGCCTCGGCGACCTCGTAGCGAGGCGCGTCGAGCTCCTTCGCCGTACGGCGCAGCACACGGGCGCGCGGGTCCTCGGCGCGGTAGACCCGGTGGCCGAAGCCCATCAGCCGCTCGCCGTTGTCGAGCAGGCCCTTGACGTAGCCGGCCGCGTCGCCGGACTTCTCGACCTCCTCGATCATGTGCAGGACGCGGGACGGGGCGCCGCCGTGGAGCGGGCCGCTCATCGCGCCGATCGCTCCCGAGAAGGCGGCCGCGACGTCAGCGCCGGTCGAGGTGATGACGCGCGCGGTGAACGTGGAGGCGTTCATGCCGTGCTCGGCCGCGGACGACCAGTAGGCGTCGATCGCCTTGACGTGCTTGGGATCCGGGTCGTCCTTCCACCGGATCAGGAACCGCTCAGCGAGCGTGGCGCCCTTGTCCACCTCGCGCTGCGGCACGATCGGCTGGCCGAGACCGCGCGCCGCCTGGGCGGCGTACGAGAGCACCATCACGGCGACCCGGCTCAGGTCGGTGCGCGCCTCGTCGTCGCTGATGTCGTAGGTCTGCTTCATGCCCAGCTGCGGGGCGAGCATCGCCACACCGGCCTGGACGTCGGCGCGGACGTCACCGGTGTGGATCGGGATGTTGTAGGGCTCGGCGGGGGGCAGGCCCGGGTCGTAGCTGCCGTCGATCAGCAGCCCCCACACCTTCTCGAACGGAACCCGGCCGACGATCTCCTCGATGTCGACACCGCGGTAACGGAGGGCCGAGCCTTCCTTGTCCGGCTCGGCGATCTCGGTCTCGAACGCGACCACGCCCTCGAGTCCGTGGTGCACCTCGGTCATGTTCCGCTCCTTCATGGCCGGGCACGTTCGGCCCAGCCTCGGCATTGTGTCAGTCGTCATACGCTCGGCGACATGGGTACCGACCTGCGCAGCCTCCGTCACGAGTACGCCGACCGCGGACTGTCGGAGTCCGACCTGGCCGACGACCCGGTCACCATGTTCGGCCGCTGGTTCGACGACGCCGTCGACGCCGGCATCGGCGAGCCCAACGCGATGGTGGTCTCGACGGTGTCGGCCGAGGGCCGGCCGTCGTCGCGGATGGTGCTGCTGAAGGGGTACGACGAGGACGGGTTCGTGTTCTTCACCAACTACGCCTCGCAGAAGGCATCCGACCTCGCGGCCACCCCGGCCTGCTCGCTGCTGCTCCCCTGGCACGACCTCGAGCGCCAGGTGCGCGTCGACGGCACGGCGGCGCAGGTCGCGCGCGAGGTGTCGGAGGCGTACTTCGCCGACCGGCCGCGGCCCTCCCAGATCGGCGCGTGGGCCTCGGTGTCGCCGGCCGCCCAGTCGTCGGTGGTCTCCGGGCAGGCCGCGCTCCAGGCGGCGTACGACGCCGCGGAGCAGCGGTTCGACGGGGGAGACGTGCCGTGCCCGCCGAGCTGGGGCGGCTACGTCGTGCACCCGGAGACCGTGGAGTTCTGGCAGGGCAGGCGCGGTCGGATGCACGACCGGCTGCGCTACGCGCGTGACGGCGACGGCTGGGTGGTGGATCGGCTTGCCCCGTGACGGGGTGCCAGCTTGCGGGTTCCCGGGGGCTGCGGTTTCCCCACACTTGTCCCGGAACTGCACGAGATTCGTGAAGTTCCGTGCCATTTCCCAACAACTGTGGGGAAACGACGCGCACCGGAAGATCGAGAAAGCACTTGATGAGTGAGCGCTCACTCATTCATACTCGACGGATGACCCCGCGTGCCGCCCCGATGTCCGCCGACGAACGCCGCAAGGCGATCGTCGGCGTCGTCGTGCCGCTGCTGCTCGAGCACGGCAGCGATGTCTCCACCCGCCAGATCGCGGAGGCCGCCGGGATCGCCGAGGGCACGATCTTCCGGGTCTTCCCCGACAAGGCCGCGCTCTGGACGGCTGCCGCGGAGCAGACGCTCGACCCCGAGGTCGAGCTCGCCGAGCTCCACGCCGCCCTCGAGGGTGCCCCCGACCTGCGGTCGAAGATCGTCCGCACGGCCGACCACCTGCTCGAGCGCTCACAGCGGGTGATGGCGGTGATGATGGCGATGCGCGGGGTCTGGGTGCATGACAAAACTCATTCGCCCGGCAGGCCGCCGCAGTTCATGATCGATGCGAACCGGGCGCTGATGTCCGGGCTCGTCGAGCTGTTCGAGCCGCACCGCGGCGAGCTCAGCGTCGAGCCCGAGATCGCCGCCGCGGTGCTGCGGAGCCTGGTGCTCGGCCAACGCCATCCCGGCGCCCACGCCGACTACCTGCTGACTCCCGACGAGGTCGCCGACGTGATGCTCGACGGGGTGCGGGCCACTCCGCGATCCACACGGGGAAAGGACTGACATGCTCGTCTCGCTCCTGCGCGAACGGCTGGCGCCGTACCGCACCTACCTGACCGCGGTCGTCGTCCTGCAGTTCGTCGGCGTCGTCGCGATGCTCTACCTGCCCAGCCTCAACGCGGACATCATCGACAAGGGCATCACCGTCGGCGACACCGGCTACATCGTGCGCACCGGCGGCATGATGCTGGCGGTCTCGCTGGTGCAGATCGTCTGCTCGGTCACCGCGGTCTGGTTCGGCGCGCGGACGGCGATGTCGTTCGGCCGCGACGTGCGCGCGGAGCTGTTCCATCGGGTCGGCACGTTCTCCACGCGCGAGGTCCAGGACTTCGGGGCGCCGTCGCTGATCACGCGTACGACGAACGACGTGCAGCAGGTGCAGATGCTGGTCCTGATGGCCTGCACGATCGCCGTCTCGGCGCCGATCATGATGGTCGGCGGCGTGGTGATGGCGCTGCGCGAGGACGTCGGGCTCGGCTGGATCCTGGCTGTCGTGGTGCCGGCGTTGTTCCTGAGCGTCGGCTTCGTGGTCAGCCGGATGGTGCCGAACTTCCGCAAGATGCAGTCCCGGATCGACGAGGTCAACCGCGTGCTGCGTGAGCAGATCACCGGCATCCGTGTCGTGCGTGCGTTCGTGCGGGAGCCCTTCGAGGCCCGCCGGTTCGGCACCGCCAACGACGACCTCACCGAGGTCGCCGTGAAGGCCGGGCGCTGGATGGCGACCATGTTCCCGCTGGTGATGCTGGTCGTGAACGTCTCCAGCGTCGCGGTGATCTGGTTCGGCGGGCATCGCGTCGACAGCGGCCAGATGCAGGTCGGCGCACTGACCGCGTTCCTGTCCTACCTGATGCAGATCCTGATGTCGGTGATGATGGCGACGTTCATGCTGATGATGGTGCCGCGGGCCTCGGTCTGCGGCGACCGGATCGGCGAGGTGCTCGACACGCGCTCCTCCGTCGTACCTCCCGAGGTGCCGGAGACGCCCGACCCCGACCGCCGCGGCTGGCTCGACCTGCAGCACGTGACGTTCTCCTACCCGGGCGCCGACGAGCCGGTTCTGCACGACATCTCGCTCTCCGCCCGCCCCGGCCAGACCATCGCCGTGATCGGCTCCACGGGCGCCGGCAAGTCCACCCTGGTCAACCTGGTGCCCCGGCTCTTCGACGCCACCGACGGCAGCGTCCAGGTGGGCGGCACCGACGTACGACGCCTCGACCCGGAACTGCTCTGGGAACAGCTCGGGCTGGTGCCGCAGACGGCGTACCTCTTCTCCGGCACGATCCGCAGCAACCTCCTGCACGGTCGGCCCGCGGCCACCGAGGAGGAGATCTGGGCGGCGCTGGAGGTGGCGCAGGCCCGGGACTTCGTGGAAGCGATGCCCGAGGGCCTGGACGCGACGGTGGCGCAGGGCGGCACCAACTTCTCCGGCGGCCAGAAGCAGCGGCTGGCGATCGCGCGGGCGCTGATCCGCCGGCCGGGGATCTACCTGTTCGACGACTCGTTCTCGGCGCTCGACCTCGCCACCGACGCCCGGCTGCGCGCCGCGCTCAAGCCGACCACGACCGACGCGACCGTGCTGATCGTCGCGCAGCGGGTCACCACGATCATCGACGCCGACATGATCATCGTGCTCGAGGACGGGCGCGTGGTCGGCCGCGGCACCCACCACGAGCTGCTGGCGGACTGCGAGACCTACCAGGAGATCGTCAGCTCCCAGATGAGCGCGGAGGAGGCGGCATGAGCGAGCAGACGAGCAGCGCTCCCAAGCCCCAGGCCGGGTTCAAGGCCACCGAGCGGATCGAGGCCGGCCCCGGCGGACCCGGACGCGGCCCGATGGGCGGCGGGATGGTCGGCCAGAAGGCGATGACCTTCGGGCCGTCCGCCAAGCGTCTGGTCGCGCGGATGCGCCCCGACCGCGCCCGCGCGATCTGGGTCGTCGTGCTCGGTGTGGCCAGCGTCGCGATGATGTCGACGGGCCCCCGCATCCTCGGCCACGCGACCGACCTGGTGTTCTCGGGCCTGTTCAGCCGCAACCTGCCGGCAGGGGTCACCCAGGCGCAGGCCGTCCAGGACCTCCGTGACCGCGGCGAGGACAAGCTCGCCACGTTGCTGTCCTCGATGGACCACGTGGTCCCTGGCCGCGGTGTCGACTTCGGCGCCGTCGGCGACGTGCTGCTGCTGGTGCTCGCGGTCTACGCCGCCGCGTCGCTGCTCGGCTGGGTGCAGGGCTACGTGCTCAACGGCGTCGTCCAGAACACTGTCCGGCGGATGCGCCAGGACGTCGAGGACAAGATCAACCGGCTGCCGCTCGGCTACTTCGACCGCTCGCCGCGCGGCGAGCTGCTGAGCCGCGTCACCAACGACATCGACAACGTCAGCCAGACGCTGCAGCAGACGATGAGCCAGCTGATGACGTCGCTGATGACGGTCGTCGCGGTGCTCGCGATGATGATCTGGATCTCGCCGCTGCTCGCGGTGATCGCGCTGGTCTCGGTGCCGATCTCGATCTACGTCACGCGGGCGATCATGAAGCGCTCGCAGGGCCAGTTCATCCAGCAGTGGCGCCGCACCGGCCAGCTCAACGGTCAGATCGAGGAGGCCTTCTCCGGCCACGCGCTGGTCAAGGTCTACAACCGTCAGGGTGAGGTGGAGCGCACGTTCGCGGAGCAGAACGACGAGCTGTTCCGGGTGAGCTTCGGTGCCCAGTTCGTCTCCGGGCTGATCATGCCGACGATGATGTTCATCGGGAACATCAACTACGTCGTGATCGCCGTCGTCGGCGCGCTGCGGGTCTCGAGCGGGTCCTTGTCACTGGGTGACGTGCAGGCGTTCGTGCAGTACACCCGCCAGTTCACCCAGCCGCTGACCACGGTCGCCTCGATGATGAACCTGCTCCAGTCCGGCGTCGCGTCGGCCGAGCGCGTCTTCGAGCTGCTCGACGCCGACGAGGAGCCGGCCGACCCCGCGCCGACGGGTGCGCCCGCCGTACGACGGGGGGAGGTGGCGTTCGAGCACGTCTCCTTCTCCTACGACGAGGAGCGGCCGCTGATCGAGGACCTGTCGCTGGTGGCGAGCCCCGGGCAGACCGTGGCGATCGTCGGCCCGACCGGCGCCGGCAAGACCACGCTGGTCAACCTGGTGATGCGGTTCTACGAGATCGGCGCCGGCCGGATCACGATCGACGGCGTCGACATCACCGCGATGCCGCGAGAGGCGCTGCGCGGGCAGATCGGGATGGTGCTGCAGGACACCTGGCTGTTCGGCGGCTCGATCCGCGACAACATCGCCTACGGCCGTCCGGACGCCACCGAGGAGGAGATCCTGGCCGCCGCACGGGCGACGTTCGTGGACCGCTTCGTGCACTCGTTGCCCGACGGCTACGACACGGTGATCGACGAGGACGGCTCGAACCTCTCTGCCGGTGAGCGCCAGCTGGTCACAATTGCCCGCGCCTTCCTGACCGCCCCAGCGCTGCTGATCCTGGACGAGGCGACGTCGTCGGTGGACACGCGCACGGAGCTGCTCGTGCAGCAGGCGATGGCCGCGCTGCGCTCCGACCGGACGTCCTTCGTGATCGCCCACCGGCTGTCCACGATCCGCGACGCCGACCTGATCCTGGTGATGGAGGACGGCGCGATCGTCGAGCAGGGCACCCACGAGTCCCTGCTTGCCGCCGACGGTGCCTACGCGCGCCTCTACAACGCGCAGTTCGCTGCTGCTGTCGTGGGCTGATCGGGGGTAGTCCCGGCCAAACGGCACCTCATGACGCGCCTGGCAGGTGTCAAATGGCCGGGACTATCCCCGTCAGGGCGTGGGGCGGCGGGCGTCGTACCGGAGGAAGCCGGGCCAGCGGAGCACGGCGAGGAGGACGCCGGCGACGCAGGCGAGACCACCGAGGACCAGGGCGAGGCGCTCGCCGATGAGGTCGCCGGCGGAGCCGGCCAGGAAGTCGCCGGCTCGTGGGCCGCCCGCGACGACCACGATGAACACGCCCTGGAGGCGACCGCGCATCTGGTCGGGGGCGGCGACCTGCAGGATCGTCGAGCGGTACGCCGCGCTCACCATGTCGCAGGCGCCGGAGAACGCCAGCCCGATCGCGCCGATCCAGAGCATCGAGGTGATCCCGACCGAGCCGACGGCCAGCCCGTAGCCCAGGACCGCGATCACCACCGCGGCCCCCTGCAGGCGCACCCGGCTGATCCAGCCGGAGACCAGGAACGCCAGCAGCGACCCGAACGCCGGGGCCGCCTGCAGCACGCCGACCGTCGCGGCGCCGCCGCCGTACACCTTGGCCGCCATCGCCGGGAACAGCGCGCGCGGCTGCGCGAGCACCATCGCGCAGAGGTCGACGACGAACGTCATCCGCACGTTGGGTGACGAGCGCAGGTAGCGCAGCCCGTCGATCACGGCCTTGAGCCCGGGCCGCGGGCTGCCGTCCTCGGGCGGCATCGGCGGCAGCCGGAGGAGGGCGTACATCGCGGCCGTGAAGGTCACCACGTCGATCGCGTACGCCGTGCCGAAGCCACCGAACTTCACGGCAAGTGCACCGAACATCGGGCCCAGGGTGAACCCGAGGTTGAACGACGCCATGTTCAGCGCAGACGCAGCAGGGAGCAGATCGCGGGGAAGCAGCCGAGCGATCATCGCGTTGCGCGCAGGACTGTTCAAGGCGAACGCCACCGACTGCAGAGCGACCAGCGCGTAGAGCACGCCGACGTGCGTGTTGTGCAGGAAACCCTGTGCAGCAAGGGCGATCGAGCACACCCACGCGAGCGAGGACGCGCCGAGCGCGAGCTTGCGGCGGTCCATCGCGTCGGCCACCGCGCCGCCGTACAGACCGAAGCCGACCAGCGGCACCAGCGCACAGGCGCCGACCACGCCGACGGCGAAGGAGCTGTGCGTGATCGCGTAGACCTGGATCGCGATCGTCACCGCGGTCATCTGCTGGCCGAGCTGGGCGACCGAGTTGCCGAACCAGAGCCGGCGGAACGGCGCGGAGACGCGCAGCGGCCGGATGTCGGTGGCGACGGTGGAGAGCAGTCGCCACCGAGACTTCGCCACCAGCCGATGATGGCAGCCATTCGAAAAGCTCTTGTTGGCGGCCCGGCGTCGGCCTACGCTCGTCGTACACGGGAAAGGAGGTGGTCCGAAGAATGAGTTCTTATCGGATGCGTGAGGTGGCTGCCCGCTAGCAGCACACCAGCCAGCCCCGTCCACGACGAGAGCCGTGCAGGCGCTGCTGGCGAATCCAGAAGCAGTCACCCGACCCGCAGGCGACCGGCCTATCCACCGGTGCAGGGCCCATCAAGGCCCCGCCTGCGGGTCGCTGCATCTGTCGCCGGGGAGGATGTGACGCAGCCGACCCCGCCGAAAGTCGACGCGGGAGAGCACGGGGAATATAGTTGCCGACGTCAACCTTATGACGACCGTGAATCGAGCTTCCGTGTCCCACCAGTCCACCGCCGGCACCGCCGTCCTCGACGCTTCCCCTGTCGAGAGCTCCGGGCAGATGTCGCACCGCGAGGTGCTCGAGGCGCTCAGCGGCCTCCTCCTCGCGATGTTCGTCGCGATGCTGTCCAGCACCGTGGTGTCCAACGCCCTCCCGCGGATCATCACCGACCTCCAGGGCAGCCAGTCCGGCTACACCTGGGTGGTCGTCGCCACGCTGCTCACGATGACCGCGTCGACACCGGTCTGGGGCAAGCTGTCCGACCAGTTCGACAAGAAGGTCCTCGTGCAGTCCGCGCTGGTGATCTTCGTGGCCGGCTCGCTGGTGGCCGGGTTCGCGCCCAACATGGGCGTGCTGATCGGCGCCCGCGCGATCCAGGGCCTCGGCGTCGGTGGCCTGACCGCCCTCGTGCAGGTCGTGATCGCCTCGATGGTGAGCCCGCGCGAGCGGGGTCGCTACAGCGGCTACATCGGCGCGACGTTCGCGCTGGCCACGGTCAGCGGTCCGCTCATCGGTGGCCTGGTCGTGGACTCGATCGGCTGGCGCTGGTGCTTCTTCATCGGCATCCCGGTCGCGGCGCTCGCGTTCGTCGTACTGCAGAAGACGCTGCACCTGCCGGTCATCAAGCGTGAGGTGCACATCGACTACCTCGGTGCCACCCTGCTGGTCGCCGGCGTCTCCTTCCTCCTGGTCTGGGTCTCCCTGGCCGGCCAGCACTTCGACTGGCTCTCCGCCACCTCCGGCCTGCTGGTGGCCGCCGGGCTCGCCGTGCTCGCCGCCGCGGTGTACGTCGAGATGAAGGTCGCCCGCGAGCCGGTGATCCCGATGCGCCTCTTCCGGGACCGCACCACGTCCCTGGCGACGGCCGCCTCGATCATGGTCGGTGTCGCGATGTTCGGCTCGACCGTCTACCTCTCGCAGTACTTCCAGCTCGCCCGTGGCATGAGCCCGACCCACGCCGGGCTGATGTCGATCTCGATGGTCGGCGGCCTGCTGGTCTCGAGCATCGTGACCGGCCGGATCATCTCCAGCACGGGGGTCTGGAAGCGCTACCTGGTCGGCGGCATGGCCACGGTCATCGTCGGCCTTGCGCTGCTGTCCCGGATCGACGCGTCCACGCCGCTCGTGTACGTCGGCGCCTCGATGGCCGTGATGGGCCTCGGTCTCGGCGCCACCATGCAGAACCTGGTCCTCGCCGTGCAGAACAACACCGCGCAGAGCGACATGGGCGCCGCCAGCTCGGTGGTGTCGTTCTTCCGCTCGATGGGTGGCTCGATCGGCGTCAGCGCCCTGGGCGCGGTGCTGAGCACCCAGGTCGCCTCGACGGTGACCGACAAGCTCGCGTCGATGGGGGTCTCCGAGGACGCGCACAGCAGCCACCAGATCCCCGACCTGTCCACCCTGCCCGGCCCGATCCGTGCGGTCTTCGAGGGCGCGTTCGGTGATGCGACCGGGCACCTGTTCCTGATCGCCGTGCCGTTCGCGGTCGTGGCCCTGCTCTGCGTGCTGTTCATCAAGGAGGTCCCGCTGCGGACCACCATCCAGCGCGAGGACGAGGTCGTCCCCGAGCCGGCCACCGAGGGCTCCCCGCGATGACCGACGACAAGGCACACCTCGTCAACCAGCTCGAGCTGGAGATGGGCACCCTGATCCGGCGGATCCGTCGGAGGGTGATGGAGCGCGCCCGCGAGGTGCACGAAGAGCTGCAGCCGGCGGCGTACTTCATCCTGGCCAACGTCGCCGAGAGCGGTCCGAAGCGGGCCTCGACGCTGGTCGAGGAGTTCGGGATCGACAAGGGTGCGATCAGCCGCCAGGTGCAGCAGCTGGTGGACCTCGGATTCGTCGAGCGCACACCGGACCCGGCTGACGGTCGGGCGATGACCCTGGGGGTGACCGACGAGGGTCGGCGCCGGCTCGCGGACACGTCGCGGTCGCGGCGCAAGCTGCTCGACGAGCGGCTGTCCGGCTGGACCGACGGCGAGCTGGATGCGTTCGTGACCGCGCTCGCCCGCTACAACAAGACGCTGGGGGACTGACCCGGAAGGGTGCATCCGCGGCATTCGCCCACGGTCCGGTCCAGACCGGCCCTAGGGTTCCCCCGTGCGCCACTCGGGCGCACCTCGACCAGCGCTCGTCGCTGAAGATCCCGGGGGATCCCCATGTCCGTCTCTTTCCGTCGTCCCGCCCTGCTCGCTGCCGCCGTGGTGGCTGCCGTCACGCTGGCGCCTGCCGCCTCGTTCGCCGGCTCCTACGTCCACTCCGACCCGACCGGTGACATGGTCACCTTCGACGCCCAGGACAACACGGTGGCAGCACCGGACCACACCAACATCGACGTCACGCGACTCGGTGTCGCGGTGGGCCAGAAGTACCTCAAGACCCGGCTCACGTTCGCCGAGATGAAGGTGGACAGGTCCAACTCGCTCAGCGCGATCTGGTTCATCAACACCAACGAGGGCAAGCACTTCATCCTCAGCGGGTACCTCGGCCAGGAGAACCGCAAGGGCGACTGGCAGCTGATGAAGGCCAGTGGCCCCGGTGTGAGGTGCTCGCTCACGCACACGGTGGACTACGTCAACCGCAACGTGCTGGTCCAGGTGCCGGTGGGCTGCCTGAGCACGCCGAGCTATGTCCGGGTGGGCGCCGGCGTGGACAACCTCAGCTTCGTGCCGGACGAATCCGAGGACTCCGGTTACCGGGTCGAGGACTTCGCCGACGACTCCCAGAAGAACGGCCTCGGCGACGACCTCACGATGAGCCCGCGGATCAAGCGCAACTGATCCTCTGGTGGTTGTGGCGTCGACGACGTACCGTCGGCGCCACGTCACCGTCACGCGGGGAGTCTCATGGCCAGCAGATCCGATCTCGTGTCGGCCGTCGTCTGCGCCGTGCTGGGTGTGACGCTCACACCGGTGGCGGCCACGGCCGACGAGGTGGTGCACCAGGACGCGGCACAGGACTCGAACCTGAGCCTGCCGCCGGACAACCACTTCGAGGTCGACCCGGCGATGGACCGCGAGGACATCACCGTCGTGCGGATCCACTACGGACCCAAGCGCGTGAAGCTGGCCCTGCGCTTCGCTGCCATGCGCACCGACGAGCACCACAACTGGAGCGCCGGCTTCACCATCCACACCAAGTCGAAGCGCCACTTGACGTTTTCAACGGGGTTCGTCGAGCCTGACGTCGTCACGGGCGATGTCTCGGCGCACAACGAGGACTCCTTGAAGCCGGTCCCCTGCACGGGGGCGACGGCGATCCGGGACGCCACGGGGCTGCGCATGGTGATGCACGTGCCGATCGCGTGCATCCACGACGCCCCGTGGATCCGGGTGGGAGCGGCCTCCGTCGCCAACGACGTCGGGGACAACAGCACGACGCACATCGACGACGGCTTCCGCGACGGGCTGATCACGGGCAACTACGTCCTCGGGCCCCAGCGCATCTACCCCGATCGGTAGGCCCGGCTCAGCGAAGCCAGACCCCGGCGTTCGCGTGCAGCGTGCCGTCGAGGTCCTCGGTGGCGACCACGACCTCGCCGCTGGGCAGGTCGATCGCATCGTCGCCGCAGTTGACGACGACCGTGACTCGACCACGTCGGAAGGCGAGCACCTCCTCGCCGAGGTCGAGCCAGGTCAGGTCGTCCTCCCAGCCCTCCGCGAGCTGGGCGGTGCGCGCGGCCAGAGCCGCCCGGTAGAACGCGATCGTCGAGTGCGGGTCGGCCTGCTCGGCCGCGACGGTCACCGGCGCCCAGTCGGCGGGCTGCGGCAGCCAGGGCTGGCCGTCGCCGGGCCCGAAGGCGTAGGGCGGTGCGTCGCCGGACCACGGGATCGGCACCCGGCAGCCGTCGCGACCCTCGCCACGACCGTGGAGGTACTCCGGGTCCTGCCGGTGCTCGCCCGGGACGTCCACCTGTTCGAGGCCGAGCTCCTCGCCCTGGTAGAGGTACGACGAGCCGGGCAGCGCGAGCATCGCCAGCGTGGCCGCGCGGGCACGTGACCGACCTGCGTCGCCACCGCCGTACCGCGTCGGGTGCCGGACCACGTCGTGGTTGGACAGCACCCAGGTCGCGCGGGCACCGACCTCGGCCAGCGAGGTCAGGGTGGTGTCGATCGCCTCGCGGAACGAGCGCGCCGACCACGTCGCCAGCAGCCAGTGGAAGTTGAACGTCTGCTGGAGCTCGTCGGGCCGCACGTAGAGCGCCGTACGGGCCGGGGTCGGGCACCAGGCCTCGCCGACGGCCATCCGGTCGCCGTCGTAGTCGGCCAGGATCTGGCGCCACCGCCGGAACACGTCGTGCCCCTCGGGCTGCTCCCACATCGGGGTGTCCAGCTGGCTGCCGTCGAGGCACCGCTCGGGGTCGGGCACGTCGGGCAGCCCTTCCGCCTTGAACAGCGCGTGCGCGACGTCGACCCGGAAGCCGTCGACCCCCCGGTCCAGCCAGAACCGCAGGGTCTTCTCGAAGTCCGCGGGGATCTCCGGGTTGCGCCAGTTGAGGTCGGGCTGGGTGACGTCGAACATGTGGAGGTACCACTCACCGTCGGGCACCCGCTCCCAGGCGGGGCCACCGAAGGCGGACAGCCAGTTGTTCGGAGGCTCGGCGCCGCCGGGTCCACGTCCCGGCCGGAAGACGTAACGGTCTCGCGCGGGACTGCCCGGCGTCGACTCCAGCGCCTCCTGGAACCAGGGGTGCTCGCTGGAGGTGTGGTTGGGCACGATGTCGGCGAGCAGCTTGAGCCCCCGCTCGTGCGCGGCCGCGAGCAGGGTGTCGAAGTCGTCGAGGGTGCCGTACGCCGGCTCCACGTCGCGGAAGTCGCTCACGTCGTAGCCGTGGTCGTTCTGCGGCGACGGGTAGAACGGGTTCAGCCACAGCGCGTCGACGCCGAGGTCGACCAGGTGGTCGAGGTGGTCGGTGATCCCCTTCAGGTCACCCTTCCCGTCACCGTCGTGGTCGGCGAAGCTGCGGATGTAGAGCTGGTAGCAGACGGCGTCGCGCCACCACGGGTTCGTCACGCGTTCTCCTGGTCGGTGAGCAGCTGGTTGAAGACGTCGGGGTCGACGGCGACCCAGACGTGCTCGGCGCGACCGACGATCCGGCCGTCGGGGTCGTAGAGAGTGCTGGCGGTGAACGTCTTGCGGCCCTGCTGGCCGAGGGCCTGTCCCATCACCACGTGGGGTTCGCCGACCAGCGGGAGGTCGTCGACGACGGCAGTCATCCGGCCGAGGACCATCAGCCGCTCACCGAGGTCGCCGGCCCAGCCGCCGATGCAGTCGAGCGCGGCCCAGGTCGCCGCGAGGCAGGCCCGCTGCCCTGGCTCGTCGTACTCGTGGAAGTCCGCAGCGACGTCGGCCGCCGGCGTCCAGGGCGCGGCGACGACGGTGTGACCGTCTGCGGTGGGGGAGACCGGTCCGGGAAAGATCCGAAGGCCGTCGGGCCGGTCGGTGCCGCAGGCGAAGCAGGTGGGGAAGGGGTGCGAGGTGTGGCCGGGGTAGTGCACGGACGCCGCCGCGGCTTCGTCGTACCGCACCGGGGCGACCGGCTCGATCTCGGCCGGCACCACCTGGGCGTGCGCGATCACGGCGCCGCCGAACGTGAGCGCGGCGGTGCCGGGCTCCTCGCGGGCGACGTGGAGTGGTACGTCGAGGGGAGGCGGCTGGCGCAACGACACGGCGACCGCGACCTCCTCGTTGTCGCCCGCGACCGTGTGGTCCGGGCGCAGCTCGTGGGCCAGCAGGCCGCTGACGTAGCCCCCGTTGCCCGAGCGGGCGGGACCGTTGTAGCGGGCCGGCACGATCACCTGGTCGGCCAGGGCGGCGGTCATGGGACTCCTCGGAGGGACGGGCGGGTCCCCACCATTTCACCAGCCCGAGGGGGGTCGGCAACAATGGGTGGGTGAGCGACCTGATCGACACCACCGAGATGTACCTCCGCACCATCTACGAGCTGGTCGAGGAGGGCATCGTCCCGCTGCGGGCCCGGATCGCCGAGCGCCTGCACCAGAGTGGTCCGACGGTCAGCCAGACGGTGGCCCGGATGGAGCGCGACGGCCTGGTCACGGTCGAGGGTGACCGCCACCTCCAGCTCACCGACGACGGGCTCGGCATGGCCACCCGCGTGATGCGCAAGCACCGGCTGGCCGAGCGCCTGCTCAGCGACGTGATCGGCCTGGAGTGGGAGCTGGTCCACGAGGAGGCGTGCCGCTGGGAGCACGTGATCTCGGAGAGCGTCGAGCGCCGGCTGATCGAGCTGCTCGGTCATCCCACGGAGTCGCCGTACGGCAACCCGATCCCGGGCCTCGGCGAGCTCGGGGAGAGCCCTGGCGGCGAGGAGTTCATGGAGGGTGTCGAGCCGCTGCTCGCGATGGGCACGATGACCGAGCCGGTGCTGGTGCGGGTGCGCCGGATCTCCGAGGAGATGCAGAAGGACGAGTCGTTGATGCGCGCGCTGCGCCGCGTCGGCGCGCTGCCGGGTGCCGTGGTCAGTGCGGTCGCCAGCGAGGAGGGCATCCTGGTCGGTGCGGGCGGCGAGACCGCCGAGGTGCTTCCTGATGCCGCCGAGCACATCTTCGTGAAGCGGGTCTGAGCACGGGTCCAGACACCGCGGTTCCGTGGTGTCCACCCTCTTCCCGCGCGCTACACCCTGAGGGACGAGGCAGCTTCGCTCGGGGAGTGGGTCTCCACCAGCCCGCTGAGGAACTCGCTGCAGCCCTCCTCGACCTTGTACGTCGCGAGGTCGTCGCCCCGGGTCACGCCACGGTTGACGATCACCACGGGCATCCCGGCCTTGGCGGCGTAGCGCACGAAGCGCAGGCCGGACATCACCGTCAGCGACGAGCCCGCGACGAGCAGGGCGTCGGCGTCGTCGAGGGCGGCGTGGACCCGGGCGACGCGGTCCTTGGGGACGTTCTCGCCGAAGAAGACCACGTCGGGCTTGAGCCGGCCGCCGCAGTCCTCGCAGGCGGGGACCACGAAGCCGGCGGTCTCCTCGAGGGCGACGTCACCGTCGGGGCGCGCGAGCGCCTCGGCGTGCCTGCGGGCCCAGCCGGGGTTGAGGTCGGTCATCCGGGCCTGGACGGAGGACCGGCCGACCACGCGCCGGCAGTCGATGCACACCACGTCGGAGATCCGGCCGTGCAGGGCGACCACGGACTGCGAGCCGGCGCGTTCGTGCAGGCCGTCGACGTTCTGCGTGACCAGCAGCCCGACCTTGCCCAGCGCGTCGAGGCGGGCGAGCGCGTGGTGGCCGGCGTTGGGCTCGGCCCGCCGCATCCGCGACCAGCCGACGTGCGCACGGGCCCAGTAGCGCTGCTGCGAGTCCGGCCCGGCGACGAACTCCTGGTAGGTCATCGGCATCCGTACCGGTGCACCCGGCCCGCGGTAGTCGGGGATGCCGGAGTCGGTCGAGAGACCGGCACCGGTGAGCACGACCAGCCGGCCGCCGAGGACGTCCGCAGGGTTCACGCGTAGCGCGCCTCGGCGCGGGCCCGCCGCTTGGCGGCCTCGACGTCGCGGTCCTTGGGCGGGGCGTTGGTGGTCAGCTCGGCCAGCAGCGTGCGGGTCGACGCGGCGATCTCGAGCACGGCCCGGTCGAACGCCTCCTGGTTGGCCAGGCTCGGCTTGGTCGTGCCACTGATCTTGCGGACGTACTGCACCGCCGCGGCGTGCATCTCGTCGCGCGTGGCGGGCGGCTCGAAGTTGTGGAGGGGACGGATGTTCCGGCACATGCCCCGAGCGTACGACGGGCGGCGGCATTCCCGCCCGATGATCGGCCCGATGATCGGCCCGGCGGTCAGCCCGGGAGGATCGTCGCCGTCGACCCCGCCACCAGCAGCACCCGGTCACCCGGCAGCGGCAGCACCCGGCCACCGTTCCAGGCGTCGGTCGTGCGCAGGTGGGTCGTGGACAGGCTGAGGTGACCTGCCGTGTCGGTCGCGATCCGGGAGAGCTGGAAGCTGTTGGCCTCGTCGTAGTCCTGCACCTGTGTCCAGCCGACCCCGGCCCCGTCGGCACCCGGGATCCAGGTGAAGCCGCGCGGGTCGTCGGTCGCCGCGAGGTTGCTCTGGGGTCCGTAGGCGTGGCGGTCCACCTGCACCGGGCGTGCGAGGTCGGAGATGTCGAACACCGACACCTGCGCGCCGAGCGCACGACCGTGGCTGTCCGCGTCGACGCCGACGCCGAGCAGCCGGTCGTGGCCGATCGGGTGCAGGTAGCCGGAGAAGCCGGGGATCTTGAGCTCGCCCATCAGTCGCGGGTGGCCCGGGTCGGAGAGGTCCACGGTGTAGAGCGGGTCCATCTGGCGGAAGGTCACCACGACGGCCAGGTCGTCGAACCAGCGCACCGCCTTGATCTCCTCGCCCCTGCCGAGCCCCGCCACGCGCCCGGACTCGACCAGTCGGCCGCCGTCGCGGGCGAACGTCACGATCGCGTTGGCACCCGAACGGTTCGCGCCGTCACCGGTCGTGAACGGCGACCCGGTGGCGATCGCCAGCCGCAGGTGCCCGTCGTACTCGTCCATCGACCAGCGGTCCTTGAGCACGCCGCGGACGCTGCCGCTGGCCGTGTACGACGCCCCGGTGCCTCGCAGGTCGAACGCGTGCACGTCGGTGCGGGCGACCGGCTGGGCGCGCTTGCCGACGATCCGCGAGCCGAGCCGGTTCAGCAGGCCGTCGGAGTAGTCCGTGGTCGCGACGTACAGCCGGTCGGTCGAGGAGTAGACGGTGTCACCGCCCGCGGTCACCGCGACGCTCGAGCGGTCGTCAGGGGTGTCCACGTCGAAGCCGACAACGGCGATCGTGCCGACGCCCGAGCCGTGCACGGGGTGCAGCACCTGGTCGCACGCCACCAGCCGCTGCCTGCCGTCGGCCGCCGAGGTGACCGACGGCAGCCAGTCCGCCAGGGTGCTGTTCCGGACGACGGCTCGATTCTTCGCCTCCGCGTGGCGACGGTTGTCGTCGTCGGTGGGGAACACGAAGCGAAGCGAAGGCGCGGGCGTCTGCGTCACCAGCCGCACCGTGCCGCCGTACTGCCGGGCCGAGAGCACGGTGCCGGAGAAGGTGCGGTCCGAGACGAGCGTCGGACGACCGGGGTCGGACACGTCGAGCACCAGCACCCGGCTGCCCGTGGCGCGGGAGATGGTGGAGCGCCGCACGCCGCCCCAGTCGCTCACCGGCCCGCCGTACGCCACGGGACCCGTCGCCGTCACGACCACGCGGTCACCGACCAGCAGCACCTCGGCGTCGTACATCGTGTCCGGGAGCGCGTACGACGCCAGCGCCTTCGGCTGGTCGCCGCTCACGTCGCTGAGCAGCACGCTGTGCTCGACCACCCGCACCAGCAGGGTCCCGTTGGTCTTGGCCCGGTCGGGCTCGTCGACCCCGGCCTCCTGGGTGTTCGTCCCGGTGGCCGAGCTGCCGACGGCGACGTCGGTGGACGACGGCGCCGCCGACCGAAGCTCGGAGGTGCCGGAGACGCTGTCCTCCATCGCGTAGTAGATCGGGCGGTTGCCGTCCCAGCCGTAGGCGCCGACCTTGCGCAGCCCCTGCTCGCGATACCAGGTCAGCAGCTGGTCGCAGGAGTCGAAGGCGGTGAGCCCGGCCTCCGCGCTCGCCGGCGGCGCCACCGGATCGGTGACCACGAGCGCGGCACTCGCGGACAGCACCCCCGACGCCACCAGGGCGGTGAGTCCCACCGCTGTCAGTCCGCTCCCAGCACCGATCTTCGTGACCTTCCTCATGGGGCTCCGACGCGGACGGGGCTGGGATGGTTCCCGCACTACCGGCAGAGTGGCTCCCGTGACCGAGATCCCGCGAGACCAGCGCCCCTACGACGTCGTGCTGCTGGGGGCGACCGGCTTCACCGGTGCGCTCACGGCCGAGTACCTCGCCCGCCACGCCCCCGACGGCTGCCGCTGGGCCCTGGCCGGGCGCAACCGCGGCCGGCTCGAGGAGGTGCGGTCGCGGCTCGTCGCGATCGACCCCGCGCTGGCCGACCTGCCGCTGGTCGAGGCTGACTCCGGGGACGAGACGTCGCTGGCCGACCTCGCCCGGTCCACGCGCGTCGTGATCAGCACCGTCGGGCCCTACCTGTTGTACGGCGGGCCCCTGGTGGCCGCGTGCGCGGACGCCGGCACCGACTACGTCGACCTCACCGGCGAGCCCGAGTTCGTGGACCGGATGTACGTCGAGCACCACGACCGTGCCGTCGCCACGGGCGCCCGGCTGGTGCACGCGTGCGGCTTCGACTCGATCCCGCACGACCTCGGCGCCCGGCACACCGTGCTCGCGCTGCCCGAGGGCCAGCCCGTGCGGCTGCGCGGCGTCGTACGGGCCGGGGCGCAGTTCTCCGGCGGCACCTTCCACTCCGCGCTGACCGCCTTCTCACGAGCGGGGCACATGCGCAGCGCGATGCAGGCGCGACGCAAGAAGGAGGGCAAGCCGGCCGGTGGCCGCAAGGCGCGGGCCGTGGCAGGCAAGCCGCACCGGGACCGCGAGCTCGGCTTCTGGCTGCTGCCGCTGCCGACCATCGACCCGTTCGTGGTGGCTCGCTCCGGTGCCGCGCTCGAGCGCTACGGCCCGGACTTCCGCTACTCGCACTACGCCGGCTTCAAGACGCTGCCCTACGTCGCCGGGACGGTGCTCGGCGCCGGCGTCGTGATGGTGGGCGCCCAAGTGCCGCCGCTGCGCAAGGCGCTCCAGTCCCGGATCAAGCCCGGCGACGGACCGTCCGAGTCACGTCGCGACAAGTCCTGGTTCACCGTCGACTTCGTCGGCGAGGCCGGCGGCACCACCGTGCACACCCGCGTCTCCGGCGGCGACCCCGGCTACACCGAGACCGCGAAGATGCTCGCCGAGTCGGCGCTGAGCCTGGCCTTCGACGACAACCCGCCGACCGCCGGCCAGGTGACCACCGCGGTCGCGATGGGCGAGCACCTGACCCGGCGCCTGGTCGACGCCGGGATCAGGTTCGACGTGCGCTGAGCGCGCCCGTCACTCGGCCAGGTAGGTCTGGCTGAGCACCAACGGGTGGTCGGTGATGTTGCGGTCCCTGATCGTCCAGTCCCGGGTGTACGTCGTGAACCGGGTCTGGCCGGCGCCGAGGATCCAGTCGATCCAGGGGTTGGCAGGCGGGGCGCAGGTCATGCTCGGGACGCTCTGCGGCGCCAGCATCAGCTTGCCGGCCGTGAGCGGGCAGAACGCGGCCTCGCGGTCGTTCAGGTCGCCGGTCAGGAAGACCGGGCGGCCGGTGCCGCGCAGCTTGATCACCAGCTCGCGCTCGGCGGCGATCGCCTTGGCGCGGTACTTCTCCTGGTGCTTGTACTTGTAGGTGTTCGCCGGGTTGTGGACGTTGATGAACCACGCCGTGTAGCCGGTCGAGCGCTGCCGCAGCAGGAGGTACGGCATCTTGCGGGTGCTGCCGTTGAAGTAGGTGACGTCGAACCGGTGCGCCTCGACCAGGTCGAAGGACGAGAGCCGCCAGGCGATCGCGTTCTCGGTGTCCACGTCCCGCTTGGCCGGGTAGACGCCGTACCGCTTGCCGGCGAGCTTCTGGAACAGCTCGTGCTGCGGGTGCTGGAACTCCTGCAGACCGACCACGTCGACGGCGTTGTCGTCGAGGACCTTGATCGCCTTCGGGGTGCGCGTCGTGTAGCCGGGATAGCGGCTGCCCGCGTCTCCGCCGGGCCTCTTGGTGTGGCTGGCGCCGAGCACGTTGAGGCTCGCGAGCCGGAACCCCTTGTTGCCGAAGAGCTGGGTCACCGGGACCTTCGCGCCGACGTACGTGTTGAGGAAGCCGGAAGGGTTGTAGATCGTGCGGCCGGCGTCGTTGCGCACCTGGAAGCCCAGCTGGCAGCGCTTGGCGTCACCCAGGTCGCCGACCGTGCCGATCGGCTGGCCGGCCTGGACGATCTGGTTGTCGCTGACGTCGATCCGGTCGAGGTAGGCGTAGTAGGTGGTCAGCCGGTACTGCGTGGTGAAGACCTTGACCAGTGCCTTGCCGGCCCAGCGCTGGTCGGTGCGGATCCGCACGGTGCCCGGCGTCGTGGCCTTGACCACGGTGCCGCAGGCGGCGTTGATCTCGGTGCCGAGGTGTCGGCCGGAGACGTAGGTGTGGGCGTCGACCGGGTTGGCGGAGAGCGCCACCGGGAAGGTCACGTTCGGCGGAGGCGTCGACCGGTCCTCGGGCGGTGTGGTCGCCTGGGCGACCGCCGGGAGCGCCAGGGCGCTCGCCAGGCCGAGCACGGCGAGGCCGCGGACCAGCCGCTGAGGGGTGCGGCGGGGGAAGGAAATCCGAGTGCGCATGCCGGCGTGTCTCCTTGTGCGTGACCGATTTGTCGGCTGTGACTGCACCGGAGTATGCAGGAAATTTGAGCACTCGTGTGACTGAAGTGAAAATAATCAGAGAGTTACAGGCGTGTCGTTCAGGCGAAGAGCGCCTGACCGAGGTAAGAGCCCGGTCGGACCCCGGCGGGGACGGCGAACAGTCCCGATCCGGTGTGCTGGAGGTACTCCATCAGACCGTCGTGGCGCGAGAGCCGGGTCTGCATCGGAATGTAGTGCCGGTCCGGGTCGCGCACGTAGGCGATGAAGAAGAGTCCGGCGTCGAGCCGGCCCAGCGAGTTGTTGCCGTCGGTGAAGTTGTAGCCGCGGCGCAGCATCTGCACGCCGTGGTTCTGCTTCGGGTGGGCGAGCCGCACGTGGGAGTCGATCGGCACCAGCGGGCCGTCGCGGCCGGCGAGGCCGAAGTCGGGCTGGGTGAACTCCGTGCCGCCGGAGAGCGGGGCCCCCTCGTCCCGGTCGCGGCCGACCAGGTTCTCCTGCTCGTGCAGGCTGGTGCGGTCCCAGGGCTCGATCTGCATGCTGATCCGGCGGGCGACCAGGTAGGAGCCGCCGGTCAGCCAGGCGGCTGCGTCGTCGTCGCCGTCCCGCACCCAGACGAACTCGTCGATGCCCCGGCGGTCCTCGGCCTTGAGGTTGTTGGTGCCGTCCTTGAAGCCGAAGAGGTTGCGCGGGGTGGCCTGCTGGGTGGACGTGGACGAGGTGCGCCCGAAGCCGAGCTGGGCCCAGCGCAGGGCGGCCGTGCCGAAGGCGATCCGGGAGAGGTTGCGGATCGCGTGCACCGCCACCTGCGGGTCGTCGGCACAGGCCTGGACGCACAGGTCGCCGTCGCTGCGCTCGGGGTCGAGGTTGTCGGCCGGGAAGTGTGGGAGGCGACGGAGTGCGGCCGGCTGCTTGTCGGCGAGGCCGAAGCGGTTCTTGCCGTCCTTGCGGAACAACGTCGGCCCGAAGCCGAAGGTCAGGGTCAGCCCGCTCGGAGGCAGTCCGATCGCCTCTCCGGTGTCGGCCGGCGGCAGGTCGTACGACGCCGGCGCGCCGCTCCCGACCTGGTCCCCGCGGGTCAACTCGACGGCTGCCCGGGTCCATGCCTGGAGCAGGCCGACCAGCTCCTCGCGGGATGACGTGGTGACGTCGAACGCTGCGAAGTGCAGCCGGTCCTGGGCCGGTGTGACGATGCCGGCCTGGTGACCGCCGTGGAACGCGAACGCGTTGTCACCCGTCGTGTCCGCGGACGCGCCGTCTGCCTGGGCGACGGCGAACCCGCCGATGCCGGCCGCGCCGACCGCCGCTCCGGCTCCGGCCACGCCGAGCATCCGGCGGCGGCTCATCCCCCCGCCGCGCGGTGCGTCCGGGCTCACAGCGTGACGGCGCCGGTCATCCGCGACAGCGGCTCGGACAGCGCGTTGACGGCGTCGCTGAGCTGCTTGACCTGCGGCTTGGTCAGCTGGGTGTAGGAGACGAATCCCTCCTTGCCCGCGCGGTGCTCGTCGAGCAGCGCCTGCAGCGCGTCGAACCGGGCGTCCAGGGTCTCGACCAGCTCCGGGTCCTTGACCTCGAGCAACGGCACCAGACCCTCGAACGCCTGCTTGGCGCCGTCGACGTTGGCCTGGAAGTCGTAGAGGTCGGTGTGCGACCAGACCTCCTCCTCGCCGGTCACCTTGCCGGTCGCCACCTCGTCGAGCAGGCTCTTCGCGCCGTTGCCGATCTGGTCGACCGTGTAGGTCAGCTTCGTGACCCGCGTGTCGAGCGTGTGGGTGTCGGCCAGCAGCCGGTCGGCGATGGTGGCGCGCTCGGGTGTGCTGAGCGCGGTGTAGCTCGACGGCGGCCACAGGTCCTTCTCGATCCGGTGCCACCCGGTCCACCTCTGACCATCGGTGAGGTCGGCCTCGCGGAGGTCCATCCGCGGGTCGAGGTCGCCGAACGACTCGGCGACGGTCTCGATCCGCTCCCAGTGCACGCGTGCCACCGGGTAGAGCGCGCGGGCCTCTTCGTCCTTGCCGGCCTTGTAGAGCGCGACGAACGTCTCGGTCTTGGCCAGCAGGTCCTTCGACTCGGTGCGCACGTAGGCGGCGTACTGGTTCGTCGACTGCTCGAGCGCCGCCTGGTCGAGGCCCTTGATCTTGTCGCCCTCCTTCGACTGCGTGACCGTGAAGTCCTTGCGAATGCCGTCGCCCTTCATGCCCGGCTTGCACGCCGCCCGGTAGGTGCCCTTGGGGGCGCGGACCACGAGCTGCCGCTTCAGGCCCGGTCCGACGTTCTCGACCTCGGCGACGATCCGCTTGCCGTCGGCGGCGTACACGTAGAACTCGGTCACGCTGCTGCCGGTGTTCTCGACGTTGAAGACGAGGTTCCCGGCGGGCGCGGTGTCACTGGAGAGCTCGCAGGCATCGTCACTGGAGGTGACCGCGATCGTGCGGCTGCCCTTCGAGGAGTCCTTGTTGGACTCGGTCAGGGAGCACGCGCCGGTCAGCAGCGTGAGTGCGAGCAGGGTCGGGAGGGTGCGCGCGGGGTGCACGAAGGAGCCTTTCGTCAGCGCCCGGACGCGGGCTGCGGTGCGGTGGCGGGAGCGGGGGTGGCCGGCCGGCTGCCGCTCCGGATTGCGCGCAGGAAGAGCGTGAGGGTCGGCACGACGTAGGCGATCCACGCGCCCGCCTGGAGCCACGTGGTGGCCGGCGAGAAGTTGAGGGTGCCCTTGAGCAGCGTGCCGTACCAGGAGCCGGGCGGGATCTGGGCGGTGACGTCGAAGGCGAGGCTGTTCAGGCCCGGGAGGATGCCCGCCTCCTGGAGGTCGTGCACGCCGTACGCGAGCACGCCGGCGGCGACCACGATCAGGATCACGCCGGTCCAGGCGAAGAACTTGGAGAGGTTGATCTTGAGGACGCCCTTGTAGAACAGGAAACCCATCACCACGGCGGTGAGGAGGCCGAGGAACGCGCCCAGGAGCGGCCGGGTCGCCGAGCCGCCGCCACTGGCGGCCTCGGTCGCTGCCCAGAGGAACAGCGCGGTCTCGAGACCCTCGCGCCCGACCGCGAGCATCGCCACCACCGCCAGGCTGGCGCGACCCGCGTCAGCGGCCCGGTCGACACCGGCCCTGAGGTCACCGGACAGGCCGCGCGCGGAGCGCGCCATCCAGAAGACCATCCAGGTCACGAAGCCGACGGCGACCAGGGAGAGGATGCCGCCGATCGCCTCCTGGGCCTCGAACGTCAGCCGCCGCGGCCCGTAGGTCAGCAGCGCGCCGAACGCGAGCGAGACCAGCACCGCGACCGCGACACCGGCCCAGATCCGGGGCAGCAGCCGTCGGCGGTCCGTCTTGACCAGGTAGGCGATCAGGATCACGACGACGAGGCTGGCCTCGAGACCCTCGCGCAGACCGATCAGGTAGTTGCCGAACACGTCCCGCTCCATCGTCAGGTAAGGCTTACCTAACGGAGGGTAGCCTCATCTCCGTCCAGTGGCCAACCGAGGGCCCACCGGTCGGAGGGGTCTCGACAGGCTCGACCGCCGGGAGCTGGTGGTCGAGCAGCGAGCGCCAGCGAGCGGGTGTCGAGACCTGGTGAGCTGGTGGTCGAGCAGCGAGCGCCGGGAGCTGGTGGTCGAGCAGCGAGCGCCAGCGAGCGGGTGTCGAGACCTGGTGAGCGCTCGACAGGCTCGAGCGCCGGGAGCTGGTGGGCGGGTGTCGGGACCTGGTGAGCGCTCGACAGGCTCGAGCGCCGGGAGCTGGTGGTCGAGCAGCGAGCGCCAGCGAGCGGGTGTCGAGACCTGGTGAGCTCTCGACAGGCTCGAGCGCCGGGAGCTGGTGGTCGAGCAGCGAGCGCCAGCGAGCGGGTGTCGAGACCTGGTGAGCTCTCGACAGGCTCGAGCGCCGGGAGCTGGTGGGCGGGTGTCGAGACCTGGTGAGCTCTCGACAGGCTCGAGCGCCGGGAGCTGGTGGTCGAGCAGCGAGCGCCAGCGAGCGGGTGTCGAGACCTGGTGAGCTCTCGACAGGCTCGAGCACCAGGCAGCGCGGGGCGGTGCCCCAGGCCAGAGTCGAACTGGCGACCTTTCGCTTAGGAGGCGGCTGCTCTATCCACTGAGCTACTGGGGCCGCGGGCCAGATTAGCCGGTGGCGACCGGGGCGCTGCCGCGTGCCGCCGCGACCGCGGCGTCGACCTTGTCCCCGGGACCCGCCACGAACAGGAACTCCGTGTTGCGCAGGTGGCTGACCTCGCCGACCCGTTCGCCGCGGAGGTTGTGGATGCCGATCTGCGCGCCGACGTAGCGCTTGCTGTCGAAGCCGATCACCTCGACCCTCTCGTGTCCCGCCTCTGCGAGAGCGGTCGTGATCTCCTCCGGGCGCACCCAGCTCTCGTCGTTGTACGACGCGACGACCACCTCGGCGCGGGTGCGCGCGATCAACGAGCGCAGCGCCTCGGGCATCGAGCCCCGGTAGTTGAACACCGACTTGGTGACCGGGTCGCGGGCGTCGGCCCGCTTGCACGCGATGCCGTAGTGATCGGGGCGGTCCCAGCGGACCAGGGTCTCCCAGACGTGGTAGTTCGTGAAGTAGCGGTGCTGGTTGTACGGCGGGTCGAGATAGGCCAGGTCCGTCACCGGGAGGTCGTCGACCAGCGTCGTCGCGTCGCCGAGCAGCGCCGTGCCGGTGCCGTCGACCAGGGCCGGTGCGACCAGGGTCAGCGGCTTGGCGGCCCGCGGCGCCCACTGCTTGAGGTAGGCCATCTGCAGCCCGGTCGTGGAGTCCACCCGGTCGGCGGCGAGGAGCAGGGACGTCAGCAGCAGCGGCCGCAGCGCCTCGTCGTACTCCTCGATCGCGTCGCGGACGGCGTCGATCCGGCGGCCGTTCTCCGGACGGAAGTAGCGGGCGTCCTCGCAGAACGTGCGGGTCACGTAGCCGCGGCGTCCGGGGAGCCCGTTCAGCCGACCCAGCGCCTCCGCGAGCCGGTCCTGGTCGACGGCGCGGGCGTCAGTGGCGACGTAGCAGCGGGCCAGCACCTCGGCGTAGGTCGCGACGTCGACGGCGGTGACCTCGAGCCCGCGCCTCTTGAACTCCTGTGCGACGCGTGTGGTGCCCGTGAACAGGTCGACCGCGGTCCGCGCTCCGACGGCGCTCGCGATCCGGCCCAGCACCGGCACCAGCAGGCGCTTGGAACCGAGGTACTTGATCACAACGCACCCCCTCGGCCCGACCCCAGGACGGGCACGCTTCACACCTGTCCGATTGGAGTCTGGCAGTCCAGCACCGCACAATGGGGGTGCCCACAGACGTGTTGCCCGTGAAAAGAATGGGCTCTACCCGAGGTCCGTCCTTTGTCCGAGCACACCCCGAAGCGCCGCGCCGAACCATCGCGCGCGCGCAAGATCGGGGTCCGTGTGCTTGTCGGGGTGCTCTCGGTGTCGCTCGTGCTCGGCGCCGTCGGCGTCTACTTCTACAAGCGGTTCGAGGGCAACATCACCCAGCTCGACGTGACCAAGAGCCTCGGCAGGGACCGCCCGCAGCGGCTCGACACGGGCCCGAAGCGTGCGCTCAACGTGCTGGTGATGGGGTCGGACACCCGCAAGGGCAAGGGCAACCACGTGGCCGGCGAGACCCCGGGCCTGTCGGACACCACGATCCTGCTGCACCTCTCGAAGGACCGCAGCCGTGCGTACGGCGTGAGCATCCCGCGGGACACGATGGTGGAACGGCCGACCTGCACGAAGAAGGACGGCAACGGCACCGTCGCCGGTGGCCTGACCCAGTTCAACGCGGCGTACGAGGTGGGCGGGCCGGCCTGCACCATCAAGACCGTCGAGTCGATCACGAAGGTGTTCATCGACCACTTCGTGGTGGTGGACTTCAACGGCTTCAAGAAGATGGTCGACGCGCTCGGCGGCGTGAAGGTCTGCGTGCCGTCGGAGGTCGACGACACGGTCGGCAACATCCACCTCGCGGCCGGCACCTACAACGTCACCGGCGACCAGGCCCTCGACTACGTGCGGGTACGGCACGGGATCTCCGCCAACGGTGACATCGGCCGGATGAAGCGGCAGCAGACGTTCATCGCCGGGATGATCAACAAGGCGGTCTCGGCCGGCACCCTCGCCAACCCGGTGAAGCTGGTGCGGTTCCTCGACGCCGCCACCAAGTCGCTGACCACCGACCCGGGGTTCGCGCACCTGAAGGCGCTGGCCTCGCTCGGCACCTCGCTGAAGAACGTCGGGTTGGACAACATCACGTTCGTCACCGCGCCGTTCGAGCCCTACCCGCCGGACAACAACCGGCTCCAGCTCAGCCCTGACGCTGCCGGCCTGTGGCAGCAGATCCGTCGCGACCAGCAGCTCGGACCCAAGTTCACCGGCGAGGTGGTCAAGGCCTCCGACAACACCCCGGGCACGAAGACCAGCCCGCTGTCGAAGGCGCCCGCCACCGCCGCCGCGGCGGGGACGCTCAAGCTCAAGAGCGGCGAGACGATCACCTCCGACGAGCGCGACCGGATCGCCGCCGAGAACGGCCTCTGCGCCTAGCCCGCCCGGTCGTCGAGTCCGGGGCTGAGCCCTGCGGACGGACCGATCACGCTGGTCTGACCCCGCAAATGCCTCATTGCGGTACATCGTGAGCCGATCGGTCCGCCCGTGGCGCGTGCCAGGCCCTTGCAAAGTTGTGCGGCTCTTCCAAGTTGTGACGCGTGAGTTTGCTCGTTATGCGTTCGTTATCGGAAGATAGCCTGATGCGCGTAGCCGTCACCGGCGCCACCGGCGTTCTTGGCCGGGGTGCCGTCCGCTCCCTGATCGACGCGGGGCACGAGGTCGTGGCGATGGCGCGCGACGACGACGGCGCCGCCTGCATGCGCGACCTGGGTGCCGTGCCGCAGCCCGCGGACCTCTTCGACGTCGACTCCCTGACCCGGCTGTACGACGGGTGCGAGGCGGTCGTGAACCTGGCCACGCACATCCCGATCGGCTACGCCGCCGCCCTGCCCTGGACCTGGAAGGTCAACGACCGGCTTCGCACCCGCGGCGTCGGCAACGTGGTCGCCGCGGCGCACCAGGCCGGTGTCCGGAGGCTGGTGCAGGAGAGCGTCTCCTTCGTCTACGCCGACCACGGCGAGGACTGGGTCACCGAGCAGAACCCGATCGACATCACGCACGCGACCGAGCCGGTGGCCGTCGCCGAGTCGCACGTGCAGGACTACGCGAGCGGCCCCCGGGTCGGCGTGGTGCTCCGGTTCGGCACGATCGTCGGTGACGACCGGCTGACCGACTTCCAGCTGCGCGCCGTACGCCAGGGCCGGCCGGTGGGCATCGGTCGGCCCGACGCCTGGTCGCACCTCGTGCACACCGACGACCTGGGCCCGGCCGTGCTGGCCGCGCTGCACGCGTCGAGCGGGGTCTACAACGTGGGCGCCGAACCGGTACGACGCCGCGACGTGCTGGCCGGGTTCGCGGAGGCCGCCGGGGTCGACCGCACCGGCTACCTCGGCCCGGTGCTGCGCCGGCTCGCCGGGCCACGGATCGAGCCGCTGAGCCGGTCGCTGCGGATCTGCTCCGAGCACTTCAGCGCGCAGACGGGCTGGGCGGCGACCCGTCCGAAGTTCGGCGTGGACTGGTTCGACTCGTGGCGCGACCGGGAGCGTGCAGCAGTCGTCATGAGCGACGAGCCGTCCAGCAGCCGAGCACCCGCCTACCCGGGCTCACCCCCGAGGAGCGGGCCGCGCGTGCGAAGCGGCTGGCCGAGGTGTTCGGTGACGTCCTGCCCGAGCAGACCGCCGACGACCGTGACTCCGACCAGCCCGCCGTGGACGGCGACGCCTGGTTGCGGGCGCAGGTGCCGCCGCACCACGGCTGAGCCGAAGGTCAGGCCTGGCTGCGGCCCGACGCGAGCAGGTCGCGGATCTCGGTGAGCAGCGCCACGTCCGCGGGCTCTCCGGGCTGCTCGGTCGGGAAGAAACGCTCCTTGGCGACCGTGTAGGGCTTCACGATCAGGAAGTAGACGACCGCCGCCATGATCAGGAACGCGACCACGGCCGTGAGCCAGGCACCGATGTGGACGCCACCCGGTGTGTAGGAGCTGAAGTCGGGTGTGCCGCCGACCTTGCCGATGATGTCCATGATGATCGTGACGGTGGCCGTGACCACCGCGGCGAACGCGAGCCCCATGACGAACGCGACTGCCAGCTCGACGAGATTGCCCCGTAGGACGAAGTTCTTGAAGCCTTCCATGACCTGCTCCTCCCGGGAATCCGCGCGCGGCCTTCTCCCGTGTCGATGTCGGACGGCCCACACCCTAGTGGGTGAACGTGACGGTCAGAGCACCCGAGAGACCGGCTGCCGACACCTCGGCGGCCTCGGCCTCGGGCACCGCCAGCAGCACCAACCGGCCCGGCAGACCGACGTCGTCGAGGCTCGCCCGAGGGCGCGGGATCGCGATCACGGCCACCCGTGAGGCCAGCGTGCGCGGAGCGGTGCGGCCCTGCGGGTCGGCGAGCACCAGGTCGACCAGGTCGCCGACGCGCAGCAGGTCGACCACCGCCGCGTCCGCGAGCCGCACCGGGGTCGCGACGCGCCCGGGATAGCCGGCCGTGAGAGGTCGCGCGACCACACTCAGGTCGGTCAGGGCAGCGCCGCGACGCACCGGGGCCGCCAGTGTGCGACCCACCGCGGCCGCCGGTTCGGCAAGGGCGCCGGCCGGCACGGCGTCAGGTGGGTACGGCGCGCGTCGCAGGTCGTCATAGGCCAGCACCCGGCCCGCGGGCAGGTCGGTCGCGGCGGTCCAGACCCCGGTTGTCGCCGGGTCGGGCGGCTGGGTCGCCCGCAGCGCCGCCAGCGCGGCGAGACCGGCGAGCAGGGCCGCGAGCGGGCGGCGGTGGACGAGCACCCGGCGGCGTACCTGACCGGGCAGGTGGCTGAGCAACGGCATGCGCCGACGCTAGGACGCGCGGGCACCGTCAGCGTCGGTCATCCACAGGCGGCACGAACCCGCAGGTCAGGACGCTGCGGCAGTGCCTGACGAGGACGAGGACGAGGAGTCGCTGGTGGACGACTTCTTCTCCGAGGTGGACGACTTCTCGGTCGAGGGCGTCTTCTCCGTGGAGCCGCCGGACTTCTCCGACGTGCCCGAGCCGTTGCTGCCGCTCTCGGAGCGAGTGTCGGAGCGAGTGTCGGAGCGGCTGTCGGTGCGGTAGAAGCCCGAGCCCTTGAAGACGACGCCGACGGCGTTGAACACCTTGCGCAGCTTGCCGCTGCACGTGGGGCACTCGGTCAGTGCGTCGTCGGTGAAGCTCTGGAACTGCTCGAAGAAGTGTCCGCACTCGGTGCAGGCGTACTGATAGGTCGGCACCCGGTCCTCCGCCGTCGGATCAGGCGACTGGCACTCAGCGCCTTCGAGTGCCAACCATACCCGGCCCGGCAGAATGCTCCGCGTGACCCCGTCTGCTGCTCCCGACCGCGACCGGTTCCGGGACTGGCCGACGCCGGCGCGCTACACCGTCTACGGAGTCGCCGGCGTGGTCCTGCTCCTGGTGCTCGCCCTGATCGCGGGCACGATCGTGGTCCGTCGCCCGCTGCCGCAGACCAGCGGTGACCTGCAGCTCAAGGGGCTCGACGACACCGTGCAGGTGCTGCGCGGCGCGCACGGGGTGCCGCAGATCTACGCCGGCACCAGCCACGACCTGTTCTACGCGCAGGGCTTCGTGCAGGCGCAGGACCGGTTCTGGCAGATGGACTACCGGCGGCACCTGAGCGCCGGGCGACTCAGCGAGCTGTTCGGCGCACGCACCCTCGAGAGCGACATGACTGCCCGGACGCTGGGCTGGTACCGCACGGCCGAGAAGGAGTACCTGCTGCTGTCGGCCGAGGCCCGCGAGTCGCTCGACTCGTTCAGCGACGGCGTCAACGCCTGGCTCTCCTCGCACTCCGGCGCGGGGGCGTCGCTCGAGTACACCGTGCTCGCCGTCGACGTCGACTACCGACCGGAGCCGTGGACGCCGGTCGACTCCCTGGCCTGGCTGAAGTCGATGGCGTGGAACCTCGCCGGCAACCTCGACGACGAGATCGCGCGCGCCCGGCTCTCGGTCGACCGCGATCCTGCGCAGATCGCCGAGCTCTACCCGTCGTACCCGTACGACGAGCGCGCACCGGTCGTGGACGCCGAGCAGGCCCCGCGAGCCGCGCCTCGCGCCACCACCCCGCGACTGACCCGGGCGATGCTCGGACCCCTGGACCGGGCGGCCAGGGCGACGCGGGCGATGCCGACGGCGGTGGGCAGCGGCGACGGGCTCGGCAGCAACGGCTGGGTGGTGTCGGGGGCGCTGACCACCACCGGCAAGCCGCTGCTCGCCAACGACCCGCACCTCGACGTCGGCCAGCCCGGCGCGCTCTACCAGATGGGCCTGCACTGCCGGAACGTCGACGAGTCCTGCCCCTACGACGTCTCCGGCTTCAGCTGGGCCGGCTTCCCCGGCATCGCGATGGGCCACAACGACGACATCGCGTGGGGGATGACCAACCTCCAGGCCGACACCGTGGACCTCTACCTGGAGAAGGTGAGCGGGAAGGACTACCTCTACGACGACCAGCAGGTCCCGCTGCAGGAGCGCGACGAGAGGGTCCGGATCGCCGGCGGCGAATCCAGGCTGATCACGGTCCGGTCGACCCGGCACGGGCCGCTGGTCTCCGACGTCTCCCGCGAGCTGTCCAGCGTCGGCGCCAACGCTCCGGCCCCGACCTGACGCGCCCGCCCGTGGCAACGGCTACGCGGTCGCCGTCCAGTGGGCGGCCGCGACACCGGGCCGCTCGGCCGACGCGCTGCTGGCGATGAACCGGGCCGGCGACTGGGCGAGCTTCCGGTCCGCAGCGGCCGACCTGAGCGCACCGGCGACGAGCCTCGTCTACGCCGACAACCTCGGCAACATCGGCTACCAGGCCACGGGTGCGGTGCCGATCCGCAAGGTGGGCCACACCGGCGACTACCCGGCCGCGGGCTGGAAGAAGTCGCAGGACTGGTCCGGCAAGGTGGTGCCGGCCACGGCACTGCCGACCGAGCTCAACCCGGCGTCCGGGGTGATCGTCGCGGCCAACCAGGCAGTGACCGGTCCGGACTACCCCTACCGGCTCGCGGACTGGTGGGACTACGGCTACCGCAGCGACCGGATCCACCGGCTGCTCCGGCAGCGGGTCGCGGACGGGTCGAAGCTGCGGGTCGCGGACATGACCGCGATCCAGGCAGACACCCGCAACCCGATGGGCCCGGTGCTGGTGCCCTACCTGCTCGACGTGCTGCTGCCCTCGGCGTACTACGCGAGCGGCCAGCAGCTCCTGTCCGGCTGGGACTACGCGCAGCCCGCGGACTCCGCATCGGCGGCGTACTTCAACGCGGTCTGGCGCAAGGTCCTCGAGCTGACCTTCCACGACCAGCTCCGGGAGTCGCTGTGGCCCGACGGCAGCTCGCGCTGGATGGCGGTGATGGCCCAGCTGCTGCAGCAGCCGGACAGCCCGTGGTGGGACGACGTGGAGACCAGCGGCGAGGTGGAGAACCGCGACGTGATCCTCGGCAAGGCGATGCGGGAGGCCCGCGACGAGCTGGTGCGCCTGCAGTCGCGCTACCCGAAGCGCTGGACCTGGGGCCACCTGCACCAGCTGCGGCTGGACCGCCCGACGTTCAGCAACGGCAACTGGCTGGTCGGCGCGCTGTTCGACCGTCACGGCCACGGGTCGCCCGGCGGCACGGGCGCCGTCGACGCCACGGCCTGGGACCCGCGGGTGGGCTATGCCGTCACCAACGCGCCCGCGATGCGGATGGTGGTCGACGTCGGCAACCTGGACCGCAGCCGCTGGGTCAACCTGGCCGGGCAGTCCGGCCACGCCTTCGGCGACCACTACGTCGACCAGGTCGACCTGTGGCTGCGCGGCGAGACCACTGCCTGGCCCTCCACGCCCGACGCCGTGCGCAAGGCGACCGAGGACACGCTGGTGCTGGAGCCGGGGGAGGGTGGGTGAGTCTCTGGATTTACCACGTTCACGTGGTAGTTCTCCGCTTCGCCAGCCAGATCTCCCGTGCGAAGCGGCGAGTTACCACGTGAACGTGGTAAATCGCCCGGGTCCTGCCCTCCACCCCCGCTAGCTCATCGTCCGCCGGAACCTCACCACGCCGTCCTCGGTGACGACGGCGGTCACCTGGCGGTCGTGGGGGTCGGCGGGGACTTCGTCGCGCACCTCGCTGGCGTGCAGCACGACGCAGGTGAAGGTGCCGACCGGCACCCGTCCGAGTGCGCGGTCGTAGGAGCCGCCTCCGCGGCCGAGGCGCAGGCCGGTGCGGTCGACTGCGAGGCCCGGCACGATCACCACGTCGGCGGTGCCGACGGCGTCCGCGCCGAGGGGCGTTCCGACGGGCTCCAGCAGGCCGCGGCGGGCCGGCACCAGGGAGTCGGGGCCGCGGTAGAGCGCCCAGTCGAGGTCGTTGTCGGGCTGCAGCAGCGGCAGGATCACCCGCTTGCCGGCGGCCTCGAGAGCGGCCAGCAGAGGACCCGTGCCGGGCTCCCTCCCGACCGAGACGTACGCCGCCACAGTGGCTGCCCGGCGTACCTCCGGAGCGGCCAGGAGGTGGTCCGCAACCGACCGCGCCTGCTCCGAGAGGACCGGCACCGGGACCCGGCCGCGCGCCGTCACGAGCTGGTCGCGGAGCGCGAGCTTGGCGGCCGACATGTTCACGCTCACCCGGCAAGCCTACGATCGGAGTCATGAAGGACAAGGGCCTGGCGATGTGCCGCAAGAAGATGGCGGACGCCGGTGTGGACGAGACGGCGATCGACGTCTTCGCGCACTACTACCGATTGATCCAGCACGGCGAGACCGGGATGATCCCGGAGTCCACGATCGAGCCGATCGAGGTGGACGCACTGGCCGACGTCGAGGTCTCCGACGAGACGGCGGCCGACGCGATCCGGGCCACCGCGGTGATCAAGCTCAACGGGGGTCTCGGCACCTCGATGGGTCTGGACCGCGCGAAGTCCCTGCTGTGCGTACGCCGCGGCCTGTCGTTCCTCGACATCATCGCCCGGCAGGTGCTCCACCTCCGCCGCGAGTACGACGCCCCGCTGCCGCTGATCTTCATGAACTCGTTCCGCACCTCGGCCGACACGCTCGCGGCGTTGGGTCGCTACCAGGACCTCGCCGTCGAGGGACTGCCGCTGGAGTTCCTGCAGAACAAGGAGCCGAAGATCCGGGCCGACAACCTCGAGCCGGTGAGCTGGACGATCGACCCGGCGCTCGAGTGGTGTCCGCCCGGACACGGTGACCTCTACACCGCGTTGCGGGGCACCGGACTCCTCGACAAGCTGATCGACGCCGGGTTCCGGCGGGTGTTCGTCGCCAACGCCGACAACCTCGGCGCCGTGCCTGATGCCCGGGTGGCCGGCTGGTTCGCCCAGTCCGGTGCACCGTTCGCGATCGAGGCCGTGCGCCGCGACGCCAACGACAAGAAGGGCGGACACTTCGCCACGCGCGTCAACGACGGCCGGATCGTGCTGCGCGAGACCGCCCAGACGCTGCCCGAGGACCAGGCTGCGCTGACCGACCTGAGCCGGCACAAGTACTCCTCCACCAACAACATCTGGTTCGACCTCGAGGCGATGCGCACCGAGCTCGACCGGCGCGACGGCATCCTCGGGCTGCCCCTGATCCGCAACGAGAAGCACACTGACCCGAGCGACCCGCGAAGCCCCGAGGTGATCCAGATCGAGACCGCCATGGGTGCCGCGATCGAGGTGTTCGAGGGCGCGCAGCTGATCGAGGTCACGCGCGACCGGTTCGTGCCGGTGAAGAACACCAGCCAGCTGCTGCTGATCCGCTCCGACGTCTACGACCTCGGCAGCGACTTCGTGATGGACATGGGACCGGAGCACGCGCCGTACGTCGAGCTGGGCAAGCCCTACGCGCTGGTCGGTGAGTTCGACAAGCGCTTCCCCTCCGGCGCCCCGTCCCTGAAGGAGGCGGAGTCGCTGGTGGTGCACGGCGACTGGACCTTCGGTGAGGGCGTCTCCGTGGTCGGCGAGGTCACCCTCGACGCGCCGGACGGCCACGGCCGGATCGCGTCCGGCACGGTGCTGCGGCAGCAGTGACCCTGCCGGGTCGTAGGCTCGGAGCATGCCTTCCGAGACTCCGCTGACCTCTGTCGACGAACACCTCAAGCGGATCCTCGACTCCATCGACACCCTGCCGGCGTACGACCAGCCGCTGCTGGAGGTGATGGGGCTGCCGATCGCCGAGGACGTGCTGGCGACGATGCCGCTGCCGTCGTTCGACAACTCCGGCATGGACGGCTACGCCGTGGTGCACCGCGACGTGGCCGAGGCCAGCGAGCAGCGCCCCGTGCACCTGCCGGTGGTGGGGGAGATCGCGGCCGGCTCCTCCTCGGTCCTGGCGATGTCGCCGGGCACCGCGGTGCGGATCATGACCGGCGCCCCGATCCCGCAGGGCTGCGACGCGGTCGTGCCGGTCGAGTGGACCGACGGCGGCACCTCCAAGGTGCTCATCGAGCAGGCGCCCGAGATGGGCCAGCACATCCGGCGCGCAGGCGAGGACGTCAAGCGGGGCGACCGGCTGGTCAGCGAGGGTGACCTGATCGGTCCCCGGCAGATCGGGTTGCTCGCCTCCGTCGGCACCTCCCGGGTGGCCTCCCGCCCGCGTCCGCGGGTGGTGGTGATGTCGACCGGCGACGAGCTCCGCGAGCCGGGGGAGAAGCTCGGCCGCGACTCGATCTACGACGGCAACTCCTACATGCTGGCCGCAGCCGCGCGCGCTGCCGGTGCCATCGCCTACCGCGTGGGCATCGTCCGCGACGACCGTGAGGGCTTCGCCGAGGCGTTGAGCGACCAGCTGGTGCGAGCCGACGTGGTGGTGACCAGCGGCGGCGTCAGCAAGGGCGCGTACGACGTGGTCAAGGAAGTGCTTCAGGAGCAGGGCACCGTGCAGTTCGAGGAGGTCGCGATGCAGCCCGGCAAGCCGCAGGGCTTCGGCTTCGTCGGCGAGGACAGCACCCCGATCTTCACGCTGCCCGGCAACCCGGTGTCGTCGTACGTCTCCTTCGAGGTGTTCGTGCTGCCGGCACTCCGCAAGATGATGGGCCGCAGCGTGCTGTCGCGGCCGATGATGCGGGCGGTCACGACCGCACCGCTGCAGTCGTTCCAGGGCAAGCGGCAGTTCGTCCGCGCCCGCTACGAGGTCGGCCGCGAGGGCGCGAAGGTCACCCCGGTCGGCGGCCACGGATCACACCTGGTCGGCGACCTCTCCGAGGCCAACGCCCTGGTGGTGCTGGCCGAGCAGCAGACCACGGTGGCGCCGGGTCAGCCGGTGCCGGTGCTGCTGCTGGACCGGGAGTTCTGATGGAGGGCCTCACCCACGTCGACGAGTCCGGCGCCGCCCGGATGGTCGACGTCTCGGGCAAGGACGTGACCGCGCGCGAGGCGGTCGCGACCGGACGGGTGCTGGTCAGCCCGCAGGTGGTGGCGCTGCTCCGCTCGGGCGACGTACCCAAGGGCGACGCGCTCGCGGTGGCTCGCGTGGCCGGGATCATGGCGGCCAAGCGCACGCCCGACCTGGTGCCGCTGTGCCACCCGCTGTCGCTCTCGGGCGTCACCGTCGACCTGGAGGTCACCGACGACGCGGTCGAGATCCGCGCCACCGTGCGCACGACCGACCGCACCGGCGTGGAGATGGAGGCGCTGACGGCGGTGTCCGTGGCCGCGCTCACCGTGTTCGACATGGTCAAGGCGGTTGACAAGTCGGGCGTGATCAGCGACGTCCGGGTGGAGACCAAGTCCGGCGGCAAGAGCGGGGAGTGGACACGTGGCTGAGCCGCTCAGGGCGACCGTGGTGGTCGCCTCCAACCGCGCCGCGGCCGGGGTGTACGACGACACCACGGGGCCGTTGATCGTGGAGTCGCTGACCGGGCTCGGCTTCGACGTCACCGGCCCGACCGTGGTCTCCGACGGCGAACCTGTCGGCCAGGCGATCCGGCTGGCGGCCTCCTCCGGCGCCCGCCTGGTGGTCACCACCGGAGGCACCGGCCTGACCCCGACGGACCTGACCCCCGAGGTCACCGCGGAGCTGCTCGACCGGCAGGTGCCGGGCATCGCGGAGGCGATCCGGGCGCACGGCATGGCCAAGGGTGTGCCGACGGCGGCACTCTCACGCGGACTTGCCGGTGTGCACCGCCACGCGCTCGTGGTCAACCTGCCCGGCTCGCGCGGCGGCGTGAAGGACGGGCTCGCCGTCCTCGAGCCGCTGCTCGTGCACGCGGTGGAACAGATCGTGGGGAGCGACCACTGACCGCCCCCGCCGACCGCATGAACGCCTGGCCGGTGGTGCTCCGCTCCCAGGACGTGGTGCTGCGCCCGCTGCGCCGCCGCGACCGCAAGGACTGGCGCGACGCTCGTGAGCGCAACCGCGACTGGCTCCGGCCGTGGGACGCCACGTCGCCGGTGGGCACCCACCCGCCGCGCACGTTCGGCTCGATGGTGCGGCACTCCGACCGGCTGGCTGCGGCGGGTCAGTCGATGCCGTTCGTGATCGAGATCGAGGGCCGGCTGGTCGGCCAGGTGACCGTCAACAACGTGGTCCGGGGCTCCGCCCAGTTCGGCTCGATCGGATACTGGATCGACCAGGCGTACGCCGGCCGCGGGATCACCACGCGGGCCGTGGGGATGGCGATCGACCACTGCCTGTTCATCGCCCGGCTGCACCGGATCGAGGTCGCGATCCGGCCCGAGAACACCGCGTCGCTGCGCGTGGTCGAGAAGCTCGGCATCCGGGAGTTCGGCTTCGCGCCGCGCTACCTCCACATCGACGGCGACTGGCGCGACCACCGGCTGTTCGCGGTCACCGTGGAGGAGGTCCCGGGCGGGATCCTGAAGCGGCTCGAGGGCTGAGACCTCACCAGTCACACGAGTCTCTCTGCGACACACCGCCCCGGCTGCGGGGCGCGACGGTCCGGCGCTCCTACCCTCGTGCCGTGGACCTGTCCGGACTGATCTTCGTCGTGCTCGCCGTCGGGTGGGCTGCCTACCTCATCCCGAAGGCGCTGCGGCACCACGAGGAGATCGCGGCCAGCCGTCCCGTCGACAGCTTCTCCGAGACCATGCGCGTGCTCGAGCGGACCCCCGCCACGATGAAGGCGCTGCTGACCCCGCCGGCCGTGGCCGAGCCTGCCGGACCGCGCACGCGTCGTACGCGCCAGCCGTCGAGCCCTGCCCGTCGCCGTCGCCGCGTGCTCGGCCTGCTGCTGCTGGTGACCGCCGGCACCGGCGTCGCGGCCTACCTCGCCTACCTGCCCGCCTGGACGCCCGCCATCCCCGGCGTGCTGGTCGTGACCTGGCTGGTGATGTGCCGGCTGATGGTGCGCAGGGCTGCCCCGGTGCGTCGCCGCGCCGCTGCTCCCCCGGTCGTTGGGCCCGTCGAGACGTCCTCGCTGGTGGAGCCTGTCGAGACGTCCTCGCTGGTCGAGCCTGTCGAGACCTCCTCGCTGGTCGAGCCTGTCGAGACGTCCTCGCTGGTCGAGCCTGTCGAGACCGCCGGCGAGACCGTCGCAGTCCCGCTCCCGCCCGAGGCTGAGGACGACGGCTCGCTCTGGGACCCGCTGCCCCTCACCCTGCCGACGTACGTCTCCAAGCCCGCTGCCCGTCGTACGGTGCGGACCATCGACCTCACCCAGACCGGCGTCACCTCCTCGGGTCACCAGGTCGACGCCACCGAGATCGCCCGCCAGGCCGAGGCCGACGCGAAGGCACAGGACGAGCCCGACGCCGCCGCCCAGCGCAAGGTGGCCGGCGCCTAGCCCAGCTCGGCCACGGCCGGGAGCACCAGCCGGCCGAGAAGCGCGGACAGTCCACCCTCGGCGCGACCGTCGTGTCGTGCGGACGTGCTCACCACCGGGGTGGAGAGGGCTGCCACCGGCTCGCCGGCGGCGCGCAGCCGATCCACGAGGTCCTGGTCCTCGGCGTGCACGTCGCGGAATCCGCCCACTCGCAGGTACGCGTCGAGACGGACGGCCAGGTTGGCGCCGTAGACGTGCGCATGGCCGGTCGGCGCGAGTCCCGCCTCGATGATCGCCGCGTAGCGGGCGCGAGCCGGTGCCGGTGCCAGCCAGTCGCGGAGCGAGACCAGGCCCGCCGCAGCAACCGCCCCTCGGTCTCGCGCCCCGCTGAGCATCCCGGTGATCCAGGTGGGGGGAACGTGCGAGTCGGCGTCGGTGCTCAGCAGCCAGACCTCGTCCGGCGGGGACGTGGTGTGCCCGACCATCTCGACCACCATGCCGCTACGCACCTGACCGACGGAGCGGGAGGTCTGGTCGCGCAGCACGCGGTGCTCGCCCGGTACGTCGGCGAGGACCGCCTCGGCCCGCTCGGCGGTCTCGTCGGTGCAGCGATGACTCGCGACGACGATCGACACCCGGGTGCAGGCACCACTCTCGGTCGCCTGCGCCACGGCACGTGCGACGTGGTCGAGACAGGGACCGATCTCGGCGACCTCGTCGTGCGCCGGGATGGCCACCACCACCTCGGTCACAGGCCGCCCACCCACGCGGCATCGGCATCCTCGTTGTGCTGGGCCACGAACAGGCTCAGGTCGTCGATGGCGCGGGTCAGGTCCTCGTCGAGCGCGAGTCCGGCAGGTCCGGCCAGGGTGCGCGCCTCACCCAGCGATGCGACGGACGGCCTGGGCGACTCCCGACCGGACGTACGTCGAGGTGATCCGCAGCTGCTCGACCGGTCCGTCCGCAAGGCGCGGGGCGCTGTCCCGTACCACGGCGGCGGCGGTCGCCAGGTCGATGCGGGCACGACCGAAGCGGGCAACCTGCGCCTCGGTCCGGCGCGCCTCCGGGACCGCCCGGGAGAGCAGGTCGACGACCCGACCAGCACCGCCGGTCCACACTGCCGCGACCCCGGCACCGCCGGGGAAGAATCCCGGTCGGTCGAGGTAGAAGTCCGGTTGCCCGACCTCGGCGGCCTCGACCCGGTGGCCCGACAGGGACACCTGGTGCGAGCGGCTCTGCTCCATGGCCCGGGTGCGCCAGAGCCCGGTGTCGAAGGTCCAGTCCTTCACCTCGAGGTCGAGCAGGACATGCGTCCCGGTGTCCAGCCACACGGGGACGAGTGCGCGGTCGACGACACCGGCTCCCGAGGCGAACCGCAGTGTTCCGTCGAGCACCCACATGCGGCCGTCGCGTCGCCCGGCGAGGCCCGTGGCCTGCGAACGCGACGCCCACACCGCGTACGCCGCGTCAGGGACGGGTGCGCTGCCGGCCTGGTGCAGGATGCGCATCGCGTCGACGTGTCCCTCGGTCAGCCGGGCGAGCGGGACGTCGGTGCGTCCCAGGGCGATCAGGTACTCCAGGAGCGGTCCCCATGCCGCATCGGCGGCGGTCCCCGCTGCCAGGGCGAGGATCGCCGACCGCTGGGACGCCGGCCCTGCGTCGTGCCGCTCGGGATCGCGTGGAAGCGACAGCGGCGGGGGGAGCACGTCGTACGACCGCGTCACGGTCCGCACCGCCAGCCGGCCATCACGAAGTCCGTGTCATCGTGCCGCCAGGCCGTCGTCCAGCCGGCAGCCGTCAGCTCCTTGTCGAGCTCCTCGTTGGCCGCTTCGCCGCTCAGGTAGGCGTCGTCGGGGTGGTGCCGCCAATGGGCGCAGACCAGCTCTCCCCGCTGGTCCGCCAGCATCGCCAGCGTCCGGGCCCGTGCCTCGTCCGGGAGGTAGTACAGAACCTCGGAGACCACCGTCAGCTCGGCCTGGTCAGCCCCCGCGGCGCGATCCGGAAGCCGGGAGACCGAGCAGCGCACGCCCGGCGAGTCCGCCGTCCTCTGCTCGGTGAGTGCCACGGCCGTTGCCGACGAGTCCGTGGCGAGCACCAGGTCACAGCGACCGGTCAGCGCCCATGACAGGTGACCGGTACCGCAGGCGGCATCCCAGGCCGTCGAGTAGCGGCTGCTGGCGAGGCCGGCGAGCAGCACGGCTTCCTTGCGTCTCTCGTACCAGCTCGTCGCCACCTGGAACGGGTCCGGGTCGCTCTGGTACAGACTCTCGAAATCTGTGTGTCGCATCAGGGTCGAGCGCTCATCAGCAGCTGACGTCCGTGCCGCTCCAGCATCTCCGCCGGCACCACCGGCTCCCAGCCGGGGAGATGAGGCTGGATCTGCGAGGCGTACTCCTGCAGCGCCAGCTGGCGACGTTGGTCGTCGAGCGGCGTGCAGGCGACGACGTCGACCGCGTAGCCGAGATCGACGAGCTCCGTCGGCGAGGTCCAGTACGGCGCCCACACCGGGAACTCGAGCATCCGCACGCCGGTCGCCGATGCGGCCTTCGCGGCGGCGCGGCCCGCCGCTTGATGGTCCGGGTGCGGGTCGTGCCTCCAGAGAGAGGCGACGACGTCGAACTCGGCCAGCAGGTCGGCCAGCAGGAGGACGACCTCGTCCACGCCCTCCGCCAACCGCCCGTCCGGCCAGCGCTGGGCCTCCAGGGGCTCCGCGCCGAGCATCCCCACGGCCGAGCGCCACTCGGCCAGCCGCCGCCAGCGCATGTCGTCGACGTCGACACCCGGGTCGGGGAGACACCGCTCCCCGGCGGTCAGCGTGACCGCCTTCACCGGTCCCCGGTGTCCCGCGATCAGCCGCCCTGCGCCGATGGTCTCGTCGTCGGGATGCGCGCTCACGACCAGCAGGCGGTCGGTGGGCGAGAGAGGCGTGGCCACCTCCCCAGCGATGTCGCGCCACGCGTTCGCGGCGACCTTCTGGAGAACGGGCACTCGCGACTCCTCCTTGGGTGGTGGGCACAGGTCGAACAGTCGACGTTAGGCGTCGGCGAGCGGCGCGGGCACACCTGAGCAGGTGGCGCGCCCCGGTCCGGAACCGATTCGAGATCGGCCCCGACCGGGTGATAACTTCTTCCACGCACCGAACGGTGCACTGGGGCTGTGGCGCAGTTGGTAGCGCGTCTCGTTCGCAATGAGAAGGTCAGGGGTTCGAATCCCCTCAGCTCCACGCTTAGATCGACCGGAACCGGGCTGTTCTTCTAGCCATTGCTGTAGCCGTGGCCGGAATCACGCCCTTGTCGAGCTACGGCTTGATTGCTGTCGAAGGGGTAGGCAGGCCGGCACAAGTCAGCAATGCCTGCTGTCGCACGACGGGGGGGAGCGTGGTCGAGTTCGGTAGGGCATCGGCGCACTGCCGAAGACTCTCGATGGGCTTCAGGTTGGGCGTCGGGGTGGCGGTGACCGTTTTGGTGGCTGCAGGCGACGTTGAAGCGGCTGGAGTCTGACCCGAGACGTCCTCGCATGCAGTGGGCCGCTTCGCCTCGGCGACCTTGGCGCACTTCGCCTGCAAGTCGATCAGCTCACGCTGGCCCTTGGAGAAGTCTGCGAGGAAGAACAGGCCGATGATCGACGAGGCGGCCATGGCCGCCGCTATCAGCGCGATATTTTTGTGCGAGGCGCGGAACAGGGCCTCGTTCCTGGACTCGACGACGGAGGCGGCAGCCCGCACGCCGGCAATCACTAGCCGGTCGTTGAGCCGCGCGGCTTCGGCCACGAGAGCCTTCGTGTCCGTGTCGTCTGGGGCCGCACGCTCCCGGGCGATCCGCTCGAGACGGAGAGCCCGCATTTCCAATGCTGCCGCCGACGACGCACCCTCTTCCGAAGCGTGCTCGACGAGCACCTGCTCGACCAGAGTCTGCTCATGCTTGGCCAGCCCCACGGCACCCTTGGGGTCGGACGGCTTGAACACCACTCTCCGTTGCGCCGCGAAGAACAAGGCTGTCAGCAGCAGCGACGCAATCACCGCCACGATGCCGAGCAACACACCGATCAACGCGATCCAGGCGTGCTTCTGCGGTGGCGGGAACAGGTTGTGAATTGTCGTCCACCCCAGCCCGGCGAGGATCGCGGTCGCACCCGTTCCGATAGCTGCGCCGAACGCCCTGATGTTCGCCCGGATCGCGTCGATGCTTTTGCGAAGTTCGGCTACCGACTTGTCCCCGCTGACACCGGGCGCGTCTGGGCCGGTCGGCGGCGTAGCAGAGCCATCATCGGGAGAGGGTGCGTTTTCGTCGTCGTCGCCGCGGAAGGCGAGCTCGAGATCGACGAGCCATTTGGGGAGAGGCATCGGGCTACCCGGGCTGCGACGCTTGGTCGGCCGCCACGCGGCGAAGGACGTCCCGGACCTCTTCGGCGTACGACGTCTGGGACTTCGCGTTCCCGGGTTCTGTCAACCACTTCTCGCAGAGCCGGAGGAGCGCCACCTTCTGATCACCCGTCGGCGCTTCCTCAACCGTTGGCGGCTTCTGCGTAGCGACTCGTAGACGAGGAGCCAACCGGCTGATCTCCAACCGGGCCGCAGCCTCGTCGTCGAACTTTCTACCGGATGCTAAGACGTCACCGGACGGCGCTTTGAGCTCCCAGGTCCACTTGTTGTCCTGGTCCTTGGCGGTCGAGAACTCGTCGGCCACTTGTCCCCCCTGCCGTTGCCTGACCCGATGCCTGATCAATATCAGGTCGCAACACCTCCGGCACATAGTGCTTTCGGGTCAATTCGTGGACAGAGCACGGTCAAGGAGACCTGAAGCCGAGCTGAAAGCGGCTGCGACCTGCTGATCCGTCGGTACCGATGCTGTTCTGTTCTGGCTTCCCGGAGACTTCGCAGCCTGTTCACCGGAGGAGCGTCATACGCCAGCGCGGCCGGGGGTCGAGCAGCACGTTGAGCACCTGGTAGGGCGCCGGCGACGGCTCGAAGGTCGTGCGCAGTGCCTGGTCCTTCGCGCCGGCGTACTTCCAACGGCGGCGCTCCAAGTCGGGGATCGCCAGGGCACGGCCGGCCAGCTCGGTCGTGGGGCCCATGACGTCGGACCATGCCAGAGTCAGATTCCCTCCGCGCTCCGTCCGGGCGGCAACAGGTCGCGGTCGTCCTCGCGGATCCGGTCGGCCGGGAAATCCCCGGTGCGGGTGCCTGCCCGGGGCCGCGGCGCCACTGGACCGAGCCAACCCAAGCACCGTCGACGCCCACGCCCAGGTGATGTGCGATGCGCAGGGCTGGATCGGTGCTGAGTGTCCGTGCGTACGACGCGCAAGCGCCAACGGTCGAGCGTCCCCACCGCTCGAGAACCGTGCTGACCACCTACCTCCTCACGAGTGAGGACGATCGGCTCGCCCGACGTCTCGACGAGGCAGTCGCGTCTCCTCGTGCCGGAGGCGAATGGAGGTCCGCAGAGGCTGGCGCGCGAGCCCGAGTTTGTCGTCCTCCGGCACAGCGACACGCTGAGGAGCGACCCCGCGCCAACGCGGCCGGCCGCAAGGGCCTCGTGTTCAGCGCGATCTCAATGGAAGTATCGGGTACCCCAACCCCCGGAGGAGCTACTTCATGACGGCCCGTGTCCAGATCGGCAACCTCAGCGTGGCCGAGCCTCTCCATCGCTTCGTGATGGAGGAGGCGCTCCCCGGCTCTGGCGTCGAACCCGCGGCCTTCTGGTCGGGCGCCGACGCCATCATCCACGCCTTCGCTCCGCGCAACCGCCAGCTGCTCTCGGTCCGGGAGGAGCTTCAGGCGACCGTGGATGAGTACCACCGTCGGCACCCCGGTATCCAGGCTGACCGCGCGGCCTATCAGGCGTTCCTGCGGTCCATCGGCTACTTGGTCGACGAGCCCGCCGACTTCCAGGTCGCAACCAGCGGCGTGGACACCGAGATCAGCACTCAGGCCGGCCCGCAGCTGGTGGTCCCGCTGCTCAACGCTCGCTTTGCAACCAATGCGGCCAACGCCCGTTGGGGCTCCTTCTACGACGCGCTGTACGGCACAGATGTGATTGCCGAGGACCGAGGTCGCGAACGCGGCGCGACGTACAACCCTCTCCGTGGCGCAGAGGTGATCGCCCGCGGCCGCGCGTTCCTCGACGATCACCTGCCGCTGGCCGGCGCCTCGCATGCTGACGCGACGCTCTACGCGGTCGACGCCATGGGGCTGGCGGTGTCGGTCGAGGACGAGGTGTTTCGCCTGGCGGACCCCTCCGGGTTCGTTGGTCACCGCGGGGATGCTTCCAGCCCGGACGCGATCGTCCTGGTCCACCATGGGCTGCACGTGGAGATCCAGGTCGACCGGGAGCACGAGATCGGCGCCAGCGATGCTGCCGGGGTCAAGGACCTCGTGCTGGAAGCGGCGCTCACGACGATCATGGATCTGGAGGACTCGGTCGCGACCGTCGACGCCGAGGACAAGGTCCTCGGCTACCGCAACTGGCTGCATCTGATGCAGGGGACCCTCCATGAGGAGGTCACCAAGAATGGCCGCACCTTCACACGCACGATGCATCGCGACCGGACCTGCATCACCACCGGTGGTGCCACCATGACGCTGCCGGGTCGCGCACTGATGCTCGTCCGTCAGTGCGGCCACCTGACGACCACCGATGCGGTGCTGGACCACGACGGCGGCGAGGTGCCTGAAGGGATCCTCGACGCACTCGTGACCAGCCTCGGCAGCCTCCACGACCTCCGTGGCGACGCCACGTTGCACAACTCCCGCACCGGTTCGATGTATGCAGTGAAGCCCAAGATGCACGGTCCCGATGAGGTGGCCTTCACCTGTGAGCTCTTCAGTCGGGTCGAGGAGATCCTCGGGTTGCCGCACCTCACGATCAAGGTGGGCATCATGGACGAGGAGCGGCGGACCTCGGCAAACCTCAAGGCGTGCATCCACGCGGCACGCGACCGGATCGCCTTCATCAACACCGGGTTCCTCGATCGCACGGGCGACGAGATCCACACGTCCATGCTCGCCGGCCCCGTCGTCCGGAAGGGCGACATGAAGAGCCAGACCTGGATCCGGGCCTACGAGGACTCCAACGTCGAGATCGGCCTGGCCTGTGGTCTCCAGGGTCGGGCCCAGATCGGCAAGGGGATGTGGGCCGCCCCCGACAACATGGCCGAGATGCTGGCGCAGAAGATCGACCACCCGCGGGCCGGCGCCAGCTGCGCGTGGGTGCCCTCGCCGACCGCAGCGACCCTGCATGCCGTGCACTACCACCAGGTCGACGTGCACCAGCGCCAGAACCAGCTGGCCGGCGGCGCGCGTTCGCAGCTGACCGACCTGCTCACGATCCCCCTCGGTGACCCCTCCTCCTGGAACGCTGGTCAGCGCCAGGCCGAGCTGGACAACAACATCCAGTCCACGCTGGGGTACGTCGTGCGCTGGATCGATGCCGGGATCGGCTGCTCCAAGGTGCCCGACATCGACGGGGTCCCGCTGATGGAAGACCGCGCCACCTGCCGGATCTCCTCCCAGCACGTCGCGAACTGGCTGATGCACGGCGTGATCACCACCGAGCAGGTCGAGGAGTCTTTGCGGCGGATGGCTGCCGTGGTCGACCAGCAGAACGCAGGGAGTCCCGGGTACCTCCCGATGGCGCCGTCGTTCGACGGCGAAGCCTTCCGCGCGGCACGCGACCTCGTGCTCGAGGGAGCCCTGCAGCCCAGCGGATACACCGAGCCGATCCTGCACAGGCACCGGATCGCGCAGAAGTCTCTCGCGAACGCTGGTGAGGTATGAATGTCGACCTGGACACCGCCCGCCGCATGATCGTGGCCGCGCGTGCCCATGGAACCGAGCGCGGCTTCAAACCGCTGACGGTGGTCGTCCTGGACGCGGGCGGACACGTCGTTGCGGCCGAGCGCGAAGACGGCGCCGCGAACAAGAGGTTCGAGATCGCCTTCGGAAAGGCGCACGGCGCACTGTCGGTAGGCCTCGGCTCCCGAGCTCTCATGGCCCGCGCCCAGGAGCAGCCCTTCTTCGTTGCCGCGGTGACGTCGGCGATAGGAGGCGCGCTGATACCCGCGCCGGGCGGGGTGCTCGTACGGGACACCACCGGCGCCCTCCTGGGAGCGGTCGGCATTTCGGGCGACACCTCGGACAACGACGAGGCGGCCGCACTCGCGGGGATCGAGGAGGTCGGACTCGTGGGCCAGCCGTAGGGAAGGTGGGAGTGGACATGCGCACCTCGATTGACTTCCGCAGTACGGAAGATATTATCCGTCCTGCGAATATTCGAGACTGAGGTGAGCACATGAGCGACCGCCCCGAAGGCACGGGACCTGTTGCGGACAAGGAGGCGGGCGGCGCGATCCGGCTGAGCGAGGAGCTCGCGGACGAGCTCGACCTCCGGCTCGCGGATGTCGACGCAGCGCTGAGCGCGGATTTCCCCGGTGACCACGCAGGCAGGCAGCCGGTGCACACCGTCTATGTCCCGGCCGACGCGTTCACGGCCGACCTGACCGAGGTGTGGGGGAGGGCGGCCCTCGCCGCCGTCGATGACCATGCCGCCCTGTTCGCGGAGGTCGCCGGCGACAGGCGCACCGTGGCCCTGGTCCGGGAGAAGCTGGCGACCGAACCGATCGAGGACATCCGGATCGACTTCGAGGACGGCTACGGCAACCGACCCGACGACGTCGAGGACACGGACGTGCGCGTGTCCGCGACCGCGCTGGGCCGGGCGGTCCGGGCCGGAGCTGCGCCGCCGTTCCGCGGCATCCGCTTCAAGAGCCTCGAGGCACCCACCCGTCGGCGCGGGATCCGCACGCTGACCATGTTCGTCTCGCAGCTGCTCGAGGCCGGCGGGAGTCTCGAAGGGTTCGTGGTCACACTCCCCAAGATCACCAGCGTCGAGCAGGTCGACAGCATGGTCGTCCTCGCGGAGCGGATCGAGAACTCTCTCGGCATCCCCCCGCACAGCCTGCGTTTCGAACTGCAGATCGAGACCCCGCAGTCGATCCTCGGACCTGACGGCACCGCTCTCGTCGCCCGGATGATCCACGCAGCCGGCGGCAGGTGCACTGCCCTGCACTACGGCACCTACGACTACTCGGCGTTCTGCGGAATCCCTGCCGCCTACCAGAGCATGGAGCATGCCGTCGCCGACCACGCGAAACTGGTGATGCAGGCCGCGGCAGCCGGCACCGGAGTCCGGCTCTCGGACGGCTCGACCAACGTGCTTCCGGTCGGTGAAGAGGCGGTGGTACGACGCGGCTGGGAGCTGCACGCCCGGCTGGTACGGCGCTCCCTCGAGCGCGGCTACTACCAGGGCTGGGACCTGCATCCTGCCCAGCTGCCGACGCGGTTCGCGGCGACGTACGCCTTCTACCGCTCCGGCTTCGCCGATGCCGCCGACCGGCTTCGGCGGTACGTCGAACGGACCGGCTCGGACGTCATGGACGAACCGGCGACGGCGCGGGCGCTCTCGGACTTCGTGATGCGCGGGGTCGACTGCGGCGCGATCTCGACAGCAGAGGTGGAGGTCGCCTCGGGGCTGGACTCCGCGACGTTGGCGGCGTTGGCTCGGCCGCGCCGCGTGCCTGAGCAGGAGGCAGAGCGGACGGCGGGGTCGGAAAAACGATGACCTGCAGATGTTGACGTAGATCACATCCCACCCTAGAGTTTCCGTTCAACGGGAATATGTTTCCACATGCTGGAAATATCAGAGACGCCGGGTGACCAACAAGGAGTGGGCCAGATGAGCATCGTGCTCGGAGCCAACCAGTACGGAAAAGCCGAGAACCGGGTCGTCCGCATCTACCGCGAGACCGACCGCCACGAGATCCGGGACCTGAACGTCTCCACCTCGCTGCGTGGTGACTTCGAGGACGCCCACGTCTCGGGGGACCAGATCAAGGTGCTCCCCACCGACACCCAGAAGAACACCGCGTTCGCCTTCGCCAAGGAGCACGGGGTCGCCTCGCCGGAGGACTACGCGATCGCGCTCGGTCGGCATTTCCTGGAGGCCGCCCCGCCGGCCTCCGGTGCCCAGATCAAGGTCGAGGAATACGTCTGGGACCGGATCGAGACCGACGGCGGGGGCCACGACCACTCGTTCGTGCGCCGCGGCGGCGAGACCCGGAACACCGTGGTGACCGTGGAGGGGCGTGGTGAGGACCAGCAGGTCTGGGTGGTCACCGGGTTCACCGACCTCGTGGTGCTGAAGTCGACCGGTTCGGAGTTCAAGGGCTTCCTCAAGGACAGGTACACCACGCTGCAGGAGACCGACGACCGGATCATGGCGACGGCGTTGACCGCCCGCTGGCGTCACGAGGGGACCGCTGCCACGCGGGACACCGACTGGAACGCCAGCTACGAGGAGATCAAGAAGATCCTGCTGGCAAGCTTCGCCACGACGTACAGCCGCGCCCTGCAGGAGACCCTGCACGTGATGGGCAGGGACGTCCTGGAGGCTCACCCCGAGGTCGCGGAGATCAAGTTCTCCGCGCCCAACAAGCACCACTTCCTGGTCGACCTCGCCCCCTTCGGCCTGGAGAACAACGGCGAGGTCTTCATCGCCGCGGACCGACCCTACGGGCTGATCGAGGCCGCCTTGTCACGGGACGACTCCTCCGCCCCCGGCCTCGCCTGGCGGGCGCTCCCGGGCTTCGTCTGACCCACGAACACGCCCCGGCGCAGGCCGAGGCAGACCCGGACCGCGGTGACGCCGAGACCGGGCACGCGCTCCCGCGCACAGCAACACCCATCAGTTGGTGCAACGACAGAAGGTGTGAGATGAGCACAGCCACAACCCCGGTGAAGAAACGCGCCAAGCACCCCGTTGACGAGGTGCTGGCCCCGCAGAAGCTTGCGATCTACGGCCTGCAGCACGTGATGGCGTTCTACGCCGGGGCCGTGGTCGTCCCGATCCTGCTCGCCGGGGCGATCGGCCTCAACGAGGATCAGCTGATCCACCTGATCAACGCCGACCTGTTCACGTGCGGCATCGCCTCGCTGCTGCAGACCGTCGGCTTCTGGAAGGTCGGCGTGAAGCTGCCGCTGCTCCAGGGGGTGACGTTCACGGCCGTCTCGCCGATGATCGTGATCGGCCTGGACAACGGCAAGGGCACCGACGGTCTGGTCTACATCTACGGCGCGGTGATCGTGGCGGGCCTCTTCATGCTGTTGATCGCCCCGTTCTTCAGCGAGCTGGTCAGGCTGTTCCCACCGGTGGTGACGGGCACCGTGATCACGATCATCGGGGTGGCCCTGGTGCCAGTGGCGGCGATGGACGCGGGCGGTGGCGTCTTCGCCTTCTTCAACCCCGACAAGGTGCCAGCGGCTCTGACGTTCGGAAGCCCGACCAACCTCAGCCTGGCCTTTGGGACGATCCTGCTGATCCTGCTGATCACGCGCTACGCACGGGGCTTCTTGAACACCGTCGCCGTCCTGGTCGGTCTGGTCGTCGGCACCGGGATCTCAGCCTTCGTCAGCAACGGCTCGGGAGGCAAGGTTGCCTCCTTCGCGGCGGTCAACGGCGCCGACTGGATCGGGTTCACCGGCCCCTTCCACTTCGGCGCACCGAAGTTCGCCGTGCTGCCGATCCTGCTGATGTTCGTGGTCATGCTGATCACCGCGGTCGAGACCACAGGTGACGTCTATGCCACCGGGCAGATCGTGGAGAAGCCGATCTCGAAGAAGGACATCGCAGCGGCACTGCGCGCCGACGGTCTGGCGACCTTCCTCGGCGGCGTGATGAACTCGTTCCCCTACACCTGCTTCGCGGAGAACGTCGGGCTGGTGCGGCTCACCCGGGTCAAGAGCCGCTGGGTGGTGGCCACCGCCGGCGGCATCATGATCCTGCTCGGCCTGCTGCCGAAGGCAGGTGCGATCGTCGCGGCGATCCCGCCCTCGGTCCTCGGGGGCGCTGCCCTGGTGATGTTCGGGACGGTGGCAGCCGTGGGCATCCAGACGCTGAGCCGGGTCGACTTCAACAACCATCGCAACGTGATCATCGTGGCCGTCAGCATCGGCATTGCGATGATCCCGGTGGGTACGCCGCAGGTGAACGGAAGCTCCGCCTTCTTCGCGCAGCTGCCGAACAACGTCCAGACGTTCCTGAACTCGGGCATCACCGCCGGCAGCATCGCGGCCATCGTCCTCAACCTGTTCCTGAACTACTGGGGCGGTACGAGCAGGGAGGACCAGATCGGCTCTCGCATCGGCATCGAGACCCTGAACACGATGCCGCGCGAGAAGCTGGTCGCCACCGTGGCACCGGCCTACCAGGGTGACGCCGGCATCGCCGAGGCCGTGGCAGACCGTCGTCCGTTCGCCGATGCCAACGCCCTGCGAGCGGCGATGCAGGACCAGCTGTTCTCGATGCCGCCCGCACGACAGACCGAGTTGATGCAGAGCTATCCGTCGCTCGCCGGTGAGGAGCTGCTGGCCGGGGACCTGGGTGAGAACTCGGTCGTCGACCAGGCGGCGGCGGGACTGACCTTCCTCAGCGAGGAGGAGCAGGAGGCCTTCACCGAGGTCACCGAGGCCTACCGAGTGAAGTTCGGGTTCCCGCTGATCATCGCCGTCCGGGAGCTCAGCTCCGAGCAGGTGCTCGAGCAGGCCTGGCACCGGCTCGACAACTCGCCCGCACAGGAGCATGTGGCGGCCCTGCTGGAGATTGCGAAGATCGCCAACCACCGGCTGGAGGACGCGGTGGAGGACACCAACCCGATGGGGCTGAGCCTCGCGTCCGCGATGCAGCGCGTCCACTAGCGGACACAGGTGGCCGGGTGCGCGCACGAGCACCCGGCCACTCTCCGGCTGCTGCATGCTGGGAAGGCCCGCGTTCACCACGTACGAAGGAACTTCGATGTCCGATCTCGCCGACCTCAACGGCGCATCCGTCGACGCGCTGCGTCCGGGGTTGCTGGCGCTGACGGCATCGCCGGCCTGGGCCGAAGCCCTGCTCGCGGGCCGCCCGTTCGACGATGTCGACGCCCTGCTCGCGGCCTCGGACGAGATCATCGCCGCTCTCGACGAGTCCCAGGTCGACGCGGCGCTGGCCGGCCACCCACGAATCGGCGAACGGGCCACCGACCTCGACGACGAGTCTGCCGCCCGCTCCGCGAAGGAGCAGGCCGGCATGTCACAGGCCGACTCCGCGTCACAGGAGGCGATGCGCCGGGGAAACGCCAGCTACGAGGAGAAGTTCGGCCGGATCTACCTCGTCGCCGCGGCCGGGCGCAGTGCCGAGGACCTGTTGGCCTACTTGCACGAACGACTGGGCAACGAGCCCGACCGCGAGCTCGACGTGGTGCGTGGCGAGCTCGCGCGCATCACCCGGCTCCGGCTCCGTGAGTTCCTGGAGGACACATGACCATCTCCACCCACGTCCTCGACGCCGTCGCCGGAGGACCCGCGCAGGGCGTCGGGCTCAGGCTTGAACGGGTCGATGCGGCGGCCACGGAGATCGGGCGGGGCGCCACCGACGCCGACGGGCGCTGTCCCGAGCTCACCGAGGGCTTGCGGCTCGAGGCCGGGAGCTACCGGCTCCGATTCGAGACGGGCGCCTACTTCGCTCGCTCGGGGACTCCGACGTTCTATCCCTTCGTGGACCTGGTCTTCGAGGTCACCGACGCCACGGCGCACTACCACGTTCCGCTGCTGCTCAGCCCGTTCGCGTACTCGACGTACCGCGGGAGCTAGGGCCGTGACAAGGCTGCTGGTCATCGAGGGCGGCACCGTCGTCACGATGGACGCTGACCGGTCCGAGCACCCGTCGGGCCACGTCGTCGTACGCGGCGGACGGATCGACGCGGTCGGCGACGGACCCGCGCCCCACCTTCCCGGCGCGGAACGGATCGACGCCCGCGGCTGCCTGGTGACGCCGGGCCTGGTGAACACCCACCACCACCTCTACCAGTGGGTGACCCGCGGACTGGCGGTCGACGCCGGCCTCTTCGGCTGGTTGACCACCCTCTACCCCGTGTGGGCACACCTCGACGAGGACATCACCCGGGCAGCGGCCGCCGCCGGTCTCGGCTGGCTGGCCCGGACCGGCTGCACCACCTCGATGGACCACCACTACGTCTTTCCGGCCGATGGGGGCGACCTGCTCGGGGCCGAGATCGAAGCGGCGCGGGCACTCGGCATCAGGTTCCTGCCGACCCGGGGCTCGATGGACCTCGGACGCTCCCAGGGTGGACTCCCACCCGACGACGTCGTGGAGGACCTGGACGCGATACTCGACGCCACCGCAGCCGCGGTCGACGCCCACCACGACCCCGGTCCGGACTCGATGCTGCGCATCGGGATCGCGCCGTGCTCGCCGTTCTCGGTGACGGCCGACCTGCTCGTCGAGTCCGCGAAGCTGGCGCGGGACAAGGGTGTCCGGTTGCACACCCACCTGGCCGAGACCCGCGACGAGGGCGCCTACTGCCAGGACAACTTCGGCCTGTCCCCCGTCGACTACCTCGCCTCGCTGGGCTGGCTCGGCGCGGACGTCTGGTTCGCGCACGGGATCCACTTCGACGACGCCGGCATCGCAACCCTCGCGTCGAGCGGCACCGGGGTCGCACACTGCCCGTCGTCCAACGCCCGGCTCGGCGCCGGCATCTGCCGGCTGCGCGACCTGCGGGACGCCGGCGTACCGGTCGGCCTCGGCGTCGACGGCGCCGCCAGCAACGAGGCGAGCTCGCTGGTGGAGGAGGCCCGGCACGCGCTGCTGTTCGCCCGCGCGCGCGGAGGCCCGGAGTCGCTCGCCGTGCGCGACGCGCTGGAGGCGGCCACCATCGGGGGCGCCCGGACGCTCGGCTGGGACGACCAGATCGGCTCCCTGGAGCTGGGCAAGCAGGCAGACCTCGCGGTGTGGCGGCTGGACACCTTGGCGCACGCCGGCGTCGTCGACCCGGTCGCCGGGCTCGTGCTCGGCAGCCCGCCTCCGTTGGAGCTGCTGCTGGTGGCGGGACGCCCGGTCGTCCAGAGCGACCGGCTGGTCACCACCGACGAGGACAGCCTCACGGCCGACTCCGTACGCCAGCAGCGGCGTCTGTTGGCGCGCGCCGGCCTCTCCAGCTGAGCACGCGCCCCGACGTCTTGACGGGGTGCGGGGTGTCAGCCTAGGCTCTCGCTAGTTGGAAAAGTATTTCCGCATAACGGAAGAAGTCAGATGTCTCAGCACTCGCTCCGCTACCTCGCGAACTGCTCCATGCTCTTCACCGAGCACCCGCTGCTCGAGCGTCCCCGCGCGGCCCAGGCGGCCGGGTTCGACGCGATCGAGTTCTGGTGGCCCTGGCCCGACCGCCCCGTGCCGAGCGACGCCGAGGTCGACCGCTTCGTCGTCGCGGTCCGCGACGCGGGTGTGCAGCTGGTGGGCCTGAACTTCTTCGCCGGAGACCTGGCCGGACCCGACTGCGGGGTGCTCTCCGTCCCCGACCGGGCCGGACAGTTCCGGGACAACATCGAGGTGGCCGTCGGCATCGGCGAACAGCTCGGCGTCTCAGCCTTCAACGCCCTCTTCGGCAACCGGGTCGCCGGCATCGCTCCCGAGACCCAGGACGACCTCGGCCGCGAGCAGCTCGGGCTGGCCGCGAAGGAGGCGGAGCGCATCGGCGCCACCGTCCTGGTCGAGTCGGTGAGCGGGCCGAAGCCCTATCCGTTGCGCACGGCCGCCGACGCCGTCGCGATCGTCGATGCGGTCCGTCGGGACGGACACGCCAATGTCGGCTTTCTGTGCGACCTGTTCCACCTGGCCAACAACGGTGACGACCTCGACGCCGCGATCGCCGCGTACGCCGGGGTCACCGCCCACGTGCAGATCGCCGACTGGCCCGGTCGTGGCGAGCCCGGGACCGGCGAGCTCGACCTGGACCGGCTGCTCGGCGACCTCGCCGGCCGCGGGTACGACGGCTGGGTTGGCCTCGAGTACAAGCCGACCACGAGCACTGACGCCAGCCTGGGCTGGTTGCCCAGAGCCCGTCGCAGCACCGTCTGAACCACTTCCATCGCAAGGAGCACACGCATGACCACGATCGCCTTCATCGGCCTCGGCATCATGGGCCAGCCCATGTCGGTCCACCTCCAGGACGCCGGCTTCGACGTCTGTGGCGTCAACCTCGCGCCCGAGCGGCTCCAGCCGCTGATCGACGCAGGGGGACGTGGCGCCGGCTCCATCGCCGAGGCGGTCAAGGGCGCCGCGGTGGTGGCCGTGATGGTGCCCGACTCGCCTGACGTCGAGGGCGTGCTGGCCGGTCCCGACGGGGTCTTCGAGCATGCCGAGCCGGGCACCCTGGTGATCGACTTCTCCAGCATCCGGCCGGACGTGACCGCGGCTCTTGCCGAGCAGGCGCGGGACCGGGGCTTCCGGATGCTCGACGCCCCGGTGTCCGGGGGCGAGGCGGGTGCCCGCAACGCCGTGCTCTCGATCATGGTCGGCGGCGCGGCTGCGGACTTCGCGGAGGCCAAGGCGATCTTCGACGCGGTGGGCAAGACCATCGTGCACGTCGGCGCCAGCGGCTCCGGCCAGACCGTGAAGGCGGCGAACCAGCTGATCGTCGCGGTCAACATCGAGGTGCTCGCCGAGGCGCTGGTCTTTCTCGAGGCGTACGGCGTCGACACCGAGGCGGCCTTCGAGGTGCTCGGCGGTGGCCTGGCCGGCTCGAAGGTGCTGGAGCAGAAGAAGTCGAACCTGCTCGCCCGTTCGTTCGACCCGGGGTTCCGGATCGACCTGCACCACAAGGACATGGGCATCGTCACCGCGGCCGCGCGCGAGGCCGGCGTGGTGATGCCGCTGGGCGCCCTTGCGGCCCAGCTGATGGCTTCGGCCCGCGCCAACGGCGACGGCGGCCTGGACCACTCGGCGCTGCTGCGCGGCGTCGAGCGGCTCTCCGGCCGCCCCACTGACTGAGACGACAACGAGAGCAGGAGAACAGACATGGCACGCATGACGGCAGCACAGGCAGCAGTGGAGATCTTGAAGAAGGAAGGCGTGACCAACGTCTTCGGCCTTCCCGGGGCTGCGATCAACCCCTTCTACAAGGCGATGAAGACCAACGGCGGACTCCACCACACCCTCGCCCGACACGTCGAGGGCGCCTCGCACATGGCCGAGGGCTACACCCGTGCCGTGGCCGGCAACATCGGCGTCTGCGTCGGCACCAGTGGCCCTGCGGGCACCGACATGATCACCGGTCTCTACTCCGCGAGCGCGGACTCGATCCCGATCCTGTGCATCACCGGGCAGGCACCGGTCGCCAAGTTGCACAAGGAGGACTTCCAGGCCGTCGACATCGCCTCGATCGCCAAGCCGCTGACCAAGATGGCGGTCACCGTCATGGAGCCGGCCCAGGTGCCGGGCACGTTCCAGCAGGCGTTCCACCTGATGCGCTCCGGGCGGCCCGGGCCGGTGCTCATCGACCTGCCGATCGACGTCCAGCTCACCGAGATCGAGTTCGACGTGGACACCTACGCACCGCTGCCGACGTACAAGCCGGCCGCGACCCGCGCCCAGATCGAGAAGGCGCTGGACATGCTCGGCGCTGCCGAACGCCCGCTGCTGGTCTCCGGCGGAGGCGTGGTCAACGCCGACGCCGCCGACCTGCTGGTGGAGTTCGCGGAGCTGAGCGGGGTCCCGGTGATCCCCACGCTGATGGGCTGGGGCACGATCCCCGACGACCACGAGCTCAACGCCGGCATGGTCGGACTGCAGACCGCACACCGCTACGGCAACGCCAGCATGCTGGCGGCCGACTTCGTGCTGGGTATCGGCAACCGGTGGGCCAACCGGCACACCGGCGGAGTCGCGACGTACACCAAGGGCCGCACATTCGTGCACGTCGACATCGAGCCGACCCAGATCGGCCGGGTGTTCGCCCCCGACTTCGGCATCGCCTCCGACGCGAAGGCAGCCCTGGAGCTGTTCGTCGAGGTGGCGCGCGAGCGCAAGGAGGCGGGCACGCTGCCCGACCGCACGCCGTGGGCGCAGGAGTGCCAGCAGCGCAAGCAGACGATGTGGCGCAAGACCAGCTTCGACAGCGTGCCGGTCAAGCCGCAGCGCGTCTACCAGGAGATGAACCGGGCGTTCGGCAAGGAGGCCCGCTACGTCAGCACCATCGGTCTCTCCCAGATCCAGGCAGCGCAGCTGCTGCATGTCTTCGAGCCACGGCACTGGATCAACGCCGGTCAGGCCGGTCCGCTGGGCTGGACCGTGCCGGCTGCCCTCGGCGTCGCGACCGCCGACCCGGACAGCACCGTGGTCGCGCTCTCGGGTGACTACGACTTCCAGTTCATGATCGAGGAGCTCGCGGTCGGGGCGCAGTTCAACATCCCCTACATCCACGTGCTGGTGAACAACGCCTACCTCGGCCTGATCCGGCAGGCGCAGCGTGGGTTCGAGATGGACTACTGCGTGCAGCTGTCCTTCGACAACATCAACGCCCCCGAGCTCAACGGGTACGGCGTCGACCACGTCAAGGTGGCCGAAGGCCTCGGCTGCAAGGCGATCCGGGTCTTCGAGCCGGACGAGATCCTGCCCGCTCTCGAGCAGGCCAAGAAGATGATCGTCGAGCACCGCGTCCCGGTGGTCGTCGAAGTGATCCTGGAGCGGGTCACGAACGTCTCGATGGGGCTGGAGATCGACAGCGTCACCGAGTTCGAGGAGCTCGCGGAGTCGGGCGAGGACGCCCCCACTGCGCTCTACGCGAACCTCGACTGACCTCGACCACCCGGAAAGGAACCCCGTGCTGCGCGTGCTGTTGGCTCCCGACAAGTTCAAGGGCTCCCTGACCGCAGCCCAGGTGGCGGACCACCTCGCGACCGGCATCCGTTCGGTGCGTACCGACGTCGAGGTGTCCGTCGTCCCCGTCTCCGACGGCGGCGACGGCCTGCTCGACGCCGCCCGCCGGTCCGGCTTCGAGGTGGTGCCGGTCCGGGCGGCGGGTCCGACCGGGCTCGTCGGCGACACGTCCTACGCACGCCGCGGCGCGGAGGCCGTGGTCGAGATGGCCGAGGTGTGCGGACTGGCCCGGCTGCCCGGCGACGTGCTCGCCCCCGCGACCGCGTCCAGCCGGGGCGTGGGCGAGGTGGTCGCCGCCGCTCTCGACGCGGGCTGCACCCGGATCCTGCTGGGGATCGGCGGCAGCGCGTCCACCGACGGCGGGGCCGGCATCCTCCGGGCGCTCGGGGCGCGCATCCTGGACACGTCCGGGGCCGAGGTCGGCGACGGCGGCGGTGCCCTGGCAGAGGTAGCCGGGCTCGACCTGGCCGGGCTGCACCACGGCCTGTCGGGGGCGACGATCACGGTCGCCTGCGACGTGGACAATCCGTTGACCGGGCCCACCGGTGCGGCGGCCGTCTACGGGCCCCAGAAGGGAGCCGACCCGGAGCTGGTCTCCAGCCTCGACCAGTCGCTGGGCACATGGGCCGACGTGGTCGCCGCAGCCACCGGGCGCGACCACCGCGACCGGTCTGGCGCCGGTGCGGCCGGCGGTGTCGGCTTCGCCGCGATCGCGGTGCTCGGAGCCTCGCTGCGCCCTGGCGCCGACGTGGTCCAGGAGCTGACCGGACTCGACATCGCGCTGGCGGGTGCGGACCTGGTGGTGACCGGCGAGGGCTCTCTCGACGGCCAGACGCTGCACGGCAAGGCGCCTGCCGGCGTGGCCGCGGCCGCGCGATCCGCCGGAGTCCCTGTGATCGCCGTGGCCGGCCGCTGCTTGCTGGACCGGGAGACGCTGGGCCGCGCCGGGATCGGCGCCGTCTACACGCTGACCGACGAGGCGTCCTCTCCAGCGGAGTGCTTCGACGCGCCCGGTCCGCTGCTCGAGCGGATCGGCGCCCGGATCGCCGAGCACGACCTGGCCCAGGTGGCTGGTGAGGGCCGATGAGGACGGTGGCGTTGGGTCGAGGGCGCCGGTATCAGCGATGATCGATGATGTGACGACGCAAGCTGTGGACCTGGCCGTGCGGGCCCGACGGGCAGTCGTCGGCGGTGCCGAGATCGCGTGCACGGTTGCGGTCAGGGACGGCAGGATCGTCGCCGTCGCGCCGTACGACGCTCAGCTCGACGCCGTCACCACGATCGTCCTGGCCGACGACGAGGTGCTGCTGCCGGGGCTGGTCGACACCCACGTACACGTGAACGAGCCCGGCCGCACCGAGTGGGAGGGATTCGCGTCCGCGACCCGGGCCGCTGCTGCCGGCGGGGTCACGACGATCCTCGACATGCCGCTCAACAGCATTCCGCCAACCACCACCGTGGAGGCGTTGCGGATCAAGAAGGAGGCGGCCCGCGACCAGATCGTCGTCGACGTGGGGTTCTGGGGCGGAGCGGTGCCCGGCAACCTCGCCGATCTCGCGGGCCTGCACGCCGCGGGGGTCTTCGGGTTCAAGTGCTTCCTGATCGACTCCGGTGTCGCCGAGTTCGCGCACCTTGACACGGCCGGGTTCCGAGCTGCGATGGACGAGGTGGCCCGGCTGGGCGCGCTGATGCTGGTGCACGCCGAGGACGCCCGGCTGGTCGACGACAGCCGTGCGGCCGGCCCGACGTACGCCGGCTTCCTTGCCTCCCGGCCGCCCGCGGCCGAGAACACGGCCATCGACCTGGTGATCGAGCAGGCCCGGCGGACCGGGGCGCGCACCCACCTGTTGCACCTCAGCAGCGCCGAGGCGCTGGCCGACCTGCACGCGGCCCGGGGCAAGGGTGTCGACCTGTCGGTCGAAACCTGCCCGCACTACTTGTTCTTCGACGCCGAGGAGGTTCCCGACGGTGCCACAGAGTTCAAGTGCTGCCCGCCGATCCGCGAGGCCGACAACCGTGGCCGATTGTGGGCCGGGATGGCCGCGGGGGACATCGACATGGTCGTCTCCGACCACTCGCCGAGCACGCCCGAGCTCAAGCATGTCGACGGTGGCGACTTCGGCCAGTCCTGGGGCGGCATCGCCTCGATCCAGGTCTCGCTCCCCGCTGTGTGGACAGCCGCGCGGGCGCACGGGCACGACCTCGCCGACGTCGTGAGGTGGATGGCGGTAGCTCCCGCCGACCGGGCGGGGCTGCCCCACAAGGGGCGGATCGAGGCCGGCGCCGACGCCGACCTCTGCGTCCTCGCTCCCGACGAGGAGCTCGTTGTCGACGTGACCCACCTGGAGCACAAGAATCCGGTCTCCGCCTACGAGGGGCGTCACCTGACCGGCGCGGTACGGCGGACCTTGCTCCGCGGCGTACCCGTCGAGAGGGATGGCCAGCCCCGCGGGCGGTTCCTGCAGAGAGGACAGTCATGAACAGCTACCACGCACCACGGGGCGGACTGCCGCCGCAGACCCGGCTGACCACCGACCGGGCCCGCTTCAACGAGGCGTACGTCGTCGTGCCCCGCGGGTCGCTGACCGACATCGTCGCCAGCCGGCTGCCTTCGTGGGAGAAGACCCGGCTGTGGGTGCTCGCCAGACCGCTGTCCGGGTTCGCCGAGACGTTCAGCCAGTACTCCGTGGAGGTCGCCCCGGGCGGCGGGAGCGACCGGCCCGAGTCCGACCCCGACGCGGAGGCGGTGCTCTTCGTCCTGGAGGGCACGCTGCACCTCGGTGTGGAGGGCGAGGAGCACGTCCTCGAAGCGGGTGGCTACGCCTTCCTCCCCCCCGGTTGCACCTGGACCGCGCGCAACACGGGCTCCGACCCGTTGCACTTCCAGTGGGTCCGCAAGGCCTTCGAGCGCGCCGATGGCCTCGAGGCGCCGCCGGCGTTCGTGGTCAACGAGCGCGACGTGGAACCGCTGGAGATGCCCGGCACGGACGGTGCCTGGAGCACCACCCGCTTCGTCGACCAGGACGACCTGCGCCACGACATGCACGTCAACATCGTGAACTTCGAGCCGGGTGGGTCTATCCCCTTCCCCGAGACGCACGTGATGGAGCACGGGATCTACGTCCTGGAGGGCAAGGCGGTCTACCTGCTCAACGAGGACTGGGTGGAGGTCGAGGCCGGTGACTTCATGTGGTTGCGCGCTTTCTGCCCGCAGGCCTGCTACGCCGGGGGGCCGGGTCGGTTCCGCTACCTGATCTACAAGGACGTCAACCGGCACATGAGGCTCGGCCGGCCGTTCAGCTGAGCCCAGGAGGTGACCCGAATTTTCGTAATGCGGAAAATATTTTCCGAAACACCTTCCCAGCCGACAGACCGGCGGCGTAAATTCCGGGGCGAGACCGGTGGGCGCGTGACCACGAGAGGCAGTTGAGATGAGCACACTCCAGTTGAGCGTGAACGGTCAGACCAGGGCGTGCGGCGCGATCCCGCCGCACACCACGGCTCTCGAGTGGCTCCGCGACCAGGGCCTGACGGGGGCCAAGGAAGGCTGTGCCGAAGGGGAGTGCGGCGCCTGCGCGATCCTGGTCGCCCGCCCCGGTGCCACCGACGCGGTCACCACTGAATGGGTGGCGCTGAACGCCTGCCTGATCCCCGTGGCCGGCCTCGACGGCCAGGAGGTGATCACGGCCGAAGGACTGGGCACCTCGACGAACCTGCACCCTGTCCAGCACGAGATGGCGGTGCGGGGCGGGTCTCAGTGCGGCTACTGCACACCGGGCTTCGTCTGCAGCATGGCTGCCGAGTACTACCGTGCCGACAGGTCACGGCCGGCTGAGACCACGGACGGCAGCAACGACGGATCCTCGACCAACGGGCATGACCCCAACGCGCCGACATCGGAGGCCGACGCCGAGCACGGGCCCAACGGCTTCGACCTGCATGCGCTCAGCGGCAACCTGTGTCGCTGCACCGGCTACCGACCGATCATGGACGCCGCCTACGCGCTCGGTGAGCCGGACGCCGACGACACCTTCGCGAAACGCCGGGCCACGGCGGCACCCCCGGCTCGACCGACCCGGCTGACCTCGGACGGCGCCGAGTTCGTCCGACCCGCAGATCTGGACGACGCCCTTTCGGTGCTGGCGCACCGTCCCGAGGCGGTGCTCGTCGCTGGGTCCACCGACTGGGGCGTCGAGGTCAACCTCCGTGGCACGCGAGCGGTCCTCGCGGTCGCCATCGACCGGCTCCCGGAGCTGCGCGAGCTCAGCATCGGTCCCGACGAGATCCGGATCGGCGCCGCGCTGACGCTGACCGAGATCGAGCGGCAGCTGGCCGGTCGGATCCCGCTGCTCGACGAGGTGTTCCCGCAGTTCGCGTCCCGGCTGATCCGCAACGGGGCGACTCTCGGCGGCAACCTCGGCACCGGCTCGCCGATAGGCGACACCACCCCCGCGCTGCTTGCGCTCCAGGCGCAGCTGGTGCTCGCCTCCGTCGCGGGCGAACGGATCGTGCCGCTGGCGGACTACTTCACGGGATACCGGCAGAGCGTGCGGGCCGACGACGAGCTGATCAAGGAGATCCGGATCCCCCTGCCGCTGGCTCACCTGAGCGCCTTTCACAAGATCGCCAAGCGTCGGTTCGACGACATCTCCAGCGTCGCCGTCGCCTTTGCGATCGAGGTCGCCGACGGCGTCGTACAACGCGCGAGCATCGGGCTCGGCGGTGTGGCCGCCACCCCGATCCGGGCACTCGCCACCGAGCAGGCGCTGGTCGGCCAGGCATGGTCGGAGGAGTCGGTGCGCTCGGTGTCGGGGGTCCTGACCGGCGAAGGTACGCCGCTCGACGACCACCGGGCGAGCGCGTTCTACCGCGCGGCGATGCTCGGCCAGTCGTTGCTGAAGCTGCATGCCCAGAACCCGAGTCCGGAGGGAGTGCCGGCATGAGCCATCTTTCACAGCGGCCCGACGTGGGGGAGGTCGGCAAGGCCATCCCCCACGAGTCCGCGGCGCTCCATGTGACGGGCCAGGCGCTCTACACCGACGACCTCGTCGCCCGCACCAAGGACGTGTTGCACGCGTGGCCCGTCCAGGCTCCACACGCCAAGGCGCGGATCATCGCTATCGACGCGGGCCCGGCGTACGACGTCCCCGGCGTGGTGCGGGTGCTCACCGCGGGCGACGTGCCCGGCGTCAACGACGCCGGCGTCAAGCACGATGAGCCGCTCTTCCCCGACGAGGTCCGGTTCTTCGGCCACGCCGTGTGCTGGGTGCTCGGAGAGTCTCTCGAGGCCGCCAGGCTTGGCGCCGTCGCCGTCCGGGTCGACTACGAACCGCTGCCCGCGATCGTCAACGTGAAGGAAGCCATCGCGGCGGAGCAGTTCCAGGGCGCCCAACCGACAGTCGAGAGGGGTGACGTGACCGCGGGCATCGAGGCCTCCGACCACGTCTTCAGCGGGGTCCTGGAGTTCTCCGGCCAGGAGCACTTCTACCTCGAGACCCACTGTGCGCTCGCCCACGTCGACGAGGCCGGACAGGTGTTCGTGCAGAGCAGCACCCAGCACCCCTCGGAGACCCAGGAGATCGTGGCTCACGTGCTCGGTCTGCACAGCCACGAGGTGACCGTCCAGTGCCTGAGGATGGGCGGCGCCTTCGGCGGCAAGGAGATGCAGCCACACGGGTTCGCGGCGATCGCGGCGCTGGGGAGCAGGCTCACCGGGCGGCCGGTGCGACTCCGGCTGAACCGCACCCAGGACCTCACCATGTCCGGCAAACGACACGGGTTCCATGTCGAGTGGCGGGTCGGCTTCGACGCCGACGGAGCCATCCAGGCGCTCGAGGCGACCCTGACTGCCGACGGCGGCTGGAGCCTGGACCTCTCCGAACCCGTGCTGGCCCGGGCACTGTGCCACATCGACAACGCCTACTGGATCCCGAACATCCGGGCGAACGGACGGATCGCGCAGACGAACAAGACCTCGCAGACAGCGTTCCGCGGCTTCGGCGGTCCGCAGGGGATGCTCGTGATCGAGGACATCCTCGGTCGCTGCGCCCCCTTGCTCGGCCTCGATCCAGCCGAGCTGCGACGCCGCAACTTCTATGCCGAGGGCCAGACCACCCCGTACGGCCAGCCGGTGCGGCACGCCGAGCGCCTCGCCGCCGTGTGGGACCAGGTTCACGAGTCCGGGGAGCTCACGGGTCGTCGTCAGGAGATCGCCCGGTTCAACGCCGAGCACCCGCACACCAAGCGAGCGGTCGCAGTGACGCCGGTCAAGTTCGGCATCTCGTTCAACCTCACGGCCTTCAACCAGGCCGGTGCGCTGGTGCACGTCTACAAGGACGGCTCGGTGCTGATCAACCACGGCGGCACCGAGATGGGCCAGGGACTGCACACCAAGATGCTCCAGGTCGCCGCCACGACGCTGGGCGTTCCACTGGCGAAGGTCCGGCTGGCGCCGACGCGGACCGACAAGGTGCCCAACACCTCGGCCACCGCAGCCTCTTCGGGCACCGACCTCAACGGGGGGGCGATCAAGAATGCGTGCGAGCAGATCCGCTCCCGCCTCGAGCAGGTGGCCGCGGGTGGGCTCGGGGTGTCTGCGGCTGACATCCGGTTCGCCGACGGCGAGGTACGGGCGATCGGCCGCTCCGGTCCGGGGACGCCCTGGGAGGAGGTCGTGCGTACGGCGTACTTCCAGCGGGTGCAGCTGTTCGCGGCGGGCTACTACCGCACCGAGGGCCTGCACTGGGACTCCTCGGTCATGCACGGCTCCCCGTTCAAGTACTTCGCGTACGGCGCGGCCGCGACGGAGGTGGAGGTGGACGGGTTCACGGGTGCCTACCGGACGCGCCGCGTCGACATCGTCCACGATGTCGGCGACAGCCTGTCCCCGCTCGTCGACATCGGCCAGATCGAGGGCGGCTACGTGCAGGGAGCCGGCTGGCTCACGCTCGAGGACCTGCGCTGGGACGAGAGCGACGGACCGTTGCGCGGTCGGCTGTCGACCCAGTCGGCCAGCACCTACAAGCTGCCGAGCTTCTCGGAGATGCCCGAGGACTTCCGGGTGACGCTGCTGGAGCGCGCGCACGAGGACGGCGCCGTCTACGGGTCGAAGGCTGTGGGTGAGCCGCCCCTGATGCTGGCGTTCTCGGTCCGCGAAGCACTGCGCGACGCAGCGGCAGCTTTCGGTCCGCCAGGCACCAGCGTCGACCTCGCCTCGCCAGCCACCCAGGAGGCCGTCTGGTGGGCGCTGACCGAGGCCCGCGAGCTGGGCGAACGAGGTCACCTGATCGAGGGCAAGCCCGGCGCCCGCCCGCACCAACCCGACCCGCACGCGCCGCTCCGCCTGCCGGAGTCCGAGGTCGCCCAGCATCTGATCACCGAAGCGTAGGAGCACGGCAATGGAGTGGTTGGCTGCGGTCGAGCGGCTGCGGACGCGTCGCGAGCCGGGCGTCCTGCTGACGGTTGCCGTCGTGCGCGGGCACTCACCGCGCGACGCCGGTGCCAAGATGGTGGTCTCCCGCGAGGAGACGTGGGGTTCGATCGGCGGTGGCAACCTCGAGGCGACAGCGATCGACCGCGCGCGCCAGCTGCTCCTGGCCCAGACCGCGACACCGACGATGTTCACGGCCACGCTGTCCGACAAGGTTCCGTTCGGTCACGGCGTGCAGTGCTGTGGCGGCGAAGTGAGCGTGCTGCTCGAGCCGCTGGCTGTGCCGCCGGCGGTGGCCATCTTCGGCATGGGACACGTGGGGCTCGAGCTGGCCCGCATCTTGGCACGGCACGAGCTCGACCTGCACCTTGTCGACTCGCGCCCCGACCGACTCACGGACGAGGCGCTGAGCGCACTCGGCGACGCCATCGCCCGGGTGCACCCGCACCACGTTCCGGTGCTGCCGGAGCTGGTGCTCGCCGAGCTGCCGCCCGGCGCTCACGTGCTGGTGATGACCCACGACCATGCCGAGGACGCCGCGCTCTGCGATGCCGCGCTCCGATCGGGTCACGTGGGTTCGATCGGCTTGATCGGGTCGTCGGCGAAATGGAGCCGGTTCCGCCGGAAGCTGGCCGACGAGGGTCACGACCAGGCGGCGATCGCGCGCATCAGGACGCCCATCGGCCTGCACGGGCTGACCGGCAAGGCGCCGGCCACCATCGCGGTCAGTGTCGCCGCGGCGCTGCTCGAGGAGTTCGCGCGCGAGGCCGTCGGCCGCAGCGAGTCCGGCGTGCACTGGTGACGATCTTCCGCGGCACCTTCCTTGACACCCCGCAGAGCCCCTTTTCCGGCGGCGGGCTGCGGGTCGGGTCCGACGCCGGCATCCTCGTACGAGACGGTGCAATCCTCGAACGTGGGCCCTACGAGGCGGTCAGACGCAGCCACGATGACGAGGAAGTCGTCGACCTGACCGATGGGCTGGTGCTTCCGGGGTTCGTCGACACCCACGTGCACTTCCCGCAGGTGCGGATGATCGGCGCGCTGGGCATGCCGCTGCTCGACTGGCTCGAGCACTGTGCGCTCCCCGAAGAGGCGCGGCTGGCAGACATCGGCTACGCGCGCCAGGTTGCCACGGAGTTCGTGGGCGGGCTGGTGGCGGCGGGCACCACCACCGCACTCGTCTTCGGCGCGCATTTCGCCCCTGCTGTCGACGCGCTCTTCACCGAAGCCGCGGCTGTGGGGCTGCGGCTCACGAGCGGGCTGGTCGTCAGCGACCGCACCCTTCGCCCGGACCTGCTCACCTCGCCTCAGATCGCCTATGACGAGGGCCGGGCGCTGGCAGACCGCTGGCACGGTCAGGCCCGCAACAGGTACGCCGTGATCCCGCGGTTCTCGCTCTCCTGCACCGACGGTCTGCTCGACTCGTGCGCAGCGTTGCTCCGCGATGTGGAGGGAGCCTGGTTCACCACACACATCAACGAGAACCTCGCCGAGATCGCCAGTGTCGCCGACCTGTTCGACGGGTGCGACGACTACCTGGCGACGTACCACCAGCACGGGCTGGTCGGGAGTCGCAGTGTCTACGCCCACAACGTGCACGCGACGCCCGGTGAGCTCGACATCCTCGCCGAGCACGGTTCCAGCGTTGCGCACTGCCCGACCAGCAACTCGGCGTTGGGCAGCGGGCTCTTCCCACTCCGCGAACACGTCGAGCACGGGGTACAGGTCGCCCTCGGGTCCGACGTCGGTGCGGGCACCGGCTTCTCCCTGTTCAAGGAGGGACTGCAGGCCTACTTCATGCAGCAGCAGCTCGGCCATCGCGGGCTGCCGCTGACGCCGGAACATCTGCTGCATCTCTCGACCAGCGCCGGCGCAGCGGCTCTGGGCCTGGCCGACCAGGTCGGCGACTTCAGCGTGGGCAAGCAGTTCGACGCGCTCTGGCTGCGACCAGCACACGGATCGACGTTGGACGTCTGCCTGCGCCACGCCCAGGGTCCGCACGACGCACTGGCCAAGGCGTTCGCCCTCGCGACGCCGGCAGACGTCGGCTCGATCTGGGTCGGCGGTGGCCGCGTCTCACCCCGGACGGGCGTCGAGCTCGCCGAGGTGAGCGCCTCGCGGCCAGCCCCGGAGTCCTCGGCACCACGGTGAAGGGCTCGAACTGTGAGGAGCCGACGACTCAGCTGTCCGCAGCGAGTACGTGCGTCCGGCCTGCTGCCGCCGGAGGGCTATTCTTCCGTCATGCGGAATAACCCTTTCGAAACCACGACCATTGGGGTCGGCTCGTGTGCCGCCAACCTGGACGTGCGATGACCGGCGAGGTCAAGGCAGCCAACGGCGGCCGATCCTCGGGCGGAGTGCAATCCCTCGGCCGGGCTTTCGCGATCCTCGAGACGATGGCTGACGCCGGCGGGATCATCGGACTCTCCCAGCTGTCGGAGAAGGCGGGTCTGCCGCTCGCGACGATCCACCGGCTGATCCGCACGCTGGTCGACCTGGGCTACGTGCGTCAGGAGGCCTCGCGCCAGTACTCCCTCGGGCCGCGGTTGATGCGGCTCGCCAACACCAGCTCCAAGCGCATCGGCACCTGGGCAGGACCTGCGATGAACGCCGCTGTCGCCCAGCTGGGCGAGTCGGTCAACCTGGCGGTGCTCGACGGGGACGAGATCGTGTACGTCGCGCAGAGCCAGGCAGCGAACAACTTCATGCGGATGTTCACCGAAGTCGGACGCCGTACCCGTCCGCACGCCACCGCGGTGGGCAAGGCGATCCTGGCCGAGCGGTCCGATGCCGAGGTGCTGGCGCTGCTCGAGCGCACCGGGATGCCGCGGCACACCGAAAACACCCTGACGACGCCCGCCGCGTTTCTCGACGCGTTGGCCAGTGCTCGATCCCGCGGCTACGCCCTGGACGAGGGAGAGCAGGAACTGGGAGTGCGCTGCGTCGCCGTGGCCATCCCCGATGCACCCCAGCCGATGGCGCTGTCGATGTCAGGTCCGCTGCCACGGATGGGCGACGAGGTGATTGACAGGGCGGCCCCCATCCTCTGCGCCGCCGCCGCCGAGATCGGCGCAGAGCTCAACCGCACCGGGAACACACCCGGAAGTCAAGGCCTCGTCTGAGCCCGATCTCAGCCGCTTCTTCCAGGCAATGAGTTCCCTACCCTGGCGTCGGGCGGTCGGCCCACTTCCTCCGTCGTACCACGTCTGCAACACCGTTGCTCGTGACCGCGTCGCGGGTCAGCGGCGCCTGAAGAGCCGGGCCAGAAAGCCGCTGCCCGGTTCCTTGGGGTGGCCCGGGCAGCGCTGCGACTTCGGGACGCCGGCCATCACCTGGTTGACGTGCTGGCCGCAGCCAGCCCACGTGGTCTTGCCGCACTTGCGACAGCTGACCTGTCTGCACATGGTGGTTCTCCTTCGTTGGGGGTTCAGCTGTGTGAGAAGCGGATGTTGGGCAGGAGGCGGGTCAACCACGACGGCGCCCACCAGGCGGCCCGGCCGGTGAGCCGGAGCAGGACGGGCAACAGCACGAGGCGCACCAGGAAGGCATCGAGGAGTACGGCGACGCCGAGCACGATGCCCATCTCCTTGGGCGGCAGCGGGCCGGACAGCGCGAAGGTGAAGAACACGGCGACCATGACGGCGCCGGCCGCGAAGATCACCCGTCCGGAGTGGGCCAGCGAGCCGACCATCGCCTCCTTCGGGTCACCGGAGTGTTCGTAGTGCTCCTTGGCCGAGGCGAGCAGGAAGACCGTGTAGTCCATCGCGATCGCGAAGATCATCGCAAAGAAGAACACCGGGGCCCAGGCGTCGAGGAAGCCCTGGGACTCGAACCCCATCAGGTCGGCCCCGAACCCTTCCTGGAAGACCAGCCGGGCGACCCCGAACGCCGCAGCGGTGGAGAGCAGGCTGGCAAGAGTGCCGAGGAGCGCGATCAGCGGCGCCTGGAGCGCGACCAGCAGGAGCAGGAACCCGAGCGCCAGGATCACGCCGATCACGAGCGGGGTGGAGTCGTCGAGCTGCGTCTTCAGATCGAGGTTCTCGATCGCAGCGCCACCCACCACGGCTGAGGAGGGCAGGTCCGTGCGGAGACGGTCGACGGTGTCGCCCAGCGCAGGGTTCGAGGGATCGACGGTGGGCACGGCCTGGATCAGGGCGTGGTCCGAGCCGTCCACGGCCGGCATGGCTGGCGCGGCTCCGCTGATGCCCCGGTCACTCGACAGGACCGCGGAGGCGGCATCGGCCTGGCCCTTGTCGACCACGATCGTCAGGGTGCCGGGCGCGCCCTCGCCGAAGCTCTCCTGGACCAGGTCGTAGCCGACCCGTGCGGAGGCGTCGTCGGGAAGGACCTTGATCGAGGGCATCGCGGTCTTCAGACCGAGGACCGGAGCGGCGAGGGCGAGGAGCACGACCACTGACGCCAGGCCCCAGACCAGCGGACGCTTCCACAGGCGCTCGCCCCACGCGGCGAACCTCGGGGAGCGGTGCTCACCAGAGCGTGACCAGGGCAGGGAGAGCTTGTTGATCCTGTGGTCCAGCTTGGCCAGCACCATCGGCAGCAGGGTGAGGGTTGCGGCCAGGACGAAGACGACCGAGAGCATGATGCCGCCTGCCATGGAGCGGAACGACGGGGAGGGCACGAGCATCACGGCGGACAGAGAGATCAGGACGGTGGCGCCGGAGAGCAGCACTGCCTTGCCTGCTGTGTCCATGGTCTCGGCGATCGCCCGCCGTGGCGAGCTGCCATCCCGGGCGCGCGCGGCTCGATAACGGACCACGATGAACAGGGCGTAGTCGATACCGAGAGCGAGCGCGAACATCATCGCGAAGTTCATCGCCCAGATGGAGACCGGGACGAACTGGTTGATGAGCACCAACGAGCCGGCCGAGGCCACCAAGCCCGCCAGGGTGAGGATCAGGGGGAGCCCGGCTGCTACGAGCGCCCCGAAGGCCAGGACCAGGATGGCCAGGGTCACCGGCCAGGAGAACAGCTCGGACTTCAGCATCGCGGAGAGGTTGGCCTCGTTGAAGTCCGACCACAGCAGAGAGGCACCGGTTGGGTTCACCTGGATGCCCGTGGTGGAGAGGTCCTGCAGCGGACCTTTGAGGTCGTCGGCGACCCGGACCATCTCGTTCGGGTCGGCGTTCGCGCCCGCGAGGAGCACCGCGGTCTTGCCGTCCTGGCTCAGCGTCGCGCCCGGCTGGGGTTGGACCACGTCGGCGATCCGGGAGTCCTGATCGAGCATTGCGGTGGCGCGGGCGAGGATCTGCTTGCCCTTCCCCTGGGTGACCGAGCCGTCGGTGGAGTGGACGACCACCTGGATCGCGGTGCTGGTATTGCCGCCGAAGTGGGCCTGGGCGAGCTCTCGGGCCGCCACGGACTCCGAGCCGTCGGCCTGCCAGCCGGCGCCGGAGAGCTCGGACTCGACCTTCGGCGCGAACGCACCGAGACCGATGATGACCAACAGCCACACCGCCGTGGTCAGCGCCGCGTGGTCGGTGACCCAGACCCCGAGACGTCCGAGAGGACCCGGTCGTGGCTCGAGAACCGGATCGGTTGGGGGGGCAGCGTGGCGGGCGGTGGCCGTCGACGTCATGAGGTCTCTTCCGGTCGGGTGGTGGTGGCAGGACATGGGTCCGAGAGGTGGGTACCGCGGGATGCGGGATCGGGTCAGAGGAGAGCAGGCAGCGCGCGGACGGCCGTGTAGACGGCGACGGCGAGCACGAGAACGGTGAAGGCGGCTGAGAGTCGGTCGGTGTCGATCCGGTCGGCGAGCCTGGCGCCGAGGAACCCACCCAGGCCGGAGACCGCGGCAAGCACCAGCACCAGGCCCCAGTCGGGGGCGACGCCGACCCCGGTCCGGACCGCCAGCGCGCCGGCGCTGGTCAGCGTGATCACCACCAACGAGGTGCCGGCGGCGTACTCCATCGGCAACGCCAGGGCGAGGAGCAGGGCCGGGACGACGAGGAATCCGCCGCCGACACCGAGAAACCCGGTCAGCAGCCCGACGACGGTGGCGGTGACCAGCACCTTCAGTGCGCGGGGGCACTGGCAGGCGAAGGTCGGTGTGAAGGTGATGATCGGGTCGTCCAGGGTGTGGCGCCTGACCCGGTGGTCCCGTTCCTCGGCAGCATCGTCATCGTCACCAGAGGCGCGATGGGCGCGCACCTGGCGCACCGCCATCACACCGCCGACCACGAGCATCAGCACGGCGAAGGCGGCCATCAGCACAGGCTCCGCGACCAGGGCGGATGCCTTGGCACCGACCGCAGCGCCCCCGATCGCCACCAGTCCGAACGTGACGCCACTGGCGAGCATGACGTTGCCGGCTCGGTGGGCGGTGACGGCGCCGATCAGTGCGGTCACGCCCACGACGACCAGGGACCCGGTGGTCGCCTGGCCCGGGCTCTGTCCGAGGGCGTAGACCAGCACCGGGACGGCGAGGATGGAGCCGCCACCGCCGAGCGCGCCGAGACTGAGCCCGATCAGCCCGCCGGCGACGACCGCGAGGACGAGATCCAGCATCAGGCGTCGGGGCCGACCAGGTGCAGGCCGACCTTCTCGGCGTTCTCGAACGAGTCGTCGATCGCGATGGGCGTACGGCCCGAGGCGTCGATCAGGGAGGCCGCGATCGAGGCGCGGTAGCCCGAGGCGCAGTGCACCCAGACCTCACCGGCGGGCACCTCCGCGACCCGGCCGGGCAGCTCGTGGATCGGGATGTTGTGGGCGCCCTTGATGCGGGTGGAGCGGTACTCGTCCTCGCGGCGGACGTCGAGGATCACGACGTCGCGGTGGTGGCGCACCTGCTCGAGGTCGGCGAACGTGCCGGTCGCGAAGCTTGCCAATTCCCCCTCGGACCAGTCTTCGGGTGCTCCGGTGGCGTGGGCGGCGGGACGGTCGATGCCGATCCGGACCAGCTCGCGCTGAGCTTGCGCGACGTCGTCGGGGGTCTCGCCGAGCAGGGTCACCGGGGTGCCCCAGGCGATCAGCCAACCGAGGTAGGTGGCGAAACCGCCGTCGATCCCGAAATTGAGTGTGCCGGGTGTGTGTCCGGCCGCGAAGGCGGTCCTGTTGCGCAGATCGACGACCCATTCGCCTGCCTCGATCCGGCGCCGCAGCTCGGCGGGCTCGGCGGTGGCCGGCGGGGAGAGGTCGGGCTCGGAAGGCCCTTCGGCATTCGCGGGCATCATGTGCGCGTAGTACGCAGGCCAGGCCCCCAGACCCTCCAGCAGGTCCCGGACGTAGGTCTCCTCGTCCTGGGTCAGGACCGGGTTGGACTCCTTCTCCTGACCGATCGTCGACTCGGTCGCATCCGACTGGGTGGCCGCACAGAACGATCCGAAGCCGTGCGTGGGGAAGACGTCCGCGTCAGCGGGGAGCAGGTCGGCCAACCGGTGCGCCGAGGCGTGCTGTTGGCGGGCCAGGGCGTCGGCGTGCTCCTCACCGAGGAGATCGGGGCGGCCGGTGGCGCCGAACAGGAGCGATCCGCCGGAGAACACGCCCGAGGAGGCGTCCGTCCCGGTGACCGCGCCCTCGGCGGAGGCGTCGCTGAGTGCGTAGGACAGGTGGGTGAACGTGTGCCCGGGGGTGGAGATGGCTGTCAGCCTCATCCGGGCGCCGATCTCGATGGTCTGACCGTCGCGGACAGGGGTCCGCTCGAAGGAGACGTCGTCGTCGGCGTTGACGTGGTACGCAGCGCCGGTGCGCTGGGCGAGGGCCAGTCCGCCGGTGAGGTAGTCGTTGTGGAGGTGGGTCTCGAACACGTCGGTCAGCCGGACGGCGTGCTCGTCCAGGATCGCCAGAACCCGGTCGATGTCACGTTGCGGATCGACCACGAAGGCGACCTCGCCGTCGTGGACGACGTAGCTGCGGTCGCCCAGGGTCGGGGTCTCGATCGGGATGATGGCCAGTTCGCTCGTGGTCATGACAGTCCTTCCTCGAGGGGGCGGCCCGAGCGTTCCCAGGCGCCGGTGCCGCCGGTGACGGAGACGGCGTCGATGCCGGCGCTGCGAAGCAGGTCGGTCATCGCGCCGCTCCGGTTGCCCGAGGCGCAGATGACGAACACGGGTGAGGTGTCGTCGATCTCGCCGATGCGGTTCGCGAGCTGGCTCATGGGGACCAGGACCGCGCCCGCGACATGCCCGCGCACGTACTCGTCGGGCTCGCGCACGTCCAGGAGGAGGCCGCTGCCACGTGCGGCGGCGAACTCCTCGATGTCGATCTCGGGTGTCGCGTTCTCACTCATGCGAGGCGTCCTCTCGGGTCGATGGGCAGTTCCCTGAATACCGTAGGGGGTATATGGTGGTGATGCAAATACACCCGGGGGGGTATGGTGATCACGCCATTGTCAGGGGCCTGGAGCGGCTCTCCCCGGAGACCCGAACAGGCGACAACGAGCAGCGAAGGAGCGAGTGATGAGCAGCTACACGATCGTCATCACCCTGGACCAGGCCTACCCCGAGGCGGTGGATGCCGTCCGCAACGCGCTCGGCGACCAGGGCTTCGGCATCCTCACCGAGATCGACCTCCAGGCCGCGCTCAAGGAGAAGCTCGACGTCGACATCGCGCCACAGATCATCCTCGGGGCGTGCCGACCTCCGCTCGCCTACGAGGCGATCCAGGTCGAACCGTCGATCGCGACCGTGCTGCCGTGCAACGTCGTGGTCAGGTCCCTGGACCCGGAGACGACCGTGGTCGAAGCCTTCGACCCGGACGCCATGACGGGGCTTGCGGACAACGAGGCGCTCCATGCGGTGGCGACCGACGCCAAGCAGCGACTCACCGCGGCGTTCGCCGCCCTGCACGAGGAGGACTAGTGGAGCTCGACCCCGCGGAGATGACGCCGATCATCAACCGCATCAAGCGCGCCCAGGGGCAGCTGGCCGGTGTCCTCCGGATGATGGAGGAGGGGCGCGACTGCGAGGACGTGGTCACCCAGCTCGCGGCTGTCTCCCGAGCGCTGGACCGGGCCGGCTTCGCCGTCGTCGCCACGGGGCTCCAGCAGTGCCTCGCCAACGGCGACGGCACGGACAGCGTCGACGTCAAGAAGATGGAGAAGCTGTTCCTGTCGCTGGCGTGAGGACCGACCGGCGGGGTGACGCCCGGGCAGTTCGGCGGCAGCTGCGCTTCACCCCGGCACCGTGATGCGGGTGGCGCTCTCCAGGAAGCGCCTGACCGCCGGTCGGCCACCGGACGCGTCGGCGTGGGCGAGAAGGATCTGACGTCGCAGCGGGCGGCTGAGCTCGAGGACGTCGATGCCGACGTCGGGCAGGAAGGCTCGACCCAGGTCGGACATGAGGGTGATGCCGAGCCCGGCCGCGACCATGGCAAGGGCGGTCGCCTGTTCGTCGACCTCGTGCGTGATCGCGATGTCGAAGCCTGCCTGTCGGCAGGCGGATCGGACGGCACGGCCGTAGTAGGTCTGCGGGCCGGACATCACCCAGTCCTGGGCCGCGAGGTCGGCCAGCCTCACCTTGCCCGGGGGGAACCGGCCCGACGGGACGGCGAGGTGCAGCTCGTCGTAGCGGGCCGGGACGATGGTGATGCCGGAGGCCCACGGCTCGGTGGCGTCGGGGTAGTCGATCAGGAAGGCGAGGTCCAGGTGACCGTGCCGGAGCTCGATCCCCGCGTCGTCGGGGTCGATCTCACGTGTCCGGACGTGGATCTCGGGATGGCGGAGGGCGAGGTCCTCGACGATGCCCGGCATCAGTCCGGCCGCCACGGTGCTGAAGACGCCCACGGTCAGGTCCACCGCCATCGATTCTCGGACCTGCTCGACCGCGCTCTGGGCCTGACGCTCCGCGTCGAGCAGGATCTCGGCATGTTCGAGCAGGACCCGGCCGACCTCGGTCAGGACGATGCCCCGACCCCGACGCTCGACCACCGGAGCCCCGATGTCGTGCTCCAGGGCGGCCAGCTGCTGGGAGATCCCCGACGCTGAGTAGTGCGTCACGCGGGCCGCCCTGCCCACGCCGCCGTGCTGGGCGACCTCACGGAGGATCCGCAGCCGCCGCAGGTTCAGTTCCATGCACAAATTCTAAACTCTAGGTTCACTTTTCGCCGCTGGACCTGCATGGTTTCGGCACCCAGACTGGTGCGGTCTCTGGGAGCCAGAGTGCGGTCGTGAAGGGAACGTCGTGGTGTCGTCCGGTCTGGATCTGTTGGGATGGGCCGGTGGCGGCTTGGTCGCGGCGGCCTACGTGCTGGTCTCGTCACGACGCGTCGCGCCCGACGCCGGCCTCTTCCAAGGGCTGAACATGGTGGGCGCGGCCCTGCTGGGGGTGGCGTCGTTCCACAGCGGCGCGGTGCCGAGCGCGTTCATGAACGTGGCCTGGATCGTCTTCGGCCTGCACTCGCTCGCGGTGTCGGGACAGCGGCGGCGCCGGGTGGCCTCCGCGCCCCCCGCCGCCGGGCGAGGAGAAGCCGGTGGAGCGGCGCCGCACGTCGTTGCTGGGGACCCAGGCGATGTCGTGCTGGAGGCGGCATGAACGTCGGTGGTGGACACTGCTCCTCCCACCAGGACTGCCCGCGGCTTCCTTCGCAGACGCCCCCGGGCCTGACGGCAACGGGGCTGTGTCCAGCCATCGGGGTGGGCCGGAAAACCATCGATGCGCGTGACACCAGGTGTCACGCGCATCGATCGAGGCCCCCCAGCCCGTCGAGAGAAACCATAGAGAGAAATCACGGGCAGCGACACGGAGTTGCACAAACATGCAGCCGCATAAAGTTGAATGTTCTGTTTGCACCTTTTTGCTGGCAGACGGGTGATGCGTCCGTACCGTTGTCGTTGGGCCCCCCGCCCAGCACCGAACGACAAGAACCCGCCGTTCCACGAGACCATCCCCCCGGTCCGTAGGCCATCCCCCCGGCCACTGGAACAGGCGGGTTCGTCGTTGTCGGGACTCCGCGTCTCGACTGCATCCGTACGTCGCCGTACCTGGAACCGGGAAACTCGGACGAAGTCGGACAATCTGCGACAGAATCAGTGGTATGGCGCCTCCCGACCGCAGGGTCTCCGCGTCCGGCTCCTCCGAGCCCGGACCGTTGAGTGCCGCGCGCCTGCTCGCGGAGTCACCCGTCGGCATCCTCCTGCTCGACGCGCGCGGCGTGGTCCGTGAGGCGAACCCGGCCGCGGCCCGGCTCTTCGACGTGACCCCTGGAGACCTGCTCGACCGGTCGCTCGTCGACCGTGCCGACCAGGACGCACCGGGGGTGCTGGAGAGCCACCTGGCCTCGGTGCTGGCGCACGAACGCCACGAGACCGCGTGGACCGCCATCCGGGTCTCGGGTCCGGTGGTCCACCTCTCGCTCACGAGCACCCTGGTGCACACCGACGAGGAGTCCCTGGTGCTGATGCACCTGGTCGACCTCACGGAGCGCCACGACAACGCGGAGCGGCTCGCCCACCAGGCCGACCACGACTCGCTGACCGGGCTGGTCAACCGTCGCCGCTTCGAGGCCGACCTCCGGGTGCACCTCGAGCAGGGCGAGGGCGACCCCGAGGGTGCGCTCCTGATGCTGGACCTCGACAACTTCAAGGAGGTCAACGACTCGTTGGGCCACCACGTCGGTGACCGGCTGATCGTGGCTGTCGCGACACTGCTGCGCCAGAGCGCCCGGCACGGCGACCTCGTCGCCCGGATCGGCGGCGACGAGTTCGCGCTCCTGCTGCCGAGCGCCGACGCCGCCGCGGCCCGGTTCGTGGCCCAGGACGTGCTGGAGCAGATCCGTGGACTGGCCCAGTCGCACATCGGCGTGCTGCGCCGGATCTCCGCCAGCATCGGCGTGGTGCTGATCGGGGACCGCCAGACCTCGCTGGAGGACCTCGTCTCCGCCGCCGACATGACCATGTACGACGCCAAGGAGGCCGGGCGCGACCAGTACGTGCTGCTCGACCACCACGACCACGAGCAGCCGCGCATGGGCGCCCGGATGGCCTGGTCGGAGCGGATCCAGCTGGCGATCGACAACGACGACTTCGTGCTCCAGCTCCAGCCGATCCTCGACGTACGCACCGGCCGGATCACCAGCGCCGAGGCGCTGATCCGGCTCGGCGACGGCGACTCCCTCGTGATGCCGGACCGGTTCCTCTACATCGCGGAGCGCACCGGCGAGATCATCGACATCGACCGCTGGGTGATCGACCGCTCGATCTCGCTGCTGGCGGACATCCAGCAGGTGCACCCCGGCTTCCAGCTCGAGGTGAACCTGTCCGGCAAGTCGATCGGCTCACAGCTGATCGAGACCGCGATCACCGACAGCCTGCTCCGGTACGGCGCCGACCCGCGCGGTCTGGTCCTCGAGATCACCGAGACCGCTGCCGTGGCGCACATCCAGACCGCGCGGACCTTCGCGGAGCGGCAGCGCCGGCTCGGCTGCAAGTTCGCCCTGGACGACTTCGGTGCCGGCTACGGCTCCTTCTACTACCTCAAGCACCTGCCGATCGACTACGTGAAGATCGACGGCGAGTTCGTCGCGAACTGCACGGACAGCGAGACCGACCGCACCATCGTCAGCTCGATCGTCGGCATCGCGCGCGGTCTGGGCAAGCAGACCATCGCCGAGCACGTCTCGTCGGCGGCGATCCTCGAGGTGATCCAGGCCGAGGGCGTCGACTTCGCGCAGGGCTACCACATCGGGGCGCCGGTCTCCGTCGAGCACCTGATGGAGATGCTCAGCTTCCAGCCGCCGATCGTCCGGCGCGACGAGGAGCGGCCGGAGCCGGTGGTCGAGCCGTTCGCGGGACAGCCGCTGCGCCAGCGTCGCGGACCCCTCCGCCCGATCTAGGGTCAGATCCAGCGGTGGAACCAGATCCGCTGCAGCCAGTGCGGGGTGGTGATCAGCTGGTCGGTCCAGATCGGCCAGAACCACGCGAACAGGGCGACCACCCCGACGAGGTAGGCGCCGCCGAGCAGCGCACCCAGCCGTCGGCGCTGGTACGACGCCGTGGCCGGCCCCAGGATCCGTCCGAGCAGCAGGGTCAGGCCGAGCACCAGGAACGGCTCGATCACGATCGAGTAGTAGCTGAAGATCGGCCGGTCGTCGTACCGCAGCCACGGCAGCCAGGTCACCAGCACGCCGACCACGACGACGCCGTACCGCCAGTCCCGGCGACCGATCCAGGCGCCGATCGAGTAGAGGAACGCGAGCGTGCCACCCCACCAGACGGCCGGGTTGCCGAGCAGCAGCACCTGGCGCAGGCAGGTGCTGCCCGCGGGTGCGTCGCAGCCCTGCTCGCCGGGCTTGATCCCGAGCTGCGCGTCGACCCCGACCGGTCGGTTCAGGATCAGCCACCCGCCGGGGTTGGACTGGTAGACGTGCTTGGCCTCGGCCAGGCCCTTGCCGGTGTGGAAGCTGTAGACGTCGTGGTGGTAGTGCCAGAGCGAGCGCAGTGCCTTGACCGCGTGCTCGAAGAACCCGTGGGCCGGCTTCTTGATGTAGCTGCCCCAGTAGGGCCCGTACTGGGTGTGCGACAGCGACTTCTCGTAGACGTCGGCGTGCAACAGCCAGCCGGTCCAGGTGGCCACGTAGATGACGGCCGGCATCAGCACCAGCCAGGCGAACGCCGGGAGCGCGTCGGCCACGGCGGCCTTGCGCACCGAGCCGCGCACGCCGAGCCGGCGCCTGGCGCCGGCGTCCCAGGCCCAGACCAGCAGCCCGAACGCGGCGATCACGAAGACGGTGCTCCACTTGGTGCCGAGGCCGAGCCCGAACCAGACGCCGGCCAGCACCCGCCAGGGTCGGAAGAGCAGGCCGCGCACCGGCCCCCACGCGTCGGCCCCGACACCGTCGGGAGCCAGCCGGGCCAGCCGTTCGCGGCCCCAGTCGCGGTCGGCGACCAGGCAGGAGACCGCGGACAGCACGAAGAAGGCCTGGAAGATGTCGAGCAGCGCGAGCCGCGACAGCACCAGCTGGAGGCCGTCGAAGCACATGATCAGGCCGGCGACGACGCCGAGCATGGTCGAGCCTGTCATCCGGCGCGCCGTCCGCACCATCACCAGGATCATCAGCGAGCCGACCACCGCCGAGGCGAACCGCCAGCCGAACGGGTCCATGCCGAACAGCGCCTCGCCGGAGCCGATCAGCCACTTCCCGACCTCCGGATGCACCACCATGCTCGGGGTCTGGGTCCAGATGTCGGAGCCGGTGTGGCCGGCCAGGATCTTGTCGTTGGCGTCGGAGACGTAGCCGGTGACGTAGCCCTTGTGGATCAGCGACCAGGCGTCCTTGGCGTAGTACGTCTCGTCGAAGAGGAAGGACCGCGGCTTGCCGAGGTCCCACAGCCGGAGGAACAACGCCAGCATCGTGACGGCCGCGGTCGCCAGCCACGACATCAGTGCGTCGGAGCCGCGGATCGCGGCGACGCTGCGTCGGCGGACGCTCGGCACACTGCGGCCGTCCGCCGTGCGCGAGAGACCGAGGGTGCGCGTGGCGCGCTTCTCCTGGGTCATGGTCTCGGGCACGCGGGCAAGGCTACGGCTGACATCATCAGGATCGTGGACGACAACGACCGAGGTGGCGTGCTGGTGCTCGCGGCGACCCCGATCGGTCAGGTCGGCGACGCACCGCCGCGGCTCGCGGCGGAGCTGGCCGGGGCCGACGTGGTCGCCGCCGAGGACACCCGCCGGCTCAAGCGGCTGACCAACGAGCTGGGGCTGACCGTCGGTGGCCGGGTGGTCTCCTACTTCGAGGGCAACGAGGCGGCCCGGACGCCGATGCTGGTGGAGGCGCTCACCGCCGGGCAGCGGGTGGTGCTGGTGACCGACGCGGGGATGCCGTCGGTGTCCGACCCGGGCTACCGGCTGGTCGCCGCCGCGGTCGCCGAGGGGGTGCGGGTCACCGCGGTCCCCGGGCCGAGCGCGGTGCTGACCGCCCTGGCGGTGAGCGGGCTGCCCGTCGACCGGTTCTGCTTCGAGGGCTTCCTGCCACGCAAGGCCGGCGAGCGCGCTCGTCGGCTGGCGGCGCTGGCAGGTGAGGAACGCACGCTGGTGTTCTTCGAGGCGCCGCACCGCACCGAGGCGACGCTGGCCGCGATGGCCGCGGCGTGGGGTGACGACCGGCACGCGGCGGTCTGCCGGGAGCTGACCAAGACCCACGAGGAGGTACGACGGGGAGGGCTGGCCGAGCTCGTCGGCTGGGCGGGCGACGGCGTGCGGGGCGAGGTCACGCTGGTCGTCGCGGGCGCCGCGCCGGAGCAGGTGGACACCGACCCGGCCAGCCTGGTCGGGCTGGTCGCCGACGCCGAGGCCACCGGCACGCCCCGCAAGCAGGCGATCCTGGACGTGGCCCGTCGGGCCGGCATCCCCAAGCGCGAGGTGTACGACGCGGTGCACAAGCCATGACCGGCAAGGACATCGACGGGCCCACGCACGGGCCCACGCACGGGCCGCACCCGCAGTCGGCACGCGACCGACGACGGCCGCAGCCGCGACCGCGAGCGGCCACCCGCACCCGACCCGCTGCCGCACCCGGTCGTCGACAACCACTGCCACCTCGACATCGCGGACGGTCCCGACGGCTCCTGGCTGGAGGCACGACGAGGCGCTGCGCCTGGCCGCCGAGGTGGGCGTGCCGCGGATCGTGCAGATCGGCTGCGACCTCCCCGGTGCGCGCTGGGCGGTCGAGGCCGCGCACCGCTACGACCAGATCGTCGCCGGGGTGGCGCTGCACCCCAACGAAGCGCCGCGGCTGGCCGCGGAGGCGGAGCTCGAGCGGGCGTTCGCCGAGATCGTCACGCTCGCCGAGGACCCGCGGGTGCGGGCCGTGGGGGAGACCGGCCTCGACTACTTCCGCACCGGTGAGGACGGTCGCGCGGACCAGCAGCGGTCGTTCCGCTGGCACCTCGAGCTCGCTCGTGCCCTCGACAAGACGCTGGTGATCCACGACCGCGACGCCCACGACGACGTGCTGCGGATCGTCGACGAGGTCGGTGCGCCGGAGCGCTGGGTGATGCACTGCTTCTCCGGTGACGCCGACTTCGCACGGCGCTGCCTGGACCGCGGCGCGTACCTCTCCTTCGCCGGCACGGTCACCTTCAAGAACGCGGAGCCCCTCCGCGAGGCGCTCCGGGTCGCGCCGCAGGACCGGATCCTGGTCGAGACGGACGCGCCGTACCTGACGCCGATGCCGTTTCGGGGCCGGCCGAACGCGTCGTACCTGGTGCCGCTGACGATGCGCTCGATGGCCGAGACCCGTGGCGAGGACCTCGAGGACCTCTGCCGTGCGGTCGACGCGAACACCGATCGGGCATTCGGCGGCAGCTGGGGCTGACCGCTCAGCGCGTCGCGGTGGGGAGCGGGATCGAGACGGACAAGCCGATCAGCGACAGCACCAGGAAGAACGTGTAGACGCCCAGGAGGCTGCCGACGACGCCGGTCCAGAAGCCGATCCGGGCAGAACTCCGGCCGCCGACCTGTCCGTGCGACCGGGAGATCTCCCGGTCGGCGCCGATGCTGAGCAGCATCGCCGGGACGCCGAGGATCGGGCCTCCGAGCGCGAGGCTCAGCACGCCGAGGACCATCGAGGCCGTCGCCCGGCCGGACGTGTAGCTGGTGTTCTGCAGGACGATCGTCCGCGGCGGGGCGTCGAGCGGGTTGCCGAAGACGTCGTAGCGGGTCGGCCGGGCCGAGGCCAGGTAGACCCGCTGCCGCGGCACCGTCCGCGTCCGGCCGCCGCGCTGCTGCGGCAGAGAGGTGCTGTGCCCGGTCGCTGCCCTGGTGCCCTCGAACTCGCTCATGATCGTGCCCCCGCCCGGCGACCTGGGAAGTCGCACAGTGCCGGGAGATTAGACCCGGGGACGTGTCTCGGGACAGAGACAAAAGTGACATCGAGCACGCCGATTCCGCGGATTCCGCACGAGTTCACGCCTGAATCCGCGCAAATCGTACAGACCGGGTTTGGCGCTGGCGCCGGTTGCGGTTAGCGTCGTTGCCTTGTTGGCCGGGAACGGGACTTGTTCCACCACCGACCGATGTCACCACTCTGTGCTGGCTCCACTCCGGGGGAGTGCTGGGCCAGCGGACATCGGCGCCCGTGGCCCGGAGAATACGACGTCGGGAGAACCGTGCGGATTGCTATCGCGCGCATGAGCAAGAAGAAGTCCCTGCTGACAGCACTCGTCGCCCTCGTGGTGCTGGCTGTTGCAGGGACCACCGTCGGCTACGCGGCCGTGAGCAAGAAGGTGACCCTGTCCATCGACGGCAAGACCCAGGAGGTGACCACCCTCAAGGGCAACGTGCGGGAGCTCCTGGCCAGCCAGCACATCAGGCTCCACAGCCACGACGTCGTCCTGCCGTCGCTCGACTCCTCGATCAGCGACGACTCGCGGATCGCGGTGCGCTACGGCAAACCGCTCGACGTGAACCTCGACGGTGACAAGAGCACTCTCTGGACGACCGCGACCACGGTGCGTGGCGCCCTCAACCAGCTCGGCCTGCGCTTCTTCGGTGCGGACTACTCGAGCAGCCGCTCGGCCTCGATCGACCGTGAGGGCATGGCCCTGCGGATCGCGACGCCGAAGAAGCTGACCGTGAAGATCGGCGCCCACCAGCAGAAGAAGCGCACCATCAGCGCGATCACGGTGCGCGAGGTCCTCGGCAAGCTCGACGTCGGCTACGACAAGAACGACAAGGTCACGCCCGGCCTCGACTCGTTCGTCAAGGACGGCGACAAGGTGGTCTTCACCAAGGTCACCAAGAAGCAGGTGCACGTCGGCCACGAGAAGGTCGGGTTCGGCACCGTCGAGCGCAAGGACGACTCGATGCTCGAGGGCAAGTCGACGACCGTGCGCGAGGGCCGCTCCGGCGTCCGCGACGTCACCTACCGCGTGGTCACCCGCAACGGCAAGGTCGTCAAGAAGTCCGTGCTGAGGTCGAAGGTCCTGCAGGCGCCGGTCGACCGCATCGTCAACGTCGGCACCAAGGCCGCTCAGGCCGCCACGAACTTCGCCGGCGGTGGCTCCGCCTGGGACCGGATCGCCGCGTGCGAGTCCGGTGGCAACTGGGCCGCGAACACCGGCAACGGCTACTACGGCGGGCTCCAGTTCAACCTCGGCACCTGGCAGTCGTACGGCGGCTCCGGCCGTCCGGACCAGAACAGCCGTGAGCAGCAGATCGCGATCGCCGAGAAGGTCCGTGCCGCCGAAGGTGGCTACGGTGCCTGGCCGGTGTGCGGGGCTCGCGCCTGAGTACTGCCTCGCCGGTGGTCGAGCATGCCGAGACCACCACTACGCTCGCCGGTGTGCTGAGCGAACCGGACGATTCCTCCGCCGGGCCGAGACTTCTCGGTCCGGCGGAGGTCCGTTCGCTCGCGGATGCTCTCGGGCTCCGGCCCACCAAGCGACGCGGCCAGAACTTCGTGATCGACGCCAACACGGTGCGCCGGATCGTGCGTGACGCCGGTGTCGACGGTGCCGACGTGGTGCTCGAGGTCGGGCCCGGACTGGGCTCGCTGACCCTCGCCCTGCTCGCGGTCGCGCGCCGGGTCGTGGCGGTCGAGATCGACCCGGCGCTTGCCGCCGCACTGCCGGCGACCATCGCGTCGTACGCACCGGGACAGGTCGACCGCTTCGAGGTGGTGCAGGCCGATGCGATGCGGATCACCGAGGTGCCCGGACCGGCGCCCACGACGCTGGTCGCGAACCTGCCCTACAACGTCTCCGTGCCGGTGCTGCTCCACCTGCTGGCGCTGCTGCCCTCGCTGGAGCACGGGCTGGTGATGGTGCAGGCCGAGGTCGCCGACCGGCTGGCTGCCCCACCGGGCTCGAAGGTGTACGGCGTCCCGTCGGTCAAGGCCGCCTGGTACGCCGACGTACGACGGGCCGGGTCGGTCGGCCGCACCGTGTTCTGGCCGGCACCCAACGTCGACTCCGGCCTGGTCGCGTGGACCCGGCGCGACCCGCCGTCCACGCACGTCACGCGGCAGCAGGTCTTCGGCGTGGTCGACGCGGCGTTTGCCCAGCGACGCAAGGCGTTGCGGCCCACCCTGCGCCCGTTGGCCGGCTCCAGCGATGCAGCCGAGGACGCGCTGCGCCGGGCGGGCGTCGACCCGATGGCCCGCGGCGAGTCGCTCGACGTCCACCAGTTCACCCGCATCGCCGAGGAGATCTTCAGATGAGTGTCACCGTCCGTGCGGCGGCCAAGGTCAACCTGCTGCTCGGGGTCGGACCCGTGCGGGAGGACGGTTTCCACCCGCTGTTCACCGTCTACCAGGCGATCAGCCTCTACGACGACGTGACCGTCGAGGAGGCGGCCTCCTGGTCGGTGAGCGTGGACGCCCCGGACGACCTCGACTGCTCGGACGTCCCGCTCGACGACACCAACATCGCCGTCCGGGCCGGCCGCCTGCTCGCCGCGCACCACGGCCTCGCGGGTGCGGCCACGATCCACATCGCCAAGGGCATCCCGGTCGCCGGGGGACTGGCCGGCGGCAGCGCCGACGCCGCCGCGGCCCTGGTCGCGATCGATCGGCTCTGGGACCTCGGCACCTCCGACGAGGACCTGCTCGCGCTCGCGGCCGACCTCGGCAGCGACGTGCCGTTCGCGCTGATCGGCGGCAACGCGACCGGCACCGGTCGGGGCGAGGTGGTGACCCCGGCGGAGGACGCCGCCTCCTGGTGGTGGGTGGTGGTGCCCCATGCGCAGGGGATGTCGACGCCCGAGGTCTACCGGGAGTTCGACCGGCTCAACCCCGACCTGCTCTCGCACGTGCACCTGCGGCTCAGCCACGGCGTCGACGCGCTGCTCCGCCATCCCGACCACCGGCTTCGGGGACGTCAGCTCGCCAACGACCTCCAGCCGGCGGCGCTCAGCCTGCGCCCCGACCTCGACCAGACCGACGGGGACCTGTTCGAGGCGGGCGCGTTCCGGCTGCTCAGCGGCTCCGGGCCGACCTTCCTGGGGCTCGTCGAGAGCCAGGAGCGCGCCCACGAGGTGCGCGACCAGCTCACGGAGAAGGGCTACGCCGGGGTCAAGGTCGCCACCGGTCCCGTCGCCGGCGCCCACGTGGTGGAGTACCTCTGATGGCGAATCTCGTGTCCCTCGAACGCGTCTCCAAGTCCTACGGCGTGCGGATCCTGCTCGACGAGGTCAGCCTCGGGGTCGGCGACACCGACCGGATCGGCGTCGTCGGTCGCAACGGTGACGGCAAGACCACGCTGCTGAACCTGATCGCCGGGCGGGAGGAGCCCGACGGTGGCCGGGTCGCCCGCACCCGCGGCCTGCAGGTCGGCTACCTCGACCAGCGCGACGAGCTGGACGACACCCACACCGTGCGCGAGGTGGTGCTCGGCGGCAAGGACGACCACGAGTGGGCCGCCGACTCGACCACCCGCGAGGTGGTGGAGGTGCTTCTCGCCGGGGTGGCCCTGGACCGTGTCGTGCACGGGCTCTCCGGTGGCGAACGGCGTCGCTGCTCGCTGGCCCGGCTGCTGCTCGAGCCGCACGAGCTGATGATCCTCGACGAGCCGACCAACCACCTCGACGTCGAGGCCGTTGCCTGGCTCGCGCAGCACCTGTCCTCCCGTCGTACCGCCCTGGTGGTGGTGACCCACGACCGCTGGTTCCTCGACGCGGTCTGCGAGACCACGTGGGAGGTGCACCCGGCGGCCAACGGCGCCGGCGTCGTCGACGTGTACGACGGCGGCTACGCGTCGTTCGTGCTGGCCAAGGCGGAGCGGCAGCGACAGGCCTCGTCGTCCGAGCAGCGCCGACAGAACCTGATGCGCAAGGAGCTGGCCTGGCTGCGGCGCGGGCCGCCGGCGCGCACCGCGAAGCCGAAGTTCCGGATCGACGCCGCCAACGCCCTGATCGACGACGTGCCCGAACCACGCGACCGGCTCGAGCTCCAGAAGTTCGCGACCCAGCGGCTGGGCAAGGACGTGCTCGACATGGAGCACGTCGACCTGGTGCGCGGCGAGCGCACGCTGCTGCGCGACGCCACCTGGCGGCTGGGGCCGGGAGACCGGGTCGGCATCGTCGGCGTCAACGGCGCCGGCAAGACCTCCGTGCTCTCGCTGCTCGCCCACACGCTCGAGCCGCAGCACGGGCGGGTGAAGCACGGCCGCACGATCGCGCTCCAGCACCTCACCCAGGCGATCGACGAGGTCGACCCGGCGGGGCGGGTGCTCGCGACCGTCGAGGACATCCGCCGGGTCACGCGCCTGGCCGACGGCTCCGACGTGTCCGCGACGTCGATGCTGGAGCGGTTCGGCTTCACCGGCGACCGGCTCACCGCCCGGCTCGGCGACCTGTCCGGTGGTGAACGTCGCCGCTTCCAGCTGCTCAAGCTGCTGCTCACCGAGCCCAACGTGCTGCTGCTCGACGAGCCCACCAACGACCTCGACATCGAGACGCTGACCGTGCTCGAGGACTTCCTCGACCGGTGGCCGGGCACCCTGATCGTTGTCTCGCACGACCGGTACTTCCTCGAGCGGGTCACCGACTCCACGTGGGCACTGCTCGGTGACGGCCAGATCTCGATGCTGCCGAACGGGGTCGACCAGTACCTCGAGCACCGCCGGAAGGACATCGCCGACGCCGCCGGGCGAGCAGCGACCGAGGCGAAGAGGGTCGAGGCTCCCGTCGAGTCCACCTCGCCGACGTCGAAGGTGAAGGCGAAGTCCGGCGGCGCCGAGGAGCGGGCAGCGCGCAAGACCGTCGCCCGGGTCGAGAAGCAGCTCGCCCGGCTCGTCCTACGCGAGACCGAGCTGAACCAGCAGATCCTCGACAACGCCGCCGACCACGAGGTGCTGAGCTCGGTGTCGGCGCAGCTCTCGGACGTGGCTGCGGAGCGGGACGCCCTCGAGCTGGAGTGGCTGGAGGCTGCGTCGCTGCTGCAGTGACCTGCCCCTGCCAGCTCAGCCGAGCGGCGTCATCAGGGTCTTGAGCAGCGCGGCCAGCGTCGCCCGGTCATCTCCAGGCAGCGCCGCGAGCAGGGCGCGCTCGTGGGAGAGCAGCTCCTCGAACGCCGCGTCGACGGTGCTCTTGCCCTCGGCGGTCAGCCGCACCAGCACGCCGCGGCGGTCGCCAGGGTCGGGCAGCCGGTCGACGAGTCCGCGGTCGGTGAGCCGGTCGACCCGGTTGGTCATGGTGCCGCTGGTGACCATCGTCTCGCGCAGCAGCCGGCCGGGGGAGAGCTGGTACGGCGCGCCCACCCGGCGCAGCGCGGCCAGCACGTCGAACTCCCAGGGCTCGATCCGGTGCGCCGTGAACGCCTGGCGACGGGCCCGGTCGAGCAGCCGGGCGAGCCGGCCGATCCGGCTGAACACCTCGACCGGGGCGAGGTCGAGGTCGGCGCGCTCGCGGTGCCACGCCTCGACCAGCTGGTCCACCTCGTCGCGCATGGGGACAGCCTAGTGTGCTCAAGAATCTTGACGTCAAGATAAAACGGGACCTACCCTCGGAGGATGACCACTGCAGACGACTTCAACGGGCTCGGCCTCACCGAGTGGCAGGTCTCCGGCGACACCGCCGAGGCGTCCTACGAGTGCGGCAGCTTCACCGCCGGCGGCGCGCTGGTGGCGCGGATCGCCGCGATCGCCGACGGGCAGGACCACCATCCCGACGTGTCGCTGGGCTACCCGGGCGTGGTGAAGGTGACCACCAGCTCGCACGACGTGGGCGCCCTTACCGACCGGGACCTGACGCTGGCGCGGGCGATCCACGACGCCGCGGCCGAGTCCGCCGGGTGACCCACACCTGGGACCCGGAGCAATACCTGGCGTACGCCGACGAGCGCGGGCGCCCGTTCGTGGAGCTGGTCGGACGGATCGGTGCCCCGGACCCGCGCACCGTCGTCGACCTCGGCTGCGGCCCGGGCAACCTGACCGGCCTGCTCCGGCAGCGTTGGCCCGACGCGTCCGTGGTCGGCCTCGACTCGTCGCCCGAGATGATCGCGAAGGCTCGCGTGCTCGACGACGGCGTGGCCTACGACGTGGCCGACCTGCGCGACTGGGTCTCGACAAGCTCGGCCGCCAGGGACGGGGCGGTCGACGTGCTCGTCTCCAACGCGACCCTGCAGTGGGTGCCCGGGCACCTCGACCTGCTGCCGTCGCTGGTCGGGTCGGTGCGTCCCGGAGGCTGGTTCGCGTTCCAGGTGCCGGGCAACTTCGACGAGCCCAGCCACACGATCCGCCGCGACCTCGCGGCCGCGGCGCCGTACGACGAGCAGACGGCGGGCGTGGCTGCGCCCGACGCCCACGACGCGGCGACGTACCTGCGTGCGCTGCAACCGCTGGTGACCTCGGTCGACGCGTGGGAGACGACGTACCTGCACGTGCTGCACGGCGACGACCCGGTCTTCACCTGGGTCAGCGGCACCGGCGCGCGACCGACGCTGCAGGCGCTGGACGACACGCTGCGGCCGGCGTTCGAGGACGAGTTCAAGCGCCGGCTGCGGGAGGCCTACCCCGACAGCGGGCACGGCGTCGTGCTGCCGTTCCGCCGGGTGTTCGTGGTGGCCCAGCGGTGACGCGTCTCCACCACGTGCAGGTCTCCTGCCCACCCGGCGGCGAGGACGCGGCACGGGCGTTCTGGGCCGGTGCCCTCGGTCTGGTCGAGGTCGACAAGCCCGAGCCGCTCCGTGCCCGGGGCGGCTGCTGGTTCCGCGCCGAGCTCGACGGCGTGGTCACTGCCGAGGTCCATGTCGGTGTCGAGGCCGACTTCCGGCCGGCCCGCAAGGCTCACCCGGCCCTGGTCGTCGACGACCTGGACGCCGTGGCCGCCCGGCTGCGTGGTGGTGGGTACGAGGTGGACGACTCCGAGCGCGAGACGTTCCCGGGGTACCTGCGGCTGCACACGTTCGACGGTTCCGGGAACCGGGTGGAGGTGCTGTCGGCGCGCTCCCGAAGGTGCACGATGGGCAGATGAGCATCGCGCAGCTGGTTCGCGACCGGTGGTCCCTGGCGCGGCTCGTGCTCACGGCCCTGAGCTTCGCCTGCGTCTTCGCGTTGGTCTACGTGGTGACCGTCCACACCGTCGAGGGGCGCCTGCTCGGTGATGCCTCGCTGCGTGGCGCACTGCTGAGCAACTCCCGGGTGACGGCCGTCGTCGACCGGGTGCTGAACGCGATCTCGGTGGCCTCACTGCTCGGCGTCGTCGCCGTGGTCGCCGTCATCGCCCTGATCCGCCTTGCGCGGTTGCCAGGGCTGGTGGCGATCGTGATCCTGGCCGGCTCCAACATCTCCACCCTGCTCCTGAAGAACTACGTCCTGGCCAGGCCCGACCTCGGGGTCAAGGAGGTCACCCCGGCCACGCTGAACAGCCTGCCGAGCGGGCACGCCACTGCTGCCATGTCCGCCGTAGCAGCCCTGCTCTTCGTGCTTGCCCCCCGATGGCGGCTCACGGCAGTCACCGTGGGCTCGTGCTACGCCACGGTGACCGCCCTCGCCACGATGTCCGCGGGCTGGCACCGAGCCGGCGACGCGATCACCGCGTTCCTGCTGGTGGGTATCTGGAGCATGGCTGCGGCGACCGTTCTGATCGTGTTCCGCGACGGCCCGACGACCCCGGCCGACCGTGAGGCAGGAGCAGGTTCGCCCTTCCGGCGACGCCTCGAAGCGACGGCAGTGATCGCCCTCTCGCTGGGCGCGGTGTCGGGAATCGTCCTGACGCTTCTGTCGCGGGTGCGGGAGACGACGGTCGGCTCCGCAACGGCGTTCGTGGCCGGAGGACTCGTCATCGCCGGCACCTCGGTCGCCGTCCTGCTCGCCGTGCTCTCGGCCGTCGAGCGCACCGACCCCGAGCACTCCGTCGGCCTCCCCGAAACGCCACCACCCTGAGACCCCGGTCCGACCCGCGGTCCGAGTGCCAGGCGGTCCTCAGCGGCCTCGCAGCTCCGGAGCACGGTCCAGGTTCGCCAGACCGTTCCAGGCCAGGTTCACCAGGTGCGCGGCGACGACGTCCTTCGCCGGGCGCCGGGCGTCCAGCCACCACTGGCCCGTCGTACTCACCATGCCGACCAGCATCTGCGCATACAGCGGCGCCACGCTCGGGTCGAGCCCGCTCGCCTGGAACTGGTCGCCGAGGATGCCCTCCACCCTGGTCACCGTGTCGCTGATGATCGTCACGTAGGTGCCAGTGCCCGACCCCGGCGGACTGTCGCGCACCAGGATCCGGAAGCCGCCGGAGGAGCTCTCGACGTAGTCGAGCAGCGCGAGCGTCGCCTGCTCGAGCAGCGCTCGCGGTGACGTCGCAGTCAGAGCCTCACGCATCGTGCCCAACAGCTGCTGCACCTCGCGGTCGACGACCACGGCGTACAGCCCCTCCTTGCCGCCGAAGTGCTCGTAGACGACCGGCTTCGAGACCTCAGCACGCGCGGCGATCTCCTCCACGGAGACGCCGTCGAAGCCCCGCTCCGCGAACGCGCCGCGAGCGATCGCGATCAGCTGCTCGCGTCGTTCGGCGGCCGTCATCCGGCCGCGCGGCTTGCGGGTGGGGGAGGCGGACGTCGTCACGCGGCGTCGGCGACCGACTGGTTGGCGACCAGCTTGGCCTCGACCCGCTCGGGCACCGGCCAGCGCACGTCGTGCACCCAACCGGCCTGCTCCAGCCACCGGATCACCCGCGCCGAGGTGTCGACCTGGCCGCGCAGCACACCGTGCCGCGCGCAGGTCGGGTCGGCGTGGTGGAGGTTGTGCCACGACTCGCCCATGGACGGTACGGCGAGCCACCACACGTTCGCGGACTTGTCACGCGAGACGAACGGGCGCTCGCCGATCGTGTGGCAGATCGAGTTGATCGACCAGGTCACGTGGTGCAGCAGCGACACACGCACCAGTGACCCCCAGAAGAACGCCGTCGCCGCGCCCTGCCAGGACCAGGTGATCAGCCCACCGGCGACGGCCGGCGTGGCCAGCGAGACGATCACCCAGAGCGGGAACTGGCGCGAGATGCGCACGATGTCGCGGTCCTTCATCAGGTCCGGGGCGTACTTGCGCTGCGGCGTCTGCTCCTCGTCGAAGAGCCACATCAGGTGCGCGTGCAGGAAGCCCTTGACCAGCGCCCGCAGGTTGGTGCCGTACTTCCACGGGCTGTGCGGGTCGCCGTCGCGGTCGGAGAACTTGTGGTGCTTGCGGTGGTCGGCCACCCAGCGCACGACCGGCCCCTGGACCGCCATCGAACCGGCGATCGCGAGCGCGATCTTGAGCGCCCGGTTGGGCTTGAAGGACTTGTGCGTGAAGTAGCGGTGGAACCCGACGGTGATGCCGTGACCGGTCAGCCAGTACATGACGATCGTGATGCCGACGTCGGTCCAGCTCAGCCAGCCGCCCCACGCCACGGGGATGGCGGCGAACACCGCGAGGAACGGCACCAGGATGAAGATGGCGAGCGCGACCTGCTCCTTGCGGGACTGGTTGTCACCACCGAGGGTCGCGATCTGGAGCGGGACCTCGTCGGGCGTCCGGTCGGGCAGGGTGTCGGTCATGAGCGTCCTCGGGCTGGGGGCGTCGTACCTACGGGAGCGTAGGTTACGGCGGGGTGCGCGTTCAACACGGACCGCGCAACTAGGCTTTGCCGCGACCATCCCCGGTTGGTCTGCCGGCAGGGCCCGCCTGACTTTGAATCAGGACTAGCGACGTAGGTTCGACTCCTACCCGGGGAGCGAGTGTCTCGACGCGCTCGCTGGCGCTCGCTGCTCGACCACCGGAGTGAACGGAGCCCCATGCCCGACCTGACCGTGATCGTCCTCGCTGCCGGCGGCGGCACCCGGATGAAGTCGAAGACCATGAAGGTCCTGCACCCGATCGCCGGCCGCAGCATGATCGGGCACGTGCTGGCGGCGGTCGCCGCGGTCGAGCCGACCCGGGTGGTCGCGGTGGTCGGGCACCAGCGTGAGCAGGTCGGCCCGCACATCGAGGCGCTGGTCCCGGGAGTCGTGCTGGCGGTCCAGGAGAGCCAGGACGGCACCGGGCACGCGGTGCGCATCGCGATGGACGCACTCGGTCGCGGGCAGAGCGGCACCGTCATCGTCACCACCGGTGACACCCCGCTGCTGGAGGGCGCCAGCCTGCGCGCCTTCGCCGAGGACCACACCGGTTCCGGCCGCGCGGTGAGCATCCTGACCGGCGAGGTGCGCGACCCGTCCGGCTACGGCCGGGTGATCCGGGACGGCGACGGCTCGGTGAGGGCGATCGTGGAGCAGAAGGAGGCGTCGCCCGAGGAGGCCGCCGTCCGCGAGATCAACAGCGGCATCCTGGCCTTCGACGCGGCGTTCCTCGAGGACGTGCTCCCGCGGCTGTCCAACGACAACGCGAAGGGCGAGTACTACCTCACCGACACGGTGAAGCTCGCCCGCGAGGCCGGACAGCAGGTCGGCGCGTTCCCGATCGACGACGTGGTGCAGACCGAGGGCGCCAACGACCGCTCCGAGATGGCGGAGCTGGCGCGCGAGAAGAACCGCCGGATCCTCGAGCACTGGATGGCCGAGGGCGTCACGGTCATCGACCCGGCGACCACGTGGATCGACGTCGACGTGGTGCTCGCACCTGACGTCACGGTCCTGCCCGGCGTCCAGCTCCTCGGCGCGACCGTGGTCGGCGAGGACGCCGTGGTCGGACCCGACTGCACGCTCAAGGACGTCGAGATCGGCCAGGGCGCCAAGGTGGTGCGCACCCACGCCGAGCTCGCCGTGATCGGCGCGGGCGCCGACGTCGGACCGTTCTCCTACCTGCGCCCGGGTGCCCAGCTCGGCGCGAAGGGCAAGATCGGCGCCTTCGTCGAGGTCAAGAACAGCCAGATCGGAGCGGGCGCGAAGGTGCCGCACCTCTCGTACGTCGGCGACGCCGAGATCGGGGAGGGCACGAACATCGGGGCCGGCACGATCTTCGCCAACTACGACGGCCAGAAGAAGCACCGGACGGTCATCGGCAAGCACGCCAGGACGGCGAGCAACAACACGTTCGTGGCCCCGGTCACGGTCGGCGACGGGGCAGCGACGGGCGCGGGCAGCGTGATCCGGCGCGACGTACCCCCGGGTGCCCTGGCGGTCTCCGGCGGGCAGCAGCGGCACATCGAGGGCTGGGTGTTCCGCAAGCGCGAGGGCACCTCGAGCGCCGACGCGGCGCGCGCGGCGCTGGAATCCGGACCCGGTGTCGCCAACGGCGCCGAGGGTGGGACACACTGCTGAGGACAGCCACAAGTCTGGGCCCCCTCAGTCTGGGCCCCCTCGCCCTCCGGAGGAGCAGCACGTCGTGAGCGGCTTGAAGAAGACGACCGAGAAGAACCTCATGGTCTTCAGCGGACGGGCACACCGTGAGCTCGCCGTGGAGGTCGCCCACCAGCTCGGCACCGAGCTGGTGCCCACGTCGGCCTACGAGTTCGCCAACTCCGAGATCTACGTGCGCTACGAGGAGTCCGTCCGCGGCTGCGACGCCTTCGTGCTCCAGAGCCACACGGCTCCGATCAACGAGTGGATCATGGAGCACCTGATCATGGTCGACGCGCTCAAGCGCGCCTCGGCCAAGCGGATCACCGTGGTCCAGCCGTTCTACGGCTACGCCCGCCAGGACAAGAAGCACCGCGGCCGCGAGCCGATCTCCGCCCGGCTGATGGCCGACCTGTTCAAGACCGCCGGCGCCGATCGGCTGATCGTGGTCGACCTGCACGCCGACCAGATCCAGGGCTTCTTCGACGGCCCGGTCGACCACCTGATGGCGCTGCCGATCCTGGCCGACTACGTCCGCGAGAAGTACGGCGACCAGCCGCTGGCCGTGGTCTCGCCCGACGCCGGCCGGATCAAGGTCGCCGAGCGCTGGTCGGCCCGCCTCGGTGGCGCGCCGCTGGCGTTCATCCACAAGACCCGCCGCGAGGACCGTCCCAACGAGACCGTCGCCAACCGGGTCATCGGCCAGGTGGACGGCCGGATCTGCGTGCTGGTCGACGACATGATCGACACCGGCGGCACGATCGTGAAGGCCGCCGAGGCACTGATGGCCGACGGCGCCGCGGGTGTCGTGATCGCCGCGACCCACCCGATCCTGTCCGACCCCGCCGTCGACCGGCTGAAGAACAGCCCGGCGATGGAGGTCATCGTCACCGACACGCTGCCGCTCAACGACGAGCAGCGCTTCGACAAGCTGACCTGTCTCTCGATCGCGCCGCTGATCTCACGTGCGATCAAGGAGGTCTTCGAGGACGGCTCGGTCACCTCGATGTTCGACGGGCACGCCTGACCACGAGGTCGTCCTCGAGGTCGTCGAGCCGGTCGTTCCAGTACCGCGCGAGCAACGACGGGAGCTCCCCGGCCAGGACCGCGCGCAGGTCGTCGCGGGTGTGCTCGCTGACGGCGTGCCGCGGGAAGTAGTTGCTGATCTCCTGGCTGAACCCCTGTCCGCGACGCGCCGCCCAGGTCGGCGCCTCGGCCAGGTAGCGGTCGACGTACGGCGCGACCAGGTCGGCCTGCTCGGGCGTCCAGAGCCCGGTGGCGACCGCGCCGAAGAGCCGGTTGCCCACGTCGTCGGCGGACAGCACGGACCAGGCGGCAGCCTTGGCCTCCGGGGTCGGCAGCGACGCCCGCGCCCGAGCGGCACCGGTCTCGGCCTCGGTGGACGGGTCGGCACCCGCCTCCGCGTCGATCCGGCGTACGTCGACCGCGCCCAGCGCCGCCAGCCGGGCCAGCGCACGCCAGCGGAGAACGGCGTCGAGGGGCAGGCCGTCCTCCGTGCGGCCGTCGGCCAACCAGGACTCGAGGTGCGTCACGTCGTCGGTGCACGCGACCCAGGCGCGAGTGGCGGCCAGCCGGAGGTGGTCCGGGCCGGTGCGGGTGCGTGCGAAGGACTCGGCCAGCTCGGCGTGCGCGGCGGGCAGGTCGGTGGCCGCCACGTGGCGGCGCAGGGTGACGGTCAGGAGCTCGGCGACCATCGACTCCCAGATGGCGGACACCTGCTCGTGCGCGAGGTGGCGCGCGGCCATGGTCACCAGGTCCAGCGGGTGCAGCTCGGCCCGGTGGACCAGGTCGAGGGCCGTGCCCCAGACGACCGAGCGTGCCTGGTCGTCCTCGATCGTCGAGACCCGCTCGGCCAGTGCGGCCCACGAGTCCGGGTCGGTGCGCACCCGGGCGAACGTCTGGTCGGAGGAGTTCGGGAGCACCGCCAGGCCGCCCCAGCCGTCGAGCCGGACGGCGTCGTCGGCCAGGTCGACGAGCACGCTCTCGTGCTCGACCAGGCGGTCGTCCTGGAGCCGGTAGCCCGCGACCCGGGTGCGGTGCGGGCGGCTGCCGGTGCGGGCGACGACGAGCACGTCGCCGTCGCGCCGTACCTCGATCGTGTCGAAGCCGGTGGTGCTCAGCCAGGCCTGCGCCCAGGGTCGTACGTCGCGGTCGGACACCTCGTCGAGCGCGGCCAGGAAGTCGTCGAGCTGCGCGTTGCCGAAACGGTGCCGGGTGAGGAACACGTTGGAGCCGCGCAGGAAGGTCTCCTCGCCCAGCCAGGTGACCAGCTGGCGAAGGGCGGCGTTGCCCTTGGAGTACGTGATCATGTCGGCGTTGGCGAACCCCGCGTCGGTGTCGACCACCGACTCCGGTGGCGCCGCGACCGGGTGCCGTGACCGGCGCTGGTCGGAGGCGTAGCCACGCTGCTCGGTCGTGAGCGTGAACGAGGTCCAGGCGCCGGTGAAGCCGGCCGCCACCGCGGCGACCTGGAAGCCCATGTAGTCCGCGAAGGACTCGTTCAGCCAGATGTCCTCCCACCAGCGCAGCGTGACCAGGTTGCCGAACCACATGTGCGCCATCTCGTGGGCGATCACCATGCCGCGGTGCATCTGGTCGTCGTCGGTGAGGCCGCCGGGGTGCACCATCTCGTCGCGGTAGACCACGCAGCCGGGAAACTCCATCGCACCCCAGTTCAGCCCGGGGGCGAAGACCTGGTCGTAGGAGTCGAACGCGAACGGCTCGTCGAAGGTGGCCGTGTAGTGGTCGAAGCAGGCTTCGGTGATCCGCCGCAGCTCGTCGGCGTCGCGGTCGATCGCCGTCGCCATCGACCGGCGCGCGTGCCAGCCGAACGGCAGCCCGGCGTGCTCCCAGGTCACCGAGTGCCACGGGCCCGCGCAGACCGTGAACAGGTACGTCGGCAGCGGGGGCGTGGTCGCGAACCGGCGGACCTCGCCCTCGCGCTCGACCTCGCGGCCGCACGAGAGCACGGTCCAGTCGGCGGGAGCGGTGACGGTGAGCGCGATCGTCGCCTTCAGGTCGGGCTGGTCGAAGCAGGCGAAGACGCGCTGGGCGAGATCCATGCCGCAGTACGCCGACACGTAGACAGCGCCGTCGGCCGGGTCGACGTAGCGGTGCATGCCGTCGCCGCTGGTGACGCAGGGGAGGGTCGCCTCGACCACCAGCTCGTTGTCCGCCAGCAGCCCGACGAGCCGGATCCGGTTGTCCTCGCCGGCCTCGGCAGGCACCGGCGTGCCGTTCAGGGTCGCGGTCCAGGCCTCGGCCCCGGCCAGCTCCACGAACGTGGTGGCGCCCGGTTCGGCGCAGCCGAAGTGCACGACGCTGCGTGAGCTGAACGTCTCGCCGTCGGTGATCGCGAGCGCCACGTCGTACGACGCGACGTCGATCAGCGCCGCGCGTCGTACCGCCTCGTCGCGGGTGAGTGATCGGTGGGCCACGCAGGCGACCGTAGCCGGATTCGCGTCGTACGCCGTGCCCCGCTAAGATTTCAGGGTTGCCTCGGCGAGGGAGCACCCAGCGATGTGGATGCTCCGTGATCGACGCGGTCGGTATCTCTGTGATGCACCGTGCCGTTCGCGCCCGGTGCATTTTCGCGTCTCGGCCGCGGGCAACCACTTGTCTTGCACGAAAGCACGCGACGTTCCAACGAGGAGATCCACCGCATGTCAGACGACATCAAGATCAAGGCCGAGTCCCGCAACGAGTTCGGGAAGGGCGCGGCTCGCCGCATCCGCCGCGACAACAAGGTGCCCGCCGTCATCTACGGCCACGGCAACGACCCGATCCACGTGACCCTGCCCGGCCACGAGACGATGCTGGCGATCAAGCACGGCGGCACCAACGCGCTGCTCTACCTCGACATCGAGGGCAAGGAGCACCTGGCGCTCACCAAGCAGATCCAGTCCGACCCGATCAGGGGCTTCCTCGAGCACATCGACTTCGTCGAGGTGCGCAAGGGCGAGAAGGTCACCGTCGACGTCGCCATCCACCTGGTCGGCGAGGCGCTGCCCGACTCCCTGGTGGTCACCGAGAACACGACCGTCTCCCTCGAGTCCGAGGCGACGAACATCCCCGAGTACATCGAGCTCTCGATCGAGGGCGCCGCGGTCGGCACCCAGTTCCACGCGTCCGACCTGGTGCTGCCGACCGGTTCGCTGCTGCTCAGCGACGAGGACATGATGGTCGTCAACGTCACCCACGCGCCTACCGCCGAGGAGGTCGAGGCCGAGCTGGAGGAGGCCGAGGCCGAGGCCGGCATCGAGCGCGACGAGTCCGACGAGGAGATCGCCGAGGCCGATGCGTCCGGCGACGGCGAGGGCGACTCCGAGGGTGCCGAGGGCGAGTCCTCCGGCGGGGACTCCTCCGACAAGGAGTGACCCTGCGTCATTCTCCGGGCGACCCGCTGAAACGACCGATGTCAGACCCCGAGGCGACCGACCCGTCGTCCGGGGTCTGGCTCGTCGTGGGCCTGGGCAACCCGGGACCCGACTATGCCGGCACCCGGCACAACGTCGGCTACCTGGTGGCCGATGAGCTCGCGCGGCGGATGGGCTCCGCCCAGAGTGTGCGCTGGCGGGCGCACAAGTCCGGACGGGCCGACGTGGTCGAGGGCAGGCTGACCGCACCGGGCGTGCCCGGTCCGCGCGTGGTGCTGGCCCGCGCCCGCTGCTACATGAACGAGACCGGCGGACCGGTGAAGGCGCTGGCGAGCTTCTACAAGGTGCCGGTCGACCGGATCGTGGCCGTGCACGACGAGCTCGACATCCCGTTCGGCACGCTCCGGGTCAAGCTCGGTGGCGGCGACAACGGCCACAACGGTCTGCGCTCGATGCGGTCCTCGCTCGGCACCGGTGACTTCTACCGCGTGCGCGCGGGCGTCGGCCGCCCGCCGGGTCGCCAGGACCCGGCCGACTTCGTGCTCTCGGGCTACTCCGCTGCCGAGCGCAAGGAGCTGCCCTTCCAGGTCGACCGCGCCGCCGATGCCGTCGAGTCGCTGCTCGAGGTCGGCCTCGAGCGCACCCAGGGGCAGTTCAACTCCTGAGAGGCGGCGCGGCAGCGGTGCTGTAACGCGGGGTTATCGTCGCTGCACACGCGGTCTGCGGGGTGTGCAGCGTCAACAGCGCGTGGGTAGCGGCGCCGTACGTCAACACGACGACTGCAGCGACCGTAACCCCGCGTTACAGCTGCGACGGCCGGCCCTGGCGCTCAAACGGGCCGCGTGCGCGGTGACTCAGTCTTGCCGGCGTCGGTCTCCGGGATGTCACCGAGCACCTCGTCGATCTGCTTCAGCACGTCGTCGTCCAGCGTGACGCCCGCCGCCTTGGCGTTGTCCTCGACCTGCTCCGGTCGGGACGCGCCGACGATCGCGCCGGCGACGTTCTCGTTGGCCAGGACCCAGGCGACCGCGAGCTGGGCCATGGTGACGCCGAGGTCCTGGGCGATCGGCGTGAGCTGCTGCACGGCGGTCAGGGTGTCGTCGTTCAGGAAGCGCTTGATCATGTCCGCGCCGCCCTTCTCGTCGGTCGCGCGGCTGCCCTCGGGCGGTGCGGCACCCGGCTGGTACTTGCCGGTGAGCACCCCCTGCGCGATCGGCGACCAGACGACCTGGGAGACACCGAGCTCCTTCGAGGCGGGCACCACCTCGTCGTCGATCACGCGCCAGAGCATCGAGTACTGCGGCTGGTTGGAGACCAGCTGGATGCCCATCTCCGTCGCCAGCGCGTGGCCGGCGCGGATCTGGTCGGCGGTCCACTCGCTGACCCCGATGTAGAACGCCTTGCCCTTGTGCACGACGTCGGCGAACGCCGCCATCGTCTCCTCCAGCGGCGTCTCGTGGTCGAAGCGGTGCGCCTGGTAGACGTCGACGTAGGAGACCCCCAGCCGCGCGAGCGAGGCGTCGATCGACTCCCTGATGTGCTTGCGCGAGAGCCCGACGTCGTTGTGTCCCCGCGGGCCGGTCGGGAAGTACACCTTCGTCAGGATCTCCAGCGACTCCCGCCGTTGACCCTTGAGCGCGTCGCCGAGCACCTGCTCCGCCGCGCCGTTGGCGTAGACGTCGGCCGTGTCGAAGCTCGTGATTCCGGCGTCGAGAGCCGCGTGCACGCACGCGGTGGCTGCGTCGTTCTCCACCTGGGAACCGTGCGTGAGCCAGTTCCCGTAGATGATCTCGCTGACCTTGAGCCCGCTGTTGCCGAGGTATCTGTACTCCATGACGTCCACCCTAGGAGCACACCTCATAGGGTGATCCCGTGACTCACTTCGATCCGGGTACGCCGCCCGAGGATGCCGACGACCACGAGTTCGCCGCCTGGGCCGCGACCACCGCCGGTGACCTGCTGGTGCAGGTCCGCCAGGAGGGGCTCACGGGCAAGGACCTCAAGGACGCCGGCGACCTCGCCTCGCACGACCTGCTGATGGACCTGATGGCCCGGCACCGTCCGGGTGACGCCGTCCTGTCCGAGGAGGGCAAGGACGACAAGGCCAGGCTGTCCGCGAACCGGGTCTGGATCATCGACCCGGTCGACGGCACCCGCGAGTTCTCCGAGCCGCCGCGCGACGACTGGGCGATCCACGTCGCGCTCTGGCAGGACGGCGAGCTGGTGGCCGGAGCCGTGGCCCAGCCGGGTCTCGGTACGACGTTCCACACCGGTGCCCCGCCCGTCGTACCTCCCCGGACGTCGGACCGCCCCCGGATCGTGGTCTCCCGCACGCGCCCGCCGAAGTTCGTGGAGGCGATGGCCGAGGAGATGGGTGCCGAGCTGGTGCCGATGGGCTCCGCAGGCGCGAAGGTGATCTCGGTGGTGCGCGACGTCAGCGACGCCTACGTGCACGCCGGTGGCCAGTACGAGTGGGACTCCGCGGCACCCGTGGCCGTGGCCCGCGCGGCCGGGCTGTTCACGAGCCGGGTCGACGGGTCGCCGCTGGTCTACAACCAGGACGACGTGCTGCTGCCCGACCTCGTGGTCTGCCGGCCGGAGCTGTCCGAGCCGATCCTCGCGTTCATCCGCGAGCACGGCACCGACTGAGATGGCTCCCAAGGCTGTGCTCTGGGACGCCGACGGCGTGCTCCAGCGGGGAGTTCCCTCCGGCGTGCAGGTTTTCGACGACCTGCTCGGCGACCGGGTCGAGGAGTTCAAGGCGGCGCTCTGGGACGACCTCGAGGTCGCGCTCCAAGGGCGCATCGACATGGCTGCCCTCGTGAACGAGGTCGTGGACGACTTCGGGCTCGACGACCGGCGAGCGGACATCGTCGCGGTCTGGGGGATGATCACGCCGCTGCCCGAGTCCAGGGCGCTGGTCACGGCCGTCCGATCGGCCGGCACCCCGTGCTACCTGGCCACCAACCAGGACAACCTGCGGGCGTCGTACATGCGGCGTGACGTCGGGTACGACGACCTGCTGGACGGCAGCTACTACTCGTGCGAGGTCGGCGCGGCCAAGCCGGACGCGGCCTACTTCCTGCACATCGCCGACGACCTCGGCGTCGCGCCGCGCGAGCTGGTCTTCGTCGACGACGCACCCGTCAACGTCGAGGCGGCCGCCGAGATCGGCGTCGCCGCGGTGCTCTGGCAGCACGACGAGGGCATCGAGGTCCTGCGCGAGCGGCTCGCCGCGGTCGGCGTACCCCTCTAGATCTCCGCGACCCGCTTCGCCCGCGTCTCCGGACGCTTGGTGTCGTGGAGTCGTAGCAGCACCTGGAACTTCGCCGACGCGCTCAGCGCCTCCCAGCGAGTCCGTGCCGCCGGATCGGCGTCCAGTGCCGTCCGCAGGTCGTCCGGCTCGACGAGGGCCTCGACGTGGCGGAGCTCGTCCCAGGTGCCGTTCTCCTTGGCTGCCTCGATCTCCGCGCGTCCGGCCGGCGTCATCAGCCCGGCTGGCCTCGAGCTCCTCGACGCGTTCCCGGTTGCGCTGGGTCCAGCGGCTCCCGGGACGACGAGGGGTCATCGTGATCGACGTACGCACCTCGTCGACGCCCTTCGCCTGGCTGTCCACCCAGCCGAAGCAGAGCGCCTCCAGCACGATCTCCTCGTACGACGTGTGCTTGTCCGGCGTCGCCTTCTTCCAGGTCACCAACCAGACGCCGGGGCTGTCCGCGTGGTGCTCGGCCAGCCAGGCCCGCCACTGCGCCCGCGAGGTGACCTCGATCCGCTCCCGCTCCATGCCCGGCAGCCTAGGCTTCCGGGCATGGCGTCTCCGGCGATCGAGCTCGAGGTCGACGACAAGGTCGTCCGGATCTCCAACCCCGACCGGGAGTACTTCCCGGCCCGCGGTGAGACCAAGCTCGACCTGGTCGAGTACTACCTCTCCGTCTCCGACGGCATCGTCAACGCGCTGCGCGAGCGACCCTGCATGCTGCACCGGTTCCCCAAGGGCGTCTCCGGCGACAAGGTGCACCAGAAGCGGCTGCCCTCCGGCGCCCCGCCGTGGATGGAGACCGTGCGCGTGCACTTCCCGCGCTGGAACCGCACCGCGGACGAGCTCTGCGTCACCGAGATCGCCCAGGTGGTGTGGGCGGTGCAGATGTCGACCGTCGAGTTCCACCCGTGGAACAGCCGCCGCGCCGACACCGAGAAGCCGGACGAGTGGCGCATCGACCTCGACCCCGGACCCGACTGCCCGTGGGAACGCGTCCAGCGCGTCGCCCACGTCGCGCACGAGGTGCTCGACGACCTCGGGGCCACCGGGTGGCCGAAGACCAGCGGCGGCTCGGGGATGCACGTCTACGTGCGGATCGCGCCGGACCACGGCTTCCAGGACGTACGACGGGCCGCGCTGGCGTTCGCGCGCGAGGTCGAGCGACGGGCGCCGTCCGACGTCACCACCACCTGGTGGCGCAAGGACCGCGACCCGGCGCACCTCTTCGTGGACTACAACCAGAACGCCCGCGACCACACGATCGCGGCGGCGTACTCCGTGCGAGGCAACCCGATCGGCACCGTCTCCGCCCCGATCGAGTGGTCCGAGGTCGACGCCTGCCACCCCGACGACTTCACGATCGCGACGATGCCCGCCCGCTACGCCGAGATCGGCGACCTGCACGCCGGCATCGACGACGCCGTCTTCGACATCGCGCCGCTGCTCGAGTGGGCCGCGCGCGACGAGAGTGCCGGCAAGGAGACCCCGCCGGAGCCGGACGCCGAGTAGCCACCGACTGAAGGACGGGTTTCGAGACGGTTGTTGTGCAGCCCCCTCCACCACCGTGGGCGCCATGTGGGACCTGTCTCACTTGTTACCGAGGGGTAGGCACTGGCACGCCGGTCACCTAGATTTCGACCATGAGCCTCGACCCCCGCCAGCCCGCGGTCACCGGGCCTGCCGACCCGGAGCACGACCCGGCGGCCTCCTACGCCCTGGAGCCCTCGGCGGTGAAGGCGCTCACCGACCGGATCGTGTCGTCCAGCGGTCGCAGCGAGCCGACGTACACCCCGATCACCGGGCAGCCGCTGGCGCACGTGCCGCAGAGCAGCGAGGCGGACGTCGAGACCGCGTTCGTGCGCGCCCGGCGTGCACAGCGCGCCTGGGCCCAGACCAGCCTCGACCACCGCGCCGAGCGTCTGCTCCGGCTGCACGACCTCGTCCTCGACCGCCAGGACGAGATCATCGACCTGATCTGCTGGGAGACGGGCAAGGCCCGCAAGCACGCGTACGACGAGCCGCTGCACGTGGCGCTGACCGCCCGCTACTACGCGCGCACCGCCCACGAGCACCTCGACACCGGGCGCCGGCTCGGCGTGATCCCGACGCTCACCCGGGTCGAGCTCAACCACGTGCCCAAGGGCGTCGTCGGGATCATCTCGCCGTGGAACTACCCGTTCAACCTGGCCCTGATCGACGGCATCGCGGCGCTGCTGGCCGGCAACGCCGTCGTGATCAAGCCCGACGCCCAGACCATGCTGAGCGCCCTGATCGGCGCCCAGCTGCTCGAGGAGGCCGGCATCCCGCGTGACCTCTGGCAGGTCGTCTCCGGGCCGGGCGCGGAGATCGGCCCCGCGGTCGTGGCCGGTGCCGACTACGTCTGCTTCACCGGCTCCACCGCCACCGGCCGGCTGATCGCGCAGGGCTGCGCCGAACGGCTCGTCGGCTGCTCCCTCGAGCTCGGCGGCAAGAACCCGATCCTGGTGCTGCGCGACGCCGACCTCGACCGCGCCGCCGAGGGCGCTGTCCGCGCCTGCTTCTCCAACGCCGGCCAGCTGTGCGTCTCGATGGAACGGATGTACGTCGCCGACCAGGTCTACGACCGCTTCGTCCGACGCTTCGTCGACCGCACCAACGCGATGAGCCTCGGCGCCGGCCTCGGCTGGGGCAGCGACATGGGCTCGCTCACCTCGCAGATGCAGCTCGACGCGGTGACCGCCCACGTCGCCGACGCCGTCGCCAAGGGCGCGACGGTTCTCACCGGTGGCCGCGCCCGCCCGGAGCTCGGGCCGTACTTCTACGAGCCGACGGTCCTCGAGGGCGTCACGCCCGACATGACGTGCTTCGGCAAGGAGACCTTCGGTCCGGTGGTCTCGGTCTACCGCTTCCACGACGAGGCCGACGCGATCAGTCGTGCCAACGAGGGCCAGTACGGCCTCAACGCCAGCATCTGGTCGCGCGACACCAAGCGCGCGCGCACCGTCGCCCGGCAGATCCTCTGCGGCAGCGTCAACGTCAACGAGGCGTTCGGCGCCAGCTTCGGCAGCGTCGACGCCCCGATGGGCGGCTTCCGGCAGTCCGGCCTCGGCCGGCGCCAGGGCGGCGAGGGCGTGCTGCGGTTCACCGAGTCGCAGTCGGTCGCGGTGCAGAAGCTCGTCCGCCTCGCACCCCAGCTCGGGATGTCCGACGAGACCTACGCCAAGGTGATGACCGCCAACCTGCGCCTCCTCAAGAAGCTCGGCCGCGCGTGACGGTCTCGACAGGCTCGACCACCGGCGGCACAGGCTCGACCACCGGCGGCACAGGCTCGACCACCGGCGGCACAGGCTCGACCACCGGCGGCTACGACTACGACGTGCTGATCGTCGGCTCCGGGTTCGGCGGCTCGGTCAGCGCGCTGCGGCTGACCGAGAAGGGCTACCGGGTCGCGGTGCTCGAGGCCGGGCGCCGGTTCGAGGACAAGGACTTCCCGGACACCTCGTGGGACCTCCCCAACTACCTCTTCCGGCCCGAGGTCGGCTGCTACGGCATCCAGCGGATCGACGCGCTCAAGGACTGCCTGATCCTCTCCGGGTCCGGCGTCGGCGGCGGGTCCCTGGTCTACGCGAACACGCTCTACGAGCCGCTCGCGCCCTTCTACGACGACCCGCAGTGGCGTGACATCACCGACTGGCGCGAGGAGCTGGCGCCGTACTACGACCAGGCGAAGCGGATGCTCGGCGTCGTCGACAACCCGGTCGTCACGGCCGCCGACAAGGTGATGCAGCAGGTCGCGGAGGACATGGGCGTGCTCGACACCTGGCACCCGACCCCGGTCGGGGTCTTCTTCGGCGGGCCGGGCCAGACCCACCGCCAGGAGGTGGAGGACCCGTACTTCGGGGGCGCCGGTCCCGCGCGCCGGCCGTGCCAGAACTGCGGCGAGTGCATGACCGGCTGCCGGCACAACTCCAAGAACACGTTGGCCAAGAACTACCTCTACCTCGCCGAGTCGAGGGGCGCCGTGGTCCACCCGATGACCACGGTCACCGGCGTCCGCCCCGCGGAGGACGGCGGCTACCAGGTCACCGCGAAGTACACCAAGGCCCGCGGTCCGCGTCCGCTGACCCGCACGTTCACCGCCGAGCAGGTGGTGTTCTCCGCCTCCGCCCTCGGCACCCAGCGGCTGCTGCACCGGCTCCGTGACCGGGGCGACCTGCCTCGCGTCTCCGAGCGCCTCGGCCACCTCTCACGCACCAACTCCGAGTCGATCCTGGGCGCGATCGCGCCGGACCTGAAGGTCGACTACAGCAAGGGCGTCGCGATCACGTCGAGCTTCCACCCCGACGAGCACACGCACATCGAGCCGGTGCGCTACGGCCGGGGCAGCAACGCCATGTCGTTCATGCAGACCGTGCTGACCGACGGCGACCTGGGGGAGCATCGCGCCCGCACCTGGCTGCGCGAGATGTGGAAGGAGCGCGCCCACGTCCGTGACCTGTACGACGTGAAGCACTGGTCCGAGCGCACCGTGATCGCGCTGGTGATGCAGACCATCGACAACTCGATCACCACGTTCACCCGGCGCAGCCGGCTCACCGGGCGCCGCTACCTGTCGTCCAGGCAGGGTCACGGCATCCCGAACCCGACCTGGATCCCGGTCGCCAACCAGGCCGTCCGCAAGATGGCCGAGATCATCGGCGGCAAGCCGGGCGGCTCGATCGGCGAACCGTTCAACAAGCCGCTCACCGCGCACTTCATCGGCGGCTGCACGATCGGGGAGTCCACCGAGACCGGCGTGATCGACCCCTACCAGCGGCTCTACGGCCACCCGGGACTGCACGTGGTCGACGGGTCCGCGATCTCGGCCAACCTGGGCGTGAACCCGTCCCTGACGATCACCGCCCAGGCGGAGCGGGCGATGGCGTTCTGGCCGAACAAGGGCCAGTCGGACCCCCGGCCGGCACTGGGCGACGGCTACCAGCGTTTGACGCCCGTCGTACCCCAGCAGCCGGTGGTGCCCGAGTCTGCCTCGGGAGCGCTGCGGCTGCCGATCGTCGGCGTGAGCTGAGCCTTGGACCCGGTCGAGAACCCCGACCGCTGGTCGAGCCTGTCGAGACCCGAGAACGACACCGTCCGCGGTACGAGGCAAAAGCCAGAGGCCTGACCGGGGAGGGAGGGTGGTCAGGCCCCTGGACATGCCAGGCACCGCGGACGGTGGCGAGGACCCGCTGACGTTTGCTGGGTCGGCGGGGCCTCGTAGGAGTAAACGAGGCACCCGAGCCGTGGTTACGTGCCGGAACGGCGAATCCAGAGGTTTTTTCCACCAGCTGCGCAGCCGGTGCCACCGGCGGGCGTCCGGCACCCGGCGGATAGACTCGGGGCTTCCCCGGAGCCCGCCCCAGGAAGGCCCCTCGTGACCTCTCACGACACGGTTCTCGTCGTCGACTTCGGCGCCCAGTACGCCCAGCTCATCGCCCGCCGCGTCCGCGAGGCGAAGGTGTACTCCGAGATCGTCCCGCACACCATGCCGGTCGAGGAGATGCTCGCGAAGCAGCCGACCGCGATCATCCTGTCCGGCGGCCCGTCCTCGGTCTACGAGGACGGTGCGCCGCAGCTCGACCCGGCGCTGGTCGACGGCCGGGTGCCGGTCTTCGGGATCTGCTACGGCTTCATGGCGATGGCCGCCGCCCTCGGCGGCAACGTGGCGCACACCGGTCAGCGCGAGTACGGCCGCACCCGCGTCGACGTCCTCGCGCCCGGCACGCTGCTCGAGGGCCTGCCCGACTCGCTGGTCTCCTGGATGTCCCACGGCGACGAGGTGGTCGCCGCACCCGAGGGCTTCACCGTCAACGCCCGGTCACCGCGGGCGACCGTGGCTGCCTTCGAGCACGTCGACCGCAAGCTGGCCGGCGTGCAGTGGCACCCCGAGGTGATGCACACCGAGCACGGGCAGGCCGTGCTCGAGCACTTCCTGCACGACATCGCCGGCTGCCGACCGACCTGGACGATGGTCAACATCGTCGAGGAGCAGGTCGAGCGCATCCGCGAGCAGATCGGCGAGGACGGACGGGCGATCTGCGGCCTCTCCGGTGGCGTCGACTCCGCGGTCGCGGCCGCTGTCGTCCAGCGCGCGATCGGCGACCGGCTGACCTGCGTTTTCGTCGACCACGGCCTGCTGCGCAAGGGCGAGGCCGAGCAGGTCGAGCGCGACTTCGTGGCCGCCACCGGGGTCGACCTCCACGTGGTGGACGCCGAGAAGCGCTTCCTCGACGCCCTGGTCGGGGTCAGCGACCCCGAGCAGAAGCGCAAGGTGATCGGGCGGGAGTTCATCCGGGTGTTCGAGGCCGCCGAGGCCGACGTGCTCGGTGACGCTGCGGCCTCCGGGGTCAAGGTGGCCTTCCTGGTGCAGGGCACGCTCTACCCCGACGTCGTCGAGTCCGGCGGGGGGGCCGGCACCTCCAACATCAAGTCCCACCACAACGTCGGCGGTCTGCCCGACGACCTCGAGTTCGAGCTGGTCGAGCCGCTGCGCACCCTGTTCAAGGACGAGGTCCGGCTGGTCGGCGAACAGCTCGGGCTGCCGGCCGAGATCGTCTGGCGGCACCCGTTCCCCGGACCCGGGCTCGGCATCCGGATCATCGGTGAGGTCACCCGCGAGCGGCTCGACATCCTCCGCGAGGCCGATGCGATCGCCCGCGAGGAGCTGACCAAGGCCGGTCTCGACCGCGACATCTGGCAGTTCCCCGTCGTGCTGCTGGCCGACGTCCGCTCGGTGGGCGTCCAGGGTGACGGCCGCACCTACGGGCACCCGGTCGTGCTCCGGCCGGTGACGTCCGAGGACGCGATGACCGCCGACTGGGCGCGGCTCCCGTACGACGTGCTGGAGACGATCTCCACCCGGATCACCAACGAGGTGGCCGAGGTCAACCGGGTCGCCGTCGACATCACCTCGAAGCCGCCCGGCACCATCGAGTGGGAGTGAGCCGGGCCGGCTGAGGTCACAGCCAGCGCCGGACCTGTCGCCGGTACTCGTCGTACGGCGCACCGAACCGCTCGTGCAGGTACCTCTCCTCGGGTCGGATCGCGCCCCAGAGGACGAGCAGCACCGCGGCCGGGAACAGCGCCAGCCCCCAGAAGGTGGGTGCCAGCAACGCCACCGCGAGGTAGAGCGCGAGCAGACCGACGTACAGCGGGTTGCGGGAGAGGCGGTAGGGCCCCTCCTCGATCATCGCGCGCGACGCCTGCCCCGGGAGCAGCCCGGTCTCGTGTCGGCCGAACAGCAACAGGGACCACCCGTTCCACGCGACGAAGAACAGCACGAGCGCCCAGCCGAGCGGCCCCCGCCACCCGCCGAGGTCGACCGGATCACCCCAGTGCTGCGTTGCCAGCCCGCCAGCGAGCAGGGGCGCGCCGATCGCGACCGGCGGCCAGAGCCGGAACGCAACGGTGTCCTGCGAACCGTGCACCATGCCCTGATTGTGCCGGGCGGTGTGCTCAGGCGACCAGCCCGTCGCGGAGTGCTTCTCGAGGCTCGAAGCCGTCGAGTGGAAGCCCCTCGGTGTCAGCCGATCCGCTCGGTCAGCGTGACGACGACCCCTTCCGGCCCCCGCACGTTGGCCATCAGCCAGGTGTTCTCGTACTCGCCGACGCCGCCCACCAGCCCGTACCCCTTCGCAGCCAGGCCGTCGACGGCCTCCTGGAGGCCGTCGACCTGGAAGCAGATGCTGCGCAGCCCCAGCTCAGTGGCCATCGCCGTGGGCGATCCGGGCTCGTGGTCGGGCCTGACGAAGGTCGCGAGCTCGACCCCCGCTCCGCCGCCGGGAGGCCGCAGCACCACGATCTCTGTCCGCGCGTCCGGGATGCCGATGACCGTGTCGACGAACTCGCCTTCCAGGAAGGTGCGGCCCTCGACCTCGAGACCCAGGTCGGCGAAGAACGCCGTCGCCGAGTCGAGGTCGACGACGGTGATCCCGACGTGGTCGAGCTGCTTGATGTGTGTCATGACGTCCATCCTCCGATGCGTGTCTGGTCTTTGATCCAAGGACGGAGCCGGCAGGGGGTTCTCGACATTTCACCAGCCCTCCGCACGGTGGCGCGCCCTTCGCACCGTCGGACGAGGTCTGGACAACAGATCCACAGCCCCTAGCATCACAAGAGGTCAGACCCTTGCTGCGTGACGTCTGTCGCAGCATCCTTCTCGAGGAAGCAGGCGCAGATGGCCGACACCGTGGACACCGAACCCGGCCTGGAGCCGACCGAGCTCAAGCGTGGACTGAAACAGCGTCACCTCACGATGATCGCGATCGGCGGCGTCATCGGAGCTGGGCTGTTCGTCGGCTCCGGCGTCGTCATCAACGAGACCGGGCCTGCTGCCTTCCTCAGCTATCTGATCACCGGCGTCCTGATCATCCTGGTGATGCGGATGCTGGGTGAGATGGCCACTGCCAACCCGTCCACGGGCTCGTTCGCCGACTACGCCCGCAGGGCGCTCGGCGGCTGGGCCGGCTTCTCGGTCGGCTGGCTCTACTGGTACTTCTGGGTGATCGTCGTCGGATTCGAGGCGACCGCCGGCGCGAAGATCATCCAGTACTGGTGGAAGGGCCCGGAGCTCTGGGTGCTTGCGCTCGGACTGATGGTCCTGATGACTGCGACCAACCTGATCTCGGTGAAGTCGTACGGCGAGTTCGAGTACTGGTTCGCCGGCATCAAGGTCGTGGCGATCATCGCGTTCCTCGGCCTGGGAGCGCTGTTCGTGCTCGGTCTGTGGCCCGGCCAGGACCTGAACCTCGGCAACCTGTCGGCCCACGGCGGGTTCCTCCCGAACGGCCCGAGTGCGATCTTCTCCAGCATCGTGGTCGTCGTGTTCTCGATGGTGGGCGCCGAGATCGCCACCGTCGCGGCCGCCGAGTCGCACGACCCCAAGAAGGCGATCGCCAGGGCCACCCAGTCCGTGATCCTCCGAGTCCTGACCTTCTACGTCGGGTCGGTCTTCCTGCTCGTCTGCATCCTGCCCTGGGACGACACCGAGCTCGGCGCGTCGCCGTACGTCGCGGCGTTCACCAAGATGGGCATCCCTGGTGCCGACGACCTGATGAACGCGGTCGTCCTCACGGCAGTGCTGTCCTGCCTCAACTCCGGGCTCTACACCGCCTCACGGATGCTGTTCGTGCTCGCCGGTCGCCGTGAGGCGCCGATGGCCCTGATCACGGTCAACAGCCGGGGAGTGCCGGTGTGGGCGATCCTCGCGTCAACGGTGGTCGGCTTCCTGTGCGTGATCGCTGCGTACGTCTCGCCCGACACCGTCTTCCTCTTCCTGCTCAACTCGTCCGGCGCGGTGATCCTGTTCGTCTACCTGCTGATCGCGGTCTCGCAGTACGTGCTGCGGGGGCAGACCCCGGAGGACAAGCTCACGGTGAAGATGTGGTTCTTCCCCTACCTCACGATCGCCGCCGTGCTGGGCATCATCGGTGTGCTGCTGCAGATGTTCCTGACCGACGCGACCCGATCGCAGCTGGTGCTGAGCCTGCTGTCGTGGGGCGTCGTGCTGGCGCTCTACGCCGTGACCCGTTGGCGAGGCGGCTCCATGAGCGCCGAGGAGGCCGAGTCGAAGAAGGCCACACCCTCCCGTCGTACGGCGCAGCGGATCCTCGTCCTCGCGAACCAGACCCTCGTGGGCGGCCAGCTGCACGACACCCTGCTGGACATCGAGGGCAGCGACGGTGCGGAGTACCTCGTCGTCGTCCCGGCCAACCCCGTGGACACCGGGCAGGCGGACCGTGAGGGCGCGGCCTTCGTGTGGGAGGCGACCACGCGGGCCGCCCAGGAGCGGCTGGACCAGACGCTCTCGACCTTGCAGGAGCGTGGCCTCACCGTCCGCGGCGAGCTCGGCGACTACCGACCCCTGCACGCGCTCGACAACGCAGTCCGCGAGTTCCGACCCGACCACGTGGTGATCTCCACGCAGACCGCGGAGCGGTCGACCTGGCTGCGCCACGGGGTCGTCGACGAGGCCCGCAAGCGCTACGACGACATCGACATCGAGCACGTGGTCGTCGAGGCCGGGCAGCCGTCCTGACCAGCAACGGGGTGCCGTGGTCGTCCTCGATCTGCGTCTCACCCCGCCGTCTCACGTCATCGAGTGGAGGACGATGACTCGATTCTTGGAGAGACTTCAGCAGGCGATGTCGAAGTGCGCGGCCGCCGTTCGACGTACGTGCGAGAAGCAACTCACCGGCAACCACAAGGAGTGATCAAGATGCCGCGTTTCATGGGTTTCGTGAGGATGGAAGAGGGCGTCGGCACGCCGCCCCAGGCACTGTTCGACGCGATGGACGCCCACATCGGCGAACGGGCCGCCAACGGCGTGTTCCTCGACGGTGGTGGTCTGTACGGGACCGAGGACGCCGTGAACTTCGTGGTCCGCCAGGGTGAGGTCAGCCGGGTCGACGGACCGTACGCCGAGGCCAAGGAGGTCGTCGGCGGCTGGGCGATCATGGAGTACGCCGACCTCGAGGAGGCCGTGGCCGATCAGCGGGAGTTCGCCGAGCTGCACGCGAAGCACTGGCCCGAGGTCACCGTGATCTCGACGCTGCGCCAGATCTCCACGGGCCCGGACGCCCCCAGCGACTGAACGGCGCTCACTAGGCTGGCTCCGTGCCGGCAGAGACCAGGGTGGATGACCCGAACGAGGCCATCTTCGCCGCGTGGCGGGCCGAGTCGGCCCGCCTCGTCGGCGCTCTCACCCGGATGACCCGGGACGTGGACCTCGCCGAGGACCTCGCGCAGGACGCACTCGTGGCCGCGCTCGAGCAGTGGCCCACGACCGGCGTCCCGGAGAACCCGATCGCGTGGCTGATGGCCATCGCCAAGCGGCGTGGCATCGACCACTTCCGGCGCGCCGACAACCTTCGCCGCAAGGTCGCGGAGCTCGCGCACGCCAGTGGGGGAGAGGAGGAGACGATGCCCGACCTCGACGACCAGGTCGACCACATCGAGGACGACGTCCTGCGGCTCATCTTCTTGACCTGCCACCCGCTCCTGACGTCCGAGTCCCGGGCGGCGCTCACGTTGCGTCTGGTCGGAGGACTCAGCACCGCCGAGATCGCCCGGGGGTTCCTGGCCGCCGAATCCACCATGGGCCAGCGCATCTCGCGAGCCAAGAAGACCCTGTCCGCAGCACACGCCGAGTTCGAGCTGCCCACAGGTGAGGAGCGGACCAAGCGTCTCGACGACGTCATGGCCGTGATCTACCTGATCTTCAACGAGGGCTACACGGCCACCGCTGGCGAGGACTGGATGCGCCCCGACCTGGCCAACGAGGCGATGAGGCTCGCACGGATGCTGGTCGCCTTCGCTCCCGACGAGCCCGAGGTGCTCGGACTGCAGGCGCTGCTGGAGATCCAGGGCTCGCGGATGGCCGCCCGACTCGATGAGCACGGCGAGCCGGTCCTGCTGGAGGCGCAGGACCGGACGCAGTGGGACCAGCTGCTGATCAGGCGCGGGACAGCCGCCCTCGAGCGGGCCGAGCTGCTCGCCGCGCGCGGGACGCCGGTCGGGAAGTACTTCTTGCAGGCCTCGATCGCGGCCCAGCACGCCCGCGCAGCACGTGCCGAGGACACGAACTGGCGCCGGATCGCGGCTCTGTACGACGTCCTGGCCGGGTCCGCGCCGGGACCGGTCGTCGAGGTGAACCGGGCGGTCGCGCACGGGCGCGCGTTCGGCCCGGACGCCGGGCTTGCCGTGCTGGAGGGCCTGGACGCCGGTGAGCTCGGCGACTCGCCTCTCGTACCGAGTGTGCGAGGCGACCTGCTCGAACGCGCCGGGCTGCACGCGCAGGCCAGCGATGCGTTCACCGAGGCGGCCGCGCGCACCAGGAACGCGAGCGAACGCGCAGTCCTGCGCCGTCGGGCCGAGCTGAACCAGACGCGCGCGGCGCAGTCGAGGTGATCGTGGCGGACGCCCTGTCGGGTCCACATAGCCATCGACCCGGCCAGCAGCGTCCGGCGTGAGGCTCAGCCCCCTTCCTGGGCGGCGATGAGCTGCTGCGCGAGAGGCTCGAGAGCAGCCATCAGCTCGTCGAGCTCGGCTGGCTCCAGGACCTCGTACGGCGCCACGGCGAGCTTGTCGGTCAGCGCCTCGACCCGGTCCTTGGCCTCCCTGCCCGCGGGGGTGAAGGTCGCCTCGTCCTCGATGAGTCCCCGCGCCTTCATCCCGTCGATCAGGTCAGTCAGCTGCGCGGAGGGGAGGTGGTGGATCCGGCCGAACGTCGGCCCCGGGATCCCCATGTCGAGGGCGAGCAGGACGTGGGCCTCGAGTCCACCGATGCCCTCGGCCATGAGGGCGGCGACGTGCCCGTCGCCGCGGTGCTCGCGCAGCAGCGAGGCGGCGTGGAAGAGGCGGGCCACCGGCTCCTCCGGCAAGCGCAACGAACGCAGCGAGGCGTACAGGGGGCGGCCTTCGAGCGGGGCGCTGGTCGCTGCCTTGGTGAGCAGCGCGACGGCCCGCGTGAAGTCTGACGTGTCGACCAGGCCGCCGAGGATCCGGTTCAGCGCATTGACGCAGCCCTCCTGGCGCGCGGCGATGGCCGCCTCCGGTGTGGTCGTTGCCCAGACCTTCGGGATGTGGCGGGCCACCTCACCCGGTGCGAAGTTGTAGAAGAGCGCATGGACAACCTCGGCGGGCACAGAGCTGCCGAGTGGGGCGGCCCGGCCGGCGAAGTAGGTGTCCCAGTAGTTGGTGAACCCCAGGGCGAACATCGCTTCGTTGGGGTCGTCAGCCGAGTAGGGAATGACGCCGATCGGCTCGACCAGGTCGAACATCCTGCGAGCCACTGACGCATCGCTGATCACCTGCCGCACGGTGTGCTCCTTCAGTCCGAGATCGGGTTGCTTGTGTCGACCATCCAGGCGCGCCGAAGTCATCGCACCGTCAGCATCGTCATCGGTCCAACTAGGCTGTGGCCGTGAGTGACGTGCTGGACGAGGGGCCGTTCTTCCATGGCACGAAGGCCGATCTGCGCGTCGGGGAGCTGCTGACAGCGGGCTTCCGCTCGAACTACCGGCCAGAGATCGTGATGAACCACATCTACTTCACCGCGCTGCCTGATGGCGCGGGACTCGCCGCCGAGCTCGCTGCGGGCGAGGGTGCTCCGCGGGTGTACGAGGTTGAGCCGACGGGTGCCTTCGAGAACGACCCGAACGTGACCGACAAGAAGTTCCCCGGCAACCCCACCCGGTCCTACCGCAGCAGCGACCCACTCCGGGTCGTCAGCGAGGTGGCCGACTGGACGCGCCTGACCCCCGAGGCGCTAGCGGCGTGGCGCGACCGCCTGGCCGTGATCCTCGCCGACGAGCGCGGCGAGATCATCAACTGACCGACGTACGAAGCCGTGCGCGCACCTTCACTGCGCTCGAGCGCGCCGAGATGGCAGTCTCAGTCACATGGAACGTCTGTGGGTGTTCGAGCAGCTGGCAGTCTCGGTGACCCGGGTCGACTTCGTCGACCCTGCGGTGGCGAATCAGCCGGACGCACGCGAGCGAGGGGTGCGGATCGAGGTACGGCCGGCCGCGCACCTCATCGAGGGATCGGTCTACGTCTCCGCCACGACCACCGTGCAGCCGGCAGTCTGTCGCATCGACTTGCTGGAGTCCGCGCCCCTGGCGGCCGACCGGATGCACTGGCACCCGGAGATGCGAGACGGCGAGCCCGGTGAGCGGAGGTTCGACCGAGACCTGCCTGCCGACCCTGTGCGGTGGCTGGCTGACTTCCTCCGCGACGGCCTTGCCGCCTTCCTGGCGGAGGCCGGTGTCGCGGTGGTCCAGGACGATCTCGAGCAGGTCCGGCAGGCCGTTGACGAGATCGGCGCCGTCGTCGAGGACGGTTTGGCGTGGGCGCGCGAACCGTGGCCGCACCTCGAGCACGACCTTCGAGGGATGGCAGTCGTCAGATGAACGAGAGACAGCACCGACGCGGCGGGTGACTCAACCTCTTGGCCTTCAGGACCACCGCTCGGGGCTGTTCTGATGCTTCGGTCTGATGGTGGACTCATCCGCGCGGTCGATCATCTTCGGCACCCCAGACATCCCCGCGCTGATGGTGGACACGGACCGACCGACCCATCTCAACCCTGCCCCAAGCAGGCGAAACAATGCATTCATGGCTGTCTCTTCCCTGCGGCCAGTTCGGACGCTGTTCCGAGATCAACTGATCCCGTTTGGGTCAAGCATATCCAAGATCGTTCCAGTGCCCCCACAACCGATTGGCTCCGGTCGAGGTCTGTTCCGCACCACCGCTCCGGGTCGGATGCTGGTTCCGCTTCTACCCGCACTCACTCGCGCGAAGAGAAGATTGGTCGTCGTCGGCCAGCCGCCGTCCCCCCCCAACCTCGTGTGGGCACCGCGTCCATCGCCGGTCCTCGGGATCGAAGGGGCTGCGCCACTCGATCGCCGTCCGGAGCCCGGCCCGACCGCTCGGCCGATGGCTGCGCGAGGATGATGACGTGCAAATCAAGAATGCTCTGCTGCGCGCGCAGGAGGCCGCCTCGCCGGATGTGGGTCGCGGTCGGCTGGCTGACTACATCCCCAGCCTGGCGGCGGTGGATCCGCGCCAGTTCGGGATGGCGGTCGCCTCCTGCGACGGCCAGGTGCACGTCGTTGGTGACGCCGACGTGCGCTTCTCGGTGCAGAGCATCAGCAAGGTCTTCACGCTCGCGCTAGTAGTCGCCGCCGAGGGAGAGAACATCTGGGAGCGAGTGTCCCGCGAACCGTCGGGCAACCCGTTCAACTCCCTGCTCCAGCTCGACCAGGAGGCGGGGCGTCCGCGCAACCCGTTCATCAACGCCGGAGCGCTCGTCGTCACCGACCGGCTGCATTCGCTGACCGGCAACGCGTGCGGCGCCCTTCGCGACCTGATGCGAAGCGAGAGCGGCCGCGCCGACGTGGGCAGCGACCCTGAGGTGGCCCGTTCTGAGCTCGAGGCCGGCCACCGCACATCGGCACTCGCGCACCTGCTTGCCAGCTACGGGAACCTGGAATGTCCCGTTGACCAGGTGATCAACCAGTACGTCGCGCAGTGCGCTCTCTCGATGACCTGCCGCGAGCTGGCGCTTGCCGGGTTGTTCCTGGCCCGCGACGGGGTTCTCACAGACGCATCGCGCCTGCTCAGTGCGCGGCAGACGAAGCGGATCAACGCCGTGATGCTCACCTGCGGCACCTACGACTCGGCCGGCGAATTCGCCTACCGAGTCGGACTGCCAGCCAAGAGCGGCGTCGGTGGCGGCATCCTGGCCGTCATCCCCGACCGGGGTGTCGCCTGCGTGTGGAGTCCCGCGCTGGGCCCCTCCGGCAGCTCGGCCGCCGGGCTGGCCGCGCTGGACGCGTTCACCACGTACTCCGACTGGACGGTCTTCTGAGCCCGGATCGGTTCGGCGGGTATCAGGTGTGCATCGCGCGCAGGAGCAGCACCACGCCGCGCGCCGTGTCGAGGTTGGCCGCGACGGCGACGACGGCCAGCCCCGCTAGCGGTAGGCCGCTGATCGCGGCCAGGGCGAAGATCAGCAACCGGACCTCGCGCCGGAAGAGCAACCGCACGTCCGTGTCGCGCCCTACCGCGTGGATGTAGGAGATCAGCAGGCAGCCGCACCCGGCGGCGAACCCCCAGGCCCAGGCGGTCTCCGTGTGGCCGGCGCCGATGACCAGGCCGACCACCACGGCGAGGTCGGCGTAGCGGTCCAGCAGCGTGTCCAGCGCGGCGCCGCGGCGCGAGGCGCGGCCGCTCACTCGCGCGAGCTCGCCGTCGACGCCGTCGAGGGCGGAGCCGAGCAGGACGCCGAGCCCGCCCGCGGCCATCGCCCACCGGTCGCCGACCGCGATCAGGCCGGACGCGACGAGCGTGGTGGCGAAGGCCAGCAACGTGGCCAGTTGCGGGCTGAGCCCGGTCCGCAGCAGCTGGCGGGTCAGGGGCCCCGATATCCGCCGGTTGACGGTCCGGGCGATGATCTGGTCGGTCGGCTTGGGCCCGTACCGATGCCACATGACCCGCTCCAGGGCCCGCACTCCCTCGGGGGTGTCGATGGCCGCCCAGAGCCCGGTGAAGTCGCAGGTGGCCATCTCGAAGCCGCGGTCGAGCATCCGCCGCCGCACCGCCGCCCACGGCATTGCCGGTGCGTCGGCGGTCGCAGCCAGGACGTCGGCGACGTTCACGGAGCTGAGGCCGGCGTCGACCGCGGCGTACTCCTTCAGGTCGGCGGCCAGCTCGAGAAGTCGACCGTCGGCCGTGGTCCGCACCCGGACCGGGGGCACCCCTCCCAGGCCGCCCACCTGGCGCTGCGGGTCACGGTCGACGGCCAGCACGTTGCGGCCCGGTGCGGCCATCAGCCGCCGTACGTCGTCGGCCTCGAACACGTGGTCGCCCATGACGACCAGGCACCGGTCCTCGTCGACCTGGTGGAGGCCGGCCAGCACCGAGGTCGACGTGCCTTGCTGCCAGTCCGGGTTGCCCACCAGCTCGACCGGGAGGCCGTGGGAGTCGATGGTCGCCGCCACGTCCTCGCTTCGGTAGCCGGCCACCACCACGATCCGGGTCACTCCCGCCTCACCCAGCACCTTGACCGTGCGGTCGAGCAGGGTCACGCCGCCCACCCGCCGCAGCACCGTCGGCTGGAGTGAGCGGGACCGGTGCTTCGACTCCGCGGTCACCACGACCGCGCTCGTGGCCCGTGGCTGGGGGTCGGTCTCCGGGCGCGGGTCCATGGCTCGCAGTATGCGTCAGCACGCTCGTGCGCGCTCCGGGCTCGCCTGCGGCGAGACTCCTTCCGCCTCCGGAGACGTGCAGAGGTGGCGCTGTGACGCACCCATCGCGGCACATTCTCACGTGCCTGTGCGCACCGTGTCGTGAGGCCATTCCAGTAGCCAAGAGTGTGGAAGAGAGCTGGGAAGTAGACCGCGTCTGCCCGCCAACCGCAGACGCGCATGCTCAGCGACAGATACGGACGTCCCCAGCTGGCAGCGCTTCGGCATCCCCAAGCCGCTGTGCTAGGCAGGAACGGCAGGGCCGGCAGTAGTCGGAGACCAATCGGTCCATGACGACCACCAGAAATCGTTCCGGTCCAGCGCTGCTTCGACATGTGCCGCCTCGGCGAGAACGTCAAGGACGGTCTGTGGCGAGATCCGCCCCTCCGTGCGCAGACGGTGGAGGTCGGAGACGTCCTTCCAACGCCGCTGGCCGTCTGCCTCGACAATGAGGTCCAGCCCATAGTCATCGGTGTCGATGTGCCCCGGGCCGCGCTTCAGCGGCGCCTCGAAGTTGATGTACCAGTGGAACGAACCGTCAGGAGTGAAGAACTTCCAGACGCTGTACAAGTCGCCGGCTCGATAGAGTTGAAGCACGATGGAGCCACCCCACTCCGAGTGTTGGGCCCATGGATGAACACCGAACGAGTGGCTCGGGAAAGTGAACGTCGAGCCAGGGTCGAGCCGAACTGACAGCCGATCGCCGTCGTCGTGAACCACGGTCACCGGCGAGGTCAGCCAGAGTTCGCCGTTGAGGACCTCGCGTCGTTCGATGACTTGACCGGTATGGAACAAGTTCATGGCCGGAGACTAGAGGATTGACCGAAACAATCCCTCAACTGCGCACGCTCATCGGCCGCGCCGGTCAACGGCGTGCGCCGACTGGCGGCGGCACGACGTTGGCCAGGCACCTGGGCGTCATCTCGGACGATGCAGCGTCTGGAGTCTGCCCCCGTCCAGCGGTGTGGCACGCCACGACACATCCGCTGTGCGTGCCGGTAGCGAGCAGAGGATGTCCATCCGATGGGGTGTCTCCAGGAAGATCACCTCGACGATGAGGGCTTGCTCGTCCGCCCAGCCCCCCGATGCGGCAACGGGTACGACTTCGCCATGGGCGTCACGCGGCTCCGAGACGAGCCATTCACCGTTGGCGACCGGGAAGGTCACGGTGTTGTCAGGTTCGCTGATCGTGAGCACCAGCCGGTCGTCTGCTCGCGTCACGGCGACCGAGGTGAGCACCGCTCCGGTCGTGGGGTCCGTCGCCGGAGCCACCGAGAAGGGAGCCGTGGTCCAGTCCTCCCATCGCGCGGGGTCCGGCCGGGCTCGACGGGTCGGCAGGTGCAATCCGCGCAGGCGCGCCTCGAGATCCGGGAGCGCGCCCTCCTCGGGCGACACAGAACCGAGCCCGGGGAGCAGGTGGTCCCACACGTGGTCCAGCACGCTCTGCATTTCCTCGGTGCCTCCTGTCATCGCAACCACGGCGTCTTGCTCCGGCAGGACCAGGCAGAACTGCCCGAAGGCGCCGTCCCCGCGGTAGCCGTGGCGGGACATCCAGAACTGGTAGCCGTAGCCCTGTTGCCAGTCGATGTTCTCCATCGCCGGGGTCTCGATCTGCCGGGACGTGGCAACCTCGACGTACCGCTCGGGAATCAGCTGGCGCTCGCCCCAGCGGCCGCGCTGGAGGTAAAGCTGACCGAGCTTGGCGACGTCCTCGGTGCGCGCGAACAGGCCGCTGAAGCCCATCTCCTGTTCCGCCGGTCGGCACTGCCAACCCACGTCGCCGATGCCGAGCGGGTCGAGGAGGCGAGGACGCAAGTACTCGCTCAGCCGCTCGTTGGCCCTGCGCTGGATGAGCGCCGCAAGGGCGTAGGTGCAGGGTTGGCTGTAGGCGAAGACACTTCCCGGCGCCTCGTCGGGTGGGACCAGCAGGAACCCGCGGACCAGGTCGTCGCGGTCGCGCTCCACGGCGTCGGCCAGCGCGTCGTGGTCGTGTCCGCTGGCCATCGACGCCAGGTGCCGGAGCGTGATCGCTCTGCTTCGGGGATCGGTGATCTGGTCGGCGAACTCCGGGAAGTACGACACCGCGGTGTCGTCGAGGTCGACCAGGCCCTCGGCGAGGGCGAACGCAAGAGCCGTGGAGGTGAAGCTCTTGCTGAGCGAGTACAGCAGCCGGGTGCGTTCGGGCGTGTGCGGCGCCCACCAACCCTCGGCGACGACGTGCCCGTGACGCAGCACCATCAGGCTGTGCAGCTCGATCGCAGGATCCGCGTCCACCGCGTCAACGAACGCGAGGACCGCGCCAGGGTCGACGTCCTGCTCGGTCGCTGCACTCCGCGGGAGACCGCTCATGCTCGTCAGACTAGACACCTTGCAACGGACCGACCGATTCTCGCCGGTGGTGCCAGCGGCTAGTCGACCACGGCGCTCATTCGTATGGAGACCAGTACCCCCGGGAGCTCGGGTCCGAGGCGGGCCACGTACCGCGTAGGTGGGTTGTCGGGAAAGTGCTGGGCGTAGGCCTCGTTGAGGCCGGCGAAGTCGTCGGGGTGAGCGAGCAGCACACCGACTCTCGACGATGTCGTCTCGCGTGCCGCCGCCTGCCTCGATGATCCGATCACAGTTCGTGAGAGCCTGCTCGGTCTGCTCCTGGATGGTAGGGCCGGCCATCTGGCCGGAGGCTGGATCCATCCCGGTCATCCCCGAGACCCGGATCTCGGGCCCGACCCGGATCCCTTGGGCGAAGAGCGGTGACCGCGGGGCGTCCGTCGTGGTGATGATCTGACGAGCCATCCTGACCTCCCATGGAGCGACCGTTGTTCACCTGGTCCGTGGATTCTGGTCGTCAGCCTGACCATTGACCAGTCAGGCTCTCTCAGGCGACTGGCCCATCGAGTCCGTGCCCGATCGCCTCGATCACCCGCGGCCTGAGCCGCGCGACCGGGATCACCTCGTCCACGGAGCCCACGCGGACGGCCCGGTGGATGTCGTGGACGCGGTCGAACTCGGCGGCGACCTCGCTGATCTTCTCCGGCCGCACCGCTGCCCTCAGGTCGGCCAGCTCAACGACCAGGCGGCTTCGACCAGGTCCCGTGGCGTCGGCGATCCTGTCGTCGACGTCTCGGACGCGAGGGTCTGCCGACGTACGCTTCTCGACCTCGCCTGCGAACACGACTGCCGCCGCCGGGGCACCACCGATGACCGACGCGTAGGAGCCCTCCAGCGCGAGCACGGTCATGTTCGGGTTCAGCGCCTTCGAGAAGACCACGAACGCGCCGCCGTGGTAGCGCGAGATGACGCAGAAGACGATCGGGCCGTCGAAGTTGACGATCGCACGGCCGATCTCCGCGCCGTACTCCAGCTGGAGGTTGCGCATCGAGTCCGGCGAACCGTCGAAGCCGGAGAGGTTCGCCAGCACGACGAGCGGACGGTTCCCGCTCGCCGCGTTGATCGCCCGGGCCGCCTTCTTCGAGGACCGCGGGAACAGGGTGCCGGCGGTGTAGATGCCCGGACCGTCCGTGGGCGGGAAACCGCGTCGGGGGACCGGCCGCGACTCGATCCCGAGCAGGCACACGGGATAACCGCCGAGGTGTGCGTCCTGGACGACGGCGGTGTCCGCGTCGGCCATGCCGGCCCATCGCTCCAGCGTCGGGTGATCCTGGTCGGCCAGGGCCCGCATCACGGTGCGGATGTCGAAGGCCTTCTTGCGGTCCGGGTTGGAGGCTGCCGAGAAGATCTCGCCGACCGTGGTGAAGTCGCTGTCGGCGGACTGGTGCGGGAACGGCGAGACGTCACGGTCCGTCGGGTCGGTGGTGAGGGCCTGCCGCGGCCGCGACTCACCGGGTACGACGTAGGTGTGGTCGTAGTGCGCCATCATGACGGCGAAGGCGCCGGCCAGGTCGGGTGCCCAGTACTGTGCCTGCCCGTTCGGGCCCATCACCCGGTCGTAGCCACCGATGCCGAAGTTGTCCTCCGCGGAGACGCCGCCGGAGAAGTCGAGCGACTGCTTCCCGGTCAGCACCATCGCGCTGTCCGGGGTCATCACCAGGATGCCCTTGGTGTGCATGAGCATCGTCGCCTCGGCGTTCCAGTACGGCTGCGCCCCCACGTTGATGCCCGCGACGACGACGTTGATCTCGCCGCCGGACTGGGTGAACTCGATGATCCGCTTGAGGCCGGCCGCGACCCAGTCCATGTTCTCCGTGCCGGAGTCCATCGAGATCCGAGCGCCTGCGGAGAGCGCGTACCACTCCACCGGCACCTGCATCCGCTCGGCCAGGTCGATCGCGGCGATGATCCGTGAGCACTCGGGCTCCGAGACCGCCCCCAGGGCCTTCGTCGGGTCGCCGCAGAGCACGACCCGGGTGACCCCTTCGGGGTGGAGTCCGGTCGGCGTGGTCACGACGGCGACCAGGATCCCGGCCGCGTTCTGCCCGGGTGGCCGGTCGACGGGCACCATGGCGCCGCTGGCATCGAGGTCGTGCTCGACGAAGCCGCCCTCCGGGCCGGTGAGCACCCCCGCGAGCTCGTAGGGGTAGACCAGGCCGCGGCGACGGGCCCGGGTGACGTTGGTGGCGTACTCGTCGAGCGGCTTGAGGGGTTCGGTCGGTGGTCCCTCGATGGACGCCGTGACACCCGCGCCGGGCCGCGCGTGGAACCGGATCGCGATCGGAGCGGGCGCGCCGTCGGGGCCGATCACCTGGCCCTGCGCGAGCACCTCCTCGATACCGGCGCCGTCGGTGAGCGGGGTGATCTTGTCCTGCAGCGTGGTGAGCTGATCCACGTCGGCCTCGACCACCGGCCACACCTGCACCCACACGTGGTTGGTGTCGAGCTTGCTTCCGGCAGCGCCGCGCGACGCACGGACGCGGCGGATGGCCTCGAGGCAGTTCTCCACTGCCTGCTCCGCGTGGGGCAGGCCGGTGACCCTGCCCTCCTCGTCTCGGACGACGGCGAGCTGTCGGACCTGGGCCAGCGCGACGAGGCGCCGGTCGGCGGGGTTCTCGCGTGCGACGCACTCGTAGAGAAGCACGTCCTCGGGCGCCTCGATGCGGGTGACGTGGAAGTTGCGCAACCGCCAGAGATCGAGGCGGCGACCGACCATCGGGTGCACGCCGCGGACGAGGTCGTCCTCGACGACCCCGCCCCCGGCGACGGGACGGAAGGTGAAGTAGGTGACCGCCTTGCCGTCGCCAGGGCAGACCGCCACCGCGATCCGGCGCACGTCGTGGGTGATGGGCAGAGCTCCGACGATGCGGGCCAGCTCCTCGCTGGCCCGGTCGGGCACGTCCGGCGCGTCCGGCCAGTGCAGGTAGAGGTCGAGCACCACCTGGTGATCGGCTGGACTGGTGGCGACCTCGTCGCCGAGGGCCGTGACCACCGAGCTGTCCGCACTGCTGAGCTCCGCGATGGTGCCGACGGTGGAGACCACCCGGGTGGGCCGGTCGTCGAGGACGTAGTCGGCCACCGCAAACGTGCGACCGGCGCGCACGAAGGACCGCAGTCCGTGCAGATCGTGCTCGCGATAGTGCCGGCGCACCAGCACCTCGAGCATCGGTTCCTGCTCCGCGACGCCGCCCTCCAGCCGCTCCGCGAGGAACCGCACGATCTGCTCCGGAATCGCAGCCAGCGCCTCCAGCCGTGCGGTTCGGTCCGGCGTTTCGGGTTCCGCCGCGAGGGCTGCCACCTCGTCCCGGACTCCCGCCAGCACGGTTGAGCGCTCAGCGTCGACCAGCGGCTGGTCGAACCAGCGGAAGCGAGTGCTGCGGGCCAGGTCGCCGATCACCGGGAACCGGAGCTGGGTGGATCTGACAAGCCGCTCGAGGAGGCCGCGCGCCGGGCCGGCCAGGTCCTCGGCCGGGGGCGGCTCGACGATCCATCGCTGGAGCAGCTCGGTCACCAGACGCACCTCAGGCGCGGGGCGCTGCTGCGCCAGGAAGATGCGGAACACCGCCTCCTCCAGCTGCGGGGTCCGGTCCAGGCCGGTCACGCCGTACCGGGCGAGCACCCGGGTCAGCCGATCGCGGAACTGTTCGGGGAGCTCGCTCCGGTCCACGTCGAGGCTCTGGAGGAAGGCGTGGAAGTGCTCCTTCGGGCTGTGCACCCGCAGCTCGGTGTGCAGGTCCTCCCCGACGGGACGGTTGCGGCTGAGGTCGGCGAGGTCGGCGAACAGGCCGAGGAGCTCCATCTCGTCGGTCACCACGTCGACACCCGCCTCGACGAGCTGGTCGCGGACAGCGAGATAGTCGGCGACCACGTCGCCGTCCTCGCTCGGGTCGACGTCATACCCCATGACCATCGCCGAGACGTCGTCCCGGCTTCGTGCGGCGCGTTCCCGCGCGGAGGTGGCCGGCACAGCGGGCGGCAGGTCGAGGACCGGTCCGGCCTCTTCGGGCGGCGGCGCCTCCTCGGAGGCGTCCTCCTCGACGGGCTCGAGACGTACCAGCGGGGCACCGGTCTCGACCTGGCTCCCGGTCGGAGCCAGGAGCTCGCGGACCCGGGCCGCGAACGGCGCGCGCAGCACCGTCTCCATCTTCATGCTCTCGAGGACCAGGACCGGAGCCGCTGCCGCGACCAGGTCGCCGACCGCGACGGGAGAGGCGACGACCAGCGCGGGCGCCGGTGAGCGGAGCACCCCACCCTCGTCGCGGCTGACCCGGTGGGCGACGTTGTTGACCTCGACCGTGTAGACGGGCCCATGGGTGGCGGTGACCAGGTGGTAACGCTGGTCACCGACGGTCATCCGGCTGTGGAACTCGTCGAGCCGCTCGACGTCGGCGACCACGACGTGCTGGACACCGCCCGCCGCCACACCGACCCGGAAGCGGTGCTGACCGATCTGGATCACGGTGACCTTGTACGCGGTGCCGCGCAGCTTGAAGTCGACCGGCCGGCCGACCTTGTGCTGCACCTGGGGACGGCCTCCGTGGGCGCTCTCCAGCAACCGGGTGATCTCGACCTGCGCCTCGTCCTCGTACGCCTCGATGCCAGCCGCGACGACGGCGATGCCGGAGTGCTCGTGCACGACCAGCCGCCCCTCGGCGCGGACCCGGTCGATCCAGCTGGTGTCGGCCCAACCGGCCTCGCCGTCGACAACCTCGGACTGGTCGAGGAGGTCGAGGATGAAGCTCTTGTTGGTGCTACCCCCTTCGATCACCACGGTGGTCTCCGCCATCGCCCGACGCAGCCGGGCCAGGGCCTCGTCGCGGGTGCGGCCGTAGGCGATGATCTTGGCGATCATCGAGTCGAAGTCGGCGGGGATGGTGTCACCTTCGCCGACGCCGGTGTCGACGCGGATGCCCGGCCCCGAGGGCAGGTCGAGCAGTGCGATCCGGCCGGGCGACGGGGCGAAGTCGCGGTCCGGGTCCTCGGCGTTCAGCCGGGCCTCGACGGCGTGCCCCCGCTCGAGCGGCTTCGGTCCCTCGAGCCGGCCACCGGCCGCCACGTGCAGCTGCGCCGCGACCAGATCGAGGTCCGTCGTCGCCTCGGTGATGGGGTGCTCGACCTGCAGGCGCGTGTTGACCTCGAGGAAGGCGAAGGACCGCTCACCCGGGTGGTAGAGGAACTCGACCGTCCCGGCGCCGACGTAGCCCACCTCGACGGCCAGCCGCTCGGCGGACGCCTTGAGCTCGTCGGTCTGGCCCTGGTCGAGCAGCGGCGACGCCGACTCCTCGATCACCTTCTGGTTGCGCCGCTGCAGGCTGCAGTCGCGGACGCCGACCGCCCACGCCGTGCCGTGAGAGTCCGCGATCAGCTGGACCTCGACGTGCCGTGCCCCGGTCACCAGGCGCTCGAGGAAGACCACGCCGCTCCCGAAGGCGCGCTCGGCCTCGTCGCGGGTGCGCTGGTAGGCGTCCTCGAGCTCAACGGCTGAGTCGACCCGGCGGATGCCCCTGCCACCCCCGCCCGCGGTTGCCTTGAGCATCAGCGGGTAGCCGATGCGTTCGGCAGCGGCCAGCGCCGCTTCCAACGTGTCGACGCCGCCTCCGCTCCACGGCGCGACCGGCACACCGACCTCCTCCGCGAGGAGCTTGGACCCGATCTTGTCGCCCAGCCGGCGCATCGCGTCGGCGCTCGGACCGATGAACGTGACGCCGAGGCGCTCGCACAGCTCAGCGAACGCGGGGTCCTCAGCGACGAACCCCCACCCGACCCAGACCGCGTCTGCCGCGCACTCGACCAGCACGCGCTCGAGGACGGCCAGGTCGATGTACGGGCGTGCAGCGGCGGGACCCAGCGAGTAGGCCTCGTCGGCCTCGCGCGCGAACATCGCCGTACGTTCCTCGTCGGTGTAGAGCGCGACTGTCTGGATCGGTGCCGCACCACCTTGCGCGTTGAGGTCGCGGACGGCGTGGATCAGCCGCATCGCAGCCTCGCCGCGATTCACGATCGCAACCCGATGGAACAACCTCGGGCCACTGGACTCTACGGCCCGCTCTCGGATTCCTCGTCGCGAGACTGTCACGCCTGTGAGGCTACTGCGGCGCCACCTCGAGCGCCTCCATGCCCATCCGGTGGGCAACCCGGACGGAGCGGACCAGGGAGCACCCAGGCGGTCCCTCGGGCTTCCCAAGCAACCGAGGAGGAGCCCGGATGGCTTCCGGTCGTCACTGCGGTGGCGGATCACCCAGCTGTCGTCCGAGGCTGGCGATGGTGGCCACGATCAGCAGCGATCCGACGATGCCCGTGGTGGTGAGGGTCTCGCCGAGGAAGAGCACGGCGATCAGGACCGCGGTGACTGGTTCGAGAAGCGTGGCGATCACCGCCGACCCACTGGGAGTACTGCGCAGCCCGGTGAACATCAACGCGAAGGCGACGGCCATGGTGACGACTCCCAGGTAGCCCATGAGCAGCCACGAGGAGATGTTGGACGTGGTCAGGGTGTCACCCCGCACCAGAGCCAGCACGAGGCCGCTGGGAACCAGCACGGCGGCGGCGACGGACATGGTCGCGGTGGTGACAGTCAGCGTGTCCAGCCGGCGGGTGAGGGGGCCGGCCACTTCAGCCGACAGCGCGTACGCCGCTCCGGAACCCAGCGCGGCGAAGATGCCGAGGACCGGCGATGAGGTTCCTTCGACGGGACTTCTCGTGAGGCTCACGAGCAGGAGTCCGATCACGGCTGCGATGACGGGGACGCCGCGTCCGGCCGAGGGAAGTCGTCGCTCTTGGGCGCTGCGAAGCGCTAGCAGCAGGACGGGCGCGAACCCGAGGCAGACAACGGTTGTCACGCTCACGCCGGTCGCGACGACTGCGACGAAGAAGAGCATCTGAAAGGCCGCGGTGAGGACACCCACCACTGCGACCCGTCGCCACTGGTTGCGGGCCGACGACCAAGAGCTGGTCAGCCGTCTTGTCGCGAGGGAGAAGCCGAGGAGGACGGCGACGGCGATCAATGCGCGGTAGGCACTGATGGTGAGCGGCGCCAGTCCAGAGCGATCGTGAATGAGCTGCACACCCGGACCAATCGTGCCCCACACGATGCCTGCCATCGAGACCAGCAACAGCCCCCGCCATGACGTCCCGACCCGAACTGCACCCACGGTCGGCAACGTCACCCGCGCCAGTATGCCGAAGCCCGACCAGCGCCCCATGAGCCCCAGCTGGTTCCCAGGTCCAGCCCAGCTCGCCACCAGCGGTGGAGTGACGCTGACGTCGCGCGAGGTTCCGATCAGCACGAGGTGTCGGGCGAGCTCAGCACGCAATTGTCCGAGGCCGGGGCATGGGATCCTCTAGCGGTGGGCGCACAGGACATGAGGACTGAGCGGCTACGGCTGGCCCGGCCCATGTCAACCGATTCCGCGATGGTGTTCGCGATCCTCGGAGACCCACGCACGGTTGAGCACAACCCGTCCGACCGGCTTGCGGACCGCTGCGAGACGGTTGAGCTGGTGGCTCGTTGGGTCCGCCACTGGGAGGAGCACGGCTTCGGCTACTGGTGCGTCCGTGAGGTCGGTTCGGACTGCATCATCGGCTATGCCGGGGTGAAGCGAATGCTCATTCACGGAGGCCCCGCGTTGAACCTGGTCTATCGCTTCGTGCCGGAGGTGTGGGGACGGGGCTTCGCCACCGAGGCCGCCGCGGCCGTTCTGTCGAGGGTCTTGGACGAGATGCCGGCGGAAATGATCGTGGCCCGCGTGCGACCGGACAACCGGTCCAGTCAGAACGTGGCGCTCAAGGTCGGACTGCAACGCGATGCCACGATGGACAGCCAGGGTGAGGATGGCCTCGACTGGGCCTTCACGAACCGAATCCAGTGACGCGGTCCGCTGCGCGGACATGCTCCAAGGTAGATGGCTCAAGCTCGTTGATAAGGCTAGATGGTGCTAGTACTATTAGCACCATGCAGTGGAGGATTGATCACTCGTCATCGCAACGCCTGCAGGACCAGGTGGCTGCCTGCGTCCTGCGCAGTGTGCACGGCGGGGAGCTCGCGGTCGGCGAACAGCTCCCTCCAGCGACCGAGCTCGCCGCAGCGTTGTCGGTGGACCGCAACACCGTCCTGGCGGCGTACCGAGAGCTCCGGGAGGCGGGGATCCTCGAGTTTCGCCGCGGACGTGGTGCTCGTATCGCGGGAACCGCGAGAGCCGGCGACCTCGCGCCGATCCGTGACGCCGTCCAGTCGGTCCTCGAGCTCGCTCGTCGGTACGGACTGGACTCCGACGATGTCGTCACCCTGATCAAGGAGATGCGATGAACACCGTTGTCTACACCGGGCGGGCGACCAACTGGTCGAGCGTCGTCGTCAGCGGACTCCTGCTGATCCCCCTGATCGCCATGGGCCTCTGGTCCGGCTCGTCGCCGAGCGCCGGTGCGGTGGTCCTGCTGTTGGCCCTCGTCGGCTTCCTCGCCGAGGTGATCACGGCCTCGGACGTCCGGGCCACGTGCGGCGCCCGAGGCGTGGGAGTCCACTGGGGGTTCGGGGGCTGGCCTCGAGCGCGGTACGCGCTGGACGACATCCAGGACGCGTGGGTGGTCGAGATTCCCTGGTACTCCGTGAGCTATGGATTCTGGTGGACGCCCTGGCGGACGGTGTGCACCGTACGAAGCGGTCCCGCGCTGCGACTCCGGCTGCTCAGTGGTCGCACCGTCACCATCACCGTTCCCGATCCGAACGCAGCGGTGGCCGCCCTGCGCGCCAACAGCCTCGACGTCGGCTAGCGGCTGCGACCATGGCGCCTGGCGACTACACCTCGCAAGCAGGCGCGCTGGGCTTCACGAGTACTGATCGAAGGCGGCGCTGTGACGCGCCTCCGGAACGCCCGGATCCTCGATACGAGCAAGGGCGGTGAGTTGACTGACAACTGATTCGAGGCTCACTGCGTGTTCAGAAAGGCACCTGGGTTCTGAGTAGTCCCTCGGCGTGTGTCCGGCCACTGAGCGCGCGGCAGAAGTCGAAGGCATCCATGTTGATGTGCTCGCTGCTGTCCTTGCCGTTGCGGTGTTGCCAGTGCCCGCCAGCCGGTCCGGTCAGCTCGAGGTCGTAGGCGGCCCCGTGGCGACCGGACCACTCGTCCACGACATCGTCGACGATGGTCCCTTCGTGCTCGGCGGTCGCGGTCATCGGGATTTTGGTGGCACGCGCGATGTCGACGCGGTGCAGGAATGGGTCACGGGTCAAGATCACGTCGAACAGGTAGCCCATCGTCCACCACTCGTCTTGGTCCGGCATGGTCTGCTTTCTGATCACACGAGGCGCGCGTCGTCGCGCCTTGACGGCCTTCGGGGCGAGGGTTCGCACCTGCTGAGTCAGCTCATCGATGGTCAGGTCGGCGTTCTTCTCCACCTGGAGCGCTGTGAGCGCATCGATCATCACGCGGCCCTCGCGTTGGGCACGCCGCTTGGCCGCCAGTTGCTGGCGGATCATCTCGGGCATGCTCGCGATCATCTGCATCATGCCCAACATGTGTCCGGCCAACGCTCGCACGTCCCAGTCGGGGCAGTCGGTCGGCAGAGCCCAGTGCTCCGGGGTCAGGCTCTCGAACTGGACGGCAACACGTTCGTACTCGGTGGTGGCGAGGCGCATGGCGACGTCGCGTTCAAGCAGCGGCATGCGCGGGTCCTGCTTCGTAGGGTCCTGCTGGGTCTGCGTGGTCATCGTCGGGTGCCGGCTTCCTGTGTGGATGTGAGTGGGTCTTCTGTCTCGATGCCGAGGTCATGCAGGTACATGTCGATGGCGCGGACGAGCAGCCGAGACCAACGGTCCCCGCCTGGGTCGTTGGCGAGCTGCGCGTCCGCTAGGCCGCCCACCAGGGCGACGTAGAGGTCGATGTCCTCCTGGGCGGTGATGGCGTGCCTGGCAAGGCGATCACGCAGACCCTCGAGCGTCAGCACCGCCGGTGCGTAGGCCTCGGGGCTGGGTTCGAAGCCAGGGATGGTGCGCTGGTTCATGAGCTGGAACCGGGTCAGGTCACTGACGGAGAAGTCGAAGAAGGCACGCGCGTAAACGTGCAGCGCTCCACGGGCATCCGGCGGACAGCGTTTCTCCGCGGCTAGCATCACGTCGCGGCACTCGCTCCACGCCTGGGCGAACATCGTGTCGTAAATCGCGTTCTTGGACTCCACGTGTGAGTAGAGCGACGGGGCCTTCATACCGACCCGGTGCGCGACGTCGCGGAGGGTGAGCTGGGCCAGACCGTGGGTCCGCGCCACGTCCCAAGCAGCGTCGATGATCTCCCGCCGCGTCTCTGCGCGCCGCTCGGCCACCCTATCGCGGTTCGGAATGCCTAACATAGTTAGGAGTCTGGGCGTTCGGAAGGCCATTGTCTAGAGCGGGGAGGTCATCTATCGCACATCGGGCCATTCCCAAGCGTTGCTATGCACTTGCGGCTAGTCCGATCGCGGCGGTAGGACGCGGGCTCAGACCTCGTGCTGGTCGCGGCTTCGACCCGACCGGCGAGGACTTCGCCGGCCGGGTCGCCGTTGCACGTCTGGGAACGGTTCAACGTCCCCAGGTGCGTCCTCGAACCAGCAGAAGGGTGGCCAGGGCAGCTGCTGTGGCCATGGTGACGAAACCGCTCTCGGTCGCCGTGTGCGCGAAGGCGACAGGCGAGAGGATGACCGCGTAGGCGGCA